>CBDAMQ010000033.1:0-578916 GCA_965197275.1 Acidobacteriota bacterium
ACGATTTCGTTTGATACTTGTTTTGTGGGGATCTTCCCAGGCCAGCGGATCAGAAAAGGAACGCGCAACGATCCTTCATAGGGAGAAAACATGCTCCCTCGCCAGGGGACCGGTGAATCCGAACGATCTCGGCACGCCTTCGCGGCCATTGTCTGATGTAAAGATGAATATGGTGTTTTCTCTCAGTCCTAGCTTGTCGATCGTATCGAGGAGCTCACCTACGTAGGCATCGGTCTGTGCCAGAACGTCAGGCAAAGCTCCCGTTTCCCGTCGTGCCGTTGTAGTCAGGATGAGGGTCGACCGGTTCGTGGGTTTGCGTATAGGGGAGATAGGCAAAGAACGGCTGCTCGGCACCGGCCTTGCGTTTGATGAAATCGATCGCCTGGTCGGGTGATTTCGCGATCGATCGTCGTGCGCTTGGCGCGGTCATATACGTCCAGTTCCTCGGGCTTTTGACCTCGCGTCGCCGACATGACGTGGGTGAAGACGGCACTCGGGTGACTGTCAGGCGTGAAGCTATTGCTATCCGGCCAGAAGGCTCGATCTGACGATCTGGGGATTCCAATCCACTCATCGAAGCCCTGGTCCGTGGGGTAACGGCCCTCCGTGTCTCCCAGATGCCATTTTCCGAAGATGCCTGTCGCGTAACCAGCGTCCGACAGCATCTCAGCCAATGTAACTCTCCCACCTGGTAATCCCGTACCAAACACCCCGAGGCGGGCCGTCTTGCCGCTGTCGAGTCCGAATCCCATAGCGCCCCGTCATCAACGCGGAGCGCGACGGCGTGCACTCTGCTTCGACATTGAAATTCGTTAGCTGGAATCCTCCTGCAGCAATGCCGTCGATATTGGGCGTGGCGGCCCCGCGCAAGACGCCGCCGCCATAAACGCCAACCTCGCCGTAACCGAAGTTGTCCATCAGGACAAGGACAATATTCGGTTTGTCATCACTTCCTGGCGTAGCTACCGCTAGTGGAACAGACACAATCAGAACTAACAAACAAACAGGGATTCTCACGCTTCGAATGTACTCCGGCATTGTGGCGCCTCCTGTCGTTAGCTTCAGTCGCTTTGGTCCAAGCGGTCGTTTCGGAATGACCCCGTCCCTACCACCGCTTTCTCACGGGAGTGCCTTGGAGAATCTCGCCTCAATTCGCAGCGTCCGCGTTGACAGCGCGTACGGCGCTTTGGGCTTCATTCTCGGACGGCAGCTCGGCAGGCGAGATCTGACACGCCGAGGCAGCCACCGCTATCAGCGCTATCGAGACGAGCAATCGAGTTCTCATAATCCTAGCCTCCGTTCACGTGTGGTACGCCGAGTAGCGTGGCACCCAACGGCTTGGCCGATCAACCGCCGCCGCCAAGCGGCGGTCCAGCTAGCATCGGCTTGTTAGATGGCGCATCGCCGGCATCTCCGGCGCACCACCCGATGAACTTGGCGAGTTGTAAATCACCGGCATTTGGCCTTTCCAGACGTTCCATACGTCATCTTCCGAAATCAGAGTTGCCATGAAGTGAGCAACGTTGACTCGACTAGTCACACCAGCGTCGAAGATCGCGCTTCCAGTCGGCGAGCGATGCTCTTCGTATTCGGTGACCTCCGCTTCATCGACCAAGCTGTCCGGACGAACCGCAACCCAATGGATTGCAGCGTCGTTCTGACCGACCTGGAGTCGTAGGTAGTCGGCAGCTTTCTCATTGTCTGCATGCGGAGGCAAGAGCAAGCGCAGGAGCCCAATGACGCACCTCTGGCCGAACGAAACGAATTCGTCAAGATCGCGGTTGCTGTTGCCGGTCGTGTTCATCAGCACGAACTTTATTGGCTGCTTCGGGTTGTTCGCTCTGATGGCATCGCACAATCGCCGCGTTGCATCGCTGACAAGCCTGCGCGGGTGCCCGTAGATTCCCTTCAGGTCCATGTTGTGACCCAAACAGGATGCGACCGCGCTGCACCCTCTGACGTGCTGGGCCATCTCGGCATCGTCGAGGCCTAGGAGGCTTGCGGCGATCACAGACAAGTCGCTGTGATTCTTGACATCCTCAGGCAGCTTCTCCGGCGAGCGCACAATCGCTTTGACCCGCCGTCCTCGACTGAGCAATTGCTGCACGAGCAATCGGCCGGTTGCCCCGCTTGCCCCAACCACCAGGGTCGTCATCGCAGCGAACCTCCCACAGCTCGGTCATCTACCGTTGCTGCGCTTGAGCCGCGGACCGGTCACCGGCGAGCGTTGCCCGAGCCAGAGGTCCGCGCTCATCCCCTTGTAACGGCATCCGTGATAACGGCCAGCAGGCTTGTTAGGTGGCGGCCCGCGTGGGGCCTTCCTCCGTACCCGACGTAATGACCTCGCCGCGTCAGTCCAGTTCCAAGTACCAGGACGAAGACAAGGACAACGACCGCCCTGACACCGAGGGACACCAAACCGATGTCGCCGCGGTCGATATCAACGAAAATGGCGTCGACTATGCTGGTAGTCGCGTTCATCAACCAGTGGTAGATCACCGCAACGAGCACGCTGCCGCGAGTATGCAACAGGATGGCGGTCATGATGACCGAGGAGAGCATCAAGCCCACCGTAAAGGTGATAGCGCCCGACAAGCTGCTGAAAACCGAATCCAGGTAGAGAGGGATGTGCCAGATCGACCACAAGAAGCCCACGACGAGGCTTGCCACGAGCGCGTTGGTCGTCTCCAGCAGTCTCGGCGTCAGGTAGCCCCGCCAACCGAGCTCCTCTCCCAAAGGCCCGGCCATGAAGTTCATCAATACCGCGGGAGCCAGGTACACCGAGAAGCCGCGGAGGTCGATGGCGCCGATGGCGCCGCTCCTCAATCCCACCAGAGCGAAGGCCACTGACGAAACCAGGAACGGAACGGCAATCGCGATGAGCCACCAGACCAGTGGAACGCGGAAGTCAATGCAGCGCTTGAGGAGGTCGGTCACACCCGCTCGGCCACGCTGGGCGTACATAGCGATGAGTCCGGCGACCGAGCAGAAGTCCCCGGTGTAAAAGAGCGCCACCCTCAAAGGTGAGGGATCGGTCAGCCCGAAAAGGCGAATCGACGACCACCCCAGCCATGGCACGCCAAACGCCACCAAGAAGAAGACGACCGACGGGTCCTTGAGGCGAGCTAGCAATTACTGTCTGTGCCGTCGCTGGACACCCTCAGGTTCTCTTCGAGCTATGGCCATGGACTCGTCGCCACCTAGCGGAATGCGATTCTGCCGCCGGAGCTACGCGCTCGCAAACCCGAACCGCTAGACGAGATGCCGTCAAAACCTACGACATGGCCTCCGCTAGGTGAAGGTCGTGGCCACCCGATCAGACCTGAGAAAGTACATCGTCCATACGATAGCCCAGGCGGTCGAGGCAAACAGGATGATCGCCATGGTTGCCGCGACCTCTCTGAGCCTTGCCTCATCCCCAGCAAGCGCGCCTACAAGCAGAATCAGCGAGATCGATCCTGCCCCAACCCACAGCGACGCGATGTTCCATGCTGGGGCTGACGGGACCCTCAGGACGATCAGCACTAGCGGCACCGCGAGGACCAAGAAGATCGCCGCGACAGCGCCCCGGTGATAATCAAAGAACCGCCCGCCAGTCCGGCGGCGTAGAGGAGCATCACCGGTGCCGAGCCCGCGAGGTACACCAACAACCATCCACTTATGCCTTTCATGAACCATCCTTCCATCGCGAAGCATCGACACCATGAACCGCCAGCTTCAAATGCTTGCTGGACATCGGCGCATGTGGGCAAACATGGTCGGAGATGTTGACGGAATTAACATCTGACTCTGTTGTGTGTGTTGACGTTGTCAACACCTAGTGCTCTGCCCTTGCGCCAGTGGCAAAGGAGGGATCCACCGATTGGAGCTACCCAGTCCTGGTCCGCGGCGGCGGCTACCGTGGATAGGACTCAAGTTGACGCCGCGTTCCGGTGCCAGTGCCGGCCGTCGGGACGCAGTCAACTACCAGCGCTTGTTAGGGTGCCCCTTCGCTTTCCTCTCGCGGACCTTCATAGTGACGCTTCCGTCGCCCCAACGTCCGCCATCAGCCCGCTTGATTTTCTTGGAGGAGACGCAGCATGGACCAATTCACGGGCGGTTGCCTGTGCGGCGACGTCCGAATTGTGGCGTCGGGACGCCCGTACCGGGTCAGCCTTTGTCACTGTCTCGACTGCCGCAAGCATCATGGGGCCCTTTTTCACGCTTCCGCGGTGTTCCCTCAGGATGCGGTGACGATCGATGGCGAGACACGCGACTACGCCGGGCGGTTTTTCTGTCCCCGCTGCGGCTCGTCCGTTTTCGCACGCACGGCAGACGAAATCGAAGTGAACGTAGGATCCCTGGATGCCCCTGACCAACTGATGCCAACCTACGAAGGCTGGATCGTCCGTCGCGAGTCCTGGTTGCCGCCGTTTCCGCTCACGAGACGATACGACCGCGATCGTGACGCCACGAGTCGCCTTGAGGAGTAGGTCGCACGAACGGTGCTTCTAGACCGACTCCAAGACGCGATCAGTCCTTCCTTCCCTCATCGAGGGAGTCGAGGCTTCCCGACGAGTCCCCATGAACCACCCAACAGACTTCGACCTCGAACCAGCCCATCCGAGGCGCACGAGACCGTTTGAGAAGGTCCTCGATCTGTATTTCCGGCCGACGCGCCTTGAGAGGTGGCAGAACGGGAGAGTCTATGAGCTTCTGGGTATTAGGGTCGTCAAGAGACTCGTCGTAGCCATAGGAACGAGCGTATTCGGATTGGATGGAACGTCGGAGAATCGCTACTTCATCAGGGATATCAGTGCGCAAGGCTTGAGCGCCTACGAGAGGAGGAGGCGAATCAGCGAAGCAATCCACGCTCCAATAACCCTCTTCCTGACCTTTGCCGTGATCCACGCCTTGCTTGAACACAAGTACGCGATAGCTGCCGTCGCTGCGGGCTGGTGGTTGTTGAACGGCCTTCCTGCCGCCCTTCAGCGCTACAATCGGTCAGAATAGAGAGCACTCTTCTCAGGATGATGTCTGTACGTGCGGCGCAGCCCCGCTCAAAGTCCGCAAGTTAAGTATCCAGGCCTAGATCCGCCGGTTTCATCTATTGACGACGGACGTCGGGCGAAGCCTTCCCGACCGAGGCGAACGATACCCATTGCGCGGAGATCGTGAGGCAGACGTGGGGTCCAGCCGTCGCGGATCAGCCCTGCAACGCGGGTGGTTGCCCGGCCTACTCCCTCTCTCCCGCCGTCTCCGTCATCTCGTCCCGCGCCCGCTGCATCTGCTTCGGCAGGGCATCGTCCGTCATATACCTCTCGAACCACTTGCGCAGATACATCTGCGTTCGCAGGAAGTTCGAGGGCTTCGATGAGGTGCCGTGCCACTCGTCGTTGAAGCGGATCATGGCGGTCGGAACACGCAGCACCTTGAGGGCGGCGTAGAACTCCTCGGTCTGGGCGATCGGAGTGCGTAGGTCGTTGACTCCGGTCATGAGCATGGTCGGGGTGGTGACGTTGCCGACATACATGAGGGGGGAGCGGCGCAGGTGCTCGCTGGGATCGTCCCAGGGAAGCTCGTCGAAGTTGCGGTACCAGGAGATGCCGTCGGTTGTGCCGACGAACGACAGCCAGTTGATGACCGGGCAGTTGGACGAGGCGGCGGCGAAGCGGTCGGTGTGGCCCACTACCCAGGCGGTGAGCACACCGCCGCCGGAGCAGCCGTAGACGTACATGTTGCGCTCGTCGATGGAGCCACTCGCGATGACGGTATCGACGCCGGCCATGAGGTCGTCGAAGTCCTTGTCGGGGTAGGCGCGGTTGATGGCGTTGCCGAAATCGGTGCCGTAGCCGGAGGAGCCGCGCGGGTTGGTGTACACGACCACGTAGCCGTTGGCGGCGTGGTTCTGCCACCCGTAGTTGAAGCCGACGTTGTACATGCCGTGCGGGCCGCCGTGGATGGCCAGCACTAGCGGGTAGCTGCGCGAGGGGTCGAAATCCGGCGGCTTGATCACCCAGCCCTGGATGTCGAGATCGCCGGTGGACTTGTAGTTGATCTCCTCGACGTCGCCGAGCTGGATTCCTGCCAGCAGGTTCTCGTTAACGTTGGTGAGGCGGAGCATGTCGGCGGGGCTGTCGACGTCGAAAGCGTAGACGTCGCCAGGCTCGTGGAAGCTACTCATGGTGGCCACGGCCACGCCGGTGTCGCTGATGTTCGACACCGACAGCATCTGGTTGCCGTCGGTCACCTTCACCGGTGGCTCGGAAGCGTCGGCGGGCGCGAAGTAGAGGTTGCGGGTGCCGTGGTTGTTGGCGGTGAAGTGCACGCCGCTGGAATCGGCTCGCCAGCGCAGGTTGGAAGGCGACCGATCGAGGTTCGGCGTGACGCTGCGCACCATGGATCCGTCGGAGCGCATGACGTAGAGCTGGCGTTCGATGTACGTCTGATCGACGTGGTCGTTACCGATGAAGGCAATCATGGTGCCGTCGGGCGACACCACCGGACCGGAGTCCGGGCCCTTGCGATCGGTCAGCTGGGTGGTCATGCCGGTGGCCACATCGAGGGAGTAGATCTCGCTCTCGCGCCAGTGGTACTCGGCATCCTCAAGCAGCAGGCCGGAGAAGTACATGGTCTCGCCATCGGGGGCCCAGACGGGTGAGCCGTGGTCGTAGTCACCGTGGGTGACCTGGCGCACGGGGCCTCCGTCGGCCGGAACGACGAAGATGTGCTCGTAACCGGGGTCGATGAAGCCGCGGCGGTCGCGTTTGTAGTTGGCACGCTCGACGATGCGCGGCGTCTTGGTCCACTCGGCACCCTCAGGACGACCAGGCAGGCTGATGCCCCAATCGCTGTCGGCGTCCATACGGGTGCGGAAGGCGATGCGGCTGCCGTCCGGTGACCAGCGGATGTCGCGGGGCGAGTCGGTGGCGTGGGTAATCTGGCTGGCCGCCCCCTCGGCGTCCATCCAGCGCACCCAGATCTGGTTACCCCGTGGCTCACCCTCGGCGAGATAGGCAATGCGGCTGCCGTCGGGCGACCATATCGCCGAGCCGCCCTCCACCAGCTTGCGCTTGCGGGTGCCGTCGGCGTTCATGATCCACAGCTCGGATTCGCGCCCGTCGTTGACCGCGTCCATCCAGCCACGGGTGTAAACCACGTGCTGGCCGTCGGGCGAGATCTGTGGCCCTCCGACGGATTGCATTTGGAGATACGTTTCGAGCGTCAGCTTGGCCGGGACGACCTCCTGAGCGGCGGCAATTCCGGCAACTGTGACGGCGGCGACGACGATGACGAGCGCAACTGCGGATGCGAGTCGAATGCGCATGGCTTCCTCTTGACGGAGAACGAGTGTGTGCTGGTGTCGAAAGGTGCTCCTCGAGCAAACCGGAGTAGCATGTTCGCGGGGGCATTTCCACCGTTGAGACGTCTCGGGAGCTGCCCTCCGTGACGATCGCAGTCGACTACGCCGGCGATCTGCGCAGCGATAAGATCCTCCGCGAACACCTCGTCTTCGACCACAACCAGCGGGGGCCTGGATGATCCCTGACGTCGGCGAAGTCTTCCGCCGCTTCCGCCTCGTACAGAAAGCAGGACGAGGCGGCATGGGCACGGTCTTCCGTGCTCACGACACCCGGCTGGATCGCGACGTAGCTTTGAAGTTTCTGACCGGGATGGATCCCCTCGCGCCCGGGCTCGCTGCCCGGTTCCGGTCCGAGGCCAAGTCGCTGGCCACCCTGAACCAACCCAACATCGTCACGATCTTCGACGCCGACGAGCACGACGGCGAGCTCTTTCTGGTTCTCGAGTGGGCGGCCGGCGGCAGCCTCGCCGACCCGGCGCACGCTGGACCGATGCACCTGCAGAGGTTCGGGGAGGTGGCGCTGGCAGTGGCGGAGGCGCTAGGGGCGGCACACGAGCGCGGCATCGTGCACCGTGACGCAAAACCCGGCAACGTGCTGCTTTTCGACGATGGCAGAGCGAAGCTCGCCGACTTCGGGCTGGCGAAGCTCAGAGACTCCACGCTCGAGCTGACCGGGCCGGGGACAATCGCCGGCACGATCGCCTACATGGCTCCCGAGCAAGCCACAGGGGCCGAGGTCGGCCCGGCCACCGATGTGTTCGCGTTCGGAGTGATGGCCTATGAGCTGCTGACCGGCACTAGGCCCTTCCCCGGCGACAACCCGGCGGCGGTGCTCCACTCTCTCCTGCACTCCTCAGCCGCGGCGCTCCAGCCGCAGCGAGACGACGTGACCTCGGAGTTGGCCGCGACGATCGAGCGGTGTCTGGCCAAGATGCCTGCGGATCGCTTCCGCAGCGGCGTTGAGCTCGCAGACTCCATCCAAGCGGCGATAACGCCGCCACCCACCGCTCCGGCGGCCGATCTTGGCGCGACGATCGAGGCCCGACCGGACGCGGGTCCAGACCTGCGACAGGACATTCGATTCTGTAGGACCGCAGATGGTGTCGACATTGCCTACTCGGTGGTCGGCTCGGGGCCGGTGCTCGTGCGCGTGCTCGGTTGGTTCACACACCTCGAGCTCGAGTGGGAGTGGCCGGAAATGCGCGCCCTCTGGGAGGGCCTCGCCGAGCACCACACGGTGATTCGCTACGACGGCCGGGGGATCGGTCTGTCGAGCGCATACCAGGGCGAGTTCACGGAAGAGACGCGCCGTCTCGACCTCGAGGCCGTTCTCGACGTGGTCGGAGCCGAGTCCGTCGCGCTCCTCGGCATATCGGAGGGGGGCTGGACCGCGGCACTCTACGCAGTCGATCACCCGGACCGTGTGAGCCACCTGGTTCTGTACGGCGCGTATCGCCGCGGTGGACAGGCTCGACCCAGTTTCGATGCCGACCAGCGCCGGGCGATGCTGACGCTCGTGCGTACTGGATGGGGCAAGGACACGCCTACGTTCCGGCAGTTGTTCACGAGCTTGTTCTTGCCCGGCGACGTGGACTTCCGGGTCCTGGCCCACTTCGATGAGATCCAGCGCCGGTCGGCAGACCCTGAGACCGCGGCCCGCTACCTCAAATCCTGCGAAATGCGAGGAGACGGCCGGGACTTCTTCACTCAGGTCAGCGTTCCGACCCTCGTGGTCCACGGTCGTCACGAACAGGTCATCGGCTTCGAGGAGGGGCGCCTGCTGGCTGCGGCCATTCCGGACGCGAAGCTACTCCCACTGTCAAACGGCATGCACTACTTTCCGAGCAGCTGCGAGGTGGCTGCCGAGGTGGCAGAAGCGATCTCACAACACCTCGGCACTCAGGGCGACTGACGCAGCTACCAGGGGAGCGCGACTCATGCGGCATATCGACATCCCGGTGTTCGAGGAAGGGCGGCGGGGATTCTCTATCAAGCCACGCACCCCGAGCCCGCTCGTAGCGCTCGCGGTCACCGTGCTGGCCGCGTCCGGCGCACGGGGACAGGGCGCGAGTGGCGATCTGATCGAGCGCCGCAGGCCTGGGTTCGCCGCCGATCTCACGCTTCTGGACCTGGCCACGGGTTCGCTAATCGCAGGAGGAGCGGACTAGGCGGGCGTCAGCGCAGAGCCGACGTCGGTCTGTGCGAAGTCGTTGCCCTTGAACAGCAGCGGCTCGCCGAGAACACGCGCCAGCGCGTACGCGAAGCAGTCGCCGTAGTTGAGACGCGCGGGATGGCGCCCCTTGCCGAACCGGCTGAACGCGCGCCGCGCCACCTTCGCCTGCTCGACATCGACCGGTCGGAGCTCGATTCCCGAGCGGTCGAGGAGCGTGTCGAGCTCGTATAGGCCTTGGCCCCCGTATCGAGACTCGATGACGATGGACGCTTCGACGAAGGTCGCCACCGACATCGACTTCGACGCCGCCGCTTCGATGGCGGTAGTAACCGAATGCTGCTCGGGCTCGTCGAGGAGGACCGCCAACAGCGCGGAGCTGTCGACGACCACTAGCTGGGCAACCCGTGCTCGTCGTAGCCGAGGATCTCGTCGGCAGACCGTGCGTCGAGCACCGGCAGCGCGGCGCACCGCCGCCCGATCTCGTTGAGCTCCTCCGCGAGACTCCGGCCGGAGCGTTCGCGTCGCAGCTGCTCCAGTCGGCTGCGGATCGCCTTCGTAACAGCCTCCGTCTTGGTTTCGCCCGTGAGCTTGGCCAACTCAGCCGCCAGGCGCTCGGTTTCCGGGTTGCGGATGTTCAGAGCCATCGAATTCCCTACGTGTAGTAAACGAACTACACAGTAACATTCGCCTGGTTCGATCATCAACAACTTGAGACGGTCGCCGCCGCGTCCAATCCCCGGCCGGCCGGCGACGCGGGTTCGGGCGATTGGCCAGGTTGACAGAATCCGGCGACTGAGCACCATAGCCAGATCAACGACCCCGCGCAGCCGCACCGTCGCCATACTTGGAGTCCCCGATGCGCCTTCCAAGAGTCCCGATCTTCGGAGTCTTCGCCACGTTGGTGGCGGCTATCGTCTCTCTGGCCAGCCTCTCGCTCGCCGCCCCGACAGGCTCCCAGTCGGAGACCAAGCGCTACCTGTACCTCAGCACGCCCGACGGTGCTCAGCGAGTCGGACGCGCCGACGGTGCCGGCATTCTGATCTACGACATCGACAACGGTCACGAGCTCGTGCGGCGCATCGATATTCCGGTCTTCGAAGAAGGCCTGCGGGGCTTCGCGGTCAGCCTGATCAACCATGCTGCCTACTACTCCACCACCCACCGGCGGGTCGGTGCTTTCGATCTGGAGAGCGAGGAGATCCTCTGGGAGCACGCCTATCCGAACGGCGCTGATCGCTCTTCGGTCACGATGGACGGCCGCAAGGTCTACGTGCCGACCGGATGGTGGTATGTGGGTCCCGACAGCGGAATGCTGGTGCTCGACGCGCGGGACGGCAAGATGATCAACCGCATCGCCGACACTCCGCGGGCGCACAACAGTGTCGTCAGCCTCGACGGACGGCGCCTGTACCTCGGCAGCGAGACTACATTGAGCGTCTACGACACGGCCGACGACACCCGGCTGATGCAGATCAAGGACGTCGGCGAGGCGGCGATCTTCCCGTTCACGATCAACTCGGCGCAGACGATCGCCTATGTCTGCCTGTTCGACCACATCGGCTTCGACGTGGTCGACCTCACGACGGGGAAGAAGATCCATACCGTGTTCACCAACGATGGCAGCATCCTGCACCGCACCCACGGCGTGGCGTTGACTCCCGACGAGACCGAGCTCTGGATCAGCGACCAGGCGGGCAACAAGCTCTTCTACTACGACGCCACCGTGATGCCGCCGGTGCAGAAGGGCGAGCTGGAGCTAACCCAGGGCGGCCACGGCTGGGTCACCTTCAGCCTCGACGGCGAGTACGCCTGGACCCACACGCCGGACGTGTTCGATGTCGCCACAAAGAAGAAGGTCGCCACCCTGCGCGACGAGAACGGCAAGCCCGTGAGCGGCTCGAAGTTCTTCGAGGTTCACTTCCGCGACGGCAAGGTGGTCACGGTGAGCCACGAGTTCGGCTTGGGCCGCAAGGACGTTGCGCCCGATTGATCTGAGGCCGACGATAGTCCGCCAACTGATGCCAATGCTGAGCAACCACTAACGCCGGAGTCTTCAATGGCCACCCACATCCGTAGAGTCGTAGTCGCGCTGACGCTGGCCTTCGTCGCCACGATGTCGGCATCCCCGACCACGGCCACGCCGCAGGCCACCGACGATCCCAACACCATCGTCGATCCGGCGCTGTACCAGTCGCTGCGCTTCCGCTTTCTCGGCCCCTACCGTGGCGGACGCTCGGGCGCCGTCATGGGCGTTGCCGACGAACCGCACACCTTCTATCTCGGCGCATCGGGCGGCCTGTACAAGACCACCAACGCGGGCGAGACCTGGGACAACATCTCCGATGACGACTTCGAGGTGAGCACCATCGGTGCGATCGCGGTGGCACCGTCGGACGCCAACGTCGTCTACGTGGGTACCGGCCAGAAGACGATCCGCAACAACGTCTCGATCGGCAAGGGCATGTACCGCTCCACGGACGCCGGGCGCAGCTGGAAGCACATCGGGCTGCGCGACGCCGGGCAGATCGGGCGTATCCGCGTACACCCGGACGACCCCGACCTGGTCTATGTGGCCGTGATCGGCAACCCGTTCGGACGCAGCGAGACGCGCGGCGTGTTCCGCTCCCGCGACGGTGGCGACAACTGGGAGAAGATCCTCTACCTGGACAACGACACCGGGTCGAGCGAGCTGGAGCTCGACGAATCTAACCCGCGCAACTTGTACGCCACCGCGTGGACGGTCGAGCGCAAGCCGTGGACGATCATCTCTGGCGGCGACGAAGACGGCATCTATAAGAGCACCGATGGCGGCGACACGTGGAAGCGGCTCGCGGGCGGGCTTCCCGAGAGCACGATGGGCAAGATCGGGCTGACGCTATCGCAGTCGAATCCCGACAAGCTCTACGCGCTGGTAGAGGCCGACCCCGAGGTGGCCGGGCTCTATATCTCCGAAGACGCCGGCGAGACCTGGCGCCTGCAAGAGACCAATCGCGGGCGCAACTTGTACGAGCGCTCCTGGTACTACACGCACATCTTCGTCGACCCGCAGAACGAGAACCTCGTCTACGCGCTCGCCGTGGGCCTGTTCAAGTCCACCGACGGTGGGCGCACGTGGGAGCGCCGCAGTGCCCCGCACGGCGACTACCACGATCTGTGGATCAAACCGAACGACTCGGACATTCTGGCCATCAGCGATGACGGAGGCGTGCAGGTGACCCTGGATCAGATGGAAACCTGGACCACCTATCTGAACCAGCCCACGGCGGAGATCTACAACATCTTCGTCGACAACCTGTTCCCCTACCACGTGTACGGGTCGCAGCAGGACAACAGCACGATCCGGCTCCCGAGCCGGTTTCTGGGAGCTCTGACCCCCTACGAGTACTGGCGCAGCGTCGGCGGGTGTGAGTCGTCCCACATCGGCTTCGATCCCGACAACCCGGTGGAGATCTATGCCGGCTGCTACTCCGGCGAGATCAGCCGGGTCAATCTGGAGACCGGCGACCGGCAGGCGATCATGGTGTACCCGCAGTGGGAGTTCGGGCTGCCGGCCTCGGAGCTGAAGTTCTGCTTCAACTGGAACGCGCCGATCCGCATGTCGCCGCACGACCAGTCGATCGTCTACCACACGGCCCAGAACGTCGTTCGTACACGCGACGGCGGCCACAGCTGGGAGGTCATCAGCCCCGATCTGACGACCGACGACCCCGAGACTCAGGTTCACTCCGGTGCACCGATCACCCACGAGGATACGGGCGGCGAGATCTACAACACGATCTTCGCGTTCGAGGACTCGTGGTACGAAGAGGGTTTGCTGTGGGCCGGCACCGACGACGGCAAGGTGTGGGTGTCGCGCGACAACGGCGGTAACTGGGGCGACATCACCCCGGCCGGCATGCCGCCGCGAGGCACGGTCAACAATATCGAGCTGTCGGCGCACCATCCCGGCCGCATCTTGGCGCCTGTGAAGCGTTACATGCTCGACGACTGGGAGCCTTATGTGTTCGCCACCAGCGACTACGGGGCCAACTGGACGCGGCTGACGTCAGGCACCAACGGCATTCCGGCCGACACGCCGGTGCGCATCGTGCGTGAGGACCCCGAGGTGCGCGGGTTACTGTACGCCGGCACCGAGTTCGGCCTCTACGTGTCGTTCGACGACGGCGCCCTCTGGCAGCGGATGCAGCTGAACCTGCCGCCGATCCCGATCACCGACATGCGCGTGCACCAGAACGATCTGGTGGTCTCAACGCAGGGGCGCGGTATCTACATTCTCGACGACGTCACGCCGTTGCACCGGGCGAGAGAGGCGCACACGGCGCTCGAGGGAGGCGCTCCCGCCTACTTGTTTGAGCCGCGCGACACCGTGCCGCTGTTCGGCGGCGGCTTCGGGGGAGGGCCCAGCCGCGGCGGTCAGAACCCGCCCGCCGGCGTGCAGATCTTCTACGGACTAGCGGACAAGACCGGTGCGGCCGACGCGCAAGCCGGCGGCGATCCGCTCACTCTGGAGATCTTCGGTCCGCGCGGCGATCTCGTACAGACGTACCGCAGCGATCGTGATCCCGAGCCAACCCCCGCGACATCGACCGCGCCCCCCGCGGCCAGATCAGACTGACCACCAACACCGGTATGAACCGCTTTCTGTGGAATACGCGCTACCCACCGACTGATCGGCCCGACGGCCTGGTGATCTACGGCCTCACGCACGGGCCGCGCACGATCCCGGGCGAGCACCGCCTGCGGATGTCGATGGGCGACTGGAGCGAGGAGACGACCTTCCGGATCGTCGCCGACCCGCGCGATGACACGCCACAGGCGCACCACGAGGAACGGCTGGAGATGGAGCTGCGCATGCACGCTGACCTGAACGCGATATTCGACGCCATGCGTACGCTCTGGTCGGTGCGCGATCAGATTGGCGCCCGAATCGACACCATGCGTGCGGCTGAGATCGACCTGTCCGAGATCGAACCGGCGGCCCACTCGATCACTGAACGCCTCGACGAGATCGAGCTGCTGCTGTGGAACCCGCAGATCGAAGGCGCCAACGATACCCAGAGCTTCACTCCCGGCTACGACAACAAGCTTGCCTACCTCTACTCGAAGATCGACCGCTCCGACCATCGTCCGACCACCGGTCAGCGCCAGCGGTATGAGGAGTTACACGCCGAGATCGAGGAGGTGCTCGCAGGTCTGGACGCGTTCTATGCCTCGAACGTCGCTGATCTGGACCGCATGATGCGCGACGCCGGGGCGATGCCGGTCCAGGTACCCGTGCAGTAGCGTTGTCGTCATGCGCGGGCTCGACGCATCGTCGCATCCCGGCGGAACTTCGCGCCGACCGTGCTACTTTAGACGGCGCAGACTTCGCTGAACCATGAGGGGTGGTGCGCCCAACCATGAAGACAGGTGCCGCACGTGCTGCGGTCGTCGCGATCTGGCTTGCGGCCGGATGTCAGCCTGCCTGGATTGGTGCGGGCAGCTTGCCAGCGGCAAACGTGCTCTCGGGGGCGAACACGCTAGCGGTCACGCGCTGGGCCGCCGGGACGCCCTCTACTGGCCCGTCGGAGCTGAACCCGGTCATCGCGCAGTACTGCGTCCGGTGTCACAACGACCAGACGCTGCGGGGCAATCTGTCGCTCGAGACGTTCGACGCCGCCGCGGCGCACGAGCGCGCCGCAACGGCCGAGAAGATGATCGTCAAGCTGCGCGCCGGGATGATGCCGCCACCGGGCGCGCGACGGCCTGCGGCGGATACGCTCCTAACCTTGGTGGAGACGCTCGAGACCGTGGTCGACACGGCCGCCGCGGTCGACCCGAATCCCGGCGCGCGTAGATTCCAGCGGCTCAATCGCGCCGAGTACGAACGCGTGATTTGCGATCTGCTGGCGCTGGAGCTCGACGCCAGCCGCTGGCTTCCAGCGGATACGTACCTTGGCAACTTCGACAACATGGCGGACGCGCAAGGGTTGTCGGCGACACTGTGGGAGGGGTACCTTCGGGCCGCGACGGACATCAGCCGCCTGGCCGTCGGTAACCCCTCAGCGCTCTCCGCCAGCACGAAATACACCAACCCGATCGAGGTGTCGCAACACGCCTGGGACCACCTCGAAGGCACGCCCTACGGGACGCGCGGCGGGATGGTGGTCACCCACGACTTCCCCGCCGATGGGGAGTACGTCATCTCCCTCGACACCCTGTTCGGCAACGGCACCGGATTCGAGGACATCGACATCTCGATCGATGGCGCGGGCGTGGCGCTTCTCGCGCTGCCGCACGGCGGGCCTTCGAGGATTCCTTTGCGTACGGAGCCGGTCTTCGTTCGCGCCGGCCAGCACCGCGTCTCGGCCGCGTTCGTTCGCAAGATCGAAGGCCCCTACGAGGATCGCCTGAGCCCGCATGAGTGGTCGTTCGTCGGTGGCGAAGACTCGGTGGCGTGGGCGAACTACGGGATCACGGCGCTACCGCACCTCAGCAACCTCATGATCACCGGGCCTGAACGCCCCAGCGGGCTCTCGGAAACGGCCAGCCGCGAGAAGATCTTCAGCTGCCGTCCGGCGGCCGCACACGAAGAGCGCCCGTGTGCGGAAGCAATCGTCTCGCGTCTCGTCCTGGAGGCATACCGCCGGCCGGTCACGGCAGACGACCTCGCCGGGCCAATGTCGTTCTACGACCGCGCCGCGGCGGAGGACGGATTCGAGGTCGGCGTCCGAACCGCGCTACAGGCAATCCTCGCGAGCCCGCTGTTCATTTTCCGTCTCGAGCGACCGCCCGCCGGCGTGGCGGCGGGCGAGAGCTATCGTTTGAGCGACCTCGATCTAGCCTCGCGTCTGTCGTTCTTCCTCTGGGCAAGCAGCCCGGACCACGAGCTGCTCGAGCTAGCGGCGGACGGGAGGCTGTCGGACGCGGGTGTGCTGGAGCAGCAGGTCGAGCGCATGCTGGAGGATCCGCGGTCGAACGCGCTCGCCACGCGGTTCGCGTCGCAGTGGCTGCGTCTACAGGACACCGAGGACAACCAGCCGGAGCCTTACCTGTATCCCGATTTCACCGGCCAGTTGCGTCATGACCTAGTACGGGAGACGCAGCTCCTCTTCGATCACCTCGTGCGCGAGGATCGCAGCCTTCTGGAGCTTTTCACGGCGGACTACACCTTCCTCAACGCTCGACTGGCGCGTCACTACCGGATTCCCGGGGTAACGGGCGACGAGTTCCGGCGGGTGAGCTATCGCGACGACAGCCGACGCGGCGTTCTGGGTCACGGCAGCATCCTCCTGCTAACTTCGATGTCGGCGCGCACGTCTCCGGTACTGCGCGGCAAGTGGGTGATGGAAGTTCTGATGGGTACGCCTCCTCCTCCCCCGCCGCCCGACATCCCGGCCTTCGAGGACACCAAGAGCGCCGTCCAGGGCCGGCGGCTGACGACCCGCGAGCGGCTGGAGATCCACCGCGCCAACCCCACCTGCAACTCCTGCCACCGGTTCATGGACCCGATCGGTCTGGCGCTCGACAACTATGACGTGACGGGCCGCCTGCGCGCGCGTGAGAACGGCGTGCCGCTGGACACTCGGGGCACGTACTACGACGGCACCGACGTGAGCACCCCGAGCGAGCTGCTGGACGTGCTCATGAAGCGTCCGATCCCGCTGGTACGGAACTTCGCGGCGAACATGCTCGCCTATGCCATGGGTCGACGCGCGGAGTACTACGATCAACCGGCAATCCGGACCCTCGTGCGTGACGCGGAAGCGAACGAATACCGGATGTCGTCGTTCATTGTCGGGATCGTGAAGAGCGTTCCGTTCCGCATGATGCGATCTGAAGCCGTGGTCGACCAACAGGTCGAGCCGGGAAACTAGGACAAGAAAGCCGTGGAGTTCATCACCGGGAAGCACCTCTCGCGTCGCTCGTTCATCCGCGGTACGGGTGTGAGCGTGGCGCTGCCGTTCCTCGACGCGATGGTGCCGGCCGGGCGGATCTGGCGGGGCGGCGCCCGGGCGCCGGGCTTCACGCGTCTGGTGTGCATCGAGGAGTCGATGGGCGCGGCCGGCTGTAGTGACTGGGGCGCTGCCCAGCACCTGTTCGCCCCGGCCCAGGTCGGGCGTGACTTCGAGTTCGTGACGGAAAGCCAGCTGCTGCCGCTGGCGGACTTCCGTGATTACATGACGATCGTCAGCAACACCGACTGCCGTCCGGCCGAGGCGTTCCGGGCGGAGGAGATCGGCGGCGATCACGAGCGCTCCACGTCGGTGTTCCTGACCCAGGCCCACCCCAGGCAAACGCAGAGCTCGGACATATTTCTCGGCACCTCGCTCGACCAGCTGCACGCGCAGCGGTTCGGGCGTGATACCGCGCTCGCGTCGCTGGAACTCTGCATCGAGGGCATCGACCGTGGCGGCGGCTGCGCCTACAACTACCACTGCGCCTACACCGACTCGGTGTCGTGGGCATCGCCCACCCAGCCGCTGCCGGCCATTCGAGAGCCTCGCGTGGTGTTCGAGCGGCTGTTCGGCACCGGCGACACCCCGGAAGACCGCGCCGCTCGCCGCCGCACCGACCGTAGCGTGATCGACTGGATCGTCACCGAGGTGGCGCGGTTCAAGCGCGACCTCGGAGCGGTGGATCGCGCCGCGCTGGAGCAGTACGTGGATCAAATCCGCGAGATCGAGCGTCGCATCCAGCTCGTCGAGGCACGCAGCACGAGTGGCGAGGTGCGAGAAATGCCCGAGGCGCCTTCGGGTGTCCCCGACTCGTTCGAGGAGCACATGCAGCTGATGTTCGACCTGCAGGTGCTCGCGTTGCGCACCGACCTCACCCGCGTGATCAGCTTCAAGACCGGGTTCGATCAGTCGAATCGCACCTTCCCGGAAAGCGGCACTACGAAGTCGATCCACGGGGTCTCGCATCACGGCGGTGTCCCCGCGGAGGTCATGGACTTCCACCGGATCAACAGGTACCGACTCAGCCAGCTGCGCTACTTCCTCGAGAAGATGCGCGACACCGTCGACGGCGAGGCGTCGCTGCTCGACAAGACCGCGATCGTTTGGGGGTCGGCGATGGCCGATGCCAACCTCCACAACCATCGTCGGGCTCCTCTTCTGATCCTCGGGCGCGCCAATGGGGCTCTCGAAGGAGGCCTGCACGTGCGCGCACCGAAAGGCACGCCGATGGCGAACGCGTTGCTCAGCCTGATGCACAAGATCGGGCACGAAGAGATGCAGACGTTCGGCGACAGCAACGGGGCACTGTCGCTGGACTTCCCGCGCGGACCCACGGCTACGAACAGGAGCGACGCGGGATGAGAGTGCACCCGGTCGCCCCACACAGGCTGCTGGCAATGGTCAGCCTGATAGCCCTTCTCTGCGGCGCAGCCTTCTCGCCCGACGCCCAACTCATCGATGCCGCGCGCCGCGGCGACGCCGAGGCCGTTCGTACGCTCCTCGATGCGGGCGCCGACGTAAACGCGGCGCAGGGCGACGGCATGACCGCGCTCCACTGGGCCGCCGAGCGCGGCCACGCCGCGGTGGCCGAGCACCTGATCGCGGCATCTGCCGATGTCGGAGCGACGACGCGCCTCGGCGGCCAAACGCCGCTGCACGTGGCCAGCCGTGGCGGACGCGGTGCGATCGTCCGCATGCTGCTGGAGGCCGGCAGCGACCCCGCCGCCGTCGCGACCAGTAGCGGCGTGACGCCGCTGCACCTGGCCGCCGCGGCGATCGACGGCACCGACGCGGTCGCCACGCTGCTGGCTCAGGGTACGAACCCCGACGTTCTGGAATGGTCGGCGGCGCAGACCCCGTTGATGTTCGCCGCCGGCGCCGGTCGCGCCGGAGCCGTGCGCGAGCTCCTTGCGGCCGGCGCAGACCCCGGGCTCAGCACTCGGGTCGTGGACGTTCTGCCGCAACTGGCGCTGGATCGCGAGGCCACGCGCCGCCTCGACGAGATGGTCGGCGCATCACGGGCCGCCGAGGACGGCTACGGGGAGGGAACGGCGAACGCCATGACCGCGGTCGAGGAGCCGAGCGCCGCGCAGGTCCAGGCAGCCATTCTCGCGCAGCGCGAGTTCCTACGCTCCGACTACGATGTCGGCGAAGTCGACCCCTACTCGCTGGCACGTATCCGCCCCGACTATCCGGACGGGCCCGACCTGGCGCGGCCTCCGTACCGGGAGACCCTGGTAGGGATGACCGGCGGCATGACGGCGCTCCTGCACGCCGCCCGAGAGGGACACATCGAAGCCGCCGTAGCGCTGCTCGACGGCGGCGCCGACGTCGACCAGGTGAGCGGCGGAGATCACACCAGCGCGCTGCTGATGGCGGCGCTCAACGGCCAGTTCGATCTCGCCCTGATTCTGCTGGAGGCGGGTGCGGATCCCGACCAGGCGGCATCCACCGATGGGGCCACACCGCTGTTCGCGGTGCTGCAGACACAGTGGGCTCCGAAGTCGAACTACCCCCAGCCGCGAGCTCAGGACGATCAGCGGTCGCAGTACATGGAAGTTCTGGAAGCACTGCTCGCAGCAGGCGCTAATCCCGACGTCCGGCTGAACACGCATCTGTGGTACTGGGAGTTCGGGCTCACCAAGATGGGGCTCGACCTGACCGGCGCGACGCCGTTCTGGCGGGCCGCCTTCGCCCAGGATCTCGACGCCATGAAGTTGCTCGCGGCGCACGGCGCAGATCCGAACATCCCGACTCGGTGGCCGGCGGTGGGGATGCGCGAGCGGCGACAGCAGGACGGGCGCCAGCAGGAGGACTCGCGCCTTCCCTACATCCCGGAGGGGGCGCCCAGCGCCTATCCGATCCACGCCGCAGCGGGGGGCGCGTATATCGGGCTCGGTGCCTTCAGCGTCCGCAGCGTACCCGACCAGTTCCTCCCTGCGGTCCAGTATCTGGTCGAAGAGCTCGGAGCCGACGTGAACCTCGCTGATTCATGGCTGTACACGCCACTGCACTACGCGGCATCGCGCGGCGACAACGAGCTCATCAAATACCTCGTGGCGAAGGACGCCGACGTCACGGCGATCACACGACTCGGCCAGTCAACGGCCGACATGGCGCGCGGCGGGCAAGGCGGGTTCTTCGTGCGCGTGGCGTACCCGGAGACAGTGGAGTTGCTAACGAGCCTGGGCGCGACGCTCGAGTGCCTGAACACGCACTTCCTCGGCACGGGAGACGTCTGCGAGGGTGCCGGCGTCAACGATCCCTGGACGCAGCCGGCGAACAGTCGTACGGCGACGTCGGGCACTCAGGAGAGACCATCGTGACGAGCTGCAGTCGCCTGATGACGGTGAGCCTCGTTTCTGAGAAGCTTACCGTCCGGACCTACGATCGAGGCAGCTACGGAGGAAACGATGGCCGACGAGACGATTCGCTATGAGGGTGGCTGCGCCTGCGGAACCGTGAAGGTCACCGCCACGGGCAACCCGAGAGCGTCCGGCTACTGTCACTGCGAATCGTGTCGCCGCTGGCATACGGCGCCGATCAACGCCTGGGCCGCGTGGCCGGGCGATGCCGTCGCCATCAGGCAGGGCGAGGAAAAGCTCGTCCGGTTCGACACTCGCGAGCAGGGCGGTGCCAACATGCGTTGCGAGTGTGGGGAGTGCGGCTCAGGAGTAATGAACCAACGCCACGACGGGATGACCGTGGTCTACCCATCGGCGCTCTACGGCAGTGGCTTCAAGCACGAGCCGACGGTGCATATCCACTACCAGGAACGTGTGCTCGACGTGAACGACGGCCTGCCGAAGTTCGCTGACGGCCCGGCGGAGTTTGGTGGATCGGGCGAGATGATCGAAGAACCCGCTAGTACCGGGCCCGCCGCGTAGCGCCGCGCCGGAGCCAGGGCGCGGCAAGTGCTTAGTGCGCACTTGGAGTTTTTCAACCTCGACGAGCTTCGTCAGCACATCGTCGCCGCGTCCGGAATGAAGCTGATTCAGGCGTCGCGCTTTGTCGTCCCCCGCTATGCCTTGCAACATCCGTGCATCATGCGAGAGGAAACCCATCGCACGCCCCACCTGATCGTCGACTTCGACGGCATCGTCACCACGTCGGTGATCCTGTGCCTCCAACATTCCTAGCGCCGCGTCTACAGCCCGGCAGCGGGAGGCAGCCGCCCAGTTTTCCTACCGGCGGGGAGCTGAGGACCGTTTCGGCGCCGACGTGGTCAGTTGGCCGCCATCCGCCGCAGTACGGTGTGCAGGATGCCGCCGTTGCGGTAGTAGTCGACCTCTACTGGCGTATCGATACGAGCTACCGTTTCGAACTCGGTCACCGTGCCATGCAGTTTCGTGGCCTTGACCGTCAACGTCTGCTTCGGCTGCAGCTCGTCGGGAAGTTCGATGTCGAAGGTCTCGGTGCCGTCGAGGCCCAGGCTGTCGGCAGTGTCGCCAGGCGTGAAGGTGAGCGGCAACACGCCCATCCCCACCAGGTTGGAGCGGTGAATACGCTCGTACGAGGTGGCGATCACCGCCTTGACACCCAACAGCAGCGTGCCCTTGGCGGCCCAGTCGCGTGAGGAGCCCATGCCGTAGTCCTTGCCTGCCAGCACCACCAGGGCGACTCCGGCAGCGCGGTAGCTCTCGGCGGCCTCGAAGATCGTCTTCACTTCGCCGTCAGTGAAGTCGGTGGTGAAACCACCCTCGGTGTCCGGGGCGAGCTGGTTGCGCACGCGCACGTTGGCGAAGGTGCCGCGCGTCATGACATTGTGGTTGCCCCGACGGGAGCCGTAACTGTTGAACATCTGACGTTCGACTCCGCGACCGATCAGATACTGACCGGCGGGCGTATCCGGACCGATAGCGCCGGCCGGCGAGATGTGGTCGGTGGTGGTGGAATCGCCCAGCTTGGCCAGACATCGCGCACCATGAATCGAAACGATCGGTGGCGGCTCCGGCGCCATGTCCAAGAAGAACGTCGGCTCCTGGATGTAGGTGCTGACGTCGGACCACTGGTAGTTGGCGTCTTCTGAGGTGGCGATGGCCTTCCACTCGTCGCTGCCTTCGAACACGTTGCCGTATTTGTCGAGGAACTGGTCGCGCGACAGGGACTCACCAACAACCGCTTCAATCTCGTCCTCTGTAGGCCAGATCTCGTGCAGGAACACCTCGTTACCCTCGGGGTCCTGTCCGAGTGGATCGTTGACCAGGTCGATGTCGACCGTGCCGGCGAGCGCGAACGCCACCACCAGCGGCGGCGACGCCAGGTAGTTGGCCTTGATGTCGGCGTGGATGCGACCCTCGAAGTTGCGATTGCCGGAGAGCACCGAGGCAACGGTGAGGTCGTTGTCGCGCACCGCCGCGCCAACCGCCTCCGGCAACGGCCCGGAATTGCCGATGCAGGTAGTGCAGCCAAAGCCGACAACATAGAAGCCCATGGTCTCGAGCTCGTCGAGCAGACCCGCTTTTTCGAGGTAGTCGGTCACCACTTGCGAGCCGGGAGCGAGCGACGTCTTCACCCATGGTTGTCGCTGCAGGCCGCGCCGCGCGGCGTTGCGTGCCAGCAGCCCGGCGCCAACCATGACGCTCGGATTGGAGGTGTTGGTACAGCTGGTTATGGCGGCAATCACTACGGCGCCGTCGCGCAGCTGGAACCTGTCACCATCGAGATCGACCTCTACCGAACGCACGAGCCCGGTTGCGACAGCGGCGGCATCCGAAGAGAGTGCGCCGCCGGCGGCCCCCATTCCCGACAGTGCCCCGTCGCCGGCCGCCACGAAACCGAGCGACGCCGCGTCGAACTCTGCGTCATCGCGCGCGAACGTAGTTGCGAGCCCCTCGCGCCACCTGGAACCCATATCGCCGAGCGCGATGCGATCCTGCGGCCGCTTGGGGCCTGCGAGCGCGGGCTCCACGCTGGCGAGGTCGAGCGAGAGCTCATCGGTGTAGGTAATCGACCGCTCGTCGTCGCGCCACAGGCCCTGGGCGCGATAGTAAGCCTCGACGGTATCGATCAGCTCCCGGGGCCTGCCGGTGAGCCACATGTATTCCAGCACCCGTTCGTCGACCGGGAAGAAGCCGCAGGTGGCACCATATTCCGGCGCCATATTCGCGATCGTCGCCCGATTGGCCACTGGCATCGCGGCCAGCCCGGGGCCGTAGAACTCGACGAACTTCCCGACCACTCCCAGCTCCCGCAGCATCTCAGTCACACGCAGCACCATATCCGTCGCAGTGCTCCCGGCACTCAGCTCCCCTTCGAGACGGAACCCCACCACCTCGGGCATCAACATGTAGATCGGCTGCCCGAGCATCACCGCCTCGGCTTCGATGCCACCCACACCCCAGCCGAGGACCCCGAGCCCGTTGATCATCGTGGTATGGGAGTCGGTGCCGACGAGCGAGTCGGGATACAGCTGCTCGCCGTCGTCCCACACCACCTTGGCCACGTACTCGAGGTTCACCTGATGCACGATGCCGGTGGCCGGTGGCACAACGCGGAAATTATCGAACCCGCTCTGACCCCACTTGAGGAACTCATAGCGCTCGCGGTTGCGCTCGAACTCCTTCTCGGCGTTGATCTGCAATGCCATCCCGGAGTTGAACGCGTCGACCTGCACCGAATGATCAATCACCAGATCACAGGCCACCAGCGGGTTTACTCTCGCCGGGTCGCCGCCCATCCGTACCATCGCAGAGCGCATCGCAGCCAGGTCAACGACCGCGGGCACGCCGGTGAAATCCTGCAGCACCACACGACCAGGCGTGAACGGGATCTCGACGGCGGCGACGTTACCGGCGTCGTAGCTCGCCAGCGCTTCGAGATGCCCGGCAGTGACAACGTGGTCGTCGAAGTTGCGCAGACACGACTCCAGTAGCACCTTGATGGTGTACGGGAGCGAGTCGATGGCACCCAGGTCGCTCAACCCATCCAGGCGAGCGATCTTGCGCTCTCCGAGGGCGGTGTCGAGGCGCTGGCGAGCCTCGCGGGCAAGCTGATCGGTCTTCGGCATTGGTCGATTCTAACGTAGGCCTCGAAATACGAGGCGCGAGCGTCAGCCGTTTTACAGTTCCCGGGCCCCGCAGTACCGTACGGCCCCGCACATGCCCAAGCAGTCATCCACAAGGAGAGCGGCCATGCCAGACGATGTGAAGCGACGACCGGACGGCGTAACGATTCTTGCCCTCTGGTACCTGGTGCTCGCAGGCGGGGCGGCATTCGGGGCCTGTGCGATGACGATTCCGATAGGCGTCATGTCCTTCGTCGATGACATACCCGCGGCAGGGGGATTGATCGCAACGTGGGTCCTCGGCTTCGGCCTCACAATCACGGTTGGTGTCGGCGCCGTCTGTGCGCTGCTCGCCTGGGGTCTGTGGAACATGAAGGAATGGGCCCGGATCGTCGCCCTGGTGTTGGCGATCCTGCACCTGCCCTTCTTCCCGGTTGGCACGGCAATCGGTGTCGCAACGCTGTGGTACGTCGGCACGCATCCGGATGCACAAGAGGCGTTCGGCACCTGATCGTGTGCGCCAGGCGAGGACCGGGCGCTACGTGAGAAGGACCGCCCGGTCCACGAGCCGTCGCCATCGAAGTTGGCGCTACGCAGGAAGCCGGATGAGGTCTACCAGGTGACGTACTTGTACATCAGGCGGATGAGCTGGTACGCCTCGCTCATCGTGCGCGCCTCGTATTCCACCGTCGTGCCGTCAACCCGGCGCATGTCGGGAATCGCCTGCAGGATATCGGCGCGTGTGGTCGTCGCCGACCGCATGCGCAACACCACCGGTTCCGACACCGATAGGGTCGTGGCGCTAGAAAGACCAGCGAGCGCCGCCAGCGTCGCTTCGCGCAGGGCGCTGCGCACCACCGCCGGGTGCACGAGCTTGGCGACCGAGGACCCGATGGCCTCTTTGGTTTCCACCGTGCGCGTGTCGACCAGCGCACCGAACTGCTCGGTGAACGTCCGGTCGCCGGCGGCAACGATCACCGGCACACCCTGGGCCGCAGCGAAGTGAGCGTTGAGCCCGCCCTCGCCCACCTCTGTTCCGTTCAACCAAAGGCCCTTCACCGAACCCGATCCGGTGTGGGCCAGGAAGCCGTCCGGGGTACCGGCGCGGGCGTGATAGCCCAGGAAGATGGCCGCATCGAACGAGCTGTCGAGCCCCTGCACCATTCCCAGTGGCTTGATGTTCCCCTGGATGTACTCGACCCGCTCGTCGAGCTCGGTGTGCAGGAGGTTCTGCATATCGCCGTGGGAGTCGTTCACCAGGACCTCCGCCGGCCCGTACGCGAAGATCGCCTCGACCACCGTATTAACCTCGGCGGTCATGAGCTCACGACCGCGGGCGTAGTCCTTGCCGGTGCCGGAGGTCATCTTGCCGGTGCCGATGCCGCCGATACCCTCCATATCCACGGAGATGAAGATCCGCAGCGCCTCGTCCTGGGCGCCAACGGCGGGGCCTGCAACGCCCGCAACGGTCCCCCCGAGAGCCATGACGACAACCAACCAATGCGGCCCGATACGTCGAATCATGGCGCCGACTGTAGCAGTTCTGAGATCAACAGCCAGGCGGGATCGCTAGCGTTGGGGGGCGACCGCAGGATGGCCATACGGTCGGGATGGAGCCGTCTACGCTCGCGCCGCGGTCCACGCCACGGCAGGCAACTTCCTCCAGGACGGCCGCGCTTCGAACTCGGTCCATAGTCGGCCGAAGCTGCGCAGGGTGCCGTGACCCGGCAGCCAAGGCGGAATCGGCCATTGCTTGAACGGCGCCCGCGCCACCGACTTCTGCGGACGATCGAACATCAGGGCGTTGCCGACGGTACCGATCCCCGATCGCACGTCGTCCAGGGTGTTGCCGGGAAATGCTCCCCACGAGGTCGACGACAGGCCGAACAGCACCGACGACCAGGTGTTGATCGCGACGCCTCCGTAGCGCAGATCCGCCACTGCCTGATCGAGGTCGGTCGCAAGATCCCTCTCGGTACGCGGGTCGATCAGCAGGTTGCACGAGAGGTTGCCCCAGATCTCGTCGTTGGCGACGCGGGTGGCTTGTGCCAGGAAATCACCGGCATCGGCTGCCGGTACGGGAACCTCCGCGAGAATGCCGCAGAACGCCTCGTTACCAAGGGCGTACTCCTCACGCCGCGGTGCCAGATCCGGGATCAACGTCCACGGCACCGTGTCGTGCGCCGCTGCTGGGCCCAGCGTCTGCGCTCCGGCGTACGCAGCGCAAAACCGCCGATAGCGATCCGCCGAACCGGGATAGTAGGCGCGCCGCTGAGGCGTGGCAGCAAGAATCTCACGGAGTCGATCGACGAAGCGCTCGCGCAGCCGCCATTGCGCCTGCAACACCAGCGCTTTCGCGGCGGTGCAGTTGAAGCTGGCGTTGTGCGTAACCATGCCGGCGACGGTGCGAGCCTGAAACTCGAGCTCGGCGTCGGTCCATTCGCCCGGGACGACGATAACCGGGCTGACGCAGCCGAGCTCGGAGGTGACGTGCTTGTCGATAACCGGCGCTCCCGTGGCCTTGCGTCGGCGACGCTCGTCCTCACTGGAACCCCACACGATGGCGTCGTGGGTATGGTGCGAGCCGGTGAGATGAATCGAGGTCACGAGCTCGTGGCGGCACAGGTAGGCGCCCTCTTCGGCGCCGCCGTAGACAACCTGTAAGAAGCCCGCCTCGATCAGCGGCGCGAAGGCGCGCTCGAAGACCGGCCCGAGGTAGGCGTTCACCGGGTGCATCTTGAGCACCACGACCTCGTCCTCAACGCACAGCTTGTGCACCAGATCGCGCGGGGCGATCGCCGAGATATTCCCGGCCCCGAGCACCAGCGCAACGCCTCCCCCGCTGGCTCCACTGCTCTGCCGATCGCGATAGATGCGGCCGCGCCGCGGCTCCGCACCCGGCTGGATCCACACCTCGGCGGTGATCCCTGCCAGTACCAGCTTCTCTAGAGGCCCGTCCGGAGTCACCTCGACGATAGCCTGGCCGGCCCGCTCGCGCGTCGCGGCAGGCGCCCGCCAGTCGTTGGCGTGCAGCGCCGCGGCGGTAACGCGAAGACAGCGGATGGTGGTCATCGGGCCGCTCAGCCAGGCTTCACCTGCAAGGGGCGACTCCGGATCGATGCCCTTCGCCGCGCATACCTGGCCGACCCACTCCGGCGCGGCACGGCGAACGCCCGCCAGACACGCCCTCAGCAGCGCCGCCCGCTCGCGGGCGTCGACTCGTAGCCAGGCGCCGCGCCGCTGGCGAAGGTGCTCCAACGCCGCGTCGAGATCAGCGGTTGGTGTCGCCGCCACGGACATCGTGGTCACCGCGCTAGTGGCCTGTAACAGATGAACGTTACCTATCGCAGATGGGATTTGCGGGTGAGATCAAGGCGCGGGGAGGAAGGCGATGCAATGGGCATCGTCGAGGAGGCGCAACGCCGATATCGCCCGCAACTGCCCATCTGTCCGGAGGATGATGGCGAAATCGGTCCGTCTGCGGCGTTGCCCCTCCTCGAAGATGGGCAAACATCGTCTCGTCGGTGCGCCTGGCATCCGGACCCATTTCGCCACCACGATAGGCAACGTTCATCTGTTACAGGCCACTAGCGCACGCGCTCGAACCACAGATCGACGACGCGGCCAGCGTCGAGCTCGAAGCCGCTCACCCGCCCGGCCGAGTCGCGCTCGAATCGGAACAGGACCGGCCACTCCTGCGCGCGCATGCGGTCAGGGCCCTCCGACGCCAGCCAATCGCGACGACGCAGAGGGATCTCCCAGAACAGCTCGCCGTCCTGGATTTCCAGCATGTAGGTGACGCGTAACTCCGGGCTCACGTAGCGGCCTTCGAAATCCCTCAACTCGGCAACCGACAGCGCGAACTCCTGCGGCGCAACTGCCGGTTCCTCGGTCGCTGCCGGCGACGGCCGCGGCCCGAGATCGTCGGCGAGATAAATGTCCGCGACGCGACGCCCGAGCTCCGAGGGGTTGGCGGTGGAGACGTTGCAAAGGACGGTGACGCCAAAGCGCTGCTCCGGAAACCGCAGCAAGTCAGCCCGAAAACCGACGAACGCGCCGCCGTGACTCACCAAACGCTGACCACGATACGTGGTAACAGCAATCCCGGCCGAGTACTCGAGCGGCTCGCCGCTGTCGAGCATGCCGGGCTGTAGCCAGCGTCGGACAAGCTCGGGAGATCCGGCGCCGAGACGGTTGTCGTAAAAGTTGCGATCCCAGGCGAGCGACTCGTTGACGGTCGTGAAGAGGCCCCCGTCACCGACGATGGGTAGCGTCGTCATGCTGACGTCGAACCCACCGTCGCCAGGGGAATACCCGTTGGCGCGGTTCGGCACCAGGCGGGTGTGCTCGTCGTGCAAGTGCGACTGGCTCATTCCGAGCGGCGCGAAGATACGCTCTTCGGCCACCGCGGCCAAACTCTGCCCCGTAGCCCGCTCGACCACTTCCCCGAGCAGGAAGTAGCCGGAGTTGGAATACAGATACTCGGCCCCCGGACGGAAGTTGAGATCACGCTGACGCGACAACATTGCAAGCAGATCGTCGGCCGAGTAATAGTCGGCTTCGCGGTACCCGGCCAATGCCATGAGGGTCAGGTAGTCGCGGATACCGCTGGTGTGGTGCATCAGCTGCCGGATGGCGATGCGGTCGCCGAAATCACGCAGCTCCGGTACCCAACGGCGCACAGGATCATCGAGCGATAGCCGTCCTTCCTCGGCCAGCAACAGGATGACCATGGCGGTGAACTGCTTGCTGACCGAGCCGGTGCGAAACACCGTGTCGGCGGTGATCGGAACGGAGTGCTCGAGGCTCGCCATGCCGTAGCCACGCCGATAAACAAACTCGCCGTCGCGAATCACGCCGAGGGCGCAGCCGGGCGTTTGATCGCCGTAGGCGGCGAACACGGCATCGACCTCGGGCATCGTGCCCGCCAGCGGCCCATCGACCGCGGTGCCGCAGCCAGCGATGCAGGTGAGCAGCACGGTGCACCGCGCCAGGCGCCGCCAGGCGGTGCGAGCCATCGTTCGTTCTCCCGCCGAAGACGCCAGACTAGCGCCGACGCGCGCGCAGATCCCGGCGTAACTCGGCTGGCGGCGGCAAGATGCCCCTCCAAACCTCCACCGTCTCGCCATCGCGCAAGTACACCAACTGCGGCACCGACCCCTCACCGGTAACGCGAACGAACGTCTGCGGCGGAAGCACCTGGACGGGCATCTGCAGATCGTACCGCTCGCGATAACTGTTCACGTCGCCGCCGGAGGTCTCGAATGTCAACCCGACGACCGGTGGCAACGCCGCATCCTTGGTGTACTCCGACACCCGGGGGCTCATAGCGGCGCAGTGCGGGCACTCGTGGTGGAACAGGTACAGCAAATGCTCGCCGCGCTCGAGATCGACTTCCCGCATGTCCATGGTTCTTCCGAGCGCCGCCGCCGACGCTCCGCTCGGACCGCTGTTGTAACCGACGAAGCTCATACCGAGCGCCGCGACGGAGGCAATCCCGAGCGTTGCGGCGCGCCAATCGGCGCGCGAGCGGGCAACGGGCGTCCAGACACACACGCCAACCGCGATTGCCATGAATGCGAGATCCATGAGGAAGGCGTCGCGCGGCTCACGCTCCATCATCGGCCCGAAGCAGCCGCACTCATCGAGTGTACCGGCGGCCCAGCCGTAGCCGATGGCGACCAGGAACACGGTCATCAACGCCGCAGCAACAGTGGCCGCCAACCGGACGCGCCAGCGAACCAGCAGCATCACCGCCACACCGACTTCGACCGCCGGCAGCACCAAAGCCACCGGCGTGCGCATCCAGCCAGGCACACCGTAGCCACCGAGCGAGCCCAGGAAGCTCCACGGGTCGAGCACTTTGGCCACGCCGGCGATCAGAAACATCAGGCCGAGGATCACCGGCCCGAACGATCGGATCATGCCCGACAGCCCCGCTCCGGGAGCCGAGTCCTTCTTAGATGGCATCGCAGCTTTCCCCGGTTACCAGGCGATTCCGTAGTCTTCGCCGTGATGGCTCGAACCGCCCCAGAAGGTGCCATGTTCCCAGTCGACGAAAAGCGCGTTGATCGGTCCCGAGGTACGCTCGCGATCGACCAGTGAGTAACCCATGCTTCGGAGCTCGTCGCGCACCCACGGCGGAGTGGCCGACTGGATCAGCAAGCGCCCCGGGCTCGACTCGTGCTCGGCGAACGATCCCAGCATCTGGAAGCTGTTGATGTTGGGTGCCTCCACGGCCTCTTGAACGTCCATCCCCCATTCAACGAAGTTGAGGAAGAACTGCAATAGGTTCTGGTCCTGGCCATCTCCGCCCTGGACCGCGAACGACAGGTAGGGACGGCCATCCTTGAGCGCCATCCCGGGGGTCAAGGTAGCGCGCGGGCGCTTCCCCGGCTCGACGACGTTGTAGGGGTTCTGTGCCGCATCCAACACGAAGCTCTGCATCCGTTGACTCATCCCGATCCCTGTTCGGCCTGCGACAACCGCCGGAATCCACCCCCCGCTCGGCGTGATCGACACCACCCAGCCATCGGCGTCGATCGCCTGGATCGATGTCGTGCCGGCATAGAAGTCCTCCTCGAACTCGGCCAGAACCGCCGAGCCGGCGTCCGGAGCGACGGTAGAACCGCCCCAGCCCTCGAGATAACGCAGGAATGGGTTCTCGCCGCCCTGGAACGGATAGGGGTCGCCGGGCCTTACCGACTCGTCGTTGCGCTCCCAGTCGATCTCGGCAACACGGGCGGCGGCGTACTCCTTCGACAGCAGTCCCTCGATCGGCTCGGCGGGTGGGTAGTACGGATCCCCGTAGTAGAAATCGCGATCCGCGAACGCCATGTTCATGACCTGATAGAGCGTGTGCATGTAGCGGGCGCTGTTGTAGCCCATGCCCTTGAGATCGAGGTTTTCGAGCATGTTGAGAGCCTGCAACATGACCGGCCCCTGCACCCAAGTGGTGAGCTTGTAGACCTGGATGCCCTTGTAGTCGACCGACACCGGCTCCTCGAGATAAACCTCCCAGTTGGAGAGATCCTCGAGGGTGTGGAGGCCGCCCTGCTCCTGCGAGCCACGCACGAACTCGGCGGCAATATCACCGCGATAGAAGCGGTCATAGGCCGACTGAATCGCCTCTGCACGGGAGGCTCCACCGATCAGCGCTTCGGCTTCGGCATCGACCATCTTGCGCAGCGTTGCCGCCAGATCCGGCTGCCGGAAAATCTCACCGGGGTACGGGGCGGCGCGATCGCCTTCGCCCAGATGCGGCAGGAACACCTCCTTGGAGTACGGCCACTGCTGGAGTCGCTCCTTCTCGCCCTCGATCGAATTCGCCGCATCCTCCTCGATCGGATAGCCATCGGCCATCTCGATCGCCGGCGCCAGAACCTGCGCCAGGCTCATGGTGCCGAACTCCTGCAACATCACCAGCAAGCCGCCCGGCGTGCCGGGCGTGACCGCGGCGTGTGGACCGTACTCGGGCGGGTAGTCCATTCCCATGTCCCTGAAGAACTCGGGTGTGGCCCCGGTCGGCGCAACGCCGAGCGCGTTGACGCCGATGACCTTTTTTTCGTTCGGGTCGTAGATGAGCGCCTGGGTCTCGCCACCCCAGCCGAGCACGTCCCACATTGTCGAGGTGGCCGCAAGCATGGCGCACGCTGCATCGACGGCGTTGCCACCCTGCTGGAAGATCATGGCGCCAGCGGTGGCCGCCAGCGGCTTGCCGGTAATCGCCACCCAGTGGCGCCCGTGCAACACCGGCTTGGCAGTACGTTGAGCCAGCCCGGGGCTGGCGAGCGTCATGGACGCGATGAGGGTGACGGCCAGGGCGATTCGCACGTTTCGCATGGTAGCTCTTGTCCTGTTGTCAGTTGTCGTGACGAGACGAGCCTACCGCCCCGCATCCGGTGGCGTCGAGGGGCTCACTGACAGGTTACCGGGTGCCGACAACAGCTCGGGGTGCTGCCGCGAGATCACGGATCGATCTCAACCACCATCTCGATCTCGACCGGGATGCCGCGCGGCAACGTCGCCATGCCCACCGCGGCGCGCGCGTGGCGGCCCCGGTCGCCGAAGATCTCGACCAGAAGATCCGAGGCGCCGTTGATTACCTCAGGCTGCTGTCCGAATCCATCGACCGCTTTGACCATTCCGAACACGCGCACGATGCGTCGGACCCGTCCGAGATCGCCGATCTCCTTCTTCAGTGAGGTCAGCAGTCCGATGGCCGTGAGACGTGCAGCGGCGTATCCCTCTTCGATCGTGAGATCGGCACCCACGGTACCCGTCAAGAACGACCCGTCGGCTTGGGTGGGTCCGTGACCAGCCAGGAAAACCAGGTTGCCGGTGGTCACCGCGTGCACGTAGTTGGCCACCGGCGATGCCGGATCGCCGAGCTCGATTCCGAGCGCCCGCAATCGAGCCTCGGGATCGTTGGAGTCCTGGGCTGACGCCGGCATCGCGGCCAGCGCGGCGATCGTCAGCATGAACGGAGCCGCGACTGTGAGCTTGGTCATCGGTTTACCTGGTGGTTGCGATACGAACGCCGGATGGCGTCCGGTGATTAGGCCACCTGTAGCGGCTCCCGTCCAGCAGCGGCGGCTACCGACTTGCCGCCCCGTCACCATGGCGCCACAGCAGCAGGGCAGCGAACCCCGGTAGGAAGGCTACGCACCAGTAGGCGAAGTTGCGCCAGTACATCGTCCCGGGATCGTGGCCAGGCGCCCAGATGCCCGAGATCATCCAGAACCCCAGACCGGCGAGCAACGCGGCGAGAACGCCGCGGGTCACTGTGCGCGAAGCGGTTTCAACTGTGTTGCCGGCAGTATTGCCGACGAATGCGAATGCGACCCACAGCGTCATCCAGGCGACCAACATGGCCGTGACGCCGATGACGGGAAACAGGAGGTAAAAGAGCGCCGCTGACACGACACCGACAAGGAGGCCTGCCATCGCCGCGAAGCCGTTGCGGCCCCCACCGGTGGCACGGCCGATGACCAGGCCCATAACGGCGAGCAACAGTCCGCCGTGAGCCAGTCCGTACACCGCCCGATGCTCAGAAATTGCGGCGGCCCAGAAGGCGTCGGCAAACGTGCTCGTTGCCGCCATGATCAGCGTGGCGACCAGGCTCTCGCGAAGTCCGTTCACAGCGTTCATCCTATCCGGCTCCTCAGTGGATCAGGTGCAACTCGGTCTGCCGTCGAAGCGACCAACGCCGATCGCCCGCCGGTGTGACCTCGGCTTCCTCTTCCATCATCATGCGCACCGGCTGCCCGTCCCACTCCGCGACCGGCGTCGTAACCTGAAGCTCGGTAGAGAACCACATGTTCGCCAGCACCGGTACGTCGCCACGGCCCGGGACGCCCTCCTGGTAGTCCCACAACCCGATCAGCGGCCCGGCGCCGTGGCCGTGATCGCCGATCGGGTGGGTGTACATGGTGCCGTCGAGCCCCTCGGCGTGCATGCGCTCGAGCACCTCGTACAGCACCTCGTTGCCGGAGCGGCCTACGTGCATCTCTTCTAGGAGGATGTCCTGCAGCTGCTTGCTGTTTTCGAGCGCTGCTTGGAGCCCGTCGGGGGCCTCCGTCTCGCCCTCGCGAAGCACGTAGCCCATGTGCTGCGTGTCGGTATTGAGACGCATCACGGTGATACCGAAGTCGGTGTGTAGCACATCGCCACGCTCGATCACCGGGTCAGGGCCGAGATCGGCGGCATCGACTCCGCGACGCTGGATGCTGACGGAGGGCTGGAACCAGGTACCGAAGCCGAGGTCGTGAACTCGCTGACGCATCCACCAGACGACGTCCTGGGTGCTGGTGACACCCGGCGTGATCACCGTGTTGGAGAAGGCCGCACCGATGATCTCGTGTACGTAGGCCTGCATGCGTCGATAAACGGGCGTCATGCTGGGCACGCGCAACGCCAGGTAGTCGATGGCCAAACGGGGATTGGGGTGCACGCGCTCGGTGAGCTCGGGCCCGAGCGCTGACTGCATCTGCTCCCACTCACCGGCGGTCAGACCGTCGGCGAAATTGTGCTCATGGGCGATGTTCACTGCTACCACCTGCGGATCACGGTCACGCATCAGATCGGCCAGCAGCGTCCACTGCGAGCTCCCCCAAAGCTCCGCCTGAACGCCCTCACGACTGGTGGCGATGTTGGCGCGGTACGCCTCGTACAGTCCGCCCTGCGATCCGCCGCCGAGGGCTAACCGCTCGACACCTCGCTCCGGGCCCAGGTCGGTAAAGACGTAGATCGTGCGCCGCCGCGCCGCAAAGCTGGTCGGCGCTACGAGAGCGCGGAAAACAGGGTCCTCGTTGTACTCGCGCATCGGAACGACCCACATGTCCACCCCGTGGTCACGCATCACGCGGGGCAGATTAACGTCGAGTCGCTCCTGTACCCAGGTCTGCTGTATCGCCGCCTGCTCCTGCAAGGTGCCGAACGGTCGCGTGGTGCGAAAGCTCGGCTCTTGGGAAGCAGGTGTGGAAAGCGAGGCAACAACTGCCAACGTCACTGCGGCGAAGCGAGTCATCTGTTTCCTCGGGTGCACGTTGAGGGATATCGGTGCTCACGGGTCGCCAGCGAGCGCCCGGCGCGCCCCGCTATCCAACCGCGCCGCGCCTCGACCTGCAAACAACGTGCGCAGGCCCCCCCCCCCCCCCCCGGTCCCGAGGAACGGCCGCGCCCGAAGCTATTCGACCCGCAGGGCTTCGACCGGATCGACTCTCGCGGCGCGGCGCGCCGGTAGGTACGCCGCGCCGGCGGCGACCAGCAGCAACGTTAGCGTCGCTACGACTACGGTCGGCGGATCTATCGGCTCGAGCCCGTACAGCGTGCTTTCCAGCAGCCGCGTCAACAACGCTGCCGCCACCAGCCCGAGGACAACCCCGAGACACACGGTCACCAACTCTCGCATGACGAGCCGGACGACATCGTTGGACCGCGCTCCGATGGCCATTCGGATGCCGATCTCACGAGTACGCCGGATGACGCTGTACGACAGGATGCCGTAGAGACCGATGCAGGAAAGCAGCAAGGCCACCGCCCCCAGCGCCGTGGACAGTCGCGCGAAATGGTGCTCACCCACGAGGTTCCGGTCTTGCTGCGCTCGCTGTGTGGAGATGCCGTACAACGGGACGTCCGGGTTGAGCTGACGTAGCGACTGACGCATCTGCGGCACCAGGTTCAGCGGATCGGCCGCGGCCCGGACCACGAAGGTCATCGCGCCGAGGTCTCTGACTCCCTGGCGGTAGAGAAGGTGCACCGCCGGCCAAGCCTCATCGCGGAGGTTCTGATACTTGACGTCTGGTACCACACCGATGATCTCGACATCTCCGGCGTGCTCGATGCTGCCGAACCCAAGACGTCGTCCGATGGGGTTGATGCCTTCGAAGAAACGGTCGACCAGGCTCTGGTTGATCACTGCGACCGGCGCCGCTGACGGCCCGTCCTGGTCGCCGAACAGGCGTCCCCGGATGGCGCGGATCTCGAACGTCGGGAAGAAGTCGACGCCGACGATATTGATGAAGGCATTCGTGCTCTCATCCTCGGCAGGTTGATAGTCCTCGATATACACCGTCGACGAGGTCATCGAGCCGCTCGCCGGCCCGTGGGCGGCAACGCTGACGGCCAGCACTCCCGGTACTCGCTCGATACCCCGCAGCGCTTCTTCGTAGAAACCGGCAAGCTCATCGCCCGCGTAGCCGCTCAGACGCGGGTCGCTCCGGAACAGCAACACGTTGTCAGCGTCGTAGCCTCGAGCCTCGCTCTCGAGGCCCCGAACCGTACCGATGAACAACCCGGCCACGACCAGCAGCACGAGTGAGGTGGCGACCTGGACCACAAGCAACGCCCGAGAAAGACCCCGCCGTTCGCGGTGTCCCGCAGCGGCCGCTTCATCCTTGAGCGCCGGCGCGAGATCCAACCGCGACGAGCGCAGCGCCGGCGCGATACCGAACAGGACGCCGGTGAGAAATGATGCCGCGGCGGTGAAGAAGAGCACTTTGGCGTCGAGGCGCACATCGAGGGCCATGTCCGAGCCATCGACAACTCCCAGGAAAAGTCCCCGCACCGCGAACGCGAGCAGCAGCCCAAGCACACCGCCACAGCCTGCGAGCAGCACGCTCTCGGTCAGCAGTTGCCGTACCAGGCGCCCGCGGCTGGCCCCTAGTGATAGCCGCACGGCGATCTCGCGGCGTCGTGCGCCCGATCGTGCCAGCAACAGGTTTGCGAGGTTCGCGCAGGCAATCAGCAACACGGCTCCGACCACTGCACCCAAAGTCAGTAACGGCTGCACCATCAGGCTTCGCTGCTCGGTCATTCCACGGCCGCCGGGAACGGCACGGGCATCCGGAACGGGCTGGTCGTCTTCGAGGTCGGCCTCCACTGACTGGCCCAGGACGAGATCCGCAACCGCCTCGGCTTGTTCGAGCGTGCCTCCCGGGCCCAACCTCCCCATGATCCGTAGCCACCAGAAGTCGCCCCGATCGAGCAGCTCTCGATTGCGCATCACCCGAGCTTGATGAACTAGGGGCACCGTGACCTGGGGCACCGTCCCGACTTGCAACGCTCCCTCGAACGCCGGCGGCGTTACGCCGACGATGGTGAACGCGGCGCCGTTCACGAAGATCGTCTGCCCGAGCACCTCCGGCTCGCCACCGAACCGGCGCTGCCAGTATCCATACGACAAGACCGCCGCCGGTTCGGCGTCGGCCACAGCGTCAGCCGGGCCCAGCAACCGGCCCAGCTCAGGTGGTACGCCGAGCATCGAGTAGTAGCTAGCCGACACGACTTGTCCGCTGCCGAGATCCGCCTCGCCTCGAAATCTTGCGTTGATGCGATACAGCGGCGCGAACGCCGCGAGCTCCACAAAGGGCGTGTCACCAGCGCGCAGGCGTTGATACATAGGATAGGAGAAAGACGAGCTCTCGCTGCGTCCCGAGTCGCCGCGGATCATCCAGCCATTTACGGATATGTCGGGACTCTCGCCGGACTCGTGCACCACCCAGTGCAGCACGACGAGCTCTTCCGGCCGCTCGACCGGGAGTCGCCGAAGCAGGGCTGCATCGACAATGCTGAAGATTGCCGTGTTGGCGCCGATTCCGAGCGCCAGCGACAGGACTGCGATCGCAGTAAACCCAGGGCTCTTGCGTAGCATGCGTAGGGCGTACGCGACGTCCTTGACGAACGCATCCAGACCATTCGAGAGCGGCGATTCATCCGACGGGGGTGAGCCGCCTGCTTTCAGCAGCTGCCGCCCCGGCGCCGGACTGAATCGCGCCCGCAAGTCGTCCAGGCGGGCGCCGAGCCCATTGCGCAACAGGTCCCGCACGGCCGTCAACAGGCTCGGCCGGGTATCGTCGTAGAGCTCTTCGAGATCACGTCCGAGGCTGGCGCGAAAGCGCCGCGGAAACGCCAGCATCAGCACGCGGAACAGGGGCGTTGCGGACACCCGTGTGGCCCCGGCGCGGAGCGGCGGCGGCGGCGTGGTCACGAGGCTCCGCCCGAGCCGGGCCCGGCGGCGAGCACCCGTGCCGACACACCCGCCAGCAAGCTCGCTTGCTCCGCTGCGACCTGTCGGCCGCGCTCGGTAATGCGGTAGTAGGTGCGACGCTCGGCGCCATCTTCCACCTCGCCTCGACCGGCCGCCTCCAGAAGCCCGGCGCGCTGCATGCGGTAGAGCACCCGATACACGTCTCCGGGTCGGAGCTGCACTCGGCCGCCGCTGAGGCTGTCGATGGCGCGAACGATCCCGTAGCCGTGCAGCGGCTCAGCCTGCAGTACGGCGAGAACCAGGAAATCGACCTGGCGAAGGGATTTCGGCAGCGTCATCAACTCTCCTCCTGATCGGATCGATCGCGACCCAGGTCGAAGCGCATGCGACCTAACTATACGTATTCTTCGTATATACGCAAGTTACGCATACCGGCCGATGCTGCGCCGCCAAGACGCAGCTGCGACTAGTGGCCTGTAACAAATGAACGTTGCATATCGAAGATGGGATTTGCGGGTGAGATCAAGGCGTGGGGAGGAAGGCGATGCAATGGGCATCGTCGACGAAGCGCAACGCCGATATCGCCCGCAACCGCCCATCTGTCCGGAGGACCATCAAGAGAACAGTGGCGCTATCGGCCCGTCTGCCCCGTTGCCCCTCCTCCAAGATGGGCACACATCGTCTCGTCGGGGCGCCTGGCATCCAGGCCAATTTCGTCACCACGATAGGCAACGTTCATCTGTTACAGGCCACTAGCGACCGAGCTCGACCGGCGGGCTCAGCGGCCGCGCGAAGACGTCGAGACCGGTCAGTCGCTCGTGCAGCTGGCGGAACTCACCATCATGCAACGATCGCAGCGGCAAGCGCACGATGCCGCAGTCGACGCCGAGCATCGACAGGAGCGCCTTGGTAGCGCGGACAGCGCCGAACTCCTGCAGCACGCGTCCCAGCTGCAACGTCTTGGCGTGCTCGGCGCGCGCCGTCGCGATGTCACCCGCCACGAACGCGTCCTGGATCCGTCGATACAACGGCCCGGCGAACCCGATGGAGCCACCAACGGCGCCGCGGGCGCCCAGCGCCAGCGCCGGCAACCAGCTCTCCTCGCTGCCGACCAGGACGTCGAAGTCGCCTTCGAGTTGTTGGCAGCGGGCGAACGTCTTCAGATCCGATGAGGTGAGGTTGACGCCTGCCAGGTTCGGAATCCGTAGCCGCCCCCACTCGAGCACCTGCTCGGTGGGAAAGCACACACCATTGCGCTCTGGGACGTCGTAGAAAAAGAACGGCAACTCCGGTACCGCCGCGGCCACGGCAGCGAGGTACTCGATGAGCTCTTCGAGCGTCGCTGGCGGATAGTAAGCTGGCGCCATGGCGGCAACAGCCGTCGCCCCCGCCATACCGGCGTGCTCGGCGAGGCGGACGGCATCACGTAGTGAGCTGTGGCCAACGTGGGCGAGCAGCGGCACCTCGCCATCGGTCACCCCGACCCACGTCTCGAGCACAGCCTGTCGCTCGGCCACCGACAACGAGTGGCCTTCGCCCTCGATGCCACAGACGAAGACCCCGCCGACCCCTGCATCGCGGAACAGCTCGTACTGCCGCGGGATCACGCTGCCATTGAATCGACCATCGTCGTTGAACGGTGTGTGCGCCGACGCGAAGAGACCGCGGAACGGTGACCGCTTCGTGCCACCGTGTGTCTCGCTCAAGTTGCCATCGGCACGACGGTCAGCGTGGCTGTCGCGCCACGATCGTGGCCTCGGTCTCGATCACCGGACCGTCCTCGGCGACGACTTCGCGTGACTCGCCGAACCAGCGCTCCGAGATGCCCCGGGCGCGGACTCGCATCTCCGGAGTGACCGAGGCGGCGACCGCCGTGAGCGCCATCACCAGAACACCGAGGTCGTCGCTGTAGCCCACGCCCGGAATGAGGTCCGGAATGGCATCGATCGGAGCAACGAAGTAGCCCAACGCCCCGATGATCGTCGTCTTCGCCCATACCGGAGTGCCGGGATTTCGAAGCACCTGGTATAGGAGCACCGCTTTCTCGACCACCTCGCGGCCCGCCGCGCGCGCGTAGCGGGAAAGTTTGGCCGTGAGGGCCTCCGGCGAGTACACCTGTCGATAGGCTGAAGTCCGATCGTCACTCATCCCGCAAGCCTACCATCCGGCCTGTCGGAGGAAACCGGAGCTATGCGACGTCGCGCGGCAGGATCATGGCCGCAATACCACCTTGGTATAGCCGTCGCGGCGCTCGTCGAAGCTGCGATACGCATCGGGACCCTCGGACAACCGCAACCGGTGGGAGATCACCCGGGCGATGTCGAGCTCGCGATCGCGCACGATCGGAGCGAGTCGCTCCATGTAGGCACGTGCCGGGCAGCGGCCGACGCGATAGGTCAGGTTCTTGTCATAGGCCTCGACAGGGCTGAACGGGAAGGCGTCGTCGGTATGCACGCCCACAACCGATATCGTGCCGCCCGGCCGTACGAGCTCGATTGCCATTCGCGCCGCCTTATAGGTACCTGCGGCTTCCATCACGGAATCGGCACCTCGTCCATCGGCGCTGTCACGGATCGCCCGAACCGGATCCTCGGCCTTGAAGTCGATCGGCACGGCTCCGACCTCGCGCGCCAACTCGAGCCGTTCGGGGACGGCATCGATCGCGTAGATCATCTCCGCGCCAAGCTCCCGGGCCGCAACGATCACCAGGATTCCGACCGGACCGCATCCGATGACAGCGTAGACACCGACGGGCTCGACCCGGGCCATTTCAGCACAGAAGTAGGCGGTAGAGAAAACGTCGCCGAGCAACAGCGCCTGTTCGTCGGTCAATCCGTCTGGAATGCGTAGCAACGTAGAGTCGGCCAGCGGCACCCGAACCAGCTCTGCTTGGCCGCCCTGCAGACCCTCGCCCATCCCGACCCAGCCGAACAGCTGACCCTCAGGGCAGCGGCTGGTGAGACCCGAGCGGCAATACGAGCACAGCCCGCAGTTCGTTGTGAACGGGCTGTAGACACGATCGCCTACAGCGAGCCCGGCAACTTGAGCGCCGATCTCGACGATCTCGCCGACGAACTCGTGTCCCATGACCGTGCCGATATCAAGACCCTCTTCACGCTCGTTGTACGGGTGGAGATCGGAGCCACAAACGCCGGCGATATCGACCTTCACGATAACGTCTGCAGGAGTCACGATCTCGGGATCCGCCACCGTTTCGTGAACCGCCGTGCGATAGCCGCCAAACGTAATCGCCTTCATCCGCGTTCAACTCGACCGGCTCGTGAACAAAGTGGCTGCGAATCGCCCCGGCAAGGACTCGCAACGCTGCGTCGGTCGGATCATAGGGTAACGGGCAGCTATCGCAAGAGGATCGAGCGATGGAACTGCCTTCCCTCAGAGCCGTAGGCCGCGGGAAACGATCATGCGCTCCACCAAATCGAACGCGCCCTGCACCAGCAGCGCGAGCACGGCGGCCGGTATCGCACCCTCGAGGATCAGGGTTGTGTCATTGAGACGGATGCCAGCGAGGATCGGCTGACCGTACCCCCCGGCTCCGATCAGCGCGCCGAGCGTGGCGGTCCCGACGTTGATCACTGCCGCCGTCTTAATGCCCGCGAGTATCGAGCGCGACGCGATCGGCAGCTCGACGCGCCACAGACGTGCCCGGCGGGGTAGCCCGAGGGCATCGGCCGATTCGAGTAGACCCTGCGGAATCGACGTCAACCCAGTGGCGGTATTGCGCACGATCGGCAACAAGCTGTAGAGGAACAGTGCCACGATGGCGGGCGGGGCGCCGATACCGAGCAGCGGTATTAGGAAAACCAACAACGCCAACGACGGGATCGTCTGCAGCACTCCGGCTGCGCTGAGCACGAAACGGCCGACGGCGGGCTGTCGTGCAGCCAGCGTGCCGAGCGGCAATGCCACCAAGATCGCCGCTGCGAGCGACACGATCACCAGGCCAAGATGATCCCGCGTGTTGACCCACAGACGATCCCCGAACCCGTCGGCAACTCGATCCGCCACGACTCCGAGCTTGGTTTGCAGGAAGCCGACGGCAACGTCGGTCTCGGCTTGGCGCTCAATCTGCGACGCGGCGTTCATGCCTACGATTGTCGCGGTGTCGATGCTGCCCTCCAGTCTTCCAATTGCCTCGACCAGCCCCGGCGACGATTCCAACTCGGCTCGATACACGATCACAGCGCGATAGTCAGGGAAGTAGTTGCGATCATCGGTGAGGATTCGGAGATCGTAGTGACGAATCTCCGCGTCGGTGGAGTACAAGTCCGTAACGTCGAGATCTTCGGCCTCGAGCGCGCGATAGGCGAGATCGTGGTTGAGGCCGCGGACGTCGCGATGTTGGAGAGCGTACCGTTCGCGCAGCCCGGGCCAGGCATCCTGTCGCTCCATGAATCCATCCGAGAACCCGAGTCGCAGTTCGGCGTGGCGTGCCAGATCGCTGATAGTTTCGAGGCCTAGCGGTTCGGCAACGCGCCGCAACATGCCGATCGCATAGGTGTTGTCGAACCCCAGCGGAGCGCTCACTAGCACTCCGTGCCCCGCCGCTGCCTCCCTGAGAGCGGCGAGGTCTGTTGCTACCCGGCCGCCGAAGATCTCCACACCGAGGGTTCCGGTGTACTCGACATAGGCGTCGATCTCATCGGTCAGCAACGCGCTCCATAGAACTTGGCTGCCGCCGAGCTGACGGCGATGTTCGACGCTTGCCCCGGTGGAGGCGAACAGCCCGGTCACGATCTCGCCGAGAATGACGCTCTCGGTGAACGCCTTCGAGCCCACCACGACGCGCGAGTCGGAGGCCGCGCCTGTACCCGTGCACGCCGAGCTCAACGCCATCACCGCCAGGACGCTGCGCCCGATCCTGCCGTTCATGCGCAATCCTCGGTACTTTGCAAATACCGTTGCGCGCGCACGAACTCGCGGACAAAGTCGTTGGCCGGAGACGACATGAGCTCGTTGCCCGTGGCCATCTGCTCGACTTTCCCGGCGCGCAGCAAAACGATTTGGTTGGCAAGGTAGACCGCCTCCGCGAGATCATGGGTCACCAGTACAACCGTGGTCTCGAGGCGACGGAAGATAGCCCGTAGATCCTCCTGCAGATCGGAGCGGATCATCGGATCGAGGGCAGCCATCGGCTCGTCGAGCAGCAGCACTCCAGGCTCCAGCATGAGCGCGCGCATAAGCGAGATTCGCTGCGCCTGACCGCCAGAGAGCTCGACCGGGAAGCGCTCCAACAAACCGGGGCGCAGACGAGTGAGTTGCGCCAGCTCCTCCAGACGCCGGTCAATGCGACGCGAGTCCCAGCCGAGAAAGCGCGCCATCAGCGTGATGTTCTCCGATGCCGTCAGGTGCGGAAAGAGGCCGCCATCCTGGATTACGTAGCCCATTCGACGGCGCAACTCATGCACGTTGCTGCCGGTCAGGCGCTTGCCGTCAAACCACACCTCGCCGGTATCGGGAAACAGAAGCCCGTTCAGCAGCCGCAGCAGGGTCGACTTGCCACAGCCGCTGGGGCCGATGAGCGCCGTGGTCTGGCTGCGTGGGAGGCGCAGATCGGTCGCCTGCAAGGCGACCGTGGCGCCAAACCGCTTGCTGGCGCCCTTCAGGCTAAGCATCGCCCCGGCTCACTCCTCGTGGCCACGAGCGCCACTCCGCTGCAGCGATCAGTCGTCGCGGACCCAATCGAAACTGGTGCGGCACGCGCCGCAGTAGTACTGCGCCACCATCATGTGACATCCGTAGATCGACACTGGCTCGGTATTCGAGCTACCGCAAAAGACGCAACACACCGGCGGCATCGCATCACGAGGCACCACCGGCTCGTGACGACGGCTGGCGCCGGATAGGCGCACGATCTTGCTACCAGACGATCCGGACATTCGTGTTCCTGATCATGAGTCCTGGTGGCCTGTAACAGACCACTAATCGGCCACGCCGATCGCCCGCGCATGGGCACCGGTGAGCATTGCGAGCGATTCGGCATCGAAATCCGGTTGTCCGGCGCGCCGCGTTCGCTCGCTCCAGTTGCTCCAGTCGAGGTCGCAGTCCACTACCCATGCACCGTTCCTGCCGATCGGCAATCGCACGTCCGCCTGGAATAACGGTGCGATCACATCAAGGTAACGGTCGCGCAACGGCCGCGCCCCGACATCGATCACGTCGGCAGCCGCGAGTCGATCGAGCGCGTTGTCGGTATCCGGTCCGAACCATGCCAGGCACTGTGGAAAGACGACCGTGACGGCATCGCGAACCCTCTCCACGATGTGCTCGGGGCCGGCAAGTAGTCGTTCCATCCAGGCCCGCGCGTGGAGCGCATGGTAGCCCTCCTCAGAAACCGCCTTGCGCAGCCGCTGTGCGAGCAGTCGCACGCCACCGGCGGTGGCCGCCTGCAGATTCACCGTGAGCAGATTGTCGATCAGGGCATTGAGCACGATGACCTCGGCCCAGCCGCTGGCCGGACGGTCCAGGGCCGCCATGCAACTCCATGCGGCGGCCTCATCGCGACGCAGCTCGGAGCGCGGGTCCTCGGGCAACTCGCCGAGGAGGCCGCGTAGCAGGCGGGCATGGCCGAGCTCGTACTGCGCCATCGCCGAGATCGCCACGTCAGCCTCGAGCTCGGGCGCACCGGTGCACCACTCCGCATAGCGGAGCCCGAGCACACGCTTGTTGTCCGCCAGCGCTAGCAACCAGTGGGCAAGATCACTCCGGACGCCGGCGGACAGATCTCGGGGACGCTCGACCATGCTCACCGTCGACCCCGGCCACGAGCACCCGGTGCGCCACCCCGGCGCATCATTCCGACACCTCGACAAGCGGCACCAGATCGACGACCGTGATCAACGCGTTACGGGGCACCACGATCACTTCGACCCAGTTCTCCTCATCGTATGTGTTGCGCGCGTACACTTTGGCAAAATCATCGTTCGGCGCCCGCACCGTGCCTATATGGGCCAGCGCGTCGCGGCGCTCCTTGCGAGCGAAGACCTCGTACAGCTCTCGGCTCATTTGACCAGCCCCGACGCCCACTCCAAGTCAACGATCACAGCGCGATCCCGTAAGCACGCATGCTTTGGCGCCCGTCCGGGGAGATCCGCGACGCGGTCCAGTTGATCTCCCACGTCTCGCATATCTCCACCGAATCGACGTCGGCTTCGCGCAGCAGTCGCATCCTGATGTCGTCCTTGATCATGCTCACGGCGGGGCATGCGGTCGAGGTGAACGTCACGTCGACCTCTACGCGCTTTGCGCTACGACGAATGTCACAGATCAAACCGAGGTCGACCACACTTACGGGAATCTCCGGATCGCGAACCTCGCGCAACGCCTCCCACATTGAAACCGTTTCGGGACGGATCGTACGGGCCACTTCGACCGCCTGCTGGCGGCGGAGTGCATCCACTGCCGCGCGACACGGGCGGCTGGCGGGCGGTATCGAGCAGGACATCAGAGAGCTCTGAACATCCAGCTGAAATCACCCTTCGAGCGCTGGAGATCCTCGATCATGGCTTCGTTTCTGGGGCCACGAGCCTTCCACCGTTTCACCACTTCGTCCCAACCAATGTGCTCGTCCCACAGCCAACGCTTGGCATCGGCATCGAATCGCAGCGGCAGATCGTACTCCAGCTCCCACACGGAATCGTTGCCGTCTCTATGCGCCGGGACCTTCAACCCGATGCTCTCGCAGAACGGCACCACTTCGGTCATCCAGCCCTGCCGTAGTTCGTCGTTGGTCAGCCCCTTCATCTTGTAGTCGAGCTGCCCACTATGAGTCTTCAGGTCGTCCGGTAGCCCGAACCATTCGACGGTCAGCGGGAACATCCAATCGACTGCTCGCTGCACCAGCTCCCGACCTTCATCGCCACTGTCGACGATCTTCTTCATCCAGCGCCGACCATGCAGGAGATGGAAGGTCTCTTCCTTGCTCACCTTCACCAGCCCCCGCTTCCAGGGTCCGTACGAGGTGTTTTCGAAGACATCTCCGAGCAGACAGAACCCGGCCTGGTCGTAGAGAGCATTGGCCACGCACAGCTCGACCCAAGAATCGAGTGGTACATCGAAGGCGTAGGGATAGCGAAACTCGTGCGGCTCACGCTCGTACATCAGCCAGTCGCGATCAACACCCAGCTCTTCCAGCACGCGGTAGGCGATGTGCGCGTGGGCGAGCTCGTCCTGGATGATCGCCATCGCTGAGATCATGCTGTTGACTGACGGAGCCTTGCGAGCCGCGTAGTAGTAAGCCGGTGCGCTCAACAGCTCGGTATCGCCGGACACGGTGACGATGTGCCGCAGCTCGCGCTTGTACCCCTCGGTCATCTCGCTGACCGACTCGATCAGGCCACCTTCCTGGACCCTCTGACGGAGCAGTGCATCGGTACCCATCCTCGAAGATGCCTCCGGCGAGCGGTCTTGGGGCGTTGGGCGGCGAGAAACCGCTGAAATCGTGGTCAGAACTTACCTTAGAGGGCACCTGGGAGGCGGGCAAGCTTGGTGCGGGCCGACGACGGCACGCCCAGCGCCCGCGCCGGTCTAGCGAGCCAATTAGCCGCTATCCAGCCACCTGCCGATGGGTCGGCGGGTCTCCCGATGCGCCCGGCTCAAGACGCTCCTCGAGCCGCTGGGCGCAGGACTCGCAAACGAGACAGTGCGCCAGGATGGCTACCGCGTGACCGCTGGCCAACGTGCCGCGCACATAGTGTCGGATCTCGACTTCGGACGGATGATTCCCGTCAGCTCCGATCGGCGCCGCGCCAGCCTGGTTTCGGCTGGCTTTCAATGGGCCGCGCCCGACGTCGCGTAAGCTTCTCCAAGTCCGCCATTCGGCGTCGACAGGCCAGCCGCTGCTCGCAGCCACAACAGCCCGCGCGCCTGATTGCCGCACGTCTCGCAGACGAGGCAGTGGCGATGTAGCCGCTGCATCTCTTCGGGTGGGAGCGCACCGCTGGCGAACGCGACAACCGTCAGCGCGTCAGGATGGATCGTTCGGTTCATCAGGGGATGTCCTTTTGACGGAGACCAGCGAGCTCGGCTCACACCTCCCGTCGGGGCAGCGCGGCCGTCCCGGAACGGGCCAGCGTGCGGAGCCGACCTGGCAGCTCCGCACGCGACACCGATCTAACGAGACATTGCGCTCCTATGGCCGATCCAGCGCAGCGCCAGTGGTGAGCACCACAGGGTTGGCCGCCGGGACGCTCATCGCAGAGCGTGCCCACGTGTGCACTATTTCCTGATCGGCGCCGTTGAGCACGCCGTCCCAGGCAGCGACGCCCCGGGTCAGAGGATCGATGCCCAGAGTGCTCGGATACCCGGTCAATCCCAGCAGCGTCAGCACTGCCGTATCGACCAGACGAACCGGCAGGTCGAGCTCATGCGTGGCGAGAAAATCCCGCGTCTCGCCAGCCGGGCTTACCGACAGCACGTAGATTTCCGGCGCTTGCGGGCCCAGCTCGGCGATCCGTGCCGCCAGGCTCCCCCACTCCGGCATGTTCTGCTCGCAGAAGGGGCAAGTAGTTCTCAGCACGAACAGCATCAACGGCCGCGGACGACCGCTGATGTCGAGCGTTGATGGCTCGCCGGCTAACGTCCGGCCGGGTATGTCTACCGGCGCGGTAAGCGGACCGTTGATCCGCGAAGCCTGTCCGTGGGTGACGTAGTTGTGGTGCACCATCTGGCCCAGCCAGGCAGTCCCGGCAACCAGCACCAGAATGAGCCCTACCTCGGCGATCTTGGCAATCGGGGGCATCGCTATCATCGACTAGACAACGCAGACGCTGCTGCCCCTGCTGCCGCTTTCACAGACCCAAATGCAGCCGCAGCCAGAACCCGAGTACGCGGCACAATCGTCGCAGTTGTCGGAACATTCCTGGCCACATGAGCTGTGTGCCGCTTCGACTTGCTCGGCCTGAAAGGACAGGCCAAAGACCAAGAGAATCGCCCAGCTGATGAGCAGCACCTTCTTCCAGTTGATCGAGCGTCGCACCGTATCTCCTCCGGTAACGAGTGGCAGAATTGCTGTCACCGGAGTGGGGAGCAAGACGAGTGCCAAACAACGGAGCGACCCGTTGCCGCCGGGGAAGGCCCGCCCCATCAACGGTTTACGGGCGGGACGCGGAGCAGGCTCAGCCTTGTGTGAGGCGGTTAGTAACGGCGGGTCGGTATCCGCACCGCCGCCGCCGCCCGGCGGCGGGCATCCGGCGCAGACGGCTAGTCGAGCTCGAGTAGAAGCTGATTGACAGCTCCCTGGACTCGGTCACTGCCGGAGCCATCGCGCTGGCTGGCGCGGCTCAACAATGCGCGCGCTGCGGCACGCTCATCAGCCTGTATATGCAGGCGGGCCAGATAATACGCCCCGGCGCGAGCCTCGGTGCTCCACTCGTCGTCCGAGTCCTGCAACTTCGATACATGATTCTCCAGCGCTTGGCGCGCCGCCGACATCGAGCGCCCGTCGAAGAAAAGCGCCATACCGAGCAGAACCGTTCCGGTGGGATGGTAGCGATTGCCGAACTCTTCGAGATAGCCGGCCGCCTCGGCGTAGCGAGCCTCGCCCAGCGCGCGGACCCCCTCCCGCAGAGCTAGAGAGCTGCCCGCGTCCGCTCCGCCGTCGATAACCGCACTGCTCGGCGCCCCAACTCCGTCCAACAGGAAAGCGATCGCGCTCATGATCCCGACATCCGTGGGCGTGACTTCGAGGTAGTCGCGGTCAGCAAGCACCGCGCGGCCGGCTCGTTCCGGAGACCTCGTGGCAACCGCACGATCGTCGATCACTCCGGCGTTCGGCACCTCCGCTCCGGACGTAGCGAGCCAGGCCCCTGCGCCGACGAGCAACACCACCGCAGCCGCCGCAGCGACCGGTCGACTCCAGTACCAGGGCGCCGGGGCAGGCAGCGGCGCGGCACGACGCAGGAGGATGACCGCCGCGAGCTGGTCGCCGCACTCACGGCAGGCGAAGCAATGCTCTCGAACCTCAGCGGCACACTCCTGACTGAGTGAGCCGCGAACATAGCCCACCATGTCCAGAGGATCTGTGTGCATCCCGACGCTCATGTTTCCCCGTCCCCGTTCGATTCCACGTTCACCCGGCGTCCGAGTTGCGACAATGCCGCCTGCAACCGGCTGTGCACAGTGCTGATCGGCGCGCCTTGGATCGCCGCCACTTCGCGTAGCTTCAGCGGCGGATCACGCAACACGAGCAACTCGAGCACCTGCCGATGAACCGGCGCCATATCACCGAGCAACCGTAACGCTACCTCAACCAGCCGCCGCCGGGTGCGCGACGTCTCTGCACCAAGCAACAACCGCAGTGGATCGGAAGCGACCTCCTCGCTTGATACGGGCGGCGATATCTCGTCGAGCGGTAGTAGTCGCCGCCGTTGCTGAAACAGCTGCAACGCCGCCGTACGTACCGCGGTAAGCACGTAGTTATGCGCATCCTGCTCGCTGCCGAACGTCGGGCGCGCATGAACGGTTCGAGCGACGGCTTCCTGAACGACTTCCTCCGCGTCCATCACATTGCCAGTGAGGGACAACGCGTACCCTCTCCAACGATGAAACCGCGACAGCCACGCCTTTTAGATGTAGCTGTAGGAAGTTGTCTGCGACACTGACCTGGTCCTCCGGGAGCCGAGATGCTTAGCCGAGGCAAGACATCCTTGTCCGGTTGCTGCAACGGCGTCAATGGGCTTGCCTGAAAACGCCGGGCGCTCGGGGCCCTGATACAAAAAACTTCAACAAAAACGGTAGACGACAGCGGCACCACCCGGTGCTTCCGCCGGCTCGGACAGTTACGATCCGCGTTGGGGGCAGAACTACGGACGGCTAGTGCGACGTACCACAGGTCAGCCTCGGCCGGCCCGGCGCAGCGAAAGTCGCTTGCTCGGCGGCAGTGACGCGATGGGTCAGGTCCGCGATCATATCGACGTCGCTGCCCGCTTCACCGAACCAGTGCTCGTGCTAGGCGAGACAGGGGTCGGGAAGGAGCTGGTGGCGCAGCAGATCCACCTCCGCAGCCTCAGGTCGAAGTCGAGCGTCAGCCCTCAAGTGGTGAACTGCGCCGGGCTGAGCCCTGAGCTACTCGCCTCTGAGTTGTTCGGCCACCGGCGAGGCGCGTTCACGGGCGCTGATCGTGACCGCACCGGCCGCATCCGGGCGGCGGACGGTTCCACGTTGATCCTCGACGAGATCAGCGAAGCTCCTCAGTCGCTCCAGGCCACGGTACTGCGCGCAGTGGAATACGGCGAGGTGCAGCCAGTCGGTACCGATTGCCTCTTTCGAGTCGACGTGCGCTTCGTCGCCACGAGCAACCGGACGTTGACCGAGCTCGGCCAGAGCGACGCGTTCCGGACTGACCTGCTGCACCGTCTTGCGGCGTTCGTCATTCGAATCCCGCCCCTTCGTGAGCGGGCAGCAGACGTGGAGGAAATCGTCACGGCTTACCTTGCGACCCTCGCCGATCGGTACGGGTGTGAACGCGAGCTGAGCGTCGGCGGTCTGGCCCTCCTCCACGACCACGCGTTCCCGGGCAACGTGCGCGAGCTCCGACAGATCGTGCTGAGGGCCTATGCGGCGTCAACCGGCGAGCTCATCGGCCCAGACGCAGTGGCCGCGGGGATCCTGCCGGTCGATCAGGTACCCACGGCCGATGGGCTGTCCGACACGGCGCCGCCGACCCTGGCACTCGAAAAGATCGTACGGCGCCATATCCGCCAGGCGATAGCGATGGCCAACGGCAATCTGAGCCAGGCGGCACGTCTGCTCGAGATCCCGCGGAGCACGCTGCAGCACTACCTGGTCAAGTATCGCGTCGAAGCGCCCGCCCGCGGGCGAGCTGCTCGCTAATTCTCGCTAGGTAGAACGCAGCCGCGATGGCGTTGGAGGAGACTCCGGCGAACGCCGGTAGTCGCAGCGACGGCTACGTCGCAGACAACGCGCTACGAATATCGGAAAAGCACGACGCTCGAGGTTTCTGTTTTGTATAGGCATCGTTGCCGACAGGTCGCCCCCAGTTCATCGACGGTTCATTTCCCTACCAGGCAGAGCGATCATGCGGGTCTCGCGACAAGGTCGGCGACCGTCAGGGCGCGAGGTGGCAGAACTTGCGCACGCACACATAGAGCGACACTACGCGACAGCCGACGGATGCGGGACCGCCACGATCGCAGATCTGCTGGGCGTCTCTCCGTCGGTGTTGTGCCATCGCTATCGCTCCGCCTTCGGGAAAACGATCGGACAGCATGTCCGTAGACTGCGCATCGGCAAGGCTCGTGAGCTGCTGAGCTCGCAATCTGACCAACTGATCAAGGAAGTGGCGGCGGATGTGGGTTACGGGCGGCAGTCGTACCGCACGTTCCTGAACGCTTTCCGCGCCGAGACCGGTATGTCGCCGAGCCGCTTCCAGCGCCGCGCGCTCGCTCCGGCACGGCGGCGCCCGGTCGAGTCCGGAGCACCGTACCGGCGTACCGCCTGAACACCCGTATCAGTCGAGGATCTCGGCGATCTCTTGGATGTTGGGCACCGCAAGCACGAACGCCGCGGCACCGGCGGTGCGATCGCTCACGGTGTAGGAATGGTCGATGTTGATACCGGCCTGGCCGAGCTCCCGAGCGATCTCGGCCAAGTTCCCGGGCTCGTCGGACACCACAAGGCGCAAAACGTCGACGAGCTCGATCTCGAACCCGTGCCCGATCAGAGCCTCGGCGGCTTCCTCTGGATCGCTGGTCAGGATGTGCGCCGTGTTTCCCCAAACAGCGAAGCCGATGATGTTGATCCGGTTGCGTCCGAGCACCTCCGAGATCGTGCCCAGCACGCCGGGTTCGTCGGCTACCTGAACCCTGAGCTCGCGCGCAGCCGCCATCATCCCTCCGCCGTGAGTCCGACGAGCAACATCGTAGCAGCCGCCCACCGGACGCAGTAGAGGTGCGGCAGGCTAGTTGTGCATTCCGAGGACGTTGTTCACATCGGGGCTCACTTCTGAGATCAATGGGGTTGTCAAAGACACCAAAGCTCAGAAGGAGCGCCCGATGCAGTTGCATGGTAACGCCCGCACGACGCCATACCTACGCCGCGAGATGGTACGCCGTGTCCTGGAGCAGGCGAAGCCTGTGAAGGATACGGCGGCAGCCCTGAGCGTGTCGGAGCGGACGGTGTTCAAATGGCTGCGTCGATACCGGCAAGAAGGCGAGTCGGGACTGGTTGATCGGAGCAGCCGACCGCACCGGTGTCCGCATCAAACGACTCCCCGGACGGTGCGCAGGATCCAGCGGCTGCGTCGCCACAAGTTGACGGCCTGGCAGATCAGCCAGCGAGTGTGTGTGCCACGCTCCACGGTATCGGACTGGCTGCGTCGTTCGGGAATGGGTCGGCTCCAAGACCTGGAGCCCAAGGTGCCGGTGCGGCGTTACGAACGCAAACGACCTGGCGAGCTGCTACACCTGGATACCAAGAAGCTGGCGCGGATCACCAAGCCTGGCCACCGCATCCATGGCGACCGCTCCAAGCGTATCTATGGTGCTGGCTGGGAGTATGCCCATGTCGCCGTGGACGATCACTCGCGGGCCGCCTACACGGAAGTACTACCGGCTGAGGATCAGCACACCTGCACGGCCTTTCTCGCCCGGGCCGTGGAGATGTTCGCAACCCACGGCGTATCGATCCAACGCGTCATGACCGACAACGGCCCCGGCTACATCTCCAAGCGCTTCAATCTGCTGTGCCAGCAGCTCAACATCCGCCACATCTACACGAAGCCCTATACGCCGCGCACCAACGGCAAGGCCGAACGCTTCATCCGCACACTCAAGGAGCAGTGGGCCTACGGCACCTGCTACCGGACTTCGGCTCACCGAGCTCGCGCACTTGTCCCCTGGACGAATCGTTACAATCGTCACCGACCCCATGCTGGCATCGGCAGTCAGACGCCTATGTCCAGGCTCGAGGTGAGTCCGTGAACAACCTACTCAGAACTCACACCTAGTCCGCTCCTCCTGCGATTAGCGAACCCGTGGCCAGGTCCAGAAGCGTGAGATCGGCGGCGAACCCGGGCCTGCGGCGCTCGATCAGATTGCCACTCGCGCCCTGTCCCCGTGCGTCGGACGCGGCCAGCACGGTGACCGCGAGCGCTACGAGCGGGCTCGGGGTGCGTGGCTTGATAGAGAATCCCCGCCGCCCTTCCTCGAACACCGGGATGTCGATATGCCGCATGAGTCGCGCTCCCCTGGTAGCTGCGTCAGTCGCCCTGAGTGCCGAGGTGTTGTGAGATCGCTTCTGCCACCTCGGCAGCCACCTCGCAGCTGCTCGGAAAGTAGTGCATGCCGTTTGACAGTGGGAGTAGCTTCGCGTCCGGAATGGCCGCAGCCAGCAGGCGCCCCTCCTCGAAGCCGATGACCTGTTCGTGACGACCGTGGACCACGAGGGTCGGAACGCTGACCTGAGTGAAGAAGTCCCGGCCGTCTCCTCGCATTTCGCAGGATTTGAGGTAGCGGGCCGCGGTCTCAGGGTCTGCCGACCGGCGCTGGATCTCATCGAAGTGGGCCAGGACCCGGAAGTCCACGTCGCCGGGCAAGAACAAGCTCGTGAACAACTGCCGGAACGTAGGCGTGTCCTTGCCCCATCCAGTACGCACGAGCGTCAGCATCGCCCGGCGCTGGTCGGCATCGAAACTGGGTCGAGCCTGTCCACCGCGGCGATACGCGCCGTACAGAACCAGGTGGCTCACACGGTCCGGGTGATCGACTGCGTAGAGTGCCGCGGTCCAGCCCCCCTCCGATATGCCGAGGAGCGCGACGGACTCGGCTCCGACCACGTCAAGAACGGCCTCGAGGTCGAGACGGCGCGTCTCTTCCGTGAACTCGCCCTGGTATGCGCTCGACAGACCGATCCCCCGGCCGTCGTAGCGAATCACCGTGTGGTGCTCGGCGAGGCCCTCCCAGAGGGCGCGCATTTCCGGCCACTCCCACTCGAGCTCGAGGTGTGTGAACCAACCGAGCACGCGCACGAGCACCGGCCCCGAGCCGACCACCGAGTAGGCAATGTCGACACCATCTGCGGTCCTACAGAATCGAATGTCCTGTCGCAGGTCTGGACCCGCGTCCGGTCGGGCCTCGATCGTCGCGCCAAGATCGGCCGCCGGAGCGGTGGGTGGCGGCGTTATCGCCGCTTGGATGGAGTCTGCGAGCTCAACGCCGCTGCGGAAGCGATCCGCAGGCATCTTGGCCAGACACCGCTCGATCGTCGCGGCCAACTCCGAGGTCACGTCGTCTCGCTGCGGCTGGAGCGCCGCGGCTGAGGAGTGCAGGAGAGAGTGGAGCACCGCCGCCGGGTTGTCGCCGGGGAAGGGCCTAGTGCCGGTCAGCAGCTCATAGGCCATCACTCCGAACGCGAACACATCGGTGGCCGGGCCGACCTCGGCCCCTGTGGCTTGCTCGGGAGCCATGTAGGCGATCGTGCCGGCGATTGTCCCCGGCCCGGTCAGCTCGAGCGTGGAGTCTCTGAGCTTCGCCAGCCCGAAGTCGGCGAGCTTCGCTCTGCCATCGTCGAAAAGCAGCACGTTGCCGGGTTTTACGCACGGTGCACGATGCCGCGCTCGTGTGCCGCCCCTAGCGCCTCCGCCACTGCCAGCGCCACCTCCCCGAACCTCTGCAGGTGCATCGGTCCAGCGTGCGCCGGGTCGGCGAGGCTGCCGCCGGCCGCCCACTCGAGAACCAGAAAGAGCTCGCCGTCGTGCTCGTCGGCGTCGAAGATCGTGACGATGTTGGGGTGGTTCAGGGTGGCCAGCGACTTGGCCTCGGACCGGAACCGGGCAGCGAGCCCGGGCGCGAGGGGATCCATCCCGGTCAGAAACTTCAAAGCTACGTCGCGATCCAGCCGGGTGTCGTGAGCACGGAAGACCGTGCCCATGCCGCCTCGTCCTGCTTTCTGTACGAGGCGGAAGCGGCGGAAGACTTCGCCGACGTCAGGGATCATCCAGGCCCCCGCTGGTTGTGGTCGAAGACGAGGTGTTCGCGGAGGATCTTATCGCTGCGCAGATCGCCGGCGTAGTCGACTGCGATCGTCACGGAGGGCAGCTCCCGAGACGTCTCAACGGTGGAAATGCCCCCGCGAACATGCTACTCCGGTTTGGTCGAGGAGCACCTTTCGACACCAGCACACACTCGTTCTCCGTCAAGAGGAAGCCATGCGCATTCGACTCGCATCCGCAGTTGCGCTCGTCATCGTCGTCGCCGCCGTCACAGTTGCCGGAATTGCCGCCGCTCAGGAGGTCGTCCCGGCCAAGCTGACGCTCGAAACGTATCTCCAAATGCAATCCGTCGGAGGGCCACAGATCTCGCCCGACGGCCAGCACGTGGTTTACACCCGTGGCTGGATGGACGCGGTCAACGACGGGCGCGAATCCGAGCTGTGGATCATGAACGCCGACGGCATCCGCAAGCGCAAGCTGGTGGAGGGCGGCTCGGCGATATGGTCGCCCGACGGCAGCCGCATTGCCTATCTCGCCGAGGGTGAGCCACGGGGTAACCAGATCTGGGTGCGCTGGATGGACGCCGAGGGGGCGGCCAGCCAGATTACCCACGCCACCGACTCGCCCCGCGACATCCGCTGGTCACCGGACGGCAGCCGCATCGCCTTCCGCACCCGTATGGACGCCGACAGCGATTGGGGCATCAGCCTGCCTGGTCGTCCTGAGGGTGCCGAGTGGACCAAGACGCCGCGCATCGTCGAGCGTGCCAACTACAAACGCGACCGCCGCGGCTTCATCGACCCCGGTTACGAGCACATCTTCGTCGTTCCGGCCGACGGAGGCCCCGTGCGCCAGGTCACCCACGGTGACTACGACCACGGCTCACCCGTCTGGGCCCCCGATGGCGAGACCATGTACTTCTCCGGCCTGCTGCTTGAGGATGCCGAGTACCACTGGCGCGAGAGCGAGATCTACTCCCTCGATGTGGCCACCGGCATGACCACCCAGCTGACCGATCGCAAGGGCCCGGACTCCGGTCCGGTGGTGTCGCCCGACGGCACCATGATTGCCTTCATCGGTAACGACCACGTCGATCAGACGTACATCGAACGCCAGCTCTACGTCATGCGCTCCGACGGATCCATGGTGCGCAGCGTCACGCCGAACCTCGATCGGTCGCCTTCCAACCTGCGCTGGCGAGCCGATTCCAGCGGCGTGCACTTCACCGCCAACAACCACGGCACCCGCAACCTCTACTTCGCGCCCGCCGACGCTTCCGAGCCACCGGTGAAGGTGACCGACGGCAACCAGATGCTGTCGGTGTCGAACATCAGCGACACCGGCGTGGCCGTGGCCACCATGAGTAGCTTCCACGAGCCTGGCGACGTCTACGCTTTCGACGTCGACAGCCCCGCCGACATGCTCCGCCTCACCAACGTTAACGAGAACCTGCTGGCAGGAATCCAGCTCGGCGACGTCGAGGAGATCAACTACAAGTCCACCGGCGATCTCGACATCCAGGGCTGGGTGATCAAGCCGCCGGATTTCGACCCCTCGCGCAGCTACCCGCTAGTGCTGGCCATCCACGGCGGCCCGCACGGCATGTACAACGTCGGCTTCAACTACGGGTGGCAGAACCACGCCGCCAACGGCTACGTGGTCGTGTACACCAACCCGCGCGGCTCCTCCGGCTACGGCACCGATTTCGGCAACGCCATCAACCGCGCCTACCCCGACAAGGACTTCGACGACCTCATGGCCGGCGTCGATACCGTCATCGCGAGTGGCTCCATCGACGAGCGCAACATGTACGTCTACGGCTGCTCCGGCGGCGGTGTGCTCACCGCCTGGGTAGTGGGCCACACCGACCGCTTCGCCGCCGCCTCGTCCAACTGCCCGGTCATCAACTGGCTGTCGTTCGTCGGCACAACCGACGGCATCTCCTGGTACCGCAACTTCGACGAGCTTCCCTGGGACGATCCCAGCGAGCACCTGCGCCGCTCCCCCCTCATGTATGTCGGCAACGTCACCACCCCGACCATGCTCATGACCGGAGTCAACGACCTACGCACTCCGATCGCCCAGACCGAGGAGTTCTACGCCGCCCTCAAGGTGCTGCGTGTTCCGACCGCCATGATCCGCTTCAACGACGAGTGGCACGGCACCTCATCGAAGCCCTCGAACTTCCTGCGAACGCAGATGTATCTGCGCAAGTGGTTCGAGAGGTATATGACGGACGATGCCCTGCCGAAGCAGATGCAGCGGGCGCGGGACGAGATGACGGAGACGGCGGGAGAGAGGGAGTAGGCCGGGCAACCACCCGCGTTGCAGGGCTGATCCGCGACGGCTGGACCCCACGTCTGCCTCACGATCTCCGCGCAATGGGTATCGTTCGCCTCGGTCGGGAAGGCTTCGCCCGACGTCCGTCGTCAATAGATGAAACCGGCGGATCTAGGCCTGGATACTTAACTTGCGGACTTTGAGCGGGGCTGCGCCGCACGTACAGACATCATCCTGAGAAGAGTGCTCTCTATTCTGACCGATTGTAGCGCTGAAGGGCGGCAGGAAGGCCGTTCAACAACCACCAGCCCGCAGCGACGGCAGCTATCGCGTACTTGTGTTCAAGCAAGGCGTGGATCACGGCAAAGGTCAGGAAGAGGGTTATTGGAGCGTGGATTGCTTCGCTGATTCGCCTCCTCCTCTCGTAGGCGCTCAAGCCTTGCGCACTGATATCCCTGATGAAGTAGCGATTCTCCGACGTTCCATCCAATCCGAATACGCTCGTTCCTATGGCTACGACGAGTCTCTTGACGACCCTAATACCCAGAAGCTCATAGACTCTCCCGTTCTGCCACCTCTCAAGGCGCGTCGGCCGGAAATACAGATCGAGGACCTTCTCAAACGGTCTCGTGCGCCTCGGATGGGCTGGTTCGAGGTCGAAGTCTGTTGGGTGGTTCATGGGGACTCGTCGGGAAGCCTCGACTCCCTCGATGAGGGAAGGAAGGACTGATCGCGTCTTGGAGTCGGTCTAGAAGCACCGTTCGTGCGACCTACTCCTCAAGGCGACTCGTGGCGTCACGATCGCGGTCGTATCGTCTCGTGAGCGGAAACGGCGGCAACCAGGACTCGCGACGGACGATCCAGCCTTCGTAGGTTGGCATCAGTTGGTCAGGGGCATCCAGGGATCCTACGTTCACTTCGATTTCGTCTGCCGTGCGTGCGAAAACGGACGAGCCGCAGCGGGGACAGAAAAACCGCCCGGCGTAGTCGCGTGTCTCGCCATCGATCGTCACCGCATCCTGAGGGAACACCGCGGAAGCGTGAAAAAGGGCCCCATGATGCTTGCGGCAGTCGAGACAGTGACAAAGGCCGACCCGGTACGGGCGTCCCGACGCCACAATTCGGACGTCGCCGCACAGGCAACCGCCCGTGAATTGGTCCATGCTGCGTCTCCTCCAAGAAAATCAAGCGGGCTGATGGCGGACGTTGGGGCGACGGAAGCGTCACTATGAAGGTCCGCGAGAGGAAAGCGAAGGGGCACCCTAACAAGCGCTGGTAGTTGACTGCGTCCCGACGGCCGGCACTGGCACCGGAACGCGGCGTCAACTTGAGTCCTATCCACGGTAGCCGCCGCCGCGGACCAGGACTGGGTAGCTCCAATCGGTGGATCCCTCCTTTGCCACTGGCGCAAGGGCAGAGCACTAGGTGTTGACAACGTCAACACACACAACATAGAGTCAGATGTTAATGCCGTCAACATCTCCGACCATGTTTGCCCACATGCGCCGATGTCCAGCAAGCATTTGAAGCTGGCGGTTCATGGTGTCGATGCTTCGCGATGGAAGGATGGTTCATGAAAGGCATAAGTGGATGGTTGTTGGTGTACCTCGCGGGCTCGGCACCGGTGATGCTCCTCTACGCCGCCGGACTGGCGGGGCGGTTCTTTGATTATCACCGGGGCGCTGTCGCGGCGATCTTCTTGGTCCTCGCGGTGCCGCTAGTGCTGATCGTCCTGAGGGTCCCGTCAGCCCCAGCATGGAACATCGCGTCGCTGTGGGTTGGGGCAGGATCGATCTCGCTGATTCTGCTTGTAGGCGCGCTTGCTGCGGATGAGGCAAGGCTCAGAGAGGTCGCGGCAACCATGGCGATCATCCTGTTTGCCTCGACCGCCTGGGCTATCGTATGGACGATGTACTTTCTCAGGTCTGATCGGGTGGCCACGACCTTCACCTAGCGGAGGCCATGTCGTAGGTTTTGACGGCATCTCGTCTAGCGGTTCGGGTTTGCGAGCGCGTAGCTCCGGCGGCAGAATCGCATTCCGCTAGGTGGCGACGAGTCCATGGCCATAGCTCGAAGAGAACCTGAGGGTGTCCAGCGACGGCACAGACAGTATTGCTAGCTCGCCTCAAGGACCCGTCGGTCGTCTTCTTCTTGGTGGCGTTTGGCGTGCCATGGCTGGGGTGGTCGTCGATTCGCCTTTTCGGGCTGACCGATCCCTCACCTTTGAGGCTGGCGCTCTTTTACACCGGGGACTTCTGCTCGGTCGCCGGACTCATCGCTATGTACGCCCAGCGTGGCCGAGCGGGTGTGACCGACCTCCTCAAGCGCTGCATTGACTTCCGCGTTCCACTGGTCTGGTGGCTCATCGCGATTGCCGTTCCGTTCCTGGTTTCGTCAGTGGCCTTCGCTTCTGGTGGGATTGAGGAGCGGCGCCATCGGCGCCATCGACCTCCGCGGCTTCTCGGTGTACCTGGCTCCCGCGGTATTGATGAACTTCATGGCCGGGCCTTTGGGAGAGGAGCTCGGTTGGCGGGGCTACCTGACGCCGAGACTGCTGGAGACGACCAACGCGCTCGTGGCAAGCCTCGTCGTGGGCTTCTTGTGGTCGATCTGGCACATCCCTCTCTACCTGGATTCGGTTTTCAGCAGCTTGTCGGGCGCTATCACCTTTACGGTGGGCTTGATGCTCTCCTCGGTCATCATGACCGCCATCCTGTTGCATACTCGCGGCAGCGTGCTCGTTGCGGTGATCTACCACTGGTTGATGAACGCGACTACCAGCGTAGTCGACGCCATTTTCGTTGATATCGACCGCGGCGACATCGGTTTGGTGTCCCTCGGTGTCAGGGCGGTCGTTGTCCTTGTCTTCGTCCTGGTACTTGGAACTGGACTGACGCGGCGAGGTCATTACGTCGGGTACGGAGAAGGCCCCACGCGGGCCGCCACCTAACAAGCCTGCTGGCCGTTATCACGGATGCCGTTACAAGGGGATGAGCGCGGACCTCTGGCTCGGGCAACGCTCGCCGGTGACCGGTCCGCGGCTCAAGCGCAGCAACGGTAGATGACCGAGCTGTGGGAGGTTCGCTGCGATGACGACCCTGGTGGTTGGGGCAAGCGGGGCAACCGGCCGATTGCTCGTGCAGCAATTGCTCAGTCGAGGACGGCGGGTCAAAGCGATTGTGCGCTCGCCGGAGAAGCTGCCTGAGGATGTCAAGAATCACAGCGACTTGTCTGTGATCGCCGCAAGCCTCCTAGGCCTCGACGATGCCGAGATGGCCCAGCACGTCAGAGGGTGCAGCGCGGTCGCATCCTGTTTGGGTCACAACATGGACCTGAAGGGAATCTACGGGCACCCGCGCAGGCTTGTCAGCGATGCAACGCGGCGATTGTGCGATGCCATCAGAGCGAACAACCCGAAGCAGCCAATAAAGTTCGTGCTGATGAACACGACCGGCAACAGCAACCGCGATCTTGACGAATTCGTTTCGTTCGGCCAGAGGTGCGTCATTGGGCTCCTGCGCTTGCTCTTGCCTCCGCATGCAGACAATGAGAAAGCTGCCGACTACCTACGACTCCAGGTCGGTCAGAACGACGCTGCAATCCATTGGGTTGCGGTTCGTCCGGACAGCTTGGTCGATGAAGCGGAGGTCACCGAATACGAAGAGCATCGCTCGCCGACTCGAAGCGCGATCTTCGACGCTGGTGTGACTAGTCGAGTCAACGTTGCTCACTCCATGGCAACTCTGATTTCGGAAGATGACGTATGGAACGTCTGGAAAGGCCAAATGCCGGTGATTTACAACTCGCCAAGTTCATCGGGTGGTACGGTCGGCCGTCCGTAGTTTGAAACTGCTGTTCGGCTGTATCGCGACGCGCCGGAGATGCCGGCGATGCGCCATCTAACAAGCCGATGCTAGCTGGACCGCCGCTTGGCGGCGGCGGTTGATCGGCCAACCCGTTGGGTGCCACGCTACTCGGCGTACCACACGTGAACGGAGGCTAGGATTATGAGAACTCGATTGCTCGTCTCGATAGCGCTGATAGCGGTGGCTGCCTCGGCGTGTCAGATCTCGCCTGCCGAGCTGCCGTCCGAGAATGAAGCCCAAAGCGCCGTACGCGCTGTCAACGCGGACGCTGCGAATTGAGGCGAGATTCTCCAAGGCACTCCCGTGAGAAAGCGGTGGTAGGGACGGGGTCATTCCGAAACGACCGCTTGGACCAAAGCGACTGAAGCTAACGACAGGAGGCGCCACAATGCCGGAGTACATTCGAAGCGTGAGAATCCCTGTTTGTTTGTTAGTTCTGATTGTGTCTGTTCCACTAGCGGTAGCTACGCCAGGAAGTGATGACAAACCGAATATTGTCCTTGTCCTGATGGACAACTTCGGTTACGGCGAGGTTGGCGTTTATGGCGGCGGCGTCTTGCGCGGGGCCGCCACGCCCAATATCGACGGCATTGCTGCAGGAGGATTCCAGCTAACGAATTTCAATGTCGAAGCAGAGTGCACGCCGTCGCGCTCCGCGTTGATGACGGGGCGCTATGGGATTCGGACTCGACAGCGGCAAGACGGCCCGCCTCGGGGTGTTTGGTACGGGATTACCAGGTGGGAGATTACATTGGCTGAGATGCTGTCGGACGCTGGTTACGCGACAGGCATCTTCGGAAAATGGCATCTGGGAGACACGGAGGGCCGTTACCCCACGGACCAGGGCTTCGATGAGTGGATTGGAATCCCCAGATCGTCAGATCGAGCCTTCTGGCCGGATAGCAATAGCTTCACGCCTGACAGTCACCCGAGTGCCGTCTTCACCCACGTCATGTCGGCGACGCGAGGTCAAAAGCCCGAGGAACTGGACGTATATGACCGCGCCAAGCGCACGACGATCGATCGCGAAATCACCGACCAGGCGATCGATTTCATCAAACGCAAGGCCGGTGCCGAGCAGCCGTTCTTTGCCTATCTCCCCTATACGCAAACCCACGAACCGGTCGACCCTCATCCTGACTACAACGGCACGACGGGAAACGGGAGCTTTGCTGACGTTCTGGCACAGACCGATGCCTACGTAGGTGAGCTCCTCGATACGATCGACAAGCTAGGACTGAGAGAAAACACCATATTCATCTTTACATCAGACAATGGCCGCGAAGGCGTGCCGAGATCGTTCGGATTCACCGGTCCCTGGCGAGGGAGCATGTTTTCTCCCTATGAAGGATCGTTGCGCGTTCCTTTTCTGATCCGCTGGCCTGGGAAGATCCCCACAAAACAAGTATCAAACGAAATCGTCCATCAGATAGATCTGTTTCCCACGCTGGCCAGTTTCGCAGGAGCCGATGTCCCGGAAGATCGAATAATGGATGGTGTTGATCAATCCGCTTTCCTGATGGGAAAGACGAAGGAATCCGCTCGAGAATCCGTCATCATCTACATTGGCAACGAGCTATTCGGTGTGAAATGGCGCAATTGGAAGTTGCTTCTCAAGGAAATCGATCCAGATAGTTATGCGATCAGAAATATGGCTTATCCAACAATCTACAATCTGCTAGTAGATCCGAAAGAAGAGGTACCCGAACTCAACTATCTCAACGACACCTGGGTAGATTTTCCTTTGTACAAAGTGTTGGAAGATCACGAAGCATCGATTGAACAAGATCCTGGCGCTCCGGACCCGTAGGTACCAAACCAATCGGTAGCTTCGACGCACCCGAGGAGCCGGACGAGTCGGTGTGAAGGGAGGTCCAGGCGTGCTGTCGAATGTGAAGCCGTTTCTGGTGGGGCTGGTCGCGATCGCTGCGGCCTGCGTTGCACCGTCCGACGAGCGGTCAGGCGGATTTCTCGAGGAAGAGGTCCTTGCACGCCGGGCCGAGCTGATCCGCGTCACGGACATGAGGGACTGGGACGCGGTAGGCATGCTGCACGCGCAAGACGCGATTCTGCTGCCTCCGAGCGGCCGGGTGATCCGCGGCCGGGAGAGCATTCAAGCCTTTCTGACCAGTCCGCCGGACGTCACGACCACGGACGTCGATTACTCCAATCTTCAGGTCTCGGGCACCGATTCACTCGCTTACGTCGTCGCCACGTATGGGTACACGGTCATCCGTGGCGCGGACACGACCCGCATTAAGGGTCCGTACGCCGCCGTCTGGCGAAGGCATCCCGTCGAAGGTTGGCAGATCCAGGTCATGTCCTGGCATTGCTGCGATCGCGAGCGCGCCACAGCCTCGCGTAACAGACGACGTTGCGATCATTTGCGGTGCTCCTAGCCGAGTTGGTCCGAGACGTTGCCGCGGGGCGGGGAGTTCGGCTCAGCCTATAAGGTGACGAAGCCGTCCGTCCCGCCGGTGAGCTTGTCGTATAGGGAGTCTAAGATGTCTAGCATGAACGCCTCGCGGGTTGGAGGGTCGGTGACTGCTCTGGCAGTCGTGTTGCTGAGTGCGTGCGGTCCGCAGGCAGGCGACTCGCCGGGTGCTTCTGCCTCGCCGGCCGGAGACGGGGCGACCATCGAGTTTCCCCTCGGCAACGAGAGCAACTGGCTGGAGCCTGCATACATCACCGCGTCGTTGCGCTCGATGAACCAGTTGTACCCGACGCGCGAGGTCGCGCGCGCCTCGGAGCCGAGCTCTCTGGAACGGATCGGAGAGCCGTTCGACGTTCGCTACGAGTTCGACTCCCAGACCTTCTCGCTCGCTGAGTTTCCGGCGCGCACCCGCACCACGGGCCTGCTGGTGATCCAAGCGGGCAAGATCCTGCACGAGGGTTACTACCGCGGCGCCGACGAGACCTCTCGGTTTCTATCGATGGCGGTCGCCAAGTCGTTTACATCGACGCTGCTGGGCATTGCGCGCGCCGAGGGGCTGATCGACAGCTTCGAAGATCCCGTGACGGACTACATCGCCGAGCTCGCAGGCACCGGCTACGACGGTGTGTCGATCAAGCACATCCTGCAGATGTCCTCAGGCATAGACTTCTCCGAAGAGGATGCCGACGCCGGGTCCGACATCGACCGTCTCGCTGATGCCTGCTTCGGGGGGCCGGAGCGGCTCGAGGACGTGGCCGTTGACTACGGTCGGAGGTATGAGCCCGGTAGCGACTTCTACTACACATCGGTCGATACCGCGATCCTGGGTTGGCTGCTTCGGGAGGTCACCTCGCGGAGCCTTTCCGCTTACATGGAAGAGAAGCTCTGGCAGCCGCTCGGCGCCGAGGCCGATGCCTACTGGGTGCTCGACCAGGAAGGGGAGGGCGGAGTCGAGTGCGCCCTGGGTGGCTTCAACGCGACCCTGCGCGACTATGGCCGCTTCGGTCTTCTCATGGCTTATGACGGAGTGTGGGACGACGAGCGTCTCTTACCTGAGGGTTGGGTCGCCGAGGCCACGATCCCCGATTCGCCGCAGGTGCAGCCGGGCGAGTTGATGGACGGCTACCAACTTGGATACCAGTATCAGTGGTGGGCGTTCCCGGACGATGAGCACTCGTTCGTTGGCGAGGGTGTGCACGGTCAGCTCTTGATGGTCAACCCGGTACTCGATCTGGTGGTCGTCAAGACCAGCGATTGGGAGGCCGCCTGGGAAACCGACAAGGAGATCGAGACCTGGGCGCTTTTCGCCGCCATCGCCGACTGGACAAGATCGAACAGCTCGGCGGACTGAGGTTCGTGTCGAGACGCGTGAGATCAGCGGTGGCGGTCTGGCGAGAGGGCCCGCTGCTACTCGTAGGTTAGCTAGCTGGCGAATCCGGTCTCATTGGAGCCGCGACGACCGCTCTACTTCGAGTAGGCGTGGAAATCTGCCGTGGCCAGGCGATCCCAGTCCACCTCGATGCCCAGCCCGGGCCCCTGCGGCGCAACGGCCCGCCCCTGATCGAGCAGGTTGCCGTTCTTCATCCCGAACTCATGGGCCTCCTTGGGCATCGGAGCCTCGAAGTACCGGGTGCGCTCATTGGCCAGCATCAGGTGGAGGTTGGCTGCCTGGGCCAGCGAGTGGCCCCAGCTTTGGATCTCGATCGGCAAGTCGGCATCGTTGGTGATCATCAGGATCTCGAGCACTTTCGAGATCCCGCCGATCGCCGTTGCATCGACTCTGGCCGCATCCCATGAACCGGCCTCGATCCCCTGTCTGATGAACTCGGGAGAATAGATGCTGTATCCGGCAGGAATGATCTGAACCGCGAGCCTTCTCCTGAGCTCCGCGTATTGCTCCAGAAGCTCGTCGTCGATGGGCGCCTCGAACCAGACAAACAGGCGCTCATCCATTTCCCCACCCAGCCTGAGGGCCTCCTCAAAGCTGTACGCTCCCTCCTGATCGGTCATGAAACGATAGGGAGAGTCCGCAAACGTCCGCTGGACCAACTCCACGAGCCGGGAGTCCTCCTCGATCAGGCCCCAGACGTGAAACTTGAAAGCCCTGAAGCCGAGCTCGGCGTACTCGTTGACCGCTTCGACGTACTCGGGAAGCGTTTCGTAGAAGGGCAGGCTCGCGTAGGCCTCGATCGAATCCCGCTTCGCCCCCAGCAACTCGTAGAGAGGACGATCTGCCTTGCGTGCCGCCAGATCCCACAGTGCGATATCGATGCTCGAGCGAGCTGCATCGCTCAAGCCGGGTTTCGTTCGCTGGAGCATCGTCCCGACCTCGACCGGGTCCAGTGACTGCAGGGCAAGGAGGTCATCAGCGACGCCCTGCAACTCCAGCAGACGCTCTCGACTGAACTCCCGTCCATAGGAAGCCACGCCAGATATACCCTCGAATCCGTCCGCGGTCGTAAGTCGCAAGATGTTGTTGATCGATTTCGAAGGTCTGTTCCGACCGGAATACCGGGCAGTGGTGCTCTCCGTTCCGACGGCGTGAATCTCCACACCGACGATTCTGGCTTCTTCCGCGAATCGGAAGAACGGCTCGTACTCCTGGGCGCTCTCACCGGAAAACGCCGTCAGCAACTCGACCGCAGAGAGAGAGGCTCTGCCAGAGAAAGGGGAAGACTCCGCTCGGGCGACCAGCAGGCAAAGCATGGCGACGATCGTCCCCGCTCGAAGCCGACGTTCTGGCCGGTGGCTTTCGCGCCGGTCGTGCTCATCCATCGGCCGACCGTACCACGAGGGACCGATCGGGAGGGGAGCGGCGGGGACGGCGTGAGCAGGGAGACACCACAGGCAAGAAGTCCAGCCCCCCGCAACCTCGCGCGCAACGCCATTGCCGCGTAAGCTGCGCCCGCGACCGAGATTCGGAGCAACCCCTAACCGAGGGAACGAATGGTGAAGAAGAGCGACCGCGAGCTGGGCATGGACCGCGAGATCACTCGTCGCGACTTTCTCAATGGGGCGAGCGTTGCCGTGGGCAGCGTAGGTTCTATCGCTGCGTCGGGAGCAACGCAGGGGGATAGCCCAGCGATAGCGGGGGGCGGGGTACACCAGGATGCCTCCCCATCCGGCGATGCCTACTATCCGCCCAAGCTGACGGGCATGCGGGGAAGCCACGACGGCTCCTTCGAGGTCGCCCACGAGATGCGCTACGGCAAGACCTGGGACGAGGCGGCCGATTCGGGCGAGCACTACGACCTGGTCGTCGTCGGCGGTGGGCTGAGTGGCCTGGCCGCCGCTTACTACTTCCGCAAGGCGCTCCCCGATGCCTCGGTGCTGATCCTCGACAACCACGATGACTTCGGCGGGCATGCGAGGCGCGTCGAGTTCGACGTCGACGGCCGAAAGCTCATCGGCTACGGCGGAACCCAGTTCATCGACGGCGACTACCCACCGGCAGGCGTGTCGCTGCTCGAGGACATCGGCCTGGACGCTGCGAACCTGCCACGCGGCAGCTCCAACCGCCTGTACAACGAACTGGGCCTCCAGTCAGCAGTTTTGTTCACCCGCGAGATGTTCGGTGCGGATCGACTCGTCGTCGGCGAGCCCTGGGGTCCCTTCTCCAGGGGTGTGATCGGCGAAGGCGGGCGCGACCGATGGACGGAGTACCTGTCCAGGACACCGCTTTCGGACGACGCGCAGCGCGGCATCCTGACGCTGTTCGCGGATGAGACCGACTACCTGCCAGGGCTCACGCCGCAACAGAAGATCGATCGCCTGCGGAAGATGAGCTATCAGGACTACGTCTTGAATGTGGTGGGCGTGAGTGAGGACGTGATCCCTTACCTACGGCAGCGGGGAGACGCAAACGGAGCCGCGGGCATCGATTCGTACAGCGCCTGGGGTGCGTTCCGTGAGCGCACGTTTCCCGGGTTCCAGGGACTCGGAATGCCGCGCCCCCCGCAAGACGCCGGTTGGGAAAGCAACCCGTTCGACGGCCTCCACTTTCCCGACGGCAACGCCGGGGTGGCGCGCCTCCTGGTGCGCTGGCTCATCCCGTCGGCGCTCCCCGGGAGCACGATGCACGATTCGGTGACCACGCCGGTGCGATACTCGCAACTCGACATGCCGACGAGCCCGGTGCGAATCCGCCTGAACTCCACTGTCGTCGACGTACAGCACGCCGGTGAGCGTCGCGGTGCATCGGACGTGACGGTGACGTACGTCCAGGACGGCAAGGCGCGATCGGTGGCCGCCGGCACGTGTGTCATGGCCTGCTACAACGCCATGATTCCCTACCTGTGCCCGGAGCTCCCGGTCGAGCAGGCGGAGGCGCTACGTATGGCGGTGCGCAAGCCGTACTGCTACACGCAGGTGGCGATCCGCAACTGGACCGCCTTCCAGAACCTAGGAGTTCAAGACATCCACACGCCGGGAGGATTCTGCGAGTTCATCGATCTGGACTGGGGCGTGAACGTCGGCGACTACCGTCACTCGGCCTCGCCGGAGGAACCCATCCTGCTGTGGCTGCAACGGCTTCCGACCCGGCCCGGCTTGTCGGCGCGCGACCAGTTCCGCGCCGGGCGCGAGGAGCTGCTGGCGACCCCGTTCGAGACATTCGAGCGCAACATCCGCGACCAGCTCGGGCGCGCCCTCGGCGAGGGCGGCTTCGACCCGGCCCGCGACATCGCCGGCATCACCGTAGGCCGCTGGCCGCACGGCTATGCCGGGGGCGCCAACGATCTCTACGATCCGGACTGGGGCTACGACGAGGCCCCGTGGGTCGTTGGGCGCCAGAGGTTCGGGCGTATCGCGATCGCGAACTCAGACGCGGCGGCGATCTCGCTCACGCAGGCGGCGTTCGACCAGGCTCATCGAGCCGTCCAGGAGCTGGTGACCGACGTCATTCGACCCGAATTCCAGTATCCGTGGGCGGAGAGAACGTAAATCACGACTGCGTCGGCGGAATTGTCAACGGTCAGTGCTTCGAGAACCCGCCGGTGACGCCGGCAGGCCGAGGTTGAGTGACAGTGGGCGCATGATGAGGTCAGCGGCGAAGCCACCGAACATCATCCTGGTGTTTGTCGACAACCAGCCTGCCGACATGCTGGGGTGCGCGGGCAACGAGGAGATCCAGACTCCGCACCTCGATCGGCTCGCGGCGCAAGGCGTGCGCTTCGGTCAGGCGTTCTGTCCGAACACGATGTGCTCACCTTGCCGGGCCTCGGTCCTCACGGGGCTCATGCCCTCACAGCATGGAGTGCACACCTGGCTCGACGACTCCCTGATCGGCGAGTGGCCCGAGAACTGGAGTGCGATCGAAGAGTTCGATGCGCTACCGACGCTCCTGTCCCGAGCAGGCTACGACACGGCGTTGGTAGGCAAGTACCACCTCGGACGTGTCGACCGGCCGCAGAACGGGTTCAGGGAATGGGTGACGATGGCCATCGGCCACGTCCAGTCGTTCTACGGCAACGCGATCGTCGACAACGGTCGGGAGTACACGGTGCCTGGTCATACGGTCGAGTTCTTCACCGACCAGGCCGTTGCCTACCTTCGACGAGCTGTCGATTTCCGGGCGCCGTTCTTCCTCTTTCTTACCTATCCTGCTCCCTACGGGCACTGGCCGGCGATCAAGGGCGACATCACCAATCAGTTCGCCGAAACGTATCGAGCGATGCCCATGAGCTCCGTTCCCCGGGAGGGCGTCAGCCGCGAGCTAATCGAGTGGATTATCCTGCGACACAAGATCGCACCGGGCGAGTGGGAGGAGGACTACAAGTCGATGGCGCAGATGCCGAACGATCTGCCCACGCTGCGCAACTACTACTCGCAGATGAGCATGGTGGACCTCGGTGTCGGGCGCGTGCTCGAGGAACTGGATGCGCTCCAGCTGGTCAACAACACGCTGGTCGTCTACACCTCAGACCATGGCATGTCTCTCGGGCAACACGGGTTCTGGGGGCATGGCGAAGACACGTGGCCCGCAAACACGTACCGCGAGGCGACGAACGTTCCTCTCATCGTCCGGCCGCCGAACCGCGTGGAACCGGGCCCGGTTTCTTCTTCGTTGGTGGGGACGACCGACATCTTCGCGACGATTCTCGATTACGCGGGGGTTGACCGCCGGGATGGGAGCCAGCCTCGGTCGCGAAGCTTCCGCCCGCTGCTGGAGGGCGCGAGCGTGGACTGGGATAACGCGGTCTTCATGGAGCAAGAAGAAACCAGGTCCATACGTACCGTAAGTTGGCTGCTCATGAAGCGATTCCGAGGATCGAGCTACGAGTTCAACGACGAGCTCTACGACCTCGCGGACGACCCGTCGGAGCGAAACAACCTGGCTGGCCATCCGGATCACGCAGGTGTCCTGTCCGAGCTGAGCAAACGGCTAGACCGGTTCTTCGCCGATACCGCCGATCCCCGATGGGATCTGTGGAACGGCGGCACCGTGAAATCGAACTCCAGCCGCCCCTTCCTCTGGAAGGACGCATGGGGACCGGGCTGGTCCCCCGCGTACGATCCAGGCGACGATTGAAGCCGACCGCTCCACGTTTATCGTGTGTGCCGTAACTACATTCGGCGACCGATGCACGACGGTGTTGGGGCCCTCCTACGTGTCGGACGTTGCCTCGGCCGGCGGCCGCTCCGGCGTGTCGACCAGTCTCATCAGCGAGCGGCCTCCCGCCAGCATCGCGACGTCGGCCGTGGCAGTGCCTACGGCGACGCCCAGGTAGACGCTGTCGATCCCGAACGAGGGCACCAGGGCTCCGACCTCGCCCGCTAGCCAGTGGCCGGCGGCGGCGAAAACACCCCACACGCCCATGCACGTGCTCAAGAGGCGCCTCGGTGCCTGGCGGCTGACGAACGCCTGACCGATGGGCAACAACGCACACTGGCCGAAGGTGATCACCCAGTAGAAGGCCAGCGGCCAGAAGAGGTTCGTCTTGCCCGGGTCGGCGCCCATGGCGCCCACCTCCGTAAAGGTGACGCACATGACGAGGAACGACGCCGAGGTTACGAACAGGCCGAGCGCCATCTTCGTCGGCGGCGTGAGAGGGCGTTCGCGACGTTCGAGGAAGGCCCAAAACCAGAGGTTGACCGGGCCGATGATGACCACGAACAGCGCCTGGGCCGAGTGGATCCAAAGGGTCGGCACCTCGAAGCCACCGATGGTGCGGTCGCTCGTGTTCTGCACGTAGAGGCTGAAGGTTCCGCCCCACTGGTCGAACGCCGCGATGAACACCGTATAAGCGAGAGCGAGCGCGCCGATGGCGCCGACGCGACGCCGCTCCGGGCGGCTCAGCGACATCAGGGCCATCAGCCCGGCCTGCTGTTCGGTGCTCGAGGCCTCGGCGGCGCCCTGGGTCGACTGTCCCTCAGCACCTTCGTCGGTTCTGCCGCCACGTGACGAGGGAATGCGGATGCGCATCAGGATCACCGCGGCCACCGCGCACATCATGCCGGACACGCCCAGGGCCTCTCGCCAGCCCAGGTTGGTCGCGAACGAGCCCGACAGCAGGCCGCCGAGGAAGAACCCGAGCATCGCCGACATGAACAACAGCGTGTAGCCCGCTGCGCGCTTGCCGCCCTTGCGGTCGTAGACGCGGCCGACGATCGCGAATAGCGTGGGACTGAGCGCGTACCCGAGACCAAAGATCACCAGCGACAGATAGAAACCCGCGGTCAGGGCGGTGTAGGTGCCGGTCGCAGTGCGCAGCAGGGCCGCGGCCTCGGCGGGGGTGTCGGCGTGCTCGGCGGCTGCCTCCGAGAGCCGTCGCGAGGCCGCCTCGTCGAGCGCCAGGTGAGCGATCGGCACGTCAGCTTCGAGGATGACCGCGCGCACCGGAGCGTCGGTGAAGGAGCCGACGAGCGCCGGCAGCGTGCCCAGGCCGGCGAGCGCGAAGATCCCCAGTGTTTGGAGCCACATGCCCCAGACGGCCCCTCGACGCTTGCCGATGAAGGCGTCAGCGATCCAACCGCCGATCAGCGGTCCGACCGCCATCGATGCGGTGAAGAGAGCGAACAACCGCACCGCGTCGGCGGGGCTCCAGCCATAGCCGTACTCGCTTGGCGAGGCAGTGATGATCAGCACAAGGTGGCCGATCAGTCCGGCATAGCCGCCGATGTGCCACGCGTGCACGTGCGCCAGCTGGCGGACCTGCGCCGGCTGCTGAAGGACACCGTCGCGGCTTTCGGCCATCGCACTCCCGTTGGCAGAGTCTGAGCCAGGCCGCGGCAGTGTGCCACAAAGCACTGTAGCGATGGGCGCGAGGCGGTGTAGTGTGGCGGCCACCGGCCACCGGCTGATCGTCACTGCATACACGGATACCCCCATGCCCAAGCGCCGACCCCGACCGTCCCGTGCCTCCGCTCCGCTAGCCTTCCACGGCGCCGCTCCGACGCCGTTCTTCGAGTGCCACAACAGCCCCGACACGATCTACGCCGGGCCGTACAGCGGGCGTATGGCGGTCGTGTCTGTTGGCGACGACCCGGTGGAGAAGTACTGGCATCTGCGCCAGAAGGTCGTGCTCTACGACGTGCCCGAGCACCCTATCGAGATCGCCGGGCCGGATGCCGAGCGCCTGCTCAACAAGGTCTTCGTCCGCGACATCACGAAGCTACGCCCAGGCCGCTGCTCGTATGCCATCGCCTGCCTACCGGACGGTGGCCTGCTCATGGACGGCATCCTGATGCGCATCGAGCAGGACCGTTTCTGGTACGTGCTCGCCAACGGCGAGATCTTCACCTGGCTGATGGCGCACGGCATGGATATGGACGTGACCGTGAGCGACCCGGACTCCTGGGTGTTGCAGGTCGGCGGGCCGCGCGCTCTCGAGGTGCTCGATGCCGCCTGCGACGGAGGCGCGCCGGATCCGTTCGCCTATTTCGCGGTCACCGAATGCACCATGGGCGGACAGCCGATGTACCTGTCGCGCACGGGCTGGACGAGCGAGATGAGCTGGGAGATCTACACGCGCGATCCCGACGTCGACGGCCCGGCGCTGTGGAACCACATTCTGGAGGCGGGTCAGCCGCAGGAGATCATCACGACCGGCCTCGATTCGATGGGCATCCGTCGCATCGAGGCCGGCATCCTCAACAACGGTAGCGACTTCGACACCACAATGAACCCGTTCGAGGCCGGGATCGGGAAGTTCGTCGACCTGAGCAAGGACGACTTCATCGGCAAGGCGGCGCTCGAGGCCGCCGACCGCCGGCCGCGCCTGCTCGGCATCAAATGCCCCGGCGGCGCCCCGGCGGGCAACAGCGCGGTGCTGCACGAGGGCCGCGACGTCGGGTTCATCACGGCCAGCGCCTGGTCACCGTATCTCGAGCACGGCACCGGCTACGTGAGCTTCGACGAGGCCGGCGACTGGGTCGGCTGCGCCGTCACGGTGTGCGACGACGAGGGAGGCGAACACGCCGCCGAGGTCGTCGAGCTGCCCTACTACGACCCCGACAAGAAGATCTCGCGTGGCCTCGACACATCGATTCCTGCCGGTCCGCTGGCGGCCGAGGCGTAACCCGCCGTGAGTGAGCGAACGCGCCAAATCGCGTGCAACCCGGCGGGATTCTGGGCGCCTTCGACCGTACGCTAGTCAATTGGCCAGACGCGGGGGAAGAACTCGCCAGTGAAGGGCGAGCCCGGGGCAGTGTTGGGGCCGAGCATTGGGACGTTGGCGTGGCGGTTGCCCTTGCGGCCGGGCAGGATCGGCTTGTGGGGATCAACGCGGCCACGATAGCTCGTACCTTCGGGCATGTAGTGGATGATCAGCGCCTGGCGCGCGTCGTCCGAGAGGTTTGGACCGGAGCCGTGAAACGTCAAGCAGTGGTGCACGCTGGCCTGCCCGGCCTTGAGCAGGCACGGCTCGTCGAGCCATTCACGACCGGCACCGTACCTCTTCTCTAGCGATTCGAGATCCTTGTCGTGGAAAGTCTCGGCATCTTCAGAAAGCCCCCAGTGGTGCGAACCCACAATGGTGCGCATGCCGCCGTTGGAAAGATCGGTATCCTGCAGCGCTATCCAGAGCGTACACATGTCCTGACTGCTGGAAACCTGCCAGTGTGCGTAGTCCTGATGCCAGCCGACGTTGCCCTCAACGTAGTCGGCACCGTCCACACCCACTCCGGGTTTGCAGACCACCTGATCGTGCCAGATCAGCGCCTGCGTGCTGCCCATGAGAGCTGCGGCCATTCGACCCAACTCCGGTGAGTGCACCGCCGCCCGCACGGTGTTGTTGAGCCACCAACCGTTGTTTACCTTCCGTAGCTCGGGACTCTCGAGGGTGTACACGTAGACCCGGTCGCAGGGATAGATGTCACGGTCGTAGTCGTAGACCCAGAAGCGGTCGAACTCGCGGCGCAACGTGTCGAGCTGTTGATCGTCGAGCAACTTCGGCGTGATCCAGTACCCGCGATCTCGGTACTCGTCGATGTCGTCTGCCGTCACGTCCACCGACTTGATCTTCAGTTCGGTCCCGGCTTCGTGATGCACAACAATCTCCTCGTCCACATGAGAAACGGAACGCGAATGCTGCCGTAGCAATCTCGTTGCGTGCCGCGGCGATTTCGTGGACATTCTCAGGACCCTGCTTGAGAATGCTACCTCCAGCCAAGCTGTCGGGTCGAGGTCGTGTCGGGACGGTTGCGGAGGGCGATCGGCACGTTGTTCGAGGTGGTGCCGTTCCGGGTCGACCTTGAGCCAGGCGTGGGCACTCGGACGCGAATCACATCGAAAGCGAGGGGTCTTAGGCCAATGACAAAGCCGGTGATTACCGTGGTGGGTAGCTTTGCGGTGGGCATGTGGATGCGCACGTCACACATGCCAGTCTTCGGGGAAACGCTCGTGGGCTCCGGTTTTGACATGGGCCCCGGCGGGAAGGGATCCAACCAGGCGGTTGGCGTGTCTAGGCTGGGGGCAGACGCTCACTTCTCGAACATCATTGGCAATGACAAATTGGGCGAGATAGCCACGTCCCTCTACGAGCAAGAAGGAGTGCATACCAGGTACCTCGAAAAGACAGACACGATGGCGACCGGGGTGGGGTTCATCGTTCTGGACGAGGCTGGGGACAATGGGATCATCCTGGACATGGGATCCAACGAGCTCATGGACGCAGCCTTTGTGGATCGGTCATCGTATCTTCGCTTACCTGGAGACAGAGGACGATGACGTCTACGAGGCGCTCACCAGGGCTGCGCAGACGCCCATCAAGAAGGAGTGGGATGCGAAGGTCTTGCCCTGGTTGAAGCCGGAGGCCTCGGAAGGATGCGGTGTCCAGTTCCTGGAGATCGAGCGCATATTCTACTCGCCCTGATCTCACGCACGGCGCCACTCCAGGCGCGTTTGGGAAGTCTCGACATCGCGCAAGTCGCCGGCGTGTCGACCCGCCAGCCGATCGACTACGCTATCCGCACCCTGAAGAATCGGGCCCCCGCTATCCCCCTCAAGAACAACTATGGGGCTAAGCAACCCAACTGCGGGGCTCCCCACTAGGAAGGAGGGCGTCGTAGCGGACGCCGATTGTCGAGATCATGCCGAAGATCGAGTTCTTGCCCGGGGTTAGCGAGCGCTCGCAGCACATGCGCCTGGACGTGGCGCAGATCCTGAAACGACTCTTTTTCGCTGAGCGCGCGTTGACCGTGGCACAGGCTGGGTGGTTGTCGAAGGTCCCGTCTATCGACGCCAAGATCGCTTTCTCACGGATTCTTTGGGAGGACGCCAAGACGGCTGAGGAGCTTCGCAACCGTGTTTTCGAGCTCCGTTTTCCGAGCCGAGAGATGGAAGCCGGCCCGGATGCGCTCGTGGTCGAGGTCTTCGCTCATTCGATCCAGGCGCCGAGCCCGGCCGCCTTCGTGCTGGCGCAAGCACGTGTCTTGAAGCCCGCCCTCCTGACCGCGTACACCGACTACCTCACCAGCGCCGATGGCATCGCCGACGGCCCCAGCGTCCGCTTCATACGCACGGCGATTGCTGACAAGGAGGCGCAGATCGAGGAACTGGGCCGATTCGCGCAGCCCATGCTCGACGACGCTTCGGACCTGGAGCGCGAGCAAGCGCACGAGTACGCCGATAGCCTCGGCGACCGACTGGAGGTCGTTGGCGGTAACGGCCTGGATACACCGCGGGCGCCGGATGCCCCTATCGCCATCGCTCATGCCAGGCCATTTGAGCTCGCCGAGTCGCCGGCGCGTGACCCCAGGTTTCATCTCTGCCGCTTTCCTTGGCCAGACGTGGTCGACGACGCTTATCCCTACGGCGAAGGTCTGACGCTGCAGCTCAGAAGCGCAGTCAGCCACCTGAACGAGGTATGGGCGATCGAGACCGGAGGCATGATCCTCTATTCGTTCGCCGACGAGCTGCCGTGGGAGTTTGTTCTGGACGCGGCGCGCTGGACTTACGACGAGGGGCGGCACACGCAGATGGGTCGAGCACGCCTGCAGCAATGGGGCTACGAGCCGTCGGAGGTGCCGCTGGGGACCTACATCATCGACAGCGCGAGGGGCCAGGATCCGGTCTATCGCATGGCGATGCTGCATCACTTCGAGACCAAGAACATCGGTAAGAAGACCGAGCGCGCCGAGGCGTTTGGGCCTCCCCCGATTTCCCGGACACCTTTGGAAGCCCGATAAAGGGCTCGGAGGTGAAGCATGGGGTCACGACGGCGGTACAGTGGCGAGTTCAAGATTGAGGCAGTGAGGATGGTGACGCAGCTGGGCCATCCGGTGTCTGAGGTGGCCCGGGATCTGGGTGTTGGCCGCGGCATGTTGACCAAGTGGCGCAAACAGCTCCAGGAGCAGGGGGTCACGGCGTTTCCGGGCGCGGGGAAGATGCCCGACCAGGACCTGGACGGGCAACAGCTACGGCGGGACGTGCGGCGAGTACGGCAGGAGCGCGACATTCTAAAAAAAGCGTTGGCGATCTTCTCGGAACGCCGGCGATGAAGTACCCGATCATCAAGCAACTGTCCGGCAAGTTCCCGGTGCGGCGGTTGTGCAAGATGCTCGAGGTGTCTCACGGCGGTTACTACGAGTGGCGAGGAAGGGGGCCGAGCCCGAGAGCGCGAGAAGATCGCCGTCTACGTGTGCAGATCAGAGCTGCATTCGGAGAGAGCCGCGACCGTTACGGAAGTCCGCGTATCCACAAGCAACTTCGGCAACCAGAGATCCGCTGCTGTCGCAAGCGGGTAGCTCGGCTGATGCGCCAGGAAGGACTTCGAGCTCGCCAACCCCGTCGGTTCCGGGTGACAACACGGCCCACACCTGGGCGGTCAGCGGCGCCCAACGTGCTGGCACGGCGCTTCACGGTGGATGCCGTGGACAGCGTCTGGGTGGGCGACCTGACATACCTGTGGACGCAGGAAGGATGGCTATACCTGGCCGTGCTGATGGATCTGTGCTCGCGACGGATCATCGGCTGGGCGGTGAGCGAGACGATGACGGACGATTTGACGCTGGCGGTCCTGGATCAGGCCTTGGAGCAACGCCGTCCCGGTTCCGGAGTGCTCCATCACAGCGACCGCGGCAGCCAGTACAGCAGCGACGATTACCTAGACAAGCTGCGTGACCGTGGCTGCAGCATCAGCAAGCGCAGGTCAGGCCACTGCTGGGATAACGAGCCGTATGGAGAGTTTCTTCGAGACCCGGAGGCATCGAACTCGGTGGCTGCTTCAGTTCGCCGGACGAGCTGCCCGTGCCGAGTTTGTTCTGGACTACGGCGAAGCTGGACTTACGACCGAGGCTCGCATGCACACGCTCGATCGGAGACCGAGTCACGCCTCGCAGTTCAATGGCGGCTACGATGCCGTCGGCCAGGTGCCAGCTGGGGACCTACATCATCGACAGCGCGAGGCGCCGTGGAAATCGACTCCCGGTCTATCGCATGGACGATGCTGCATCAGCTCCCACAGACGCAAGACGACAATCGGTAAGAAGACCGGGAAAGCGCGCCAAGGTCAGTTTGCTAGTTTCCGGGACGACATCAGTCGGCACGACATGGAGTTTGATTGGGCCGACGAGACGATGCACGCACACTACGGCGATAAGTGGTTGGCTGCTCTCCAGGAGATTCGCCCCGACGCGCTTCCCGATCGCAGCGAGATCAATGCCCACTGCGCCGCGCTGGTGCAGGCGGTGGTCGAGACAGCCACAAACGCTGAGATAGCCGAGATCAAAGCCATCGCCAACAGCATGATCTCCAAGGCAAGAGGGTTTGAAGAACCATCAAGCACGTGTCGCGCGCCAGACTGACCGGGTCTCGGCATCGAGGTGGACTGGGACCCCCTGGCCACGGCAGACTTCTACAGCTGTGTGTCCTAAGGGAATTCTTCCATCACTGCGTCAGCGGCGCTGTCTCACTGCCCATACCTTGACGCTCGAGGAGACATGAGATGAAGAAGAGCGATCGTGAGCTGGGCATGGACCGGGATATCAACCGTCGCGACTTCGTGAGCGGAACGAGCATCGCGATCGCGGGAGCGGTCCTTGCGCCGGGGGATGTGGGGGCGCAGGGGCGCGATGGCCGGCTGGCTCCGGCCGCATCTTCGGTTGTCGATCAATCTCCGGGCCAGGAGACGTACTATCCGCCGACACGCACGGGAATGCGGGGCAGCCATCCGGGGTCGTTCGAGGTGGCTCATGGCATGCGGGACGGCGAGACGTGGGGCGAGCCGCAGGAAACCGGGGAAGAGTACGACCTGATCGTGGTCGGTGGCGGGTTGAGCGGTCTCGGGGCGGCCTACTACTTCCGGAAGGCGATGCCCGAGGCGCGGGTCCTGATTCTGGAGAACCACGACGACTTCGGAGGGCACGCGAAGCGCAACGAGCACGTGGTCGACGGGCGCCAGGTCCTCGCCTGGGGAGGCACGACGTACATCACCGGAGCCTATACGTACGAAGGGCTGGAGTTGATGCACGACATCGGTCTCGATGCGGAGGTGTACCGGCGTGCGAACGCGAGAAGCAACCACCCGGCGCGAGTCATGGGATTGGGCAATGCGGTCCTGTTCGACGAGGAGACTTTCGGAGAGGATCGGCTGGTCGTAGGAGAACCCGGATCGGACGAGCCGGAGGCGTGGACCGAATGGCTTCAGAAGACGCCACTCTCGGACAACGCGCGCGAGGGCATCGCGAAGCTGTACCAGACGCAGGAGGATTACTTCCCCGGATTGTCCGTGGAGGAGAAGGTCGCTCGGCTCCGCAAGATGAGCTATCAGGACTATGTGCTGGACGTCGTCGGCGTCCACCCGGACGTGATCCCCTTCTTCAAGCGCCGCGCCCCGGATGCCAACGGCATCGCCGGCCTCGATACGTTCAGCGCGTGGGGCGCGTTCCGGTACAGCAGCTTGCCCGGGCTGCAGGGCCTCGGGCTCGGGGAGCCGCCGCCGAGAAGTGGGTTCCCGGGGCTGGAGAATCCGTTCGATGGCATGCACTTCCCCGACGGAAATGCCGGCATCGCCCGCCTGCTCGTGCGCTGGCTGATTCCGGGTTCACTGCCGGGCGAGACGATGAACGATTCGGTGTCGGCGCGGGTCCGGTATTCGACCCTCGACCGGGCGGACAACGACGTGCGCATCCGCCTCAACAGCACGGTGATCAACGCTCACCACGTGGGCGAACGGGCAAAGGCGAGCGCGGTCGACGTCACCTACGTACGGGATGGCCAGGCGCATCGCGTGCGCGCAGGCACCTGCGTGATGGCTTGCTACAACTCGGTGATCCCGTATCTGTGTCCCGACCTGCCGGAGGACCAGAAAGAACACCTGCATATGGCCGTGCGCCGGCCCTTCGTCGCCGCCAACGTCGTGGTTCGCGACTGGCGAGCGTTCGAGCGGCTCGGTGTGAGGAGCATCCACTTCCCGGGCGCGTACTTCGAAGCTGTCAGTATCGACACCTACAACAACAGCTTCGGGGACTACCAGACCACCCAATCGCCCGACGAACCGGCCATTGTAGGGCTTTGGGGATCTCCGATCGCTCCGGGGCTTCCCGTACGGGATCAGTGGCGGGCCTCACGGGAGGAGCTTCTGGCCATGTCGTTCGAGACGTTCGAGCGTGGCATCAGGGATCAGCTCGCCCGTGCGCTGGGGGAGGGGGGCTTCGATCCAGCCCGGGACATCGAGGCCATCTTCGTCAACCGCTGGCCCCATGGGTACGCGGGAGCGGGCAATGAGCTCTTCGACCCCGACTGGGGGTACGACGAGGCTCCCTGGGTTTTGGGTCGCAAGCGGTTCGGGCGGATCGCCATCGCCAACTCCGACGCGGCCGCGAGTTGCCTGACACAGGCGGCGTTCGACCAGGCGCACCGTGCGGTGCAAGAGCTGATCACCGACGTCATCCGGCCCGAGTTCCAATATCCCTGGGCCGAGCGAACCTGAAGGGGTGGGATCAGATCGGCATGTTAGCGAGGGGCCTCGGATCGCAATGAGTTAGAAAGAGTAGATGTACTGGCTAAGGTGAACGATGCCCTCGACGAATTGAACAAGATTCAAGGACGCGATATCCAAGGCCGAGGGCGCATAATCTCCCGAGCACCCGGCCAAGGGTGCTGGAATTGCCGATTCCGAGGCCGAAATCGCCTGCAAATCCCCTTGATCTACGTAGAGATCGCGCGCTAGCGTTGCCCGATCTCCAGCGCCTTGATTGTTTGCCGGTCTCGCAAGTAGAGGATCGTGCCGACGAGGGTCGGCGCCGTCCATGATGTACCGGTCAGCACTTCAGCCTTCGAGATGACCGTCAGGCCCTCCGGTGAAACCTCCGTGAGCGCCAGGTTGCCGTCCTCGTCGAGGATGATCGCCTTGCCGTCGGCGTAGATAATGTGCGATCGGGAGAAGCCGCGCTCGCGCCACGCCGCAGTGCCCGTTCGCAGGTCCAGCGCCGTGATGAAGGCCGGCCCGAAGCCACCGCTGCTTCCGTAGATAAAGTCGCCCACCCGAATCGTGCTACCGAACATGATCTGCATGTCGCGAGTAAACCAAAGCTCGTCGACCTTGGTGCCGCCACCCGCCTTGGACAAACGCATGCCGCGGCTGCCCCCGTCGTATGCCGATGAGACGAACAACACGTTGTCCTGTCCCCAAACCGCCGTCGTGTTGTTCATGTCGCCATAGGTGTCGTGCGGGGTGCTCCAGAGGATCTCACCGCTGTCCGGGTTCAGTCCGTTGATTGTCTGGCCTCCCACGACGACCAGCTGAGTCTCGCCATCGAGCTCGATCAGGATCGGCGAAGATGGCGCGATCAGGAAATCGCCGTTCTTCCAGACCAGCGAGCCGTCGCGCTGATTGAAGGCCATCACCGACTGGCCGTCGCCCCCGGCGGTCACGATTACCATGTTGTTGTGCGCCAGAGGGCTGCAGGCGTAGCCGGCCGTCACACCGACGACCGCCCTGATCAACGTCGGCGGCGCGTCGTACTCGGCCACGAGATCGTGCGACCAAAGAACCTCGCCGGTCCGCTTATCGAAGGCGTGGATCTGCTTGTTCGTGCCGGAAGTGAACAGCCGATCGCCGACGATGAGCGGCGTCGCGTGCGGCCCCGCCCCGAAGCTGAAGTTCAAGGGCTGAGCGCCGTAGGCGTACTCCCAGATCGTTCCTCCGGTGGCAGCGTCCAGCGCGATGACGAGCTCTTCGCCGGCCCATTGATTGGGCCCTGCCCCCTTGAGGTGCGGCCGGTACATCGTATACAGGTGGGCGTCGTCGACGACGATCGTCGAATGGCCCCGACCGAGCGGTCGGCTCCAGATTTCCCTGGGCCCTGCTTCGGGCCACGAGTCGGCGAGGCTCGTAGCGTCGGAGATGAAGTTCCGGTGCGGTCCGCCCCACTGCCGCCAGGTAGCTTGCTCGGTCGGTGATTGGGCCGCTAGGTTGGCGACTGCTCCGAGAGCGAGAGAAACTGCCGACAGCAGCAAGAATGCGCGGCGCGTTCCTTGCGAACGCGCCCGATGTCGGAGTGCTACCAGCGTTGGTCGTTTCATTAAGATCCGTCGAGATCCGCGTCTGGTTATCACCGTCTCGCTGTCCGAGCCGCAGGGTCAGGTCACAGCCGTGTCCTGGGCAGCTAGTGACGAATCACTCGGCCTCAGTGACTTCCACTCCCAGCATTTGTTGACAGCACTCCCATCTGGTGCCACGTCGTAAACTAATTCTTCCCGGCTGCTAATCCTTGCGTGATGGAGGGTGCGATGAATGAAAGAGCAATGAACACTTCGTGGTCTTGGCTGAAGATTGCCGGGACGGCAATCTTGGCGCTTAGCATCACCGCTTGCGGTGGTGCAGAACAAGCAGCAGAAGACGAACTTGTAGAAGCAACATTGGACCAGCCAGATGTCACAAAGCTCTCGCTAGAATCGACCGATGAAAACATCATGCAGCACATGCTATGGGTCATGGATAATCAGACTACCTCAAGCGAGCTAACGGAACATTTTCCTGATCTGGATCGCGTTCGTGCGTACAACATCCAGCGATTGCGTTCGGCGCATCGGGAACAGACGGAAGCCAGGGTTGGTTGGAAAATCGGATGGTCAAATCAACCTGATCCGAGCGTCGCCATCGATCCGGCTTTCGGACACATCATGGTGTCGGACGTGCTCAATCCTGAACTTGAGGTGTCGCTTGACCGTTTAATCGATGGTAAGACGGCCCTTGAAGCCGAGATTGCGTTTTGGCTGGATAAGGATTTACCGGGTCCTACGGTGACTCGGGAAGACGTGATTGATGCGACAGTAGAAGTAGCAGGAGCGATTGAGCTAGTCGAACCTCGTGTGGCTGCGTTCGGCAGCGATGCCCTTTATTGGCCCAACCGTCATAACCATGGCATCGTCGACAACATCTGGCACAGCGGCGTGATGTTTGGTTCGACCCGTGTCAGCCTCGACGAAATTGATTTTACGACCGAGACGGTAACGGTGGCCGTGAATGATGAGCCGATCCTGGAAGGCAGCATGTCGTGGACGATGGGGCGTGATCCTATCGAAGGCGTTGTATGGCTCGCGAACGAAATGCTCAAGTACGGTTTTCAGTTGAGTGCGGGTGACTTCGTTATTACTGGCGCCGTCGTTTATAGAGGTTCGGTTCTTCCTGGTGATAAGGCGACTCTGACGTACTCGAGTCTTGGCACGATGCATATGACGATTGCATCTACGCCTTAGGTGTGTGCGTAAAGCCGCATTGAATCCGCCGTAGCCCTCATCACGCGTGCCAGAAATGACCTTGCCCCGCTTTCCCGGACACTTAGTTAAGATCCATTGTCGTAGTCGTATTAGCGGCTGTGGGAGCTGTTGGCAACGCGGAGCGTTGTCCAAGCGACGGTGGAAATCGGGAGTCGATTTCCACGGGCGCGTCAGCTTCCACAGCTGATTGGCCGCTCTGGCCTGGCCGCCGCATTGCCGCCTCGAACTGAGCCGGACTCTGGTCTCCGATCGAGGTGTGCATGCGAGCCCGGTTGTAGAACACTTCGATGTAGTGGAACAACTCGGCTCGGGCCGCCGCCCGGGAACTGAAGCAGCCACCGAGTTCGAACTTCAGGGTAGAGAAGAAACTCTCCATCGGCGCGTTATCCCAGCAGTCTCCTTTCCTGCTCATGCTGATGGTGAAGCCACGGTCACGCAGCTTGTCTAGGTAATCGTCGCTGCTGTACTGGCTGCCGCGGTCGCTGTGATGGAGCACTCCGGAACCGGGACGGCGTTGCTCCAAGGCCTGATCCAGGACCGCCAGCGTCAAATCGTCCGTCATCGTCTCGCTCACCGCCCAGCCGATGATCCGTCGCGAGCACAGATCCATCAGCACGGCCAGGTATAGCCATCCTTCCTGCGTCCACAGGTATGTCAGGTCGCCCACCCAGACGCTGTCCACGGCATCCACCGTGAAGCGCCGTGCCAGCACGTTGGGCGCCGCTGACCGCCCAGGTGTGGGCCGTGTTGTCACCCGGAACCGACGGGGTTGGCGAGCTCGAAGTCCTTCCTGGCGCATCAGCCGAGCTACCCGCTTGCGACAGCAGCGGATCTCTCGTTGCCGAAGTTGCTTGTGGATACGCGGACTTCCGTAACGGTCGCGGCTCTCTCCGAATGCAGCTCTGATCTGCACACGTAGACGGCGATCTTCTCGCGCTCTCGGGCTCGGCCCCCTTCCTCGCCACTCGTAGTAACCGCCGTGAGACACCTCGAGCATCTTGCACAACCGCCGCACCGGGAACTTGCCGGACAGTTGCTTGATGATCGGGTACTTCATCGCGGGCGTTCCGAGAAGATCGCCAACGCTTTTTTTAGAATGTCGCGCTCCTGCCGTACTCGCCGCACGTCCCGCCGTAGCTGTTGCCCGTCCAGGTCCTGGTCGGGCATCTTCCCCGCGCCCGGAAACGCCGTGACCCCCTGCTCCTGGAGCTGTTTGCGCCACTTGGTCAACATGCCGCGGCCAACACCCAGATCCCGGGCCACCTCAGACACCGGATGGCCCAGCTGCGTCACCATCCTCACTGCCTCAATCTTGAACTCGCGACTGTACCGCCGTCGTGACCCCATGCTTCACCTCCGAGCCCATTATCGGGCTTCCAAAGGTGTCCGGGAAATCGGGGGAGGCCCAAAAGGATGATCGCCACATCATCCGCGCCTACGACGCTGGCACGGGAGCCCTTCGATGGGAGAACGCCCGACAACGGCAACCTGCTCGTACGCGTGTATCGAGCGAACTAGAGGACCCTCGCCGGTAAATGGGGGTGGAGGCGCTGGGCGGCGAGGTCACTCAAAGACGTAGGCTGAGCGCGAGCTACTACACACACGGGAAGTCAGAGGCGCTGGCGCCGATCGCGCGGCGCATGCAGCGATTGCTTGAGGAGGGACAGCTCCGGGACGAGGCGCGGCACGAGGTGCGGCTGCTGATCGAGCGCGCCGAGCGTGAACTCGATCCAGACAAGGACACGGTTGCCCGGAGCCCTGGTAACGGACCACGAGTCACCAAGAAGGCCTGTCTTCGGTGGCGATCGAGTCAGACTTGAAGGAGATGGCGATCCACTCGAGTGGCGTTGTTCCGGTGTTGCCACTCTCGTGCTCGTCGCTGAGCGCCACCGGCCCGGGTCGCCAGAACACTCGCATGCGCTCACGGTCCTCCTCGGACACCTCGACGACCCTCACCTCATCGCCGAATTTCATGGTGACCTCCTCGCTCCGCTGCAACACGATCACCAGCTGGTACTCCGGGTGCTCGTGGATTCCCTCCCACTTTCCTGGCTCGAGGACGAAGTGCTGTACCACGACCCGCTCGTCCTCCAGCAGCACTTCGCCGGTGATGTTCGGATACAGCTGTTGTGCGGCGGCGGGTGTGACAGCGAGCAACAAGATTCCGCCGGCCGTCACGAACGCACGAGTCGTCATTCTTCCTCCTTGACTGTTGTTGCATCACTACCGCCCTGCTACGGGTCCGTCGGCACGAGCCGCTTCAGCTCGTCACGTGGACTGTTACCAGGTCCACGCCGGATCTTCGTAGACGGATTCGCCCTCCAGGAGTGTCAGCAGGACTATCGCTTTGTGAATGTCAGAGGGTGGCACCTCGAAAACGTTTCGATCGAGAACTGCAAGGTCTGCGTATTTCCCGACTTCGATCGAGCCGACCTCGTCCTCCTGAAAGTTGAGGTAGGCAACGTCGAGCGTGTAGGCGGCGATTGCGGTTTCCAGATCCACGCGTTCCCCAGGGATCCAACTAGGCCCAGAACCATCAAGCCCCGGTGGCGGAGGATCCCCTGGCCTGAGGTTGGAGGCAAAGCGGGAGCGAGTAACCGCTACCTGAATGTTGTCGAGCGGATTCAGCGATGTGACGGACCAATCGCTGCCGAAGGCGATTCTGGCGCCAGAGGCGACGATGCTGCGAATTGGATACAACCAACTTGTTCGCTCCGGACCTAATTTGGGTATCGTGAGATCAATCATGTGTGGATCGGTCTGGGCCCACATGGGTTGGAAGTTCGCGATCACATCGAGTTCTGCGAAGCGCGACAAGTCATCCGGATGAACCAACTCGGTGTGCGCGATGTGGTGCCGGGAATCGCGAGGGCCGTTCACCGTCAGCGCATGCTCGAAAGCGTCGAGGGTCATCCGAATCGTTGCATCGCCAAAGGCATGAACATGTACTTGAAAGCCGGCCGCATCAAGCGCAGCAACGAACTCCTTGAGCTTGTCGGGCTGGATGTTGGGCTCACCGTAGTAGCCGGCTCGGTCGGTATAGGGCTCGAGCAACGGAGCGGTATAGTTCTCGAGGCTGCCATCGGCTCCGATCTTTGCCGCCGTGGCCCTCAACCTCTCGCTGCCGAACGCCTCCCGCAGTGCCGCCAAGCGTGGAAGGTCCTCGGCGCCCTCTACCAAGTTCACTCGGAGGGCCGCTACCACGCGAGCTGTTAGCCCTCCTTGGTCATCGAGGGCGACGTACGCTTCTAAGCTCTCGCGACTAGCGCTGGCATCTTGGAACATCGTGATGCCGAAGCGGCTCGCTAGCTGCAAGGCACGCCGGAGGCCTTCAACGCGCTCCACATGGCCGGCGTCATCCGGTAGATGCTCTTCGACAAGTCGGGCGGCCCACTCGCGCAACATGCCGGTGGGCTCACCGGTGGTGGGATCGCGCTCGATACGTCCGTTGAGTGGGTCGGGCGTGTCCCTGTCGATTCCCGCGATCTGCAAAGCCCGCGAACTGACCCATGCCTGGTGTCCGTAGTTCGGTGTGAGATAGACAGGCCTCCCAGGGGCAATCTCATCGAGTAATGACTTGTGGGGATTACCGTCTGGAAACAACCACAAAAACCAACCACCGCCGACGATCCAGTCGTCCGCATCACCCTGCGCAGCACAGTTTCGTACTGTTTCTAGTACTTCCTCCTGAGAGTAGAGACCGTTCAGATTGCATCGGGCAAGAGCGGCGCCCCCGTAGACTGGATGGACGTGGGAATCGCCGAAGCCCGGAAGCACCATCTTGCCATCGAGGTCCACAACGCGGGTCTCTGGCGCGGTCCAGCGATCCACATCCTCGTCCGACCCGACTTCGACGATGCGGCCGTCGCTTACGGCAACGGCCTGTGCCCAAGGCTGCGCCACGTCTACCGTGTAAACGGCGCCGTTTCGTAACACGAGCTCGGCCACACCAGTTGAACGCGTTAGCAGTAGTCGACCTGTGGGAACAACCACAAAAACCAACCACCGCCGACGATCCAGTCGTGGCGACGGCGCGGGTTGTAGAACCCCTCACTCGAACATCCGCGCTTCGGCCTGGCTCTTGAAGCGCTCCCGCCACAGTAACTCCGTCTCGAGCGTCGCGAAGAAGCTCTCGGCCAGGGCGTTGTCGTAGCAGTGAGCTGACCCGGTCGAGGGACGCACGCGGAGTTGACGGCACCGCTTGCCAAAGGCGATCGAGGTGTACTGCGTGCCCTGATCGGAGTGGTGGATGACGCTGTCAGGACCGTTGCCAGATCGCCATGTTGAGTGCTTCGAGCACCATCGGCGCGCAGGTGATTGGCCATCGACCAGCCCACCACCCGACGACGCATCCATCACGATCGCCGTACAAGAACCCAGACCAGACACGTACGGATGTCGGCGACCCAGAGACGACGCATCGGCCGTGAATCCCGATTCACCAGATCCGGTACTGGCCGTGCCGGAGCCTCGACGCGTCGTTCGAACACGGCGCCGTCGGCTGACGCCTTCAAGCCCTGCCTGGCTCATCAGACGAGCCACTCGCTTACGTCCCACCCGGACACCGTCGGCTGCCAGTTCGGCATGCACCCGGGGCTGCCGTAGGTGGCACGGCTGGCCGGTCTCATGCGAGCTCGCAGCTGAGCGTCACGTCGCGCTCGAGCGCTGATCGGGCGGTCGCGCCACGCGTAGTAGCCGCTGGTGGAGACCTCCAGCACTCGGCACATCGTGGCGATCGGGTGCAGGCCTGGCGAACTCTCACGAACCCGAAGCTTGGGTACGAGACAACCAGGCCGCGGCTTTTGCCAGGATCTCCCCTCCGTTTTCAACTGTTCTCTCGGCGTAGCCGTCGTAGTTCTTCTCGGTCCTCGCTCGTCAGCCCGTTGGCACTGAGCCCGTCATCTCGGTCCGCTTGCTTGTCCATGTGCGGATCGTCCAGTACGTGTAAACGGGCTCGTAACACGAGCTCGGCCACACCTCCGTTCTCGACGGCACCACAGGCTACACATGTCCACGCCCCCATCGCGAGGGAGACAATCCGACACTGCTTCGGCAGATACCGGGGGGCACGACCTGACATGGTTGGCTCCTTGGACTTGATTCAATGTTGGGATGGGTGATGGCGGCCAGTACCTGGGCTTCCCGCTCCAGGCGGGCCAGCCGTTCCGGGTTGGTGGCTAGGTCTTCCGCCAAGGCCGGCTTCGCTGACTAGCTCTTGGGGTGCCCCACTGAGAAGCTCTTTGAGCACAGGAGCTTGGAAGGAGGGGCGCACCGGGATTCGAACCTGGGACTTCCACCGTGTGTTAGTGGAACCCAGTCAGAACAGGTCGAGGTCGTCTGCAAGGACGACCTCGCCGTCATAAGTAGTGCAGCGCGAGGGTTGCGGTGGCGGCGTGCTGCCCGTCGTTGCGATCTCGTCAGTACGGCATCACGCGGCCCACGTCTCCGTCCACGGCTCTCATGTACCAGTGGCTGAAGTTCGCCGGCAGAATCGTGCCGATCTCGTGGGTGGCGTAGCGTCCGGGTCGGTAGCCGCCAGAGAGGACGCCCTCGTGGTTGTTCTCGCACACCCAGATGTCCTCCAGGAGCGTGACGTACCACACTTCCTTGACCCTCTCCGGGTCGTAGTCGACGCCCTCCTGCGCGTCCGGATGCACGAGCCACGTGCACTCCACGTCGGTGAGCTTGATGTCCCGCGGCGTGAACCTCACCGTGAAGACGTAGTCGTCGTACCCGAGCCAGTAGCCCGTCGACCAACCCGTCGCCGTCTCGGACGACGTGCCGGTGCGGCCGACGCCCTCGAAGATCGGCAGCAGCGGCGCCGCCGGCTTGCCGTCCATCGTGCCGGTGACGAACCCGGACCTGAACCCCGCTTGCTCTCCCGACATCGCCAGGTCCCAGCTCGGATAGACGTGGCACAGGGTTTCGTGCGACGGCCCGCAGTGGTAGCACTCCAGGAAGTTCTCCAGCGCCAGCTTCCAGTTGGCGTGCATCGGCACGTAGACACGTGCGCCGACCTTCAGGTCCGCCGTTCCGTGGCGTTTGCCAACCTGGGTGCGGAAGGGCTCGATCGCCGATTCGAACTCCGGCGGCTCCGGCTCACGCGACAGGTTCACGAAGATCATGCCGTCCGCGATGCGCAGGTGGCAGGGGATCAAACCGTTGTCCGCCGGGTCGAAGTCCTCCTGCATGCCGTAGGCGTAGATCAGGCTGCCCTCGGTGTCGTACGTCCAGGCATGGTACGGGCAGCGAAACACCGGTGAGTTGCCCGACTGGCTCAGCTGCTTGACCGAAAGGCGCGGATCCTCCGGGATCGGCGTCGAGTCGTGACGGCACAGGCGCGAGCCGCGGTGACGGCACACGTTGTAGAAGCCGCGTACCTCGTTGTCGCGCCCCCGCACGATCAGGACGCTCTCGCTGCGGCCGAACTCGAACACGAAGAAGTCGCCCGGGTCGGGAATTCTGCTCTCGTGGTCGACCATCTGCCAGAAGTGGTCGGCTACCAGGCGCTCATCGATCAGGTAGCGCTCTTCGTCCGTGTAGTACTTCGCGTCGATCGTGTCTCTCACAAACGGCGCTGCGGCCGAATCCCCGCCGCCCATCTGCCCTGGATCCCGGATCGCGCGCGCCAGCAGGTTCCTCGGGACGCCCATGGCGGCGGCGGTGTATGCGACGACGGCGGTGCGGGCCAGGTCGCGGCGGGTCGAGGTGGGGCCGGTGTCCCTCTTGCTCATCTCATTCTCCATGCTCTTGGCGCGGATGTACGCTCAGGAGTACCGCATCCCTGCGTGTCGGTACTTTACCGCTGGCTCAGATGGCCTTTCAACGGGGCGCCGACCCAGGGATAAGGTCCGGGTCGTCAGCCATCTCGCGACCCTGTCCGGACCTAATCTCCTGCTACATTCAATCTACCCAAGCCAAACTGGTCACCTGCCTTGGTTACTTTGCCGTCTTGCATATGTATCTCGACCATCTTTTCGCTGCAAACGGTGTTGTAGTTTTCATCTTGCAACAAATACAAGATTTTCCGTGTCTTGGTATGAATCACTTCGCCACTAGATGCATAGGCATACTCACCATCTAAAGTAAAAGTGACCCAGCCCGGCATATCACGTAGTGCAATGGTGGTGAGCTGTTGATAAGGGGATTCTGCGCTAAACACATGCATTCGGTGGTTAGGGGCATCGCTGATCCAGATCTCCGTTTCATCTGGGGTCAGAGCTATGCCGTGACTTGGATTCTCATGTCGTTGTACGGGACCCAAGTCCCAACCCTGGACCCGAATACTCGCTACCCTTTTCCCTGTTTTCAAATCACCCACTTCGAATCCCAGCAAATCATCAACGTTCACGAACACGAGCGACTCGTCGCTCTTGATGGTGAACGGTCGAACAGCGTCACCAAAAGGGCCTACTTTCTGCACGACTGTGTGCGTCTTGGTATCTGCAACGAATAACCAGGGAGATTTATAGTCCGCCATATACGCCCGGTCTCCTGCAGGACCGTAAATCGTGTTGTGTGCACTCGTATCTACCAAGATCTTGGCAATGATCTCACCGCTTTCGGTATACACGACATTCCAGAATTCTTTCTCCAATGAGGGCACATACATGGTCATGCCATCGGGTGAGATCGAAAACCGGTCACAGCCACCCTCGAAAGCAATTTCCCACAGCACCTCTTCCGTCCCCAGATCGATCCGCTGCATGGCTTCCAAGGTGCTGATATAGACACTGTTGAGCGGCACGCTGACATCAATGCCCTTGACATTCGATGGGGTGCCATCTTCATGGAACCCCCCAGTGCTAATCCGTTTCACGAATTTGTGATCGTTGGCTATGTCGAAAACCAGCAATCCGTGACCCCCATAGCCCAAGTAATCTCTGATACCAGGAGTCGCTACATACAGGTAGTGACCGGTACCGCCTGTTGGCACAGGCTCATCTATGGGTGGAGCGGTGCTAGCGTCCGAGGCCCCCGGCGCGAGGACCGTTCCCGCGATCGCGATGCTCGCTCCGTTCAGCAAGTCGCGACGGTTGATCTCCCGGTCCATGCCCAGCTCGCGGTCGCTCTTCCTCATGCTCAGGTCTCCTCCAGGATCGAGGTGTAGGCCTCGAAATTCAGCTCCATTGCTTCAAACTCTGATGATAGATGGCACGCACCCTAAGCACCATCGTCCAAGCAACGTTCACTGATCACTGAATCAGAGTCCGTCGAGAGCTCCGTTGACCACGCTTCAGCTCCTCGAACCGGTTGGTGAAGAGCGTCACAGGTCGCCGAGTTTATCGTCCTGCGGTTTATCAGCGGCATTGGCGCCGGTGCGATGCTGGCGAGTCAGGCGGCTCTGGCGGCGGAGTACAGCCCGGACAAGTACCGCGCGTTGTCAGTCGCCGCGGTCACGTCGGGCTATCCGCTCGGCGCGATGATGACGTCCGTGATCGCCGGTCTTATCTTGCCGGAGTACGGCTGGCGGGGGATGTTCTGGTTGGGAGGGACTCTGACGCTCGCCATGGTCGCAGTGGCCTGGCTCCTGATTCCCGAGTCGCTCAAGTATCTGTTCGACCGCCGACCCGCCAACGCCCTGCAGCGCGTCAACACGATTCTGACCAAACTGAAGAAAGACCCGCTTGGCCGCATGCCAGACGTCGCCGCTGAAGACAACGACAAGAATGGCGGCTTGATCGGCAACATGTTCGAACTGCTGGCGAAGGGTCATCGCACCGCGACCCTGACGCTTTGGGCGGCTTTCTTCTTCTGTTTCGGCACCCTGTATTTCCTGATGAGCTGGATTCCGAAGTTGATGGAGGACTCCGGCTATGACCCCACGGTGGGTCGCGATGCCTTCTTCCTGTTCAACCTGGGTGGGGTGATCGGAATCTATCTGACGGGTTGGCTGTCGACGCGATGGAAGCTGAGCAACGTGGTCTTCACGCTGCTATTCACATCGGCTATCGGGATGGTGGTCTTCGCGCTGGCTCCGAATGAGTTGCGGCTTCTGATGGTGCTGATTCTATTGATCGGAATCACTCAGCAAGGTGGATTTACCGGTCTGTACGCCACCGCGGCGAAGATCTATCCGACCGGCATTCGCAGCACCGGTATCGGCTGGGCGATTGGTCTGGGCCGGTCCGGCGCCGTGGCCGGGCCGGCGATCGCCGGCTATCTGATCGCCGGCGGCCTGGATATGTCCGCCAACTTCTTCGTGTTCGCCGTGCCCATGGCAGCTAGCGGGCTGATCGCCTTTCGCTTGAACGTCCACTAGTGCTCCTGATCATAAGTACGGTGACGTTTGTGGCGGGCGAGACCGAGGCGATTTGTAGGAGCGGCGACGAGGGCGATGCTGTGTGTATCGTCGAGGAGCCGCGACACCCAAGGCGGCCGGTCCCGCCGCCACCCGGAGGGCAGGAGCGATATGCGGGCGAACTCAGCGTCCGCGCTCGTCGACGATGAGTCAAACATCGCCTTCCTCACCCTTCCTTGATTTCGCCCGCATCTCGCTCCTGCAAACGTCACCGTACTTATGATCAGGAGCACTAGCGAAGGCTTCGGGCCGCCGTGTCCACCTCTGCTCGCGCGATCCGGGCGAGTTTTCAGATGTTACAGAGCGAAACTAGTCAGAACAGGTCGAGGTCGTCTGCAAGGACGACCTCGCCGTCATAGGTAGTGCGTACTTCATTGACGATGATCGCTTCGGGCACGCCGTAGAACAGGCCGTGGTATAGGACCAGCAATCCGGGCCGTGCCTCGCTCGCCAGCCTGCCTAGATCACTGGCAACCGTGTGTGCCGATCGATGGTATTTCTGCCAGAACTCCGTGGTGTTGGCCAGTCCGCTGTCGCTGATCACTTCGTGGAATAACAGATCTACGCCGCGTGACATCTCCAGCACTTTCTCGCTGTATGTTGAGTCTCCGGAAATTACAATCGTCTTGTCATCGGTGATGATCCGGTAACCGAACGCCGGCTTGATCTCACCATGACTGACTGCGAATGCCTCGATCGTCAGATCGCCGGTCTGGAAAACGATCCCCTCCTCGATCTCCGTCACGTCGACCTGGTACGCGTCCGGGTTCCGTACCGGCTGTACACCGGAGGTCCTGAGGGCAGTATCCGCCGCCATCATCTCGTACATACCTTGCGTCATCTGCTCGAGGCCGACGGGGCCCCAGGCAGATAGGGGAGCACTTCTGCGCCACCACAGAGTGAAGGCGAGCTCTGAAAAGTCCATCGTGTGATCGCTATGCATGTGCGTGAGGAACACGCAGCAGATCTGGCTCGGATATAGCGAAGGGATGTCGTACTTGTAGCGTGCGGTGACGGCATTCTGGATCGCTCCGGCGCCGATATCGAACAGATACGCCTCGCCTTTGTGAATGATGGCGATACTCGGCCCGGCGCGATAAGCATCCGGCACCGGGGTGCCGGTGCCCAGCATGACGACCTGCGTGTCCTTGTCGAGCTCTGCCTGGGTCGGTTCATCGCGAACCTCGATGACCGCGCTGGGTGCGACTGTGGCAGATGGTTCTTCCGTGGGTTGCCGGCAGGCCGCAACCATCGCAACGGTTGCTGGCACGAGGGAAAGAGCAACTGCTCTTATCAGTGTGTTCGTCATTCGATTATTCCGCGCTGAGCCGGCTCAGGCAGCATGGCAGCGGCGGCGCAACTAGGTACTCCGCCTCCACCTGGCGCAGGATCCTGATGATCTGCTCTTCGCTGTACCGCCTCTTCCGCATTCAGCCCTCCCGACCCTAATCTATCTCGGAGAACTCACACTCGCACTGGCTGAGTTTTCGGGGGCAGGGCAACTCAGGAAGGCTCGGCGTGTAACGGCCTGCAACTGAAAAGGCTAATTCAGAGTGGGTGCACCGGGATCCGAACCTGGGCGCGAAGGCACGAACGGTTGGAAGTTCTAGACATGTCGAACGGCGATTCACCGGCGCAGCCTCGATGATCTGGTCGCTGCGGTACTAGGCTAGTGCGCAATGACGCTACCTATTCGAAAGGAGGTGATCGACATGGTCGCGTTCAACCGTGCGATGCTGCCCGTCGAGCTCTTCTGCTTCTGGTGGTTTCTAGCCTCTGACGTCAAGTTGCCGATGGGCCCTGACCCAACGTTCGAACTCGCGACGTTCCTTGTGGGCAGCTTGGCTGCGGGCTGGTCGGTGTACAACGGGATCAAGTGGCACTTCATCCAGAAGGACGGTGAGGGCCTCGCCTGGGCTTGCATCGGATGTCTGGTGTTCCTCGGATTGACGGCTCGCGTATTGGTCGCAGTCGCGGGTTCGCAGTGATCCACACCCTGTCGGCAACGCTGCGCGTCGAGCGCATGGTCGCGGCCGGCTTTGGGAAGGACGACGCTTGCGACTGGGCTGGGTCCGTCGCTGCGATAGCGATGCCGGCGAATGCGAAGCGCGGGAGCGCGATCGCTGCGGTCGAGGGGGCGGACGCCGAAGCCCCGCGTACCGGCACGGTCGAAGCCCTGAATCGCGACGCAGCCGAGGCCGAGCCCGTCTTCGCCCGTGGCTGGGAGATGCTCGACGCCCTACCGTCGCGCTCGCAGCGCAGTGCCGTCGACAGGGCGGCCGGAGAGGCGATCCTGCACGGGTTGCTCGAGCTCTGCCGGCGGCTCTGCCGCTCTCACCGGGAGCCGATCTATGCCCGGCTCACTGCCGCTCGCAGCCGTGCCGTTCGTCTGGAGGCGCTGGTGGAGCAGGCGGCCGAGCTATGGCCGGGGCTCGTCCCCACAGCCGCCGAGCTCTCGCGCGAGGCGCAGCGCATGCAGCACGACAAGGACGGCCGGGAGATCCAACAAGGCATTCTCGTCGGCGAGCTGTGCTCGGACCCCGTCATCGGAACGCACCTGCTGCGCAGCATGCTGCTGCCAACCGAAGCCGCGCTCGAGCTGTCCGAGCAGTTCCGGCGCGAGGGGTCGATGGACCTGGGTACGGTGCTCGTCGAGGCGCGCGAGGGCGCCGGCCACGTCGGCTTCCGCAACCCCGACTACCTCAACGCCGAGGACGACGAGACCCTCGAGGCGCAAGAGGTCGCGGTCGATCTGGTGCTCCTGCATCCGGAGCTACGCATGGGGGTGTTGCGCGGCGAACCGGTGAACCACCAGAAGTACGCCGGCCGTCGCATCTTCAGCGCCGGCATCAATCTCACGAACCTCTACCACGGCAACATCTCCTTCCTGTTCTACCTGGTGCGGGAGATGGGGCTGGTCAACAAGATCTATCGTGGCCACGCGGCCCCTTCGCCCTCGCGCGACGCCACCGCACTCGTGCTGGACGGGGCGGAAGGAGCCACGCATGAAATCCCGTGGATGGCCGTCGTCGAGGGCTTCGCCATCGGCGGCGGTTGCCAGCTGCTGCTCGTGGTCGACCACGTCATCGCCGAATCAGGCGCCTACTTCAACCTGCCGGCCCGCAAGGAAGGGATCATCCCAGGCTGTGCCAACCTGCGCCTGGCACGGTTCCTCGGCGAGCGGCTGGCGCGCCAGGCGATCCTCTTCGACGCGACCTTCCCGGTGGACACGCGGGAGGGTCGGCGGCTGGTCAACGAGGTGCACCCGGTCGAGGAGGTCGATGACGCTGTTCGCGCGGCGATCGACAACGCCTTGGGATCCGGCCTGGTGAGCGCGGCCGGCAACCGCACGGCGCTGCGGGTGGGGACGGAGCCGCTCGATGCGCTGCGACGCTACCTGGCAGTCTATGCGGCCGAACAGGCCTTCTGCCATCTGAGCGAGCAGCTCACCAGCAACCTGGAACGCCACTGGGACGCGCGGCAGAAGAGCCCCAAGTGATCCGCCAGCCCTTGCCACCCATCCTTCCGTGCCCCGAGTGATCTGGAACGGGGCCCGCGAGTGCATGGACGAGGAGCGGCTGCGCCTGCTGCAGACCGCAAGCCTGCGCGACACCGTCGCTCGTGCCTGCGACGCGATCACCTTCTACGACGACGCGTTCGGTGCCCGTGGGCTGGTGTCCGCCGATGTCCGCGACCTCGACGATCTGGCCGAGCTACCGTTCACGGCCAAGGATGACCTGCGGGCGCACTACCCTCTTGGCTTCTGCGCCGTGCCGCTGGAGGAGCTGGCGCGCATCCATGCATCCTCGGGTACCACCGGCAAGCCGGTGATCGGCCTCTACACGGCCGAGGACATGGAGGCCTGGGTCGAGTGCATGTGCCGCAACCTGTGTGCCGCCGGAGTAGAGGCGCAGGACCTGGTGCAGAACGCCTATGGCTACGGGCTGTTCACCGGCGGGCTGGGCTTTCACCAGGCCGCCGTGCGGCTCGGGTGCACCGTTCTCCCCACCAGCTCCGGGCTCACGGAGCGCCAGATCATGCTGATGGTGGACCTCCGCTCGACGGTGCTCTGCTGCACTCCCTCCTACGCTTTGACCCTGGCGGAACGGGCCGAGCAGGCGGGGGTGGATCCACGCGCGTTGCCCCTGCGTGTCGGTGTGTTCGGCGCCGAGCCGTGGACGGTGCAGATGCGGGAGCAGATCGAGGCGCGCCTCGGCATCACCGCCATGGAGGCCTACGGGCTGACCGAGCTGTGCGGGCCGGGCGTGGCCTTCGACTGCGAGGCTCGCAACGGCCTGCACATCAACGAGGACCACTTCCTGCCCGAGGTGATCGATCCGGAAAGCCTAGAGCCGCTGGGGGACGGCCACAGCGGCGAGCTCGTGCTCACCTCCCTGCAACGCCGCGCCATGCCGCTCATCCGGTTTCGGACGCGCGACATTACTCGCCTCACGCGCGAGCCCTGTTCGTGCGGTCGCACGCTGGTACGGATGGACAAGGTCCTCGGTCGCAGCGATGACATGCTCATCATCCGAGGCGTCAACGTATTCCCGTCGCAGGTCGAGGCGTTGCTGGTGGGGATCGAACAACTCGAGCCGCACTATCGGCTAGTCCTTCGTACGGAGGGACACCTGGATCAGCTCATCGTCCAGGTCGAACCGGGTCTCGAGGTCGCACGCTCGGGCGACCCCGGAGTGCGGCAGAGTCTCGTGGAGCGTGCGGAGGCTCACCTGCGCGAGGTGATTGCCGTTCGTATCCCCGTAGAGCTCGTCGAGCGGGGATCGTTGCCGCGCAGCGAGGGCAAGGCGCAAGCGTATCCTGGACGAACGGGTCGGGGGGACCGGCGTCGAGCGGTAGCGCTCATGACGCACCCTCTAGGTGTCTTCGACACCCTTTTCGCAGTCCAGGACATGCTCCTTGACGACCGTGATCATCGCCCGGCTAGCTGGTCCCCGTGGTGTGCAAATGGAAGACCTTGTTCATGATCTTCCAGTCCCCATCAACTTCGAGCAGTGTGAAAAGGTCGGTGTACCGGTGACCGCCGAGGTTGCTGAGTTCGAGTCGCATGGTGGCGACTGTGTCAGCAACCTCAATGCTCGCGATCCGTGCGTGGAGGTCCGGCGATGGGTCGCTTTCATCGGCCCAACTGAACAGCTGCTCGATGGGACCACCGAACAGCTCGGAGCCGGCATAGCCGAAGATGGTCGCGTCTTTGTGGAAGGAAGGCCTCATCGCGTCACCGCTGCCGGACTTGGCGCCGTCGATATACGGCTGGATGGCCTCGGCGATGGCTTCGTGTTCGCTCACTCTTTCAGGCTCGTTGCTCATGCTGCCCTCGCGTCGCCCGCTGCGGACGCGTAGTTGGGATAGTCGGTGTAGCCCTTGGGTGTTACTTCTCCTGAGTACCAGGTAGCGGAGTCGGGGACCGGAGCGAGAGGCCAGCCGTTGCGGAATCGTTCCACGAGGTCGGGGTTAGCGAGGAACGGGCGGCCGATGGCGATCGGCAGCCCCGGCATCTATACCAACGAGCAGGGCAGCCTCAGGACTGATACACAACCTGGCCGCCCAGGATCGTCGCATCGACACCCATGTCGAACAGATCGGGACCATCCAGGGTCTCCGGATCCTGCGAGAGTACGGCGAAGTCAGCCAGCTTGCCTGGCGTGATCGTGCCCTTTTCGTGGTCTTCGAAAATGCTGTACGCGGCCCATTCCGTGTTCATGCGCAAGGCCTGCTCGAACGTCAGCGTTTCGGCAGCGTTTGGCGCTGCACCGCCGTCTTTCGATTCCACCATCGACGCGGCCATGTTTCGCAGTGGCGCGGATGAGCCCGGCACCGTGCCGGTGGTGTCCGTTACCATGACCGGCTGCAAGCCACGCTCTATCATCGTCCTGAATCTCGGCACCGCATTACCCTCGCGCTGCCAGAAGTGTGGTGTCACGACGGGCAGAATCCCGAGTGACGCGAGCCGCTGAAGCTCCTCCGTATCCTCCAGCAGACCGCCAGCGTGTTCGATGCGATGGCGGTGCGGCCGACTATCGCGACGCACGGCCTGTTCCACCGCATCCGCTGCCATCAGCATTCCCTTGGTGGTAAGCGCATGCATGATGAGCTGGATACCGCCAGCATGGGCACCTGTTACGAACTCATTCAGCTCGCCCTGCGTCCATTTCGAATCGTCAAGGGCATTGCCCAGCGCGTCAAAGCCGATTCCGTCGATGAAGATCTTGATGCCGCCGAACCTGAACATGGAATCTCCCATGCCAGAGACCAGCCCGGCATCGAGCAATGACGTCAGTGACACGGTACGTGGGACGTGGTGATAGGCACGAAGACGTACCGGCAACTCACCTAGTGCCTGGAGCGCCTGATCGGCACGAAGATCGTTCGCGGAAACCGGAACGGTGCCGATCGTTGTCGTCCCCTTCGAGACGAAGACGTCCTCTGCGTGATTGCGTAGCGCCAGTTTCACCTCGTCGACCGAGTATGCCGGCAGCAGGTCCCATACCTCGGTAGCAATACCGCTGGGTGCGCCCGACGGTTCCAGATCGATATAAACGCCCCGCGGAGGATTCTGCGCCCGATCCCACAACCCGAGCTCGTGCAGCGCCGGCGTATTCAGCATCGCTACATGGAGCCCGGAGAAAAGCACCAGTGGGTGATCAGTCGTTATCGCGTCCAGTTCGTGCCGGTTGGCGAGCCGCCCCTCTTCGACCTTCCCGCGCAGGCTGAAAGAGCTTCGCCCAACAATCCACTGACCCTCCGGCGTACCGGCGACGCTGGATCGCAGGGTGTCGAAGATTTCACGGAGGGAGCGATGCGGGGGCGTGTGGCATGCAACCTGATACTGACGAGCAAGACACGTCAGCTCGAAATGCACGTGGGTGTCGACAAAGCCAGGCACGACAACGCGCCCTTCGGCATCGAACCGGTCTACTCCCCCTGCCTCTCGTTCGATCTCGGCGTTCGAGCCCACCACTACGATTCTGCCGTTCCTGACGAATGCGGCTTCCGCGTCCGGTTGGGCAGCATCCATGGTCATGATTCGACCATTGACGAGGGCCAGGTCGTGCCCGCTCTGGGCCAGTGCGTGCCCTGGAACAGCGAACGCCGCAGCTGCAGCCTTCAAGAAATCTCGTCGTCTCATATCGGGCACCAATTGATCAGCTGAAGAATTCCTCGCTCAAGCCCTTTCGAAACAGAATCCAGCTTGGTATCGGGTGCGCGTTGCACCTCGCCGAAACCAAGGCGGTCGAGGATTTCGTATTGGCCCAGTCGAGTTCCGCGTTCCATCGCGCTACCAGGCGATGCGGTTCAGCGCGTGAAGGGTATCGCTGGGATCCGTGGGGGTCCACGGCAGGAGCTCGACGACGCCATCGAGATCATCGACCAGCTGTCCGGGTTGCCGGGCTCGAACGGCCGGGTCGGCATGTGGGTAGGGTGAGCAAGAATCGTCAAGACAACGGTGAGCCGGAACCATAGGCTTCCAACATGGTTCCCGAGCCCACCATCGAGCGCCTGCTCCCCGCGCTGGTCCACGCCCAGACCCACCTGGAAGACGATCTGTCGCTGGACGCTCTGGCCGGCAAGGCGTTTCTGTCCCCCCACCACTTCCACCGGACCTTCAAGCGCGTCCTCGGGGAGACCACACGCCAATACGTGGAGCGGATCCGCCTGGAGCGGGCAGCCTTCCTGCTTGGACTGCAAACCGATTCGATCCTCGGAGTCGGAATCGACGTCGGCTACCCCCGACCCGAGACCTTCTCCCGGGCCTTCAAGCGCCACTTCGGCCAGACCCCTCGCCAGTATCGGGCCATGTGGCAGACCCGGCTGCGTACCGCACCTCCAGGCACCCGCAAGGGCTTGGAAGAGCATGGCGAAGCCAGCCTTGGCGCGACCCGCATCCGGCGGGTCGGAGCCATGCACGTCGCGTTCATCCGTCACGTGGGTCCCTACGAGGCCGTTCCGCCCTCGCTCTTCGATGAGCTGATCACATGGGGGAGGGACGAGCCCCAGCCGCTGCTCCTGGGTCTCGGTCACGACTCGCCAGCCATCACGCCTGTCGACAAGCTACGCTTCGATGCCTGCCTCCGGGTCTCGAAGCCCTTTCGGGCCGACGGGCGCATCGGCTGCCAGGAGATCCCCGGCGGCATCCTTGCCACCACCCAGCACGTCGGTCCCTACAGCACCCTGACGGCGGCCTGGGGCGAGGTCTTTGGCCGCGTCATGGCCTTGAAGGGCTACCGGACGCCCGGCCTGCCCGTCCTCGAGATCTACGACGCAACCGAACTCAACCCTGACTATCGCTTGAACCAGACCGAGCTGTGCATGTGGCTCGAGTCCACCACCGGAGACTGACCATGGCACACTTCGAAATCGACACCCGGATCCCCCGCTCCGCCCCCCAGGTCTTCGCCTTCCTGACGGATCCCACCAACGCCGACCGGGTCATGGCGGACGTCGTGGCGGTCGAGCTCGTCACTGAGCGGGTCGACCGGGTAGGCGGCCAGTGGAAGGAGACCCGTCGCCACAAGGGGAAGGACCACACCCAGCTGCTCGAGGTGTCGGCCCACGAGGCCCCTACCACCTACGCCGTCTCGACCCGGGCCGAGGGCTTCGACATCACCTACCGGTTCACCCTGACCCCCGAGTCCGGAGATACCCACGTCACGATGCGATGCGAGGTCGCGGCCAGCGGCATGCGCAAGCTCGGTACCCACCTGGTCGTCATGGCCCTGAAGAAGCAGGACGGAGACCATCTCGAGCGCCTCGCGGCGGCCATGGTGTGACCCCTCGATGATCACCGACTGAAGGTGCTCAAACAGGTGCCATTCTGGCGGCGTGAGTTGCGCCGTAGTTACGCCAATCCTCGTAGAGGACCGAACGAGCCTACTGTTCGTTCGTGACGTAACCTTCCATAATCACAGAGAATTACTGGAGTGGGCGCACCGGGATTCGAACCTGGGACTTCCACCGTGTGAGGATGGCACTCTAACCGCTGAGTTATGCGCCCACCTGGGTGGTCTGGCTCGAGTGAGCCTGCCGAGGTGGAGTGCCCGATCACACGGACTCAGCAGGCGTCCATGATATCGGTCGGGCTGGGGTGGGCCAAGCGGCGGCGGGCGCACTGGAAAGCTGGCGGCGAGGGGCTAATATGACCCCTCCGCAGGCTGTCGTGTTTTCTCGCGATCTTGCTCCTTCAGATAGGCGACACATATGGACAACCAGGAAGACATCGCTCCCACTTCCGATGGGCACGTGCAGATATCCGCCACCGACGACGACCTGAAGGGTCGTTACGCGAACCTGATGTCGGTGAGCCACACGGCGGAGGAGTTCGTGTGCGACTTCTTCTCGGTGACGCCGGCTGGGGAGGGTCCGCGCGGCCACCTGGTGTCGCGGGTGATCGTGTCGCCGTCACACTACAAGCGCATCGTCAGCGCGTTGAGCGACAACCTGCGTAAGTACGAGGAGCAGTTCGGCGAGATCGAGGATCCGCAGGGCAACTTGCCGAATCCGGACGACATCGGGTTCGTGCACTAGGGCGAGGGAGCCTAGGAGTGGTAGGAGGATGGCTGTGAAGCGTCGCGACGTTCTTCGCTCTGGGGTCGGTGCCCTCGGTGCGGGCCTGGTCAGTGGGTCTGCCGGGCTCGCTTCCGCGGCCACACCGACGCAGTTCTTCGGGGGCGCCCCGGGGCGTCGGTTCGATGCTTGGGTCGGCATCCATGCGCCGAATCTGGCCGCCAACCTGGGGCTGGTACGCCAGCGTGCGGGCGGCCGGCCGGTGCTGGCGGTGGTGAAGGCCAACGCCTACGGCCACGGCGTGGTGCAGGTGGCGCGGGTGCTCGCGGAGGCCGGGGCCGACGGGTTCATGGTGGCCAACACGCAGGAAGCGGTGGCGCTGCGCGACGCCGAGATCGAGGCGCCGATCCTGCATTTCGGTCGGGTGTTCGGCCCTGGCGCAGAGCTGATCATCGAGTATGGCCTGGAGCAGATGGTCGATTCGATCGACGTGGTATCAGACCTGGTAGCTGGCGCCGCCATGCAACGCAAGCAAGCCGTGGTGCATGTGCATGTCGACACCGGGATGGGCCGGGTCGGCGTGCCCTGGCGGGACGCCCCCGAGCTGCTGTCGTACATCGGCGGCAGATCGCGGGTGCGCATCGCCGGTGTGAGCACGACCCTTACCGAGGATCCGGACTTCGATACCGTGCAGCTGAGACGGTTAGATGAGATCTGCCAGCGCGCGGTGGTCGAGGGAATCGACATCGGGCGACGCCACGCCGCCAGCAGCGCCGCGGTGCTGGGCAACGCCGATGCCCACCTGGACATGGTGCGTCCGGGGATGCTGCTTTACGGACACTATCCGTCGCGGGCGGCGCGGGACCTGGAGCCCGATCTGGGGCTCAAGCCGGTGCTCGGGCTGCGGGCGCGGGTGGTGAGCGTCAAGACGCTACAGCAGGGGGAGTCGATCGGTTACCACCGGGTCTACGTTGCCGAGGCAGCCCACAAGATCGCGGTGCTGCCCATCGGCCACTCCGACGGCTACCCGCCCGAGGCGGCGACCAACGGTCATGTCTGGATCCGCGGGCGCCGCTGTCCGTTCGTCGCCGAGATCAACGCCAACCACTCGATGGTGCGGTTGCCTGAGGATCTCGACGTCGAACCCGGAGAGGTAGCGGTGATGATCGCCACCGGCGACGAGCGCGCCGCGTTCGGTGCCGAGCCCGGGCCCGAGGCGCGAGACCCGAGCATGGGGATGCCGACGGTGGAGATGGTGGCTGACTGGGCCGGACTGGGCGACTATCGGGTCATCACCCAGCTGAGCTCGGAGCTGCCACGCAACATCGAAGGACGGCGTCGCCGCAGGTTCTAGCGTTGGCGCCACGATTCGAAGCGCGGGCACGGCGGCGATTGGCCTTGATCCGGTGAGCCCGCTAGTTTGCCGGGGCTTACTGCTGTGTTCGTGGCACCGGGTTGGTGAGGCCGCCGCCACCGGTCGGGCCCTGTAGGCTCGGCATCATCTGCAGCGCCTGCATCATCCGGTAGGTTACCGGGTGCATACCCCACAGACGGGTGCTCTGGTCGGGATCTTCGAACCACGATAGCGGCGCTAGCTCCTCCGCCGTTCGGGTCGGCTGTCCGGAGTCCGCGACGGCAGCTAGGAAGTTCTCTGCCGCGTTGACCCGCTCGCGCCAGTTCCGCGTCCAGCCGCGGTACGTATCACCGCTGCCGGCGACCATCGAGATATCGCGCACCGACCAGCCGCTGTCGGCGGCGGCCGCCAGTCTGACATCGATGAGGGTTCCGTCACCGAGTTGCAGCAGGGCGCTTCCGCCGACATCAGTCGCCAGCGAGCTACGCACCTGCACGCTGCCGAGCGCCAGGTTCACGTCCTGGAGGGCGTACAGCACCTCTTCCGTGGTCGGTGTGTCCTGCGCGTACGCCGGAGCTGTCGCCACGGAGATGGCAAGCAGCGCTAGGGCGCCGGAACGGATCACGATCTTGGTCCTCGGGGGAGATGCAGCACGCAGCAGCAGGGTTGAAGCCAGGTTAGCACAGCGGGCCTGCACGGGTCTTGGACGCGGCTGCAACTGGGCGATCCGGTTGCTGCGCGGGCCGGCGCGAGCGCGCGACGCCGGTCAGTCCCAGATGCCGAGCATCATCTTGACGTCGTCGGTGGCCATCTCGCGAGGGTCCCACGGGGGCGTCCAGACCAGCTGGATATCGACGTCCTCAACTGCCTCCATTTGCAGGCACGTGGTGTGTACCGCTCCCATGATCTGGGGGCCGACCGGGCACATCGGTGACGTCAGCGTCATCTTGACGCGCAGCCGGCTTTCCTCCTCTTCGGCTTCGACGTCGTAGATCAGCCCGAGGTCGACGATGGAGACATTCATCTCTGGATCGACGATCGGCTTGAGCGCCTCGAAGACCTCTTCCTTGTTCGGTAGCGACATTGTGCCGTGCTCCGTTGCTATGGTTGCGGGCCTAGTGCGCCCGGACTTCGATGTCCTTGTCGAACTCGACCTGTGAGGCGAGCTCCGGATCATGCTGCGCCAGGGCCTGCTCGAGCGTCATCCAGGCCAGCAGCGCACACTTGATGCGTACGGGGAAGTTCTTCACTCCGTCGAGCGCTTCGAGGTCACCGGGGTCGGTTCCCGATGGCCAGTCGCCGCCGCGCATCACCGCCTTGAAGGTCTCCTTGAGATCGATTGCCTCATCGACCGTCTTTCCCTGCAGCTGCTGGGCCAGCATCGAGGCCGAGGCTACGGAGATCGAGCATCCTGACGGCTTGATATGGAGCCCGCGGATACGTCCATCGTCAATGTCGAGGCTCATCACCAGCTCGTCGCCGCACAGCGGGTTGAAGCCCTCGACCTGCACCGATGGTGCGTCGATCTCGCCGGCGCCATGCGGCGTTCGATAGTGGTCGAGGATCACCTCGCGGTACAGATCGTCGAGTCCTTGCATCGGCTTGGGCCGGTCGGCCGCTCCAGGTGGTGTGGCTCGGTTTTAGGGAGGTGTAGACGGGGCGTCAGGTCGAGAGGCCGAAAACTTCTCGCGCCGCCAGCAGCGCGTCGATCAACACGTCGACCTCGCTCCTGTCGTTGTAGACGTAGAAAGAGGCGCGCGCGCTGGCCATTACCCCCAGCCGCCGCATGAGCGGCTTGGCGCAGTGATGTCCGGCGCGAATCGCAACGCCGTGCTGATCGAGGATGGTGCCGAGGTCGTGCGGGTGGATCTGGCTGTCGTTGAATGTCACCAGGCCGCAGCGATCGCTCGGGTTCTCCGGGCCGAAGATCGTCAGCCACGGTAGCTCCTGTAGCCGCCCGAGAAGGTACTCGTTGATGTGTACCTCGTGGTGCCGCACGTTCTGCATGCCGAGCGACTCGAGGTAGTCGATGCTGGCTCCCAGCCCCACCGCGTCGGCCACCGAGGGCGAGCCGGCCTCGAACTTGTGAGGCGCCGCCGCCCAGGTGCTGCGCTCGAGCGTCACGTCGCGGATCATCTCGCCGCCGCCGAGGAAGGGGTCCATCTCCTCCATCAGGTCGCGATCGATCCACAGCACCCCGATGCCGAGCGGGCCGAGCGCCTTGTGCGGTGAGTAGGCGTAGAAGTCGCAATCGAGCGCGCTGACGTCGACGGGCCCGTGCGGTACCCCCTGGGCACCGTCGACCAGTACCTTGGCGCCGACGGTGCGGGCGGCGCAGGCGATCGTCGGGATCGGGTTGATCGTTCCGAGGACGTTTGAAACGTGGCTGATGGCCACCAGTCGAGTGTGCTCGTTGAGCACCTCATCGAGCTGATCGATGCGCAGATGGCCTTCGTCGTCGATGTCCAGGAAGCGCAGCTTGCAGTCGATCTCCTGGGCGAGGATCTGCCAGGGAACGAGGTTGCTGTGGTGTTCGGTGACGCTGAGCATGATCTCGTCGCCGGCACGCAGGTGCCGCCGCGCCCAGGCGTGCGCTACGAGGTTGATGGACTCGGTGGTATTGCGGGTGAAGACGACGCTCTCCGGCGTGGCGGAGTTGAGAAAGCTCGCGACCTTCAGGCGAGCTCCCTCGTAGGCATCGGTGGCTTCTTCCGATAGTGCGTGGACGCCGCGATGCACATTGGCGTTGGCGGTGCGGTAGAAGTTTGCGATCGCCTCGATCACCGGATCCGGGCGTTGCGTGGTTGCCGAGTTGTCGAGATAGACGAGCGGCTTGCCGTGCACTTCCCGACTCAGGATCGGGAAGTCCGCCCGGATCTGCGCTACGTCCAGCGCTTGCGGCTCGGTTGCGGGAGCTGCCGATGTCGACACGTTTGGCCTCGTCTACCAGTCGTCGCCGTCGGCCGCCGGATCGTCCGCCGTTTCCGGCACCGCCACCTGCACCTGACCATCCTGCTCGCGTACCGGGAAGGTGCCGATGGGCACGATCGCCGGCATCGACAGAACCTCGCCGGTGCGGATATCGAACTGCGCCCCGTGGCGCGGGCACTGGATGGCGTGCCCCTGGAGTCGTCCCTCGCCCAGCGGCCCGTCGTCGTGACTGCAGACGTCCTGAACGGCGAACAGCTTACCTTCGGCGCGCGCCACGGCGATCCGAGTGCTGTCCACGGTGAACGTGCGGGCCTCACCGTCCGGAATCGTCTCCGAGGCGCCGACCTGTACCCACTTCTGTGTAGTCGTGCTCATGATCAGTTCCTGCCCGCGAGCTTGGCGTCGATGTAACCCCAGAGGCGATCGCGGAGCTCATCGTCTTCGATACGATCCATGGCGGGCCCGAAGAAGCCCTCGACGATCAACCGCTCGGCCTCCGATTCCGGCAGCCCGCGGGTGCGCAGGTAATAAACCTGCTCTTCGTCGATCGGCCCGACGGTGGCGCCATGGGTGCAGCGCACCTCCTCGTTGAGGATCTCCAGCTCGGGAATCGACTCGGCACGACAGGTAGGGTCGAGCATCAGGTTTCGGTTCTCCTGATACGCCTCGCTGTTGGGCGCCTCCAGATCGATGCGGATGAGCCCGGTATATACGGAGCGCGCCTGATCCTCGAGAACCACCTTGAAGTCCATGTCCGAGAAGCTGTTGCCGACCTCGTGCACGTGCTCGGTGTGGTTGTCGAAGTGCTGGCGATCGCTGCCGAACATGACGCCGATCATCTCGGCCTGGGCGTTGCCGCCCTGCTGCACGTTGCCGAGGTTGGCCTTGCTGTACTGGCCGCCCAGTCCGATGTTGACGGTGGTCACCGAGGCGTCGCGTTGCAGCAGGAATCGCTGGCGGGCGTGGCTTCGGGTCTTGGCGCCCCAGCGTTGCACGTTGAAGTAGGAGAGTCGCGAGTTGGGCAAAAGCGTGCCCTCGACCACCGAATTCGCCAGCACGCGGGGATTCTCGCCGCCGTTGCTGTACTCGTCGAAAAGGGTCGCCTCGGCGCCCTCGTCGATCACCACCAGTAGCCGCGTGAACAGGCCGGCCAGATCGGCGGTGGCGCGTTGGAACAGGTGAATCGGCTTGTCGACCTTGACGTTGCGCGGGACGTAGAGAAACAGCCCGCCGGCGAACAGCGCGGCGTTGAGCGCCTCGAACTTGCCGGAGTCGGCGCCGGCAGCGGTGCCGAGGTGCGCGCGTACGAGGTCCTCGTGCTCGCGCGCAGCGGTTCCCAGGTCGGTGAGCACGACGCCAGCGTCGCGCCACTCCGGGTCGATCCAGCACGACTTCAGCACCGCGTTCTCGACCATCACCACGGCGGCCGGATCGCCCGATAGGCCTTCCGGCACGGTGTCGGCAGCGGCTGTGCCGTTGGCGATCAGCGGCGTGATGCGGTCGGGAAGGAACTTCTCAGGTTCCGAGTAGCGCCACAGATGCGCGACGCGATCGGGTAGGGGCGCGGCCGAGTAGGTGTCCCAGGCGTCGTGGCGCCACTGCGCCAGCCACTCGGGCTCGTCGGCCCCCTGCGCAATCGCGCGTACGTCGTCAGAGGTCACAGAGGATTGAACGGTGGCTTCCATCGATGTCTTCTCTAGATGTCGTCCGGGCAGGAGTCGGTTGGACAGGTGTCGCGGCTAGCGGCGCCTAGATGCGGGTTCACCACGGCCTGTTAGCCGACCGAGCCTTCCATCTCGAGCTGGATGAGCCGGTTGAGCTCGACGGCGTACTCCATCGGCAGCTCCTTCACGAACGGCTCGATGAATCCGTTGACCACCATCACCAGCGCTTCCTCCTCGGTGAGCCCGCGACTCATGAGGTAGAACAGCTGCTCGTCGCCGACCTTCGAGACCCGCGCCTCGTGCTCCACCTGCACCTGCTCTTCGGCGATCTCCATCGTCGGGTAGGTGTCGGAGCGCGATTCGGTGTCCATCAGCAACGCGTCGCATTCGACGTGCACCTTCGAACCGATGGCGCCCGGGTAGACCTTCACCATGCCGCGGTACGACGAGCGGCCGCCGCCCTTGGAGATCGACTTGGAGGTGATGCGCGACGTCGTGCGCGGCGCCGCATGGTAGATCTTGGCGCCGGCGTCCTGATGTTGTCCCTCGTTGGAGAAGGCCACCGAGAGAATCTCACCATGGGCGCCTTCGCCCACGAGGTAGACGCACGGGAACTTCATCGTCAGCTTGGAGCCGAGGTTGCCGTCGACCCATTCTACGGTGGCGTTCTCATGCGCGATGGCGCGCTTGGTCACCAGGTTGTAGACGTTCTTGGACCAGTTCTGGATGGTCGTGTAACGCAGGTGCGAGCCCGGAAGAGCCACCAGCTCGACCACTGCCGAGTGCAGCGAGTCCTTCGCGTAGGTCGGCGCTGTGCACCCCTCTATGTAGTGCACGCGGGAGCCCTCGTCGGCGATGATCAGGGTGCGCTCGAACTGACCCATGTTCTCCGAGTTGATGCGGAAATAGGCCTGCAACGGGATCGCCACCTCGACTCCCGGAGGCACGTAGACGAACGAGCCGCCCGACCATACCGACGAGTTGAGGGCGGCGAACTTGTTGTCCTCCGGCGGGATCATGGTGGCGAAGTACTTCTTCACTAGCTCCTCATGCTCGCGCAGACCAGTGTCCATGTCGGTGAAGATCACGCCCTGGGACTCGATCTCCTCCTGCAGCGAGTGGTACACGACCTCGGACTCGTACTGTGCCGAGACGCCGGCGAGGAACTTGCGCTCGGCCTCTGGAATGCCGAGCTTCTCGAACGTGTTCTTGATGTACTCGGGCACGTCGTCCCAGTCGTTGCTCTGCTCCTCGGTCGGCTTGAGGTAGTAGTAGATCTCGTCGAAATCGATCGAGTTGAGCAGCTCCTCGTTGCCCCATCCCGGCATCGGCTTGGACTCGAAGATGTCGAGCGAGCGCAGGCGGAACTCGGTCATCCATTCGGGCTCTTTCTTCATCGCCGAGATCGAGCGCACCACGTCGGCGCTGATGCCACGCTCGGCCTTGAAGACCGAGACCTCGGGATCGTGGAAGCCGTACTTGTAGTCGTCGTTGATATTCAGATCATCGGAGCGTGTCGACATGGTTGGTTCCTCTAGGCTTCGACCGGCTGGAGTAGCTCGTCCTCGAGCCACTCGTAGCCCTTCTCTTCGAGAGCGTGCGCGAGCTCGGGGCCGCCCGTGCGAACGATCTTACCGTCCATCATCACGTGCACTACATCCGGCGAGATGTAGTTGAGCACCCGTTGGTAGTGGGTGATGACCAGGTGCGAGCGCTCCGGCGAGCGCGTCGCGTTGACCCCCTCGGCGACCGTCTTGAGGGCGTCGATATCGAGCCCGGAATCGGTCTCGTCGAGGATGCAGAAATCCGGTTCGAGCATGAACATCTGAAGAATCTCCAGACGCTTCTTCTCCCCACCGGAGAATCCCTCGTTGACGTAGCGACCGGTGAACGACTTGTCGACGCCGAGCAGCTCCATGGCAGCCGTGAGCTTGTCACGGAAGTCGCGGACCGCCAGGTTCTCGTCGCGGGCTTTCAGCGCCGAGTGCATGAACTTCGACACCGTCACGCCCGGAATTGCCATCGGGTACTGGAACGCAAGGAACATGCCCAGGCGGGCGCGTTCGTCGGTGTCGAGCTCGGTGATGTCCTGCCCGTTGTACAGGATCTGACCGTCGAGCACCTCGTAGTGCGGATGCCCGAGGGTCACGTAGGCCAGGGTGCTCTTGCCCGAGCCATTGCGACCCATCAGGGCGTGGACCTCGCCGCGGTCGACCTTCAAATCAAGGCCACGCAGGATCTCCTTGCCTTCGATCGCTACTCGCAGTCCCTTGACTTCGAATAGCGGCGTCTGCTCGCTCATCAACGTGGTGCTCCTGGTTTCAGTTCTCGTCCTGTAGACGTTCAGGTTCATACAGCTGCACCTTGTGGAGGGTCGGTGCGGCCGGGATTGTCGTTGTGCTCATGAGGTCGGCAACGGGCTCGGACGCGGGGCGGAGCTCGCGGCACATCTCGCGCTCGGAGCGCAGCAGGTCGGCCAGCGTGATGCTCTCGAGCAACTGACTCACGTGCTCCGATAGCGTTGACCACACCGGCCGGAGGGCGCAGGCAGTCTCGTGCACACAGACCTCACCGGCGCCTGCGTGACGCTCGCAGTACTCCGCATCGAAAAGCTGGTTGGACAGCGCCAGAACGATCTCGCCCAAGTTGATGTCGTCGGCCGTTCGCGCCAGTACGAAGCCGCCGTTGCGGCCCCGAACACTATCGACCAGTCCTTGCTGGCGCAGCGTGTGCAGCAGCTTGCCGGCGTACTCGGGAGTCAGACCCTCGTTCGCCGCCACCTGATTCATCGTCATCGGTTGCCCGGCGTTGTTCAGCGCCAGCTGCAGCATGCAGCGCATGCCGTATTCCTCTAATGCGGTGATCTTCACGGAAGGGCTCCAATGGGAGGAAACCGAACCAGAAGCGGCACGGCTGCCTGCGCGCGTACTCGAACGAGCCAGAGACGCCGCGCGTCAGGTCTCAGGATACGAAAACCTGACACTTTTTTCAACTATTGGAGTGTTTCAACGAACCATTGAAACGGTTCAACGAACCCGTTCGGCTAGCCGGTCTTTATGCGCGCCAGCGAGCGCGTCCCGTTGCCGCCCTTGTCGCGCGCCAGGACCTCGATGGTGTAGTTCTTCCCCGAGCTCATGACTCCCGGCGGCACCCAGACGAAGTTGGCGTTTCGCCCTACCTTAGCGAAGTAGCACAGAGCGCCCTTGGGCCCGCGAAGGGTCACCTCATAGTTGACGACGGTGCTCCCGGGCTGGTTCTGAACCGGATTCCAAACGACGAAAGTGTTGTTCGGATCAACCGAGTTCGCCCCGCCCGCCGGCTGCAAAATCGTCGGGGCGTCGGGAATCGCATGCGTCAGCGGGGCCCTGCCCTTGAGCACCGCGCCATCAGTGGTCTTGCCCCCTGAATGTGTATGTGCCCTCAGGGAAGAGCTGCAGCAACTCGTCGAGGGTCTGGACGTCGAACGACGGTTCGGCGCTCTCGAAGAAGAGCTCGGTGGCACCCTGCAGGCCGAGGCTGCCACTGGCCAAGAGATTGAGGATCTCGTTGCCGTCAGGGTCGAAGACGTTCATGGTGTCCCAGTCCTTACCGTCCAGGAACACCTGGATGCCGGCGTCGCCGTCGGTATCGTTGATCTCGATGAAGATCGCGGAGTCTTCGAGTCGAAGGTTGCTTTGCGCCTCGACGGCGGTTACGGCTGCAACGACAAGAAGGCCGGTCGCCGCCCACATCGCGGCACTCGCCCAGCTCAACCGATGACTGCTCATCAAGATCCTCCGATGCGATTGGAGCCGCCGACGAGAGTGGTCACGCAGGCAGCGACAGGCCAGCGGCCGCCTCTCCGACGCTGTCTTCGGCCTCAGTACTTCTTCGACCAGGGGAACTTGGCGTGCTCGCGCGACTCCGGGATGTAGTGCTGGAGTGACTTCACGTAGCCGAACTCCTTGGGGAACGCGAGCTCGTAGTCGTCCGGGTTCACGCCGTCGTCGAAGAAGACCTTCTTGGCGTCGCGGGCCGCCTTGGTCATCAGTATCCCACCGCGCACGGTCTCGGCAGGGTATGCCCGTGTGCACACCAGGTTGGCGTTCAGCACCCCCGCTGGCTCCAGATAGAACAGGAAGTCGGAATCGTCGAACTCGCCGTCGAGCACGGACTTTTCAAACGCCGCCTGTCCGATGACGATGCCCTTGCAGGTGGCTGGGTCGGGAGGCGGTGGCGGCGGGGGCTCTTCAGCGTCGGCCTTGGGCGCGACCTTCTCCGCCGGCTCGTGGGCCGCAGAAGTCTCGCCCGCATCTGCAGCATCGGCGTTCGCGGCCGGTTGGTCCCCGGCCTCTGCTGCCTCGGGAACCCCTTCCTCGGGCGGGGTTGCCGCGTCGTCAGCGGCTGTCATCGTAACCTCCTGTCGAGCCAGTTTCGTGCAGCGCGGGCTAGGATACCAGCTAGGGCGGATGCCGGTGGTAACGGTTCCGGCGGGCCCGGGCCGGCGCTCGCCGGTCATTGACAGGTCGGTACCGTCGAAAGAAGATTCCCTCACCGATCTGCTTCGCCACCGGACCGCCCTGAGTAATAGGGAGAGAGCTGCTGAAGATCGACGCGGGAGCCATGTCGTTGGTGGGCACTGTCCGGCGCCACAACGAGGACGCCTGTCGGGCTGACGGGGATCTCGGTCTGTTCGTGGTCGCGGACGGTCTGGGCGGTCATCGCGCTGGCGAGCACGCCAGCAACATGGCGGTAGAGGTGCTGGCGCACACGCTACAGGCATCGCGCAACAACGACGAGGTGCCGAACCTCGACCTCGTCCTGGATGGTTTCGATCGCGCAAACCACGGCATCCTGAGCGAGGCCCGCAATACGCCGGAGCGCGAGGGAATGGGGACCACGCTGACGGCGATCGTGGTCGACGGCGACCGGCTATTGTTAGGACATGTCGGCGATAGTCGCGCCTGGCGCATTCGTGACGGCGTGATCGAACAGCTGACCCAAGACCACACCGTCGTTGCTCAGCAAGTGCGCGATGGGGTGTTGACCGAAGAGGACGCCGAGAAACACCCGATGCGCCACGTACTCAGCAGGTGCCTCGGGGTTCGCGAAGAAATCGAAGTCGACCTCGCCGAAGGCGCGGTCACGCCGGGTGATGTCTACGTGCTGGCTTCAGACGGCCTCATTCCTTCGTCGCCGCCGGACGAGATTGCCCGTCTCGTCCAAGAGAATCGGCAAGCCGGGATCGCGGCGGAGGTGCTCGCTAACCGCGCCTGCGAGCGCGACGGGCGCGACAACATCACCGTCGTGGTGGTGGTATGCACGGAAGACTGACTCGCAACGCCGCGCTGGCATTGGTCCTCTGGACCGCCGGCGGGCAACTGGCCGACGTCGCGGCGCAGCAGACGGACGCGGCTGCCTCCGCCGAGGCCATTTTCGCCGAGGCCGAAGGATTCCTGCGCATGGGTCGGCTTCAGGAAGCGCGCACGGGGTACGAGCGCGTCGTTGCCGAGTTCAACCCCGCTGTAGCGCCTACCGTGTCGTGGCGCGCTGCCGCCCGGGTTCGTCTCGGCGACCTGCGCTGGCGCGCCGGCGCGTACGCCTCGGCCGGTGGCGAGTATGTTCGCGTGCTCGAGCAGGAGCCTCCGACGGCCTGGACATCACGCGCTCGGCTCGGACTGGCCGGCGTTGCCCTGGTCGACGGCGACTGGGTTTCAGCGGCCGACTTGTTGCAGCGAGTGATCAACGCGACGCAGGCCGGGCGCCCCGACGGTGATCCGGTCGCCGCTGCGGATGCGCGACAGAGGCTGGGTTTGATCCAGCGTTTTCGACTACGGCCGCGAGGCGACGTACCTTACTGGACCGCGGCCTCCGTACTGCCCTCGCCAGGTCACGAGCTCCGCCGCCCCATTGCGCTAGCGGCCAGTAGCGACGGTCAGCTCCTGGTTGTCGACGAGGGTATTGCCGCCGTCCTGCTGATCGCCGCCGATGGGTCACGAGTGAACCGGCTCCCGTTCGACGACCATCGGCGCCCGTGGTGGGGCTTCGACGGTCTGCCGTACCTGCCGACACGTAAAGCAGGGGTTATCGCGCTCGGCGGCTCGCAGCTCAGCTTCGTCGCCAGCGAGGCGGCGCGGAGGGTGCCACTGGAGGATTTGCAGAGCGGCGCGCGGACGCCCGATGGGCACTGGTACCTGCTGGACTTCGACCCACGCCGGGTGCTGCGATTCAGCCCCGAGGGGGGCTTCGATCGGCAGATCACCGGCCCCGCCGACGAGCCGATCGATCTGGTTGTCGACCGTCGCGGCCGGCTGCTGGTGCTCGAACGCGGCCGGCTGGGTCGCGTTGTCCGATTCGATACCCAGGGCCGCCGAGAGGCCGTGATCATCACGAGGGAGTGGCGCCGCCCGGAGGCAATCGAGGTTGACGGTCTGGACAACATCTACGTGCTCGATCGGGACTCGAAACTGGTCGACGTGTTCGACGTTGAAGGTAACCCGCTGGCTCGTCTGGGCCCCGATTTTCCGAGCGGCGTCGAGTTGCGCAGCCCGCGAGACCTCGCCGTTGACGGAAGCGGGCGTGTCTACGTCGCCGATCGCAGCGCCTCCACCGTCTACATGATCCGATGAGCCAGGCACCGACCTTGGCGAGGCTCGTCCGGTGCTGCTTGCCTGCCGTTGCGGCGTCGTCGCTGATGATCGCCACCATTGTGGCGTCGGCCGCGGGCGCACAAGCTCAGCTCGAGCAACTGGGGATTCTCTACTCACGCGCGGAGACCATGATCCGTGCTGGCGACGACGCCGGCGCCATCGACTTCCTCGATCGGCTGATCGGACAGTTCGACGACTCCACGCCGCCGTCGTCGGCCCTGCAGTTGCTCTTGCGTCGTGGTCTGATGTCGCGGGCGGAAGCCCTTTGGGAAGTCGGCCGGCGGGGTGAAGTCGACGATGATCTCGATCGCGTGATCGAGCTTGCGCCGGCGTTCGAGGTGGACCCCGAGTCGGTCTCCGCAGAGTTCGCGTCCCGGTTCCGACGGCGACGCGAGCGCAAGGTCGGATTCCTCCGCGTCGGACGTTTTCCAGCCCACCTGCGCGTCTCGGTGGATGGTCGTGAGATCGAGGATCTCCCCGACATACTCCCGGTGCTCGCCGGCGACCATGTCGTGGTGGGCCGCCTTCCCGGCTACGCGAGCCAACGTGAAGAGGTAAGCGTTCGTAACAATCGAACCGAGGGTGTCGGCCTCTCCCTGGAGAGGTCGAGCGCGACGCTGCGCCTGGCGACCGATCCGCCCGGCGCCGTCATGACCCTTAACGGTGAGTTCATTGGCGCGACACAGCCATCGGCGGTCAATCCGGCGGCGACCGCCTCGTCGCCGCTCATGGTGGATGGTCTGCTCCCCGGGTGGTACGAGATCGAGGTAACACTGGCCGAGCACCGGACCTTCCGGCAACGGCTGGAGATACCGGACCTGAGCGACTACGACCTGGGCGTTCTGCGCCTCGACGCGGCGCTGGGAATGCTGGTGCTGCTCGGCTTACCGCCGGCCGCCAGCCTGTACATCGACGGTGAGCTCACCGAACCGATGCGGCAGGACGGCGCCACCGATCAGGCCCGCGTGGAGCTGCCGGTCGGGGATCATCGCGTCATGGTCTCGATGCCGGGCACTGGCGTGTTCGAGATACCGTTCCGTCTCGAGGACGGCACCACACGCAGCTTGGAAGTACGGCTGCTGCCGGGGATTGCGGTTCTCGGTGCCCGCGGTGGTGATGAGCTGGATCGCGATGAGGTGCTCGGTGATCTCATCAGCGAGCTCGGGGGCGCCGGCGGCTGGTATCGGATGGATCGCCGCGAGCGCATCGCCGACCTGCAGCTGCGAGACGACGGCACGGTAGGCGCCGACGCACGGCAGCGGCTGGAGGCGGAGATACCCGCCAGCGTGTTCGTCACCGTCGACTTGGAATCGTCGCGTGCCAGGGAGGTCGTGTTGCGCTTGTGGGCCGCCGGTTCTGGCCTTGCGCATGGCGTGGTTCGGTTGCCGCGTGGCGATCGCATCGCGCTCACGGAGTGGGTCGACGGGCTCGGCGCCCCGTTGCCAGGCAACCGCGCCTGGCTCGGAGCCCTGATCATCGATGGAGGCCTGGAGGGTGACGGGATCGTGGCGGCGCTGACACCGCAAGGGCCGGCTGCCGCCGCCGGCTTGATGGTCGGCGATCGCATTCTCACGATCGACGGACAGCCAGTCGCCGGCGCCACCGGAGTGGAGGCTGCGCTGGGAGCCGCCACACCGTTCGCCAGACGCGCGATCCGGTACGAGCGCGGTAGCTCTCAGGGAACGGTGAGCGTGACGCTGGGATCCAGCCCGACGCTACGGACGGACGTAGACCCGGCGCAGGCGGTCATTCTGTGGGCAGCGGCGACGGCGGCCTTGGGAGCCACTGACGCCGTGGCTCCGCCTTGGGCGCTCCAGCTGCAGATGGCGATCCTGCTGCTGGAACAGCAGCGGTTCGGTGCGGCCGTGGAGGTGTTGCGGCGCGTCCGTGCTCCCGGCGATGTGCCGTTCGGCGCCGGTGCGGTGGACTACTGGCTCGGGGTGGCGCTGTCGGCGGGCTCCGGCGACGACGTGCAAACCGCCCGACAAGCCTTGACTCGAGCCGTAGCCAACCCCGACGCACGTCTTTTCCACAACGACGGGCCGCGTCTAGCGCCGCGAGCGCGGGTGCGGCTGGCAGAGCTCGAGACACAGAGCTGAAGGCCTGAAGGGCACGTCCAATGCGGTACCTATCAGCCGCCGATCTTGACCGGGCGCTCCCTGTCGACGCGGCGATCGACGCGATGGAGGCTGTTTTCGCCGCTTCCGCCCGCGGGCACACCGAAGTGCCCGAGCGCACGGTGCTCCGTGGATCGCGCAGCGATGGCACGGAGTCGTTGCTGCTCACCATGCCGGCCGGCTGGCGTGGACGGGGCGCCGGCGCCAAGGTCTCCAGCTTCATCGCCGATAATCCGGCCCGCGGCCTGGCCGCGGTACAGGGAATCGCGGTGCTCTTCGACACGGACAGTGGGAGCCCGGTGATGCTCACCGACGCGGCTGCGCTCACGGTCCGGCGGACGGCAGCGATGGTCGGTTTGGCGACACGCTCCCTGGCGCGTGCCGACTCGACGCGTCTGGCTATCGTCGGCACTGGCGCGTTGGCTGCCGACGTGATCGCTGCCGTCTGCTGCGTTCGACCGATCGAAACCGTCCTGGCGTTCAATCGCACGCCATCCAAGGCGCAGGCGCTCGTCGAGAGTCTGCCGATCACGGGCACGGTAACGGCAACCCCAGAGGAAGCGGCACGCGATGCCGACATTCTGGTGCTGGCAACCTCGTCGACATCGCCTGTGGTAGCCGATACAGCGATCGTGGCGGGGACCCACATCAATGCCGTCGGAAACTTCTCTCCGAAGGGGAGCGAGATGATGCTGGAAACCGTGGCGCGGTGCGCGCGGTTCGTGGATAGCTACGACAGCGCGCTCGCCGAGGCCGGCGATCTGATCCTGGCGGCGGAGCGCGGTCTGATTGCCGCTGGCCGTGATGGGGTTCAGGGAGATCTGGCGGAGATGTTGGCCGGTACTGCATCGCTGCGTTCGAGCGCTGAGGAGATCACGCTGTTCAAGAGCGTCGGGACGGCACTGGCCGATCTCGGCGCGCTCTGGGCCGCCAATCACGTGGCGGTAGACGCGGGGATCGGCATGCGGCTCGATTAAGCGCCACGGTAAGTCTTGTGAGGGCATCGCGCCGCGTTTATCCTGATTGTCAGATACGCGTTGCATTGTCACGAGTCGCGACGGAGCTTTTCTTATGGACCCGACAGCCAGCGAGCAACCTACCGGCACGGCCTTGCCGCCGAGCTCGAATGGATCGCTAGTGTTCACCGAGGCCGCTATCGCCAAGGTCCGGGAGTTCCTGCAGACCAAGCCCGAAGCGCAGGACAAGATGCTGCGGATCTTCGTTCAGGGCGGTGGCTGTTCCGGGTTCGAGTATGGGTTCTCGTTCGACGAGCACAAGGAAGGCGACCTGGTGATTCCGCAGCGCGACATCGAGGTGCTGCTTGACTCCTTCAGCCTTCCGTACCTCGAGGGGTGCCAAGTCGACTACACGGATACGCTGATGGGAAGCGGGTTCTCGGTGAAGAACCCGAACGCCACCGGGACTTGCGGCTGCGGGCACTCGTTTTCGGCATAATGAGGTCGGCGCCGGGTCGGCGTGAGGGGGGTCGACGCCCTCGCCATGACCTTCTGAGCTTGCGACGCCTCGTCGAGAGCCCGCTGTGCGGTCTCCTCCTCGGCGCGCGGTGGGGACCCTAACAAGATAGGGCGCTGACCCCCCCTCACGCCGACCCGGCGCCGGCGCGCCACCGAAATCTGGTGTTCGAGGTCGATGACGGCGGTGGAGATCGGGCTTCGCTTCGATCGGAAGGGGGGAGACCGCGGCTTCGCCTTCGGCTCAGCGCGGGAGGCACGCTGAGCGGGGCGATTATCTTGGCTTGGTGGCCCAATGGAGGGCTACTGTGCCTAGGGTGAGTTGGCGGTATTCGACTTCGGAGAAGCCGGCCTGGGCGAGGATGGCGGCGAAGGCGTCCGGGGTCTCCCAGGCGTCGATGCTGCGGTTGAGGTAGTCGAACGGGACGGCGGTGCCGGTTAGCCAGCGACCGATGACGGGGACGATGGCGCGGGTGTAGAAGCGGTGTCCCCAGCGCACTGGTGCGATCGGGGGGTCGCAGAATTCCAGGACTACGAGCCGACCGCCGGGCTTGAGCACGCGGTAAGCCTCCGCAAGCACGGGACGCAGCATCGGGCGCACGTTGCGCATGGCGAAGGCGGACAGGGCGCCGTCGAACGCGGCCTCCGGGTAGGGGAGCGCGTCGGCGCTGGCGACGTGGAACGGGATCCGAAGATCGGCTCGGGACCGTTTCTCCACTGCGGCACGGATCATCGCGCCGGCGAAATCGACTCCCACGGCGCGATGGCCGGCAGCGGCCGATGCCAGTGCCAGGTCGCCGGTGCCGGTGGCGATATCGAGCACGGCGGCGCCGACGGGTACACCGAGGCGGCGTATCGCCGCCCGCCGCCAGCCGGTGTCCATACCGAGGCTGGCCCAGCGGTTGAACGTGTCGTACCGCGGCGCGATGTCGTCGAACATCCGCCGCACGGCATCGGTGAACGATCCGCCGGCGGCCTCGACACGGTCAGGTGCTGTGCCGCCCTCAGGAATCAGTTCTTTGCCCACGGTCCGAGAGCGTGCCAGAATACGCAGCATCGTGCCGCACCCGGGCTTGTCCGTGACGCGCGAACCCCGTGTCGCTGTCGCGACTGGGCGGCCCCGGAGGCCCAGAGTTGACTGATTTGGTGACGGTGGCGACGACTGCCGATCTCGCCGAGGGTAGCGGCACGACAATCGAGGTCGGTCAGCTCGAGATCGCGTTGTTCAACATCGGCGGAACGTTCTACGCCGTTGAGAACACGTGTTGTCACCGAGGTGGGCCGGTCGGCGAAGGCGATGTGGTCGGCGCGGTCGTGAGCTGCCCGTGGCACGGTTGGCGCTTCAACCTGGATAACGGCGCGTGTCTCGATTCTCCGGGAGATCGTCTGCGAACCTACGAGGTCGTGGTCGAAGGGACCGCGGTGCGGGTCAGGATATGATGCCCTGTCCGCTCTACCGATGACGTTCTAAACTGAGTTATCGAGCCAAGCTCCGGTAATCGAGACGGGTCGCAGCGCACGCGGCAACCTAGCGGGTCGGTTCGGTTGGACGACGGAACCCATGGCAGAAAAGGCAACCACGGTGGTGAAGAAAGCTCGGGTCACCCGGGAGCGCGAGGTAAGGCTCTACCAGAACGACTTTCTGGAGTCGCTGACACGCGTTCATCCGGCGGTGCCGATCTCCATATGGGGCCCGGTGGCGCTGGGGCTTATCTATCTCGGGTACCTGCGCGGCTTGTCAGCCGAGACCGTGGTGGCACTGTCGATCTTCGGCGCCTTCTCGTGGACGTTCGCTGAGTACTGCCTGCATCGCTGGATATTCCATTGGGAGCCGCGGCACCCGAGGCTCAAGGAGTTCTTCTACCCCCTGCATCAGCTGCATCACGACGTGCAGGAGTGGGACCGGCTGCTTGCGCCGCCGATGATGGCGGTACCGCTGTACTTGATTCTGATGTCCCTGGGCTACTGGATCCTCGGTACGCCGACGCTATTTCCCTTCTGGGGTGGCTTCACGATCGGGTACCTCTGCTACGACTACATCCACTTCTATACCCACTTCGTGAAGCCGAAGAATCGCATCGGAGTGGGGTTGCGCAAGCGCCACCTGCAGCACCATTTCTCCGCCGAAGAGCGCTGGTATGGTGTCAGCTCGCCGCTCTGGGACTACGTGTTCCGCACCCACGTACCGCGTGGCCAGCGACCGTTCGAGGCTGGATCACGGCGAGATTAGTGGCCTGTTTGTGGGTCACTAGAGGCCTGCAGCGAGGTTCTGTCGCTGGCGACCCGAAGGCCGCCCGGTCGTCCTACTGCTGCTCGAACAGGGCGCGCTTCAGCAGCGGCGATGCCAGTGAGCGCGTCGCGCTGCCGGCTTCGACGACCTCGACCGATACCGTGGTTGTGGTCTCCATCGGCGCAAAGCAGGCTTCATCGTTGCAGGCTTGATAAAGCACAGTGAATTCGAGGTTGCGGTACCCGAGCGCAGCCGTGTCCTCGACCTCGAGCTCGACGCCGGCGACAACGGACCCCTCCCACACGCGCAAGGGACCATCCCAGAACCCGAACGTGAGCTCGTGGGCGGGCGGATAGAAAACCTCGCTGATCTCGAAGCCCTCGGCGGACTGCGCCAGGCTCAGCTCGGTGGCGATGAGGAAATCCTCCGACGCTGGGTTGGCGTTGATATGGAATCCCTCAGCGACACGGATCTCGACCGCGGCTCGCAGTGTCGCATCGCGGGCCACCGGGCTGGTGGCGACCACCGCCGTGGACTCGGCCCGATCACCCACCAGCTGCATCGCGGCGACGTAGGCCGGGAGCAACAGCGCCATCGCGGCCACCGCGGCGGCCGACCGGCGAGCGACGTTCGCCGGCGCGGGCCTGGCGCGACGAGGCAGGCTAGCCGGTGGCATCCTCGGCTCGCTTGCTGGCCTCGATCACCTTCTGAGCGACGTTCGGTGGCACATCGTCGTAGCGCGAGAACTCCATCGTGTACGTGCCGCGGCCGCCGGTGAGCGAGTTGAGCTCGACGGCGTAGCTGAGTAGCTCCGCCAGCGGTGCCTCGGCGTGAATGATCTGCCGGTTCTTGCGCGGGTCCATGCCCTGTACGCGTCCCCGCCGCGAGTTCAGATCGCCCATTACGTCACCCATGGCTTCGTCCGGCACGTTGATCTCGAGCTTCATGATCGGCTCGAGCAACACCGGCCGAGCGCGCGGCACGGCCTCCTTGAACGCCATGGAGCCGGCGATCTTGAAGGCCATTTCCGACGAGTCGACGTTGTGCTCCTTGCCGTCGATCAGCTGCACTTTGAAGTCGACCATTGGGTAGCCGGCCAGCACGCCGCGAGCCGAGGCCTCGGCGATGCCCTTCTCGACCGCGGGGCGATAGGACTGCGAGATCGACCCACCGAAGATCTTGTCCTCGAATTGGAAGCCGCTCCCTGCTGGCAGCGGTCCGACGGTGATCTTGGCAACACCGAATTGACCACGGCCGCCAGACTGCTTCTTGTGGCGCCCCTCGGCCTCGGCCGTACCGCGGATGGTCTCGCGGTACGGCACCTTGGGTGGATGCAGCTTGGCGTTGACACCATAACGGCGCTTCATCTTTGCCAGCGTCACTTCGACGTGCAGCTGACCGATGCCGGAGAGCAATAGCTCGTGAGTCTGCGGGTCACGCTCCACGCCGAGCGTCGGATCCTCGCCCTTGAGGCGCGCGATGGCGTTGCTGATCTTCTCCTCATCGCCCTTGCTTTCGGGCTCCAGGGCGAACGAGATTGCCGCCTTGGGGAAGGTGACATGCTCGACCACCGCCTTGCTGGCCTTGTCGCGTAGCGTATCGGCGGTGCCCGTGTCCTTGAGCTTGGTGACAGCGAAGATCTGACCAGCTACGGCTTCGGAGAGTGGCTCGAGCTGTTTCCCCTGTACCGATGACATGTTGGAGAGTCGTTCGTTCGATCCGGTGCGCGCGTTGACGACGGTTCCGTCGGCCATGGCGCTACCGCTAAAGGCCTTGACGTAGTTGATACGGCCAGCGAACGCGTCGGAGACAGTCTTGAACACGAGGCCAGCGAAGGGCGCGCTGGCGTCGGCGTCGATCCATTGGTCCTCGCCATCCTCGCGCGCCAGCAACTGCTGTCGATCGGTCGGCGCCGGGAGCAAGTTGACGCAAGCATCCAGCAGTCGGTCCGTACCGATATTGTGGGCGCCCGACATGCACAGCACCGGGAAGAGGCGCATCTGGATCACCGCCTGGCGTACACCTTCGGTGAGCTGATCCCCGGTAAGGTCGCCCTCATCGAAGTAGATCTCCATGAGAGCTTCGTTGCTCTCGGCGACCATTTCCACCAGCGCTTCGCGCGCTGCCATCGCCGTTTCCTGCATGTCATCCGGCACATCGCTGACGGTGCCCTTGCCGTTGCCGTCGGGGGTGTATGTATAGGCCTTCATGTCGAGGAGGTCGACCACCCCGGTGAAGTCGTGCGCCTCGCCGATCGGCAATTGGAGGGCCACGACCTCGCGCCCGAACGAATCGACGCATGATTCGAGGGCACGCTCGAACGAGCTGTTTTCGCGATCGAGACGGTTAATTACCACGACCCCCGGAATCTTGAGGTCGTGCATGTACTCCCACACCTTCTCGGTCATTACCTCGGCGCCCGATACGGCGTCGACGGTGAGCAGTGCACCGTCCACGACCCGAACAGCGCCCTTGGTCTCCGACCGGAAGACAGCGTAGCCGGGAGTGTCGACGAAGGTGACCTGCGACTCGCCCCACTCGGCATGGGCGAGCCCGACCTGGATCGAGATCTGACGGTCGATCTCTTCCTCATCGAAGTCGGTGGTCGAGTGGCCTTCTTCGACCCGGCCGAGCCGGGTGACGGCTCCACACGTAAACAGGCACGCCGACACCAGCGTCGTCTTGCCGGTATCGCCGTGCCCGATAACACCTACGTTCCGTAGATCCTCGCTCGCGAACTTAGCCATGCCTACCCATGCTCCATAGTTTCAGGGTAGCGCCGCCAACTGGCACGCAGCGGGATCAGGGCGGGCCGTGCGAGCTGACGAAGTCGGTCGGCGCGAAGACTGCGCGAAAGGGCAGGATGGTACCACGGCCGCGGCGATCTTCGCGTGGCATCGCGTCGCTGGTGTGAGCTGCTCTAGTCGACGCCGCTCAGCCTCCGCGGGCCCGGCGCAGATCGTCTAGCAGCGCGCGCAAATCGTTCGGCAGCGTGCTCTGGAACTCCATCCGACGCCCGTCGATCGGGTGTGCGAACGCGAGCCGGTGCGCGTGCAGCGCGGGGCGCCCGAAGCTGCCGATCAGCTGACGCAGGGCGACGTCCTGGATCCCTTTCCATTGTCTTCCGGAGTACAGCTCATCACCGACGATCGGATGATGGATGTACGTCAAGTGCGCCCGCACCTGATGCGTTCGGCCGGTCTTGGGGAACGCCCGCATCAGCGTGATCCCGGGACCCGGGAAGTCCTCCTCGACACTCCAGTGAGTCAGTGCGTCGCGGGGCTGGTTGGTCCTGGCGGAGATCTTCTTGCGGTCCGATCGATCACGCCCGAGGGCCACGTCGATGACCCCGGCCCGGCTCTTCGGTCGCCCATAGGTCAGCGCCAGGTATTCCTTGGACACCGTGCGGTCGGCGAACTGTTCGGCCAGCCGCTGATGCGCGACGTCGGTAAGCGCGACCACGATCACGCCGCTCGTCCCGCGATCCAGGCGGTGCACTATGCCGGGCCGGGCCGTATCGGTCAGCGCCGAGAGTCGTCGTTCGTAGCGATGCAACAGCGCGTTCACCAGTGTCCCGGCCGGGTGGCCCGGAGCCGGGTGTACCACCATGCCGGCCGCCTTGTTGATCACCGCCAGCGCGCCATCTTCGTACAGCACGTCGAGTGGGATGTCCTCGCCAGCGAGTTCCCACTGAGGCGACCGCGGCGCCAGTACGACTTGGATGATCTGTCCGGCCGCGAGCGGCCGCGACGCCTTGCCTGCAGGTTGGTCGTCGACTTGCACCGAGCCGGCGTCGATCAGCGCCTGTGCACGTGAGCGCGACACCGCGGTGAGCCGGCGGGCGAGGACGCGATCGAGCCGGTCTCCGGTCTCCTCGATGCCGACCTCGAGCTCCACTGTTGCTGGCCCGGAGGGTCGGTCGGGTGAGCTCAGGTGGTGCTCTCCGCCGTCTTGTTCGATCCGGATCGCAGGCGCGCCAACATGCCCAATGCCAGCGTCACCATGATGATGGAGACGAACTGGGACGTGGAGAGCATGCCGCCGAAGACGGCTCCGCGAGGATCACCACGCCAGAACTCGAGCACGAAGCGAAAGGCGCCATACCCCAGCACGTAGACCCAAAACACTTGACCATCGAACTTCTTGCGCTGGTAGAAAAAGAGCAGCAATCCGAAGATCGCCAGGTTGCCGAGCGCCGAGTACAACTGCGTCGGATGCAGTGGGATGTTCAACGGAACACCGACCAAAGTGCCGCTATAGCTGTTGTCGAAGGTCACCCCCCACGGCGCGTCGGTGGGGATGCCGTAACAACACCCCGCCGCGAAGCATCCGACGCGACCGAACGCATGCGCGATGGCGATCGCCGGCGCCGCGACGTCAGTTGCCTTCCACATTGGCACCGAGTAGCGGCGCATGTACCAGAACCCGACGATCAGGCCGGCAATCATGCCGCCGTAAAAAACGCCGCCTGCCTGCAGTAGGCTGAGCCCCATCCGTGCCAGCGTTCCGACTAACGCTCCCACTCCACCGATGTAGGGCGAGAGCGTTTGACCTACGCTGCCGCCGCCGTCCTCGAGGATGCTCCTGAACTGGCGGCCGTAGAAGTCGTGGTCAACGATCAGCAGAAGCAGCTTGGCGCCCACGAGACCGCCCAGGATGACGTATACGCCGAGGTCAACCATCTGATCCGGGTCGATCCCCTCGCGACGTGCCAGGCGACGCGCCACGATGACCGCGACCAGAAAGGCAATGACCAGCAGCACGCCATAGGTGTGGATCGTGATGGGGCCGATGCCGGGGATCGGCAACCGAAACAGAAACGGAAACATCTAGACCTCGTGAACTCAGGCGTCGTCAGCCGCCGGCTGATCGGCCGGTTCGCTGTCTGCGCCTGGAAAGAGCTCGGACTCTGCTGGTTTCTCGGTATCCCGAGCGAGTGCCAGGAAGAGAGCGATACCACCCATGGTAATGGCTGAGTCGGCGACGTTGAAAGCGGGGAACTCGTGGCGGTTCCAGTGCAGCAGCACGAAGTCGATGACGTATCCGTGAATCAGGCGGTCGAGCAAGTTTCCCATGGCGCCGCCGAGAATCGCCCCGAAAGCGATGGCAACCGACCGCTGAGCGCTCTCGTGGCGGGCGTACGACCAGATAATGAGAACCGCTGCAATGGCCACTGCTACCAGTGCCCAGCGAATCCATCCCGCCTGCCCGCTATTGAAGAAGCCGAAGGCCATCCCGCGGTTGTGTACGTGTGTCAGCGACAGGACGTTAGCGAACACCGGAATGCGGGCGTGCAGTGGGATGTTCATCTGGCACAGTGCCTTGGTGATCTGATCGATGATCAGCACGCTGGCACTGGTGATCAGGATGGCTCGGCGAGGGTGAGGCGCGGGGTGCACGACGGCGTTCAGGTCCATGGTCCTCTACGCGGGGCTCGCAGGCTCGGTGATCAGGCGTCTGGTTCAGTACCCCTGACCGCCGGCCCGTACGGCGAGCGGATCGAGGTCAACCACCCGTAGCCCATGACCACGGGTGGCGACAAGAGCATATCCCGGCGCCTGGGCGCTGAGTCGCAGAGCCCAGGCGCGATCGAGACCCGGGTCGTGGTCCAGGACGAGCCAGTGCTGCCCCTTCCCGTGGCCTCGATACAGCGCGCCGCTGTAGTCGAGCGCCAGAACCTGATCCGGATTGGTCGGATCGACTTCCACCGCGCGCAGGCCGGCCGCCGGCCAGGGGATCGGTAGCTCGGTCCAGGTAGCTCCGCCGTCCGCGGTCCGAAACACGGCGCTGTTGGTGACCGCGTACGCGACGTTCCGATCGTCGGGGTGGAGAGCCAGGTCCTCGACGCCCGTCGGTAACCCGGTCAGCTTCGCTGTCTGGGGGCGTCGCCCGTTGGTCAGCTCTGTGAGGTTGCCGCGTATTGCCCAGCCATCACCCACGCCGAGCGCGAAGGTGTCGCCGATGGTCAGCGCCTCGACGGCGGCTCCGCTCCACAGCGCACGCCATACGGGCCCGGAGTCGTCGGCGAACGGCCTGGCAGCTCCCTCGTGGTCGTCGAGCGATGCTGCGGTCGCCACGTACAGGCCCTCGCTGGTGGCGGCGAGGACATGGCCATCGACGGCATGGGCGATCTCGACTGCGGCGACCTCGCCGGGCGGCGCCGGAACGGGTACCCAGCGTCCTCCCGGGAAGGCGCTCCACCATCCGGTCTCACCGATGACCAGGGCGCGGTTCACCGGCTCGATCTGCGCCCGCAGGAATCGAATCGAGCCGATCGACGGAGTCACCCCGAGCGGCCGCCAACTCTGGCCGACATCGGTCGATATGTGCACCGATTCGCGCCGCGGACCGTCGCTTCGGGCCGCGAACAGCACCCGAGGCGCCCCCGGCAGCGCGTCGAACGCCACTACGCGGGCGCTGTGGAGGCCGCGGTTGAGCTCGCGAAACCTGCCGCCGGGCGGGCCTGCCAGGACCCCACGTTCCTCGGTCGCCACGAAGATCTGATCGCCTCGCGGCGCCAGTGCCAGGGCACTCACCGAGACGCCGCCGAGGATAATCGACCAGTTGGTGCCACTGTCGGTGGACTGGTACAGGGCGCCGCGTGTGCCGGCGTATATCACTGCCGGGTCGCGAGGGTCATGGACGATCGTGTGGATGCGATTGTGCTCGGTCGACACTCCGGTGCGGCGCTCGTCCCAGCTACCGCCGGCGTCGTTGGAGCAGTACAGGAAGTTACAGGTGCCCGCGAGTACCGTGTCGGGATCGTTCGGATCGATCGCCAGCGAGAAGATGTCGCGATCGACGGCCATTCCCTGATACACACGGTCCCAGTTCGTCCCGCCGTCGTGGCTCCGATACACCTGACGCCAGGTGCCCGCATAAACGTGCTCAGGATCGCGCGGATCGACCGCCAGGGACTCGACGAACTCCGCGACCAGACCCTGGCCGTTGACGTTGCGCCACGAGTCACCGCCGTCGTCGCTACGCCAGACGCCGCCGATGCCGCCCACATACATCGTACGGACGCGTGAGGGTGCGACGGCGATGGATCGAAGCGACGGATCCCCCGCCAGCGGTATGTTCTCCCAGCTGGCGCCGCCGTCGCGCGTGCGTGCGAGGCCGCCGCTGCCTTGCGGCGTCCAATAGGCAGCAAACACCACATCGGCATCGCCGGGGTGAACCAGGAGGTTGTCGACCACGGCGTCGTGCCCCACGGCCACCGATAGCTGCTCCCAGTTTGCGGCGGCGTCGCGCGAGGCGTACACGTGGCCGGTAGCCGTGCCCAAGTACAGGCGTGTCGGATCGCTCGGTGCCAGCACCAGGGATCGGACCTCGCCGCCCGGGGGGCCCAGGCTGCGTCCGACCCGCGTGGCGAGGTGCGCGACGACCTGCTCGGGCGTCAACGCCTGGGTACCGGTTGCTGCTGACGAAAGCACGGCCGGGGCGATGGCTAGCATCGCCCCGGCCATCAGAATCAGCGCCCGGGTTTTCCGAGCCAACACGACGTACCTACTAGCGTGGCGGGATCGTAACGACGATGTGGATGCGCCGGTTGCGCGCCCTGCCCGCAGCGGTGCTGTTGTCGGCGATCTGATCACTGCTGCCACGCGAGCTTGTATGGATCCGCGACGCGCTGATGCTGTGACGGTCTACCAGATCCGCACGGCCGTTGTCGGCCCGCTGTTGCGCAAGCTCGTCGTTAGCTGCGGCCGATCCTGCAGCGTCGCTGTAGCCGGTGATCGCCACAGTGGCGCTCGGGTTTTGCCGCAACAGCAGCGCCACGTCGTCGAGGACCGCCTTGCAGCGATTGTCGATGCGAGCGCTCCCCGAGGTGAAGTCGTAGCAATCGAACGGCCGCTCTTCGGGGGTCAGGACCGGAATTTCCGGGACCTCGACAGTGACGCGAACCGAACAGTCCGCGGTCGCCCCTCGACCATCGCTGGCCCTGGCGGTGATGTTCCCTGAGCCCGCCGCCACGCCACTGCTGTTCCAGGTAACTACGTCGCCGGTGGTGGCGCTGAGCGCGCCCGCTGCGGAGTTCCAGGTGACGGTCACCGGGTCGCCGTCCGGGTCGTTGGTGACCGCGCGCACACGGACACTCTCGCCCTGTCGCACCGTCGACTGCTCGATCTCGCAAGTGAGGGTCGGCGCTCGGTTCATCGGCTCCGGCTCGGGCTCGGGCTCCGGCTCGGGCTCCGGTGCGGTGCGCTCACTGTTGGTGTACGCCAGTCCGAACAGCAGCCCCCAGCGTCGGAGGGCGCTGTCGACGGCACCTGGGTCGGTCTGCCAGGCGATATCGCGTACGTTGATTTGACTCTGGTAGTTGGCGGCGGCGCTGAGCGACAAGCCGCTATCGAGCGCGGCGCGCAATCCGAGCCGGTAGATCGACTGGTCCGCATAGCCCATGAAGTCGCTCTCGGTGGAGCGACGCGTGGCCGCGATTCCGGTCCACTCGGCGATCGCCTGTAGCTGACCGTCGGTCGGAAACTGCAAGCCGATGCCGTAAAGCACTTCGGGGCTGACGTTGAAGTTGAACGAGGTCGGGAAGACAACCTCCGGGGCTACCAGTGCTGCTCCGGTGACGTTGCGCCCGACGACACTGGTGATCTTGACCGCCGGATCGGGCGTCGTGTGCCAGAGATAACCCCCGTATGCGTTGAGGCCGAATCGGCCGAGCTCGGCGCTGCCGATGAGCTTGCCGCCGACGCTGAACGCCCCAGTACCGATGCCGCTGTTGGCGGCCGAGGTCGGCAGCTTGACCATTCCTTGCAGGGCCACGCCGCCGTACTCTCGCGGCGCTCCGGAGACCTTCACCTTGAGGCCCATCCAGACGTCGCCGAATCCGTCTTGATCACGCTGTGCGGCGAACGGGTGATTGTTGAGACCAGTGCAGCAAAGCGGTGGCAGGAAGTAAAGGCCACCGCCTGCCGGGACGAGATGCATGTCGAAGAGAGTGGCCTCGGAGGCAAAGCGACGGTCGACCTCGACGCGCGGGGCTGCGCCGAAGAAGACCTCGACGCGCTCGGCGAGGCCGTAGGCGCCGGAGATACCATATGGGGAAATGACGGAGTCACCCTCTTCACGGGCGATACGGTCAAAGAACGCGCCGATCGACCACTTTCCGGGCTCCAGCACGCTGGCGCTGGCTACAGTGAACAAGCCGGTCGTGCCTTCCTGCGTCGGGTCCTTCTTCGCCTGCGCAAAGGCTGCGGTACTTGCCATGGCCACGAGCGCGAGCGCGGCGACCAGAACCAGTGTGCGACGCATTTGAGCTACTCCTCCGGGGTGGGTTCCACGGAATGTGTTCTCGAGCGGTCGAATGCGCGGCGTCGAAAAGTGATCCGCCGCATCCTTTTTTTCGGGGGACTTCGAACCCCCATTGTACACGGCTAGGTACGTTCGTCGTGCGTCCGGGAGGTACTCAGAACGCAGAGTTCAACAGTCCACGGCAACTGCGGACGTGGGTGGACAGGACCGGACAGGAGGGGCGCGTTCGATGCATGCGAACAGCACTCGGGTAGCGCCGTTTCGGACCCGGAAGGGGAGATCAGACGAGCGTTTGCGGCGAACAGCGGAGCCCACCGTTCAGCTCATCACCGGGGGCGGCCCGTCCGCCGATTGTAGGTCCCGGCTGCGCTACCGCGCGACGCAGGAACGGTTAACCTTCGATAACACACGCGTTCACTACCGCCCCGCTTCTGCCGCTCGGCGGAGCGAGGACCGCAGATATCCGGAGGACCTCACGAATGTTCGCCTCATCGGTTCTCTGCAGGTCGGCCGTCTGCTCGATTGTCGTCGCCATGGCTGCACCTGCCGTCGCCCCGGCTGCTCCGCAACAGGAAGCCGGTCTCGAGCTCAGCCTTCCGGACGCCGTACGGTTGGCGTTCGAACACAACCTCGACATCCGCGTCGTTGGCTATGACCGCTCGCTTGCCGAAGAACGGGTTACGACCGCCAGAGGTCAGTTCGAGCCGTCGCTGTTCTTCGGCGTTCCGGGTGCGATCGGCATCACGCCGTATCCCACTGGCGGCGCCTTCGGCGGCGGCGCCGGGTTCGGTGGCCTCGGCTACTCCGATCAGCGGTTCCCGGTCTCGACGGCTCTGGCCGGCGCCGATGTAACGACACAGAAGTCGTTTGCCTCGCTGTTCGACTTTCAACACCAGCTCGGCTTCGGTTTGCGCTACGACGTCAGCTATGTCGCCTCGAGGACCGACTCGAACAGCATCTTCAACAACCTCAACCCGGCGTGGAACAACACGCTGGCGGTCAGCGTTGTCCAACCGCTATTGAATGGCCGCGGTCGGGACGCCACCCAGGCGCCGTTGCTGCTGGCGCAGGCCAACACTGCGGTGAGTCGCGCTGCCTTTGTGGCGCAGGTGGAGCAGGTGTTGTTGCAAGTCGAGCGCGCATACTGGGAACTGGTGTTTGCCGAGCGCGATCTCGAGGTGAAGGAGTCGTCACGGCAACTGGCCATGGAGCAGCTCGGGCGCACCCGCGCGCAGGTAGAAGTCGGGCTGATCGCGCCGGTCGAGGCAACGCAGGCGGAGGTGCAGGTCGCCGGCCGTGAGACCGACCTGATCGTGGCTCGCAACACGCTCGACAACAGCCGTGACGCGCTGCGCGCCTTGCTGCGCGCCGACCGTCTGCCGGCTGGCTGGGACACACCGCTGGTGGCGACCGAAGAGCCCGACGTGGTCACCTCCGACATTGATGTCGATACAGCGATCCAGGAGGCCTTCGCGAACCGCGCCGAGCTGGCGATGGCGCAGGCCACGATCGCCGCGCGCGGCGTGGAAGTAAAGGCCACCCGCAATGCTCTGCTGCCCAAGGTCGACCTCATAGGTCAGATTTCTGCCAACGGAATCGGCGGCGATCTCATAGTTCGCGACGGATTCTTCGGGGGCAACGTGCTCGAGGTCATCCCTGGTGGCTACAGCGACGCGGTGAAGGATCTGTTCGGCCTTGACTTCACTACTTGGAGTGCCGGGTTCAACGTCACGTTGCCGCTCGGCAATAGCGCCGCCAAAGGCAACCATGCGCAGGCGACACTGAACGCCGATCGTGCACGCACCGAGCGTGTACGGACCGAACAACAGATCGTTCTCGAGGTTCGGCAGGCCGCCCGCGGAGTGCTCGCCGCGTTCGACGCGGTGGGATCGACGGGCAAGACACGCGAGCTTGCCGAGGAGCAGCTGCGTATCGAGACCGACCGGTTCGACGTCGGTATGTCGACGAATTTCGAAGTGCTGCAGTTTCAGGACCAGCTCGCGGTGTCTCGTTCGCAAGAGCTGCGGGCGCGCATCGAGTATCGGCTGGCGACCGCCGAGCTGGCTCGGGCCACCGGCACGCTGCCGGAAAAATACGGCATCCGCGTTCGCTAGTGCAGCGGTAGGCGAAGCAGATGAGGGCAGCGATCCGGGGCGCGCGCATTCACCGCCACGGCGATCTCGACGAGCTGGTTGTGGAGGAGTTTCCGGCTCCTGATCCCGGGCCTGGCGAGGTGCGCGTGCGGCTACGGGCGGCGGCGCTCAATCACCTCGATTTGTGGGTGATCGGCGGGATACCAGGCATCGACATGCCGTTGCCGCACGTCATCGGTGCTGACGGGGCCGGCGTTGTCGATGCGATTGGCAAGGGGGTGGCCGGCTGGTCCGAGGGCGACGAGGTGGTGCTCAATCCGGGCCTGTGGTGCGGCGCCTGCTGCAGCTGCATGGCCGGCGAGCAGAACCTGTGCCGGAGCTATCGAATTCTCGGCGAGCATCTCGACGGGACTGCCGCCGAGGCGGTGATCGTGCCGGCAGTGAACTGTCATCCCAAGCCGCCCGATCTCTCCTGGCGACAGAGCGCTGCCTTTCCCTTGGTGTCGTTGACGGCGTGGCGGATGCTGGTGACCAATGCCCGCGTGAAGCCGGGCGAGACCGTGCTCGTGCATGGCGTCGGCGGTGGGGTCAGCCTGGTGTCGCTGCAGATTGCGCTCGCCGCTGGAGCGACAGTCTTCGTAACCAGTCACTGCGCAGAAAAGCGCGCTCGAGCATTGGAGCTCGGCGCTGTCGAAGCCTGGGACTACGGCGAAGTCGACATCGCGCGGGAGGCGTGGCGTGCCACCGGCAAGCGTGGCGTCGACATCGTGGTCGACAACGTCGGTGCGGCGAGCTTCGTCAGCAGCATCGAATCCGTTCGTCGCGGCGGCACCATAGTGACCTGCGGGACGACTAGCGGTCCGCGTCTGGAGATCGATGGTCGGCGTGTCTTCTGGAAACAGATTCGTATCATCGGTTCCACAATGGGCAACGCGGACGAGTTTCGCGCCGTGCTCGAAGCCGTACGCACGGGCAAGGTGTCGCCGATTGTCGACAGCGCGTTCGCGCTCGACGACACCATCGATGCGCTGCGGCGGCTGCAAAGTGCGCAACAGTTTGGCAAGGTCGTCATCGATATCAGCTAGCTAGTGGCCTGTAACAGATGAACGTTGCATATCGTGGTGGCGAAATGGGTCCGGATGCCAGGCGCACCGACGAGACGATGTTTGCGCATCTTCGAAGAGGGGCAACGCCGCAGACGGGCCGATTTCGCCGCCATCCTGCGGACAGATGGGCAGTTGCGGGCGATATCGGCGTTGCGCCTCGTCGAAGATGCTCATTGCATCGCCGTCCTCGGCGCGCCTTGATCTCACCCGCAAATCCCATCTGCGATATGCAACGTTCATCTGTTACAGGCCACTAGCGCCACTATCCCAGCCCGACTCTCCACCGGCCATTTGGCCCAGGCAGCCGCTACTCGGCGGGACCACGGCGTTCATGGAACCCTCTCGCGCCCGTGTTTGGGCCGCGTTCATCAAAGTCGAGCACACGCTGTTCTCGCTACCGATGCTAGTCGCGGGGGCTGTGTTGGCTGCCGGTGGTCGGCCTCCCCGGTCGGCGCTCATCTGGGCGGTTGTCGCCGGTATCGGCGCGCGCACGCTGGCGATGGCGCTGAACCGGGTGATCGACCAGCGCCTCGATGCGGCGAATCCACGGACACGCGGTCGCGAGCTGCCGAGCGGCCAGATGAGCGTTGCGGAGGGTTGGGCGGTCGCTACCCTCGGCCTGGTGATCTATCTCGTCGGCTGTTCTCAGCTGCCGCCGCTCTGCTGGTGGCTGTCGCCTGTTCCGGTGGCCGTATTCGTGGGTTACCCGTACTTGAAGCGGCTGACGTCCCTGGCGCATTTCGGTGTCGGTCTGGCGCTGGCGCTAGCCCCTCTTGGCGCCCATGTGGCGGTCACCGGCAGCCTCCATACGGTCGCCCCGGTCCTGCTCCTGGCGCTGTTTACCCTGCTCTGGGTGGCCGGGTTCGACATCATCTACTCGACCCTCGACGAGGAGTTCGATCGTGGCGCCGGGCTCCATAGCCTCCCCTGCAAGCTGGGCAGCGCCACGGCGCTACGGATCTCGGCAGCCGCACATCTGGTTGCGGTCGGAGCATTGCTGGTGCTGTACTTCGGCTACCTTGGCGGCGTCGTGTCAGCGGCGCTACTTGCCGGGGTGGCGATCTTGTTGGCGGCAGAGCAACGGTTGGCTGACCGGGTCAACCTGGCGTTCTTCCAGATCAACATCGTTGTCGGGTTTGTCGTGCTGGCGTTCGTAGCCGCCGGCCTCGCAGGCATCTAGTGGCTAGTACCAATGATCCGGAGCATGAAGTACTTGACCATGCGTGACACCGACGCCAGCGAGATGGGGTCGTGAGCGAGCGGCCGGCGCGAATCCTCGTCGGCGTGACGGGCGCCTCAGGGGCTCCCTACGCTGTCGAGTTGCTGCGTCGAGACCTCGGCGAGAAGTATCTCGTTCTCAGCAACTGGGGACGCATGGTGTTGAAGGAGGAAACCGGTCTTACCGAAGACGACCTGCGCCCGCTGACACGCCGAATATTCTCTGACAAGGACCTCGCCAATGCGTTCGCATCGGGCTCCAACGCCTTCGATGCCATGGTGGTGATTCCATGCTCCCTGAGCACGATGGCCAAGATCGCCGCCGGCCTCGCCGATTCGCTGATCACTCGGGCGGCGATGGTGGCGTTGAAGGAACGGCGCCGTCTGGTGCTGGTGGTCAGGGAGGCCCCGTGGCCGACGAATGCGCTGGAAAACGCCGCGCGTCTCTCGCGCGACGGCGTCATCATCGTGCCGGCGTCGCCGCCCTTCTACCACCAACCTGCCGATATGGAGCAGCTCATCGAGCATTTCGTCGATAAGGTCGCGGCGACGCTGGGATCCGAGACGAGCCGCGCATGGCGGCCGGAGCAGCTCGAGACGGAGCCGGAGGAGTGAGCTTCAACGATCTACGTGGCTTTGTTGCCGCCCTGGAGAAGGCTAGTGAGCTGCGACGCGTTCAGGCGAGCGTCGACCCCCGACTCGAGATCACCGCGATTGCCGATCGAGTGGTCAAGGAAGGTGGTCCGGCGCTGTTGTTCGAGAACGTCGAGGGTGCCGCCTACCCGCTGCTGATCAATGCCCTCGGTAGCGAGCGTCGTATCAAGATGGCGCTAGGGCGGTCGGCCGACGAGATCGGCGCGATGCTGCTGGCCACCGCCAAGGGGCTCAACCCCCCGTCGCCGAGGGCGGTCTGGGATTTGCGGTCTAACTTGATGCAGCTGTTACCAATGCGGACGCGACGTGTGCGGCGGGCAGCTTGCCAGGAGGTCGTCGAGGAGCCCGACTTGCGGCAGTTCCCGGTGCAGACTTGCTGGCCGGGAGACGGCGGCCCGTTCATCACTTTTGGCCTGGTGATCACCCGCGACCCGATCACCGGCGAACGCAATGTGGGCGTGTATCGCATCCAGGTTCACGACGCGGACCTCACCGGGATGCACTGGCAGATCAACAAGGGCGGCGGGTTTCACTACGCCCGTGCCGAGGCGTTGGGTCAGCCGCTCCCGGTGGCGGTGGTGATCGGCGCTGACCCGGCGCTGCTGTTGTCGGCAGTCGCCGCCCTGCCAGAAGGCATGGACGAGATTGCCTTCTCGGGCATCCTGCGCCGCGCGCCCTGTCCGATGATGCGCTGCGCCAGCATAGATCTGGAGGTGCCGGCCAACGCCGAGATCATCTTGGAGGGCGAGGTGCCACCGGTCGAAAGACGCATGGAAGGCCCTTTCGGCGACCACTTCGGCCACTACTCGCACGCGGCGCCCTTCCCGGTGTTCAAGGTCCGTCGCGTCACCCGCCGGCGGCGGCCCATCTACCTGTCTGCCGTCGTAGGGTTGCCGCCGCAGGAGGACAAGTTCATCGGCAACGCGACCCAGGAAATCCTCGGGCCGCTGATCAAGTTGATCCACCACGAGATCGTCGACCTGTGGGCGTACTTCGAGGCCGGCTTCCACAACCTGCTGGTGGTCTCGGTGCGTCAGCGCTTCTACAAGGAGGCGGTGAAGACCGCCCTGGCGCTGATGGGCACGGGTCAGCTGGCGTTGACCAAGTGCCTCGTGCTGGTGGACGAAGCGATTCCGGTGCGCGACTTCGCCGCCGTCCTACGCGCTGTGCGTTCCAACTTCGAGCCCGAGCGCGATTTCCTGCTGCTGCCCGGTGTGCCGCTCGACACACTCGATTTCACCAGCTATCGCATGAACCTGGGCAGCAAGATGATTCTCGACGCCACCAGTGGTCCGACCGAGGCCCTGCACGGGGCCCCTGGCGCCGATCGCGACGCCGTCCGGGCGGCGCTGGGTGCCGCCGCTGACGCGCCGGACATCAGCGCCGCGCTGAGCGACCCGACACGCTTTTCCGCCGGCGATGTCGCCGCCACAGAGCGTCGCAGCGGTCGTATTCCGGACCCGCGCAGCATCGATGATCGTGTATCGGCGTACCGCGTGCTCGAGGACGCTCTCATGCTGGTGCAGGTGAGGGCGGACGGGCGCGGGGTCGTCGAACGGCTTGTCGAAGTCGACCTGGGCCCCGTCCGAATGGTCGCAGCGCTGAGCGACGACGTTGATCTGGATGATCCCGACCAGCGGCTCTGGGGCCTGTTCACCCGCTTCGATTGCGCCCGCGACATCGTCTTCGAGCGTACCGAGTGCCGCGGGCCCTGGACCACCTGCTACGGCACGATGGGCATCGACGCGACCTTCAAGCCGGGCTATCCGGACCGCCTGACAATGCCGGACGAGACGCTCGCAGTGGTGCGCCGCAGATGGTCCGAATACGGGCTAGACTAGTGGCCTGTAACAGATGCTCGTTGCCTATCGTGGTGGCGAAATGGGCCCGGATGCCGAAACGATGAATCGATCCAGCGATCCGCACCTGCAACGCGTGATCGACAAGGTGGCGGCACGCGAGCGCCTCGACCTCGGCGATGGATTGGCGATGCTGGCGACCGATGATGTCGTCGGTCTAGGGCGCGTCGCCAACGCCGAGAAAGAGCGTCGCACCGGTCCGTTCGTCGGCTTCGTGCTCAATCGCCAGATCAATCCCACGAACGTCTGTGTGCTGAGTTGCAAGTTCTGCGATTTCGCCGCCAAGAAGAACGACGATCACGCCTACGAGATGACGTTGGCGCAGATCCGCGAGCGCGTGCAAGAGCCGATCCGCGAGGTACACATCGTCGGCGGGCTGCACCCGGATTGGCCGTTCGAGCGCTACATCGAGGTACTCGAGACGATCCGGGACGCCAATCCGGGAGCGCAGATCAAGGCCTATACGGCGGTCGAGATCGACTTCTTTGCCCGACGCGAGAAGATTCCGGTGGAGGAAGTGTTCGATCGCCTTCAGGAGGCTGGTCTCGTAGCCATGCCGGGCGGCGGCGCCGAGGTTTTCTCGGAGCGCGTTCGGCGCCAGATGTACCGCGGCAAGATCGGGCACGAACGCTGGCTGGAGATCCATGAGATCGCCCACGGCAGGGGGATTCGTACCAACGCCACGTTGCTGTACGGCCATATCGAGACGCACGAGGAGCGCGTCAACCACATACTGCTGCTGCGTCAGCTGCAGGACCGCACGGGCGGGTTCTTCAGCTTCATCCCGCTGGCGTTCCAGCTCGGATACTCCAACATTGCCGAGCGCCCGGCTTCCGCCATCGAGGATCTCCGAACGATCGCTGCGGCCCGCCTGTTGCTCGACAACTTCCCGCATATCAAAGCCTATTGGGTGATGCTCGGAGAGGAGACCGCGTCGATGGCGCTTCAATGGGGAGCGGACGATCTCGACGGCACCATTGGCGAAGAGCTCATCGCGCACGCAGCGTTGGCGAGCAGCCCTGCCGGGATGACTACTCAGAAGCTCACCAAGATGATCCGCGAGGCCGGCCGAGTGCCGGTGCAGCGCGACGCCATGTATCGGATCATCGCCGTGTACCCGCCTCCGGATCACACCGCCCACTGGTCGCAGCGAATGGAGATCGCCAGCGGCGACCCGATTGCGCTCCGCGGTCAGGTAGCGGAGCCACTGGCAGTGGACGTCGAAGGCTACGGGTTGCACAGCTGGAACCTGCTGGACGACAGCGCGTGCGAGGTGCGGCGCCTGGCGCAGACGCCGCTGCGTGTCGAGGCGGAGGGACACGCGCCCGGCACCCCGCCGTCAGTCGGTGAATCCGAGGCGTACGACGCCAGCCTGACATGAGCTCGCTGCGAGTGGCGCGGATTCCGTACCTGAATTCGGTGCCGTTTTATCAGCACCTCGACGACGGCACTTTCGATCTGATCGACCTGCCGCCGCGCATGCTCGGCCAGGCGGCACGCCGTGGCGAGGTCGACGCCGGAATCATGTCGCTGTGCGACGCCTTCAGGAATCCCGAGTACGTCACGCTCGGCAGCCTCGGCGTCGCGTGTGATGGACCGGCGCATTCGGTATTGCTGTTCTCGCGTGTGTCGCCGGACCAGCTAGACGGCGCAAGCGTTGCGGTCACCGGTCAGACCAGCACTTCGTACCCTCTCCTGCGGCTTCTGCTGGAGCAGCGGTACGGAGCGCACGTCGCACGTTACGTGCGTCGTGACCAAGCCGACGAGGAGGACGACGCGGTCTTGTTGATCGGCGACGCTGCACTGAAGGAGGCGGCGTCGGCAGGGCTCGTACCCGGTAGCCGAGACTACGGCGGGGCGTCGATGAGCTTGGAGGGCGGGCGCTGGAACCAGGTGCTCGATCTCAGCGCTGCGTGGAGACAGTGGCAGGGTCAGCCGTTCGTGTTCGCCCGCTGGGTCGTGCGGCGCCAGGTCGCCTCGGCTGCCAGCGCGGAGTTGCTCGACCGGCTCGTAACGTCGCTGGAGCAAAGCCTGCGTGATTTGCGGCCTCTCGCCGCCAAATACGGCCCGCAGGCCGGGCTCGATGCCGCGGCGGCTTACGCCTACTTGATGGGGTTCACGTATCGGTTCGGGGCGCTGGAGACGGAAGCTATCGAGCGGTTCGGCACCCTGCTCTCCGCATCGTCCTGGTGGGAGGAGCGGCAGCCGCAACCGAGTGCGGAGACAACCGCATGACAGCCCCCGGCCTGGTCACCAAGGCCAACGAGGTGATGCGCGCGGCCCGTCAGGATGCTGCGGAGGGGAACTCCGGCATCGGTGCCGCGCCGGGCTGCGTGCTGGGCGATCTCCTCGCCGCCGGGACGGGTTCGGTGAGCATCGAGCAGATACGTGAAAAGGTCGACGCGGGCGCGCGCATAACTCCACAGGAGGGGCTCTGGTTGCTGACCGAGGGGCCGCTGGCGGAGCTCGGTGAGCTGGCCAACGTATGGCGCTTCCGGTACAACCCGGAGCGTCGCGTCACCTTTGTTGTCGATAGCAACCCGAACTACACCAACTTCTGCGACGCCGATTGCCTGTTTTGCGCCTTCTACCGCCGACCGGGCGATGCCAAAGAAGGCTACGCCCAGACGATCGACGAGCTCATGGACACGATAGGTCGTTCGGTCGAGCTCGGTGCCACGACCGTCCTTCTCCAGGGTGGGCTGTACGACGAGCTGCCGTTCTCGTACTACGTCGACGTAGTAGCGGCGTTCCGCGAACGCTTCCCTGACGTGCACCCGCACCTCTTTTCGGCCCCCGAGATCGGCAAGATGCGGGAGGTTTCCGGGCTCGGCTACGACGACATCTTCCGTGCTCTGGGCGACGCCGGTCTCACGACGATGCCTGGCGGCGGCGCCGAGCTCCTCTCTGACCGCGTGCGGGCTCGTATTTCTCCCAAGAAGCAAAGTAGCCTCGAGTGGATCGACATCCATCGCGCCGCGCACCGGCAAGGGCTGCGAACCACCGCCACGCTGATGTACGGCCATGCCGAGCAGCCCGAAGACGTGATCGAACACCTGGAATGTTTGCGCCGCCTGCAGGACGAGGCCGACGGCGAGGGCTTCACGGCGTTCATTCCGTGGTCCTACAAGGCAGTCAACACACCGATGCAGCGGCAGTTCCCCGACAGTGTCGGGCCGGCCGTCTACCTCCGCATGCTGGCGTTGGCCCGCATCTACCTCGATAACGTGCGCCACATACAAGCGTCGTGGTTCTCCGAGGGTAAGAAGGCGGGGCAGGTGGCGCTGCAGTTCGGCACCGACGATTTCGGCGGCACGCTGATCGAGGAGAACGTGTTGCACGAGGCAGCGCACGAGGTGAGGACTACCACCGAAGAGACGATCGAGCTCATCCGCGAGTCCGGGTTCACGCCGGCGCGCCGGCAAACTCCCCTCTACGATGTGGTTGAGACCTACTGACCTGAGGGGGCTCGGTCGGAGCGTGACGACGCCCCCGGCTCGACTGGCGCAGTGTGCCGGCGTCGCCGCGGGGATTCTCCTGGTGGCGGCCTGCGGCGGACGTGATGCATGGCTCAACGACCCGCTGCCGGAGCGCGGGCCGATCACCGATCCTGGCCCGCTGGCCCTCGATGCGCCGCGGGTTCGCTTCACGACCACCGTCGGTGACATCGTGGTAGCACTGTATGAAGATCGCGCACCGGCTAGCGTCGCCAACTTCCTGCGTTATGTCGATGAGGGATTCTACGACGGCACGATCTTTCATCGCGTCGAACCACCGACCACGCTGCCGGTGATCCAGGGTGGTGGCTACGACCAGGATCTGAACGCACGATCCACCCGCGGGCCCGTTGCCAGCGAGTCCGACAACGGTCTGGTGAACCTCCGTGGAACCGTGGCGCTCGCCCGGCGCGGTAGCGACTTCGATAGCGCGACATCACAGTTCTTCATCAACTATCTCGATAACCCGAGCCTCGATCACGTCAGCGCCGATCAGCCGGGCTACACGGTGTTTGGTCTCGTCGTCGAGGGGATCCGGGTCGTCGACCGGATCACGATGGTGCCCACCGCTGCGGCGCCGGCGACAACGCTGGGCTACGTGCCGATGGTGCCGGTGGTCATCGAGACGGCGCGGCGAGACCCCTAGCAGGCCGTGGTGAGGCGCTACTGGCCGCGCGGCGGAGTGTCCTCGCCGAGACGAGCGCGCAGCCAGGCGTAGGCCTGTCCGGTTCGCAGGCGCAGGGCGGCGTCCTCGGGTCCGAATTGCACCGGGCCGACTGTCCCCGCAGCGCCCTCTGCGGCGCGCATGTAGGCGCGGCGTTGATCGGGATCGCCAGTGAGCAGCGCCCCGTATGCGAATCCGTCAGCCATCGGCGGCGACGCCGGGCAGGAGAGCGATTGATCGAGCAGTTGATGCAGTGCCTGTTCGGCCTGCCGATCGGGTCGCTGCGCCAGGCGCCTGGCCCAGGCGTAGCGGCCGAGGGTCTCCAGCACTAAGCCGGCATTCGTCGGGTCAGGTGCGCATGCGGCGGCATGCAGTGCCACGGCGGCGCCGCGCAGCCCGACCTGTGCTGCATGCAGATGAGCGGTCGAACCGCTGGCTTCCCAGATGTCGATCTGCGCTAGCGCGAGCCATGCGTTTGACACGCGACCGCTGCCACCGATGAGAGCTGCGCCAGTTGCCTCGAGCGCTTCCTCAACGCGAGGGTCTCCGGTGAGCCAGAAGTACAGCAGCGCCCCACGGATTCGCTCGCCCAGGCCGGTATCGCTCGCCGCTGCTACGCGCTGTGCTGCGGCACGCAGCCAGCCGGCTTCGCTACCCTCGCTGCCGAGCCAGCTGGCCAGCAGACCGAAGGCCGGGTCCCAGTTGTCGCTGGCCGCCAATGCAGCCTGCGCCACGTCCGCGTCGGTGGCGCTGAGGGCTATCGGTCCCAGAGCCAGTGAATCCTGATACCACGACGGTTCGGCGGTCGCCACCAGCGGGTTCGAGAAGTCCAGGAACTCACGTACCTCGCCGGTGCGGCCAGCGCGAAACTGCAGGAATAGCTCTGCAGTGGCACAGCCGCCGCCGACCGCAGCCATGTCGATGTCGACGGCACCCGAGCCTGCGAGACTGATCGTGCGCACGGTGCGGTCTGAGGCCGGCATCGCTCCGACGGTTACGCTCCAGCCCAGGGCACCGATTTCGGCCCACGCGACGCTCTCATCGGTCCAGAATGACCGCCGGTCGAGCTCGGCGCTCCAGGTGTCGCCGTCAGCCTGTCGAACGAGGCGTGCGACGCTGCGAGCGTCGACAGGAAACGATTCCCCGGGAAGCCAGGCATTCTCGGCGCCTCCGGGCGCCATTCCGATGGCGGCGCGCAATGGATCGCCCAGCGTCTCCACCGGGATATGAAGCTGTGCGGTGTCGGTCGCCTCAACCCCGCAGGTGCGTACCAGCGTTCGTACCCACGGCTGATCCCGGTAGGCATGCAGCCAGACGACAACGCGGCGGAGCTGTGTGCGGGCGCGGTCTCCGCACGGATGATGGCCTCGGCCGGTCCCGAGCTCACCAGTCGCGCCAGCAATGGCATCGCCGCCATGCCCTCGGGTCCAGGCCAACGGACCTCTGCACCGCGGTCGCCGACTAGCCGTATGTCCGCCCGACGGTCGCCGTTCATATCGACGCGCAGATTGTCGAGCAGGTTGCTGCCGTCGGTGGGAACGCGAAATTCGATCGCCCCGGTATTCACGTGGATGCTGCCGGCCTCGACCCAGGCGACGTCCGCGGACCGACTCGCGCCAACGCCCTGGAGTAGCTCGAAGGTCGCCGTCCCGCCTGGCTGAAGATCGGTCGCAAAGGTCAGGGCCAGCCATTTGATAGGCGCTGCGGGGTCGTCTGCAGGACGGTTCCACCGCGCCAGCACGCGGGCGTTGAACGGAATCCGTCTGCCGTCCGAATCGCGCAGCTCGAACGACGCTGCGTCGGTGACGCCGGCGTCGGGAGGCAGCGGAACGCCAGCCAGCACCGGCGCTCGGAAACGCTGAACGCCAGCGGACTCGGTGACCAGCAAGCGGATACCCGACGTCTCGGCCCCGACGAGTGTCTGCGCCCGAGCTCCACCGGCACACAGCATGGCCAGAAGTGCCGTTAACAGTGCGAATAGAAGAGTTCGTAGGTTTAGAATTGTCATGAACACTGTTATCAACGATAGCTATGCAAAGATGTCTTTTAGAGAGTATCAACAAGCAAACGCATACCTGAAGAACTATTCGTGCAGCTGTGGGCGCCGAGGTCGAGTGGCCTGTAACCGATGCTCGTTGCCACGGCCTGCGGGGCATCGTTGAGGAGGGGCCACTAGTACAGATCGACCGTCGGTGCGGCGCTCAGCAGGTCAGCGGCGCAGGCGCGTTCGAACAGACGTTCGATGGCGCGATGTCCGGCAACGCCCATGTCGAGGGTGGCGGCGTTGACATAACGGTGGACGTACTCCTCGAGGTCGTCACGGGCCAACCCTCGCGCGTATCGCGAAGCGAAATCGAGCGCCGCCTCTGGATGCTGGAAAGCCGCGTGGACGCTATGCGCGAACGAGTCGGCTACAGCTTCTTGAACCTCGAGGGTCAGATCTCGGCGCATCGCCACCACCCCCAGGGGCAGCGGTAGCTGCTCGCGTTCGGCCCATTCCAGGGCCGGTTCGAAGAGCGCATGCAATCCCATGCGCTGGTAAACGAGCTGGCCCTCGTGAATGATCAAACCACCGTCCACGTCTCCCCCGACGACAGCGTCAAGGATGGCGTCGAATGGCATCTCCACTTCCCTGTAGGTGGTGCCGGCGTAAATGCGCAGTAGCATTCGAGCCGTCGTCAGCGCTCCTGGGATACCGACTGTGAGTCCCGCCAGGGGACCGGAGGCGGCCGCGACCGGGGGCCGAGTGCCGACCACGAGCGGCCCGTAGGCGTCGCCGAAGCTGGCTCCGCATCGCAGGATCCGATAGCGATCAGCAACCGTTGGATACGCGCCGACCGATATTGCGGAGAGATCGAGGCGGCCTTCTGCGGTTTGCCGATTGAGTGTTTCGATGTCGGCGAATTCCAGCTCCGCCTTCAGTCCGCGGCGTTCCAACTCGTCGCGCAGTCCCCATGCCATGAACGCGTCGTCGGGGTCGGCGCTCTGACCGATTCGCAGAATCTCTGACATCGTCTCCGGGTTCCCGTGGGCGACTCGTGGAGGTGCGTCGAAGCTGGCAGGGGTCTCACGCGCACTGTAGTTTAGCTGCTTCCGTCCACCACATATGAGCGCCGATGAGCTCGATCGAAGCGCCCCAATCGACATCACTTGCGGTCGACGACAACGACTTCCTCGCCTGGCGCGAGGAGTTTCCGATCCTCGATACGTCGACCTACCTGATCTCGAATTCCCTTGGCGCCATGCCACGCGGGGTACACGAAGCTCTGGCCGGCTACGCGGATACCTGGGCGACCCGAGGTGTGGGTGCCTGGGAGGAGGAGTGGTGGCTGTTGCCGGAGCAGGTCGGCAACGCCATCGGCGAACTCATCGGGGCGCCGCCGGGTACGGTGTCGACACATCAGAACGTGACGCTGGCATCTGCCGTGCTGGCGTCCTGTTTCGACTTCACATCGGAGCGCAACCGTATCGTGTGCTCCGAGCTCAACTTCCCGTCGATCGTGCATCTGTACCGTGGCCATGAGCGCTACGGTGCCGAACTGCATCTCGTCGGCTCGCCAGACGGTTTCGAGGTGCCGACGGAAGCGATGATCGCTGCGATCGACGAACGCACCGCGCTGGTGCCGATCTCGCACGTGATCTTTCGTAGCAGCTACCGGCAGGACGTCGAGGCGATCGTTGCGCGCGCTCGCGAGGTTGGTGCAAGCGTCGCCCTCGACGTCTACCAGTCGGCCGGTGCGATGCCCATTGACGTGGTCGGCCTTGACGTCGACTTTGCCGTTGGCGGGGTGCTCAAATGGCTATGCGGAGGTCCCGGGGTGGCCTATCTGTACTGCCGCCCCGACCGCACCGTCGAGCTCGAGCCTGCGCTTACAGGTTGGTTCGCGCGGCGCGAGCCGTTCGCGTTTGACCCACTCGACACCACGTACCGCAACGATGCCTGGCGGTTCCTCAACGGCACGACCCACATACCATCGCTGTCGGCCGCCGTGCCCGGGCTGGAGATCCTCGGTCGCCTCGATCTGGCTGGCGTCAGACGTAAGTCGCTCCGTCAGACGGAGGTCATCATCAGCACTGCGAACGAGCGTGGTTGGCATGTCAACACGCCGTCATCTCCCGAGCGCCGCGGCGGGCACGTCACCATCGATGTGCCGGAGGCCGATCGCGTCACGCAGCAGCTGATGAAGCGCCGCATCATGGTCGACTATCGACCGGGTGCGGGAATCCGTCTGGCGCCACATTTCTACACCACCGACGCCGAGATCGACGTGGCGCTCGCTGCCATAGACGAGCTGTCGGCTCAGTAGCCCCGCTGCAGATCGACCAGGTGGGCCAGGGCTCCGCCGTCCACGAAGCGGCGATAGTTCTCGGCGAACTCGTCGGCGATCGAATCGATCTCGCTGGGGCCGGCGATGTGGGGCGTGACCCACGCCCGTGGCTCGGTCCACAGGGGGCTCTCGGAGGGCAGCGGCTCCTGCTCGAACACGTCAAGGACAGCAGCACCGATCACGCCCTCCCGCAAGGCGTGCAACAGGGCCTCTTCGTCGATGAGAGCACCACGCGCGACGTTGATCAACACGGCGCCCGATGGCATCAGCTGCAGTGCATCGGCATCGATCATGCCTCGCGTCTCCGGGGTCAACGGTAAGGTCAACACCAGCCCATCGCAGGTCGGGAGCATCTGTTTCCAGTTGCGTGCGTCGTACACATGACGGACGTGCGGCACCGGCCGCGCCTTGCGACACAGCCCCGAGACCTCCGCCCCGAACGCGGCGAGCCGCTCTGCGACAACTTGCCCGGTCGATCCGAGTCCGAGAACGCCGATGTGAGCGTCCTGAAGCAGCGGTCGGGCTTGCCCCTCCCAGGCGCCTCGATCCTGATCGCGCCGGTAGTCCTCGATGGCGATGAGCTGATGCAACAGGTAACCGATGACGTACTCGGCCATCTGCGCCCCGAAGCGCCCGAGCGAACGCGTCACCTGTACGCTTGCCGAGAGATCGTCGCGGCCGATGATGTGATCGACGCCCGCCCCCATGACCTGGATCCATTCGAGGGCTGGAAGCTGAGTGAGCGCTCCCGGAGGCAGGCTCCAGGCGAGCAGCGCGCGTGCCTCCGAGGGGCTGGCTCGAACAGATCCGGAGCGTACCTCTACCGGGACCCCCGGTAGCCGCCGCATGAGCGCCTTGGGTATTCTTCGGCGTTCGAATGCCAAACGAGTATCGGGAGGATCTGTTCACTATCTGGCTGCAGTCTGGCGACATTTTCGTCGGCTGGTGTCAAATGTTTGCTCCTTGATCGGGCCGATGATAGCTTAGCTAGCCTTGCCGCCAGAGTCTTCTCGGTTGCCATCCACCCGCGTCGGAGGATCTACGTATGAAGTTCAATGAACGTCGCGTCGACGAGGTGGTCGTCATCGACCTGAGCGGCAAGCTCACCCTCGGTTCAGGCGATGTACAGCTGCGCCAGATCATCCGCGATCTTCTGGACCGTGGCGAGAAGAAAATCGTGCTGAACCTCGACAAGGTCGGCTACATGGACAGCGCCGGAGTCGGTGAGCTCGTGGCCAGCTTCACGACCGCTCAGAGCCAGGGGGCGGGGCTGAAATTGCTGAACCTCACCGCGAAGATCCGTGATCTGTTGCAGTTCACGCAGCTGATATCGGTGTTCGAGAGCCATACCGACGAAGCAGAGGCGGTAGCGAGCTTCGAATAGGCGGTGACGCTGGCCGGCGCGATGCGGGCCGCACGTTGCTCGCGGGCCGGCTTGGGGGGCGGGGTCCATTGTCAGGCCGCGGCGTATCAGACGGGGGCAGGCGATGCACGAGTTTCGACTGACGCCGCCGGCGCCGTTCGGATTCGAGACCACCGCCGCGTTCATGTCCCCCGGGGCGGACGAGCTCGTCGACGTCTTCGACGGTAAGCGCTTCACGCGGCTGGTCGATGTCAGCGGCCGGATGCGTCTCGTGCTGGTCAGCAGTCTGGGTACCGAGCAACGCCCGGAGCTCATCGTCACGCTGATGAACGGTACCGAGCGCGACGAGCCCGGTGTAGTGTCGCTGCTGTCGCGGATGATGGGGATGGGCTTCGATCTGGGTCCGTTCTACGCTCGCTGTCGCCAGGACCAGGGCCTGTACGGGTTGTCATCCGACTATTACGGGTTGCGCCCGACCCAGAGGATGCACCCGTTCGAGTCCCTCACGCTGGCGGTTGCCAGCCTGCCCGGGATGCACTTCTTCCGCGCCAGCGTCTCGAAGGTGGCCGAGGCGGTAAGCTACCGGGTGGCCTACGCCGGCGATACTTTCTACGCCTTTCCGACTCCTCGCGTGGTTGCCAAGGCCGCACCCGAGACCATGGTGCAGCCGAACTTCAGCCTCCAGCAGGCGCGCCAGCTCCACTCCATCGCGCAGTCGGCGATGAGCGGACAGCTGGACATCATCGGCTTGGCGCGCGCCCCGTTGGAAACGCTGGTCGACCGGCTGGCGATGCACGACGGCGTCGGTTTGCTGGGTGCGCAGCTAACTGCCCTCATCGGCTACGGCCGCCTGGATTGCTTCCCATCGGCAGACCCTTTGCTGCTCGAGTGGTTGGGGCGCAACTACGGATCCGGGCCTCCGCTAGAGTCGTTCGAGGCCGATCAATGGGCCGAGGGTTGGGGCAACTACCGTGGCCTCGTAGCCTTCCATATCTATTCTGAGTTGATGGCAAAGGGCCGTCTCTAGCTGCCCGGCGGGATGACGTTCGGTTGTCGCCCATCGAGTAGCCGGCTACACTGCGATCAACTTGAGACTGCGTCTCAAGTCCCAGGCTGGACCTCCCGCCGTCGAACCGGGCCAGGCTTCACCGGATGAGTGCAACCAGTGCGCAATCAGGTCGCGGCCGGGCCGACCGCTCGAGCGCGGCGCTCGACACTTTCCGCGACTACCTCGGCGCGCAGGGGCTGCGATTCACGCACGAGCGCGAGGAAGTAATCAGCGAGTTTCTCCGGCTCGATACCCACGTCGAGGCGGAGGAGCTTCTTCTCCGGCTGCGTGTCGCCGGGTCGGCGGTGTCGCGGGCGACGATCTACCGCACCCTCGAGTTGCTGGTGCAGGCCGGACTGGCGCGCAAGGTTCGGCTTGGCACCGACCACTACTACTACGAGCACATTCTCGGAGCGCGACAGCACGAGCACATGATCTGCGTCGACTGCGGCAAGATCATCGAGTGGTTCGATCGACAACTCGACGAGCTACTCGAGAAAAACCTCCAGCGGCAGCAGTTCGTCGCTACTCGCTACACGGTGCAGGTATTCGGTTATTGCAGCGCATGTGCGCCGAAAGAACCCCGAAGCGGTAGCCGCCGGTGAGGCCAACGTGGCTCTAGGTTGATCGGCCGGCCAATTTCGGCGACTTGGCGCGAGAGGCTCACACTTCGACACGGCGCTCGGCGAGCGCATCGAGCTCGGAACGTAACCACCGGATGTAGGTCCGATGGCTTGGCCGTTTCTCGATGGCCCTCGAGCACAGCGTCGCCACGTCGCGACGGGCATCACTCCAATCGCGTCGCAAGCTGGCAGGTAACGGCAGGTAGCAGGGTTCCTCATCGAGGAAAAGCCGGTCGCGCGCCAGCGTCCAGATGTCGCACTGTACTTCTCCGTGCGGTACTAACCCCATCCCCTGCAGCAAGTGGGTGAGCTCGTGAGCGACGGTGTAGTGAGACGGTAGGCGGCGGCGCAGATCGAAGCGAACGATCATGTCTTCGAGAACTGCGATGCCATCCGCGGAACGCGTGATGCCCACCGTGACCGCATGCTCATCGAGCTCCGGAAACCGTAGCAGACAGTGCTCGATACGGCGCATCAACGCATCGGCGCGCCGATGTCGCAGCAGCGGGCGCGTTGGACGCGCGCGGGCGCCGAACAGCGACAGCTGCGACCTCACCCTCGAATCGTCATCTGTTACCGGCCACCAGGGTGGGAAGTGCGCGGCGTTGCATCCTGGGCGGCGAAACTACAGGATCGTCCCATACAAGCTCGTGTCCTCCACGGGATGCTAGCGTACCGGAGTCACCCGAGTGCGTCGTTCTTTCCTGTTGGCTATTGCGGTCATCTTGGTCTCGGCCTGTCAGAACTGGGATCTGATGCGACCGGACGAGGCTGGCGGAGAGGCTGACAGAGCCTTTACCCGCCTGGGCTCCGAGAGTCGCGTGCCGCTCACGAACGCTCTGGCATTGCGGCGAGTTGAACGCATCACCGCGGCCCGTGGAGCTGAGCGCCTGCAACTCGCCGAGCGCTTCTTCGAGGAGTTTCCGGAGGCCAGGATGTTCGGTCTTGTTCACGAGCTCGTGGGCGAGGCGCATCTGGCAGCCGATTCCCATGAGGAGGCTGCCGTCGCCTTCGAGCGAGCCTTGACGCTCACACGAACCGATCTTCTCGGTATTCCGATCGAAAGTACGCTGCCGCTGCAGCTCGGGCTCGCGATGGCGAGCGCCGGAGACCTGGCTGGTGGCGCCACGATGCTCCTACGTGCAAGCGTGGCCGACCGGACCGAACGTCTCGAACAGGCGTTGCGGTGGGCGTACTCGAACGAGGTCTCGGCCGCGGCGAGCTTCGACGACTGGTTGCAGCGTGGTCGCGATCGCGTCGCGGTGATCGCACCCGAGTTCTCGTTGCCCGGGCTCCAGCAGGCGCAGGTTGACCTGCGCCCGGTGCAGAATGCGGCGACGCTGCTGAACTTCTGGTCGCCTACCTGACTGGCGTGCCGTGAGGAGTTTCCTCATCTCGATGCCATCTATCGCGATATGGAGCCCGACGGGCTGGCGATCATCGCCGTCGATGTTTCCAATGACGTCCAGCGTACGCGCCAGTTCTATGACGAGAACGGCTTCTCCATCCCGGCGGCATTCGACCCGGGGCAGGAGATTTCGGCGCGTGCGTATGGTGTCATCGCCACGCCAACCAACTATCTGCTAGACAAGCGGGGCCGAATCGTCTGGCGGCACTACGGGTACAAGCGTGGTGACGAGGCCGATGTGCGGCGCGAGATCAGAGAGCTCCTCGCCAAGGGCAACTAAGCTCGCTGCCGACCTTCAGGCGCTACGCCGCCGTTTCTGGCGCCGGATTTTCCTCTCCTCGATTGCCATCTCCTCGATGACCTGGAAGAACGCGTCCACCAGCTCGCCGGGCCACTCCGTGTCGCGGCCGTCGGTGATGATGCCGCGCGCCACCTCGTCGGAGAATGCCGGGCGGTAGCTGCGGTCAGAGGTCAGCGCGTGCCACACGTCGCACAACGAGATGATCTGCGAGCCTACCGGGATGTTCGCCCCAGCCAGTCCGTGCGGGTAACCGGTGCCGTCCCAGCGCTCATGGTGATGTAGCACCAGCGGAACGACTTCCTTGAGTGCTGGGAGGGGCGTGAGGATCTGCGCGCCGATCTCGGGGTGTTGCTCGATCTGCATGCGCTCGCGAGTTGTCAGTGGCCCCGGCTTTTGCAGGATCTCGTCGGGGATGCCCACCTTGCCGATGTCGTGTACCAGCGCCCCGACCTCGACGGCCAGTGTCTCGCGCTCGTTCAGACCGACCATCGCGCACAGCCGCCGGGTGAGCTCCGATACCTCGAGCGAGTGTTCTCGTGTGTAGCTGTCCTTGGACTCCACCGCCTCCATGAGGGCCCGCAGCGACTGCTGAACCGCGGCGCTATCGAGCTCCTGTTCCTCCTCCCGAAGCATGCTGTCGAGGACCTGGCGCAGCGCGTTGCGCTTTCCTGGGATCAGCCGCCTTGCGTTGACGGAGATCATCGCCTGGTACACGCGGCCGCTGGCGTTCTCGTCAGCACCGGCGGCGTGGATTTGATTGCCGCCGTCGCCCTTGGCGACGTACATGGCGCGGTCGGCGGCATCCATGAAGCTGTCGGCCTCCTTGCCGTCTTCGGGGAAAGACGCCACACCGAGGGACACTCGGACCGCACAGGGCATGTCCTCAGGTAGGTCTTCGAGCAAGATCAACACCCGCTCGGCACGTTCGACGGCGGCCGTTTTCTCGAGCGGCACGAGCGCAAAGAACTCGTCGCCACCGTAACGGCAGATCGCATGGCGCCATCGGCAGCGCGCGCGCCAGCCGTTGGCCGACCTCACCGATGACCTGGTTGCCGACCACATGCCCATGGTGGTCGTTAATGGTCTTGAGATTGTCGATATCCACCATTATCAGCGAAACGGGCTTCGGCCGCTCGAGAGCCGCCTGCTTGGTCAGCGTCTCGTCGAGCTCCTCGCGGAAGGTGTTGAAGTTCAGCAGGCCGGTGAGCCCGTCCAATCGGCTTCGCCGCCGCATCTCTTCGACCAGGTCACAGCCTTGCAGATAGCCCGCCACCATTAGCGCGGCGGCCTTGCAGAACGTTCTTTCCTCCTCCTGCAGGGTGAAGTCCTCTCGCGAGTCGCGCAGGAAGAAAGCGCCGACTACTGCCTCGTTGTGCATCACCGGGACGACGAACCAGCTGCGGAATCGATGTGGCTTCGGGAGATGGCGCCGTACCTTGTCCCAGAGCTTGGAAGGCTCGTTCGGGTGCAGCTCGGTGATCTCACCGGAAGAAAGCGTCTCTTCGAGCTCCGGGTAGTGCTTCAATGCCAGCAGGAGCTGGACGTTCTGTTCGCCGTCGTCGGAGCAGGCGGCGAGATACGCGTGCCGTTCTCCTTCGTTGAAGATCAGCGTCGAGCATCGCTCGGCGCGCAGCGTCTCGCGTAGTTTCCTGTTTACCGAGTTCAGAACCCCGTGCGGGTCGCCGGACGAGAGGGCTAGCTGGCCGATCTCGAGCAGCGCCTTCGTTCGATCCCTCTCCGAGGCCACCTGATGGTAACGATGCGCCATCTTGCGCGTGACGTCGGTCATGCGATGGACCTGATGCTGCTCTCGGCGCGCCTCGTCGGAGATCGTGCCGAAAAACAGGCCGACGCCGAAGAGGAACGGCAAGCGGATGAGCAGGTCGGTTTGTCGCCACACCAAGTTGCCTTGCTCGGTGTATAGCATGAGGCTGTAGACCACACAGACGCCCAGGGTGGCGACCACGGTGTGACCGAACTGGCTACTGATCCCGGCGATGATCAGCACGAGGAAGAAGAAGAGGAAGAAGTCGTTAGTCGACTCCCCGGTAAACGCCACGGCAACGGTTACGAGTGCAAGGTCGGCCAGCGTGATCGGCCATCGCAGGCGCTGCCATTGGCCGGAGCGCACCGCGAGGCCGTAGCAGGAAAGGCTGAGCATGAGAACGGTCACCATGGCAAGCTGCTGCCACGGTGCCATCGGCCCGCCGTTACCGTAGAGCACCAGGTAGGCTGCGCCGATCAACACGGTGCAGCGCGTCATGACGACGCCGGCGTGCTGACGATCTGCGACGGAACCGGACGCATTCACCCCACGGCCCTCGGTAGATGCACTGTAGCTCACGATTAACCTCTAAAAGATAGTAAAACATGCTTAAACTTCTAATTAATCGTAATAATGTACGATTTAGACAGAGTAAGTCAATAATCTTCTTTTAAGAATTCGTAAAGATACTTAAGGCCATGTATGGCCTCCTGTGCGGCCCCCGCTCGGCGAGGCCGGGGCAACGTCCCGGCAACGCGGCCACTATGGGATAATCCGCTCCCAGCGGCCCGTTCGCCCTGCCTTGTGCCAGCGACATACGGCTCCGATCGGGCGTCCTGAGTCTGTGCGCCGCGGTCGCGTCCCCGCCTGACTCTCCGGAGCGACGAGCAATTGGTTCACGACCGCCGAGAGCAGCCCTCGGATGACACCGCGGAGCGCGAGACGTTCTCGTCCGGTTGGGGAATGATCTTCGCGCTACTGGGCGTCTCGATCGGCCTCGGCAACTTCTGGCGCTTTCCCTACATGATGGGAATCTTCGGTGGCGGCGCGTTCCTCGCAATCTACCTGCTGGTCGTGGTCACCGTGGGTGTGCCGGCGCTGCTCGCTGAGCTCACGCTTGGACGGGCTACAGGCCGCGGTCCCGTCGAGGCGTTCGTGCGTACCGGGATGCCCGCTGGGCGGCAGATCGGGCAGCTGCTGTTTGCTGGCGTAGCGATGGCGATGACCTACTACCTCGTCGTACTGGGATGGCTGCTCGCCTACTTCGCCATGTCGTTCGGGTGGGCGCTCGGTCTAAACGAGCTTTCCAGCGACACATTCGCCGCCCTGCACGCCCGATGGCCGGCGCAGATGTTGTGCTCGGCGATTGTCGGTGCGGCGGCGGCGGCCGTTGTCTCCAGGGGCGTACGGCAGGGGATTGAGCGCGTCAGCAGCTTCTCTCTACCGGTATTCGGCGTGCTGACGTTCGGCTTGGTCGCGTGGTCGGTGTCGCTGCCTGGAGCCCGGCAAGGCCTGAGCTATCTGTTTACTTTCGATTGGCGAGCGTTGACTCCGCTAGCCGTTATGGCAGCGGTCGGTCAGGCCTACTTCTCTCTCGGACTCGGCGGCACATTCCTGGTGATCTATGGCTCGTACCTGCCAGCCGATGCGCCGCTCCCCAAGCGCGCCATATCCACGGCGGTGGGCGACGTCGCGGCCAGTATTCTGGCAGCGTTGGTGGTGATCCCCGTCGCTTTCGCTTACGGACTCTCTCCGGCAAGCGGTCCGCCGCTGCTGTTCGAGGTGATGCCCGCCGCGTTCGTCGCCATGCCGGCCGGACCTGTTTTCGGTGTGCTGTTCTTTCTCGGCCTACTGTGTATCGCCTTCCTGTCCGGCGTCGCCGCTGTCGAGGTGCTGGTCGGATCACTGACAGACGCTCTTGGCTGGAGCCGTGGCCGGTCCGCGTGGGTCGTGTCGGCGGCGCTCGTGGTGGCCGGCCTGCCGGCGATGTTGTCGTTGGACTACATTGTTTGGAGCGACCTCCTCTGGGGCTCCACAATGCAGCCCGTCGGGAGCGTCGCCGCGGTGATGGCGCTGGCCTGGGGACTCGGGCTACCGGCCGTGCGGCGCCAACTGGCCAAGTCGGATCCGGTACCCAGGTGGATCAATGTCTGGTTCTTCTGGGTGCGCTACGTGGTGCCGGTAGCGGTTCTCGTGGCGCTGTTCGCCGGGTGGCTTGGCTAGGACGATGACACTACCCGTGACCTGTAGTAGGCCACCAGGCGTCCCCGTTCGTGTGCTGGTGCTGGACAACTACGATTCCTTTACCTGGAACCTGGTGCAGATGATGGCTGCTCAGGGGGCCGAGTGTACTGTCCGCCGGTCCGACGCCGTCACGCTCGACGAAGTAGCGTCGTTACACCCGGACCGCATCGTGCTGTCACCGGGTCCGTTTGGGCCGGAGCGCACCGGCGTCTGCCGCGAGGTCGTCGACGGTCTGTCGGCGGACGTACCGACCCTGGGTGTGTGCCTCGGAATGCAGGTAATCGCCGTTGCGGCAGGTGCTCGAGTGAGCCTCGCCGGTGCGCCGGTGCACGGCAAGCAGTGTACGGTGCGCCACCAGGGCACCGGGGTGCTGCGCGGTCTCCCAAGCCCCCTACAAGTGGGGCTGTATCACTCGCTGATAGTCGATCCGGCGAGCGTTGATGACGGCCTCGAGATCACCGCGACCAGCGATGGCGGCGACATCATCATGGGGTGCCGCATGGTCGAGCGACAGGCTGAGGGTGTGCTTTTCCACCCCGAGTCGTTCCTGACTGAAGGCGGTGATCGGGTGCTGTCGAACTTCCTGGAAGGAACGGGTGTGGTCGGATAGGCCGAGTAGTGAGGGGCTCGCGGCCGCGCGGTCCATGGTGTCGGATCGGTTACCCCGTTCTGATGCCGGCCGACCGTTGGTGCGAATCGCCCTCCGTGCGACGTGCGGGGCGGTCGAGCTCGCCGATGCGTTGCGCGATGAGCCGGGCTTCGTATGGCTCGACGGCGCCGATTACGGACGGACTCTGTTCGCCATCGATCCGCTGGCGGTCCTTTCGGCAACCGAGTCGTCATCGACGCTGCATCATCAGGGTGAGGAGGTGCGGTTGCCGGTCGATGCGTTCGGCGCCCTCGAGGTACTCCTCGATCAGCTTCCGACCGGATCAAGGTTGTTTGGCTATTTGGGCTATGAGCTCGCGGCGCTTCTGGAGAGGTTGCCCGTCTTCCCCACTGCTGATGACGCCGTCCCCGACCTGCACCTGGGCATCTACGATGCCTGGCTCGAGGGCAGCAGCGAGCAGTGGCATCTCACCGGCGCAGCTGCGGAAGAGCGGATGGTGGCCCTGCGAACACGGATCGAATCGCGTGTGCGGGGGTCCGGTTCTGGCGCCGGCGAGGGTCGGCCGAGCTGCGCCGCTGTTCCGACCGAGGTGTCGAGCGAACCCGATGACGCTGGCTTCGAAGCCGCTGTGGGGCGGACGCTGGAACGCATACGCGCCGGAGAGATCTTCGAGACCAACCTGTGCCGTCGCTTCTCCGCCCCATGGTCGTTGGACGCTGCATGGGATCTGTATCTGCGGTTGCGAACAGCAAGCCCGGCCGAGTATGGCGCCTACCTGCGGCTCTCGGACGCGGCCGTGCTGTCGATCAGTCCCGAGTGCTTCCTGAGGCTTCGCGGCCGGGCGGTGGAGAGTCGCCCGATCAAGGGTACGAGGCCGCGCGGCGATCCGGAGCTCGACGCGGTCGTCGTCGCGGCGTTGAGGGACAGCGAGAAGGATGCCGCAGAGCTCGCCATGATCGTCGATCTGGTGCGCAACGATCTCGGTCGCGTAAGTGTTCCGGGAACGGTTGTCGTGAATGACTTTGCCGCTCCGATGATTCTTCCAACCGTGGTCCATACCGTGGCTCGAGTGGCGGCCCAGCTGCAGCCGGAGGTGGGGCCCGCCGACCTGCTGCGCGCTACGTTCCCGCCCGGATCGATCACCGGGGCTCCGAAGATCCAGGCCATCAAGGTTGCCGCCGCCGAGGAGCCACGCCGGCGCGGGCCGGCGATGGGCGCGATTGGTTGGCTCGACGCCGGCGGGGACCTGGAGATGTCGGTCGCGATACGCACCGCAGTCGTGACCGCGCGGCGTGTCGATTACCATGCCGGTGGTGGCATCGTAGCGGACTCGGATCCGCTGGCGGAGCGCGAGGAGACGATGGCGAAGGCGCGCGCGTTTCTGCAGGCGTTGGGCGTTGACTGAGGCCCGCGTCTTTCTCAATGGTGAGCTCCGCGCCAGTCAGGACGCGCGCCTCGCATGTGACGACGCCGGGTTTCTTGTCGGTGACGGACTCTTCGAGACGCTGCGCGTCAACCGCCGCCGGCCGCTGGATCCGGAGGCGCATCTGGACCGTCTGTTCGACGGCCTTGTGCGGATTCGGCTGACGATACCTGAAGTCCGTGAGGCGCTGGGCGCTGCCATCGACGCAGTAGCGCGCACGGCGGCGGAGCCGGTGGCGCGCCTGCGAGTTACGGTAACTCGCGGCGGGCCAGCCAGCGGCCCAACCCGGCTGGTGGCGGCTGTTCCCTATGCGCCACCGACACTCGAAGCCTACGATCAGGGCGTGGCGGTGGCCGTGATCCGAGAGCTCTCCGTCGACCATCGCGATCCCCTGCGGCAGATCAAGTCGACCTCGTGGCAGCGCCAGTCGATGGCATTGACGCGGGCCAACGAGCTGGGCGCTTTCGAAGGGATCCTGCTCAACCATCGGGGCGCAGTCGCTGAAGGAACGCGGAGCAACGTCATCGCTCGACTCGGCGATCGCGTTGTGACGCCGCCGATCAGCGACGGCTGCCTTCCCGGCACTGTCCGCCGCCGCTTGCTCGAGAGCGGTCTCGTCGTCGAGGCCCGACTGCTTGAGAGCGATCTGCTGGGGGCTGATGAGCTTGTTGTAGTTAACAGCCTTATCGGAGCCTTGCCGGTCTGCGCTGTGGGGTCACAGCACCGGGCCGTCGGACAGTGCGCGGCGCGACTTCGTGACGCGCTTTCAGCCTTCGGTTGGTCGGCGGCCGCATGATGCGCCCGTCCGGTTTGATCGTGCTGCTGGCTGTTTTGGCGGTTCCGGGGTCGGGGAGTACGAATCAGGAAACCAAGACGGCCACGCCGGGCTCCGGCGAGATCGATTGGCCCCCCGGCCTGCCGGCGTCGATCCAGGAGGCGGGCCTGATTCTGGAGTCTGAGGACCGCCGGTTCGTTGCCGACGGGCTGCTCGACCTGACTTCGTCGCCCGACCCGGAGCTACGGTCGCGGGCGGCTCTGGCTCTCGGACGCGTCGGCTCGCCGCGACTGCTGTCGCGCCTCATCGAGCTCACGCGCGACCCTGAAGCGGCGGTTCGCGCCGCCGCGGCGTTCGCGCTTGGACGGCTGGAATACGACCTGGCCGTGGATACCGAGGACGCCGAGCGCACCCGCGCTCGCGACGCACTGTTGCCGCTACTCGATGAGCCCCAGAGCCTGGTTGCCGCACAAGCCGCGTGGGCGATCGGGATGGTTGACGGCGGCGCTGCCGGCGCGATCGCCGATTGGTTACACCTTGCCGGTCCCAGCACCCCGGAGGCACGGCCGAATCCAGCCGTGCTAGCCGCGCTGCTCAACAGCTGGTGGCGGCTGGGCGACGCGGATGCGGCCGCCGTACGGCCTTTCACCGGCTGGCCAGTCACTGCGGTCCGGCTGGCTGCCGCGCATACGCTGCGGCGCCTCAGCGATCCCAACGCGCTCCCGCAGCTGCTGCCGTTGATAGATGATCCTGACGCCGAGGTGCGCTTGATGGCAGTTCGTGGGTTGCGTGGCGCGCCGTTGCGTGTAGCCGAGTCCAACGCCGTCCGCCTGATGGGTGCTCGTGATCGCCGCATCCAATGCGAGGCGCTGACTTGGCTTCAGACGACGTGGGAGACCGAGGAGGGCAAGGCCGGCGACGACGCCTTTGTGGCGGTTCTCCGGCGATCGCTCGATCGAGATCTTCACGTTCGCGGCTGTGCCCTGCGCGCTCTCGGGGCCACTGTCTCGCGTCGCGGTGTCGCTTCCGATCGCCTGCTCGAGGCGTTGGAGGAGCAAGAAGAGGGTGTGCGAGTCGCTGCGCTTCAGGCTCTGGTGCAAGCCGGTAGCAAGCTGCTCCGGGAGGCAATCGTGCGTACTCGGCGCCGCGCCGAAATCGTGGGCGCTACGGAGGTCGGAGCCTCGTTGCTGCAGTACCTGGATGAGTCAAGGTTAGAGGCAGTGTGGTTGGCGCGCGCCCTGGCACGCTCTCTGGAGCACGAGGACCAGTCGCTTGCCGCCGATCTGCTAAGCGCCGGCCCTCTCCCGGTGCGTGTAGCCTTGCTGGCCGAGTTGGAGGAGCGGGCTCCGAATGACGCCTATCAACTGGCGTTCAACCTGGTTGACGGAGATCTCGAGGAGCAAGCTCTCGACCTGATCGCTCACCACCACCGCGCGTCGTTCTTCGAAGATGATCCAGCGCTTCAGGCCGAGCTGGCGGATCGACTCTGGCGCCGGTACTTCGATCCGCGCGGCTCGGAGAACCGCGGCTCGAGGCTCGCCGCTTTGCGAGCGCTCCTGGCGGTCAGTCCTGAGCTCGTCCTGCGACGCCTGTCGCTCATTCGTGATGAGCCAGATCGCTTCGTTCGTCTTGCGGCGCTCGCCGATATTGGCGGTGTCCCGGAGGTGGAGCAGCTACGACGGGATATCGAGACGCTGCTTGCACCGCATGCCGCCGGCCGCGATCGCGCTGGCTACACAAGGCTTGCGGAACGTGTGCTCGGGCTCCAGTCGCAATTGCCACGGCTTCGTCTTCTGACCGATCGTGGTGAGGCGGTGATCGAGTTGCGTCCGGATTGGGCGCCGCTGAGCGTCATCCAGCTCATTGAGCTTGCGGCGTCGGGGTTCTTCGACGGTAGTAGATTTCACCGCGTGATCGCCGGTTTCGTTACCCAGGGCGGCGCCGCGCCCGACGGCACGCTAGCGCCAGCGTTGCGCAACGAAGATGTACCGGTCGCCTACGTGCGCGGTAGCGTCGGCTTGGCGCATGCTGGTCGTGATAGCGCCCGGTCGCAGTTCTTCGTCGCCCACGCAGCCCAGCCTCATCTCACTGGCGAATATCCGATGGTCGGTTACTTGGTCGACGGCCAACGTGCAATCGAGCTCACTCAGCCAGGCGACCGCATGCGCGCCCGAATCGACCCGCGATGATGGTCGGCGCATGCTCTCCGAACCGGTGATGGCAGTCCGTCGATGATCGCCGAGCCCGTGACGACGCTAACCGACTACCTGCTGGCGATGCTCGCGGCGTGGCTGGGAGCGCGGCTGTTGCGTCAGACGGCGGTGCCGCGATCGCGATCGCGTACGTTGCTTGCCGGCAGTTTCTGGAGCATCGCGCTGGCGGCGCTGGCGGGCGGTACCTCGCACGGGTTCGCGCCGTATTTGGGAGACGGGGCCAGAACCGCGCTGTGGAAACTCACCGTCCTGGCGGTCGGTGCTACCGCCTTCCTGTTCGTTGTCGCCAGTGCCTATGCGTCTCTGCGAGCCCGACCGCGGCGGATTCTGCTGGCGATAGTAACGGCTCAGCTCGTCGTGTATACGGGTTGGATGATGCGCCACGATGACTTCATCTGGGTCATCGTCAACTACGTGCCGCAGATGGTGGGTGTACTGGTGTTGCAATCCGTGCAGATGGCGCGCCGCGCGCCGGGCGCTGGCTGGTTGGTGGCGGGTTTGCTGTTGACGCTTGGTGGCGCTGCCATCCAGGCCAGCGGGCTGGCGGTGCATCGATACTTCAACCACAACGACCTGTACCATGTCGTCCAAATGGCAGGCATGGTGCTGCTGTTTCGCGGTGGCCGTTCGATGCGCGATCACGGCCCGCCAGGGTAGACGATGCAGATCCTCGCCGGAACGAGCGGCTTCTCCTACAAGGCCTGGAAGGGGAACTTCTACCCGGAGGACCTTCCCGACGCCCGCATGCTGGAGTACTACGCCGGCCAGCTCCCCAGCGTGGAGATCAACAACACCTTCTATCGCATGCCGTCCGCAAAGATGCTGACGAAGTGGTTGACGGTGGTACCAGAGAGCTTCCGATTCGTTCTCAAAGCGACGCGCCGCATCTCGCACTTCGCCAGGCTTCGTGCCGATGACGAGCTGCTCGATTACCTCTTCGGCGTCACCGCTGAGCTCGGTGAACGCTTGGGGGCGCACCTGCTCCAGATGCCTCCGTACGCCAAGAAGGATGTCGACGCGCTGCGCCGCTTCCTGGAGCGGGTTCCTGAAAGCGACCGGGTGGCGTTCGAGTTCCGCAACGAGTCGTGGTTCGACGACGAGGTATATGAAACGCTGCGCGAACACGACGCCGCGTTGGTGATCGCGGATGGCGGGAAAGTCGAGGTGCCATTTGTCGCCACGGCAAGCTGGGGATACTTGCGTCTTCGCCGCGATGACTACGACGATTCCGCGCTCCGTGAATGGCGGGAACGCATCGTCTCGGAGCGCTGGGAAGACGCTTTCGTGTTCTTCAAGCACGAAGACGACGGCGGCGGGCCGCGAATGGCACGCGCGATGTTGGACTCGGACTCGTAGGCGGGTCGCGACTACCGCGTCGGACGCACCAGTGGCACGAAGCGTACCGGTGCCACGTGATGGCGTCGCGCTCGTCCCGAACCGTCTTTTCGGAGTCGAACGAGCTCCTGCGTCGCGTCTACCTCGCCTACGGGTGCCACCAGGTTCCCGTGATCAACCTGGTCGGCCAGGGTTTGTGGCAAGACAGCCGGAGCGGCGGTAACTATGACGCCGTCGAACGGAGCGTGCTCGGGCCATCCCAGCGCCCCGTCACCAATGCGTTGGTGCACGTTCCGATAGCCCAGCCTCATCAGGGTCCTCGATGCCCGTTCTGCGAGCGCGTCAATGATCTCGACGGTGTACACCTCGCAGCCGAGCTCCGCCAGCACCGCTGTCTGGTAGCCGCAACCGGTGCCGATCTCGAGAATCCGGTCGCCGCTCGTAGCGTCGAGTAGCTCGGTCATCAGCGCGACGATGTAGGGCTGAGAGATCGTCTGCTGGTGGCCGATCGGTAGCGGGAAGTTCCCGTACGCCTCCTGCGCGTGGGCCAGCGGCACGAACTCGTGTCGTGGCACGCGGGAAAGAGCCTCGAGGACGCGGCGGTCCTCGATGCCCTGGGCCCGCAGCGTGTCGATGAGGTGGTCACGATTGCGCTTGAAAGTCGACCTCCCCCGGGGCGGTGTCAACCGGCTGCATCGATGATAGCGGCAGTGGCGAGCATAATTGACCTGCAGAGGACTTCGCGACGCCACTCGACGACGAAACCGTCTCCCCGATTCCACGGAGCGTGCTGATGGCCATTGAATCTCGCTTGCTCGGCATGGCATTGATCGCAGTGCTTGTGGTTCTGCTGCCCGCCGAGGCCCCCGGCCGGGCGCAAGAGTCCGCCGCCGTGATGCAGCTGAGGCAGGAGATCGGCAACTTGCGGTTCCGACTCGACTACGAGACCAACCGTATGCAACGGTTGATCGACGGCTTGCAGCGTCAAGTGCGACAGAACGATCCGCGCCCGATTCCCAGCGCACCGTTGCCCGTGCGGGCGCCGGAACCGGCCCCGTCCACAGTCGGCTCGGGCGTCGGCCAGCGGCTGCGCATCGAAGATGACGCTGGTCGTCCGCGCGCCGCGTTGACGGTGAGTGAGCGTTTCGGACCGATGATGGCGCTCATGGGTGGGTCCGGAGACGTCGAGGCAATGCTGAGCGTTCCGGCCGCAGGACCGCGCTTGGAGCTCTTCGATCGTGCCGGCCGAACCCGAATCGTACTGGGCCTGGAGGAAGGAAAACCGGAGTTACGGTTGCTGGGCGAGGACGGCGCGATCGTGGATCGTCTCGGAGCCCGGAGCCCGAGCGACGAGTAACTGCCCGGGCAATGACAACCGGCAGCAAGACGCAGCTTCCGTGCGATAATAGGATCGACGCCAATCGGGCAGAATCTCGACCATGAACGAGCAGCACGCGAGCATCGAGCCTCCCTCTCTCGCCCGCCGCACGCCCGCGGACCGGTGCAAGCACAGGTTCTGACCGGAGACCGGGCTGCTGGACGCAGTCGGGATGGACAGCACCGTGACCGGTGTGATCCTGCGCTTGTTATTGCGCCCCCTGGCGGCAATCATGCTGGGCGGGTCGGCGGCGTTCCTACTGCGTGATGTCTTCCTCAATCCGGCGGCTATCGGCGCTTTTCGGATCGCTACTATTGTGGTCATCGGTGCGGTGACGATCGTGCTCTTCGTCGCGGCCGAGCTTGCGCTGTCTCGCCTGCGCGCGCTGGAGATCGTGCTGTTCGTGGCGATGGCCGTGCATATCCTGGTGCTCGATCATGGCCTGCTGATTCAGGAAGCTGCCGGCGGGAATGCCGGGCTGGTGCTGTCGCGATGGAACCTGACCTCGGTTCCTTCGTGTTGTTGATGGCCACTTACGCGATCTTCGTGCCCAACACCTGGGCGCGCGCTGCGGTCGTCATCGTTCCGTTGGGGGTAGCGCCGGTCGCGCTCGGCATGCTGGTGCGAGCCCGGCACCCGGAAGTCGAATCGCTGGTGCAATCGGTATTGACCACCTCCAAGATCACTGACGTCGTCTTCCTGCTGTCGATCGCGGTGATCGTCTCGATCCTCGGCGCGCTGCTCATCGACCGCTATCGGACCGTGGCGATCGATGCGCGGTCGTCGAACTTCTATGACCTCCAGGAGCGTATTGGCGAGGGCGGCATGGGGGAGGTTTGGCTGGCACAGCACCAGACACTGGCCCGCCCGGCGGCGATCAAGATCATCCGCCCCGAGCTTCTGGGCGACGGCGACAAGCGCTCGACCAAGCTTGCCACTCTTCGCTTCGAGCGTGAGGCGCAGGCGACGGCCGCGCTTCGATCTCCGAACACCGTGGAGATCTACGACTTCGGCATCACCAACGAAGGCGTCTTCTACTACGTAATGGAATATCTCGACGGCCTCGATCTGGAGACGCTGGTCAAGCGCTTCGGGCCGCTTCCACCAGGGCGAGCGATCTATCTCCTGCGGCAGGTTTGCGCCTCGTTGGCGGAGGCGCACGCCGGAGGACTGGTGCATCGCGACATCAAGCCCGCCAACGTCTACTCCTGTCGGATGGGCGGCGAGCACGATTTCGTCAAGGTGCTGGATTTCGGGCTGGTGAAGCAGCAACAAGCGCAGGAAACGTCTCAATTGACCGTCGATGGATTGACCACGGGCACGCCCGCATACATGCCACCGGAGCTGGCTATGCAGGCTGATATGGTCGGTCCCGCCACGGATGTCTACGCTCTCGGGTGCGTCGCCTACTGGCTGTTGACGGGCAAGTTCGTCTTCGACCAACCGACGCCCATGGCGATGGTGGTTGATCATGTAAAGACGCCACCGGTGCCGCCGTCCGCCCGCACCGAGCTGCAGATTCCGCCGGCGCTCGATGAAGTGATTCTCAAGTGCCTGGAAAAGGAACCTGCCGAACGATTCGCGAGCATGCGCGAGCTGTCATTGGCCCTGGCACGCGTGGCGGACGCGGAAACGAGCTGGGGCCCCGCTGAGGCCGAAGACTGGTGGTCCCTGCACCAACCGGCTAGCCCGGAAGAGCTTCCCAAGGCCTCCTAGCGTGACCCGGGTGTCTCCCGGTGCGGCGGCTCGTAGGCAGGCGCTCTAGGCGGCGCGGCTCATTCCTGGTGCCGGCTGTAGATCGGCAGACGCCGGCATCGCCACCGGCGCCGCATCGGCTTCAGTTGCTCTGGCCCGCAGAGGCTGTACCGCATCAAACCGCACCCGCAGGTCGGTAGCGAGCCAGGCGAAGTGGTGCAGAAACACCATCCATAGCAACGTCATGCCGAACATCTCGGTGCACTCCTCGATCGACTTGGAGAAGTGCAGCAGCATGTCGTAGGGGCTGGTTCCGAAGGCCCTGGAGGCCCAGATCTCGAGGTGCCAGCGTTGCGCGATTGCGGCGTACGGGTTGAGCGCGTGCGTCGGCGCCAGCCCCTCGAAGAAGTCCAATACCACAGCAGCGGCCAGACAGCTGAGAGCCACGAACACCGCCGCCTTCGGCTTCCAGCCACGGAGTTGCTTGAGCAGGAAGCCGAACATGAAGAGGCCCATCGCGGCGAAGATCGGCATGAAGATGATCTGCCAGCGGTAGCTGGGGAACATCTCCAGGGTCCAGGCGCCGAGCGCGAAGCCGTCGCCGGTCTCGTGGTACGCGGTACCGAGTCGCTCGTGGATGTGTGCCCCGTCGTCGAGCGCCAGGTAGCAGAAGAAAATCGTCAGCGCCTGCCACCCCATGGTCTGCCAACGGGTCGCCGTCTTACGGCTGACCAGATAGATCGCCCAGAGCGTCACAGCAATCATCGCTGTCTGCAGGATAGCCACCCATCCGGCGAGCCCATCCTCACGGGATGTGCTGAATAACCGACGAACCGCGGAAACCTGGCTGCCACCGGCAAAGTTCAGGTAGTAGTCGAGCGTGAATAGCAACAGCTCGACGCTGACGCAGAACACGAAGAGGTTGCGCAGCAACGCCGTCGTGTCGATGCGCAGGTCGGTGGGACGAGTCATGGCCGTAGGCTAGAGGTCCTGGTTATGTAGCCGCACCGTCGTTCTTAACTGCAGGTTGGTATTGGTCTCTCCGATGATCTGCTCCTCGCTTGTGTCGACGAGACCGAAGTAGATCTCGACGGAGCGGACGTCGGAACGACCATCTGTATCCAGCGTGCCCCCACCCATCGGGATGCGGGTTCCGGTGCCGTCGTAATAGGCGAACACGATCGAGGTGGGGTCGAAGTTGTTGAGCACTACCGAGCTCTCCACGCCGGCAACCCAGGCAGATCCGGAGTAGCAGTCGACGGTTCGCGTCAGATCACCGGTACTGGTGTTGAGGCTGTAGGTGAGGCGCTCGGCGCCGCCATTGGTGGCGGATTCGTACGAATCGTCACAGGGGCCGGTAGCAGCACCGTCGTCGATGTCGGCGACGAACTGGATCGTGGTGTCGTTCGCCTGCGTCAGTGCCTCGGTCAGGTCCCCGATGTCGTAGCCGCTGTAACGAAGCTCGGTGGACATGGTGTCCATCGCCACCCGCGACCGTTGCCGCATGTCGGAGTTGTCTGCGAAGTTCTCGTAGAACGTCTGCGTCGAATCGAGTGCGCCGAACAAACCGCCCAGCGTCAGCGTCATCACCAGACTGGCGATCATGAACTCGGTGAGCGAGTAGCCCGCATCGTTGCGGAGATTTGTCATCGTTCTGCCACCACGGTTGCCATCGTTGCCTCTCGGACGGGACCAAGGCCTTCGATCAGCGCGATGACCTTTACTTCGAGCGTCTTACCGCCGGTCTGATCGGTGATCTGCCAGCGACGCGTGAAGTCGTCGGTCCCGTCGGTATCGACGTCGGTCGTGTCGAAGTAGCCGCTGGAATTGGAATCGAGCGCGCCGCCCGCGATCAGCCCCGAGTAGTCGCTGACGCGCAGCTCCTCGATCTTGTCCGCGGACAGGGCCGTCGCGGTCGTCAGGTCGGTCGCGCTCTTGTCGGTGAGCATTCCGAGCCCGATCATCTGCGCCAGTGACAGTGACACCATTGTCAGGATGAACACTGCCACCAGCGCTTCGACCAACGAGAACCCGTCGACGTCTCGCATCACTTCGAACCCCTGCTCCTAGTAGCGGTCCTGCCGCCAGTTGCGTACCGAGATCTCGAGCACGTTGCTGTCCTGATCGACAGCGAAGACCAGGTCGGCGTAGAGCACCTGTGAGCCCATCTCGACATGCTCGCCCGTGCCGGTGGCACGCAGCGTGAACACGACTTCCTCGACCGGCTCAGCCGACCCGCCACCGGATCCCGAAGCCGAGCTGGACCCGCCCGAGCCCGAGCCGGAGCCGCCGGAGCCTGAGCCACCGGAGCTGGAGCCACCGGAGCCGGAGCCACCGGAGCCGGAGCCACCGGAGCCGGAGCCACCAGAGCTGGAGCCACCGGAGCCGGAGCCACCAGAGCCGGAGCCACCAGAGCTGGAGCCACCGGAGCCGGAACCAGAGCCGGAGCCGCCAGAGCCGGAGCCACCAGAGCTGGAGCCAGAGCCGGAGCCACCAGAGCTGGAGCCAGAGCCGGAGCCACCAGAGCTGGAGCCAGAGCCGGAGCCGCCAGAGCCGGAGCCACCAGAGCTGGAGCCAGAGCCGGAGCCACCAGAGCTGGAACCACTCGAGCTTTGCGTTGCCTCAAACTCGCCGGCCTCGTTCGCCGGGGTCCGTTCGCCGAACAGCGGCGTTACGAAAGCCATCCGAGCGCGCGCCATGGTGGCGCCGATGGTCTTGCCGATGCTGGCGAAGAAGCCGGAGCCGGAGCCGGAGCCAGAGCCGGAGCCGGAGCCAGAGCCAGAGCCGGAGCCGCCCGAACTGGAGCCGCCCGAACTGGAGCCGCCCGAACTGGAGCCGCCCGAACCGGAGCCGCCCGAACCGGAGCCGCCCGAGCCGGAGCCGCCCGAGCCGGAGCCACCCGAGCCAGAGCTCGATGGACCGCTCGAAAGCAGGTCACACGGATCTTCTGGGGTGCCCGAACCAGAGCCCGAACCGGAGCCACTGGAGCTGCCGCTCGACTCGACACAGGCACCGGTCGAGTCACCGTGATCCAGGTGAGCCGATAGTGCGTTTGTTGAGATGTTGATCGTATGCGTGGCCGACGGATTGCCCGGAGGCACGTGGCAGACGTCGACCTTGGCCGCCGTTATCAGTGCCACTGCGGCCAGGCCGAGCTGAGGGGCGCCCAGCGGTGGGGCTAGTGCCGCACTCGAGGAGCCGCCTGAACCGGAACTGGACCCGCCGGAGCTGGAACCACCTGAACCCGAACCGGAGCCACCGGAACCGCCTGAACCCGAACCCGAACCCGAACCGCCCGAACCAGAACCGCTGGCACTGGAACCGCCGGATCCTGAGCCCGAACCGGTCGGATCGTCGCAGTCGCCGCTGTACTCACCGAGCACCGGCGGCAGATAGATCTCGCGAGTGTAGCTGCCCTCCCCGATACTCGTCGAAGCCCCGAAGCTGTAGTAGCCAGGCACGATGAAGTTGCTGCCGTCGAGCGTCAAGTTGACGGTGTGGCCGTTGATCGTGAGGCTGTTAGAGCTCAGTGGAAGCAGCGTCCACGTCGCGGGATCGACGATCTCGTCGATCCAGGCCTCGTCTACCTTGAGATCGACCAGCGTCTGTTCGATGCCGGCGTCGGCGGCGTAGAAGGCGGCCGACTTGCTCCGGTAGTTGTCCGAGATGGTCATGTCGACCATGCCGTTGGTCATCATCGACCAACCGATGACGCCGACGGCGGCCATGGCCATCAGACCGAAGAGCAGGCCGAAGCCCTCCTCGCGGCCGAGAGACTCGAGTGTCGCCTTGCGCTTCATGTGGCTTCCCCTTTTGGAAAGCGGGAGGGGGTGCAGTGCTTGTCATTCAAATGATGTGGATCCTTATAACACCGCGTATGGATCTTCTAAACACAGAAATAGTCAGTGTTAGTTATCAAGCAGTGGATACAGCCTTATTCAGCTATCACCGCTAATCGTTGCTTTCACCGGATGCACCCCGGTGGCCCTACCTGGCCGCTCCTGACACCCCAACCGATCGGACACTCCCGGATTCCGTCGCATAGAAGGCAGGGAGTGGCTGTGCGAGGCGTTGCGTTGCCACAGTGCTAGATGGACAGCGGCGCTACGCGGAGACCTCTAGTTGGACCTTCAGCACCCCGGTCCGATCCGCATGCTCGAGCGCGATCAGGCCACGGTCCAACGGATAGGTCGCTGCCACCAGGGCGGTCACCGCAACGGTGCCTTTGACGAGCGCCTCGATGGCGGGCTCGAACGCACCGCATCGCGACCCGACGACACGGATCTCATCCACCACCAGCGCCGACGCATCGATGTCGACCCGATCCGCATAGGTGCTCTTGAGCACCAGTGTGCCGCCGGCGCGTAACGCCGAACGCGCCACCTTGAAGCCTTCTGGTCGGCCGCTACATTCGACCGCCACGTCGAATCCGCTCCCGACCTCACCGGCATCGGTCGACGTCTCGATTCCCAAATCCGGCAGGAGCGCCAGTTTGCCCGGGTGTTTTCCCAGAACAGTGATGCTTGCTCCCGTCGAGACGAGCGCGCGCGCAACCAGTTGGCCGAGCTTGCCGTCGCCAACCACGACGACGCTGTCCGCCCGGGCGAGCGACGTCTGTTGAACGACATGCTGTGCCGCCGCCAGTGGTTCGGTGAACGCGGCCTCGGCGTCACTGAGCGACTCGGGCACGAGGTGGAGGTTGCTTGCCGGCAAGACAGTGTACTCGGCGAACGCGCCGTCGAGACCACGGATCCCGAGGACCCTTCGCCGCACGCAGTGGTTGCGGTCGGCGGCCGCACAGCGCGCACAGCTGCCGCAGGCAACGTTGATCTCGCCAACGACGCGCCGCCCGTTCAGCTCCGCGGGTCCGTCGACCACCTCTCCGACGAACTCGTGCCCGAGTACTCCCCGAAACGCCGCGTACCCACGCTTCATCTCCAGGTCGGTGCCACAGATGCCGGCGCGGCGGACTCGGATCAGCGCCTCCCCGGGCCCAGGGCGAGGCCGCGGCAGGTCGTCGCGTAGCCGCACCTCGCCACCGTCCATCCACAGCCCCTGCATGGTGCTATGTTCTGACGTCTTGTCGCGCGTCGCCACGACCCCAGGGTACACAGTCGTTTCAGGTAGGCACCTTGCAACCGGCTGCGTCTGATCAGGCTCGCAACGTCATTCTCGCACCCGAAGCTCCTCTGGAGCCTCGCTCGAGCGGATCATCGACCGCAGGGCGATGGTGCCGATGCGGCCCAGTGTTCCCGTTCTGCTGACGAGCCCTAGGTACATCAACCGTCCACCAGACACGTTGCCGTTCGAAGTCGTAACCTCGATTCGATAGTGGCTCTGCGGTGACCGTGCGCGCGCGAACGTGATCGTTGCGCCGCCGTTCTCCGGGTCCGCGGTGGCGCTCTTGGTGCCGATTTTTCGCGCCTTCCCTTTGCGATCAATGCGATACAGGGTCGCCTTCGCGTTCTGGAAGCTCGTGGCTGCCGGTTCCAGATCGTTGGTCAGGGCCAGCACGCTCACGGTTACATCGAAGGATGCGCCGCTCGTGCGAGGGGCGCGCTTGGTCGCCAGGCTCGGGTGGAGATCGCTGGTCCATTTTGGGAGCTTGTTGCCGGGTATGGTTCCTCGCGGCACAAAGCCCTCGAGCCTCATCGTCAGAGCGTCTGCGACGCCCGCCCGTGGGCCGCCGACTCGCAGAAGCTCTCCCGAGGTCAGTTTCAGACTGCTAGAGGCGATTTGTGCACCGGGTGCCGTGGAACCGGTAACCGCGTACATGACCGTGCAGAAGATGAAGGCGAAGGCGTTCTTCGCCAGGAGGCCGCCGCCTACCGAGCACGCCGCCAACCAGGGCAAGGTGAGCGTCAAGACGAGTAGGGCCGCCATGCATCGACGCCAACCTTGGCTTGGTCGATCGCCGTAGGCCTACTTCTCCTCTGGCTTCTCGACAGCATGCCATCTTGATTCGGAGCTCACGGGGTCATTCATCGATCCCCTCCGAGCTCCGTAGCAGCGTCTGAGCCGGTCGCTGCCGCTCGTCGATTCGCCAGCGCGGCCCGGAGACCGCCCGAGAGCGCGATCGATCCGCTGACCGTCAAGACCCCCCCCCCCCCCGGCCAGGCTGCCGCCGACGAACTCGACCTCGACTCGGAAGTGACTTCCCGGGGTCTTGAGCTTGCCGAACTTGATCTCGGCCGCGCCGGTGCTCTTCGCCGGCTTCTTGCTTTGACTACCTACCTTTTTCTCGTCTCCGCGGTCATCCACCGCGAACAGGGTTACCTCGACTTTGCCGAAGCGCTTGTCCGGGAGGCCGTAGTCGTCGTTCCCGGCGACCGCAGAAACTGAGACATCGAATCGCTGTTTGGCCTTGGCGTCCGGAGGGATGAGAGTTGCGTCAATACCCGGCAGCTTGCCTCCGGATACCGTCCCTCCAACCGTGAACATCTGGATGAAGGCGGACCCGGTGCCCAGCAGATTCCCCGCGGCGGGCCGTGCGCTTGGCTGAGCGCTCGCAGCAGGGTCCCACGGAGTCGCTAACAGCAGCGCAGCCAGGATGGGCGCTGCCGCGCCCACCAGGGTGAGAACCCGTCGTCGATACGGCACAGACACCTCCTTGGTGATGAACTGCGTTCTCGCGCTGCATACGCCGCCGTCACCTTATCGTAACTGCGCTACGCGGCGGCAAGAGCAGTCGATCCTGTCCACGCTTGCTAGGGCTGGAACGGCGCCACGCGTTCCGTTCGCAACCTGCAAGCACATGGTCGACGCAGCTATAGTCTGACGCCATGAACCTGGGTGACTACGACGTAGAGGGTGCGCGGGCGCGGATTGCCGGTGTGGCCATCACCACGCCTTTACTACAATCAGCGTGGCTGACGGATCTTACCGGGCAGACGGTCGGGCTCAAGCTAGAGTGTCTGCAAGTCACCGGCTCGTTCAAGCTCCGCGGCGCCACGAACCGCGTCCTCAGCCTCGACGAGGATGAACGCCGGCGCGGGATCATCGCGACCTCGAGTGGCAATCACGGTTTGGCAACCTCGTACGTGGCCGCGCGTGAAGGGCTCGAGGCCACAATCTGCGTGCCGGAGTGGGTCGACCCGGCGAAGCTCAGCGTGATCCGCGAGTTCGGTGCCGAGGCGATTGTCGAAGGCGAAACGGCGGAGATGGCGGAGGAAATCTCACTGCGACTGGCGCGCGAGCGTGGCCTCACTTACGTGCATCCCTTCGATCAGGTCGAGGGTATCGCCGGACAGGCGACGATCGGTCGCGAGATCCTGGAGCAGCACCCGGGAGTCGACCATGTCGTCGTACCGATGGGGGGTGGAGGCCTGCTGGCTGGCGTTGCGATAGGTGTCAAGAGCGTCGATCCGGACATCCGGGTGACCGGCGTGTCGGCGCAGCGCGCGGCTGTGCTGGCGCGCAGCGTGGAAGCCGGTAAGCTAGTGAGCTTGCCCGAACGGGAGACGCTTGCCACGGCGCTGGCCGGTAACCTGGGTCCCGAGAACCACCACACGCTGAGATTGGTCAGCGAGCTGGTCGATGACTACGTCGAGGTGAGCGAGAAAGAAATCGCCGCAGCTATGCGATTCGCGTTCCATCGTCATCGGCTGGTGGTCGAGGGTGGCGGCTCTGTAGCGCTCGCGGCTGTACTCGCTGGCCGCCTGCAACCTGATGGCAACACCGCGCTCGTGGTATCGGGAGGCAACATCGATCTGGCGCGGTTCGCCGCCGTGGTCGCCGACGAAGAGTAGTCGACGACCGTATCAGGGCGACGATCGAATCGTGAGAGTTTCGCGGCCCGTCTCCGCCAGCAATCGCCTTCGCGTACCGGCCGCGGACACTTTCTCCTCTGACGTTTCGTTGAACTAATGAAGTACCAGTAGCGTCCATTAACGATGAATAATGACTTTTAATGTGTTTTAAAGCTTGTAACGTGCTCTAAAGTTACGTTATCTATTTAGAGATATCTAACACAGGTCATCGAACACCAGGCGGTACGCATCAGAGGAGATCAGCAATGAGTGAAGGTAGGGATCAACTTCAGCAAGCCATCGAAGGCTGGGAAAAGCGCTATTCAGCCGCGGTTGTCGCCCAGCGTGAGGCCGATATCGTGCTGCCCTTTCTGCGCGCCGCGGTCGAGGAGCTCGACGCTTTCCGCAAGAGCGGTGAGCACGCCGATGCGGTGGTGCCGAAGTCGGAGCCGCTCAGCATGCCGCAGCCGGAGCCGGTCGCCGTGTCCGCGCCCGTGGCTACCGAGCCCGAGCCTGTCGCGGTCGAGTCCGAGCCTGTCGCTGTTGAGCTCGAGTCTGTCGCGGTCGAGTCCGCGCCTGTCGCTGTTGAGCTCGAGCCTGTCGCGGTCGAGTCCGAGCCTGTCGCGGTCGAGTCCGCACCTGTCGCGGACGAGTCCGCGCCCGTGTTCGCGGCGCCAGAGCCGGTATCCCCGCAACTCGACACCACCGATGTGATCGAGACCACGCCGACGTTGTTCCCGGGCAAGACCGAGGACGAGGCGGTTGGCGGGCTCGCTGCGGCAATCCTCAGCGACGAGACGGAAGATCAAGAAGACGAGTCGATCTCGTCGGCGTTCGGTCGTAAGTCGATCGCTTCGCTGATCGAAGAGGCTGAGAACAAGGAAGCCGCCAGCTGAGTACGTCTTCTTCAGACGAGAGCGCCGAGCTTCGTCGCCAGCATGAAATCGCCAGCAATCTTCACGCGTCCCATCAGGAACGCCGTCTGAGGGTTCACGCTGCCGTTCATGATGCCGGCAAGGTCCTCGCGGCTCACTGAGATAACGCAATCGGCATCGTCGTCGGCGCCGACGCGGACGCCACCCGGTGAGGCCTTCAGGTCGACGACCCAGGAGCCCCCCTGTTCACCGCTCACGTCAAACTGGTAGACGGCGCCGACCGTCTCCAGGAGCTCAGGCCGCTGCTCGATGCGGCTCGCCAGCTCGTCGAAAACACTGCCTGGATCCATTCATCACTCCTGTGAACGCTGTCCATCAGGCTGCTTGAAGGCCATGGTACTCTTCGGCCGTGATGGGGGTGGGCGAGCGAATCTCGGTAGCCGTCTTGCTCGGCGGCGAGAGCGCCGAACACGACGTATCGGTTTGTAGCGGGCTGAACGTCCTTGATGCGCTCGACCCTGCTCGTTTCGATTGCCATGCGCTCTACATAGACCGGAGCGGCGAGTGGCATTTCGATCATCGCCCCGTCGCCCCGAACCTGGCGCGCGCGCCGGGGGAGACGCCGCCCAGTGAACCCCGCACACGGTTGTCGCTGCAGACGATGCTGCCGATCGGCGGCGCGTTCGAACGCTTGCGCGGGCCCGATCTCGACGTTGTGTTCGTGGCGCTTCATGGACCCGGAGGAGAGGACGGCACGGTGCAGGGGATGCTCAGCCTGGCGGGCGTCCCGTACACTGGTTCCGGCGTTCTGGCGTCGGCGCTGGCGATGGACAAAGCCCGCACCAAACGGTACTTGCGTGCCGCGGGCGTCCCCGTCCCCGACGATGCGGTGGCCTGCTATGGCGGCGACGACACCGAACCACTGCAGGCAGCCGTTGATCGGATAGGACTACCCTGCGTATTGAAGCCAGTCGCTTCTGGCTCCTCGGTCGGGGTGCATGTCGCTCGCGACTCTGCCGAGCTGGCGACGGCATTGAGTGCCGATTTTGGTACCGACGAACTCGTGCTGGTCGAAAGCTACGTAGGGGGGGTGGAGGTAACCTGCGGCGTCCTCGGCGGCGGGCGAGAGCCCGCGCAGGCACTCCCGCTGACCGAGATAAGACCCCAAGACAGTCAGTTCTTCGACTTCCGCGCCAAATACACTGCCGATGCATGCACCGAGATCACGCCGGCGGAGGTCGACAACGAAGCAGCGACTCGCGTGCAGGAGCTCGCATTGATCGCCCACGAGGCGCTCGGTTGCGAGGGAATGTCCCGCAGCGACTTCATCCTGTCGCCGTGCGGCCCGATGATGCTCGAGCTCAACACGATTCCGGGTTTGACCGAGACCAGCCTGTTGCCCCAGGGCGCGGCGGCGGCGGGAATCCCGTTCGCGGCACTGATCGAGAGATTGATCCACTCGGCGCTCCTCCGTGCCGGGAAGCGCGTCGGTTAGCTCGAGCGGCGCAGACGCCGCCACACCGTCGGCTGTAGTAGCACCAGGACGGTGATGACCTCCAGGCGCCCGATCCACATGTTGAGGAACAGGACCACCTTGCTGGCCGTCGGGAAGTCGGCGTAGGTCCCCATCGGACCGACCGCGCCGAACCCGGGACCGATATTGCCCAGCGTTGCGATCGACGCGGTGATGGCGGTGAGAATATCGGCGCCGAAAACGGTCACCAGTAGCACGCTGACGATGAAGACCAGTATGTACAGCAGCAGAAGTGTGACGATCGCGCGCAGCACTCTCGGCGGTACGACGCGGCGATTGAACCGCACCGGATTCACCGCCTGTGGGTGCAGTGCACGCACCAACTCGGCGGCGGCGTACTTGAAGATCAGCAGCACGCGTACCACCTTGGGGCCGCCAGCGGCCGAACCCGCCGAGCCGCCTACAAACATCAGGATCAGCAGCACCACGCGTGCCTGGTCGCTCCAGATATTGAAGTCGTCGGTGGCGAAGCCCGCCGTGGTGATGATTGTGAGTACCTGGAAGGCCGCCTGTCGCAGCACCGTCAGCGGCGGCGCGTCCTCCAGAACACCGAGGCTCGTCTGTGAGCTGACGTATTCGGTGCCGGGGTCGCGACTGAACGGCAGTAGCACATAGGTCAGCAGCAGCGTCGCCACGATGACTAGCATCGCGTAGGCGCGGAACTCCTCGTCCTTGAACAGGTCGCGTGGCCGGCCACGGATGGCGCGGTACTGCAAGGAATAGTTGGCGCCGGCGAGGAAGATGAAGAACACGAACACCCACTCGGCCGCCGGGTTGGCGTAGCCGCCAATGCTCTGTGGATGCGGCGAGAATCCACCCGCGGCGACGGTGGTCAGCGAGTTGCATACGGCGTCGAAGGCCGGCATTCCGACGGCCACTAGGGCAATCACCTGGACGACGGTCAGGCCGACATAGAGCGACCACAGGGCGATGGCGGTATGGCGGATGCGAGGCGTCAGGCGCTCCTCCTGGGGCCCCGGTGCCTCGGCGAAGAACATCTGGCGACCGGCGATCGCCAGCCGTGGAAGGACGGCGATGAACAGCGCGATGACGCCCATGCCGCCAAACCACTGGGTCATGCTGCGCCACAGAAACAGCCCTTCCCCGTAACGCGAAAAGTCGGTAAATACCGTCGCCCCTGTGGTCGTGAGGCCCGACATCGACTCGAAGAGCGAGTCGATCAGACTCAGACCGTTCCACAGATATGGGATAGCGCTGAAGAACGACACCACTAGCCATACTGACGCCACCACCATGATGCCCTCGAGCCGGTGCAGCTCGGCGCCCTTCGGGTGCATTCGCCGGGCAAGCTCGCCCAAAACTGTGGCGCTGAGGGCGGCGATGAGGAACCCGATCGACGCGCCCCAGTTCCCGTAGGCCCAATCCACCACCATGGGCACCAGCAGGAAGACACCGAAAGCCCGCAGCAGAAGACCGTCGAGGTGAGCGACGAGGCGGAGTCGCATCGCGGTCAGAAGAGCTTGCGAAGCTTGTCGTGTGCTGTCTCGGTCGAGAACACCAGCAGCCGGTCGCCCGGTTCGATCATGTCGTCACCGTGAGGAACCATCGTTCGGTCAGCACGCGTCACCGCCACGATGATCGATCCCTCGATTCGCGGTAGGTCCCGCACGCGGGTGCGCTCGAAGCTCTCCGACACGTTCATCTCGATCACCGCCGCCTGTCCGCCTTCGATGCTGGCAAGCAGCTGAACGCCGGTCTCCTGCAGAGCGTTCAGGACGACGTTGATCGCCGTGACCATGGGGTTGAGCGGCACATCGATGCCAACGCGCTCGAAGAGGCGGATGTTCCGCTTGCGATTGACGCGCGTGATGATCTTCGGCACGTTCATCTGGCTGGCCAGTAGGGAGCACAGCAGATTGCTCTGATCGTTTCTGGTGACCGATACGAGGACGTTCGAGCGGTCGACCTGCTCTGCCTCGAGCAGCGCCAGGTCTGTACCGTCGCCGCGTAATACCAGAGCTCGCGGCAGCTCGGCGGCCAGATACTCGCTTCGCGCTCGGTCGCGCTCGATGATCTTGAGGCGAAGATCTTTCTCCCGCTCCAGCCGCTTGGCCAGTGTGAGGCCGACCGTGCCACCGCCCACGATGACCACATCACGGTCACGATCCGGCCCTTCCGGTCCGCGGATGAAGCGCTCTCGCAGTTGGCGGAGCCCGCCGCGGTTGCCCATGAAGGCGACCCGGTCACCGGCCTCGAGCTCGGTCTTGCCCGAGGGTATAGAGAGCTCGTCACCCTTGCGCACCGCGACCGCGAGCACGCCGAGCGGCAGCTTGAGGCGCGGTAGCAGGCCGATCAGCGGCGAGTCGTCGCGGAGCTTGAACTCCATCAGCCAGATCCGCCCGCCGGCGAAGATCTCTACATCGATGGCCCGCGGAACCAGAACGATGCGGGTGATCTCTTCCGCAAGCATGTACTGCGGCCAGATGATGCGATCGATGGCGAGCGCGTCGTCGCCTTCGGGAATACCGGCGAAAGATCGTACGTAGTCCTCCTTGGACACGAAGCAGGTCGCATGGGTACAGCCGACACGTTTCGCCGTCAGACAGGCGATTATGTTGAGTTCGTCGGATGCGAGACAGGCGATGAAACTGTCGCTCAGCGGCGCGCCGGCCTCTCGCAGGATTTCCGGATGCGTGGCATCGCCGCGAAGAAGCTGGACGTCGAGCGAGCTGAAGCGATCCGCCTCCCGCGGGTCGTTCTCGATGATCACGACGTCGTGCTGCTGATGCAGCGCCAGGGCCAGCTGATAAGCGATCTCACCGTCGCCGGTGATCACGATCCGCATGAGGTTCCTTTATGCTGGGATGCGGCGGCTGGCGAAAAGGCCGAGCCGGTCGAGCGGCCCCAATTGTGGCACCTGGGGCGCGGCCGGGTGAACCCAGCAGGCGCCTTCGCACTGACCCTCCGACGATGCCCGCCCGCGAAGCGCCGCGACGGCGGCGAGCAGGAGACGGACATGGACCGCATTGTTCCCGCGTTGATCGTGTTGTTGCTGGTCATTATCGGCACGACGTTGGGGTTCGTAGTGACGCGTTCCCCGGATGCGGGAGGCGGAGCGAGCTCGGCGTACAGCTATGGCGATGAGAACCTGAACGCCGTTGCCTGGGTCCAGACCGCCGGCGAGTACGAGGCAAGTGCGCGTCAGGCGTACGCAATCGCGTCGCTGATGCTCGAGCGTGCGCTCGCAGAACCGACCTGGACGGCCTCGCTGGAGCAGACGGCGATCGGAGGTTACGAGGATCTTCCGCCGGCGGTGGTGCTTGATGTCGACGAGACCGTGCTGGACAACTCACCCAATCAGGTCCGTCAGGTGATCGAGGATCGAGACTTCGCCACACCCGGCTGGCAGGCATGGGTACGCGAGGAGAAGGCAGGCGTTGTGCCCGGTGCTTTGGAGTTCGCCAAGGGTGCGGCGGACCAGGGGGTGACGGTGTTTTATCTCACCAACCGGCGCCACGAGGTGGAGGAAGCGACGCGCAACAACCTGTCACGCCATGGGTTTCCCCTCGACCCGGCGCTCGACACGGTGTTCACGCGGGACGAGCGTCAAGATTGGGGCTCGGACAAAGGGACTCGTCGCCAAGTGGTAGCCGCCGACCATCGCATCCTTCTGCTGATAGGCGATGCTCTCGGAGACTTCGTCTCCGGCGGAGACGTTGCCACAGGGCAGCGCCGAGAGCTGGTACGTCAGCACGCGGAATACTGGGGCAGTCGCTGGATCGTGCTGCCGAATCCGCAGTACGGCGCCTGGGACGCTGCGTTGATCGGTTTCGACTTCGCGCTCTCGCGGGGCGAGAAGCGCGCCCTCAAGCGCGCCGCCCTCAACCCCGAACGCTGACCCTCATCGCTGCCTCGGATCGAATCCGACTGGATCACCGGCGAGACTCGCGTCGACGGTCGGCAGGCACCAAACCTGCGCGCGCTAGCGAATCGGGAATAGCTGCTCGACCTCTGCTCGCAGTTCGCTCATCATGGCCGTGATGGTTGAACAACTCGCGCGGGCTTCGATCGTCGCTGCCACATCGCGGTAGTAACGCGCCTGGCGCTCCCTGGGCTGTGAGAAACGGTCCCAGAATGAGTTGCCGAGCAGGCTCTCGCCGCGTCCCATGGAGCGGATGTTGTCGAGCTTGTCGGCGCACGCCAGCAGCAGCACGTCTTGGCTGGCGTTGCCAAGCATCTCGATCGTGCCGGACTTGCGCTCTTCCCAGGGAGCGTTGCGGTCGGGCTCGGTGACCGCGTCCACCAGCGTGCCGACGTCGGCGCCGAAGAGGCGCTCGATCCGATCGAGGGTGGTGTCGGTGTCCTCTACCGTGTCGTGGAGCACTCCGGCGATTGCCAGTGAATCGGCCGCTCCGATTTCGATGAGGAGCGTTGATACCCTCAACGGATGCACGATGTAGGGCACCCGCGAACCCTTGCGATATTGACCGGCGTGAGCCCGAACGGCGAGCTCGATGGCGTCGAACAGCAATTGCTACTGCGGGCGCCGGTTGTTCTGAGCCCCCTCGGTGATCCAGGTGCGGATGCTTGTGATCTGAGCCGCCGACAGCGGACTGCGGTTCAACGGCATGCGGCCACCGCTGATTCCGGAGCCGCCCTCGATCTTGCGTACCAGATAACTGTTGTCGGGGTCTCCAGCAGCGACGCGATTCAGCGCCGGCTGCTGGCTGCTAGGCACACCGACGAGATTGTCGACCGCCGATCCGGCAGCAAGCACCAGGCCGGCGCTGGCGCTGGCGGAGGAGTGGCAGCCGGCGAGGGCGCAGCTCTGATCGAAGATCGGTTGCACGACTGCGGCGAAGCTCACTGCGTTGCCGCCACCGCCGTCGTCGGTGATCGCTGTCAGCGCGTTGGCACGCTCACCGGTTTGGCCGTCTGCGTTCACCACCAGCACGTCGGCTGATGTCCCGTCAGCAACCGAGGCGGCCGGTGTGATCAAGACGTCGAGCTGCTTGGACGATTTGAACTCGACGCTCTCGACCGAGAACGCACCGTTGCTGATGTGGACGTTGGCGCCGGCGACGAAGTTCTTGCCGCGCACGGCAACGGCGTTCGATTGCCCGACGGTCACGTCGCGAAGCGCGGCACGTTGCATGCCGGTGACTTTCATCGGCTTTCCCTTGCTGCCCCCCGGCTTGAGCTTCGCTTTGATGTTGGTGCCATCGGCGATGATCTTACCGCCCAGCTGGTTGTTGCCCTTCTGCAAGGACAGATCGATTCCCAGGTCCCCAGAACCCAGCTCGATCGTGCCGGTGACACCCGCGCGCCCTGCTCGACGAGCGGCTGTGGCGACCACCTCTCCGGTCTCGCCGTCAACCACTGCATATCCGCCTACCGTACCGTCGCCGTTGTCGGTGAGCTGCAGCAAGATGAAGAGCGATTGGCCGTCCACATTCACCGAGCCTGCCCATAGCTTCTGCAAGGGCACGTCCGGGCTCATGGCTACGAACTCGACAGAGCCCTTTGCGGCGCCCGAGGCATTGCCCTTCAGCTTGCCGGACTTGGAGCTCAGCTTGAACGTCGTCGTGCTGCGGGTACGACGTAGCGCTGCCGCGTCGTCGACTCGGAAATGGATGCTCTTATTGCTCACTTTGGTGAAGTCGGCTGCCAGAGCGTCTACGCCGCTGGGCGCGGAGCCGAGGTTGTTCTGCATGATGACAAAGCCGACCGGACTGTCGCCCAAGTTGAGGTTCAGTTGCACCAGCACACGGTCGCTGCCGACTTTAATGCTGCCTACCCACCCGCCGTCGAAGGCGCTCTCGAAGAACTCCGCGTTCTGCGGCGATCCGGAGACTGCCAGCGTCGATGTGATCGTGATTGCAAGGGCGAGGGCGGCTGGGCGAAACGGAGGAATCGACATCGTCATCGGAGCGTACCTGTTGAGTGCGGCGCCGCAGTTTGCGGCTGGCGAGAATCGGGCGGCGCTAGAACGAGAAGGTTCTCACAAGGTTGAAGCCAAAGCGGACGTTGCTCTTGATGCCGGTTCTGAACGAGCCAGCCGCCATGAAGTCGGGTGTCGTCAACGTGCTGTTGGAGACCAGTAGCTGGAACAGGTGGCGACGAACGTGGATGCTCACCCCAGCCTGCCACTGGTTCAAGGAATCGAACTGCTCGAACCCCCCGACGTTGGCGATGTACTCGGCGTCGACGCTATATGTGGTGGAAAGCCGCAGGCTGCCGCCGAATCCGAGCGCAACCGCATAGCTGTCGCTGCCCGGGAAGTCTTGCTCGTCGGGATCCGTGGTGTAGACGGGAACAAACTGGAACGCCAAGCGGTCGCTGGCCCGAACCCCTATCGGCAGCTCGACGGTGAATCGATTGTTGTTGGGTATCCCGTTGGCGTCGAGGAAGGTGCCACCGATGTTGGCGGCGATCGAGATAGGCAACGACGTCTGCCGCTCCTCAAGCAGTTTGATCTTGACGCCGAACTCCCAGGTTGCCAGGTTCGCCGTGCGTCCGACGTAGGGGGCGACACGATCACTGAGGCCGTACGAGAACCAGAAGCCCGGAAAAGCGAAGCTGTCGAGCCCGTAGAGCCCCTCGCGCCCGGCGTCGGTCAGTGACTCGGAGAAGCGATGCGTGAAGTGAAGCTCGACGGTCTTCTTCGCGGGAAGCGCGGGCGTGGGGAGGTTGAGTAGGTCGATCCCCCACCAGGTACGCTTGTCGGCGAGCGTCGGTGACTCGAGCCCCTTCAAGTAAGCGAAGATGTCGGCGAGACCTTCGTCGGACAGCTCCTCGACACTGAAATCCGGCATGCGGCGCGACCGAGGCGATCGTACCTGACGTCGGACTTCCTCCAGCGACAGGCGAGTGCCAGCCAGGGCAGGGCCCATCATGCCCTGTGCAGCGCTACCGTGGCAGGCGGCGCACTCGACGGATTCGTAGAGCTCGAAGCCGTGGTCGGCGTCCTGGGCCAGTGCAGGGTCGGCTAGCAGGAGCAGCGCGATCGGCGCCGTGAACAGGCCCGGCCGCAAGAAGCACAATAGACGAGGAGCTGGCATCGAGATCGCCGAATGAGTATGGACTGGCACGCCGGGTGCGGCAGGGAGACTCAATCTGTATTGTGCATCGTGGCCCCGGCAGATTGCACGGCGCGGGCATCTTCCGATGTTATGTCTACTAGCGGCAGCCGCTGCTGGCCGGAACGTCGGAACGATTTCGTGGAAAGCGGCAGCCGTCGTGCGTTCAGTCCCAGGCGGCGGCACGAGGCGGCGAATAGTGCCGCGATCTGCTCTGCGAAGGCGCCCTCGCCCTGCATGCGTGTCTCGAAGCGCGGGTCGTTCCTTCGTCCGTTCCGCAGCGAGCGAATGCGCGCCATGACCTTGCGTCTCCGCGCTGCGGACCGCGACTGTAGCCAACCTTCGAAGATGTCGGCGACTGCTCCCGGTAGACGCAGGGTGGCATAGCTCGCGCGCGTGGCACCGGCCCTGCCGGCCGCCTGGAGGATGGCCGGCATCTCGTGATCGGTGAGCCCCGGAACAACCGGGGCGACCATGACTCCACACGGGATACCTGCGGCGGCGATTTGCCTGCAGAGCCCTGATTCGGCGCGCCGGCCGCGACGTGCGTGGCTCCATCGCTCCGCAGAGCTCGTCGTCGAGCGTGGTCACCGACACGTACACTATCGCGGCTCCGCGTTCGGCAAGCCGACCGAGGATGTCCAGGTCGCGCGTCACCAGCTCGTTCTTGGTGACAATCGCCACCGGGTTACGAAACTCAGCCAGGACCTGCAAACAGCGGCGGGTGAGCTCTAGCCGGCGCTCGATCGGCTGGTACGGATCCGTAACGCCACTGAGGCTGAGCACCTGTGGACTCCAGCGCTTGGATTCCAGCTCGCGGCGCAATAGTTCAGGGGCGGCTGTTTTCACCAGGATCCGGGTCTCGAAATCGAGACCGGCGGAGAACCCCAGGTACTCGTGTGTGGGCCGGGCGTAGCAGTACACGCAGCCGTGCTCACAGCCGCGATAGGGGTTCAACGAGGTGTCGAACGGTATGTCGGGGCTGATATTGCGCGCCACTATGGTGCGCGTGGCGTCGTGCATGTACGCGGTGGTTGTACGTTCATTGGCCCCCTCCAGCGGCTCGAGCCACAGGCGCTCGAAGCGATTTGCCGGGTTATGCGGTACGCCGCGCCCGCGGGCAACCGTCGCCGAGTCGACGCCGTCGATGTGTTTTCGCGCCATAATTGATCTCCGGGGGCAGGTAGCATACTAGACAAATGTCTGTTTTGACGCATGACATCGGGGAACTCGAGCAGAGCCAGGCGGCGATCCTCGGCCTGCTGGCGCGCGTAGGGGTACGCGCCGAAGAGGGCGACGATGAGCTATGGCTACGCCCGGTCAGCGATCTGCACGGCGACGTGGGTTTACAACACCGAGTCGCCGTGGTGCTCGACTCGGCATTTCAAGGCTTCTTCCACGGCGCCGCCGAGGGCTGTGCGTTTATTTCCGTGAAGCGGTTCGAGGCCGAGCTAGGTGGGTCGCTCGAGCGCTCTTATCCGGGTGCCGGGGCTGCTTTCCTGCGCTTCGCTCGAAGCTACTGGACGCTCCGCATGCTGGCAGGCCGGCTGGAGCTTCGTTATTCGGGTACTGTCCTGCAAGAACTGTTGGTTGCGATCGAAGCTCGAATCCGCGAGGCGTTCTTCCCGGAAGCGGAAACCGACGATATGCCGTCCGAGCAGCGGGCCCGGCTCCAACGACGGCTCATCGAGCAGTCCGGCGCGCCGCTGGATGTCGACGCGTTTCTCCTCGGCAACCCGCTGCTGTTGGGCAACCCGCTGGCCGAAGAGTCGTAGCTGCCAGGTCGTTGGGGTCGGCGCGTCAGATCACCCCGTAGTAGCGCGCCATCCAGTACGGCAACAGCAGGTCGATTCCAGCCGCGCCGACGTCACCGCCGCCGCCGCCCGATAGTACGAAGGGGTCGCGTTGCCAGAGGAAGTCGGTCGGCACACGCTCGGCTACGGGGATCACCCCGCACGCCAGGTTGGCTCCGCACGCCGGGTAGGTTCCTGACAGGTCAACCCAAGCATTGCGTCGCGGGCGCCGCAACCATTGTTTCAAGAGCCGTCGCGTTTGGCGGTCGCGAGCCGCTTCGGGACCGTTCAGCACGCGGTCGATCATGTTGAAGTGAGCATTCTCGTGAGAACCGATCGTGTCACGCAGGATGTCGTAGGCCTTGCGATACTCGTCGCGGTACGCGCCGGGCTCTTCCAGCCGAACGAGATGCACGAGGTTGATTGCGTCGAGGTTGAACTTGAAGTACGAACCGTGCGTGTCAGTGGCCTCGAGTGAGATCGGGACGTCGACGAAGCCGCCGAAAGCGTCGCGCACCTCGCCGTACGGTCTGTCGAAGCGCTCCGGGTGGATCCGGCGAGCCGTCTGCAAGAACGCCAGCATCTGGTCGGGCCGGGCAAGAAACGTCGTGCTGATGCTGCCGTCCGGGTTCTGCACGGTCCAGGCACCGTTGCGCAGATAGTCGACGAGGCGCGTCACGATGACGTGTATCTCAGCACGGATGCCGGTGATCGGGACCAGCTCCCAGGCGAAGCCGAGGCCGAAGATGACGCCGGAATACTGATCGCGCGATGTATTGCCCGCCCACCGATAGTCGATGCCGTTGTAGTGACTCTCGAAGACGCCCTGATGAGCTTCGCCCACCGTAATGGCCTCGACCCACGGTGAGTCGACCGGCACTGCGCCGCGCGCCAGCGTCTCGTTGCCCGTGACTTCGAGAAGCACCCGAATCGCCGCCACGGCTTTGCGCACCCTGCTCTTTGACTTGTTGGAACCGGTGACCGCGTACTCGAAGGCTGCTGCAGCCAGGTAGTGGCCAGTCCAGATCGCGGCATCGCCGGCATGCGTGTAGCGCACGATCTCGTCGGAGTCCGGTGCTGCGTAGATCGGGTCGAAGACGGTGCCGTGCGGTAGATGATGCCGCTTGAGCTGGTTCGTCACCCGGCGTGCCTTGCGGTCCAGGCGTCCGGCCAAGTCCCGTATGTTCAGCTCTGCCGACTCGGACCGGGCTATCGCCGCGCTACTGATCAGCAGCAGTGTTGATAGAGCAACGATCAAACACCGAGTGCTCAGAGCACTTCGGAATGGGTGCGAAGGGCGTGAATGCTTGTATCCAACCGTGTTAGTCATTTTCATATGCTTAGCTATCAAATAATAGGCGGAACTGTCCCCAAGCGTACCGCAAGGTGCTACGGCTTGACTACTCGTCGCCCATGTAGGGGTATTCGTGGGAGGTCGCGGGCGCGAAGGTCTCCTTCACCGTGCGCTGGGATACCCAGCGCAGCAGGTTGGCGGGTGACCCGGCCTTGTCGTTGGTGCCGGAGGCGCGTGCGCCACCGAACGGTTGCTGACCGACTACAGCGCCGGTCGGCTTGTCGTTGATATAGAAGTTACCGGCGGCGTGCCGCAGCCGCTTGCTGAGCCGGACGATGTCGCGTCGGTCGCGGGCGAAGATCGCGCCGGTCAACGCGTACGGGCTGCCGGTGTCGCACAGGTCGAGTGCCTGTTCGATGTCGGCCTCCTCGTACACGTATACCGTGAGCACCGGCCCGAAGATCTCCTCGCACATGAGTCGCGAGCCCGGATCCTGCGTCTGGACCACCGTAGGCTCGACGAAGAAGCCGCGCGAGTCGTCGTAGTTGCCGCCGGCGAGAACGTCGTACTCGGGCTTGGCGTTCGCCTCATCGATGAAACTGCTGATGCTGTCGAACGCCGGGCGGTCGATCACCGCGCAGAGGAAATTGCCGAAATCAGTCGGCGGGCCCATTCGTAACTGGCTGACAGTGTCGACTAGCGGCTCTTTCACCTCGGCCCACAACGCGGCGGGAACATAGGCGCGCGACGCGGCGGAGCATTTCTGGCCCTGGTACTCGAACGCTCCGCGCACCAGGGCGGTGACCAGCGCAGCAGCGTCGGCGGACGGATGGGCGAACACGAAATCCTTGCCGCCGGTTTCTCCGACGATGCGCGGATAGCGCCCGTAGGTTTCGAGGTTGTCGGACATCGTCCGCCACATGCGCTGGAAGGTCGCAGTCGAGCCGGTGAAATGCAGTCCGGCCAGCTGGCTGCTGGCGAAGACCGGGTCGCCGACACGAGCGCCCCGGCCTGGGACGAAGTTGATGACGCCGTCCGGCAGCCCCGCCTCCTGCAGCAGGCGCATCACGTAGTAGTTGGACAACGCCGCGCTCGACGCTGGCTTCCAAAGCACGGAGTTGCCCATGAGCGCTGGGGCACCGGGCAGATTCCCGCCGATGGCAGTGAAGTTGAACGGCGAGACCGCGAACACGAACCCCTCCAGCGGTCGGTACTCGACGTAGTTCCACATGCCCCGATCCGACTCCGGCTGCCCGGAGTAGATCTCTTCAAGGTAGTGGGCGTTGAAGCGCCAGAAATCGCACAGCTCGGCGGCCGCCTCGACCTCAGCCTGGTGAACAGTCTTGGACTGGCCGAGCATGGTGGCGACGTTCATGGTGTCGCGCCACGGGCCGGCGAGCAGATCGGCTGCTTTCAGGAAGACCGCCGCACGTGCTTCCCAATTCATCTCGGACCACTCGCGCCAGGCGTGTGCGGCCGCCTCGATGGCCTTCCCGACGGTCGCCTCGTCGACCTGATGGCAGACCGCCAGCACGTGCCCGTGGTCGTGGGGGCACACGACGTCGAGAGTGTTGCCCGTGGTCACGTCCTTACCGCCGATGATGGCGGGGATCTCGATGCGCTCGTCGAGCATCTGCTCCAGCCGCGCGGTGATGCTGGCTCGCTCGGGGGAGCCGGGCGCGTAGCCGAAGGCAGGTTCGTTTACCGGAGTCGGGATGCGAGCGAAGCCGTTCACCGGCGCTCTCCTTGGTGGCGGCTGGTCCCGGGTCCTGCGCCGTATTCGCGTATGGCGACCAGGTCAGCACCGGGTCCGAGTGGGTGGCTAAGATCGGACCCCAGACTATCCGAAGCCGGACATACGAGTCGGACGCGCGAAAGCCCATGCTGTTACGATGTTGCTGGACGCCGACATGCTGTCTGCAAGGCGGTGTCTTTTTCGCGGAAACCTTCCGGCCGCTTTGTGCGTCTATTCAATGACAGGGCGGCTCGACGAGCCCCAGACAATCCCCCTGAAGACAGACCTGGCAATGTCCGAACGAAAGCTCCATCGCGGCCACACCGCCTTGCTCGGTGTCGTTCAAGCGGGCGATGAATGCACCGCCACGCTCCGAAATGGCACCGTCGCCTTCGACCATCACTCCCAGGATTTCCTTGTCGGCTGGTACGAAGACCTCAAGGGCTGGAACCTGATCCAGGCCGAGGACTTCATGGGCAAGCACGGCAAGCTGGGCGAAACTGTCAGCCTCACCGGCGACGGGCGCGACGTGCTGGAGCAGCTTCAGCAGGCCTGACCGAGCTCAATCTCCCTCGATCATGGCCTGGGCCTCGGCCCATTCGAAGGCTCGCAGTGTCTCTGTGCGGACGTTACCTGATCGCCCCAGGCTCAGCAGCACCGAAGCTGCGGTTTCGTCGTCGGGGGCCTCCAGGATCAACACACCGTCGTGATTGCCCAGCGTCCAGTATTGGGCCACGACCTGGGCGCCGGCCTTTTCGGCCGTCTCGGTGAATACATCGGCGCGGTGCGGAGAGTCCTCGATCTCGCGTATCCCCTGGTCGGTGAAGCTGAGTAGAACGATGAACGTCGCCACGGTCACTCCTGGCGGTTGGCGGGATCGATCAAGCGCCGGAACTTGCCGAACTCCGTGTAAGTGCGCCCGAAGCTGCCGTACCAATCGGGCTCTCTTGGGTTGGTACAGGAGGCCGCGCCTCCAGAAAGCGTGCCGATGACGAACTGCTTGGGCCATCGCCTGCCGGCCCAGATCGCCGAGCCGCTACTGCCGCCCTCGGTAACACCCTTGTTCGGCCTCCACCCGACGCGAAGGTGTGAGTTCCCCTTGACTGGGCCGTCCCCGAAGCTCCAACCGTCCAAGCCGACCACGTCTCCAAGACTGAGCTTCATGACGTCGCCGGATGGATGGTGCATCGCCCGCACTCGTTCTCCCGCTCTTTGCCCCGCCGCCGCCCGCAGGAAGCTCGCTGGGTCCGCGGACGACCAGCCGGCCAGTGTGGCGCCGTCGGGTGGCGATTGATTCAACTCCAACAGCGTGTGGTCGTTCGATTGGCCGTTGGCCTTGGTGGTGAACCTGAGCTTGCCGCCCCCGGCGGTCTGAACGACCGGCGGCAGCGCGACGGCTTGGCAGTTGGCGTGCTGGAAGCCCCAGAAGAAGACGGCTGACCGTGCCGCCGCCGCCTTCGATATGCAGTGGGCCGCGGTCAGGAACCAGAGTCGTTGAGTGCTGGAATCGGTATCGCCGAGAAGCTGGCCTGTGCAAAAGGCCGAGATTCCCTCCACCTGGAAGACGACCTTCGCCACGCTCGCAGCCGCCAGCAGCCACTTCTTGTCGCAGGCCACGTTGCGATTGCACGAGCCCGAGTTTCCCAGATGGTTGATATCGCTCCCGGCGACGTTTTGCGTCAGGTGGGCCACCTTCGCGAGCGTCAGCTGCAGGTCGCCCGTCGCAGCGGGGCGTGGCAGGTAGATCTCGACCGCGATCTCGGCGCCGGTGACGACCGGCGACCAGAACAACTCGCTACCATTGGCACGGGAGCGCGCCTCCGCGGATCGCACCAGGAGATCGGACGCGAAGGGGCCGTGGGTCTGGGTGGGGTCCGCCGGGCTGAAGAAACGGACCTCGGCACTAGACGGCAGGGCGTCGACGCGGAGGGCCAATTGAACGGCAGCTGCTCCCATCGAGGTTACGGCGAAAGTGGTCGTGTAGCCGCCGCCCTCAGCAGACTCCCACTCCAGGGAGTCGCCATCGATGCCGCGCGCCCGGGCCTCCCCGAGGTCGCGATGGACACCCACCTGCAGGCGGGTTTTGTCTGCCGTCGCGGGCGGCGAGGGCTGGCGAAGCTCCGGTAGGACGATACGAAACGCGACCGGCGCAGATGGGTCCGAGCGCCGCAGGGTCGCGTCCTGGAGAATCGATGCGACGCTTCGAGCAGCGCGCAACCGCTCACCCGCGACCTCGGCATTCTCGCCGACTTGCTGTGTGGCCGCTGACGGTGCAGCAACCGGCAGCAACATCGATCCAGCGGCGGCAGCGATGCTCGACATACCCACGAGCCACCGTGGCGCTCCACCCTTGCCCATGGTTAATTTTCTCCAGTGCAATCCGGTTGGCGACTACTTGATTCTAGCCCGCCGTTAGGAGGCGACGCGGTTCCCCGCGACCCATACGGATTCGATGGTGCGCAGGTTGGCGATATTCGCCAGAGGGTCGGCGGTCAACACGACCATGTCGGCCCACTTCCCAGGCTCGATTGTGCCGACGTCGTCGAGCCCCACACACGCTGCGGCAACACCGGTCGCCGAGCGCAGGATCTGCTCTGGCGTCAGCCCAGCCTCCGCCATCAGCTCAGTCTCCATGTGCTCGAAGTAACCCTGGAAGCGCGCCGGGGGCCCGCTGTCGGTGCCAAACGCAATCGGGATATCGGCGTCCGCCAGTGTCTTCAAGTTTGCCTGGGCGATCCGTAACGCTTCCTTGTAGCGTGGTGCCGCGGGGCTGTCGCGATAGCGTTGTTGCTGTTCGGGCGAGCGCAGCGCATCGAGGACGCCGGCGTCGGCGTGTGCCAGGAAGAACGGATCGTCGAAGAACTCCGGCTCGCTCTCGTATACGAAGGTCGACACCTCGCGCGTCAGCGTTGGGCTGTAGCAAACGCCGGTCTCGCGCAGCAGCTGGATGAGCGCGTCGTCGACGTCGGCGTCGCGCACGCTGTGGGCGATGAAATCTGCCCCCGCTCTGAGCAGTCCCTTGGCGTCGTCGAGGTAGAACAGGTGTGCTGCCAGCGGAAGGCCCTCGCCATGTGCGGCCTCGATGACCGCAGCGTAGACTTCCGGCGTCATCTTGGCGCTGGTGCCGAGGTTGTCGTCGACGCGGATCTTGATGAAATCCACCCCGAGGTCACGGTTGGCGCTCACCTGCGATCGTGCTTCTTCCGGCGATTCGGCAGTAACGACAGCACCGGCAATGCGCAGGCGTGCGTGCCGTAGATCGAGACCTTCGGCATCGCGCATCCGGGCGCCAGCGTCGCCATCGCCTCCGAGGCTGAGAACGGTGGTGATGCCGTAGCGCGCGTACAGCTCCAGGTGCGCGCGTACGTTGTCCATGGAGTAGTGGCCGCCCTCGAGACCCAGCGTGTCGCCGACGTGGCCGTGGGCGTTGATCAGCCCCGGGATCACGGTTCGGCCTGCCAAGTCGATCACCGCGGCACGGTCCGGAATCTCGAGCGTCGCCGCAGGCCCGAGAGCCTCGATGCGACCGTCGCGCACCACCAGAACGGCGTCGGGGGTCGGTGCGCCGCCAGTACCGTCGACGACGGTGGCCCCGACGAACGCCGTGTATCCGGGAAGGAGTTCGGGAGCGCTGGGGTTACATCCGAGTGCCACCACTAGAGCTAGACATCCTAGGAAACGACTCACCGCACACCTCCCAGTGGCTTGTATAGGTTGGCGGCGGCATTGTATCGCCGGGGCGTCGTTGCAGGCACGATCTGGCGCGCAACCGACTCCAACGCCGGGTCGTCTTATCAACCCCCTCGGCGCCGACGCGTACCCATCCGCTACTCTACAAGGACCGCTAGCCCCTACCGGCGGATGAACATCTTGCCTGTGGTCCTCGTCGGTAGCGGTGCTCTTCTCCTGCTCACCGGGTCACCCACGTCGGGTCTCGAGTTCATGGTGCTCGTCAAGGTCGGGTTCGATATCGCGGCCCACGCCAGGGAGCCCGCTGCAGCGTGAGCCGGTCGCTTCGCCAGCAGCTCGACGACGTTGCCGACGTGCGCTGGTGGCACCCGGGATGGGCCCTGATATGGGGCACGCGGTGCCTAGCGGCCTCTGGCGCTGCCCGCACCACGGCGCACCAACAGCTGTATCGGCGCGCCAACGGCGGACCGGACTCCGATACGTTCATGGCGCGAGCCGCCCCTATTGCCAGGCGCGTGCCGGCCGGCGACCTCGCCGCTGTCGTGGCGCGATCAGTGGTGGGAGCGGCGGCCGCCATCGAGCGTCTGGACTGGCTGCAATCGCGACAACCACTGCAGGCATTGCAGGCAGTGGTGGGCTGGAACAATGGATGGTTGGAGCCCCATCGGCTGACCGCCGACGAGGTCCGAACGGCGCTGTTCGTGGTCCCCGGCGGTGTCTACAGGGCGATGGTGGAATCCGGATCGTTGTTTGCTCTGGCAGGTTGCTTGGCGAGCGTCGCGGCCGACGAGGTGACGTTGCCCCCCGGCAGGTTCGAGCCTGTCGACACCGCGACCGCCGCTGCCATGCGTGCGGCCGTCGTCGTGAGCCTGTTGCCGCAGCGCATCCCCGACGCTAGGCATCTGCATCGATCGGCCTGGAGCCGTGGTGGCGGTCCGTGGCTCGGCGTGGGCTTCGCGGAGGAGCTCGATGTGGTCTCCACCTGCCACCTGGGGGTCGACGGGTTTGGGCACGCGCTACTGACGGACGGAATCTGCTCCCGGATCGCCGACCAGGCGCCGGCGCTGGCGCAGCGGCTGCGCGCCGCTGACGATCGCTGGTGCGTGGCGCATGGCGATGCGGCATACGATTCGTCGGCGCCTGACCCTCTGGGTTTCGCCACCCGCGAGCTTCCCGACGGTGCCGGCCGCTTCGCTGAGCAGGCCTACGCCATGGGCCGCGCGCTGGGGCGTTTCTTCGGCTTCGACCGCGGGCGTGAGAGCGAGTCGCTGCCGCGATTCTCGCCGACCTTTCAAGTTCCGGTGGCCCCGGCCACCTGCCGCGGAGAACTCCTGCGTGATGCCGATGTCTTCCACGGCCTGTTGTCGGTGCGCATGCGGCAGGGCAGCTTCGAGTCGTTCGAAAGTTTCGCGGCGCGGTTGCCGGAATGGATCGAGCGCGAGCGGCACGCCGACGGCGTGCTTACCCGAATCGGGTTGGCGATCGCCGGCTCGGCGCTGCCACCGGCAGCGAAGCTACGGTTGCTGCGCAGCCGCAGGGAGCCGAGCCGCACCTTGCCTCCGGTCGAGGTTCTCTGCGGCCGCGGGCGATTATCGAGCTTGCGCTTTCCGGCCGCCGAGCGGCCCTCGGCACCGGTCTATGCGGCGTCGGCGCCGGCCTTGTCGCCGAGCGCCGACGATCCCCGCGGCGGGGTTGTATGACCCTGATCCATCATCAGGCCGGGTGCACCGTGAGCGCGTTGGGAAGCGGCCTGGCATCGACCTCGGCTGGGGCCGAGGCCTTCCTCGAGATCTGGCTGGAGGAACTTGCGCGCTCGATGGCGGCCGCTAGCAGTCCGTGGTGAAAGTGTGGCGGGCCTGGCGATAGGGTCTTGCGAGGTGGAGGCAAGGAGAGAGGAGGAGGCGATGGTTACCCCATCGTTGACGACGAACGACGCAGTGTACGCGCGCAACCCCCTGTCGCCCAAAGGGTTGCGGCGATTTGGGGCCATCTGCGGCGTTGGCCCTCCTCGACGATGGCTAGGGCATCGCCTCCATCAGGCCGCCTTGCATCTGGCCCCAACTCGTCGCAACCAGGCCCGCCACACTTCCACCACGGGCTGCTAGGAGCAATCTGCGGTGACAGCTTCCGCGGGCACGCGCCGTCTTGCCGGTGAACGCGCGAACGAGCCATCTCTCGTGCTTTCGTCCAGCCACACACAGCCGGCTGGCTACCCCGCAGAGATGCTGCTGGATTCAGACCGTACGATCGCCGCTCCACGCCACGTATATGCTAGCGCCAGCTTTGCTGCCTCGAACAGCGACATCAGACCTTGTCGGGGTGGTCGCGACCTGCGAGCGAGCCTGGCAGCACCGGGAGCAGTTGCTCCCGCACGGGACACTAGAGCCATTGAGCGTACGACACGACGTGGTGATTGTCGGTGGAGGTGGTGCGGGGCTGCGGGCGGCCATCGCCATCGCCGAAATCAACCCCAGCCTCAGCGTTGCGCTGGTAAGCAAGGTCTACCCGATGCGCAGCCATACGGTGGCAGCTGAAGGCGGTGCCGCGGCAGTCATCAAGGGCAACGACAGCCTCGAAGATCATTTTCGAGACACCGTCGGCGGCAGTGACTGGCTGGCCGATCAGGACGCGGTCGAACTGTTCGTGAACGAAGCGCCGGCCGAGATGACCCAGCTGGAACACTGGGGCTGTCCTTGGAACCGAGACCCGGACGGCAGCGTTGCGGTGCGTCCTTTCGGAGGCATGAAGATCGAGCGGACATGGTTTGCCGCCGACAAGACCGGTTTCCACATGTTGCACGCGCTGTATCAGACGTCTCTCAAGTACAGCCCGATCACGAGCTACAACGAATCGTTCGCGACCAAGATTTTGGTGGAGAACGGACGTTGCCAGGGCGTTAGCGCGCTCGATCTGCAGACTGGCAGGGTGGAGACGATTCTAGGTGCTGCCGTCATCCTCTGCACCGGCGGGGCCGGGCGGGTATTCGAATTCACCACCAACGGGGCGATCAAGACCGGCGACGGGATGGCGATGGCTTACCGCGCCGGAGTCCCGCTCAAGGACATGGAGTTCATCCAATACCACCCGACCGGCCTACCGGGAACCGGCATACTCATCACCGAGGCCGCGCGGGGAGAGGGGGGGATCCTCGTCAACAAGGCCGGGTATCGATACTTGCAGGACCACGATCTGGGAAGACCACTCGAGGTCACCGACCCCGAGCACCCGGTGAAGAAGAGCATGGAACTGGGTCCTCGCGACCGACTCAGTCAAGCGTTCGTCAAGGAAATGGAGCAAGGTCGCACGATTCCGGGGCCGCACGGAGATGTCGTCCATCTCGACATTCGACACCTCGGTGCCAAGAAGATCGACAAGAAGCTGCCGTTCGTGCGCGAGTTGGCCAAGAACTACGCCGGCATCGATCCGGTGGAGGCGCCCATTCCCGTGCGCCCCGTCATCCACTACATCATGGGCGGTGTCGACACCGACACCGACGCCGCCACATCGCTTCCAGGATTGTTCGCCGCGGGCGAGGTCGCCTGCGTGTCGATCAACGGTGCGAATCGCCTGGGCTCCAACTCGCTGACCGAGCTGCTGGTCTTCGGCGCCCGTGCCGGACGGGCGGCGGCTATCTTTGCGACCCAGAACCCTGACCTCGACGTCGAAGCGCTGGAGAGGCAAGGCGCCGACGAGCAGGACCGCATTGCTCGGGAGTTCATTCGCAAGGAGGGCGGTACGGAGAGGATCGTTACGTTACGCAAAGAGATGAACGAGACGATGGAAAGCGGCGCTGGCATTTACCGTACCGAACAGAGCCTCAAAGATTCCTGCGACAAGCTGTTGGAACTGAGACAACGCTTCTCGAATCTGTTGATCGAAGACAGAAGCCTGACCTTCAATACCGAGCTCACCGCCGCTCTCGAGCTCGATTTCATGCTCGACGTGGCGCTCGTTGTCGCTCAAAGTGCCCTGGCACGGACCGAAAGCCGCGGCTCGCACCAGCGCACCGATCACCCCGATCGCGACGACGAGAACTTCCTCAAGCACACGCTCGCGTTCCGCACCGACGATGGTGTTCGCACCGACTACAAGGATGTGGTCATCACTAAGTGGCCACCAGAAGTACGTGTGTACGGCAGACAGACATTGAGAGCAGATAGGACCTGACCATGGGCAAGACGATGGAGCTCGAGATCTTCCGCTACCGCCCTGAGCAAGAGTCCGAGCCCACCTTCCAGACCTACGAGGTTCCTTTTCACGGGGAGTGGGTCGTTCTCGACGCCATCAACTACGTCAAAGACGAGATCGACGGCACGCTGTCGTACCGCTGGTCGTGTCGGATGGGCGTGTGCGGAAGCTGCGGCATGATGGTGAACGGCGTCCCGAAGCTCAGCTGCGCCGCCTTTCTGAAGGACTATTACCCGGGCAAGATCCGCATCGAGCCGCTCGACGGCTTCCCCGTCAAGCGGGACCTCGTGTTCGGCATGGATGACTTCATCGACAAGCTGCAGAGCGTGAATCCGTGGATCGTCCGCAAGGAAGGGGAAGAAAAGCCGATCCAGGAAGGCGAATACCTACAGACCCCGCGCCAGCTGGTCGAGTACAAGCAGTACTCGATGTGCATCAACTGCATGCTGTGTTACGCGGCGTGCCCAGTCTACGCGCACGACACGACGTTCTTGGGCCCGGCGGCGATTGCCCTCGGCCAGCGCTACAACATGGATTCGCGCGATCAGGGAAGGGATCAGCGCCAAGAGGTGATCGCCAGCCACGAAGGAATCTGGAAGTGCACCTTTGTCGGCGAGTGTAGCGCCGTGTGTCCCAAGGACGTCGATCCGGCCGCCGCAATCCAGCGTGCCAAGCTCTCCAGCACGCTCGACTACTTCACGGAAACGCTGTTGCCCTGGGGCAAGAAGAATTGAGCTATCAGCGACGAGTGCCGAACACCTGGTGGCTCAAGCGGTGGCCCTACTTTCTGTTCATGCTGCGGGAGCTGACCAGCGTCGGCGTCGCCGGTTACAGCGTGTTCCTCATGTTTCTGTTGTATCGACTCGGCCAAGGGCCCGAGGCCTACGAGGCTGCGGTTGGCCTGATCATGTCGCCGACCAGCATCGCGTTGCACGTGCTGGCGCTGTTTCTGGCCGTGTACCACACGGTCACCTGGTTCAACGTGACTCCCAAGGTCATCGTGATTCGTCTCGGCGAGGAGCGCGTTCCCGACTTCATGATTGCCGGCGCTCACTACGCCGGATGGCTCACGGTGTCGATGATCGTTGCTTGGGCTGTATTGGGAGCGTAGAGATCATGGCGAAATCCAACGAACCGATTCTCTGGTCACTTTTCTCAGCCGGCGGGATGTTGTCGGCGATGCTGCTGCCCGTGCTCATCGTCATCACCGGAATCCTCGTCCCCCTCGGCTTCGCGCCGCTGGAGTCCCTCGGCTTCGAAAGAGTGCACGCCGCCGTTTCGGGCAGCCTCCTGGTAAAGCTGATTCTGTCTGGGCTGATCTTTCTGTCGTTGTTCCACTGGGCGCACCGCTTCAAGTTTGCTGTCGTCGACATGGGCCTGCAGAAGATCAAAGGGCTGATAGGCTTTGCCTGCTACGGGGGCGCCCTCGCCGGCACCGTAGTCACCGCCGCGCTTCTCTGGCGGATCTAGCAGAGTTCGTCAACCCTGCATAGCCTCGACGATGCCGTCGGCTGGGCCAGGAGCAACGCCCAACGTTACGGAGGTCCGGTGAAAGGTCGCTTCCCGCAGTCAACGAAGCCGTGGGTGTGGCGGGTATTGCCGCTGCTTCTAACCCTCGTGTGGCCGGCTCCGGCGCACGCCCAGGATCCCGATCGGTTGGCGCCCGGACCGCCACACCAGACGAATCTCGAGTTCGGCCAGCCGCCGCCGTCAGCATTGGTGCTCGAATCCATCGACGGAGGCACCTACGACCTCGCGGCGGCGCGCGGCGAGCACGCCGTGCTGTTGCTCTTCTTCCGGGGTACCTGGTGACCGTACTGCCGCGAGCAGCTCGGGCAGCTGCACGACTTGATCGACGAGATCCGGGCGACCGGTGCGGACTTATGGGCCATCGCCAACGATGATCCCGACAAACTGCGGGCGTACCGTGACGAGGAGGGCTTCGAGTTCCCGTTCCTGCTCGACCCCGACGCCGAGGCCATCAAGGCATGGCGGTTGCTGAACGATACCGATAGCCGCGGCCGACTGATCCCGCATCCGGCGGTGGTCATCCTCGACACCGATGGCGTCGTTCGCTATCTCTACGTCGAGACCAACTACCGGCTGCGTCCACCAGCGGCCGAGGTAGTCGAGCAGTTACAACGGGTTGCCGGGTTGCAGTGAACAAGGCGTTTACCAAGGAATCGGACTTCGACGCGAGCCTCGAGGTCTCGTTCCGGCCTCGCAACGTGTTATCGGTCGGCGTCAAGAACTACATCACGCCGGCCGGAGCCCGCCGCTTGCGACAGGAGCTGGCAACGCTAGGGGACGTGGAACGCCCGCGTTTGACGGCAGAGCTATCGCGGCGGGTGGACGCCGGCCGACAGGACGAGGCAGAGCATCGCGCCGACCAGCATCGATTGCACGAGCTCGATGAGCAGATTCGCTGGCTCAGCGAGCGGGTGGCCGGCCTCGAGGTGATCGATCCGACACAGCAGGCGCGCGACCGGGTGCGCTTCGGTGCCACGGTCAACGTGATCGCCGCGGACGGCGAAGAGCGCACCTACACCATCGTCGGTGTCGATGAGGCGGAGCCCTCGGAAGGTCGCATCAGTTGGATATCGCCGCTGGCCAGGGCATTGCTCTCGTCGCGCGAGGGCGACGAGGTTGTGGCGCGCTTGCCACGCGGGTCTGCCGTGCTGGAGATCGTCAGCATCGACTATCCGTCATCGCCGGATTTCGCCTGAATCGGGGTTGCCGGCAGCGGTGCCTGCACGGTGGCGTCGATGGCCGCCGTGCCGCATGTGCGGGCATGCCTTGTGTACACTCCACCCATGAAGAATAGCCTCGTGAGGTGCGTGTGCGCGGCGGTGCTGGCCGCGACGACGGCGGCAGGTGCCCAGCAGACACACCGGTTGCTGGTACCGGACCCTGATATCGGCGCCGGTACTCTGGCGACGCGGCGCGCCGCTCAGCTGCGCGCCGCTGCCGGGATCGGCGTATTCCACGATTTCCGGTTCACTGATCGCATCGACGATAGCGGCATAGATTTCGTGCATCAGATCGTCGACGACGGTGGCAAGACGTACAAGGCGGCCCACTACGACCACGGCAACGGGTTGGCGCTCGCCGATGTTGACGGCGATGGTCTTCTCGACCTGTACTTCGTCAATCAGCTCGGTGCCAACGCGCTGTTCCGCAACCTGGGCTCGGGGCGCTTCGCCAACGTCACTGCCGAAGCCGGGGTCGGGCTGGACGACCGCATCAGCGTATCCGCGTCGTTCGCCGACGTGGACAACGACGGCGATGCCGACCTGTTCGTTACTACGGTGCGCATGGGGAACGCTCTGTTCAGGAACGATGGCGATGGTCGGTTCGAGGACATCACCAGCACCGCTGGGCTGGGGTACACGGGCCATTCCTCGGGTGCGGTGTTCTTCGACTACGACCGCGATGGCCTCCTCGATCTCTACGTCACGAATGTCGGCGAGTACACCACCGACGAGCGTGGCCGCGGCGGCTTCTACGTCTCCCACGAGGATGCTTTCTCCGGCCACCTGATTCCTGCGCGGGCCGAAAGCAGCATCCTGTACAGGAACCTGGGCGGCAATCGCTTCGACGACGTGACCGTTGCCGCTGGCATTCAGGACGGCGCCTGGAGCGGCGACGCGATCGTCGTCGACTACAACACCGACAGCTTTCCGGACCTGTATGTGTTGAACATGCAGGGCGACGATCGCTACTACGAGAACCGACAGGGGAAGGGGTTCGTCGAGCGCACAGCAGAAGTGTTCCCCAAAACCCCTTGGGGAACGATGGGCGTCAACTCGTTCGACTACGACAACGACGGCGACTTCGATCTGCTGCTCACCGACATGCACTCGGATATGAGCGCCGAAGTCGGGCCGGCAGCCGAGCATCTCAAGCCGCGCATAGACGACCCGGCGCAGTTCTACGAGGAGCCCGGCGACAACCTGCTGGGCAACGCGTTCTATCGTGGCCGGGGCGACGGTTCGTTCGACGAGGTCTCGGACGCCATCGGGCTGGAGAACTACTGGCCGTGGGGTACCAGCGTTGGCGACATCAACGCCGACGGTTGGCAGGATGTGTTCATCGGCTCGAGCATGAACTATCCGTTTCGTTACGGTATCAACGCCTTGAGGCTCAACGATGCCGGCGGCGCGTTCGTGGATGCGGAGTTCGTGCTCGGAATCGAGCCGCGCAGCGACGGCCGGACGCACACCGCCTGGTTCGATCTCGACTGCTCGGGGGCTGACGATGCGCACCATCGGTGTGCGGGCCTCAGCGGGCCGGTGACCGTGGTCGGCGCCCTCGGCACTCGGTCGGCGGCGATCGTCGATATCGACGATGACGGCGATCTGGACATCATCACTAACGAGTTCGGCTCGCGGCCGCAGTTATTGCTCAGCGATCTGAGCGAGCGTCGCGCGGTCCACTGGCTGACGGTACGGCTACAGGGGACGCGCAGCAACCGCGACGGCATCGGCGCCCGCCTCACGCTGCGGGCGGGAGCGCGTACCTACACGCGCTTCATCGACGGCAAGTCGGGATACATGACGCAGAGCTCGACCCCGTCGTACTTCGGCCTTGGCGACCTCACCCAGGTCGACGAGATCCGCGTCGGGTGGCCGAACGGCAATGAGCAGGTCGTCGTTGGCCCGATCGAGGTTGATCGAGCGCTGGTTCTCAGCGAGCAATAGTCACCTGTTGATGCTCAAAACGCGCGCTTGCATGACAACCCGCCAGTGGGCGGCGTGGATCTGCTCGGGGGTGGTCACGGTTGGCGGGATGATCGGGGGCCTGCAGCCGATCGAGCCGGCATACGCCGTCGCCGGATCGCTGCAGCAGGAGGCGCAGTCTGGGACCTTCGATGCGGCGATGGCCCAAGGTAGAGACGCGCTTGGCAGGGGTGAGGCTGCGGAGGCGCTCGCGGCGTTCCGGCGAGCCGTGGAGCTACAGCCGCAGAGTGTGCCGGCGCTGACGCTTCTGGGCACTAGCTGGCTGGGGGTTGGCGACGTCGAGGCAGCGCTGGAGGTGCTGGACGCGGCTGTAGAGGCCGGTCCGGCCGATCTCGGCGCGCGTCGAGCGCGGGTTCAGGCGTTGCTGGGCGCGGAACGGCCGCTTGACGCTGTCGACGACGCTCGCGAGCTCGTGCGCCTGGCGCCCGGCGAGTACGGCGGCCGGGCGCTGCTGGCGAGGATCCAGCTCATCCTCGGGCAGTACGAAGAGGTTCTCGAGATCCTCGCCGACGCCGAGGCCTTGCGTCCGGGCGACCCTGGCGCGCTCTATGGGCGTTCGGTTGCGCTTGTGGAGCTGGGGCGCGGCGAGGAGGCACTGCCCTTGCTTAGCCGCCTGGTAAACGATGTATCCGACAGCTTTGCGGGCTGGGCACTGTTTGCCCGGGTCTTGCGGCAGCGGTCCGATACCGAGTCGCTGGTCACCGCTGCCGAGTCGTACTCACGCGCTCTCGAGCTGCGCCCAGCCGATCCGGCAACAACCTACGCGCTGGCATCGCTGTACGGGGAGCTCGGTCTCTATGCCAGAGGCGCGGCGACAATCGATGCCGCTGGTGAGGCGGTCGCAGCGGACCCGGTCGTGCAGCTGTTGCGAGGCCGCCTGCTGGCGCAGGCCGAGAGCTTCGCAGCTGCCGTGCCTGCGTTCGTTCGCGCGCTGGAGCTCGGCGCCGGCGCCGAAACGTGGACCCATCTCGGCCTCGCCCATGCGGCGCTGGCGGATTCCGAACACGCCATCGCGGCGTTCATGCGTGCCGTCGAGTCGGATCCGCAGGACGCTGAGGCACAGCTCGGTTTGGGGGAGCAACTGCTTGCCGCCGGCCGCACGGACGAGGCGATCGGCAGCTTGACCCAGGCCGCGCTGCTGCTGCCGAACAGTAGCCGAGCCCAGCATCTGATGGGCAAGGCGCTTGAAGCTTCCGGGGATACCCCCGGAGCGGCTGCTACGCTCCGCTTCGCTGCCGACCTCGACTCATCCAACGTCGTGGTGCTGAAGGATCTGGTCACCGTCCTGGATTACCTGGATGACGTCGCCGGTGCCGACGAGGCGCGCGCTGAGATCGCGGCCGCGGAACGAGCCGCGGCGAACCGCGCGCCGGGCTCGCCCGGCAATGTCGGACAGCTGCTGCGCGATGGCTATGTTCAGCTGCGACTTGGCGACGTCGCGCGCGCCGTGGAGCTCTTGCGCGACGTCGTAGCGCTGGAGCCTGAGAACGAGGGCGGACGGTTCTTTCTCGGGCGTGCCCTGGCAGATCTGGGCGAATTGGAGCCGGCGATCGCTAGCCTGGAGGCGGCCCAACAGCTCAACTCATTCCGCCCTGAGACCTATGCGGCGCTTGCCGATCTCTACGAGCAGGTGGGTCGCTCGGCGGACGCACGACGAGCGCGCGCGGAGGCAGCGCGCCTGCGTCGCTGAGGATTAGCGTACGCTTCCCTCCGAGCATGGAGAGTGCTACAACCGTTTGTTGACGTCAGGGAGAGCTGTTCCGGAAGAGATGGGGAGCGCGTAAATGGGGCAATCTGCCTTCGCCGATGCCAAGACCTGGGCGCGGTTGACGTTGAAGTATCAGAAACCCGAGCCGCTGCGCAGCGCATGGCAACTGGTGAACTCGCTCGTCCCCTACGTGGCGCTCTGGTACTTGATGGTTCGCAGTCTGGAGGTGTCGTACTGGCTGACGTTGGGGCTGGCGCCGTTGGCCGCCGGATTCATGATCCGGCTCTTCATCATCTTCCACGACTGTGGCCACGGTGCTTTCTTCAGGTCCAGAAGGCTCAACGATCTGGTCGGATATGTCACTGGCGTAATCACCTTCACGCCGTACTATCGCTGGCGCTACGATCACGCCAAGCACCATGCGACTTCGGGCGATCTGGATCGGCGCGACATGGGAGGCGAGATCTGGACGCTGACGGTAGAGGAATACCTCGCGGCGTCGCCGTTGACCCGCTTTCGATACCGGGTCTACCGCCATCCCCTGGTGATGTTCATTGTCGGGCCCATGTACCTGTTTGCCGTCGCCCAGCGGCTCACGTCGCGGCGCGAGCGCAAGCGCGAGCGGGCCAGTGTTTGGTGGACGAACCTCGGCGTGGTGTTTCTCGTTGGCGGTCTCGTCGCGACCATGGGCCTCAAGGCCTACGTGATGATCCAGATTCCCATAAGCCTCATCGCCGGGGCGACCGGTGTTTGGCTGTTTTACGTCCAGCACCAGTTCGAGACCGTCTACTGGGAGCGGCACGACGTCTGGGAGTACCTCCCGGCAGCGGTTCACGGCAGCTCGTTTTACCGGCTGCCGCGCATCCTGCAGTGGTTCTCGGGCAACATCGGCTACCACCACATCCATCACCTGTGCCCGCGGATCCCGAATTACTTCTTGCAGCGATGCCACGAAGAGAACCCGCGCCTGGCGGCGATCCCATCGATCACATTGCTAACCAGCTTGCGGTCCCTGGGGTTCCGCCTATGGGATGAAGAACGACGAAGGATGGTCGGGTTCGGGTACTTGAGGGGGTACAAGCGGGCGCAGGCCTGAGAACGATCCTCGACACTCTCTGCCTGCTGAGCTCGTGACCGCGAACGACTGCCGGCATCGGGCGGCCTCTCCTTATCCGTGACATCATGCGCTCGACGAATGCCTGTTCGTTGCGCCGCGACAAAACGGTCATCAGCGTAGGGAGGGAGCTTGGCAAGACAGAAACGTCCTGGCCCGCGACGTCTGTCGCGTCGACGTCGGGACGCGGCGCTGAAGGCACAGTCAGCCGATCCCGACGAGCCCGCTGTCGAAGATGACGAGGACGTCGTCGAGCCGGAGGACGCCCTGCCGGAGATCGGATTCGACGGGCTCCCGGAGCCGCTGCAAGCGGCCGCTGCACGGGCCGGCTGGTCGACGCTCATGCCGGTCCAGGCAATGGCGATTCCATACATGCTCGCCGGACGCGATTTGATGATCCAATCGCGCACTGGCAGCGGCAAGACGGGCGCCTTCCTGTTGCCGATCCTCGACCGGCTGGACGCTGACGATCGACAGTGCCAGGCGTTGGTGCTGGTGCCGACTCGCGAGCTGGCCAAGCAGGTGGTGACCGCCGCAGAGGAGCTCTTTGCCGACACTGGCCTGCTCCCGACCGCGGTCTATGGCGGTGTCGCCTACGGACCGCAGCTCGAGGCCTTCGAGCGCGGTGCTCACCTGGTGGTCGGCACTCCCGGCCGGGTGCTGGACCATCTGCTCAAGCGCAACCTGTCGCTCGATGGGTTGAGGAATCTGGTATTCGACGAAGCGGACCGGATGCTCTCGATGGGGTTCTACCCCGATATGAAGCGGCTACAAGAGTTTCTGCCGAAGAAGCGCATCAGCGGTTCGATGTTCTCCGCGACGTTCCCGCCGCACGTGCGAAACCTCGCCAGCGAGTTCCTCGACAGCCCGGACTTTCTGAGCCTCAGTCGAGATCGTGTGCACGTGGCGTCGACCGAGCACGTGTTCTACGACGTGCCGTCGATGGACAAGGACCGAAACTTGATGCGGATCATCGAGATCGAGAACCCCGCGTCAGCAATTGTCTTCTGCAACACGAAAGCCGACGTTCACTATGTGGCGGTGGTGTTGAAGCGCTTCGGTTACGACGCTGACGAGCTCAGCTCGGATCTCGCCCAGGCGGCACGCGAGAAGGTCCTGGAACGCGTACGGCGCGGCAAGCTTCGGTTCCTGGTCGCCACCGACGTCGCCGCACGGGGCATCGATATCCACGAGCTCTCGCACGTGATCCAGTACGGCCCTCCAAAGGATCCCGAAAGCTATATCCACCGGGTGGGTCGGACGAGTCGCGCGGGCGCCACGGGAGAGGCGTTCACGCTGGTATCCGGCCTCGAGGGGATACACCTGCGGCACATAGCGCGCACCTACGGTATCGATCTTCAAGAGCGGACCGCTCCGACGAAAGCCGAGGTCGAGCGAATCGTGGGCCAGCGTGTTGTCGCCCTGCTCGAGGCGCGGCTGCGCGATCGCAGCAGCCTGCAGACCGAGCGTATGCAGCGGTTCGTCCCGCTGGCGCGCAGCCTGGGGGAGAGCCGCGACGAGGTCTCCGTGATCGCTATGCTCCTGGACGACTACTACCAGGAGAGCCTGCATGCGCCGCTGGGTGAGCCGGCACCACCGGATCCCACTCCAGCAGATGGGGACCGTCCTCCGGCTTCGCGTCGGAACAGGAGGCCGCGCCGTCGCGGTGGTCGCTAGCGCTGACGTCGCCCGGCGTCAGGGCCTCTAGTGCGGCGCCGACAAAATAGCCGAGCCAGCTGACGATGCCGAGGAGCTTGGCTCCGTCCTCGTACAGGTGCTGCATTCGAAGGGTCTCCGGCGCCAGCGCGTCCATCGCCAGTGAGATGGCGAAAAAGCCCAGGGTCAGCTCGAGCAACACGTACTGACTCGACAGGATCACGTCGCGGAAGCGCACCAGGAAGGTCGCCAGCATCAGTCCGTACACCGCGAACAGCAGCTTTTCGTCCATCTGCAGCTCGTAGACCACGAACCAGTCGTGCAGCATGAACAGATCGTCGAAGAGCAACACGCTCGTCAGCAGGCCGGCGCTGAATAGGAACGGACGGAGGCGGGAACGCGAGGCTTGTCGGTGCAGCACCGCCGCGCTGAGGAAGCACGCGACCGCTGTCGCGCACCAGCAGAGCACACCGATATTCGACACCACTCCGAGCAGCGGGTGAGCGCCGGTGGTGGCTGCCGGATCGCGGGTGAATTCCGCCAGCGTGGTGTCGGTAACCAGGCTCATCAGCGTTGCGCCGCCCAGCAGTCCGGCGACTGGCAGGTAGAGCAGCGCCAGCGTCGGGCGCATTGTGCGTAGTTGACTCATAGGGACGGCCTCTTCATGAGCTCGGCGACCCTTCGACCCATGCTTGACGTGCAGTCGCGCCGCGGCGTCGAGCGCGGCGTCGCCGGGAGTCGAGCATGTCACGCAGGTAGCGCCCAAGGGCCCGCCAGTAGAGCCACCGGTCACCCCGAAACAGGAGGTCAGCATGAACCGTCGGGTTGAGCGTTAGGCCGACGAAACGGAGCACGCTACGCACCTTGGTCAGCGGCGGAATCGAGTCGTCGCGAAGAACCGAGCCGACATGCCGGGCCTCGGTCGGAAATGTGTCGCGGCAACGGACGTCCAGCCGAAACTCCGGTTCCGCGGCCTCGATGTGTCCGTGCATCGCGTCGACCAAGATGCGCGGGAAATCGACGCCAGCGTGCAACGCCAAGTGGAGCGAACCCCAGAATCGGCAGTTCAACTCGATCAGGTGGAACGCATCGGTTCGCCGGTCCCAGCGATACTCCAGCATGACCGGCCCCTCCCATTGCAGATGGCGGATTCGCTTACAGGCGTCCTCGTGGATGGCGTCGTGCCACCAGCTCTGGCGGTAGGACGACACACCGCCGGTGTGCGGCACCTCGTGCAGTCGCCGATGCATGAAGCGGGCCAGGACGCGACCCTCGCGCACCACGAAGAAAACGCCAACCCCGACTCCCTCAACGTGTCCCTACACCAGGAAGTGGCGAAACCGCGTCCGCAGGTCTGCGGTCAGCTCACCCACGGCACGATAGTCGGTGAGCCGATGCACTTCGCTGCGCGCACCTACAGGCGAGCTCAAGAAATCGGTCTTCACGTACAGCGGCAGCGGCAGGGGCAGCGCACGCAGCGCCGCGGCCGTGGGTGCGGCTCGGGTCGAATCGATCAACAGGCTTGGCGGGATGTGCCGCTGCAGGTCCGTGGGCGCCGCGGGGTCGAGAAACCCACGCACGAGCCGATACTTGCTCACCGCGCCGTAGAGGACATCCTTGTCGGCGCTGTACGGCAACAGGTGAGCATAGTCCGAGTAGCGAGGCTCGATTGTTGTGAGCAGACCCTCGGTGGCGATGATCGCATCGATTCGCTGCGCTTCGATCGTCGCGTCGAGCCAGCACAGGAATTCCCGTCGCTGAAAGGGGCTCGGACACACCTCGGTGTGTGTCGCGAGGCGGGAGGAAAGGCCCAGGGCGCGCGGATCCGAGGAGCACGCCGTGACCCGGTAGCCGGCGCGGCCGAGCGACCGGATCACGCCGATGCCTATGTTGTGTTCGGCTTCATCGACCAGGACGTGCTTGTCCCGACGCCAGGTGTCCATGTTCCCGATCCCCGCCGGTGGCTTTTCCCAATGCGCTCCATATTCCATGCTGGCATGTCCGAGAAGCCGCAAGCCACCGGATAATCGACGGCGCACAAAGTAGAGCTTCGCTGACGGCGACCGGCCATCTACGCTAATCAGGATGGCTCACGAATCTGTCTACCTGGACGAGGTGACTTCGCTCGCGGCAGTGCGCTCGCACTGGCAGGCATGGCGTCAGCTGTGCGACGATCGTCTCGAGGACAACATATATGCCTCGCCCGAGTTCGTGCTCGCTGGCCTGCGTAACTACGCCAGCCGGCCTTTCAGGCTCGTCTTCGTCTATCGAGACGAGGGTGCTCGTCGAAAGCTAATTGGCTGCGCCCCGTTCGAGGTGCTGCAACCACTGTCACAAATCCCACCGCGAACCGTCGGCTTCTGGGCCACGCCGCACTCGTTTCTATCGCAGCCTCTCTTGCACCGCGACCACGCCGCCGAGGCCATTGACGGGCTATTGGACTGGCTCGCAACCGCCGTACCGTCGATCGATTTGGTATCGCTGCCGCTGATGGGCGTGGAATCCCCGACCTGGCATGCGATTCGTCGTGTTCTGGATGCTCGTGGCGCAGCCGCCGCCGTTCGATACGGCTTTGCGCGCCCGTCGCTGGCACGATGCGGGTCGTTCGACGACTACTTGATGTCGCTATCGCCGAAACGCAGGAAGAACTACCGGCGCAGCTGGAGGGCCTTGAATGACGCCGGCGAGGTCGAGGTACGACTTCGACGGGACCTCACGGCGAGCTCCGAATGGGCATCGAGATTCATGCGCATGGAGGCTCTCGGGTGGAAGGGTGAGCTCGGATCGGCGCTCGCTTGCAACGATTCCGACACGGCTTTCTTCGAAGAGATCACCGCTGCATTCGGCGACCGCGCCGACCTGTTCTATACGGAGATTCGACTCGACGGCGTCCCAGTGGCGATGTCGGCGAGCTTTGTCGAAGGCCGCACACTCTTCGGGTTCAAGGTCGCCTTCGATCCTGCCTTCCGAGGGTATTCGCCCGGGTTGCTGAATGCGGTTCAGGAGGTCCGGCTGTTCCTCGAGAGCACCGAGTTGCAAGTTGGCGAAAGCGGCGCCAACGCAGAGTCTTTCATCGGTTCCTACTGGCGCGACCGGGTTCCGATGGCCAAGGTGCTCCTCGCCGCCAACGGTGCCGGGCGTCTGGCGGTGTCCGGTCTCGAGAAGGCGAAGCGTGCCAAACGCGGTGCGCGGATGGCCCTCGAGACGTTCGGCCGGTCAAGCAAAGTGGCCTGACGAAGGCACAGCCCAGCTAGGACGACTCCTCTGGCGGCTACTGGGCCAGGCGGTTGTAGCGTGCCAGCACGTCGCGCAAACGGTCGTGCAGTAGCGCGAACACCGAATTGCCGTCGCGGCCGACGACCGTAGTGCCGGCCACGAGCGCGTTCGTGATCGCCTCCTCGACAGCGTAGGCGGTCGCCTGGAACAACGCTGAAAGCGACCCGTTGGAGAGCATCTCCGCCGTGCTCACCGCTTCGCTGCCGACGGCATCGGAGTTGGCGGTGGAGAAGGCGATGAAGATATCCCCGGAGCCGTTACTCGCCATGCCGCCCATTCGCGCGATGCCCAGCGGCACGCGCCGAGCGATCCGCTTGAGCTGATATGGCAGCAGTGGCGCATCCGTTGCGACCACCACGATGATTGAGCCGAAGTCACGGTTGCCCGGTATGCCCAGCGTCTGAGCGTCAGCGCTGGATTGTCCGGCCCGGGGGCGAAGATCGCTAATCTCCCGGCCGACCGGGGCACCAGCGATCATCAGATCATCGCGGCCGCCGTAGTTAGCCTGTACGAGCGCCCCGAGCACGTAGGACTGGCCCTGGATCTCCACCGACCGCGAGGCGGTTCCGATGCCGCACTTGAAGCCATGGCAGATCATTCCAGTACCGCCACCCACGGCGCCCTCTTCGACAACTCCGCCGCGAGCGTTGTCTAGCGCTTCGAAAGCGTGTTCGGGGCGGATGTGGAAGCCGTTGATGTCGTTGAGGAAGCCGTCATAGGTCTCCGCCACCACCGGCAACGCCCACGGCTGGCGCCCATGACCGGCGCGCACCAGCCAGTCGATCACAGCGTCGCGAACGACACCGACACTATGAGTGTTGGTGATCATCACCGGCCCCTCCAGGGCGCCGGATTCTTCCACCCAGGTCGTCCCGGTCATCTCGCCGTTGCCGTTGAGCGAGTACCAGCCGGCGAAGACCGGCTCACTAGCGCGTCCGCGTGGTCGTATCGCAGTGACCCCGGTGCGCACCGGTCCCTCGCCAACAACCAGGGCACCGTCGACGTGGACCAGCGTGATGTGCCCCACCTCGACATCGCCGACGTCGGTGATGGCGTTGTTCGGCCCCGGCTCTCCCGGGAAGGGGACGCCGAGGTCTCGAGCCCGGGGCCGTTGCTGACCTGACGCTGTGGCGACAGACATGCTCGCCGCCAAACCGATGGCGATCGCCATGACCACGGGTTGACGCCAGACCCTGCCTCCGCACGCAGGCCGTGGGCTCACTAGCTCAATTCCCGCCAGACCTCGTCAAATTCCTGTGCGGCTCCTTGAGGCGGCTCGCTGACCAGGCTGACGACGATGGTGAGCGCGAAGCCCACGATGAATCCCGGAATCAGCTCGTAGAGATCGTATGTGTAGGGCTTGAATGCCAGCACCCAAACGATCGCGGTAAGGAAACCGCCGAGCATGCCGGCGATGGCACCGGCACGGGTCGTCCGTTTCCAGAACAACGAGCACAGCACCGGCGGAGCGAAGGCGCAGGCGAGCCCCGACCACGCGAACAGCACGAACCAGAAGATGACTCGTACCTCGCCGAGCGCGAGCAGCAGCGCGCCGACGCCGATGACCGCGGTTACGGCTTTTCCGTAAAGCGCCAGTCGTTTGTCGCTTTCGTCCGGCCGGTAGATGCGCTGCACGATGTCGCGGACGACGGTGGCCGAGGCCATGATCAGCAGCGAGTCAGCGGTTGACATGATCGCCGCGAGCACAATCACCAGGTAAACACCGGTGAACACAGCGGGCATCAACGACGACGTCATCACCGGCAGGATGGTCTCGGGATCGTCGAGCATCGGGAAGATCACCCGGCCGGCCATGCCCCCGAACACTGCTCCGAGGTCGAAGAGGAGGATGCAAGGCACGGCGATCAGACCGCCGTCGAGGATGTCGCGCCGGCTGCGCGCAGCGATGAACCGACTGAGCAGCTGCGGCGCGCCGATGAAGGCGAGCCCGATACCGATGAAGCCGATCACCGAGACGAAACCCTCGGTGCTCATCCCGTAGCTGCCCATCGGCCGCAACAGTGCCGGATCGGTGGCGTTGAGCTGCACCATCGTCGCGGTCCAGCCGCCGGCGGCCGACATCGCTACGAACGGTAGCGCGACGAGCCCGCCGAGCATCAGTACGCCCTGCAGCAGGTCGCTGTAGGCGACCGCTTTGAAGCCGCCGACGGTCGTGTAGTAGAGGATGACCGCCGCTCCGATGAGCGCGCCGGCAACGTAGCTGATCTCGAGAAAGGAGGCGAACGCCTTGCCTGCCGCGGTGAGCTGCGCGGCGGTATAAGCGGTCACCATGCTCATGATGATCACCAGGCTGAGCCAGCGCATCACGTGGCTGGAGTCGCGAAACCGCGCCTCAAGATAGTCGGGCACGGTGATCGAGTCGTAACGATCCGTGAAGGACTTGAACGGCTGTGCCACCAGCGTCCAGACGAGTGCCACCCCGAGGACCTCACCTAGAACGATCCACAGGGCGTGGATGCCGATGGTGTAGCCCATGCCGGTGAGGCCGAGCAGCAGCCAGGCGCTCTCGCCGGTGCTGTTGGAGCTGAAGGCGATGACCCACGAGGGCAACTGCTTGTTGGCGACGTAGTACCCAGCCACGCTGCCCGAGCCACGGCCGGCCCACCAGCCGAGGCCGAGCAGGATGATCAGATAGACAACAAGGACCGCGACGATGGTGGCGAAGGCCAACTCAGCGGCCCTCCTCTGTTCGGGCGTCTCGTCCTCGTTGGCGGCGCGCTTCGCGCCGGTAGTGCACCAGCTGAATTGTCAGGCCGATACTCACAGCTGCGATCAGCAGCAACCAGGCGTTCAAAGGCATGCCCGCAAACACCGCTCAGGCCCTGCTGTCGACGCGTTCGCAAGCTCGCGCGATCCGTTGCAGCCCTTCCGCGGTTTCGTCCTCGGTGATCAACAACGAGGGGCCGAGACGGATGACGTGCCCGTGCTGGCCGCCGAGACCGATCAGCAGACCCTCCGCCCTGGCGGCCTCCAGCAGCGCCTTGCCCTTGTCGGGACTCGGGGTCTTGGACACCGGGTCCTCGACCAGCTCGAGCGCCTGCATCAGGCCCATGCCGCGAACCTCGCCGATCCACGCGTGGCGCTCGGCCAGTGCGTCGAGCCCGGCACGCAGCTCCCGACCGCGCGCCGCGGCGTTGGCCGGTGCGTCCTCGCGCCGCAGAACCCCGAGGGTTGCCGCCATCGCCGCCATGCTGACGGGGTTGCCGCCATACGTGGAGATGGTCTTGGCGGTCCATGCGTCGGCGATCTCGTCGCGCGTGATCGTCGCCCCGACCGGCTGCCCGTTGGCGATACCCTTGGCCATCACCATGATGTCGGGCTCGACGTCCCAATGCTCGATCGCGAACCATTTGTCGCCCGTCCGTCCGAAGCCTGCCTGTACCTCGTCGCAGATGAATACGCCGCCGTGGGCACGGATGATCTCGGCGGCTCGCTGGAAGTAGCCGGGCGGGGGCACGATGAAGCCGCCGAGGCCGAGGATGGTCTCGGCGATGAATGCGGCCGGCTTGCCGCCGGTCGTGGTCACGATAGCCTCTTCGAGGTCGTGGGCGAACTTGTCGACGCAGCTGTCGTCGCACGGCGTCTTGAAGGGACATCGGTACGGGTAGGGCGCCAGCGCGTGCTTGATCGGCAGGGTGCTCGATAGCGGTCGCCAGGCCGCGTGAGCGGTGATATTGGTCGCCAGGATGCTACGGCCCGAGTACGCCAGGCGGAGCGCCATGATCTCGCTGCGACCGGTGTACATGCACGCCAGCATGATCGCGGTTTCGATGGCCTCGGTGCCGCTGTTGGTGAAGAACGATTTTCGCAGCGCGCCCGGGGCGATATCGGCGAGACTGCGCGCGGCGTCGATCTGCGGATCGGTGATGTAGAGGCTCGATGTGTGGCCCAGCTTGTCGATCTGTGCCTTGGTGGCGGCGGTGACTTCGGGGTGGCAATGCCCTACCGAGGTCGTCAAGATGCCGGCGAACAGGTCGAGGTACTCGTTACCGTCGACGTCCTTCACCCACACGCCTTGCGCCTCGTCCATGACCAAGGGCTCGTTGTAGAGCGTGGAAACACAGGGAAACAGGTACTCCTGCTGCGCTTCGCGGCGCTCGGTCGAGGCGCTTGCCATCACCGCCGATCCAGTCTCACTCATGGGAGCTCCATCTCCTGGGTGCGCCGCTGGCGCGGCGGAACCGCATAGGTCTCGATCACCACTCGCAACTCGACAATCGGTCTATCGACACCACACGTCGGCGTAGCAGCTCGACGCGTTTAGCCGCCGTACTTTGTCACATTCAAGGGGCGGCCTACCAGCGGGTGATCACGACGAGTTTGTAGGTGTAGAAATCGATCGTAATTCCAGTGTCGCTCCGCCTCGCCGGTCTCATGCCGACGTGGTGGACTCTAGCAGGCCGTGGTGGAAGAAAGCTGGCGGATCGTCGTTGCCCGGATTCGTCAGGTAACCCACAGGATCCAGGGCGTGCCGATCACCAGATACACGATCAGGTTGAGCACGGTTACCAGTCCGCCATAGCGGTAGATCTGGCGCTGTTCGAGGTAGCCGCTGCCGACGAAGATGGCGTTGGCGCTCGATCCCTGCGGCGTGATCGCGGCGAAGAAGTTACTGGCGAAGAGCAGCATGTAGGCCATCAGCGCCGCCGGCACGCCTGCCTCCACACCGACGCTCAGAAAAACTCCGTAGAGCGCCAACATGTGCGCCGTTTGCGATACGAACAAATAGTGGACCAGAACATAAATCAGCACCAGCGCCACGTACACCAGCGGCCAGGACAACCCCGTGAGTCGAGCCGCCATACCCCCCGCCGCGACCGCCATGAAGCCCAGGGCATTGAGCTGTGTCGACAGGGTGTACATGATGGCGAACCATGTGTAGATGCCCAGCGCGTCGCCGCGCTCCTTCAGATCGTCGAGCGTGAAGACGTTGGCAAGCATGAGCACGCCGAGTCCGAGGAACGCCACCGCGGCGGTGTTGATGCCATACGTGGCCGACAACGCCCAGGCGGTGATCATGCCGGCGAAGGTCGCAGCGGTGATCCACTCCTGGCGCGACATCGGGCCCATCTCGCGTAATCCGGCGGCCGCCGCTGCAGGAGCCTCCGGGGTGCGCTTTACCTCAGGCGGGAAGGCGCGGTAGAGGAGATACGGCACGATCAGCAAGGCCGCCAGGGACGGCAGCGAGGCTGCCAGGGCCCACGAGCCGAACGACACCTCGACGCCTGCCTCCACGGCCATCGCGGCACCGGCAGGATTAGCCGCCATTGCCGTGAGCCACATGGTCGACGAGATCGTCAGACCTGTCATCCCGGCCAGCATCAGGAAGCTGCCCATGCGGCGCTGGGTACCGTCCTGAGGCCGCGAACCGCTCTGGCGCGCCAACGCATAGTGGATCGGGTAGAGCACACCGGATCGCGCCGTATTGGAAGGAAACACCGGTGCGATGAGCATGTCGGTAATGATGACGCTGTACGCGAGCCCGAGTGTTGAGCCGCCAAGGCGGACGATGATCAGATAGGCGATTCGTGCGCCGAGACCCGAGTTAACCACCGCACGGGCGACCAGGAACGCGATGAGGATGAGCAACAGGAAGCTCTGCGAAAAGCCCGCATAGGCTTCGGCCGGCGTCAGCGTCCTGCTGAGCACCGCAATGGCTACCGCAAATAGCGACGCGTTGAGGATCGGCATCGCGTCAATGAGCACCGCGAAGATCGTGGCGATGAAGATGGCGAACAGGTGCCACGCTCGAGCGTCGATCGCCGTGGGCGGCGGAGTTGCCCAGATGGCCACGCCGAGCGCGGCCACCGCCAGCAACCGCCAGCTCCCGCCGACCGTTCCGTCCGGGGGCTTCACCGGCTCGCTACTCGACACCGGTAAGAGCCACGGTCAACAGGAGGGCCCACTGGGATCCGCGGTAGCTATCGCGCGAATCGAAGGTCTCGACGGAGGGGGAGTGGGCGCCGGTACCGTGGCCGCCACCGTCGATTGTGACTGCAGGTATCCCGAGGCTGATAGGTATGTTGGCGTCGGTGCTGGCGCTGCCGAGCCGGGCGTCGATGCCAGCCTGACGTGCCGCCGCCAGCGCTGTCTGTACGATCGGCGCGCTTTCGGGCTGCATGCCTGCGGGTCGGATGCCGATGACGTCGATGTCGAAGGTCAGCTCGACAGCGCTGTCCCAGCGACCGTTCTCCTCGTCAAGGGCATCCTGCAGCGCGGCGCGAAATTGCGAATCGATCTCCTCCAGCGCGTTGACGTCGAGCGATCGCATGTCGACCGCCATCGCGGCGGAGAACGGGATCGAGTTGACCGACGTGCCTCCTTCGAGGATGCCGACGCTGAACGTCACCTTGGGCTCCGTGGGTACCTGGAAGTCGGCGATCTTGGCGATTGCTCGGCCGAGCGCGTGCATCGGGTTGGGCATACCGAACGCCCCGAAGCTGTGGCCTCCCGGGCCCCGGTAGGTGACCTTGTAGCGATGGCTACCGACGGCGCCATGGGTGATCGAGCTGCCGGCGCCGTCCACGGAGACGAAGGCGTCGATGCGCTGTCCGAGATCGGACTCGAAGAGGTGGCGTACCCCCCGCAGGTTGCCGGCGCCTTCCTCGCCGACCGTGGCGACGAACATCAGCCGGCCGCCCGGTCTCGCACCGCTTTCGACCCAGGCTCGAGCCACGGCCAGCACCACCGCCAATCCGCGGCAGTCGTCGACAATGCCGGGACCCTTCAGGACACCACCGTCGCGGGTCACGCTGACGTCCGTGCCCGGCGGGAACACTGTGTCGAGGTGGGCGGACAACACCACCAGTGGGCCCGGTGCTGTTCCGGACCACTCGCCGACAACGTTGCCGACCGCGTCAGTGCGCACGTTCTCGACACCGATTTCGAGCAGCCGTCGAGCATAGTCGGCAGCGCGTTGTTGTTCGTTGAAGGGGGGCGCCGGGATCTCACACACCGCGATCTGCTCGTCGATCGTGGCCGCTTCCCCCTGTTGCAGGGCGGCGAGCATGGCGCGTACCCGCGGGTCGGCGGCCAAATCCTCGATGGAGGGGTCGGTCGGCACCTGTTCACTTGCCGAGCGCAGCCCCCCGCTGCCGGCGAACGCGTCGCCGGGGGCCGGCCGAACTCCTGTCAGCAGGACGGTCACCAGAATCACGGGCAGGAAACGAAGCGCTGCCGGCAGCAGGTTGGGAAGCTTCGTCAACAACGCGCGTACTACCGTGTGGGTGGCAAGCTGGCTCGGGCAACGGCTCGGTCGAGAGAGCGGCCGAGTCTAGCACGCACCCGATGACGATCAGGAGAGACCGATGAGCGCAGGTCGTAGGACGATCATGCCAGGCGGCCGCCTGCGTGGTGTTGCAGTGGCCGTCATCGTGCTCGCCGTCGGCTGTGCGACTCCGGGGTCCGAGGCGGTGCCGCACGCCAGGGCAGATGGAGAGATCTATGAAGGTCGTTTCGGCGCCAACGACCGCGAGGCGATCTTCCAGGGAATCCCGTACGCCGCCGCGCCGGTTGGCGATCTGCGATGGAGGCCACCGGCGCCGATCGTCCCGAGGCCGGGCGTTCAGGACGCCACCGACTATGCAGTCGGGTGTGTCCAGTCCGGCGGCAATGTCTCCTACTCGCGCGGGATCGCAACGCTGTTCGGTGCCGACCCCGCGGTCATCCCGGAGCTCGGACCGATCAGCGAGGACTGCCTGCACCTGAACGTCTGGACCGCCAACTGGGGCAGCGACCAACGCCTCCCAGTCATGGTCTGGGTATACGGCGGTGGCAACAGTAACGGGACCACCAGAGAGATCCCCTACGACGGTGCGAACCTGGCGCGGCAGGGCGTCGTCGTGGTCACTATCGACTATCGACTCGGGGCGCTGGGTTGGATGGCGCACCCGGCACTGTCGGCCGAGTCGCCGGAGGGATCATCCGGCAACTACGGCTTGCTGGACCAGCTGGCGGCGCTACGCTGGGTGCAGCGCAACATTGGGGCGTTCGGCGGTGACCGCGACCGCGTCACCATCTTCGGCGAGTCGGCCGGCGGCGCGGATATCATCTCGCTGCTGACCTCGCCGCTCGCCACCGGGTTGGTGCAGGGCGCGATCTCGGAGAGCGGCGGATTCTACGGCTACCGGACGCTGGCGAGCACTGAGACCGTCGGGGTTCGGTTGGCGCAAGCGCTCGGTGTTGCCGAGGGTGACCCGCGGGCGCTGCAGAAGCTGCGCGCCAAGAGCGCCGACGAGATCCTGGCCGTTGGCCGCGAGGCGCGCGCCGGGTTCGGTGCCCCGATCGTCGATGGCTGGGTGCTGCCGGATGTGACGGCGCGGGCCTTCGGCGACGGCGCGCAGCTCGACGTGCCGTTGCTGGTGGGCATCAACGCCGACGAGTACACCGTCTTCCTGGGTGACGGCGACGTCAGCATCGAGCGCTATCGGCAACGCATGGGTCGGATCTACGGCGATCTTGTGGCCGACGCGCTCGAGGTCTATCCGGTCGACAGTGCCGAGCAAGTGCGGCCGGCGTTGCTACGCCAGGGAACGGACGATGACTATTTGTGTCCAACCAAGTTCCAGGCGCGATCGATGCAGCACGTCTCCAGCGATGCGTACCTTTACCATTTTACCCGGGTGTTTCCGGGCCCCGGTCAACTCGGCGCTTTCCACGCCGCCGAGATCGCCTACGTCTTTGACAATCTGGAGTACGAGTCGTGGTTCCCGCACAGCGCAGCGGACACGGAACTGGCGCGTGTCATGAGCGGCTACTGGGTGCGGTTCGCGACTACGGGCGACCCCAACGGCGACGGGCTGCCGTATTGGCCGGCCTACGACGGGACGACCGATCAGCATCTGGAGCTGGGCGAGTCGGTAATCGTCGGGTCGGCGCTGCGCGCGCAAGCATGCCAGCTGTTCGAACGCCGCCTCGAGGCCCGCCTGAGCGCCACGCCTTGAGTGGCTTACGTCGCGCGCCGCCCGGCCCTTGGCGTTGTGCGTCGCGTGTGGGATAGATAGGGCTCGCTCGATCGATCCCCGTCCGCCCGGAGTACGTCAATGCTGTGGAAGAGCCATACGAACCCGCGTTCCCTGTCAGGCGCTGTGCTGGCGCTCGCCGTCGTTGCCGGCCTCGGCCTGGCGCAACATAGCGCCCTGGATGATCCGCTTCGAACCGACGCCGACCGTGAGCGCGATTCAGGCAGCAAGCCGCTGGAGCTGTACGAGTTCTTCGGCGTCGATTCCGGCATGACGGTCGTCGATCTGATGCCCGGCGGTGGCTACAACACGCACCTGTTGTCGTTGCTCGTAGAGCACGGACAGGTGTTCGCCGGCCCCGACCGTCGTGGCCGTGTAGCGGAGCGCGTCGAGGCGGCCGGACTATCGAACGTCAGTGTGTTCGCCGACATTGCCGAGGTGCGGTCTGGCAGCGTCGACGTGATGATCACCGTGCGGAACATCCACGACCTGGAGAACCGCGGCAATACCGGCCCGGTGTACGCGTCGTACCTGGCGGCGCTCAAGCCCGGCGGCATTTTCGGAGTGGTGGATGCGCGCACGCCGAAGGAGGGCTTCGACGAGAGCACGCACCGTATCAACGAGCAGCTTGTGGTGGACGCGCTGACCGCGGCTGGCTTCGAGCTCGTGGAGCGCTCGGAGATGTACGCCAACGCGGACGACGATTTCGACGAGAGCTTCCGCGGTAGCCGCTGGACGATTGATCGGTTCGCGCTGAAGTTCCGCAGGCCTAGCTGAAGTCTCGCAGGCCGACGGGATAGACAGGGGGCGCGCCGCGCGTGGCGGTCGCGCTACAGGCCACTAGGGCCGACCGGCCGTCAACGGCGGAAGCTCGACCGCGACGAGCTCGTGCGTGCTGCGGGCGAATAGCACGCCGTTGGCGAGCGCCGGGTAGGCGCGTACGATCCCGTCGAGGATGCGGCTGGTAGCGAGGGGCCGAAACGCCGTCGGCGAAGCCTCGGCGAGCACCAGCTCGCCGCGCTCCCGGAGAATCAGCAGTCGGTCGCCCACGAGCATCAGCGTCCCGGCGCCGAACCGCTCGACCTCCCACGCCAGACGACCCGTTTGCAGCTCGACGGCACGCAGCGACTGCCCGTATTCCTGCCGCCCGTGGAAGCCGTAGAGGTAGCCCTGGTGATGGACGCTAGTGGCGTAGTGGTTCGTCAAGGCATCGTCGGACGACCAGATCGGGGCGAATCCGTCCGAGCCGCGCTCCAGCAGCACGGCGCCGGTACCGTAGCTTGCCGACAGGTAGACGCGTTCGCCGATCACCAAGGGTGTCGCCACGTTGACGGATGAACGTGAGCGCGATCGCCAGGGATAGTCGTCGAGCACGCTTCCGCTCACCGGGTCGATCTCGACCAGACCGCTGCGGGTGAAGAAGAGCGCGCTGTGTCGCCCGCCGATCTCGGCGGTTACCGGAGCGGAGTAGCTGGCTTCGTCACTCGTCGCAGTCCACAGCACCTCGCCGCTGGCTGCGTCGAATGCGGCGATCCCGGCCTCGTTGCCCCCAACGTTCACCATTACCCGATCGCCGTCGACCAGCGGCGCCGAGGCGGCGCCAAAGAACCCCTTGCGAACGCCGAAGCGAGCGTGCGTGTCGACCGACCATAGCCTGGCGCCGGTTTCAAGATCGCTCGCCTGCAGCACGCCCTGGGCCCCGAAGGTGAAGACTCGTCCGTGTGCCACTGTCGGGGTGGCCCGGGGACCTTCGTCGAAGCCGAAATCGTCCCGGTATTCCGTCGGTGAAGACGCCGACCACGCTACGGTGCCGGTCGTCGGGTCGAGCGACTCCAGCACCTCCGCCCCGGCGACGCGATGGAACAGAAGCACGCGGCCGCCGGCCACGGCCGGGCCGGCGAAGCCTTCCCCGACATCCCGCTTCCAGCGCACCGACAGACCGTCCTCGGGCCAGGCAGCGATGTGGGTGGATGGGGAGGTACCGTCGCGTCGCGGCCCGAGAATCTGTGGCCAGTCGTCAGTGCTCTGCGACCGGACCGGGCGCGGGGTCGTGGCGGCCAGGGCCGATGCGAGGATGAGCACCACGATCAGCTTGGTGCGGATTCTGAGCACGGTCCTCGCAAGAATGAACGGTAAGGGTGTCGAGGCCGGGGAAGCTTAGCAGAGGCCGCGTTGCCGTCTTGCGCGAGCGTCGATAGTCTTACCGACGGTCCGAGGCTGCCGCCGCTGCTGCGAGGAGTTCATGCGTCCCACTCTCAACATTCTGAGCGACGATCTCATTGGGCAGATCCTCGATGAGGCCAAGCGATTCCTGGCCGAAACCGGAATGGAGATTCGCGGCCCGGCGATGCGGCAACGGCTCCTTGACCACGGGCTACCACTCGACGCAGCGGGCGCTCGCGTGCTGTTCCCGGCCGACGTGGTCGAGGCGGCGATCGCCAGCACGCCCAAGTCCTTCACGCTCTTCGATCGCCACGGCGCCCCGTACACCGAGATCGGTGGCAACAACGTTCACTTCGTGCCCGCCTCGAGTGGACTCAAAGTGCTCGATCACCGCACCGGTGAGACGCGGCTGGCGGATTCCACCGATTTCGCCGAGTACATCCGTGTCTGCGACGGGCTGTCGAACATTGCCTATCCGGCCACTGCGTTCTCGACCAACAACGACATCGAGGCGCAGGTCTCTGACGCGTGGCGGCTGTATATGTGCCTGATGAACACTTGCAAGCCGGTGGTCTCAGGGGCTTTCACCGAACACGGTGTGCCGCGCATGGCGGACATGATGCAGCTGTTCCGCGACGATGCTGCTGACCTCATCGCACGACCGATGTCGATCTTCACGATCACGGCTACGGGCAACTTCCGCTACGGCGAGGATTCCTGCCAGAACATTCTCGACTGCGCCGCGCGAGGCATCCCGGTGGAGATCGTGCCGGTGACGCTGATGGGATTGATTGCCCCGGTGACGCTGGTGGGAGCTACAGTGTTTCATACCATCGACGTGCTCGCCGGGCTAACGATGGCTCAGATTGCGCGCCAGGGAACGCCGGTGATCTTCGGCGGTGCCCCGGCGACCTTCCACATGAAAGCCGCAAGCGCACCGATGGCGGCGATTGAAGCGCTGCATCTCGACACCGCCTATGTGGCGGTCGCCAAGTCACTCGATTTGCCCACACAGGCATACATGGCGCTCAGCGACGGCAAGCTGCTCGATGCGCAGGCGGGGGCCGAGACATTCGGCTCGGCGTTGCTGGCAGCGCTCGCCGGAATCAACTCGGTTTCGGGTCCGGGACTGCTCGACTTCCTCCTGGTCTCCAGCCTCGCGAAGCTCGTATTTGACGACGAGATGTGCGGCCAGGCGCTCCACTTCGTGCGTGAGGCACGGCCCCTGGACGACCTGCAAGTAGCCGACCTCGCCAATGAGCTGATGGCCGAGAATCACCTCATCACCTCCGAGCACACGCTGGAGCACTGGCCGCAGGAGTTGTATCTCACTAGCCCGGTCATCGATCGCGAAAACCGGGAGACCTGGATTCGGCGCGGTGGCAAGGAGCTTCCTGAGCGCGCCGCCGACGAAGTCGAGGATCGTCTCGCCAAGTACGTGCCACCCGAGACGGATGATGCGGTGGACACGGAACTACAACGCCTGATCACTTCCGGCTTCGAGTCTCAGGAGGAGCTTCCCGTAGTTCCGGCTCCGATGAGCCTGAGCTCTGCCGGAAGCTCGGCCGGCCGCGAGGCGCCCAAGAGGCGCCGCCGACGTCGCGCGCCGCGGGGCTGAGAAGCGCCGTCGATTTCGCGCGCTGCGAGACTGATCGATCAGTCGCTCGCCGCGCCCCGACGCCGGCGTCCCCGCCGCGGGCGTCGATCATCGTCGGAAGTCGGTCCGCGGGCGGGCAGCTTCACGCTCTTGGCGAGCTCGTGGAACGGCTCCTCCTTGTTCGGTATCGCCATCGCATTGACGAAATGGTGCTGGAAACGCTCGGCGACCGCCGTCTCTACCTTCTCGATCCGGCGTACCCAGGTTTCGATCTCGGTGCGGGCGCTGGCGTCGAGCAGGGCGATGCGGGCGCCGGCGCCCGCGGCGTTGCCGGCCGATGACACCTGACCCAGCTCGCAGTCGGGGATCATGCCCAGAACCATGGCGTACTTCACGTCGATGTGGCTGCCGAAGGCGCCGGCGAGGCGGATGCGGTCGACTTTCTCCACTCCGAGCCGCTCCATCAACAGCCGCGCCCCGGCATACAGCGCACCCTTGGCCAGTTGAATCGCCCGCACATCGTTTTGCACGATTCGCAGCCGTGGCTCGCCGTCGTGCAGCAGGTACGCATGCGTGCGACCGTCGGCGGTGACCCGCGGGCTGCGCTCGGCGACCCGTCCGTCGATGGCGCCATCGGGGTCGATGATGCCGCTCAGGTACATCTCGGCGACCACCTCGATGATGCCTGAGCCGCAGACTCCGGTGACGCCGGTGGCCTCGGTCTGGGCGGCGAACTCGGGCTCGTCTGACCAAAGGTCGCAGCCGATTACCTTGAAGCGCGGCTCCAGGGTTTCGCGGTCGATGCGCACCCTTTCGATCGCTCCTGGGGCGGCACGCTGGCCGCAACTGATCTGAGCCCCTTCGAAGGCGGGTCCGGTGGGGCTGGAGGCGGCCACCAGGCGGTCACGGTTTCCGAGCACGAGCTCGGCGTTGGTGCCAACGTCGACGAGCAGCGTGACCGCGTCGTCGCGGTAGGGGGCCTCAGACAGGACCACGGCGGCAGTGTCCGCGCCGACATGGCCGGCGATGCACGGCAGCAGGTACGCTCGCGCCCCCGGATGGCACCCCAGGTCGAGCTGCCGTGCAGGCAGCGTCGTGGCGGCCGCTGTCGCAAGCGCAAACGGCGCCGTACCGAGCGGTGTCGGATCGATACCCAGCAGCAGATGATGCATCACCGGATTGCCGACCAACGTGATCTCGAGAATATCGGCCGGCGAACCGCCGGTGGCGTCGGTTACTTCCACGATCAGTTCGGCGACTGCCTGGCGTACGACCCGAGTGAGTTGCTCGTCGCCGCCGGGGTTCATCATCACGTACGAGACCCGGCTCATCAGGTCTTCACCGAAGCGGATCTGCGGGTTCATGAGTCCGGCGCTCGCGACCATGTCGCCGGTGGAGAGATCACACAGGTGGGCCGCGATGGTGGTCGAGCCCACATCCACGGCCAGGCCATAGACGGTTTCGATGAAGCCAGGCCAGATGGCGACGAGATCCCTTCCTTCCCGGACGGCGCAGGTGACCGACCACTTGCCGGCACGGAGCGCCGGTTGCATCTGGCGCAACGCGGTGGGATCGCAGCTCAGGTCAACCAGGCCCCATTCTTGCTCGAGTGCCGTATAGAGCCGCTCGAGGTCGGCGGTCGGATCGTCCATGTCGGGCTCCGCGACCTCGACGAAGTGCAATCGAACCACCGGGTCGAGCTCGATATCGCGAGCCTCGAGCTCCTTGCGCACAACCTGGCGGTGTACCTGGCTGCTCGCCGGTACGTCGATAACGACGTCACCGCGTAGACGGGTGTGGCAACTCAGCCGGCGTCCCTCCGCGAGGCCGCTCTTGCTGGCGTAGCGTTGCTCGGGCTCCGACAGCGGTGTGAGATGGTCGGTGGTCGAGGTGATCGCGTGCTTGGCGAACTCGCCTTCGCTCAGGGTCACCTGGCAGCGGCCACAGATGCCGCGCCCGCCGCAGACCGAATCCACGTCGACACCCAGCTGTCGGGCGGCGTCGAGAACGGGAGTGTCGAGGGGGAATCGGCCGCGTATCCCCGATGGGGTAAAGACGATCAGAGCGTCGCGCTCGGTCACCGGCCGGTCACGGACTCCGGCGCCGCCGCCGTCCGCGCCGCTGGCGCTCGGTGCCGGCTGCAGGTACCTCCCGGTAAGCGGCGAGCCAGCGCCCGCACTCCGGATCGTGACCGGCGATGACATCGGCACCACGCGCAGCCTGCATGATGCCGGCGTCGAGCGGGTCGGTGATGGCTGACGTGAGCCCGGCCCCGATCGCGCTGGCGATGAACGCCGAGTTCAACCCGTGCCGATTCGGCAGGCCGAAGCTGAAGTTGGATGCACCGCACGTGGTGTTCACCTTGAGCTCGGAGCGCAATCGGCGCACTAGCTCGAGCACCTGGCGCCCGGCATCGTTGATAGCGCTGACCGGCATGACCAGTGGGTCAACGACGATATCGCTCGCCGGAATTCCATGGTCAGCGGCACGTTCGACGATCGTCTTGGCCACCGCGTAGCGTACGTTGACGTCCTGAGAGATTCCGGTGTCATCGTTGGAGATCGCCACGACGGCAGCGCCGTACTTCTTTACCAGCGGCAGTACGGTCTCCATGCGTTCTTCCTCGCCGGTAACCGAGTTCAGCAACGGCTTTCCCTGATACACCGCGAGCCCCGCTTCCAGCGCCGCGACGATCGAGGAGTCGATCGACAACGGCACGTCGGTAACCGACTGCACGAGCTCGATGCATCGTGCCAGGATCGCCGGCTCGTCGGCCAGCGGGATGCCGGCGTTGACGTCGAGCATGGTGGCGCCGGCGGCGACCTGAACCACTGCGTCAGCCTCTACCCGACTGTAGTCACCCTCCTTCATCTCGGCGGCGAGGAGCTTGCGGCCGGTCGGGTTGATGCGTTCGCCAATGACCACGAACGGGCGATCGAACCCGATCGTGACCTCGCGCGTTGCCGAGCTGATTACGGTGTCCGTCATGGGGTTGCCTCACCCGGTTCAGCCAGGCCGTTGGCCCGGACCATAGCGCGCAGCACGGTTTCGGAAAACTCGCCTTCGAGTCGCGCCACCTCCGAGGCCACGATTGCTTCGAGATCGCCCGAACAGGGCCGCCGATCACGGCGCCAGTCGGCGAGGTACTCGTCGCTACCACCGCGTCCCGCGCGCATGGCGGCGGAGTCGATCGCGTCGGCGAATCGCGGCGACAGCTCGACCTTGACGCTGGTGCGTCCGCTGCGGCCAATTACCTGGGCCGGAATATCCCGCCAGTAGATAGTGATCAGCTGTGCCACGACGTCCGTCGGTCAGGAGGCGCGCCGCTCGGCTACGAGTCGCTTGGCGATCTCGACCGCGGTCGCGGCGTCGCGGCAGTAGGCGTCGGCGCCGATAGCTTGTCCAAACTCCTCGTTGAGCGGTGCGCCGCCCACCATGACGATGAACTGCTCGCGCATGCCCTGCTCCTTGAGGGTGTCGATGACGACCTTCATGTACGGCATTGTGGTGGTGAGTAGGGCAGACATGCCGAGGATGTCCGGACGGTGCTCTTTCAGCGCCCCGATGTAGGAGTCGGCGTCGGTATTGATGCCCAGATCGATGACCTCGAACCCGGCACCCTCCATCATCATGCCGACGAGGTTCTTGCCGATGTCGTGAATGTCGCCCTTCACGGTGCCGATGACCATCTTGCCGACGGGCTCGGCGCCGGTTTGGGTGAGGATCGGCTGCAGGATCGCCATGCCGGCCTTCATGGCGTTGGCTGCCATCAAGACCTCGGGAACGAAGAGAATTCCGTCGCGGAAGTCCTCCCCGACGACGTTCATAGCGCTTACCAGCGCGTCGTCGAGCACCTTCTTCGCGTCCCACCCGCGGTCCAGCAGGATGGTGGTGCCCTCGTCGATCTCCTCCGCCAGCCCGTCGTACAGATCGTCGTGCATCTGGTCGACGAGCTCGTCCGTTTCGAGCTCGCTCAGAACCAGGTCTTTGTCGTCTTGTTCGGTCGACATCTCGGACTCCAAGGGACCGGGCACGATTTTCGGGGCGAATTCTAGCACCGCGTCGCTAGGCGCGCGGCGCGTCTCCGTCGTCCTTTCAGTGCCCGGGAGACCCAGGTTCAGGCGTCGTCGTCGGTGCTCGGAAGCCCCCGATCGAGTCGCGCGGATCGCGCCGTCGCGAGCAGCACGTCCTCCGCCTCGTGGTACAGCGTCTCGGCGTCGTCGGCCGAGTCGCCGACCGCCGTCAAGCCGAAGCGGCCGCAATCCCCGAGGCATGCCAGCATGTGCAGCACAATCCCGCGCTGCCGTGAATGGTCGAAGTGGAGCCGGTTCGCGACCATGGCATCAAACAGGTCATCAATCTCGAGCACCCGGTAGTCCTCGGACTCCATGTGGTCACTGGCGATGAGGCACTTAGACTGACCGCCCCGGGTTCGAAAGACGTTGGTGTTCCAGTCGTACTCGCCATCGGTGAGGAACTGCAGGGTCAGGAACGGATGTGTCGTGCCACCCTTACGGAGGTTCACCTCGATGGCCCAGGCGCACCATTGGTCGTCTTGCTTGGCGGTGAGAAAGTCGACTGCGAAGCGGCCAATGACGCCTTCGTGCGCCACCAGCGCACCGATCTTCAACGCCTCCTGGGAGATCATCGATGCGTAGGCGTCGTCGGCCGGGAACCGCGCGCCGAGGAAGCTGAGCCCGGTCGGGCCCCCGAGGAGCTGATCGTGTGTCGAGAGTAGCTGCACCTCGCCGAGCGGTGTGATGCGGAGCTGCACGCTGGGGCTGAGAACCCCGTCGGCCACGATGCGCTCCTCGACGATCCCGCCGATGCGGGCGAACTTTGCCAGATACTCGTCGGCGGACAAGCCCACCATCTCGGTGGTCATCTCCATCACTCTTTGCTCGATTGCCGCCGGCTCAGGCTCGACTCCGGTTAGGTCGACCTGAGCGTTGCCCTCGCCGGATACCGAGGCGTCGAGCTTGACGACGGCCGCCGGGCACTGCGGCCGGGACTTCTTCAGCTCGACGATTCCGTTGACGATGTCGTCGAGCGATCGCAGGTCCTCGAAGCCGGCGGGACAGGGAACCTCCGCCTCTTTGAACAGCCGCCGACTACCGCTCTTGGACCCCAGATGCTCATGGCGCGGGTCGTTGCCGTACATCGGGATGCCGAGCCGCAACGCCAGGTCGCGTTCCGCCCACGTGGTGTTGAACGGCACCAGATGAGCGCGCTGCGGATCGGCTACGAGGCCCCGGATGCGGTCGATCAATCGGGGCCGCTGTAGAACCTTGTGCGTCAGCGGGATCGGATCGCCATCGCCGACGGCCAGCATGAACAAACGGGCCCGTGCGTGGCTCGGAACCAACCCGGGTAGCAGCGCAAGGTAATAGTCGATGACCGATTCCAGCACCGGTTGACCGGTGACGTACACCATGCGCGCTCGCGGCTGTCGCAGCAGCAGCAAGAGGAACAGCAGGCGCTCCTCGTAGGCCTGCATCTCGGACGGCCGAAGGGCGAAGTCGAGCGAGACGGACGGCACGACGACGATCGTCTGCTCTTCCTGATTCAGGTGCGAGATCGACTCCCAGAGGGGCACCAACGCTTCCTGGAGGCGATCGAAGCGCTCCTGAAGCGCCTCTTCCGGCAGCTCCAGCCGCGGTACCGGCAACTCCGCATGCGCCATGGGTCCGACCTGCTATTGCGCGCTCAGCTTCAGCAACTCGTCGAGCAGAAACAAGTCGGTGAGCAGGGCGCGCAAGTGGATCGACGCGTTGAGGTTGTCGACCAGCTGCGAGCTGATAGATGGCTGCGACAACACCAGCTGGATTGCGGCCCGTCCGCTACGCGCGTCGCGTTCGAGCACCGCCATGAAATCGGCATAGGCTGCGATGGCGGCGTCGTCGTCGCCGGCCGCATAGGTCGCGGCGGTCGCCGGGAGCTCGGCGAGCGCCGTAACCGACCGCTGCAGGAACTCGCGCAGCTGGCCCCCTGACTTGCTCCCCGCATCGCCTTCGAGCCCTTGTGCGGCATAGGCGAGCATGAACTCGTAGCTTTCTTCGAGCGTGTCGATGTGTCGCTGCAGATCGTTCATCGGTCGAGCTCGGCGCTGGTGTTCAGGGGACGCGGCGACGGAAGGCACCGGGACGCAGAACGAACCTGTCGGATTGGCTCATCGATGCCCGGCCCGCGGGCGGGGTCACGCAGCGTCGGAGTCGCTGCCGGAGTCTGCACCGGCAACGCTCCAGCGCGCCGGATCGTGATGCTCGAGGTACTCATCGCGATGGATCCAGCCGAAGATCATCGACTTGGTGATCCAGCGCTTCTCGGGCAACACGGCGAAGTACACATGGGTGATGACCAGCGTCACCAGACCGATCGACCCGAGCCCGTGCAGCACGTAGACCCAGCCCCACGTCTGATCGGTGAACAGGTACGGGTTGCGGGCCCAGAAAGGTGTTTCCACCCGCACCATCATGGCCAGTCCGGTGCCGATCGCCATGATCGACGTGACCACCACGGCGTGGTGGTAGAGGCGGTTGGGCAGCGGGTATTTCGGGTCCTTGCTTGGCTGGTCCGTTGGACGTCCCATCGCCCGTCGGAGGCGCCGTCGCATGTCCTCCAGGTCCGTGCTCTCGAACCATATCGATCGCCAGTTGCCGCGCATGGTCGCGTGCACGATGTGGAAGAGCACGCAGGCGATCAGGACGAGGCCGGCGATCCAGTGGATCGTCACCCAGGCGAACTGGAGACCCACCACCGGGGCGAATCCGGTGATCAGTAGGACGAACATCGAGATCGCCATCAACCAGTGGAAGCTCCGCGATGCCGAGGAGTGGCGCGCCACCTTTTCCGGCACGCCGGCCGGCGCGCTGGCCCCTTGGTCTCCCGCGGCCGCTGCCGAGGCGGCGATCTTGGGAACCAGTGTGCGGCGGAAGATCAGGTGTGCGACAACGAACAGCAGGCCGGCGATGAGGGCGATCCAGAACAGGTTCCAGGAGATACGAACGAGAATCTCCTGACCCCACGGATTCTGATCCCACTGGAGAAAATCCATTGGCGGGCGCCCTCAGGCCTGTGCGTCGCGGATGGCGCGCTTCACGAGGTTCTTCATCAACGGGATCTTGTAGCGGTTGTGTACCAACGGACGCGCCCCCTGGATGGCAACCTCGCCTGCTGCCTCGGCGAGCTCCTCGCTGACACGCTCGCCGCGGATCTGTTGCTCGACGCTGGTGAGCCGCATGGGCACGCACGACACCGCGTTCACGACAATGCGCGCACGCTGGATGACGCCGTTGCTGACCTCCATCGCTGAAGCGATGTTGACCAGCGGGAAATCCCATGCCTGCCGATCACGTGCCTTCTCGAAATAGAAGCGAGTGCCTGCCCAGGCCGCCGGGATGCGGATGCTGGTCAGCAGATCATTGGGTTCGAGTATCGTCATCCGTTCGATATCGTTGCCGGGACCGATGAAGAAGTCCTCAGCGTCGACGACGCGCTCCCCCGACGTGTTGTTGATCACCATCTTGGCGTCGAGCGCGACCAACGCCGGGGCGGTGTCGGATGGGTTCACTGCAACGCATCGATCGGCGCCGAACAACGCGTGCTCGCGGTTGATGGATGTCGGTGTGTCCGCGTAGCAGATGTTGCCGCCGGCCCGATAGCAGGGCCAGCCGCCGCGGTAATACCAGCACCGCGCATCCTGCGCCACGTTGCCGCCGAGGGTTCCCTGGTTGCGAATCTGCGGCGTCGCAACCACCTCGGCCGCCGTCGCCAGCAACTCGTAGCCCGCGCTGACCAAGTCGTCTCGGATGACGTCGGTGAGGGTCGTCATCGCGCCGATCTCGATCCCGTCGTCGGCCACGCGCACACCGCGAAGCTCGGCGATCGATCCGAGGTCCACCACGACGCTCGGGCGCCGAATGCGCTCCTTGAGCCACTCGAAGCTGTCGAGGCCGCCGCCAATGGTCCAGGCGTTGGAGCCGTAGCGGTCCAGTAGCGCGACCGCGTCGCCCACGGAACCTGGCTGAAAGAGGTCGAAAGTCGGCATCATGTCGCGAATCATCGCCATCGTCTCTTCCCCCTCCTAGAGGTGGGCCGTGGGTCGGCGGAACGGTGCTGCCGGAATGTCTTCGAGCTCGGCCATGATCATCTCGGTCGTAATCGGCGTTCGGTTGAAGGTGGCGGCTCCGAGTGCGTCCTGGATAGCGCAGGCGACAGCGCCGGCGCCGGCACCTACCGGCGGCTCTCCGATCCCCTTGACGCCCACTGGCGTCTGGGGATCGGGCTCATTGACCGCTCCCCATTGGACGTCGAGCGGGATGTCCAGCATTGTCGGCGGCTTCGCCATGTGGAAGCCCTTGGTAAACGGCACCCCCCACTGTGGGTCGTACACCCATTTCTGGCTCACAGCAACGCCGAATCCCTGAATGCTCCCGCCGTAGATCTGCGCTCCCAAGCTGCGCGGATGCAAGATGGTGCCGCAGTCGGTGGTACCGACGTACTCGACGATCTCCATTTGTCCGGTCTCGACGTCGATCTCGACGCGCGCGAAGCCGATCACCCAGGAGAACGTCGAGCCCTCGCGGCCGAAGTCGTCCTTCGCCACTCCCATGAGGCCTTGTCCCGCGAGCCCCGCGGCCGCTGCGGCGGTCGCGGCATTGATATCCTCCGGGGTCTCGTGACCGTCGTACCTCCCCCCGATTGCCACTGCGCGGCGTGCCGCCGCCGCGAAGCTAATCGAGCGCGAGCGGTTCGAGCGGCTGGTTACGCGACCTCCGCCGACGTCGTAGTCGCTCGCCGAGCCGCCGAGGTCGCGCGCGGCGATCTCCTGCAGTTTGAGCTTGGCGTCCAGGCCGGCGGCGTAGTTGGCACGCGTGTGGGCGTGGGCGGTCTGGCTCCCGGCCTGTACCGCGCTGTAGGGCAGATGGCGAGCCGAGCTCCCCCAGACGATCTCCACCTGCTCCCAGGGCAAGTCGAGGACTTCCGCGGCGGCCCGAGCGGTATCGGCAACCGAATGCGTGCCGAGGTTGCCGATGCCCTGATGCACGCGCAGCTTGCCGTCTTCCTTCAGAACGATCAGGCCGTCGTAGCCGACGCTGCCGCCAATGAACGGGCTTACGGCGACGCCGACGCCAGTCACCTTCGTACCGTCGCGCTGGCCGCTCAGCTGGCTCTTGGATTCCCAGTCGAACAGCTCGGCACCCAGATCGATCGCCTCGCGAACGAAGGCGCTAGTCAATGCGGCCTGTCCCGATCCGAAGCGGGTGTCCTTGTCGGCAGCGTTGATGCGACGCATCTCCACCCGGTCGACGCTGAGCTGGCGCGCGGCCCGATCCATCAGCGGCTCGAGCATCGCCACCACCTGCACGCCGCCCGGCCCGCGCTGGGCCGAACGCGGCGGGGTATTGGTGAGCACCGTGACGCCGCGGAAGCGCATCGTCAGGGGGGTATAGGCCAGCGACCCGACCGTGCCGGCGGTGAACATGTCACCCTGGCGGCCGTACGGCCCGTTGTCCTGCACGATGAACAGATCGAGCGCGGTGAGCCGGCCATCGGCGCGCCAACCCATCTTCACGCGAGCCTGGAAGCCACAACGGGCGCGACCGATGAAGTTTTCTTCGGCGCGCGTCACCCGATACATGACCGGCTTGCCGGTCTTGCGTGACAGCAAAGCCGGGATCGGCATGTTGACGGTGCCGGCGATCTTGCTGCCGAAGCCACCGCCGCAATACTCGGCCACGAACACGACGTCGTCTTCGTCGATGCCGACGCCACGCGCCACGGAACCGGCGGTGCGCTGGGTGCTCTGGGTCGAAGCGTGCAAGTACAGTTTCCCGTTCTGCCAGTACGCCATGCAGCTGCGCGGCTCGAGCGGATGGTGCGTCAGCGACTGATGGACGATGGTCTCGTCGAGCACGAAGTCGGCTTCCGCGAAGCCCTCCTCGATGTCGCCTACCTCCCACTCGGCGTTCACCTCTCCCATGGCGAGCCCATCGTCGGCGTTGTCGAACGTCTCGGCGGGCCACTTGATCGAGTGCAGGTTCGTCTCACCTTCCTCGCGTACGAAGCTGTTACCGCCTACCCGCGCGTCCGGTCCGTCGGGACGAAGGCTGTCGAGCGGATCTACAACGAACGGCAACGGCTCGAAGTCGATCTCGATGCGCTCGATCGCCTCCGCAGCCGTGGTTTCGTCGACCGCGGCTACCGCCAGGATCGCCTCGCCCTCGTAGAGCGGCTCCATGGTGAGCGCGCGCTCGGCGTAGGGATTGTCGGTCGGTGGCAGATCTTCGGCGGTGATCACGCCTTCGACGCCGGGCATGCGCAGCGCGGCACTGGCGTCGATGCGCGTGACGCGCGCATGTGGCATCGGGCTCGCGAGGATCTTGGCGAACAGCATGCCTTCAGCGCGAAAGTCCTCGGCGTATTTCGCTTTGCCGGTGATCTTGGCCACCAGGTCGGGCGGCACGATGTCTTCGCCGATGAGCTTCCAGGGACCGGCCATCAGTCTGCCTCCGCCGTCACACCCTCACGGGTGTAACGAGCCGCTTCCATCGCACAGTCGAGGATCTTGTGATAGTCGCAGCACCGACAGAGGTTGCCGGCAAGCGCATGAGCAGCCTCCTCGCGTGTCGGATCGGGATTGTCCGCCACCATCGCCGTCATGCTCATGATGAATCCCGGGGCGCAGAATGCGCACTGGAAGCCGCCGCCGTCCACGACTGCCTGCTGCACTGGGTGCAGCTCGCCGGTGGGGCTCGCGAGGCCCTCGATCGACAACACTTCACGTCCTCGGACGCTGTGAGTCAGTACCGAACAAGAGTAGTGGTTCACCCCATCGATCAGCAGCGTGCAAGCACCGCACTCCGCCCGGTCGCAGCCCAGCTTCGTGCCCGTGAGCCCGAGCTTGTAGCGCAGCGTCATGGCGAGGGTCTCTTGCGGCAGGATGTCGACCCGGCGCTGCTGCCCGTTGATGTTCAGCGTTACGAGGCGCTCCACCGCGCCGGCTGCACCCTGTGCCGTGGCGGTTCCAGCGCCGCGAAAGAGGTAGGCCGCGGATGACACGGCGGCGCCGCTGGCGATCACCCCCTTGATGAAGTTCCTCCGAGAAACGGCTGGATCGACGTCGGTGATGATCTCCACCTCAGACATAGAAAGTCACCTCTTGGCAGCCAAACGCGTCCGCATCATCGACGCGACGAAAGGTCGCGCAGCGGCAGGTCCGCACATGGTTGGTTCGCAGCCGTATCTTCGTACCGTCGGCTCGTATGATCTAACAGGATCAGGGCCGAAACGCCAGAGGACGGTAACAGATTTCGACGACTGTGCCGGTCCCCCAGCGGGTGTCGGCGCCTCATTTCCCGGGCCCCAACGACAGGGTTCCGAGAAACGCACGGTAGTCGTCGGCTCTCTCCGGCGTCATGTTCGCGGCACGATCATTGAAGCTGAATACCAGCACCTCGCGGTCCAGGGCGACGATGAGGCGCACCGCACGCAGCCCCCCCAGCAAGCTGGTCCAGGAAACATCGGCGAGCAAGGCTTGGTGCCCAGAGATCTGCAGAGCCTCTACCGCCTGGACGGTGGGCGACGAAAGCAGCTCCGTCCATCCGTCGAAGACCGCCTGCGGTCCGGCCCCGTCATGATCTTCCCGCGTCACGCTGAAGCCCGGGTACAACCCGGTGCCTTCGACGTACGAGGCCAGCACAGCGGAGCCGGAGAAGCCACCCTCATGCCACCCGGCCGGTATGCGCATTGTCACCCCGGCGGAAGGAATGCGCAGCTCCTGACTCTCGCTCTGCGCCGCATCGGCCGCGCCGGTGGCCTGGGTGACCAAGAGTGCCGATAGCGTGAGGCTTCTGGCGAAGAGTGTGCCGGGCATCGGCGAACCTCGTGTTGGGAAGACCGCATGGTGGGGTCAGCGATGAGCGATCTTCCTGAAGCGTTTCAACAGCAATCCCACCGCCAGGAAGTTGACCACCAGGCCGACGATCAGGTGTACAGCGTACGGCCGGCCGGCGGCCGCCAGCCAGACGATCTTCATTGGCCAGTAAGTCGGCCACAGGCCGATGACGAGCTGCCACCGCTCGGAGACGAAGTAGGCCACCAAAGGCAGTATCTGCACGGCGTTGAGCACCTTCATGATGGCGAAGCCGGTGACCTTGTTGTCAGCGAAACACGCCAGCGCGAGCGCCATGAACGGCGCCCCGAAAGCGCCCAGAAGCGCCGCCGCCGCGAGGTCGAGCTGCGACAGCGGCGTCAGGCCGGCGATCGGATAGGTGATCAGCGTCATCACATAGCCGGCGAGCAGCGGTAGGCAAAGACGGTAGGCAAGGTACGCGGATTCTGGCACGGGAGTGACAAGTAGCGCGCTGAACACCCCATCGTCGCGTTCGTCGATCAGCAGGAAACCCACCACCGTGCCGATGACGCCGGGCATCATGACCGCGAAGCCGCTCATGAAGAGCGGATACCAACCGGTGATATCCAGTGCCGCTTCGCGCTGCAGGTATTCGGCCACCGGCGGAACGCCCCAGCGGATCAGTGGCGCGATGGCCAGCGGCAGGATCGGGGTCCAGGCCAGCAGAGCGTCACGCCGCACGTTCTTGAAGTCGACCGGCGCCAGCTTGATTACCCGCGACAGTCCTCTCATCGGGGCCCCACGCCAAGCTGCCCGCGCGCCGCGCTCACGCGGCCCGGACCGCGAGGTTTCGATAGGCTCGCTCCGCCACCAGGTAAGCGACCCGGAGCCAGAGAGCACCTGCCGCCAGTCCGTACACCAACTCGATACCGGCGGCGCCGTTAAAGGCGGCGCGTAGCAAGACCAGAGAAGGCTGCACAGGATGCAGGTAGAAAAAGAGATTGAACGGGGCCGTCACGGCGCCGAAGTGATCCAGCAGCGGAAGCACGATCGCGACGAGCAGGATCGACGACGGGATGATGAACGCGTTGATCGACTCGCAGGGGCTTACGGCCACGAACCCCGCCAGCGTCAAGAGCGCGCAGAGTAGGACGGTACCCAGCAGCAGGGTCAGCGGCGCAAACCCGAAGCCGTAGAACGCTGCCAACACCAGCACGTTCTCGGCTATGGCCAGGAAAGTCAGCGTCGCGACCTTGGAGGTCAGATACTCTCGGGTTCGCAGAGGGGTCACGGCGGTTGCGCTCAGCGATCCCTCGGACTTCTCGAGCAGGACCATCGCCGCCACGAAGTAGAACGTGGTTACCAGCACGTTGAGCATCAGGATCGCCGGAATCAGCAACGGCAGGTTGACGCGATCGTCCTGCGGCAGCAGCTGCAGCAGCCCGATGTAGAACAGCGCCACGATGCCGCCAACATGGTAGAAGCCGCTGCGAAATTGCCGCACGGCGTCACCCCGGATTGCCGCCCACAGCCGCCTCAACTGAGCCGCCTGCCGGTGACCTCGATGAAGATCTTCTCGAGCGTCGCCTCCTGAGAATGGATGGTCTCGACGCGCCGATCCCGCAGAAGGGCTCGGAACTCGTCGTTGTCGCCCAGTCCGTCGAGCTCGAAATCACGCTTGGAAACCGTCCGCGTCGAACTGGTCTCCGGGCGCAGCTCGAGGCGTACCGACGGCGATCCGTGCCGCAGCTTGAGCTCACGCGGCGAATCGATCAGCTCGATACGACCATCGATGATGAACGCCACGCGGTCGCAAAGCTGGTCGGCCGCCCACATGTCGTGGGTGGTGAGGAAGACGGTGGCCCCCGCCTCGCGTTGCTCCGCAATCAGATTCTTGATGCGCTGGGCGTTCAGCGGGTCGAGGCCGGCGGTAGGCTCGTCGAGGAACAGCACTGTCGGACGGTTGATCAGCGCTCGAGCGACGGTCAGGCGATTCTTCATCCCCTTGGAGAACTGCCCCACCCGCGTCTCGGCATCCTGTGCCAGATCGACAGCCTCGAGGAGCTTGGCTGGAGGCTCGGTCGGTCCGCTGTAGAGCGACGCGAAGTAGCTGAGGTTCTCGAGCGCGGTCAGCTTGAGGAAGTGGTTCGGTTGCTCGAACGACACCCCGATGCGTTCGTAGTATTCGGAGCTCCAGGCTTGCAGCTCGCGTCCCAGCACCGAGACGTCGCCCTCGAATTCGTGCAGCAGACCGATGAGCACTTTCTGCGTCGTGCTCTTCCCGGCGCCACTCGGGCCCAGGAACCCGAAGATCTCACCCTCGTCGATGTCGAAGCTGATCCCCGCCACCGCCGGCGTGGTGCCGGTCGAGTAGGTGTAGCTGAGCTCCTCTACGTTGATCATCGGGACGGATCTCGTCGGCCGCGCGTTTAGACCATGCCGGGAGTGTTACGCCAGCTGCAAGCGGCCGCGGCCCGACACTCCTCGATCGGAGAATGGAAGCCCGACCGTACGGACAGTCGTCTACTCGACGGTAAACGTCACCCCGCTGCACAGCCCCGGCTCGTCCAACGTGCGATGTTCGCCGTCGCCCACTTGCAGCACGATGGTGTGCTCGCCTGGCGTCAAATCGACGTCGATCTGCATCGAGCCATCTCCGAAATGGACCCAGGGGCTGGCGGTCGGAATCACAATGCCCGCTGGCAGACATTCGGTGTCGATGCCGATGTGCATGTGGCCGGCACCGGCGTGAATCGCTCCGTCGCCGACCGGCTCGACGGTGAAGTTCTCGGCCCCGAACTCCAGGTGGACCGGCGCCTGAACGGTATCGCCGGTGGCTGGCGTGGTGAAGAAGACCTGGGGTGCCGCGGTGGGCTCCTCGGCCGGTGGCGGCTCAGCCGCTTCGGGCGTGCTGTCGTCGGCGCCGCCACACGCCGCCAATCCGAGAATCAGAAGCGGCAAGACCGCCATGACAGCGGCTCGTCCGGTGTGTCCAAGACCATCTTGCTTCGACAGCATCCCTAGCCTCCTCCAGTATCGATCCACCAGTATCAATCCACCAGTATCAACGCGCCCAATCACGAGGGTACAGCAGCGAGCGACGATAGCAGGAAACGGCGGGTCGTTCGCTCCTCAGCTCCCCGGCAGCTCACCCGCTTCGTACACCCAGGTGTCGGGATGGTAGTTGTGCCAGTCGAACCAGAACTCGGTGATTGCGGCGACTCTGTCCAGCTCTCGGCCTTGATAGACGCCGGTCGCCCCGACTCCTCTGAAATCGAACTCGGATCCGGTCGCTGCGTCGATGAGCAGCGGCGTCCTGGTGTCGGTTCGGGCATACAACTCCAGCACCGCGCCGTCGAGACGACGGTCGAACACGCGCACCGACCGACCGTCCTGTGCGACCGCAACGAGCAGCGGCACGTCGCCGACGCGGTCCATGACCGGCGTCTGAGCGACCACCAGGTCGAGCGGATAGGCCTTGGCGCGCCCATCCACTTCGACTCCTATCACCAGGTCGCGCGGCGCCAGATCGCCCGCCGGCGCCAGACCGTCGGGAACCGGGACGTCGGCCTGCATCTCGGTGACCCAATCGCTCGGTGCGTAGTCGTCGAGGCGGTCTTGTTCAGCGGCGAGTACGCCACCGTCGGGATGTTCGGCATTCCAGATCGATAAGTTGACCATCTCGAACGGCATCGGCTCCAGTCGCTCGCCGGCCAGCGGCCCGTGCAATGCCTCGCCGGTGATCTGTTGCCACCACGTGCCGGTCTCTTCGTCCTCCATGATGAAATTCTGGTTGTTGATGCCGACCAGCCGGAATCGCAGCGTGCGGCCGTTGACCCGAGAACGCCACACCAGACCGGTGTGGCATAGCGTTCAGTAGGTGACGACGTAGGGCTCGTCGGCGAGCTCGTCGTTGACAATGTGGTAGTAGGCGGTCATGAGCACTGGATAGGCGCGCGCCTCGTTTCCCACGGCCACGCCCAGCACCATGTCGCCTTGCGCCACGTGGGTCACCTCGGAGGCCTCAACGAAACGGATCGTCTCGATCGGCGCGAACATCCACTCGATCAAGTGTTCACGGGCGAGGACCGCCGCCGCCACGCCCAGGATCAACGCGGCCGCCGAGACGCTGCGGACCGACCACGAGACAGACCGCGACCAGACGCGACAAGCAAGCCCCAGGCTCGCCACGGCCAGCGCCAGCGTTACCGCGGGAGCCCAGGATCTAAGCAAGTAGAGGCGCTCGATGGTCCCGGCCGTCTGCTCTTCGAACGGATTGTTCGCTGCCGAGGGTAGGACGGCGAGCGCCGCCGCGCCGAGCGAAAGGACGATGAGCAGCAGCAGCGCAACATTGGCTCGACGCATCTCCACTCCGATTCCGCGACCGTTGATCTGGGTCGATCGCCGCCTCAGGATAACCCCTATCGACCGAACCTTTCGGGAGCGCGTACGTTAGTGCTGTTGAGGGTACGGGCGACGAGGTCAGAGCAGACGCCGCCAGGCCCGCCGAGGACGAAAGGGAACTGCTTGGAACTCGAGACGCTGTTGGCGCGCTGCGGGGCTGGCGACGAGATCGCCTGGGAGGCACTGGTGCGTCGTTTTCAGGGGCGGGTGTTTGCCGTGGCTTACCACTACCTACGGGATAGGGAAGAGGCGCGCGATGTGGCCCAGGAGGCGTTCGTCCACATCTACAAGGGCCTCGCGAGCTTCGATCGGGAAGGCAGCTTCGTCGCCTGGGCGGTCAGGATCGCTCGCAACGCGAGTATCGATCGGCTGCGTCACCTGAAGGCGCGACCAACTCTCGGCGGTGTGCCGCTCGACGAGCGCCTGGCGGGTTCGGACCCGGCGCCCGGGCCGGAGGCCACCAGCATCGCCGGCGAGCGACGACAGACCATGCGTCGGGCCATTGACCAGATGAGCTCCATCAATCGAGAGATGATCCTCCTGAAGGAGATTCAGGGGCTCAAGCAGCGTGAGATATCCGAAATGCTGTCGATTCCCTTGGGCACCGTAAAGGCGCGAGCCAACAGGGCCCGACTCGAGCTCGCGCGTCGCATGCTCGAGCTCGATCCGTCGTTCGGGGTCTGACCGATGGACTGTGTGCGGTTCGAAGAGGCCCTGTTCGAGCAGCTCGAGGGGACCCTCGACGCCGGGGAGCGTGAGCCGATGCGGGCCCATGCGTCCCGCTGTCGGGAGTGTCGGTCGTTGCTGGTGGCGGCAACCGAGGGTCGAACGCCGGCAGTCGTACCGGCCGACCTGGCGACATCGATTCTGGCAGCTACCTCCGGGAGTCCGTGCGCACGTGCCCAGTACCTGTGCTCTGAACGTGACGGCGCGGCGCTACACGCCGCCGACGCGGCGCTGGAGCTACATCTCGGGAGCTGCCCGGAGTGTCGCAACTTGGCAGGTGCACTCGAACGCCTGAGGCTCGAGCTGCCACGTTTGGCGGAGCTGCAGCCGCACGGTGACTTCGTCAACCAGGTCATGATCGCGACGGTGACGAAGCAATCGAGGTCATGGCGTGGCCGTGCGCGCCTCCTCTGGTTGTCGCTGGTACGGGCACCGGATCCGGGAATGTTATGGGACCGGTTCGCGCGGCGGCCACGCGTGGCGTTGGAGGGTGCATACGCGGGGACCCTGGCGCTCTTCTTGGTCGTCGGGTTTCCGGGAGCTCCCTTGGCCGAGCTGCCGCCGCGCTTGCTGACCGAGCTCGAGCAGCAAGGCGTCGAAATACGGCACGTGGTGGCCGCCGGCGCAGTCGAGCTGACGGCCGTGGGGGGCCGGACGTGGACGGAGTCCGCACGTCAGCTTGCCGACTATGTCGACGTTTGTGAATCGCGGGTCGGAGCTTCGGCGACCCTGACAGACATCGCCCGATGCTGGCGTCGCGCCAGCGAAGAACGAATCGCCAGTTCCTGGCGAGATCATGTAAACCCGATCATCGAATCGATGCATCGACTGCGCCGCCGGGTGCGGGAGTTGATCGATTTCGGTGACCAGCAAAGAGAGCAGGATCATGGAACCATCGACACCTCAGCTTGAGCAGCCACAGCAGCCACAGCAGTTTGAGCCGCGACAGCTCTTCGACCCGCGCCGCAAGTCGCCCCGCATGGCGGCGCTCTTGTCCGTCGCTCCGGGCCTCGGTCAGATCTACATCGGCTACTACACCCGCGGCTTTCTGATGGGCGGGGTGTTTCTGATGTTGCTGACGCTGGCGAACAACGCGCCGCGCAGCGTCGAGCCGATGCCCGGAATGGCGACATTTTTCTTTTGGCTGTTCAACGTCATCGACGCCGGACGCCTGGCGGCCCTGTACAACCACGCCGCCGCGGGCACCGAGAGGATCGAGTTGCCGGAGGACTTCCAGATGCCGGCGATGGGTGGCTCGATCATAGGTGGCGGCATCCTGGTGCTGTTTGGCGTCCTCGCCCTGTCGCACACGTTGTTCGGCTACTCGCTCGATTGGATCGAGAGTTGGTGGCCGGTACTGCCGCTAACCGTCGGTGCATACTTGCTGGTGAAGGGAATCCAAGATCAATCCAAGGCGAGTCCGGTGGTGCATGGCAGCGTCGACTAGCCCGTGAGGCGGAGACACCGGTGGAGCGGCTCTTCTTCGATCTGCGGCAGGCGGCTCGGACGCTGCGTCGCTCGCCGGGCTTCGCGCTCGTCACCGTCGTCACGCTCGGTCTCGGCATAGGCGCCTCGACGGCGCTCTTCACAGTGCTGCGCAGTGTGGTGATCAACCCACTGCCGTACCCCGAGTCCGATCGCCTGGTCTGGCTCGGACACGATGCTCCTGGCATCAACTTCTACGGCCTGGGTCTGTCTCCGGGCCTGGTTGGCATCTATGACGAGCGCAGCGAGACGCTCGAGCAGGTCGGGTTCTGGAACGTCAAGCCCGTCACGCTGACCGGCGGCGCAAACGAGCCGCGCAGCGCCGTTGCGGTGATCGCCAGCGCCAGCCTGCACCAGTTGCTCGGGGCACGCCCGGCACTGGGGCGTTTGCTGACGCCGGCAGACGATAGGCCACAGTCCGAGCGCGTCGCCGTCTTGAGCCACGCGTTCTGGAAGCATCGATACGGCGGAGATGTCGAGGCCATCGGTCGTCGGATAACAGTCGACGGCGAGCTGTACACGGTCGTCGGTGTCCTTTCGGCGGGCTTCGATTTCCCGGCCCCGACCACCGAGCTTTGGCTCGATAGCGAGGTGGTGGTCGACGCCGAGAGCTTTGGTAGCTTCGGGGGCTTCCAGGCGCTGGCTCTGAGAAAGCCCAGCGCCAATCTCGACGACGTCCGCCGCGACATGAACGCCCGCATCGACGACTTGCTCGCTCGGGCCGAGCCCGCCGAACGGCAGCTCTACGCGGACGCTCGTCTGGCAGCCAGTCCGGTAGCGTACAAAGTACGTCTGGTTGGGGGTGTCCAGCGGCGGCTCTGGATTCTGTTCGGGGCGGTCGGCTTCGTTCTGCTGGTCGCCTGCGCCAACATCGGCACGCTGTTCCTGGTGCGCGCCCAGGATCGTCGGCGCGAAACGGCTGTACGCGTCGCACTCGGGGCCGGCCGCCGTCACCTCGCGCGGTTGTTCCTTGCCGAGAGCGCGTTGCTGGCAGCTCTCGGGGGCGCGGCTGGGCTACTGATGACGCAATACGGTGTCCGATTGTTGATCCTCGCCGCGCCCACCGCCATCCCACGACTCAACGAGGTCGGCGTTGACGGCGGTGCCCTGTTGTTCAGCGCTGCGGTGACACTGGGGTCGGCGATGGTTTTCGGCCTGGCGCCGATCATCCAAGGGACGGTGAGTCTGGGCCAGCGCGCTGCCGGCATCGGCGCGCGGTTGCAACAGGGCGTCGGCGTGACCACCGGAACGCGAGCCCTGGCCCTGCGCCGGCTCCTGGTAGTTGCTCAGGTTGCGCTGGCACTCGTGCTGTCGGTGGGCTCCGGGTTGATGGTGCGCAGTGTGCTGCAATTCCGCGCCGTCGATCCCGGTTTCAGCGCGGCTCGATTGCTGCGCTTCGGGCTCACTTTGCCAGAGGCCCGTTACCCGACGCCCGTGAGCGCGGCGGCCTTTCATCAAGAGCTCCTCGATCGGCTAGCCGCCTTGCCCGGGGTGGACTCGGCGGCCGCTGCCCGCGGGCTACCGCTGGAGGGTAGCTCCGGTGGCGGGGTGCTGCTGTATGAGCGTGACGGGGCGACCGACGAGGAAGCTCTTCCGCCTCTGGTGATGCGGACTCGCGTGACGCCCGGCTACTTCAAGACCTTCCAGGTACCGCTGATCTCGGGCCGGTTCCTGACCCGGGTCGACGGCGAGGATCGCAGTGGCTCGATCGTTGTTACGCGCGATCTCGCCGAGCTCTACTGGCCGGGCGAGACCGCTGTTGGCAGGCAGGTGGCTACCGAGCGGCCGGCGGCGACCGCGCCTCCCCGCTGGCTAACGATTGTCGGCGTCGTCGGCAATCACAAGGCCAGCGTCGCTGCCGCCTCAGCGCCTCTCATGATGATGCCGATGCTCGGTGCCGATTCCGACTTCGCACAGTCGATGTCTTATGCGCTGCGAACCTCAGTGCCGCCGACTACCGTTGTCGACACCGTACGCGCCGCTGTGTGGAAGCTGGACGCAGATCTGCCGATTGGCGGCCTGCAGACGTTCCAGCAGGTGGTGGACCGCGCTGCCGCTCCGATGCTCTTCACCACCGGGTTGCTGGCGCTTGCGTCGATGGTGGCGCTGGTTCTCGGTAGCGTTGGGGTATCCGGACTCCTGGCTTACACCGTGCGGCAACGCATTGGCGAGATCGGTGTACGGATGGCCCTCGGAGCGCGGGGAGTAGATATGCGTCGCATGATGGTGTCGGAGGGAGCACGCATCGGAGCGATCGGAGTCGCGGTTGGCCTGGCAGGCTCCTTGTTGCTGGCGCGCACGATGAGATCGCTGTTGTTCGGCGTCGCCCCCGCTGACCCGCTGACCTATCTCGTAGTTGCCGTGGCGCTCTTCGTGGTGGTGCTGCTGGCGACCTACGTGCCGGCACGACGCGCGGCGCGGGTCAATCCGCTCGACGCACTCCGCGCCCACTAGAAAAAGCGCCGCCCCGCACAGAAGCGGGACGGCGCTTTGATTCTTGCTAGTTCGAGCCGGTTCGGCCCGAAGCAGCGTTCAGGCTAGAGAACGCGGACGTTCGCTGCCTGCAGACCCTTGGGCCCCTGCTGGATGTCGAACTGGACCTTCTGGTTCTCCATCAGCGTGCGGTGGCCTTCCATGGTGATCGCGGTCTGGTGGACGAAGACGTCTTCACCACCTTCCTGCGCGATAAACCCAAAGCCCTTGGTGTCGTTGAACCACTTGACAGTGCCTTCAGCCATTGCTGCTCTTCCTTACAATTGCGAATGCTGCTGGATACGGGGTGTGGCGCCGACCATCGGCACTGTTCGCTCAACTCGAGCAAGCGAGCACATAATCACTCGCCGTCCATCACAGCTTCGACGTGTGACTATAGGTTACCAGTCAAACGGCATTGTGTTTCGACCCTCGACGCAAAAAAAGAGCCGCGGCCTTTTGAGGGGGTCGGTCTCCCAGGAGCGTAGCGGTGTGGCGTTGACGAGCAGGAGCCGGGCATCTCGGCTGGTCGTCGGCGGGCTCCTCGTGCTCGGACTGTGGTGGTATTGGCCGCCAAGCCCTCCACCGATCGACTACGCGGGGCCGGTAGCGGGTTGGCCGGCCTACGGTGGAAACCAGGGCGGTGAGCGCTACTCGCCACTCGCTCAGGTCACGCCCGAGAACGTCCGCTTTCTCCAGGTAGCCTGGACGCATCACAGCGGTGACCCCTCGGACGACGAGTCGATCGGGTCGAACACCGCCTATGAGGCGACGCCCATCCTGGTCGACGAAACGCTCTACGTTTGTAGCCCGGTCAATCGCGTCTTCGCCATCGATCCCGAGACCGGCACCGAGCGCTGGGTCTACGATCCGCAGATCGACAAGAGCGTCAGCTACGCGAACCAGATGACGTGCCGCGGCGTGGCCAACTGGAACGACTCGGCCGCGGCGGTCGACGCTTCGTGCAGGAGCCGGATCCTGACAGCCACGAACGACGCGCGCTTGATCGCGCTCGATAGCGTCACCGGGAAACCGTGTGCCGGCTTCGGCGCCGAGGGGGCCGTCAGCCTCAAGGAAGGCGTAGGGCCGACGCTCTGGGACGGTGAGTATCAGGCAACGTCGGCCCCGGCAGTCATCGGCGATGTCATCGTCGTCGGATCAGCGGTCAACGACAACGGTCGCGTCGATGCACCGAGTGGTGTGGTCCGTGGCTACGACGCCCGCAGTGGCACGCTGCGCTGGGTCTGGGACCCGGTGCCCCCGGGGTACGAGTGGCCCGGCGGTGAGCTGCCGCCAGGGTTCGACTACACGCCGGGGACCCCCAACGTTTGGGCGCCCATTTCGGTCGACGAGGCGCGCGATCTGGTGTTTTTGCCGACCGGCAACAGTGCGCCGGATTACTACGGCGGCCAGCGCCACGGGATCGACACATACGCCAGTTCTGTGGTCGCGCTGCGTGGCAGCACCGGCGAGCCGGTGTGGAGCTTCCAGACCGTCCACCACGACCTGTGGGACTTCGACGTTGCGTCGCAACCGACGCTGACCACGCTTGTCCGTGGCTCGGAGCCGATCCCGGCGGTTGTTCAAGCCACGAAGATGGGAATGCTCTTCGTGCTACACCGGGAGACCGGGGAACCGCTCTTCGAAATCGAGGAGCGACCGGTGCCGCAGGGCGGGGTCGAGGGCGAGATGCTGGCGCCGACGCAACCATTCCCGGTCCGCCCGCCGCCGCTGGTGCCACACGATATCGGTCCGCACGACGCCTGGGGCCTCACCCCCTGGGATCGATCAGCGTGTCGCGAGCAGATGGAGGGGCTGCGGTTCGACGGCATCTACACGCCGCCGTCGATGCAGGGAACGCTGATGTATCCAGGAAACGCTGGCGGATCCAACTGGGGCGGGGTCGCGGTCGATGCCCAGCGACAGCTTCTGGTAGCTAACACCATGGACCTTGCCTGGGCGGTCACTTTGTTTCCTACCCAGGAGTTCGATCAGCGCCGTGAGACGGCGGGCGACGTCGAGCTCGCTCGCCAGCGTGGCACGCCCTATGGATTGGAGCGCCGGACGCTCCTGTCGCCGCTCGGAATCCCGTGCAATCCACCACCCTGGGGCACTCTGGCGGCCGTCGACCTCGCCAGTGGCGCGATTCGCTGGCAAGTGCCGTTGGGAACGATCCGCGATTTGACTCCGCTACCGTTGGCGATCAACTACGGCGTCCCCGGTCTCGGTGGCCCTCTGGTCACCGCCAGTGGCCTGATCTTCATCGGCGCCACGGTCGACAACTACATCCGGGCGTTCGACCTGGATGGCGGTCGCGAGCTCTGGAGGTCGCGGCTACCGGCCGGTGGCCAAGCCACCCCGATGACCTATAGATTGCGTCCCGATGGCTTGCAATACGTGGTGATCGCGGCCGGTGGTCACGGCCGGGCCGAGACTACCATTGGGGATGCGTTGATCGCCTACGCCCTACGAGTTCCATGACCCCCCTGCTGCAGTCCGGAATTCTCCGCATTGCCGTTGCGATCGTCGCCACCGCGCTGGTGGGTGGCGTCGCAGCGATGCTTGTCGAGCGCGGCGAGAATGCGGGTCTGCGATTCGATTTCGGATGCGGTCTGGTGGGCATTCGTTACCCTCACGACGGTCGGGTATGGTGATCGCGTACCGGCCACCCTCGCCGGACGCGCCATCGGGATCGGCCTGGCCTTCGCGGGCGTAGTGCTCGCGGCACTGCTCACCGGTCGGATTGCATCAGCGTGGGTGGAGCGCAGCTTGAGAGAAGGACGCGGAATGACGGATCAGTCGAAGCAAAAGAATCACTTCGTGATCTGCGGTTGGAAGGCTGCCCTGGATGCGCTCTTGCGCGACCTCGTGGCCATCGACGCGTCGCTTCGCTCCGATCAATTCCTGCTCGTTGCCTCGGTCGATCCAGGCAAGGTCGAGGCCGTCCGCACTCAAGCGGATTTTCGGCAGCTGCACTTCGTCCGTGGCGACCCGCTGGAGGAGGCGGTGTTGACGCGCGCCAACGTCCGCTACGCGCGTCGCATTCTGGTCCTCGCCGACGACACCGGCAGTCATTCTGCCGCCGAAGCCGACGCGCGTACCGTGATGACCGTGATCACGGTCGCCAAGCTGGCGCCCGACGCTTACATCTGCGCCGAGTTGCTGGATCCGAAGTACCAGCAACAGCTCGAGGCCGCCGGGGCCGACGAGATGATCCTCACACAGCATAATTCGCGCGTGCTGCTCGCCAACGCGGCCGTGGGTACCGGGATCTCTGGCATCTTCTACGCGCTGATGACCGGCGAGTCCGGTGGTGGCTTGGTGACCGAGTCGTTCTCGCCGGAGTTCGTCGGGGCCCGTTCCGTCGGCTACGTCAGCACTACGTCGACACCGACGGCTCGCTTCTGGTCGGGCTGGTCGAGAACACCGGGAATGTCCAGCACCGCAAGCACGAGGCCCTGCGCGAAGCGCAGCGCACGCCCGATATCTCTCAGCTGGTGGAGAATCTCCGCCAGGTCAAGAACGTGGAGCCGCACGTGCCGGTGTTGAATCCCGCCGACGAGTACGTGGTACCGCGACACAGCCTGGCGATCCTCATCCAGCGTCCCGCCTCATCGAGCCGGCCTTGAGAGCGGAGCGGGCATGACCATCCGGCAGTCCGAGATCGCCGAGTGCATTCGGTCGTCGGAGCTGTTCAGCTTTCTGAGCACCGACGAGCGCGCGGTGGCGTTCCTGTCCGAGTGTTTTCGGGCAATCAGCTACCCGGCCGGCGGGGTCATTCTCCGGGAAGGTGATGAGGGCGACTCGATGCTGATGCTGTTGAGCGGCACGGTGCGAATCGACACCAAGACGCCTGCCGGCGAGCAGTACACGGTGGCGACGCTGACTGAGGAGCAGGCGTGCTTCGGCGAGCTGGCGTTGTTCGATTCCCAGCTACGCTCGGCGACCGCGCTGGCCGACACCGATTGCCAGCTGCTGGAGCTGGACCGGGATGCGTTCGAGCGCTTTGCGGACGCCTTCCCGGAGCACGCGGTGGTCGTCTATCGTCGCCTCGGCAAGATCGTGTCGCAGCGGCTTCGCCAGGCCAGCAAGGACATCGGGGTGTTGTTTCAGGCGTTGGTTCAAGAGGTCGAGGAAGCCAGCTTCGGGGCTCGCGGGGCGGGCATCCCGTAATCGCAGTTGAGGACAGAGTGGGAGGTGCGGAACGTGTCGCCCAATAGCGGGACGTGGGACCGTGTCGGACGTTTGGCATGCCTGCTTGCTCTGACCGCGGCCGGCTGCGCCGGCGCGCCTGGCGACGCTGACTCGGCAGCGACAAGCAGCGGCTCGGCCACCGAGGAGCGGCCGGGAGCAGGTCACGGCCACCGGCTCGACCGGGTGCCGCGATGGCTGGTGATCACCGCGATGCAATCGGAGCTGGATCCGTTTCTCGCGGTTGCCGACATCGACGCCGAGCGTGTCATCAGCGGGCGAACCTACTACTCCGGTCGGCTCGCTGGGGTCGAGACGGTCCTGCTTGCCGGCGGCGTCAGCATGATCAATGCGGCGATGAGCGCCCAGGAGGCGATCCATCACTACACGCTCCAGGGCATCCTGATGGCAGGCATTGCCGGTGGCGTGCGGCCTGAGATCGCGATCGGGTCGGTCACCGTTCCGGCACAGTGGGCTGAGTATCAGGAACATGCCTTCACGGAGGATCCGGAGCAGGGTCGGCGCCGTGGCCTCGGGAACTTCGGGATGATGTATCCAGGAAAAGTGCGGGTGACGCGAGAGCGCGGTCCGGCGGATGTTGCGGAGCCCATGTTGTGGTTCCCGGCCGACGATCGCCTGCTGGCCGCCGCGCGCCGCGCGATGACCGCTGCTCCCGAGCTAGAGCGATGTAATCGCGACGACGAGTGCGTCGAAGCAACTCCGCGGACCGTGATCGGTGGCAACGGGGTGAGCGGACCGACGTTTGTCGATCACGCGGCGTATCGCGATTTCATCTGGGAGACCTTCGAGCCCGACGTGCTGGACATGGAGAGCGCCGCGGTGGCGCATGTGGCCTACTCCAACGAGCTGCCGTATCTGGCCATCCGGAGCCTTTCGGACCTCGCCGGCGGCGGCCACGGTCCGAATCGCATGAGGAGCTTCGGCCGGCTGGCGGCGCGCAACGCGGCGGCGGTCACGATCGCCGTGCTGTTGCAGCTAGCCGACTAGCTGTGAGTTCTGAGTAGGTTGTTCACGGACTCACCTCGAGCCTGGACATAGGCGTCTGACTGCCGATGCCAGCATGGGGTCGGTGACGATTGTAACGATTCGTCCAGGGGACAAGTGCGCGAGCTCGGTGAGCCGAAGTCCGGTAGCAGGTGCCGTAGGCCCACTGCTCCTTGAGTGTGCGGATGAAGCGTTCGGCCTTGCCGTTGGTGCGCGGCGTATAGGGCTTCGTGTAGATGTGGCGGATGTTGAGCTGCTGGCACAGCAGATTGAAGCGCTTGGAGATGTAGCCGGGGCCGTTGTCGGTCATGACGCGTTGGATCGATACGCCGTGGGTTGCGAACATCTCCACGGCCCGGGCGAGAAAGGCCGTGCAGGTGTGCTGATCCTCAGCCGGTAGTACTTCCGTGTAGGCGGCCCGCGAGTGATCGTCCACGGCGACATGGGCATACTCCCAGCCAGCACCATAGATACGCTTGGAGCGGTCGCCATGGATGCGGTGGCCAGGCTTGGTGATCCGCGCCAGCTTCTTGGTATCCAGGTGTAGCAGCTCGCCAGGTCGTTTGCGTTCGTAACGCCGCACCGGCACCTTGGGCTCCAGGTCTTGGAGCCGACCCATTCCCGAACGACGCAGCCAGTCCGATACCGTGGAGCGTGGCACACACACTCGCTGGCTGATCTGCCAGGCCGTCAACTTGTGGCGACGCAGCCGCTGGATCCTGCGCACCGTCCGGGGAGTCGTTTGATGCGGACACCGGTGCGGTCGGCTGCTCCGATCAACCAGTCCCGACTCGCCTTCTTGCCGGTATCGACGCAGCCATTTGAACACCGTCCGCTCCGACACGCTCAGGGCTGCCGCCGTATCCTTCACAGGCTTCGCCTGCTCCAGGACACGGCGTACCATCTCGCGGCGTAGGTATGGCGTCGTGCGGGCGTTACCATGCAACTGCATCGGGCGCTCCTTCTGAGCTTTGGTGTCTTTGACAACCCCATTGATCTCAGAAGTGAGCCCCGATGTGAACAACGTCCTCGGAATGCACAACTAGCGCGAGCCTGAGCCGGACCCTGCCTCCTCGGTCTCCTCTGTGGGGCGCAGCGCTTCCATCGCTTTCTGGATCTCGTCGGCGATGGCGCGGGCGCGATCTTCGAGATGGTCCTCCATGTCCAGGTAAGGGACGCCGTCCTGCAACCACGCAGGCATCCCGAGATCACGCAGGTAGTGATCGAAGAACTCCTGCATGCGCACCGTGTAGTCCTTGCGATTGGCCGGCTTGCGCAGGCCGTGGTTCTCGCCGACGTACTGCAGCATGACGACGTTCTTGTTGAGCCGTCGGAGCGTGTTGTAGTACTCGACCCCCTGGGTGAAATCGACCGCGCCGTCCTGATCGTTGTGCAGGATCACCAGCGGTGTGGTCACCGCAGCGGCGTGGTAGACGGGCGAGTTGCGCACGTAGGCCTCCGGCACGTCCCATGGTCCGCCCGTGAACCGTCCCTGGCTGCTTTCGAAGATGGCACCGTTGCCGCCACCGCTGTTCTTGTAGATCAGCGCGTACATGCTGATCATGTTGGTCAGCGGCGCGCCCGCCACCGCGGCGGTGAACCTGTCGGTCTGGGTGACCAGATGGGAGGTCTGGTATCCGCCCCAAGAGTGCCCGTGCAGCCCTACCGCCTCCGGATCGACGACGCCCGTCTCGATAGCGGCATCCAGCGCCGGCAGAACGCTCCAGACCGCGGACATTCCGGGATCGTCCACTTCATAGACGATGTCGGGCATTAGCACGGCATAGCCACGGCTGGTGTACACGGACTTGTTGAAGCCGTTGGCGGTCGGCATCCAGTAGAAGTTCGCCCGCTGCGAGAGCTTCTCGTAGATGTACACCATTGTGGGGTATTTTCGGCCGGGCTCGTAGTTCGTTGGCAGGTAGAGTGCCGCCTGCAGCTTGGCGCCCTTCGTCGAGGTGTAGTCGACCAGCTGCACGCCGGCCGACCAGGCGTGGCCTGCCTGCTGTGGGTTGGAGTCGGTTACCCGCCGCCCGCCGGCGAGATCGGCGTCCGCGACCCAGGCGTCGGGCGCCTGGTCGTGTTGCTCTCGCGTGTAGACGTAGACGCTGGCTTCTTCTGCCTTCATCACGGCGCTGAAGCCGGCGTCATCCCAAAGCAGCATCTCGACGCCCGGGTGGCCCGGGTCGATCCGTGCGATACCGCCCTTCTTTGTCCATTCGCCGTATGCGGTGACGTACAACGGCTGTGACAGGTCGATGCCGTCGGCATCCGGGTCGAACCGGAACACCCGACGATAGCGGATCTGCTGCTCGCGACCCGTCTGCGTCAGGTTAACGGCCTCCGAGCCGTCGGCGGCGACCTTCCACAGATCCCAGTTGTCGTAGAGCACCAGATGAGCGCCGTCCGCACTCCATCCCAGCCCGAATTGCGAAATCGGCGGCTCGACGATGTTGTGATCGTCTTCGGTGTTCCAGAACGTCGTCGGCAGGTCGGCGGTCAAGTTGAGCGTGGCGCCCGAGGCCAGGTCGAGAGTCCAGAAATTGCCTTGATCGAAATAAAGCAATCGACTGCCGTCCGGTGACGCGTCGTAGATCCAGCGTTTCTTCTCCAGCGCCAGCCGACGCTCGCCAGTGAGCATGTCGATCACCCAGACATCGACGTGGCGCTGTCCGTCGAGGTTTCCCGTGCGCTCGTAGATGTCGTTGTCCAGGCCTATCGCGAATCGCTCGCCCGGCGCCGGGTCGACGTCGCGCACCTCGGTGTCGGCCAGCCGGACCAAGCGCGCCTCGTCGATGCGATACGTGCTCAGGTAGCCGAAGTTGCGGTCGCGCTCCTGCTGTACCTGCTGGCGCGACTGCAAACGCCGGTCGCGCCAGTGCCAGATCACCAGGTCGGCGGTGTCGAGGTTCTCGTCGTCGGCACCCGCGCTCGGCTCCGCTGCCGCGGCGCCGGCTACAGCGTTGTCCGGGGCGTCCGACTCGGAGGCCACGGCGCCGTCCGGCGCGTCGTCTGCCGGCTCCAGCTCGTGAATACGGAAAACCAGGGCATCCCGAGCCTCGTTCCAGGCCGGGGCGTGGTTCGGGTTGATCGTCATCGTCCGCGAGAAGCCGTCGTCGGAGGCTGGTTCATAGGCGATTCGGGTGGGGCTCGCCGCATCCAAGTCGGTGAAGCCGAGCACGCTGTACAGATCGTCCTCGTACAGCTCGCTAGCAACGCCCTTGAGCAGCGCCAGCGCATCGCCCTCTTCCGTCCAGCTCAGCTGCTTGTACGCGGCCACCCCCGAATCGACGGGGATGACACGACCGCTGGCGATCTGCCGCAGCTGCACGCCGTTGCCGGCTCGCTCGCGGGTGTCGATGGCGGTTGCCAGCCAGGAGCCGTCGTCGTTGAAAGCGAACTCCGACACGTTGCCGAGGGTCAGCGTGACCGCGTCGCTCACTCGACGCAGGAGTAAGTCGGTACCCGTCCACTTCTCGCTATCGCTTTCACGACTCTCTGGAGCGACGCGGTGCAGCGCCAGCCAGACGGCCTCGTTGCCGCCGAACTGGAACGACTGGATGCCCTCGAACTCGGTCATCTCCCCGGACGAGAGGTCGACCAGGCCGGCCGAGTTGCGGGGTTCCTGGTCGCTCTTACGGGCCTCCGCCGCCGCGTCGTGGCCTGGACGGATCTCGTAGGCGAACCACTTGCCATCGTCTGAGAACGCCAGTCGGCTGCCGCCGCCGAAGGGTGGCTGCTCGCCGACGGTGAAGAGGTGCTCGGCGTCGCCGGCGAGGGATCGCACAACCACCTCGCTGTCGCCCTCGTTGGGCTGCAGGATGTACGCCAGCCAGCTGCCGTCGTCGGAAAGCACGCGGCCTCGGATGCTGTTCCAGGCGAGGATGTCGGGAAGCTCGATGGGACGAAGATCGTCCTGTTGTACAGCCGCGGACGACGGCGGCTCGGCGCCCAGGCCGATACCGGCGGTGGCCAGGGCTCCGAGAAGGAAAGCGGCGGCGATCGCAATGCGGCGGTTAGGCATCAGTAGCTCCGGCTCAGCACTACCGATCAAAGGTTGTGCCTGCGTCGTCGAGAATCGTGGGCGGATCGAAGGCCGTCATCTCCGGCAAGTCCCCGGAGTACAGCTCGACTTCTACCAAACAGGAATGGGCGATAGGGCCCTGGCCGAGTCGGGAGGTCCCCTTATCGAGCGTCAGTACATTGGGATTCCCGTGCTTGCAGAGGCTACCCGGTGTCCCCGGTTCGAGCGGATCGAACCAGGCGCCAGTGCTCATTTGTGCGACACCTTGGCGGATCTCATCGGTGACGGCCACTCCTGCCAGACAAGCGCCGCGCTCGTTGAAGACGCGCACGATGTCGCCGGCTTCGATGCCCCGTCGTCGGGCATCCGTCGGGTGCAGGGCGATGGGCTCGCGCTGCCGAATCTTGGCCGCGCGGCTATGGCTCCCGTGGTCGTACTGCGAATGTAGCTTGGTCGCCGGTTGGTTGGATATCAGGTGCAATGGGAAGCGCGGCGCCACGCTTCCGAGCCACTCGACAGGCTCGATCCACGTCGCGTGCCCGCAGCAATCGTCGTAGTGGAAGTCGGCGATGGTCGACGAGTAGATCTCGATCCGCCCACTCGGGGTGCGCAGCGGATTCCTATCCGGATCCTCGCGGAACGCCTGCAGCATCATGACGGGCTCCGACTGGGACTCAGTGTCGAACCACCCGGCTCGCTGGAAAGTCTCGAACGTCGGCAAGTCGATGTTCCGCTCGGCTGCCTGTTTGCGCGTCGTCTCGTAGATCCAGCGGAGCCACTCGGCTGCTGTGCGTCCTTCGGTAAACTCGTGCTCCACGCCCATGCAGCGCGCGATGCCGCTCAGAATCTCGTAGTCATCGCGACTGGATCCCACAGGGTCAGCCACCCGATGCATGGCAACCAGGTAGGGATCGCGCGGCGAGCTGGCGATGTCGCTGCGCTCCAGCGAGGTGGTGCACGGCAGCACGATATCGGCGTGCTTGGCGAGCGCGTTCCAGCACCATTCGTGAACGATGACGGTGTCCGGTTTGCGCCACGCCCGCAGCATGCGGTTGAGATCCTGGTGGTGATGGAACGGGTTACCACCAGCCCAATACACCAAGTGGATGTCAGGGTAGAGGTGCCGCTCACCGTTGTAGTCGAACGGTGTGCCCGGGTGCAGCAGCATGTCGCTGATACGGGCGACGGGAATGAAATCAGTCACCGGGTTGGTGCCCTGGGGCAGCGCGGCGCCCGGGATCCCGATCTGGTTGTTGCCGATGCCGTTGGTAGCGCTGTAGCCGAAGCCGATGCCGCCGCCTGGGAGACCGATCTGTCCCAGCATCGCGGCGACGCTGATCGCCGCCCAGTACGTTTGTTCGCCGTGATCCTGTCGGGTCAACGACCAGCTCACCGACAGCATCGTGCGCGTAGCAGCCATACGTCGCGCCAGGGTCCGGATGCTGTCGGCTGGCAGGTCACAGATACCGGCCGCCCAGTCGGCGCTCTTGACGACCCCGTCCGACGCGCCGGTGAGATACGGAGCCAGCTTGTCGAAGCCCTCGGTATAGCGTTCGATGAAGTCGGCGTCGTACATCTGCTCGTCGTACAGCGAATGGGCAATGCCGAGTAGCAACGCCGTGTCGGTGCTGGGGCGCGCTGCCAGCCATTCGGCTTGGGTGAACTCAGCCAGGTCGGAGCGCACCGGGCCAATGTTGACGAACTCGACACCAGCCTCGACAGCGGCGATCAAGCTCTCGCGCTGGATGTGACGTCCGATTCCACCGGCGTTGATCTGACCGTTTTTCAGCGGCACTCCTCCGAAGGCCACGAGCAGGCCGGTGTGCTCGACGATCGATGGCCAGGCCGTCGCATTTCCCAAGAAACCCCAGAAGTTCCCCAGCACGTGGGGCACGATGACCTCGGCGGCGGCGAAACTGTAGGTGTTCACCGAGCGCGTGTAGCCGCCGATGCAGTTGAGAAATCGATGCAGCTGGCTTTGCGCATGGTGGAACCGTCCGGCGCTCGCCCAGCCGTAGGAGCCGCCGAAAATAGCGCTGTTGCCGTGGCGCTCCTTGACGCGGTCTAGCTCAGCGGCAACCAGCCTTTCCGCCGTCTCCCACGACACCGACACGAACGGCTCGGCTCCACGCTGCTCGTTGTTCGATCCGGGTCCGTCCTCCAACCAGCTTCGACGCACTGACGGAGTCTGGATACGCGCCGGCCCGTCCTGCACATCGATCATGCCCTGACCGATCGGGGAGACGTCGTCGTCGCGCTCGAAGCCGTGCAGCGCCTTGACTCGACCTGCTTCGGTCTCGACGCGATAGGTGCCCCAGTGTGTACTGGTCAACGGCAGGTCGCTACGATCGGACATGGGATCCATCCTTCGAGGCTGACGATCCCCAGAGTGTAGCGCTGGTCAGCGAATTCGGCTCGATGACGCCTCTGCCGCCAGCCGATAGCCGATTCGCGGCACGGTCAGGATGTGGCAGGGCGCCGAGGCGTCGGCCTCGAGCTTGGCGCGCAGCTCGGCGATATGGGTATCGACGGTCCGCGTCACCACCGATGCCGGATATCCCCAGACCTCCTGGATCAACTCGGCGCGCGAGACGGCGGCGCCCTCGCGTCGCAAGAGCGCCACCAGCAGATCGAACTCCTTGGGTGTCAGTGCCACGGCGCGGCCCTGCCGATGCACCGTCCGCGCTGCGATATCGATTCGTATCTCCCCGTAGCCCTGAATGCGCTCGGGCTCCAGGGCATGGTCTGCGCGCCGAAGCAGGGCCTCGACACGCGCCAGCAGCTCGAGGATTCCGAACGGCTTGGTGACGTAATCGTCGGCGCCCAGCCGGAGCCCGCGAACGACGTCCGACTCCTCGCCAAGGGCGGTCAATAGCAAGGTCGGGACGGAGTTGGACTCGCTGCGCAAGGTACGGAGTACGCGGAACCCGTCGAGCCCGGGCAACATCACGTCGAGGATGATCAGGTCTGGCGCCTGGGCACCGGTTCGCCGCGCCAGGCGAAGGCCGCTCTCACCATCCTCGGCCACGTCGACCACGTAGCCCTCGATCTCGAGGTTGTTGCGCAGTCCGTACGCCAGGTCGGCGTTGTCCTCCACCACGAGCACTCGGGCCATGCTAGGAACCTCGACTACAGGACACCGCTCACTCCCGGTAGCGTGATGCTGAACCTGGCGCCGCCGGCAGGCGACCGCGACACGGCGACGTCACCGTCGTTGAGCGCCACGAGCTCCTTGACCAGCGCCAGGCCGATGCCGGTCCCGGTGGTGTTCCCCGTATCCGGCCCGCGCCAGAACCGTGCCCAGACGAGCGGGCGGTGCGCCGCATCCACGCCCGGGCCCTCGTCGTCGACGGTGAGAATGGCGCTCGAAGGGTCGGTGGGCCGCGTCGACACCGTCACCTGTTGGCCCGCGGGCCCGTACTTCGTGGCGTTGTCCAGCAGGTTCAACAGCACCTGGCGCACCATGTCACGATCGGCGCGCGCAATCGCGGGCTCGTGCGACTCGAGCGCCAGAGTGGCGCCCCGCGCTGCTGCCAGTGGGCGGAAACCGTCGATGACCTCCAGGCTCAACGTGTCCAGGTCGACACGCTCGATGGCGGTGCTCGGTTGGCTGCGGCGATTGCGGGAGAATTGCAGCAGGTTCTCCACCAGATAGCTGAGACGGCGAGCCTCGCGGTCGAGGATCTCCACGGATCGCTGTCGCTCATCGGTGCTGCGAACACGATCGAGGCGGAGCGTCTCGGCGAACATCCGGATCTGTGCGAGGGGCGTTCGCAGCTCGTGTGAAGCACCGGCGACGAATTGCTCGCGCAGGCTCACCAGCTCGCGCTCCCGGCGCGACAGCAGCATGCTGGCGCCGAGCAGGGAGATCGCCACCGTGAGCATGGCGGCGACGGTGGGGAGTCGCGACCGCGGCAAACCGCCGATTACCAGCCGCGGTGCGGCGTCGGGCGGGATGGCGGTCTCGAGCGTGAGTTCGGCGAGCCGCGGGCCGAGCGCCGTGGCGGCGGCAAAGGTGGCGTCGAACGCTGGCCCGGATTCGTATAGCGGGTCGCCGTCAGGAGTGGAGATCCGCACTGCCACCAGCTCGTCGACCGGAGCTTCCTTCGCGAAGCTGCGCGGCAGTATCCGTTCGGCCTCCAGGGCCGGCCCGAGAACGCCACCGAGAGTAGACAGCGGTGCGGTGAATCCCGCCACCGAGCTCGGGTTGCCCTGGCCGAGAGCGCGCAGCACGACGAGCATTCGTGTTTCCCCGGTGCCGACGATCTCCATCGCCACGGGCCAGCCGCGATCGGTGGCAACGAGCGCGTATCGCCGCGCTGCCTCTCGGAGGATGTGGTCGACGTCGCCGGGCGGCCAGTTGGTCGGGCGCACGACCGTGCCGCTCTCGAGCTCGACCAGGAACAGGCCACTCGTCAGGTCGCCTAGGCGGCGTCGACTCTCCTGGGTGTCGATCGGCTCTTCCGCGCCGGGCGCACGAACGCCGTCGGCGTCGGCACTGAGAACACGGAGCACGGGATAGAACCACTCGTACTCCAGTGCCATCGACACGCTGCCGGCGTACTGATCGGCCGCCAGCTCGGCGTAGTCGCGCAGCACGCTCTCGACCGTCTCCCGTTGAGCTCGCGCCGCGGTCACCGCCTCGTAGCCAAGCGCGGCGATGAGGGCCACCGCGGCGCCCAGGCAAACCACTGTCAGCTTCGTGGTGGAGTCGGTTCGAATCGGTGGCGTCATGGATCCACGGTATGCGTCGCTGCCAGGCGCGACAACGACCCCGATAGCGCAGGTGCAGGTTCTGACATCTCGCTGACATCAGCCCCACAAACAGCACACAGATGTCTTGCTCCAACGCCACCCGCCCGCGGTGTGCAACAGATACCGTCATGTTCTGGCTGTGGAGAGATGCATGGCAATCCAATGGAGGAAGCATGAGAGCTGCACACAGCATCCCCGTGATCTTGCTGGTCGCGCTGGCAGCGGCATCGCTGTACGGCCGACAGACAGTCGGCGCCCAGGAACAGGCCGAGCTGCCGGACGGTGTGCAGCAATGGATGGAGCGCGATCAGGTGCGCCGGTGGGCCGGGTTGCTGGAGGGCGGTGAGAAGCTCTTCAACGAGGGCTCATGTGCGAGGTGCCATGGCGAGGCGGGGAGCGGCGGTCGCTTTGGCCCCGATCTCACCGACGCAACGTGGGTGCAGTCCGAGGGTGATCTTGGCGGCATCCGCGAGACGATCTTCTGGGGCGTGCGGCGGCGCGATTTCAGCGATTCGAGCCTCCGATTCGAGATGAATCCCGGCGGTGGTATGGACCCGGAATGGGAGGACTATGACGCCCTGGCAGCCTATGTCTGGTCGTTGAGCAACGGCACGTTCCTGCCGGAACGATGATCCAGTCGGTGCCGCAACCTGCCTGAGCGCTGACTCGATCGGTCCGTCAACCTGCCCGAGTGCCGATTGACTCGCCAGCGGAAGTGTTGTCCCATGCGTCGGCATGTCTTCTCCCAAGGCGGATCCTGAGGGCTACTGGCGGGCGAACCTGGTGCTCGTGGCGCGCCTGTTGTGCGTCTGGGCACTGGCCTCGTATGGACTGGGAATCTTCCTCGTCGAGCCGCTGAACACGATCCGCATCGGGGGCTTCCCTCTCGGATTCTGGTTCGCGCATCAGGGCTCCATCTACGTCTTCATCGTCCTCATCTGGACGTATGCCCGCCTGTCGGACCGCATGGCGGCGCGCTTCGGGGTCGACTAGTGGCCTGTAACAGGGGATTCGATGGTGCCGTGGTGGCGAGATGGGGTTGAATGCAAGGCGCTCCGACGAGTCGATGTTGGTGCATCTTGGAGGAGGAGCAACGCCGCAGGCGGCCCGATCTCGCCGCCATCCTGCGGACAGATGGGCAGTTGCGGGCGATATCGGCGTTGCGACGCGTCGCCGATGCTCGACGGCATCGCCATCCTCGCCGCGCCTTGATCTCGTCCGCAAATCCCATCTGCGGCACTATCGAATTCCCTGTTACAGGCCACTAGTGGTCCGTAGCCGATCATCGCGACGCCCATGAGCGTGCTCGTCTGGACCTACATCATCGTCGGGTTGACCTTCACCCTGTACATCGGCATCGCCATCTGGAGCCGGGCGCAGACCACCAAGGGGTTCTACATCGCCGGCCAGGGCGTGCCGGCGATCGCCAACGGGATGGCAACGGGTGCCGATTGGATGAGCGCCGCGTCGTTCATCTCGATGGCCGGTCTGATCTCGTTCATGGGCTACACCGGCACCGTGTACCTCATGGGTTGGACCGGCGGCTATGCGCTGTTGGCGCTGCTGTTGGCTCCCTACCTGCGCAAGTTCGGCAAGTTCACTGTGCCGGAGTTCGTCGGCGAGCGCTACGACTCCCAGGTGGCGCGCGTAATCGCCGTGTTCTGCGCCATCTTCATCTCGTTTACCTACGTCGCCGGCCAGATGCGCGGCGTCGGCATCGCCTTCTCGCGTTTCCTGGAAGTACCGATCGAGCAGGGCGTGGTCATCGGCATGGCACTGGTGTTCATCTACGCCACCCTCGGCGGCATGCGCGGCATCACCTACACGCAGGTGGCGCAGTACGTGGTGCTGATCATCGCCTACCTGATCCCGGCAATTGCGATCTCCTGGCAGATGACCGGTAACCCGATTCCGCAGCTCGGGTTCGGTGGCGCTTTGGTCGAGGGCAACAACGCCGGCCGCTATCTGCTCGAGGCGCTCGACGCGATCCACCGCGACCTCGGTCTGCCCGAGTACACCGCCGCCTGGGTCGGCGGCAAGAAGACGATGATCGACGTCACCGCGATCACCTTGGCGCTGATGGTCGGGACTGCGGGGCTGCCGCATGTGCTGATTCGGTTCTACACCGTGCGCAGCGCCCGGGCGGCGCGCTGGAGCGCGATGTGGGCCCTGATCTTCATCGCCATCCTCTACACCACCGCGCCCGCCGTTGCCGCGTTCGCCCGCTTCAACATGATCGACTCCCTCAGCGGCACGCGCTACGACGAGGCACCGGTGTGGTTCACCAACTGGGAGACCACCGGGCTGATCGCCTTCGACGACAAGAACGGCGACGGCCGGATTCTCTACTCCGGTGACTCAGCCGCCAACGAGCTGACCGTCGACCGCGACATCGTGGTGCTCGCCAACCCGGAGATCGCGCAGCTACCGAACTGGGTGGTGGCTCTGGTGGTGGCAGGGGCGCTTGCTGCCGCACTGTCGACCGCTGCCGGCTTGCTGCTGGTGATTTCCTCGTCGCTGTCCCATGACCTGGTCAAGTCGATATTCAAACCGGACCTCAGTGAGCGCGACGAGTTGCGGCTGGCGCGCGTTGCCGCCGGCGGCGCGGTCGTCGTCGCCGGGTTCTTCGGTATTTACCCGCTGGGTTTCGTGGCCCAGGTGGTGGCGTTCGCCTTCGGGCTCGCCGCGGCCAGCTTCTTCCCGATTCTCGTTCTTGGGATCTTCAACAAGCGGGTCAACCGGCAGGGCGCGATTACCGGCATGCTTACCGGCGTGCTGTTCACCGCCAGCTACATCATCTATTTCCGCTCGATCAATCCTGGCGCTGGCGCCGACGAATGGTGGCTGGGAATCAGCCCCGAGGGCATCGGCGCGGTCGGCATGCTGCTCAACTTCGCGGTGACGCTGGTGGTCAGCCATCTGACCCCGCCGCCCTCAGCCGAGGTGCAGGCGATGGTGGCCGAGATCAGGTTGCCGCGCGAGGCGGTTGATCCGGACGTCGCGGGTCAAGAGAGAGAGCGCATCGCGGCGGAAGGCTGAACGGCGTCCACGGAGGGCGAGTCGCATGGGACCCAGAGACAGCGTAAGCGAAACCGATCGCACGTCTCGTACGACAGCGGCTGCGTTGGTCGCCAGCATTACGGCGCTCGGCATCATCAGCATCGCTGCCGGTGCAGGGCTAGCACAGGGGGGCGATCCGGAGCGCACCGAGGTGTGGGAACCGGAGCCCGCCGTCGTCGATCCGGGGGGACCGAGCCGGGCCCCTTCCGATGCCATCGTGTTGTTTGACGGCAGTAACCTCGACGCCTGGCACCACGTTGATATCGACGGCGAGTCGAGCGGCAACGCCGGCTGGAAGGTCCACGACGGGATGATGACGGTCGTTCCCGGTGCCGGAAGCCTGCTCACCAGGCAGGGCTTCGGCGACGTTCAGCTGCACGTCGAGTGGCGCACGCCCGAGGCCGTCGAAGGCGACAGCCAGGGGCGCGGCAACAGCGGCGTGTTCCTGATGAATCGCTACGAGGTGCAGGTGCTCGACTCGTACGACAACCGCACCTATTCGAACGGACAGGCGGCGAGCATCTACAAGCAGCACATCCCGCAGGTAAACGCCTCACGCGGCCCGGGACAGTGGCAGACCTACGACATCCTCTTTGAGGCGCCGCGGTTCACAGATTCCGGGCGGCTGGCGAGCCCCGCCACGATGACGGTTCTGCACAACGGCGTGCTGGTGCAGCACCACGTCACTCTGCGGGGACCGACCGTGTTCATCGGCGAGCCAGCCTACGAGCCGCACTCGATGCGCGAGCCCATCCAGCTGCAAGATCACTCCAATCCCGTGAGCTATCGCAATATTTGGGTGCGGGAGCTGCCGCCGCGCGATGCAACCCGGTAAAGGTCGCACGCACGCGGCCTCGAATTCTGCCGCCGACACTGCGACCCGGGCCTGGCTGTTCTGCCCGCCGGCCTCAACGTCGCCGGGCGTCGATCCCGTCGAGATCCGAGAACCACACGATGCCGTCCTTCATCACCAGCTCGACCTGGCCGAGCATGTTGATGTCGAACAGCGGGTCCCCGTTGACCACGATGATGTCGGCGCGCTTGCCGAGCTCGATGGTGCCGGTCTCGTCGCCCAGCCCCATGATCTCGGCGTTCGTCTTGGTTGCGGCGGAGATGGCTCGCAGCTCGCTCATGCCGCTGTCGACCAGGGCCGAGATCTCGCGCCACATGGCCTCGGTGTGGAAGTTCAGCGGGCTGGCAGCGTCGGTGCCGACACCGATCATCGCCCCGGCCTCGATGAACTGCCGCGCGGCCACCTTGCTGTTGCGGATCTGGCGCGGCGCGTCGTGGAAGTAGGGCGCCTCTCGGAAGCCGATGAACGACCGCTGCATCTCAGCCCATACCTCCGGTGACATGTCGCGCGCCAGGCGCGGATCGCGCAGCCGCGACGGGAACTGCAGCGTTTCCGGGTAGACCCAGATGCGGTGGGCGATGGTCTGCACGATGGGCTTGCGGCTGTGCGCCACGGCGGCGACCAAGGCGTCGTCGTAGGCTGGGTTGCCGGCCGAGCCCACGTGCTGGAGGACGTCGACGCCCGTGTCGAGCGCCCGCTGGATCGCCTCAGGCCGGTACAGGTGCGCGTGCACCTTGGCACCGCGCGCGTGGGCGGTTTCGACGATGGCGCGCATGTCGTCGTCGGTCAAACCGACCCACGTCTTGATCACGTCGGCGCCGCGGTCGAGCAGCGAGGTGGTCTCGGCGGCCGCCTCCTCCGGCGAGGAGATCACGTTCTGCAGCTCCGCGGGACTGCTGCTCATGGCGATGCGGGTGAGCCAGATGCCACTCACCTGCATGCGCGGCCCGGGAATCTCGCCACGGTCGACGCGCTCGCGCACCGGCAGGATGGTCTCGAGCGGCGCGCCGAGGTCGACCGCGCCGGTGACCCCGGCCCGCAGCATCTGTTTGGCGGCAGTCTCCATTACCTCGGTGAGGCGATCGGTGCGAAACACGAACTCGTAGTAGTCGGGGTAGTTGGCGTGCCCGATCAGGTCGAGATGCATATGCAGGTCGATCAGCCCCGGCATCACGGTGCGCCCACCGGTATCGACGATGGTGGCACCGGCCGGGATCTCGACACTCGAGACGGTGCCGACCGCGGTGATTCTCCCGTCCCGAACTAGGACCACCGAATCGTGGATAGGCGGTGCTTCGTAGCCGTCCAGCAGCATGCCGCCGACGAAAGCGATCACCTGGGCGGAGGTGGCCTGAGGCGCCCCGCCAGCGATTGTCGCGGATCCGCCGAGGGCGATCAGCGTCAGAGTCAGGGCAAGCGCGGCTCGCAGGGATGGAGTTGACGTCCGCATTCTCACGGCAGGGCCTTCCCAGCGCACGGCGTTCCTCCGGCTCGCTACCACTCCGATGCGAACTTCCGCAGTACGTTCTCGGTGATGCGCGAGACGTTGTTTTCGTAGTCGTCGTACGACAGGCTGCCCGACCAGGCGATCGAGGCCGAGGTCCACACGGCACCGTTGTTCGGGTACTCGAAGTACACCATGTCGGCGCGCACCATCTCGTCCCAGGGGCCCTGGTTGGAGGTTTGCACCTCCTCCACCACGTGCTGGTAGGCATCGGAGTGCCGTCCGGCGGAGGTGGCCAGCACCAGCGCGTGCGACGGCGTGCCAAGGAAGTGATCGGCGCGATCGAGCTCCGAGCCTGCGGCGCCGAAGCTGAGCACGAGCGAGGGGTGGTTGCCGATCATCTCTTCCGGCCCGATGCCCTCGAAGATGAACGCCGCGCGCGGATCGAAGCTGTCCGGTAGCCGTCGATACGGCGAGTTGACATCGAAGCCCTGGGCGGTGAAGCCGACGCCCACGAGCCGCTGCGGGGCACGGCCTCTGTTACGCCACAGGCCGCCGGGCTCACCGGTGGTGTTGTGGAACTCCTCGCCCGGCTGCGCTTCCCAGTACTGGGTTCCGCCGGAGCGCCGAAGCTCAATCGTGTGGGGGTACTCCGGATCCTGGCTCGTGATCCAGTAGAAGCCGTTGCCGCCCATGTACATGACGCGCCCGCCCGCCTGCAGGTATTGCTCGACGGCGTCGAGCATTTGCAGCGAGTAGTACTCCGGATGCGTGCCGGTGATCACGACGCGGTAGGGATCGAGCAGCTCGCGGCCCTCCGCATGCAGCGCATCGTCGGTGATGATGTCGTAGTCGAACTCCTTGGCCTCCAGCCAATCGACCAGGTGCATGTCGGCGATGAACTCCCAGGGATTGTTCGTCGGGACATTTGGCCTGATGTCGAGTTTGGGCCGCAGCACCGAAGAGTAGGCGACGCCGCTGCCATCGGAGTGGTGGTCGTACTGGCCGCGCAGCTCCGGCGTCTCCGGGTCAAAGCTGTTGGCGTACGCCAGGTAGCTGAAGGTCGGGATCAGAAATGCGATCGCGGAGTTGCTGGTGCCCCGCAGTGGCCGTACGAAGAACGGCACCGTGTCCTCGGCGTCGCCGGCAACCAGCCGGGCGCCGTAGACGCCGCTGCGCAGTCCGTCGGGCACGGTGTACTCGAAGGCGACGTCCCAGCCGGCGTCGTCCATGTCATCATCGTGGAAGTGGATGGCAGCGTATTGCTCCGGAGCGCGCTTGAAGTCGACCTCGTTGCCGGTCCAGTTGCGTCCCGTGACCGCGCGCGTCGGCATGTTGACGGTCATGCCGTGCAGGCCGTTCATCGACGCGTCGGCGATCTGGCGCGACGACATGTCGGCGGCGAAATCCCAGGCGGCGACCGGTCGCTCGGGCGTCGTTCCCTGCTGCAGCGCGGCAATCTCGTCGCCGGTAAGGGCACGATCGAACAGCCGCGGGCTGTCGATCTTGCCGTTGAAGAAGCCCCCCGGTGTGCCTTCCGCGGCAGTCCACTGATCCCAACCGGCGGCGATGAGCAGCGGAGCCTCAGTGTGGGGTACGGAGCCAACGTCGGTAGTGTGTTCGACGACCGTACGCGAGGGGTCGTCCGGCCAGTCGCTGAGCGGCTCTTGATAGAGCGTGATCTTGCCGTCATCGGCGTCGAACGTGGCGGCGACGAAGTACCAGGTGGTGGCACGCGGCGGCAAGGTGGTGACGTTGTAGCCAGGGGGATCGGAGCGCGGATAGGACGGAGCCAGCGGCGCACCGCTGTGCACGCTGACGAGCTCCGATCCGTCGCCGAGCCACAACGTCAGGCGCCCTTCCTCGTCGATCCCGAGGCCATAGCCGGCGCCGTCGGAGGCCGAGAGCTTGGTCACGATGCCCTGATGTCCCTTGTCCGGTGTGGTGGCGTAGATCCACGCCTGGATGGTGAAGCCATCGTTTGGCCGCAGGCGGGGATCATCGGGCACAGTCACGTAGGAGCCGTTCGGAAGCGCCTGGAACTTGCCCGGGTAGGTGCCGCTCACCGGCGACTGCACCGGCTCTTCCTTGATTCCAGGGCCGCGCGGGCTGGGGTCGCTTTGGATCAAGCGCACGATCTCGGCGCGGTACTCCGGATCCAGGCTGCTGACCATGAAGCGGATGGTCTCGCCCGGCTGCACGGTCATGCGGTCGGCGTAGCCGACGATACGCATGTCCTTCGGGTTCCGATCCTGGGCCGCCGCCGGCAAGCCCGATATGGCTACACCCAGCCCGGCCACTACGAGAAAGCGTGCCAGTCGCATCGATACCTCCTGGAGAGTTGCTGGCTGCCAGTCGCGTCCCACGCACTCTCGTCGGCGTGAGAGGCTACACAGCGCAGCGAGATACTAGCCTGAACCAGAGGGACAACTCCGGAGGCATCATGCGCAGCGCGGCACGCAAGTCTGGCTCGGTTCTGTTGGTGGCCCTGCTGCACGGCGGCGCGTCGGCCTCGCCGGCGGCGCAGCAGCTGGCGCCGATCACCGGCAGGGAGGCGGCGCCGGTGGCGGCGCCGTTCTATCCCGGCGCGACGTACGACCCGTCGGTGCCGACGTTGGAGGAGGTCGTCGGCCATGCCTGGGCCGAGCGCATTACCTCGCCCGAAGAGGTCACCCGGTACCTGCGCGCCCTCGCCGCGGCCTCTGCGCGCACGCGGCTGGTGCAGTACGGCAGCAGCTGGGAGGGTCGCCCCCTGCACTACCTGGTTGTGACCTCCGAGGCCAACATTGCGCGACTGGACGACGTGCAGGCCGGCATGCAACAGCTTGCCGACCCGAGAGGGCTAAGCGACGCCGCAGCTGAGGAGCTCATTGCAGCGCTGCCGTCGATTAGCTGGCTTTCCTACGGTGTGCACGGCGACGAGATCTCCAGCAGCGTCGCTGGGATGCTCACCGCCTACCATTTGGTGGCTGCGGTCGACGATCCGGTAGCGCAATCGGTGCTCGAACACAGCGTTGTGATCATCGATGCGATGCAGAACCCGGATGGTCGCGGGCGCGTTGTCCAATACTTCCGCCAGACCCGGGGCATCATGCCCGATGCGCACCCGCTGGCGGGCGAGCGCCAGCAGGCATGGCCCGGCGGCCGCTACAGCCACTACCTGTTCGATATCAACCGCGACTGGTTCGCGCAGACCCAGATCGAGTCGCGCGGGCGCACCAAGGCGTTCCTCGACTGGTTCCCGCAGGTGCACCCCGACCTGCACGAGATGGGGACCAACGGCAACTACTACTTTGCGCCGCCGGCTCCCCCGATCAACCCGGAGTGGACGCCTGCGCAGCTCGAGGGGCTGGCCCTGTACGGCGAGAACAACGCCCGCTGGTTCGATCGCATGGGGTTCGCCTATTACACACGGCAGGTGTTCGACTCGTTCTACCCCGGCTACGGCGACGGCTGGCCGCTGGCGCAGGGGTCCATTGGCATGACCTACGAGGTAGCAGGGGTGGGCGGTCTGATTGCCGATCGCAGCGACGACAGCACCTGGCGCTACCGTGACAGCGTGCAGCGACACTTCATCGCGTCGCTGGCGACGGCGGAAACCACGGCGACACATCGCGAGGCCATGCTGCGCGGTTTCTACGAGTTTCGGCGCGACGCCACTGCCGAGGGGGCCGCGGAGACCGTCAAGGAGTACATCCTGGCGCCCGGCCCGGACCCTGGTCGCACCGACCGAACCGCAGCGCTGCTGATGGCCCAGGGCATCGAGGTGAGGCGCGCGACAACCCCGTTCAGCAACGCGCAGGTGCGCGACTACTACGGCGGTGCCCTCGGAGCACGAGAGTTCGAGGCCGGAACCTACGTCGTATCGCTGGCGCAGCCGACCAAGCATCTGGTGAAGATGCTGCTCGCCAAGGATCTGCCGATGGACGAGCCGTTCATCGACGAGCAACTGCGTCGCTACTCCGCTGGCCTCGATCATCAGATCTACGACATCAGCGCCTGGTCGTTGCCGCTGGTGCATGATCTCGACGCCTACGAGGCCGAGACACCGTCGGTAGCGGAGTTCCTCCTGCTCACGGATCCGCCTGCTGGTGTGGGGGCCGTGCACGGCGGCGTCGCACAGCTTGCCTACCTGCTGCCGTGGGGACACAACGACACTGCCCGGGCGCTGGCACGCCTGACCCGTGACGGGCTCCGCGTACGCACGGCGAACGCGCCGATGCGGGCCGCCGGAGTATCTTTCCGACGCGGCTCCCTGATCGTCAACGTCGCCGAGAACCCGACCACTTTGCATGCAACGCTGGAGCGGGTAGCCGCCGACACCGGGGCGCAGATCTACGCGGTCGACTCCTCCTGGGTCGAGGAAGGGGTCAACTTCGGAAGCCCGCAGGTGCGCTTCATTCCGCCCACCCGGGTGGCGATCGCCTATGACGAGCCCACGGATCCGTCGTCGGCCGGCTGGACGCGTTACCTGCTCGAACAGTCCTACGAGTTTCCGGTCACCGTCATTCCGACTCGGCGGCTGGCGGCCGATGCGCTCGACGATTTCAACGTCCTCGTGCTCCCACATCCGCGTCGCGGCAGTTACGGTGCGGCGCTCGGGTCAGCCGGCGTCGATCGGTTGCGCCGCTGGGTGCGCGCCGGCGGCACGCTGATCACGTTTCGCGACGCCACCGCCTGGCTCGCTTCGGAGGGCGTCGGGATGCTGTCAACAGGGCGTCAGCTGCGCGACGGGCGGCCAGAGGGAACTGACGGTGAGGAGACACGCCTGCCGTACCGTGTACCAGGGGCAGTCTTTCGGGTGCGGCTCGATGCCGACCACTGGCTGTCGGCCGGCTACGACGGCGACGCCAACGTCATGGTCGACACCGGCAACGTGTTCCGCCCGCTGGCGATCACCGACGGCACCAATGTTGCCAGCTACTACCCTGAAGACGAGCTGGTCCTGAGCGGCTTCGTGTGGCCCGACTCCGCCGCCACCTTCGCCGGCAATGCGTACCTGATGCATCAGCCCGTCGGCAGCGGACACGTGGTGGCGTTCTCCGAGGAGCCCAACTTCCGTGCCTATACGGACGGCCTCAACTTGTTGTTCCTCAACGCCGTGTTCTTCGGCCCAGCCCACTGATCCCGGGTCTTGCCGGCTACTCGCGGGTTGCCTCGTCTGCCTCGGAGTCGATGAGCCGCACGGCCCACAAGCCGGAGTGGTCATCGGAGAAGAAGATGTTGCCCTTGTAGGGCTGCGCTCCCCACACCAGCGGGTAATTCGGCACGAAGCCTTTGGGGTCGAGCGACTTGAAGTAGGCGACCTCGCGTCCTTGGCGGTACAGATCGCCCATCAACTCCCCTGAGATGTCGACGATCCGCAGGCCGCCCTCGTAGTAGGCGACGTACATGAGGTCGTCTTCTACCCAGATGTTGTGAGTTCCCGCTTCCGGCACCTCGTAACGCGCCACTTCGCGGGGATTGTCCCAGTCGTCCCATTCGATGATGTGGATCCAGCCCTTGAAGCGCTCCGGCTCGTTGTCGTAACCGGGTGTGCCCTCGCTGAACTCCGGTCGCCCCGGCCGGCCGCGCGCTGCTTCGTCGCCGGCAATGACGTACCGCTTGCCGGTCGACTTGCTGATGAACGGGACCGCGGCGTGGTTCCAGCCGCCCGGATAGATGTAGCTCCCGAGCATGACCGGGTTGCGCGGCGAGCCGCCCCTGCCGCCACCACCGACATCCACCGCAACGACACCGTCGTCCCAGTTGGATGAGTACGCGATCCCGTCCTCGACCCAGACGTCGTGGATGGAATGCCCTGGAGTGTCGAGCTCGAAGCTGCCGACTCGGTGGGGGTTGCCAGGATCCTCGATGTTGATGATGTCGTACCGCTGGCCGGCCGACAGGGCGTAGACGTGGTTGTCGTACAGGAAAACGTTGTGGACCCCGCCGGTGAGCTGGTCGTCGAAGCGCGACAGCACGCGCACACCGTCCGTCGGGTTCGACACGTCAAGGATCACGAGGCCGTTGCGCCGGTTCGAGGCGCCCTCGCGACTCATCACGCCGATCCGCCCATCGGCCGAGATCTTGACGTCGTTGACGGTGCGCGCATCGACCAGCACGACGTCGACGATCTTCATGTTCGACGGGTCGGTCACATCCCAGAAGTAGGCGTGTCCCTCGGCGCCCCAGGTGCCCATGATGGCGTAGTCGCGCCCATCCGCCGCCTCCCACACCCAGAAGTCGGAAGTGAAGCGATCGCGCACCGGCCCGTGTCCGACGAGCTCGATACCGCGTCGTGCGTTGCGCGGCTCGATATGCACGGTGCGCACCGCAGATTGGCCACCGGAAACGGCAACGACCGTGTACTCGCCCGGCAGGTCGGCCACGAAGCGACCGTCCTGCGCGATCATGCCCGACGGCGGCTCGCCGTTGCCCTGCGCGATCGTATCGGCACGGAAGGTGTACAGGACGGGGGCCTCGGGCACCGGAGTGCCGGTGGCGTCGCGCGGGGTTGCGGCGAAGCGGATCACATCGCCGGTACGGGCGGCGGCGGTCTGAGCGTCGAGAGTTACCGACGCGACTGGGTTGGCCTCGACGGCTATCGCCAGGCTGGCGCTCGCCTCGTCGAGTCGCGCCACCACCCGCGTGCGGCCCTCGGTCACCAGCCTCAGGTGGCCGCGCTCGTCGATCGTGGCTACAGAGGGGTCGTCCGTGGAGTACTGCGCCGTCGCGTCGGGGTGGACGCGGCCGTCGGCGGTCGTGGCGTTGACGGTCAGGCGAACGGTCGAGCCGGAGTAGTAGCGCTTCGGAGGCGTGGCGAAAGCCAGCGCAGTGACCGCCGGCGACGCGATCGTGACTTGCACGCGGGCTTCGAAAAGCGCTGCAGGATCCGGGCCGACACCGTCCTCGTCAGGAACCCGCACGACGATGGTGAACTGGCCGGGGCTGAGCGCCTCGACTTCGCCGCTCGGGCTGACGCCGACGTCACGGCGGGACATCGATAGATAGAGGACCGGCAGGCTTAGTGGGTTGCCGCTGGCGTCGACCACGACCGCCTCGATCTGTGCCGTGTCGCCGACATCGAGCGCCAGCTCTGAGGGCTGCACTCGCAGCTCTGCCGCCGGGGCTTGCTGGCCCCGGGCTTCGTGGGCGGCTGTCGTAGCAAGTAACGCCGTGATCAGAACCAGCGATTGAACCCTCATCGAAGCTCTCCTTTAGGACTGTCTGTACACGAGTGGGTTCGACGGCTCGATTCTACCGACTCGACCGGACGGGGTCGCCATCCGGAGCCCCTCGTTGACTGGTCATCGGAGCGCTGTATATTCGCGACGATGCTCAGCCGATTGGTGCCGACTGCGTGTTTGGTATGCGGGCTCGGAAGCTTCGCCTCGGGGGCGGTGGCCTCGCAGTCGTGCGAGCTGAGCGATGGCGACAGCATCGCCTCGGCTATTAGCCGTGGCTGCAACGACATCAGCTTAGGTGCCGGCGAGTACGTGGAGCACCTGACGATCGACCGCGCGATCAGTATCGCCGGGGCACCGGAGGCGAGGGTGCTCAGCGTCGTGATCACGTCGAACGGCGGCCCGGTGATCACCGTGGGGGTCGCCGGCGATCTGCAACTATCGCGCCTGACCCTGCGGGGAAGCGGTGGTGAGATCGTGGAGCTCGGACTCGAGACAGCGGACGCGGAAGCCGAAGACGCGCAGACCGACGGTGAAGAGGAGCAGACGGATGTCCCGACTGAGCAGACCGACGATGAGATCGCACAGACCGATAGCGAGATGCCGCCGTCGGAGGTGAGAACGCCGGATCTCAATCCGCAGGGCGGCTGCATCAACAATTCCGGCCACACGAGCATCGACTATGTGCTGGTGACCAATTGCTTCGCTGCGCAGAGTGGCGGCGCAGTCTACAACGCGGCCGGTGCAAGTTTCTCCGCAGCGACCTCCCGCTTCGAGTCCAACCGTGCCGCCAACGGCTCTGGTGGAGCGATCGCCAGCGTGGGTGATACGGCTCTGACGTTGAGCGACACCGACTTCACCGACAATATGGCTCAGGGATGGGGCGGCGCGGTAAGCATGTCTGGAGCCGCGGACAGCATCACTGGCGGCAGCTTCCACCGAAACCGGGCCGGCGGTCACGGTGGTGCGGTGGCCTTAGAGAGAGGAGGCGGGGCGGCGCGCCTCGACGGAGCAGTGTTCGATTCGAATCGGTCGGGTAGCTACGGTGGTGCCATCGTCTGCTTTGATCGGGAGCTGGAGCTTCACGGCGGCGAGATACGGGCCAATCGCGCCGAGGGTGGTGGCGGTCTGTACGCTGCGCGGTGCAACGTCGTGTTCAATGGGGCCAGATTGCTCGGCAACGTTGCCGGCCCGAACACGAATGGCTTCGGTGGCGCTCTGATGCTGCAGGAAGGCTCGCTGCACGTGACCCAAGGATGGTTCGAGGGCAACCAGGCCGGGCACTCGGGAGGCGCGCTGTTTGCCAACGTTCGGCCCGCGAGCATCACGCTCGAGGAAACGATGGTGCGGGACAATCACGCCCAGGTGTCAGGTGGCGGGCTCCGCGTAGCCGAGGCCGCACTCATGCAGGTACATGGTTCGACGGTGGTCTTCAACACCGCTCGGCTGGGCGGCGGGATGCACGTCAGCAACGGCAGCGGCGCAGTGGCGCGCAGCGCCTTCGCCGGCAACCGTGCCAGCGGAGAAGGCGGCGCGCTGCTGATCAGCGACGGCTCGATGGTGATCGAGAATTCCACGTTTGCTGTGAACGCGGCGGGGCAGCTTGGCGGTGCCCTTGCTCTGCGTGCCTTCGGCGAGGCATCGGTGCGCAACGCTACCCTCTATCGAAACACGGCAGGGGATCGCGCCAGCGGCCTGTTCATAGACGCCGGAGCCGCGCTCGGCCTGTCCAACACGATCGTCTACGACTCCGGGGCGACGGTCGCCGACTGCGACGTTGAGGGAACCCTGACCGTGACCGGGCGCAACCTCGACAGCGACGGCTCGTGCAACGCCGACGTATCGCGCGATCCTCTTCTTGAAGCACTCGGGCCCGGCGCGACGATACAAGTCGACGAATTGCTGGTCGATGATGCACCGACCGGTCAATCAGCAGTCGACGAATCACCGGTTGCTGCATCAGACGTTGACCTAGATCCGGTGGACGAACCTCCGATCGAGGAGGAACCCTTGGCGGACGAGCTCGTCGCACAGGAGTCTGCCCTCCAGCTGAGCCCACCAGCCGGCGCGGCGATCGGCCTCGAGGAGACTCCGGGGCTGCGGATCGTGCCGCTGGCGCTGCGGCCCGCGGTCGGCTCACCGGCGATTGATGACGGCGACGACGACGTCTGTACGGACCACGACCAGAACGGCACCCCGCGCCCAAGAGATGGCGACGGTGAGAACAGCGCACAGTGCGACATCGGAGCCATCGAGAAGAGATGACCGTGGCGGCCCGTCTCGCCGGCGGGAAGGTGGGGCCGTGCGCCGCGAAGGAGATCGTATGAGATTCCACAGGTTGATGATCGCAGCAGTGGCCGTGATTGCCCTGACGAGCGCCTGCGATACGGCTGCGCCACCTGTTCCCCGCACGTTCATCCTCAACGCCCAGGTGATCGACGGCACCGGCGGGCCCTCCCAGCAGATTGGCGTGCGTATCGAGGGCGCACGGATCTCTGCCGTCGGGGCACTCAGGCCGCGGCCGGAAGACTTTGTCGTCGACGCTGCTGGCCTGACGCTGGCGCCCGGGTTCATCGACCCGCACAGCCATCACGACGGCGGCCTGCTCGACGAGATGCCGGACGCGCGGGCCGTCGTGAGCCAGGGCGCAACCACGATCGTCGTCGGACAGGACGGTGGGCAGCAGTATCCCCTGGCGGATTTCTTCACGCGCCTGGAGGAGACACCGGTGGCGATCAACGTCGCCTCTTACGCGGGCCACGGACGGATCCGCGGCCTGGTTCTGGGCGACGACTACATGCGTGCCTCCACCAATGAGGAACTGACGGAGATGGAGGCGCTGCTTCGTGCCGAGATGGAGTCGGGCGCTTTGGGGCTCGGGACAGGGCTCGAGTACGATCCCGGGAGCTTTTCTGCACCTGAGGAGGTGGTCTCGCTGGCCAAGGTGGCGGCGGAGTTCGGAGGCCGCTACATCAGCCACTTCCGTAGCGAGGACCAGTACTTCTGGGAAGCGGTCGATGAGATCATCAACATCGGCCGCGAAGCCGACCTGCCGGTGCAGATATCGCACATCAAGCTGGCGATGCCGCGCTGGTGGGGACAGACGGATCGACTCATCTCGACTCTCGACGAGGCGCGCGCCTCGGGCGTCGACATCACGGCAGACATCTATCCATACCCTGCCTGGCAGACGGGCTTCCGGTGGCTGCTGACCGTGTTCCCGGATCGCGACCCGGACAGCCGTGAGGGTGCCGAGTACGTGCTCCAGGAGATGCTGTCGCCGGAGGGCGTGCTGCTGGCACGCTACCCGGCGCAGCCGGAGTACAACGGGCTGACGGTGGCCGACGTTGCCGCGCAACGCGGCGACGATCCGACGACGACGCTGATGAGCCTGCTGAAGGCCGACGTCGAGTTCGCCGCGCAAGACGGCAACGCGGCGCGCTCGTCGATGCTGGGCTTCGCCATGGACGAACCGGACATCGAGGCGATCATGAAGTGGCCGCTCACCGTGATCTGCAGCGACGGCGGCCTGGCCGGAGCTCACCCGCGCGGCTACGGCACGTTCGCCAGATTCCTGGGGCACTACGTCCGCGACCGCGGAATCATGAGCCTCGAAGAAGGCGTGCACCGGATCACGGCGCTGACCGCAAAGCACCTGGGCATCGTGGATCGCGGCACCATCGAGCTCGGTGCCTATGCCGACCTCGTGCTGTTCGATCCGGACACGGTCATCGATCGGTCCACCGTCGTCGAGCCCCACCTGGCCTCGGACGGTATCCACACCGTGTGGGTCAACGGCCAGGTTGTGTACGAGAACGGAGAGACCACCGACAATCGGCCAGGCGTGCCGCTTCGTCGGGAACCATCGGGAGGGGAGTGATGGAGCGAGGAATGACACGTCGGCAGGCAGCGAAGACGGGAGCCCTGGCGGCTGGCTCGATGGTCGTGGGTGTTCCGCGCTGGGCGCTGGCGACCATGTCGCAGGAGCAGGAAGTGCCGTTCACCGACATGCCGGATGGTTTCGAGACCGATCCGACTGCGATCGTCCGCTTCGTCGACATCCGCCGCATCGACGAGTTCTTCACCCCGGCCGACGAATTCTTCACCATCCAGCACTACGGCCAGCCCGACATCGACGCGGCGACCCATGCGGTCGAGATCAGCGGGCTAGTGACGCGTCCGCAGGCGCTTTCGGTGGCCGACATCCGACGTCGGCCACGCACCGAGATTGCCTGTGCGTTCGAGTGCTCCGGTAACAGCCGGCGGCGGTTCAACGGGCTGATCAGCAACGGACTCTGGGGTGGCACCAGCCTGCGCGCGATGCTCGACGATGTCGGTGTCGAACCGGGCGGCAAGGAAGTCGTGTTCTTCGGCGCCGATACCGGCACGGAGACAATCGAGAGCCGCGGCAACAGCTGGCAGGTGGACCAGCAGTACGCCCGCAGCCTGTCGTTGGCGGACGCCATGCGCGAGGACGCCATGCTGGCCTACGAGCTCAACGGTGAGCCCCTGAGCCTCAACCAGGGATCTCCGTTGCGGCTGATCGTGCCGGGCTGGTACGGCGTGGCGCAGGTGAAGTGGCTCAACCAGATCCACGTGCAGGCGGACCGCTTCATGGGCAAGTTCATGGCTCGTGAATACGTCACGCTGACCGCCGAGCAGGTGGGCGAGAGCGTCAAGTACACCGAGACGTCGATCACCCGCATTCAGCTGAAATCGGCGATCGCGAAGGTGACCCGCGGTGACGGCCATCACACGATTCACGGCTTTGCCCTCACCGATGGCACGCCGCTGCGCTCCGTCGAGGTGAAGGTCGACGATGGTCCGTGGCGCCGGGCCGCGCTGGATGAGCGCAACACCAAGTACTCCTGGAAGCTCTTCTCGTATCGCTGGGAGGGCGCCACACCCGGAGAGCACACGATCGTGTCGCGTGCCACGGACGCCAACGGCACGGTGCAACCGGTGCTGGAAGACCTGGCCGAGAAGCGCACCAGCTGGGAGAACAACGCGCAGTTCGCGCGCACCGTTATGGTCTCCTGATGCGGCGATAGTTCGGACGCGGGTGTTGGGTAGGCCGACGCGGCAGGCGCGCTACGGTCGCGGCTTTCGCTCAGCGCCCGGCCCCTGGTGGAGGCTCGTCAGGGAGCGTCCCGGAACGCACCGCGCTGCCCCCGACAAGCTGCTCAGCCATCCCTTCTTTGGCAGCGTGCATGTATTTGTCCCGCGGCAGCCTGGCGGCAGATCTGCCACAATCGCCTCGGCCGCTGAACGATCCGTCGCACCAACACGGGGCGCCGTCACCATGAGACGAGCCTGGGCCGTGGTTTTCTTGACGCTGCTGGTGACCACGCCGCTGGTGCAAGCATCCGGCGCGACGTCGCGATCGAGCCAGAGCGACCTCGCACTGGAGCTTCTGCGCGAGCTAGTGGAGATCCGTTCCAGCGAGGCGTTCCCCGAGAACACGTTGCGGTTGCTGGAAGGTCTGGCCAAGCGTCTGGTGGCCGCGGGGTTCGCGGAGGACGAGATCGTCTTCGTCGATGCCGGTCGATCGAACCTGGTGGTTCGCTACCCGGGATCCGGCGCCCGCGAGCCGTTGCTGACGATGGCGCATGTCGATGTGGTCGATGCCGACCCGGAATCGTGGCAGGCGGATCCGTTCACCCTGGCCGAGATCGACGGCTACTACTACGGTCGCGGAACTACAGACAACAAGGCCGGGGTGGTGGCGCTGGTGGCCAACTTTATCCGCCTGCGACAGGAAGGCTACGAGCCGGATCGAGACCTCATCATGGTGCTCACCGGCAACGAGGAGAGCACCATGGAGGGCATCGCGCACCTGGCTCAGGAGCGCCGCGAGCTGCTCGACGCCGAGCTCGCCCTCAACACCGACTCCGGTGGCGGCGTGTTCGATGCGAACGGTGAGCCCTCGACCTTCATGATCCAGATGGCCGAGAAGCGTTACCAGACGTTCGAGCTCGAAGCGACCAACCCGGGCGGCCACAGCTCGCTGCCGCGCCCCGACAATGCGATCTACGATCTCGCCGGCGCGCTCGTGAAGCTGCAGCACTACCGGTTCCCGATCGACGTCAGCGAGATCGCTCGCGAGGGCTTCCGCGTCGCTGGCGAGCGCACGGCTGGCGATGAAGGCGAGCTGCTCCGCGCGGCCGGTTCGACGGACCCCGACCCGGATGCGCTGCGCCGCCTCGCCGCTTCCGATCCGTGGGCCAACTCCACCATGCGAACCACCTGCGTAGCCACCATGCTGGCTGCGGGCGTGGCCGAGAACGCCCTGCCGCGCGCCGCGACGGCGATCGTCAACTGCCGCATTCTTCCTGGGGTAGAGCCGACGCATGTCATGGCAACGCTTCGGGAGGTGATCGCCGACGAGTCGATCGAGATTCGCCCGGTGCAGAGCGGGGGTCAGGTGGCCAGCCCGCCATCGCCTCTACGCGACGACGTCGTGGAGCCGGTGCGGGAGCTGGTGGACGAGATTTGGCCAGGTGCGGTGGTGGCCCCGGAGCAGGCCACCTATGCCACCGACGGCCTGCACGTGCGCAACATAGGTATACCGGTATACGGCGTGTCGGGGCTATTCGGAGATTTCGGCGATAGCCGTGCCCACGGGCTCGACGAGCGCGTACGCGTCGACGCGTTCCACGACTCGATCGAGTTCTGGTACCGATTGCTCAAGCACTTCAGTAGCTGAGGTGGACCCTGCCGAGCTCCTGTGCCCCCGATGCTCGTGGCGAACGGAGCCGACCGATAAGCGGGAGGTAACGATGAGCGTCAGAACGGCGAGCTTCGCGGTGTTGTCGGCCTTGGTACTTGCGGCCGGGCTCGGCGCAGTGGCAGATGCTCGCGCATCGCAGGAGCCCCTTTTCGTGGTCCCCGAGATCCAGACGCACCGCCTGCATTCGGTGCACGTCAATCAGGAATTCGAGGTCCACGTCGGGGTGCCGGTTAGTCGCCGCGACGGCTCGGAACGTTTTCCGGTGCTCTACATGACTGATTCGCAGGGCGGGCTATCGTTCGCTGAAGAGACGCGCCTCATGCAGGCCCTCGGGGATCTGAAGAGCTTCATCATGGTCGGCATCGGCTACCCCGGCGAGAACCTGCTCAGCGGCATGCGCGTGCGTTGGCGAGATCTCACGCAGGCGGAGTACTCCGGCGAACTCATCCCGGACGTCTGGGACGCCGTGGTGCCCGGTGTGCTGGCGGCGACCGACAAGGCGTCGGGGGGCGCACCTGAGTTCCTGCGCTTTCTCCGCGATGAGCTGGTTCCTTTCATCGATGCGAACTACCCGACTGTTCCGGGCGACCGCGGCTACTGGGGCGACTCACTCGGTGGTCTGTTTGGCCTCTACGCGATGTTGACCGAGCCGGATGTCTTCAACCGCTACATCATCGGTAGCCCGTCGATCTGGTGGAACGACGAGCTCCTCCTGCAGAAGGCGGAGGAGTTCATCGCCCACAACGACGAGCTTCACGCCAAGGTGTTCATGGCGGTCGGAGGCCTGGAGGAGCTTGCCGGCGAAGACGCCGCCTTCCGGATGGTTACCAACGTCGGCCGGTTGGAGCGCATGCTGCGCGACGCGGATCTCGACGGCCTCGAGCTCTCGACGCACGTTTTCGGCGACGAGACGCACCTAACGGTCTTTCCACTCAACTACTACCGTGGCGTCCAGATGGTCTACGGTCGTGGTCGGAACATCTTCGAGGCCCTGAGCGAACAGTAAAAAGGAGAACAGCGATGTCGAAGACCGATCGTGAGCTCGGGATGGACCGGGAGATCACCCGGCGGGATTTCCTCAACGGAACAAGCGTGGCGATCGGCGGTGCCAGCGCGGTTGGCGCCACTGGCCTCGCGGCATCGACTGCCCGCGCCAGCGAGTCGGCCGGCGCGCCTGGCCTGACCGCCGAGGAGCCCGGGGAGTACTACCCGCCGCGGCTCATGGGAATGCGTGGCAGCCATGAGGGCTCCTTCGAGGTGGCGCACGAGATGCGCTACGGAAAGACCTGGGACAACGCCGAGAACACCGGCGAGAGCTACGACCTGATCGTCGTCGGCGCCGGCCTCAGCGGCCTGGCCTCGGCCTACTTCTTTCGCAAGGCGTTGCCCGAGGCGAAGATTCTGCTGCTCGACAACCACGACGATTTCGGCGGTCACGCCAAGCGCAACGAGTTCACCCTCGACGGCCGGCGCATCATCGGTTACGGCGGCACGATGATGATCCACGGCAAGAACAGCTACACCTACGAGGGCAAATCGCTGCTGGAGGACATCGGCATCGACGGGCCGCGGTTCCTGCGCAAGACCGAGCCCGACCGCAGCCTCTACAACCGCATGGGCCTGGGGTCGGCCACCTTCTTTGACCGCGAGACTTTCGGTGCCGACCAGCTGGTGGTCGGTCGGCCGCGGCGGAGCACGGAGCCCGACGAGGGCGGCACGCTCACCTGGGAGGAGTTCCTCGCCAAGACGCCGATGACCGAGGCCGTCAAGAAGGACATGCTGCGCCTCTACGAGGACAAGCGCGACTACCTGCCCGGCTTGACGCCCGGCGAGAAGAAGGAGCGTCTGCGCCGGATCAGCTATCAGGACTACCTGCTGGAGGTGGTCAAGGCGGATCCGGGAGTGATTCCGTACTTCCTGCGGCTGTCGCTCGGCGGGTCCAACGGCGCAGCTGGAATCGACTCCTACAGCGCCTGGGGCGCGCTGCGGAGCGGCCGCTACCCGGCACTGGACGGTCTGGGGCTCGAGCGCCCGCTGCGTAGCTGGCTGCCCGACGATGACTTCGGCGAGAGCATCCACTTCCCGGATGGCAACGCCGGCGTCGCCCGCCTGATGGTCCGCTGGCTCAACCCGGCGGCGTTGCCCGGCACCACGATGGAGGACTCGGTCACCCAGCCGGTGCGCTACGACAAGGTCGATGATCCGGCCAGCGCGGTGCGTATTCGCCTCAACAGTACGGTGGTCAACGTCGAGCACGTCGGCGAACGACGCTCCGCCAGCGAGGTCGAGGTGACGTACGTGCGCGACGGCAAGGCGTACCGAGCTCGCGGCGCCACCTGCGTGATGGCCTGCTACAACGCCATGATCCCGTACCTGTGTCCGGAGTTTCCGGAGGAGCAGAAGGCAGCATTGAAGATGGCGGTCCGCCAGCCGTTGGTCTACACCAACGTTCTGCTACGCAACTGGAAGGCCTGGGCCGATCTGGGCATCCAGAGCTTCTACGCGCCGAGCGGATATCACACCAACACCAGCCTCGACTACGCCATCAGCCTCGGCGACTACGTGTGCGCGCGCACCCCGGACGAACCGATGGTGCTGCATCTGAAGCGCGTGCCGATCGCTCCCGGGATGCCGGCGCGCGATCAGTTCCGCGCCGGCCGCGAGGACCTGCAGTCGACACCGTTCGAGGTCTTCGAGCGCCGCATCCGCGACGACCTGGGCCGCGCACTGGCCGACGGTGGCTTCGACTCCGCCCGCGACATTGCCGCGATTACCGTCAATCGCTGGCCGCACGGGTATGCCGGAGGTGCCAACGACCTGTACGACCCGGACTGGGGATACGACGAGGTGCCGTGGGTGGTGGGTCGGCAGCGGTTCGGCCGCATCACGGTGGCCAATTCCGACGCCGCAGCAACCTGCCTGACCCACGCCGCCATCGATCAGGGGCACCGAGCCGTGCAGGAGCTCCTCGGCGACGTGTTGCGTCCCGAGTTCCAGTATCCCTGGGCCGAGCGCACCTGACGGTGACAGCGGTCAAGCTGGTCGTCGCCGTCGCTCTGGCGGTGGTACTTCCCCAGCAGGCCGCCCCCGACGTTGCTGCGAGCCTGACCGTCGAGCCCCCGGAGGTTCGCCTCGAGGTCGGCGAGACTCGCTCCCTGAGCGTGATCGTCACCGACGCGGGCGGCGAACCGCTTCCGGAGGGCGGAATAGGACGCCGGATCGACCCCTACGGTCGCCGGACCCAACCCACGCGCCTACCCGCTCCCGTGGAAAGAACTCCGGCAATGCGGTATGAAATGGTAGCGTTCCGGTTGTGTCCCAGGACATCCTCGGTCGCCGCGGGGCGCTGTAACAGGAGGTTCCGCATGAAATCTCTCCTTTTGCCGGTCGCCTTCGCCACCGCCTTGCTCACCGGCTGCGCGCCGGCAACCGAGTCATCGACACCCGAGCCGGAGCCTGCCATCGACCCGGCGGCAACCATCGGCGTGACCTACCCGGGCCACGACGTTCCGCGGCCCGAGGTCGTGTTCGAAAACGAATACGTGGTCGTCCAGCAGCTGCTCACCCAGCCCGGCGTGTGGAGCGGCGTGCATGGGCACGCCGGCAACCAGTTCGGAGTCAGCTTCGGCGCCGGCGTGACGCAGGTCGTCACCGACACCGAAGAAACGACGACAACTCGCGTGGCGGGCGAGTTCTCCTGGATCGAGGCGGTGGAATCCCACAATCACCGGCAGACCAGCGAGGAGCCACGCTATGTGTACGTGACAACGATCAAGCGCTCCCCCAGCTATGCGATGGGCACCGACCCCGCGGCCGCGACGTTCGAGGGTTACCCGAATGATGCGGGCGAGCTCGTGATCGACAACGAGATGGCGATTGTCCGGCGCTTCGACACCGAGCCCGAGTACTGGACGGGCCTCCACAGCCACGACGGCAACGAGGTGGCGATCATGCTCACCGACGCGACCGTGATGTACGAGGTCGGTGAGGAACGGCGCGAGGTCTCTTTCGCGGCGCGCGACACCATCTGGACGGACGCTGGCGTCGAGCACGACCACGGCAACACCGGGGACTCGACGATGAGCTTCTACGTGATCAAGCTGCGGTAGGACGCGGCACAGAGCTATCAGGAGTGTGAGCGCCTCGATCATTGGCGGCATGGCCGCGCCTGCCTGCGGTCCCACCCAAGTCGACGTCCGCGCTACACTCCGCCGATGCAGTCTTTCGTTTGCCTGTGCATTCTGCTCGGACTCGGCCATCTGGTTCGCACCCGCTGGCGGGCCCCTGCAGACGCTCTATCTGCCTTCCTGCGTCATTGGTGGGTTGCTGGGGCTGGCCATCTTGCAAACCGGGCGCGTCGCCGGCTATCCGCTCCCCGAAGCCTGGACGGCGGGGTGGAGCGCGCTGCCCGGGCTGCTGATCAACGTCGTCTTCGCTTGCCTGTTCCTCGGCGTGACCCTCCCCAGTTTGTCGACGTTGTGGCGCACCGCCGGTCTGCAGTTCGCATACGGGCAGCTCGTCGCCTGGGGGCAGTACGTAGTCGGCATCGGCCTGGTGCTGGCGATTCTGGGTCCGCTGTTTGGCCTCCCGGACCTGTTCGGCGGCATCCTGCCGGTGGGCTTCGAGGGCGGACATGGCACCGCCGGTGGTCTGGCGCCGGTGTTCACCGAGCTGGGCTGGGACGAGGGCCGGGACTTCGCGCTCGCGGCGGCAACCGGTGGCATCCTCGGGGCGATCATCGTCGGCATGGGGCTGGTGAACTGGGCGGTCCGGCGCGGGTACACCGAGGTCAAGCGAGCGTCCTCCGAGCTGAGTGCCGATGAATCCGCCGGCTTCCTGCCCACCACGGAGCGCCCGATCGCAGGTCGGTTGACGGTTAACACCGACGCCGTCGAATCGTTGAGCCTCCACCTGGTGATCGTCGGGGTGGCGATCCTGTTCGGCATGCTCCTGAAGGAAGGCCTGCTGATCGTCGAGTCGGCGGTTCCGGGGATGGCGCAGTATCGGCTGCTGGCGAGCTTTCCGCTGTTTCCGCTGTGCATGATGGGTGGCCTGCTCATCCAGTGGTGGGAGGACAACTACGACCGCCACGACCTCATCGATCTCGGCCTGATGCGCCGCATCCAGAACGCGGCGCTCGATTTCCTCGTCATCGCCGCAATCGCCACCATCCGGCTGGAAGTGGTCGCCACCGGTCTGACACCGCTACTGATCCTGATCTTCGCCGGCATCCTGTGGAACGTGTTCTGTGTGATGTTCCTGGCGCGACGCGTTTTCAAGGACGCCTGGTTCGAGCGCAGCATCGCCGAGATGGGGCAGTCGATGGGGGTCACGGCGACCGGATTGTTGCTGTTGCGGGTAGTGGATCCGGATTACGAGTCGTCGGCTGCGAAAGCGTTCGCCGGCAAGCAGCTGCTGCACGAGCCCATCATGGGCGGCGGATTGTGGACGGGGGCCGCGATCCCGCTGATCGCTGTGCTCGGCGGGCTCCCCGTGCTCGGGATTTGTGTGGCCGCCATGGTGTTCTGGCTGGCCGTGCTCTTCGGGCCTCGGTTAGTGCGGGGATAACCTTCTCCCTGGCCACGAGGCACCCCTGATGGTGCGTCTGAAGTGAGCGGTATCGCAGGCGAACGTGTACAACCGGGGGATTCGGGTGCACGCCGCTATCGGTTCGAGGGAGTCAGGTTCGACCCGCGGAACCTACGGCTGACGGTAGGCGGAGACCACCGGACGCTACGCGCGCAGACCGCGCGCGTTCTCGAGTATCTCGTGCGCAACCCCGACCGTGTTGTCGAGCACGACGAGATCCTCTCTGCGTGCTGGCCAGATACCGCGGTTACGCCGGACACCCTGGTTCAGAGCATCGTAGAGATACGCAGGCTGTTGGGCGACTCGGCGCGCGATCCACGGTTCGTCGAGACAGTGCACGGCGTCGGCTATCGTTTCGTCGCCAAGCTCGATCGCTCCCAGCACGCGCAGCCGAACGGGCCGAGGTCCACCCAGGCGTCGCGCCGAGTTGCGCTCGTTGTTTCGGCGGTCGTGCTTGCCGGCGCCGGACTGCTGGCGGTGGTCGGTGCGTGGCGCACCAGCCCGCTTTCCTTCGACGGGCTCAAGCGATCGCCGGGCTCGGTGACCGCGCTGCCGGAAAGACCGCTGTCGGACAGTCGTGCGGCTGTGGAGCTATACGAACGCGCCGTCGAGCTGGGCAGAGAAGCTCGTCATCTGCAGGCACTTGATCTGCTCGACGAGGCGCTGCAGCTCGACCCTGAGTTCGCTGCCGCATATGCGCGCAAGGGCTACATTTTCGCGATCACTTGGGGGCGACCGCTCGACGCCCTCGCGCCGCTCGAACGCGCCATGGAGCTGCGCCACCGACTATCCGAGCCCGAGGCTCGCGCCGTCGAAGGCTGGCAGCTGATCGCTCGCAGCGAGTTCGACAGCGCGATCTCGGTGTTTCGAAGGCTCGTCGAGCGGGACCCCACCGGCCTGGAGGCCCGCGTCACACTGGCCAACCTGCTGTTGGGCGAGGATCAGCTGGACAAGGCGCTGCCCTTGCTCGAGCAAGCCCTGGCGTCGGAACCGCGAAACCCCTGGTTGCACAACCGGCTCGGATCCCTGCACCAGTCGGCCTACAACTCCGAGGGCGCCCTCTACCACCACGGCGAGTACGTCCGGCTCGCCCCGAACGATCCCAACGCCCATGACAGCCTTGGTCTGTCGCGCCAGTGGTTCGGGGACTACGCGGGGGCGATCGCGAGCTACGAGCGGGCGCTCGAGGTCGCTCCGGACTTCCTCGTCGCCCGTAGGCATCTCGCCGCCGCGTTCTATCAGACCGGTCGCTATCGCGCTGCGGAACGAGAGCTCGAGCGCAACCTGGAGTTAGCCACGACGCCGTTCGAGCCGACCTGGTCGTATCAGAACCTGTCGTTGATTGCTCTGCGCCGTGGCGAGCTAGCGCGCGCTCGCGAGCTTGCTGACCTGGCGGTCGGTTCCGATCCGGCCGCGATCGCGCGACTCCGCATCGCGCTCGATACCGGCGATCTCGCCACTGCGTTGCCGGAGTTCCGAGAGCGCATCGGCGCCACAGGCCCGGATCGCGGACGGCGCTTCTCGACTCGCAGGTCGCTAGTTCACCTCGGTCGGCTCGCGATGCTACAAGATCGACCGGACGAGGCGCTGGCGCATTTGCGCGAGGCGTTGACGAGACGGCCGATGCACTGGGAGCCCGAACCGTACGAGGACGCCCTGGGACGCGGGCTACTTCTCCTGGGCCGTTACGACGAGGCGATCGTAGAACTAGAGCGCGTCCTCGCCATCAACCCGCGCTATCCGCTGGCCGAGTACCACATAGCGCTTGCCCATCAGCGCGCCGGCCGGCCTACGGATGCCAGGCAGGCGTTCGAGCGGTTCCTGGCTGGCTGGCGTGAAGCGGACCCGGACTTGCCGTCGGTGCGCGCGGCGCGCGCGGCCCTCGCCGCTAGGTGAGACCTATCACCCGAGCGTGAAGATCCGCTTGTGGCCGGATTTCGTCAACGTTTCGGAAGCGCTTCGTTTCCCCTCCCTGGCGAGCAGAGTACTCAGGAGCTGACCATGACCGTTTCCGAGAGTGGCCTCTCACCGAGCCGCCCGAGGATCGAACAGAGGGTTCGCGATGCACACCCAGAGATATCAAGCCGCGAGGCGGACCGCAGTCCTAGTGGCCCTTTCTTGCCTGGCCTGTGGGGGACCGGGGGGACTGACGACGACCGGTACGATTCTGGGGTCGATGCCACCCGATTTGTGTATCGCTTTGATGTGGCCGGCCTCCGAGATGGTCGTCGGACCGGACAGGGCGGAACTCAATGCTCGAGATAGTTGCCGCGCCGCTCGGGAGGGCCTCGCCGGCCAGCGGTCAACTCGGGCCCGCCCTGCTAGTGGTGCGGCCAGCGTCGTGTCCGACACCGTCGAGGTGTCGGGGAACGTGCCGTCGAAGCAGATCCCGGTATGGGTGGGCATACTCCCGGCCAGCGGTGCCACGGCGAATCTGATCACGAGCGTATCAGTGACCGACTCCTTCGGCCTGACGGCCGATGTACTGCCCGGCTCGTTTCAGGCGACGCTCTACGCCGTTGACAAGCAGGGTAAACGAACTCGTGTGGGTCGCAAGAACGCTAAGTTCTCGAAGAAGGAGGGAGGCGCGACGGCTGGTTTCTCGAACGCGAGGAAGGCCGTGGATCACTACGAGGTGGAGATAAAGCTCAGCCGCGGAAGCGTGCGCAATGGCAACGTGATCTTCGCTGCCGGGATCGCGGGCGCGTCGAACCGACGAATTGGACCAGCTCGGACGCGCGTTCTTACTAACCCCGCCGGTCGACGAACTGCACCGGCTCGCGTGTTGGGCGGCCTCGGGATGTCGTCCGTGGGGGCCAGCGGCACAGTCAGCGCCGGCAAGCTGCAGGGGGGAACGATTCGGGTGACCCCTGCAGATGTTCGAGGTGGTGCGCGCAACGCTGTGTTCGGCTTTGTGTTTGTTGTGGACGCAGATCTGAATCCCCCGCCAGTGAATGTCTCGACCGTCAAGTTCACCGCCTACGACACAGACGCAAACGGCAAGCGCAAGAAGATTGCCTCGATGAGCACGAGGGTCGACAGGGACACGGGTTCGGGCTTTGCCGATTTCGGCAACCTCAAGCTGCCGCGCAGCCACTACGAGATTGTCGCCGAGGCGAGCGGCGGCTCGTTGACCGACGCGGTGATCAACTACAGTGTGATCGCCTCGGATCCGGCGGCCCTGGCCCGGACCGGCTACTGGAGGTGGGCGATGTTGGCGCGCGACGCGGCGACGCCGGCCGTGTTCAGGTCGGGCTCGGAATCCCTCGACGGGGCTGTCGTTCGATCTCGCTAGAGCGTCGGGTCGAATCGCGTCTCGCGAACGCTGCGCAACAACGCCCTTCGAGGGCGACGGATCGCACGCCCGCCACCGAGACGGTCGCCGTACACTATCCGAGCCTTGCGTTTGCGCTCCCCCGCGCGCATAACGTAGGGCGCGCAGGAGCAGTGTGGCCCCCCGCAATGAGGGCGAACGATGGCCGACGGACGCAAGTCACGCTGGATGGTGGTGATCACGGTGACTCTCGTACTTTGCGCAGGCGACGGACGCGCCGAAGCGCAGTGGACGAACCGCTATCCGCGGCTCGCGGGCTACTCGCACCACGTGTACGCCGAGGGGTATGAGCTGCCGCTGCTGACCCGCGGCCCGGTCGATGCGGCGCAATCGCCGGTCGACGACCGCGTCGTGTTTTCGTCGCGCGGCTGGCTCTGGGTGCTCGAGGGTGATGTTGCACGACGGCTGACGAACGGCAGCACCTTTGATTCTCGGCCGGCGTGGTCGCCCGACGGCACGCGTATCGCCTTCGTGCGCGACGACACCCGCGATACCTCAATCTGGGAGCTGGTGCTGGCCAACGGCGAGCTGCGATCGCTGGTGCAGACGCCAACACTCGATCTCGATCCCGCCTACACCTCCGACGGCACGGGGCTGATGTACTCGTCGGCCTCGGAAGGTGATCTCGACATTTGGCTCGCAGCTATCTCCGGCGGAGCGTCAGAGCGACTTACCGCCGAGGCAGGACTCGAGCTCCGGCCACAGCCGCACGGCGACGGCTACGTGTACGTGGCCAAAACGCGCGGTGGCGCCGACGAGATCCGCGCCGCTGGCGCTGCCGGTGAGCGTTCGGTCTGGACCGAGCGCATCGCCTCCCAGACGCGCCCCGCATTGAGCCCCGACGGCCGGGTAGTGGCGCTCGGTGTCCCGACGGCCGACGGCTGGCGCCTCGAGCTCCTCGACCTGGCGCAACCCGGGGCACGCATTGGCCTCACCGCCACCGGCCGGTTGCCGATCACCCCGAGCTGGACTCGCGATGGTGCCGCGGTGCTGTTCAGCGAGTCCGACGCCCGCCAGACGATGCGCCTTTACCGGGTCGATCGCGGCGGCGGCGAGCCGCGCGAGGTCGAGATCAACACCTGGGATTGGGGGGTGCCGACCGGTCGGCTGCGCGTGCGAACGCGTCTCATCGGCGGGCACGGCTTTGCGGCAGCGCGGCTGAACATCCGGTCTGCCGACGGGCGTGGCCACGTCCCCGAGACTGGCCTGGTGCGGTTCGATGGACAGAATGGCATGACCTACTTCTATTCGCCGGGCGAGGTGGAGATCGAGATGCCGGCCGGGCCGGCGCTGGTTACTGCGGTCCAGGGTCTGGCGACCCCGGTGGGCACGCTGGCTGCGACGGTCGAGGCAGGCACGACGACCGTGGTCGAGCTGGAGCTCGAATCTGTCTGGGACGCCGCTGCCGCCGGGTGGTATTCCGGTGATCATCACTTCCATCTCAACTACGGCGGCTCGTATCGCTTGCACCCTGACGACCTCGTGGTTGCCGGCCGGGGCGAGGCGGTCGACGTGCTGACGCCGCTGACAGCCAATCTGCACAACCGCTTCGAGGATCGGGAGTGGTGGGGTTGGGAACGGCCGCGCTCACCACTCATCGCCTTCGGCCAGGAGATCCGCTCGCACTTTCTGGGCCACGTGGCGATCACCGGTCATCGTGAGATGTTCTGGCCGTGGATCTGGGGCCCCGGCTATCAGGTCTACGGGGCCGACGATCGTCCGAACGTCGACCCACTGCAGCATGGTCGTGCCGGTGGCGCCGTCGGGTACTACGTGCACCCGGTCTCGAGCAGCGATCCGTTTGGTGAAGGCGGGCTGGGGAGCATCCCGGTGGACATCATCCCGGATGCGCTGGCGGGCGACCTCGACGCGCTCGAGGTCGCCTGTCTGTGGAGCGACGAAATCGGTACGTCCGAGCTGTGGTATCGCTTCCTGAACCTCGGTATTCCCGTGGCGCCGAGCGCCGGCACCGACGTCATGACGAACTTCTACCGGACGATGGCGGTCGCCACGACGCGGGTGTACGTGCGCACCGGGGAGCGCCCGGATCTGGAGGCGTATCTGGAAGGGCTGCGCCACGGGCGCTCGTTCGTGACTACGGCGCCGATGCTGCTGCTGCGCGTGGGCGAGGACGGTGCGCAGCCTGGCCAGACGACGCCCGCCGGCGCCACGACGTTCGAGATCGACCTGCACAGCGCCGTCCCGGTCGAGCGCCTCGAGGTCGTCGTGAATGGGAGGACTGTCTGGACAGATGTCGGATTGCTGGAGGCTGGAACGTCTCGGGTCAGGGGCGAGCTCACGCTCCCGGAAGGCGGATGGATCGCGGCCAAGGCCGTCGGTGCCGCAGCAGACAGCGTCGGCTGGCCGATGATGGGCAGCTACCCATTCGCGCATACGGCGCCGGTATGGATCGGCGCGCGTGGGAGCAGCGACCCAGTTGCTCGCCTCGCGGCCGCCGAGGATCTCCTGCGAGCGCTGAACAACGCCCGCCGGCGCCTCGATCGAGGCTACGCCGGTGCGGAGATTCCGCGGCTACACGAGCGATTCGACGAGGCGCACGAGCGCCTTACGTCCATCATCAGGGAGTAGGGGCATGGGGAGTCGACGCGAGTTTCTCGAGAGCGCCGGGGCGGTGGCCGGAGCCAGCCTGCTCGGAGGCCGCGCCAGCGCCTCGGAGCTCCTGGGTCTGGGACCGGAGGCGCCCGGTTGGTACGAAGAGGTCAGCCAGCCGAGGTTCGGCGCCCGGTCGGTGCTCGCATTCATCCCCATGCGCGACGGGGTGCGCCTCGCCGCTCGCATGGTCATGCCGGACCGTGCCGACGACGACGAACGGTTTCCGGCGCTGCTCAACTACTCACCGTACAGGGAGACGGAGGGCGATCAGCTCGGCCGGTACGGCTACTTCGCCGAGCGTGGCTACGTGGGTGTACAGCTCGACGTTCGCGGCACCGGCACCAGCGAGGGCTGGACGACGTCCAACGAGTACTCCGTGCAGGAGCGCGAGGACGCGCTCGATGCCATTGCGTGGCTTGCAACCCAGGAGTGGAGCAACGGCAACGTAGGCATGTTCGGCTCGTCCTACGGGGGTTTCAACTGCACCCAGATCACCATGATGAAGCCGACGGCGTTGAAAGCGATCGTGCCGATGCACGCTACCGACGACGTGTTCACCGACGACATCAACTACTACGACGGGGCGCTGCAGTTCGAGTCGATGGGCCGCTGGCCGTTCTCGATGATCGCCTCCATGGGAGTCCCGGCGTGGCCCGACTACGACCCCGACACGGAGGAGGCGCGGTACCGAGTCGAACACGAGCCGTGGATCTTCGGAATGATGCGCCATCAGCGCAACGACGAGTTCTGGCAGCGTATGTCGTTGCGTCCCGACTATGGGGCGATCGAGATCCCGACGATGATGATCGGTGGCTGGCTCGACGCCTACACCGACAGCATTCCGCGCATGCTGGAGCGCATGTCGGTGCCGCGGCGCGCCATCATCGGGCAGTGGACCCACGCTGTTGGCAAGCCGGGGCCGGCGTTCAACGTGAAGCCGGAGATGCTGCGCTGGTGGGACCACTGGCTGAAGGGCAACGACACCGGGATGCTGGACGAGCCGCCGCTGGCGATGTACGTCAACGAGTCGTACAAGCCCGACCTGGAGATCGAGACCATTCCGGGCCACTGGCGTGCGACTCCGTGGCCACCCGAGGGCATCGAGCCCGTCACGCTGTACCCACAGCCGCTCGGTGCACTGGCGCGGAAGCGCCATCTCGATCACGAGTCTGAGCTCCAGTACAAAGCCACGGTCGGCATGACCAATCGCTACCGCTGTCCGCACAACGCAGCCGAGCTGCCCATCGACCAGCGCGCCGACGACGCCTACTCGATGACGTTTCGACACCGAGCCGCTCGACGATTGCGTCGAGATCCTCGGCTTTCCGGAAGCGATCCTGCACGTGTCGGCGACGGCGACGCAGGCCAACTGGATCGTCCGGCTGTGCGATGTCGCGCCCGACGGCACCTCGACGCTGGTGTCGAAGGGGATTCTGAACGGCGCCCACCGCGACTCGCACGTCGACCCTGAGCCCCTGGCTCCGGGGCAGGTGTATGAGCTGAAGCTCAACCTCAAGGTCAGCTCCTGGGTGTTCCCGAAGGGACACAGGGTGCGGGTCGCCATCGGCAACGCCGATTTCCCGAACCTGTGGCCGTCGCCGTATCCGATGACCACGAACCTGTATGTCGACGCGGATCGCCCCTCGCGCGTTGTCCTGCCGGTCGTACCGCCAGGCACGACGTTCGGTGCCTACGAGCCACCCGCGCTCGAAGATCGGGTGGCCGCCGGCGGACCGGGCCCACAGGATCAATGGGAGGTCACCCGCGACGAAATGGCCCAGACCGTGACGGTGTTCCGCGAGACGATCCAGCCGTGGGGCGACATGGAGCGGCGGTGGTCTACCGCCAGCGACCGCGACCCCGGGCTTGCCTCGATCCGCGCCGAGGGCAGCTCCGAAGTCGAGCGCGATGGACGGAAGATCCTCTGCAACTCCTGGATGACGCTGGAGAGCGACGCCGAGGTCTTCCGGATCCACGTCCGCCGTGAGCTGCGTGTGAATGGCGAGCTGCAGTACGAGAAGGAGTGGGCCGACACGATCCCGAGGGATCTGGTGTGAAGGCCGTCGTCTGCAAGGAGTTCGGTCCGCCCGAGAACCTGGTGATCGAGACCGTCGAGGATCCGGTTCCGGGTCCTGGCGAGGTGCTGGTGGACGTCCGCGCCGTGGCGGTCACGTTCCCGGACACGCTCATCATTCAGGACCTCTATCAGTTCAAGGGATCGGTGCCCTTCATACCCGGCACCGAGGCGGCGGGGGTGGTGAGCGCGGTCGGTTCCAGCGTGACCGGTTTCGAAGTCGGCGATGACGTCTTCGGCTGGGGGTTCACCGGGGGATTCGCCGAGCGGGTCATCTTCCCCGCGACCGAGCTGCGGCCGATGTCGTCGGGTCTGGACTACGCCGAGGCGACCGGCTTCGGCTATGCGTACGGCACCAGCTACTACGGTCTGAAGTTCCGCGGCGATCTCCAATCCGGGGAGACCTTGCTCGTGCTCGGCGCGGCAGGGAGCCTGGGTCTGGCGACGATCGAGCTCGGCAAGTTGCTCGGTGCCAGGGTCATCGCCGCCGCCTCGACCGCCGAGAAGCTGGAAGTGTGCCGCGAGCGCGGCGCCGACGCGACTATTAACTACGACCAGGAGGACCTGAAGACCCGCACCAAGGAGCTCACTGGTGGAGAGGGCGTGGACGTGGTCTTCGACGCGGTCGGCGGCGACTACGCCGAGGCAGCGTATCGGGTGACGAAATGGCGCGGCCGCTTCCTGGTTGTTGGCTTCACCGCCGGCATTCCGCGCATTCCTCTGAATCTGGCCCTGCTCAAGGGCAGCTCCATCGTCGGTGTCTTCTGGGGTGCGGCACGCACCAAGGAGCCGGAGCTATTCCAGACCATGTCGCGCGAGCTCGACGACTACGCCGCTGCCGGCGATCTGCGACCGCTGGTCTCACGCCGCTGCGCCCTCGAAGAGGTGCCACAGGCGCTGCGCGACATCCTCGATCGCAAGGCTGTGGGCAAGATCGTCGCGGAGCCGTAAGGTCACTAGCAGGGCTGTCTGCACCCGTGGCCGTCTCATGTGTCCGATCTGAGGAAGTCTGCCCCATTTCCCGCCTTCAAGTCCGAGCGCGCTAATACTAGACATATTTATGTCAGATCGATATGCTCTGATGCATGCGTACGACAATTCGCCTGCGAGATGATCTGCTGGATCAGGCCAGGCTGAAGGCGGCCACCGAAGGTCGCACGCTCACGTCGTTGGTGGAGGAGGGACTCCACATCGTGCTTGCTGCGCCCGCATCGCTACCACGAGGCGGTGTGGTGATCCCAGTCTCCTCGGCCACTGGTGGCGTGCTCCCGGGTGTTGATCTCGACGACTCGAGCGCACTGCAAGAGCTGATGAACGAGGAATGATCCTCCCGGATGTCAACGTGCTGGTGCACGCCTTCCGCAGCGACAGTCGGGACCACTCCCTATGCCACGCATGGCTCGGGCGGGTGCTCAACGGCGACTCGCGCTACGGCATGTCGACGCAGGTCCTCAGCAGCGTCGTGCGGGTTACGACGCACCCGAGAGTGTTCGCGCAGCCGAGCGAGCCGAGCGAGGTCCTCGGCTTCTGCGACCTGCTCCTGTCACAACCGCATTGCGTCGTCGTGCAGCCCCGATCCCACCACTGGAGCATCTTCCGCCGCCTGTGCGAGGAGGCGGACGCACGCGGCAACCTGGTGCCGGACGCCTGGCTGGCGGCCCTGGCCATCGAGTCCGGCTGCGAGTGGCTGACGCTCGATCGGGACTACGCCCGCTTTCCCGAGCTGAAGTGGAGCGTCCCGTCGGGGAGCTGATCCGGCCAGGCGCCACTCAGTGATCGAGCAGCGTTTCCACGTGCGCTGCCGCCGCTAGCGCCAGCCCGTCGACGTTGTAGCCGCCCTCCAGTAGCGACACCACGCGCCCGTCGCAGTAGTGGTCGGCCATATCCATGACCGTGCGCGTCATGCGCACGAAGGCGTCGTCGGTGACGTCGAAGCAGCCCAGCAGGTCGTCCATGCGGCTGTCGAAGCCCGCCGAGACGATGATGAAGTCGGGCTGGAAGGCCTCGACCTTGGGCATCAGCTTTTGGTCCCAGCTGCTGAGCATGTCGCGGTCGCTGCAGCCGCAGTTCAGGTGCACGTTGACGTTCAGATCGCCACCGTCGCCCTCGCCCATCAGCGACGGATCGCCGGTTCCCGGATAGGCGTACCAGTCGTGAGTGGAGAAGAACAGCACGCTGGGGTCGCCGTAGAAGGCGTTCTGCGTTGCGTTGCCGTGGTGGTAGTCCCAGTCGATGATGAGCACGTTGTCGAAACCGTGTGCCTGCTGGGCGTACTTGGCGGCGATGGCGGCGTTGCTGTAGAAGCAGAACCCTTCCTCTATGCCGGTGTTGTTGGCGTGATGTCCCGGTGGGCGGGCGGCGCAGAAGACGTTGCGAAGCTCGCCGGTGGCGACGGCATCCACGGAGGCCAGCGCCCCTGCCACCGCCAGCTCGGCCACCGGCCCGGTGACATCGATCTCTCGAACCGAATCGACGTGCGCGGCGGTGTGGTGGTCGCGGATGGGCGGCATCGGGTCGGCGTGCAGTGCCACGTCGACCAGCCGCTCGCGCAGACCGCGACTGTCGAGCATCGCCATGATCTTCTCGAGCCGCAGCGGGCGCTCCGGGTGAACATCGCCGCCTCGGGTGTCGAGGACGTGGTCGAGGTAGCGGGGGTCGTAGACTAGGCCGGTGCCGGTAGCACGGGCAGCCAGCGTCGGTCCAGGGGGGACTGTGTTCATCGCCATCAGGCTTGCTCCGGCAAAACAGAATTCGCGTCGAGTTCGCATGTGGGTCCTCCGTCGTGGACCCCACGCTATCCTCCGGAGCCGGCGTCGGCAACGAAAACTCCGATCGGCCACTCGCCGTTGCCCCTGACGCCAGATGCGGCGATCCGCGTTTGTCCACACAGGGGCTCGCCAATCGCTTCATTGCCAGCTGCAGCGGCGCAACAGACAATGGCGCCATGATGAAGCGCAGCGTCTCCTTCCCGGTCAATCGGAGGCTTGCTAGCCCGGTCTTGACCTCATCAGCGTTCCTCGCTCGTATGGCCATTGTCCTGGCGGGCGTCGGATGTGCCCTGGCAGCTTTGCCGCCGCCAGCGATGTCGCACCGGTCGGGCCAGGAACAGCCGTTCTTCGCCTGGTCCGATCTCCAGTTCCCGATCTCCGAGTACGCCGAGCGGCGCGATCGACTGGCGGCGCGACTGGAAGCCGCGGGTGGCGGGGTGTTCCTGGCGCCCTCGCGGCCCGGAAGATCCGGCGACGATACGTTCCGGCAACTCGAGGATTTCCTCTACTTCACCGGGCTGGAGTTGCCTGACTCGATGCTGGCGATCGACGCCAGCGGGACGACGACGCTCTTCGTTCCGGCGACCGACGCGCGCTTCGAGAGCCCGTCGCGCACCAACGACTTCCCGGGTCGGTCGCTGGCCACCGACCCCGAGATTCCGCGGCGCAGCGGCATCGACCACATTGCGCCCTTCGAAGATTTCGCCGCAGCGCTCAAAGCATGGGCGCAGACGGGCAGCCTCTGGATCGATCCCGGTCGGATGGGCGCCCTCGCTCGGCAGCCGGCTCAGGCGGTCGCCACCACCTCCACAGTACAGATCCTGATCGAATACGTGCTGGACCGCGCGCCAGACGCGCAGTTGCGCAACGCCTTCCCGGAGGTCGCTCGGCTGCGGATGATCAAGTCACAGCGTGAGATCGAGGCGCTGGAGCGGGCGGCTCAGGTCACCGCCGTGGCTATCCGTCACGTGGCCGGCCAGGTCCGCACCGGTGTCGACGAACGCACGCTGCTCGGTGCGTTCGAGGCCGCCTGCCGCCGCGGAGGTGCGCAGCGCCTGCCGTTCACGCCGATCATCAAGTCGGGCCCCAACTCGCTGTGGCCCTGGCGTATTCTGGCGTCGCACTACGAGCGCCGCAACCGCCGTATGCAGGCGGGCGATCTGGTGATCGTCAACGTCGCTTGCGAGGTCGACTACTACATCAGCGATCTCGGTCGCACGTTCCCGGTCGCGGGGCGATTCAGCCCCCTGCAGCGCGAGCTTCTCGAGATGGAGGTCGCCGTCGCCGACGCCATCATCGCCGCCGTGCGCCCAGGGACGACCCTGGCGCAACTGCGGCGCATCGCCGAGCTGGAGATCCCTGCAGACCACCGCCGCTACATGCAGACCGGCGTGTATTTCGGCCACCACGTCGGGCTCTCCAGCGGCGAGCCGGCGATGGAGGAGGATCCGCTCGCGCCGGGCATGGTGTTCACGGTGGAGCCCTGGTACTACAACCACGATCTCGAGATCGCCGTGTTTACGGAGGATGTCGTCCTGGTGACCGCCGCCGGCAGTCGGCTGCTCAGCGCCAACCTGCCGCGCTCTCCCGCAGGCCTCGAACGGCTGGTCGGTGGCTGATCGCCTCGCCGCCACTCGTCGTCGAGCGCTCGCTGCCGCCCTGCCGTAGATCCCTGCTGCCGATCTGGCGTAGGTCGCCCGCGACCTGGCGTTGTTGCGACCTGTCATGAATTGTTAGGCTACGCGGCCGTGGAAGGCTCCCGACTCGGTCCGTACCAGATTCTCGAGCAGCTCGGCGCTGGCGGCATGGGCGAGGTGTACCTGGCCGAGGACACCCGGCTGGGCCGCAAGGTGGCAGTGAAGGTATTGCCGGCGCAGTTCGCCAGCGTGCCGGATCGCCTGGCGCGCTTCGAGCAGGAGGCCAAGGCGGCGGCGGCGCTCAACCATCCCCACATCGCCGGTGTGTTCGACATCGGCGCCGAATCGCCCGAAGAAGGCGCCGTGCCGGTGCACTTCATCGTGCAGGAGTATCTCGAAGGTCAGCCACTGCACGAGGCGCTCGAGGATTCGATACCGCTGGCCAAGTCACTCCAGCTCGGCATAGAGATTGCCGAGGGGCTGACGGCGGCGCACGCCGCCGGCGTTGTGCATCGCGATCTCAAGCCCGCGAACATCTTCGTCACCGGCGACGGGCACGCCAAGGTCCTCGATTTCGGCCTCGCCAAGCTCGTCGAGCCCGAGGTGATCGGTGGCGGCTCCACATCGCCCGAGGTCACCGGATCGCCGACGGTGCTCGGCACCGTCGCCGGCCAGATGATGGGCACCGCAGGGTACATGGCGCCCGAGCAGGTCGAGGGCGGCGAGGTCGACCACCGCGCCGACCTGTTCGCCTTCGGTTGCGTGCTCTACGAGCTCGCCACTGGCAAGCGCAGCTTTGCCGGCCGTTCCCTGGTGGAGACACTGCAGTTACTGGCGCACGAGCAACCCACCAGCCTCGACAGCCTCAACTCCGACCTGCCGGCGGAGTTGCAGCGGATCCTCGACAAGTGCCTGGCGAAGGAAGCGGACCACCGCTACCAGGGCGGCCGCGACCTCGTTGTCGACATGCGCAAGTTGGCCGCGGATCTCGATGCCGGCCGCGCGATCTCGCTCCGGGCCGCTGCGGCCGAGCCGACCGCGGCGGTTGGCGCACCGCGGTGGCAGCTAGCCGCGCTAGCCTCGGTTGCGCTCGTCACGACGGCACTCGCCGGCTGGGGCTGGATGCGTCCCTCCCAGCAGATGGTGCCGGAGCCGCTGCGCTTCGCAATCGCCGATCGCCGTGTCACCGGATGGGCGCGCAGTGGCCTATGAGACCGTCGGCGATCGACGCGCTGCTGCGCCGTCTGGATCGGTTCGACGATGACGTTGCGCCGCTCGAGGGTCAGGGCCGTCCCGCATTCTCGCCCGACGGCGAGTGGCTCGCGTTCGTCGGGAACGGCGAAATCCGTCGTGTCCCGGTGAGCGGCGGCCCGTCGATGAAGCTCGCGGACATCCCAGGAGGCACGGGCGGCATGACCTGGGGAGACGATGGCTACCTGACGGTCAACTTCGCCAACAACCTTCACCGGGTACCGGAGTCCGGCGGCCGGCCGGAAACGGTCATCAACAAGGGCGGCGGCCCTGGCTCGGCGTTCGCTCCGCAGGCGCTGCCAGACGGTCACGGCGTGTTGGTAACGATCGTCGGCACCGGCGGCTTGAACTGGGGCGTCTGGGTCGAGGGAGAAGAAGAGGCGCGCGTGCTTTCGGAAGGAGCCGGGCCGACGTACGTTCCCACCGGCCACGTCATCTACGGTAGCGAGGGGGGCTCTGGCGGGTCGCCTTCGACCTGAACACGCTGCAGACCAGCGGCACACCCGTGCCGGTGCTCGACGGCGTCCGCTTCATCCGTGGGAATCCCATCTACGCGCTGTCGACCACGGGAACCCTGGCGTACGCGACCGGCACTGCCGTCCGACAGCAGCAGGAGCTTGCCTGGATCAGCAGCGATGGTGCCGTTCAGAGCATCGCCGAGGCTCCGAGGGTCGGCGAGGTGGCCACGCCGAGGCTGTCACCGGACGGCAGGCTGGTGCTCTTCCGGTTGGGCGCACTGGGGCAGGGCACGCTGTGGGTGCATGATCTGGAGCGCGGCGTCGCCACCCAGCTGGCCGACAACGACATCCGTCTTGCCGAGTGGGGTCCGCGGGGCGAGTGGATCTACTTCTCAGGCGGTGGCGAGGAGGGCCACGACCTGTTCCGACGCCGGGCCGACGCCAGCGCGCCCGCCGAGCTGCTGCTGGCACGCCAGGCGAACCAGTACATTCGCTCGATCTCGTCCGACGAAAGCGCCCTGATCTTCGCCGAGCTCGGGGCCGGACAGGGCTACGACCTGTGGCTGCTGCCGCTCGAGGGCGACCTGACGCCGGAGCCGATCGAGGTGACCCCGGCGCGGGAGGATTCCGGCAAGTTCTCTCCCGACGGCCGCTGGATCGCCTTCGTGTCCGACGCGTCGGGCACGATGGAGGTGTACGTACGCCCGCATCCAGGGCCGGGGGCGCGCACGCAAATATCCAACAACGGCGGCGGCGAGCCCATGTGGGCGCGCGACGGCAACCGGCTGTTCTACCGCTCCCGCGATGGGTTGACGGCGGTCGACGTGACGGTCGACGGTGCCTTCTACGCCTCCTCGCCCACGGTTCTCACGCCCCTGCCGACGCTGCCGCTTCATCCCGGCTCCTACGATCCGGCGCCCGGCGGCGAGCGCTTCCTGATCAGCCGACCCGCCGGCGGCCAGACGGCGGCACTAGAGCGGCAATCGCTGAACGTGGTGATGAACTGGCTCGACGAGATCGATCGGCTCACGCCCGACGACCGTTGATCGAAGATGACTAGCTACGTGTCGATTGGCGATCTGCGCGTCGCGCGCTCGCTGTACGAGCTGGTGCGCGACGCGATCGCGCCCGGGACCGGTGTGGATCCGGACGCGGTATGGAAGTCGCTCGGCGAGATCGTCAAGGCCCGACCCGACCCGGCGTGATTTTGACGCTCTAGAGGTCCGCGACCCTCGCCAGCAAACGACGTATCGAGGCTTCGGCGAGCTCGAGCGCGCGCAGCTGGTCCGCGGTCGGGAGTGTCGTCGAGCCGTCGATGCGCGAGGCCAGCCCGGTTAGCTCGCGTTGGGCGCGTGCGATCTGCTCGTCGAGGGCCGTGGCGCCGGGCGATTTTTCCGGCCGCTGCCGCAGGCTACGCCGGGCCTCGTAGATCTCGCGGGTCAAATCGTACGCCCCAACGAGCGCGTTGTGACGCGTCTCGAGATCAGCGCGTGACGCGTCAAGGCCGGAGGCGAGAGCCACCACGACCTCGATCGACGCGGGGATGGTACCGACGCGCAACCGGGCATGATAGGTGCCGGGCAGCACGCGGGGAGCGGGCGGCGGCGCCGGAAGATCGAGCTCCGTCGCTTCGTCCGCGGGAAACGCCGGGTCGAGCCGGAGATCCCACTCGACGCTATGCGAACCGGCCGTCCCGGGCCCTGACAGGATCCGGACTCGGCCCCCGTCCTCGGCGGTAATCTCGAGCTGCGCGGTTCGCTCACCGCCGAACTCCTCCACCGCGGCGGGCAGGCGATAGCGGAATAGCGTCCCGGACGGCGGATTGGGGGCCCAGAACTCGGCGGCTCCGGCGTAGGTGTTCCTCGGTAGGTCATTGAACAGCTTCGCCGGCTTCACCGGGAAGAGGTATCGACGTCCCGTGGCGCGCGCCGCGGCGAGCCTTTCCAGCACCGCGATGTCATCGAGGATCCAGACGCTGCGGCCGTGGGTGCCGATGATCAGATCGTTGTCGCGCGGGTGCACGATGATGTCGTCGACCGGCACCGTCGGCAGGTTGTTCTTCAGCCGCTCCCAGGAGACGCCGCGATCGATCGAGAAATACAGCCCGAGCTCGTTGCCGAGGAACAGCAGGTCCTCGTTGCGCGGATGTTCCGCGATGACGTTCACCGACCAGTCGGGGAGCCCGGTGGCGATCGATCGCCAGGTGTCGCCCCCATCGTCGCTGGCGTACACGTAGGGCGCCATATCGTCCTGCTGGTGGCCGTCGAAGGTGGCGTAGACTCGGCTCTGCGCGTGACCCGAGGCGAGTAGGCGGCTGCTGCTGGTGAATTCAGGCAGACCGGGGAACGTCTCGGTGAGGTCGGTCCAGCTAGCGCCGCCGTCGACAGTGCGCTGCACGTTGCCGTCGTCGGTGCCGGCGTAGATCACGCTCGGGTTTACCGGTGACTCCGAGACCGTCGTCATATTGCCGTACGTGGACACGCCGTCGTTGAGCGACAGCACGCCGTCGACCGGATGCATCCCCATGATGGTCTCGCTCTCGCGATCGATGGCCTTGCTGAGATCGGGGCTGATCGCCTCCCAGCTCTGTCCCTGATCGGGTGAGCGGAACAGCACGTTGCCGGCGGCATAAAGCGTGTCGGGGTTGTGCTCGGAGATGATCAGCGGGCTATCCCAGTTCCAGCGGTAGTCCTCGGCCGCGCCTCCGTCGCCATCCGCCGGCGGCGTTTCGATGCGGATCGACTGGCGCTCCATGGTCGCCATGTTGAAGCGCAGCAGGGCGCCGTTCTGGGTCTCGGTGATGATCACTTGGTGGTCGCGTGGGTCGATGCGGGCGTACATGCCGTCCCCGCTCACCAGCTTGATCCAGTCGCTGTTGCGGATACCGCGCGGGTCGCGGCTGGCGCTGGGGCCGCCCCAAACGCCGTTGTCCTGTAGTCCGCCGTACACCCAGTACGGGTCGCGCATGTCGACGCCGATCTCGTAGAACTGGCCGATCGGCAGGTTGTCGAGAAAGCGCCAGGTGGCAGCGCGATCGGCGCTCACGAAGACGCCCCCGTCGTGGCCCAGCAGCACGTTGTCGGAATCGCTCGGGTCGATCCACATGGCGTGCAGGTCGGGGTGGATGCCGGTTGCCTCGGTGCGATCGAAGGTCACGCCGCCGTCATCGGACACCAACAGGCCGCCGCCGAGCAGATAGACGCGGCGGGCGTCGTTGGGGTCGATGCGGACCTGGCTGAAGTACATCGGCCGCGGGTTCACCTCGTTGAGCTGGTCCCACGAGTCGCCGCCGTCCGACGACCGGTAGATGCCGCCGCTGGGCGCCGGCGCCTCGACCGTAGCGATGACCAGACTGCTGTCGCCCTGATAGATATCGAGCCCGATGCGGCCCAGGTCGCCGCTCGGAAGCCCGGAGGTGAGCTTGCTCCACGAGTCGCCGCTGTCGTTGGTTCGGTGGATGCCGCTGCCGGGACCGCCGCCGATGAAGCAGCACGCCGTGCGGCGTCGCTGGTAAGTGGCGGCGATCACCGTTGCGGGGTCATCGGGGTCCATAACCAGGTCGGTGACGCCGGTGTCCGCGTCGATGTACAGAACCTTGTCCCAAGATGCGCCGCCGTCGCGCGTGCGGAACACGCCGCGCTCCTCGCTCGGACCCCAGAGGCTCCCGCCTGCCGCCACGAATGCGGTATCAGGATCTCGGGGATGAACCACGATGCGGCCGACGTGCCGGGTTTCGGTGAGCCCGCGATGGCTCCAGGTCTGGCCAGCGTCGGTCGATCTGTAGATGCCGTTGCCCCAGGGCGAGCTCTGCCGGTTGTTGGCCTCGCCGGTGCCGATCCACACGATATTCGGGTCGGAGGGCGCCACCGTCACGTCGCCGATCGAGTTGACTTCCTCGTCCTCGAACAGTGCCTTCCAGGTGGTGCCGCGGTTGGTGGTCTTCCATAGGTTCCCCGAGGCGACGCCGACGTAGTACGTGTCCGCGTCCACGACGGCAAAGTCGGCGATGCGGCCGCCCATGGTCGCCGGCCCGATCGGGCGCCAGTGCAAGTGCGCCAAATCCGAGGACGGTGATTCGACGTCGTTCGCGACCTGCGGAGCGGCTGGTCGTGCCGACGCCGGGCTGCTCGCCACGGCGAGCGTCGCGGCGGCCCCGCTGAGCAAGACGATCAGGATCGCGGCGCTTGACGCGTTGCGGAGGGCGTAGGCGCGATGGGGAGGTCTGGAGATGGGGGCCGTCGATCCTAGGTTCATTCGCCTCAATCCTTGAGCTCGGCAGCGCGCTCGGTTGCCTTGACCACCGCCTTGATGAGCGTCACGCGCAGGCCTCCGTCCTCGAGCTCCAGCAGGCCGTCGATGGTGCAGCCGGCCGGCGTGGTGACCTCGTCTTTCAACAGCGCCGGGTGATTGCCGGATTCCAGCACCATGCCGGCCGCCCCGAGCGTGGCCTGGGCCGCCAACTTGGTCGCAATGTCTCGCGGCAGGCCGACTTTGACTCCCGCTTCGGCGAGCGACTCGATGACCACGTAGATGAACGCCGGTCCGCTGGCGGAGAGCCCGGTCACCGCGTCCATGTGCTTCTCGTCGAGCACGACGGTTCGGCCGACGGCGTCGAAAAGGGCCTGTGCCAACGCCAGGTGGTGATCGGTGGCGTGGGTTCCGGCGCACAGTCCGGTCATCGCGTCGCCGATCGCGGCTGGGGTGCCGGACATGGCACGTACCACCGGGACCTCGTCGAACGGCTCTTCGATCAGACTCGTCGGCACCGAGGCCGCCACTGAGATCAGCAGCTTGCGGTCGATGACCGGTGCGATCTGTTCACATACTGCTCGCACGGCTGCGGGCTTCACACACAGCAGTACGAGGTCGGCGTCTTCCACGGCGCTCAGGTTGTCGGTCGACACCGGCACGCCGAAGATCGCAGCTCGCAGCTCGGTGTTGACCTCGCGGTGTACTGTGGCGCGCACGTTGTCCGGCGACACCAGGCCCTTGTCCAGGAAGGCGCGCAACAGGATGCCGCCGAGCTTCCCGAGTCCGATGACGGCGATGCGATGCTCTTGGGTCGTTTCGTTCATCTGGATCCTCCGGCGCTGAGACTACCAGCAAGGAAGGGTCAACTGCGGCCTGGCCAAGGCAGCTCCTGCGCGCGAGCGTGCTTCAATCGACTGACCTGTCTGCCATGGCCGGAGCGCACCCGAGGTGGGCTCCACGTCTCCTTAGCGGATGCGATTTGTGAATCATTCAGAACCGTGCGCACGGCTGACCTGCGTACCGATCCTCGTGGCCAGCTGCGCGCTGCTGTTGGCCGCCAGCGGCGTCCTGGCATCCACTGGCGACGAGCCCGCGCCGGCGCCTGGCCCGACGCCACAGCAGCGCCAGATCCCGGTGCGGATGATCGGCGGGCAAGCGCCGATAGAACGACAGGCCGACAAGACGGCAACCGCGACTTGGACCGAGGAGGCGCCGGTCCTCGACGGGCGCCTGGATGAGGCGGTTTGGGCCGCAGCTGTGGCGATCAGTGACTTCCGGCAGCGGGAGCCGCAGGAAGGCGGGCAGCCCACCGAGCTCACCGAGGCCAGGGTTCTGTACGACGATGACAACCTGTATATCGGCTTCGTGCTGCACGACAGCAACCCCGGCGGCATCCGCGCCACGCAGCTGCGCAGAGACAGCATCAGCGTCGGCAGCTTCGGAAGCCGGTTGATCGACTCCGACGAGTCGGACGACACCGTTGCCGTGATCCTCGACACGTTCAGCGACCAGCGCAACGCGTTCCTGTTCGCAGTCAACGCGCTGGGCACCAAGTTCGACGCCACCGTCCGCGGCGAGAGCCTGGTCAATGCCAACTGGGACGAGCGCTGGGACTCCGCGGCACAGATCACGGAACGCGGCTGGGAGGCCGAGATCGCGATCCCCTGGTCGATCCTGCGGTACACGACCTCCGGAGCCGGATGGGGAATGGATATTCGGCGCGACATTAGACGCAAGAACGAGGAGGTTGTGTGGGCCAACTACTCGCGCGACTTCGAGTTCATCGCCGTCTCGCGTGCCGGCCGGCTGGTGGGCCTCCGAGGTCTCCGCCTGAGAGAGCGCTTTCGGATCAAGCCGTACGTCACCGGGACCTGGGACTCGTTCGAGCGTCGTCCGATCCCGTTTGAAGACACGCGCTCGGACTGGGGAATCGAGGACTTCAAGATCAAGCTGACCTCGACGCTGACCTCGCAACTCACCTACAACACCGATTTCGCGCAGGTCGAGGTCGACGACCAGCGGGTCAACCTGACCCGCGACGCGCTCTTCTTTCAGGAAAAGCGTGAGTTCTTCCTGGAGGCCGCCAACAACTTCGCCTTCGGTCCCACACGCCGCGGCGCGTTTGGACCGCCGATCCTGCGCATGTACCACTCGCGCAACATCGGACTGGACGACGCCGGCCGCCCATTGCCGATCGATTACGGCGCCAAGATCACTGGCAAGATCGGCGGCGGCAATGTCGGCTTGCTGAACGTACAGACGAGCGACTCGGCGTTCGGGGAGGGGAGCAACTACTCGGTGGCACGCTGGCGCCAGGACGTCCTGGCGCGCTCGAGCATCGGAGTAATCGGTATCAATGTCGAGGGCCAGGGCGACGACTTCAACCGTGTGTACGGCGCTGACGCCAGCTTCCAGTTCGGCAACTTGAATCTGGCGGGCTTCGCAGCACAGTCGGAAGGTGGCTTCGAGGAGCGCTCGGTGGCCTGGCGTGGGCGCATCGACTACAACAGCGATCTGTTCGAGGTGGTCGCCGACGTGACCCACATCGACCCGGAGTTCCGCAACGATCTCGGCTTCATCCTGCGTCGCGACATCCTCTACCAGCGCTACGACGCCCAGCTGAAGCCACGGCCGGCCGGAATCCCGTGGCTACGGCAGCTGCCGTTCGTGGCGCACCACCAGACGTTCCACGATCTCGACGGCCGGCTGATATCGCGCCGACAGTTCGTCGACACGCGGCCGCTGCTGGAGTCGGGTGACAGCTTCATCATCAGCTATGAGCGCAATTTCGAGCGCCTCGACTTTCCGTTCCAGATCCACCCCGACGTTGCCATACCACCGGGCGAGTACACCTTCGGGCAGCTGTTCTTCGGCTTCTTCTCCAACGCCTCGCGGCGGGTGAGCTTGAGCGGGTTTCTGGAGATGGGTGACTTCTACGACGGCGACCGCATCTCTGCGACGCCGCAGATGGCGATCCGTTTCAGCGAGAACTTCACGCTGCGTCCGGAGTTCAGCTATAACAAGGTGAACGTCTCGACGGGCTCGTTCACCAGCAACATCGCCCGTTTGCGCGCCGAGCTGTCGTTCTCCGACCGCGTCCTCACCGACGCGCTGGCGCAGTACAACAGCGTCTCGCAGGAGTTCGAGATGTTCGCGCGGCTGCGCTACATCTACCGCATCGGCGACGATTTCTATCTGGTGTACCGGCAGGGGCGTCGGTACGACGGCGGCTTCGTCGGCCCACTCGACCAGTCGGTGATCGCCAAGCTGACGTACTCGTTCGGCTTCCTCTAGGCGCGCCTCGTCGGCCGGCGGTCCGCGGAACGGCGGCAACTGCTATACCTCCTGCGCGAGAGTCCGCACCTTCTGGCCGGAGTGAGCCCATGAGCGCCGTTGACCTGTTTTCGATCTGCCGACGGCAGTCCTTCACGCTTGTCGCAGCGCTGTCAGGATTGTTGGCAGCGACCTCCACGGCCGGTGCTCAGGAGCCGGTCGCCTTGATCGCGGATCGGCTGATCGACGGCCGGGCGTCGGAGGCCCGCACCGGGGTCGTGGTGGTTGTGGAGGGCGAGCGCATCACCGCGATCGGGGGCCGTGGGGTCATTCCCGCCGGTGCTCAGCTGGTGGAGTTGCCGGGCACTACGCTCATGCCCGGGATGATCAACAACCACGAGCACCCGCTGATGTACGGCGATGACTATCAGAACGCCCACCTGCAGGGCTCTTCAGCCTACAAGGCCTTGATGGGGCTGGTGGCGGTGCAGCGCTATCTGCTGGCCGGCTGGACCGGCGTGCGGGTGATGGGTGACGCCGATGTGTTCTACGCCAATCAGGACATTCGGAGAGCGATCCGGGAAGGGTTCTTTACCGGACCGCGAATGGCCGGCGCCGGGCACTACATCTCGATCACCGGCGGCGGCGGCGACATCAACTTCCTGTCGCCCGAGCAGCCCGTCATCGCCGACGGCTTGGTGGTTGACGGGCCCGAGGAGATTCGCAAGGCGGTGCGCCAGGAAGTGAAGTACGGTTCGGACTGGATCAAGCTGCTCGTTACAGGCGCCTACCAGTCGGTCGGCGACGACCCACGGAACGTTGCCTTCAGCCCCGAGGAGCTCCGCGCCGCGGTTCAGGAGGCCGGTCGGCTGAACGTTCCGGTTGCCGCCCATGCGCACGCCGCCGACGGCATCAAGCAGGCCGTACGCGCCGGCGTACGATCGATCGAGCACGGCACGTTCCTCGACGACGAGGCGATCGCGCTCATGGTCGAGCACGGCACCTTCTTGGTGCCGACGATCTACATCGGCGACTACTACGACGGCACCGACCTGCTGCTGGCACAGGAGAAGAACAACGACTACGTCGAGAACGATCGACCGGTGTTTCTAGCCGCTCTCGGCCGGGCGCACGCGGCGGGTGTGCGGATCGCCGTTGGTATCGACCTTGGCGGCATCTCTGTACCGGCAGAGGTCTTCGCCCGCGAGTTCGCCGTGCTGACCGAAGCGGGCCTCTCACCGATGGACGCGATTCAGGCCGGTACCCGCGTTGGTGCCGAGCTCCTGGGTTGGGACGATCTCGGGACAATCGAGCCCGGCAAGCTCGCCGACATCATCGCCGTACCGGGAAACCCAGTCGAGGACTTGAGCGCTCTGGAACGCGTATCTTTCGTTATGCTTGGCGGCAGGGTGGTCAAGCGTCCCGATTCGTCGGCGTCGCTTGCCGGGATTCTGCCGGGGGGCGAGCGTCAATAGCAGTCGCCCGGTCCACAACCTCCGGGGGGACTGATGTTGCGAACTCTACGCTCGTCGCTCGGGCGCAAGACGGCTGCTTGTACCGTGGCGGGTCTGGCGCTCGCCGCGACGCTGCTCGTCGAGCAGGCTTGGGCTGTACGGATCTACTGGGCCATCAACAACTCGACTCAAACCTCCGGCGGGGCCGTTGTACTGCAGCTCGGAACGGATCACGCAGGCAACGAAGTCGGCGAGTCCTGGGTCGTCAAGGTCAAGAAGGCAGGCCCCGGCGTGATCATGTTCAACGCTGAGTGTTCCGTCGACGGCGACAACGCAACCTCGGTGGATATCGACATTCTTGTTGATGGGGAAGCGGTTGGACCAACTGCGGCCGGCAACGCCCTTTGCACCGGTCACGACACCGGCAGCAACGAGACCTGGGTAAGTGCTGCTGTCATTGCCCCGACAGACTTCAAGCCCGGCAATCGCAAGATCCAAGTACGGGCGAGTATCGACAGCGAGTCCGGTGGCGGAACCTGGCGCATCGATGACATGTCGTTGACCCTGATCTTGGAGAAGAAGTAGGTCAGGGACGCGCCCAGTGCCGTTGCCGGTTGGATGGTTGGCCACGGTCAGCCAGCGGTCGCCCCCGCCTCGTCGCGATCCGCTAGCAGGCCCATCAGCCACGGCTTGATGGCCAGCATACCTACGGCTGCTACCGCCGTCCCGACGACGATGCCAATGTAGACGGCGAGAATCCCGAACGACTCGCTCAGCCCACCGATCTGGCCCGACGACCAGATTCCGACGCCGCCGAACAGCATGAACGCGCCCATCATCGTGCTCAGCAAGCGGCGCGGGGCCTCTTGGGCCACGAATGCCTGGCACGTGGGAAGCACCGCCATCTGCCCGAAGGTGATCACCCAGTAGAATGCGAGCGGCCAGAAGAGGCTCGTCTTGACCGCCAGGCTGCCCCCGGCACGAGGCAGCGGGACGGCCATGACGATAAACGCGATCGAGGTCAAACCCAGTCCGATCGCCATCTTCGTCGGTGGCGTCAGGTGGACTCCGCGGCGCTCGAGCTGGCTCCACACCGCCAGCATGACGGGACCGACCAAGATCACGAACAGCGCCTGTGCCGAGTGGATCCAGAGCGTCGGAATCTCGAATCCGGCGATCACGCGCTCGGAGGTGTTCTGCACGTAGAGGCTGAAGGAGCCGGCCCACTGCTCGAACGCGGCGATGAACACGAAGTACCCGAGGCATAGCGCGCAGATGGCCGTCACCCGGCGCTTCTCGGGGCGCGTGAGCGACATCAGGGCCACCATAGCGCTGCCCTGATCGGTCGCCGTCGCGTCGGCTTCGGAGTTTCCGGCGTTCGACTCGTCGTCGGTGGACGTTGCCTCGCGCGACCGCGGCAACTGGGTGCACTGAAGCTGGATGGCCGAAATGGCCATCATGATCGCGGTGGACGCCAGGCCCGCCGGCCAGCCCCAGTTGCTCATGATCGATCCCGAAAGGACGCCGCCGACGATGAACCCGAGCATGGCGGCCATGAACATGAGGGTGTAACCGGAGGCGCGATCGCCGTCCGTGCGGTCGTAGACCAGACCGACCATCGCCGCGAGCGTCGGGGTCTGCAGGGCGTAGCCAAGCGCGAATACCACGAGCGAGGCGTAGAACCCCAGCGTCATGAGGCCGTACGTCCAGTTCGCCGTCGCCAACAGCGCGGCCACGTCCCCGCCACCGGCGTGGGTAGCGGCAGCCTGCTCCAGTCGCGCTGCCTCTGCCGCGCCGAGCGCCATGCGAGCGATCGGCACGTCGGCATCGGAGAGCACAGCGTGCACGGGCGCACCGTAGAACGCGCCGACCATCGCCGGCAGCAAGCCCACGCCGGCGAGCACGAAGATCGGCCACGTCTGCAGCCACATGCCCCAAACGGCGCCGCGCCGCTTGCCCAGAAAGGCATCCGCAATCCAGCCGCCGATCAGCGGCGTCACGTGCACGGAGCCGGTGAACATCCCGTACATGCGAATCGCTTCGCCGCCCGTCCAGCCGTAGCCGTATTCCCGCGGTGCCGCCGTGAGCAGCAGCACCAGATGACCCATCACGCCCGCGTAGGCGGCGACATGCCAAAACGACACCATCGCCAGCGAGTAGATCAGGCGCGGCTGGTCGAAGACTCGCGCGGTGATCGATGCCATTCGTAACTCATGATTTGCAGACAGGGGTCGGGCGCCGCGGTACTCTGCCACGGAACAGTTTTTCGAGTGGCTGATCCCCGAGGGTGGAGCATGCGAACTAGGCAAGCGACGGTCGTGACTCTGGGAACCCTCCTGCTGACAGGGGTGGTGCTGACCGGAGCGCGCGGCGCGAGTCCGACGAGTGCGGGACCGGATGACTGGCCGCAATGGCGCGGCCCCGCGGGGACGCGCGTCGCCGATGGAATCGCGCTGCCGACGTCCTGGAGCGAGGACGAGAACGTCGCCTGGAAAGTGCCGCTGCGCGGTTTGGGGGTCTCCTCTCCGATCGTCTGGCGTGATCAGGTGTTCGTTACCTACCAGATCGGGCGCGTCCCGCGGCGAGGTGGCTTCCACCCAACCCTTTCTCGGGGCGATGGCGACGAAGGCGACCGCCTGATGGGCGAGGCCGTCGGCGGGAGCGACGCGGTCGCGTTCGCGATCGCCGCGTTCGACCGCGACGACGGTCAGCTTCGGTGGGAACACGAAGTCGGCGCTGAGGGGCGGCTGTTTCCGGTTCACGACAAGCACAACCTGGCGAGCCCGAGCCCGGTGACCGACGGTGAGCGGGTGTACGCGTGGTTCGGGACCGGACAGATCGTTGCCTTGAATATGGATGGCGAGGAGGCCTGGCAGCGATCCCTCGACGAGGGTGGCGACAGCTTCAACATCGGATGGGGGCACGCGAGCTCGCCGACGCTCTATGGCGGATCGCTGATCCTGCAGTGCGATCATGGTCCGAGCGCCCACCTGTTGTGGCTGGATGCGCACACCGGGGAGGAGCAGCGTCGGGTGCCGCGCGCCGTTTCAACGACTTCGTACAGCACGCCGTCCGTGCTTCCAGGGCCCGACGGCGACGAGCTTATCGTCAACGCTAGCCAGCGCCTGGAAGCCTACGATCCGACGAGCGGCGAGCTGCTCTGGCATACGGGCGAGAACAACAGCTTTCCGGTCGGGGTGCCGACGTACGCAGACGGGGTGCTGTATACGAGCCGTGGTCACCGCAGCGGGCCCTACATGGCAATCCGAATGGGCGGTCGGGGCGACATCACCGACAGCCATGTACTCTGGCGCGTTCCCACCGGGGCACCGTACGTGTCTTCCGTGTTGCTGTACCGGGAGCGCGTCTACATGGCGAACGGCAGCGGCATCCTCAGCGCCGTCGATGCCGCGACCGGGGAGCGCGTGTGGCAGGAGCGCGTCGGCGGCGTTTTCTCCGCCTCGCCGGTCGCCGGCGACGGCAAGATCTACTTCGTCAGCGAGGGCGGCGAGACCGTGGTGGTCGCCACCGACGCGGAACCACACGTGGTGGCACGCAACCCGCTTGATGGGCGGGTGATCGCATCACCGGCGATCTCCAACGGCAGGATTTTCATTCGCGCCGATCGTCATCTCATCGCTATTGGCCCCTGACGGCCCCGGTTCCTGAGCGAGGCTTGTTGCCGCCGTTCTGGGCTCGTCCTTCGATCGTTGAGTAGGGGCCCGCGAGCCTTTCTCACGCATCTCCGGGCGTGTAGTGTCTGCCGCCAACGTCCCTCGCAGCCCGAGTTACGCCGATGTCTGACGACAATCCCGCAAGGCCCGTCATGCCGGCCCCGCTCCACTATCACAACGCCGCACCGACGCCGTTCTTCGAGTGCACACACACCGAGAACTGCCTCTACTCGGGGCCGTACAGCGGCAGGATGGTCTTCGTCTCGTTCGGTGACGACCCGCAGGAACGGTACTGGAACCTGCGGCAGAAGGTGGTGCTTTACAACGTGCCCGAGCACCCGCTCGAGATCGCCGGCGCGGATGCCGAGCGCCTGCTCAACAAGGTGTTCGTACGCGACATCTCGAAGATCCGGCCCGGCCGATGCACGTACGCGATCGCCTGCCTCCCGGACGGCGGCATCCTCATGGACGGCATCCTGATGCGGATTGAGCAGAACAAGTTCTGGTACGTGCTGGCTAACGGGGAGATCTTCACGTGGCTGGTAGCCCATGGGATGGGAATGGACGTCACGGTGAGCGACCCTCAGTCCTGGGTACTGCAGGTCGGTGGGCCGCGCTCGATGAAGGTCCTCGACGCTGCCTGCGATGGCGGTGCTCCCGATCCGTTCGCCTACTTTGCGGTCACCGAGTGCACCATGGGCGGGCAACCGCTGTATCTGTCGCGCACCGGCTGGACGAGCGAGCTCAGCTGGGAGATCTACACGCGCGACCCGGACGTCGACGGCCCGGCGTTGTGGAACCACATCCTGAAGGCTGGTGAGCCGCAGGAGATCATTACCACGGGTTTGGATTCGATGAACATCCGGCGCATGGAGGCTGGGATCCTCGACAACAAGAGCGACTTCGATACCTCGATGACGCCGTTCGAGGCCGGTCTGGGTAAGTTCGTTGATCTGGGCAAGGACGACTTCATCGGCAAGGCGGCGCTACTCGAAGCCGATCGCCGTTGCAGGCTGTTCGGACTCAAGTGCGATGCTGCGGCGCCCAGTCGGCTGGCGCCGGTGACGCAGGGCGGTGTCGCCGTCGGGAAGATCACCACCAGCGCCTGGTCGCCGTATCTGGGCCACGGCACCGGCTACGTGCGATTCGACGAGGCGGGCGATTGGGCAGGAGCCACGGTATCGGTGACCGATGACGCCGGCGACACCCACGATGCGGAGGTGATCGAGTTGCCGTTCTACGATCCCGACAAGAGGATTTCCCGCGGCCTCGACACGACCATTCCGGATGGCCCCCGCGCGACTACGGCGTAAGGGCGCCGATCGTCAACTGGCCCGCGCCAGCGTATTCCCTCAGGAGACCGACATGAGCGATCGAGACCGCGCTACCCGGGCCGACCCGCAGCACTTGGAGCCCGATATCAAGCTGATGGATTGGGGATTTGCGAAGACGCCGTTCTTCCCCTGCACGCGGACTCCGAACACCGTCTACAGCGTCTATAGCGGCCGCATCGCCATCGAAGCCATCGGCGACGATCCGGTGGCCAACTACTGGAAGCTACGTCGCGAGGCGGTGCTCTACGACGTGCCGGAGCATCCGATCGAGATTTCCGGGCCCGATGCAGAACGCCTGCTGAACCGGGTGTTCGTGCGCGATGTTTCCAAGCTCAGGCCCGGACGCGCTAACTACGGCATCGCGTGCTATCCCGATGGCGGCATCATGATGGATGGCGTGCTCATGCGGCTCGCCGAGGACCGTTTCTGGTACGTGCTCGCGAACGGTGAATTCTTCAGCTGGGTGATGGCACTTGGCCTCGAGATGGACGTGACCGTTAGCGACCCCGACTCATGGGTGCTGCAGGTGCAGGGTCCACGATCGCTGGAGGTGCTCGACGCGGCGTGCGACGGCGGCGCGCCCGACCCCTTCAAGTTCTTCGCCGTCACCGAGTGCAGCATGGGCGGCCAGCCACTCTGGCTGTCACGTACCGGCTGGACGGGTGAGCTCGGCTGGGAGATATATACGAAGGAGCCCGACGTCGATGGGCCGGCTTTGTGGAACCACATCCTCGAGGCCGGCAAGTCGTTCGACATGGTCGGCACGGCGATGGACTCGATGGAGAGCCGCCGCATCGAGGCTGGCATTCTCAGCAACGGCAACGACATGACCCCGGCGCACAACCCGTTCCAGGCCGGCCTCGGCAAGTTCGTTGACATGGACAAGGAAGATTTCATCGGCAAGCAGGCGCTCCAGACCGCCGATCGAGGCCTGTTGCTCTACGGCATCAAGAGCTTGCAGGCAGCACCCTCCGGGGAGATGGCGGTCGAGGGTCGTCGGGTCGGTCAGGTAAGGGTCGGTGCCTGGTCGCCCTATCTGCAGCACGGCATAGGCTTCGCGATGTTCGACGAGCCGGGGGAATGGCTTGGCACGCAGGTCGAGGTGCAGGATCGGAAGGGCGCTTCCCAGGTCGGGGAGATCGTCATGCTGCCGTTCTATGACGCCGACAAGCAGATCCCGCGCGGTCTGGACCGGAGTATTCCGGAGATACCGAGCTAGTCGGGTTCTACCCGCTCGTCCAGGAGTGCCATCAGAGGGTTCTTGACGGCGAACATAACCACCGCAATGAGTCCGCAGCCGACCGCGATCCCGCCGAACACCGCCAACTCCCCGATCGATTGCGCCAGCGCTCCCACCTGACCCGAGAGCCAGATCCCGATCCCGCCGAGAAGCAGCCAGAGACCCATCATCGTGCCTGCCAGCCGCTCCGGCGCCTCGGCGCTGATGAACCCCAGCCCGATCGGAATGACCGCCAGCTGCCCGACGGTGACGATCCAGTAGAAGGCCAGTGGCCAGAACAGGTGCGTCTGCGTGCCAGGGTTCAGCGCATGCTGCGACGCGGCGAAAGCCATACAGACGAAAGCGAGCGCGGTCATCAGCATTCCGATGGCCATCTTGCTCGGCGCCGAAACGGGTCCCCGTCGGCTCGAAGCCAGCTTCCACGTCCAGATCATGACCGGCCCCAGCAGGATCACGAACAGTGACTGGGCGGAGTGGATCCACAGGGTCGGAACCTCGAACCCGCCAACCGTGCGATCGGTGTTGTTTTCGACATAGAGGCTGAACAAGCCGCCCCATTGATCGAAGGCCACGAGGAAGAATAGGTAGCACATCGACAGCACCGCGATCGCGAGCACGCGATTCCGCTCCGGAGGCGTGAGCGCGAGCGAAAACGACTTTCGTTCGGCGGCCTCCGTCAAGGCTGGCCCCCCGTTCGACTCGAACGAAGCACCCAGTCGTAGCAACGCGGCGAACGCGGCAGCGGCCATGAAGGCCGTCGACAGCAGGGCCGCTCGCCAGCCTGATCGGGTCAAGAGGCCGCCGGCGACGAGCGCGCCGACGATGAACCCGAGGTTCAGCGCCATGAAGAACAGCGTGTACCCGGTTTCTCGGCGCGCCGGCTCGTCGGTGTACAGTACGCCGACGAGTGCGTACAGGCTGGGCATCAGCAGGCTATAGCTCCAGGCGAACAGCGCGATGCTCAGATAGAACGCGACGGTTGTGAGTCGGTAGGCCCGCCGAACCGCAAGCCGCAACGTCTCATTTGTTTCGGCGGCGCCCAGCACCCGCTCCAGTCGTGCGTCCTCCTCCGAGCCAAGGCTGATTCTTCCAAGCGATACGTCGGCCTCGATGAGCACCTCGCGAACCGGGGCGTCGTAAACGAAGCCCACAAGCTCGGGAATCGAGCTCGCGGCGCTGAACAACAGGATGGCGATCGTTCCGCCGCCTAGTCCCAGAAACGCGGCCCGTCGTTTACCGGTGAAGACGTCCGCGACCCAGCCGCCGAACATCGGCGCCAGGTGCACCACACCGCCGAATAAGCCGTAGAGGCGGATCGCTTCGGCGCCCGACCAACCGAAGCCGTAGTCAAGCGCGGGGGTGGTCAGGAACAGGACGAGGTGTCCGATGATGCCGGCGTAGGCCGCGACGAACCACAGAGCGATGAACGAAAGTACGAAGAGGCCGCGCGGGTGGCCATAGAAATCCGTCTTGTCAGCTGGCACTAACCGGAGGCCCGACCCGTTGGCCCCGGCGTCTCAGTGACACCCACGGCGCACGACGGGTCGTTGGACTCGGCCAGAACGCGATCTTCCTCACTCTGGTACTGCGGGGTGTCGTGTCGCGGCAGGCGCTGGTCGGCGCCGCGCTCGGCGGTTTCCTTCCATGCCTCGTCGTCGGTCCACTTGAACGGCAGCGTGATCGTGCCCGGTTCGCTCAGCGACGTCAGGCCGTCGAGCGCGCGGGTGAGGATCTCGCGTTGCAGCTCCGGCTCACCCGGTTTCCCGGCGGTGTGCCCGAGCGGGTAGTCGAGGAAGGCGATGCGCGGTGGCCGGGTGGCCTGGATGATGTCGAGTGCGCTCGCCATGCAGAGTGTGGAAATCCCCGCCGCCTCGATCTCCCGCGCGATCAGTCCGACGGACTGATGACAAACCGGTCAGACGGGCACCAGCAGCGCCACGTCGACCTGGTCGGCGACGAGGTGCCGGGCCAGTTCGGGCGCGACCTCATCGCGTGCCCTTCGCGACGAGTAGATGCCGCCCATAAAGGTGTAGGCGTTGTCGGCCAGCGCGCCGATCACGCCGTCCTCCACCAACCCTCGCAGCGTATCGATCGGGAAGACCACGTTCGGATCACGGCGCGCCGGGTCGAGATCGTAGGCAAAGTGGGTGGCGCGGAGATCCGACGTGTCGACGTTCGTCGGAATGGTGCGGAACGAGACGTCGTCCTTGTAATGGAAGGCGCGCTGGCCGGCAATGTAGACGCCGCCGGAGGCGATCAATCCGAGGCGGCACTCCGACAAGGGCTTCTCGAGCGGTTGCCAAGGTGGAGAGTTCTCGACGCGGGTCCACTCGTAGATGCCGTAGCCGAGGGCAGCGTATTTCTCCCCGATGCGTGTTATGTACTCGATCGGCTCACTCATCCGCGCGGCTCCAGGGCGGAGGATCGGAACGGCACAATGAAAGGCGCCGGTAACCCCAACGGTCGACGACTGCGCAACGAGCGTACCGTATGAGTCGCGCCAGAGGGGCGGCGTTGCTCGCCGCTGCGCTGACGTTGTGCGCGAGCCACAGCCTCGCAACGTCGTCGTCGGTAGCCGTCAGGGCGTCCGGGCAACGATATTCCGTGGTCGTCGCTAAGAACGTCCAGGCGGCAATGCGGGACGGTACCGTGCTGCGCGCCGACGTTTACCGTCCTGATGCGGCGGGACGATTCCCGGCACTGCTGCGCCGGACGCCGTACTCGAAGAACAGCGACGGATCGCCGGCCCGCTTTCGACGGCTGAGCGCGCAGGGGTACGTGGTCGTGGTGCAGGACACCCGGGGTCGCTACGCGTCGGACGGGGTGGCGGTGCCACACGACGAGGCGGCGGATGGTTACGACACCGTTGAATGGGTCGCCGCTCTGCCGTACGTCGACGGCAAGGTGGGCATGTACGGCGGCAGCTATCTGGCCACTACTCAGCTCATGGCCGCGTCGCTGGCGCCGCCGCACCTGGCGGCGATCGCTCCCAGCTCGTCATACTCGAACCGCTACGACATGGTCTTCCAGGGGGGCGCCTTCTACCTATCGGACGGGCTGTACTGGAACCTGGGGCAAGCGGCGGACGTCCGCCGCCGGGCGGCCGGTGCGTCGTTCGAGGATCGCGACGGCCCGATCGGTTTAACCCGAGAAGAGCGTCGCAAGGTGCGCGAGGAACTCCTGTGGCAGATGCCGCTGGCGTCGATGGAGGCGTTGGGCATCAAGGATCTCGCGCCTGGCTATTTCCAGATGCTTGCCCACCCGAGCTACGACACGTTCTGGGAGACCTACGACATTGCCAGTCGTCACGGCAGCTTCGAGACGCCGGCGCTTCACGTCACCGGCTGGTACGACACCTTGCTGCGCGGGACGCTGGAGAACTTCAGCGGGCTGCGCAGCAACGCCCGCACCGAGCGTGCCCGAGAGGGTCAGCGGCTGGTGGTCGGCCCATGGACCCATTCGGGGCCGACGCTAGAGAGCACCAGCATCGGTGAGGTCGAGTTCGGGCCGGATGCCGGGCTCGACTATGGGCAGCTGCTGCTGCGCTGGTACGACCATTGGCTTCGCGACGGCGATGCATCGGTAATGGACACGGCGCCGGTACGCATCTTCGTGATGGGGACCAATCGCTGGCCCGACGAGGCCGAATGGCCGCTGTCGCGAGCGCGGCCGGTACGGTACTACCTTCATAGCAGTGGCCACGCTGCCGAGCGCGTTGGTGACGGTGTCTTGAGCACGGACGCCCCGGCCGGCGAGCCTCCGGATCGCTACCTGTACGATCCCGCCGATCCAGTTCCCACCGGAACCGCCGGCGGGTACTCGCGCGCGCCCGCGGATCCCTCGGAGATGGAGACCCGACCCGACGTGCTCGTCTACACCAGCGCCGCGCTCGAGCAGGATCTCGAGGTGACCGGCTATATCGAGCTCATGCTCTGGATATCGTCATCGGCGCCGGATACCGACTTCACCGGCAAGCTCATCGATGTGGCACCGGACGGAACCGCGCGGACGCTCACCGACGGTATCGCCAGAGCCCGTTATCGCAACGGCAAAACGAGCCCGGAGCTGCTCTCGCCGGGCGTGCCGGCGCGGCTGCGCATCGACCTGCTCGCCACCAGCAACGTATTTCTCCGCGGCCATCGGATCCGGCTGGAGATCTCCAGCAGCAACTTCCCGCGCTTCGACCGAAACCCCAACACCGGCGACGAGTTCGGTACCGAGGGCGAGTTGCGAAGCGCGACGCAGAGCGTTTTCCACGATAGACAGCGAGGATCGTACCTGCAGCTGCCGGTAGTGCCCGGTGACGCGTCCGGCTAGTGCCGCGGGCAGGGTCGGTCCAATCAACTTCGGAGATGCCGAAACGATGACAAACGAGATGAGGCGGAGCGTCGGACACAGCGCTCGACGGTTTGCGTTGCTTGCGGTGGTGCTTGCTGCGGTCATGGGTGTGGGCCCGGCTCAGACGTACGACGTCATCGTCCGCAACGGCCGCGTCCTGGACGGTTCCGGCAACCCGTTCTTCTACGCCGACGTCGGTATCCGCGGTGACGAGATCGTGGCGCTGGGCGATCTCGCCGACGCTGCCGCGGTGCGTGAGGTGGATGCCAGCGGTCACTACGTGACGCCCGGGTTCATCGGCCTTCACGAGCACGTTGATCGCGACATCCTGGCCGGCGCCAACCGGGTAACCAACTACACGACGCAAGGCTTCACTACGCTGGTGATCAACGCCGACGGCCTGTTCGGTGGTATCTGGCCACTGCGCGAGCAGCGCGAGGCGTTCGAGAAGATCAGGCACGCTCCCAACCTGGTGCCGCTGGTGGGGCATGGGGTGGTGCGCCGGCTGGTGATGGGCGAGCAGCCCCAAGAGGTGATGCGCCAGCTACCGACGACGAGCTCGAGCGTATGCGGGCGCTGGTTCGCGAGGGCATGGAAGACGGCGCCTTCGGCCTGAGCACCGGGCTGGAGTACAACCCGATGCGCTACAGCGCCGAGGAGGAGCTGCAGGAGCTGGCCAAGGTGGTGGCCGAGTACGGCGGCCATTTCCAGGCCCACATGCGCAGCCAGGGGCGCTATTCGAAGTGGTTGTTGCCGAGCCACATGGATCACCCGACGCAGCGCCACGTCGATTGGCTCGACGCCATCATGGAGGTGATCAACGTCGGTCGCGTGGCCGGCCTCCCGGTCATGCTCGACCACATCCACCCCAAGGGCCCGCGGGAGTGGGGTCTGAGTAAGGCGACGACGCAGCTGATCGACGGCGCATGGCAGGCCGGCCATCCCGTCTACATCAACATGCATTCCTACGAGGGCTACTCGGCGTACGTGACGCTGGTGCCACGCTGGGCGCTGGCGCGCGAAGAGGTGCCGGGGCAGAGTGCCTCCGACGATTTCCCGCCGGTCGACTACACCGACATGCTCGGCAACCTGCAGGAGCGGCTGCTCGACCCCGAGCTGAGCGAGATGATCCGCGCCGATGCCGAGTACGAGGCGATCCGGCAGGGCGGCGCCGAAAACCTGATCATCGTCGACTTTCCCGACCCGAGCTTCGTTGGCAAGACGCTCGCCGAGGTTGTGCAGGAGCGCGGCGGCGACTTCTTCGAGACCGTCATCTGGCTGCAGATGAACGGTCTGGATCAGCCGGGCGGCGTGCTGTGGATGGCGAAGGCCGTCGGCATGATCGATATCGAGGAGTGGATGCGGCAGGACTACACCGCCGTGTCACTCGACCGCGGCTCCGACGATGGCAGCCGCACCAGCAAGTCCACCCATCCGGGCGAGTACGGTACCTCCGGGCGCCTGTTGCGAGAGTTCGTGTTTAATCGAGGCACCATCACGCTGCCGCACGCCATCCGCTCGATGACCGGCCTCTCGGCTCAGATCCTGGGGCTCAGGGATCGCGGCCGGGTCGCGGTGGGTCAGAAGGCCGACCTGGTGGTGTTCGACCCGGAGACGGTGCGCAGCGATGCAACCTACCTCAACCCTTACGTTTACCAGGAGGGGATGACATGGGTGATGGCGAACGGTGAGTTCGTGGTCGATGAAGGAGAGCCGACGATGGCGCTCCCGGGCGTCATGCTGGAGCGGCAACGCCCGCGGTAGCCTCGCTCAGGCCGCGCTGGTTCTCCCTAGCCTGAGGCGGTTTCCCAGCAGCCGGTCTCGGCGGATCGGAACAGCGCCTCGATGAGGCGCATGTTCTGCAGCGACATCTCGAGCGGGTAGGGGTGGCCGCACGGCGCTACTACCCATCGACGACTTCATGCCTCTGCAGGGAGGTGTGCCGCTGCTGGTCGATGGCCAGCAGGCGCCGTTGGCGTCACCGGCGCACAGGATGAGCAATGTGCGCTCGCCGGTGCCGGGGTTCCGGCGGGCGGCGGCTAGTGGCCTGCAGAAGGGGACGGGACACCGCGTGTCGGCTGACGCCGGGCACGCCGCGCGGCGTTCAGCGGACGGCTCCCGCCTCCCATTGCTCACGCAGCACGAACTTCTGCACCTTGCCCGACGGGGTGAGCGGGAACTCCTCGACTCGAACCCAGATCTTTGGTGTTTTCTGTGGCGACAGATGCTCGCGACAATACGCTCGCAGATCGTCGTCGCTGGCCGCGTTGGCAGGGTCCGCGTCACGCACGAAGGCGCCGACCACCTCGCCCCATTTGGCGTCTGGCAGGCCGACCACGGCCACATCCGCGACCTCGGGGTGCTGGAACAGCAACTCCTCGATCTCGCGAGGAAAGATGTTCTCGCCGCCTCGGATGATCATGTCCTTGAGACGACCGGTGATTCTGGTGTAACCGCGCTTGTCCATTGATACCAGGTCGCCGGTGTGCAGCCATCCATCCTCGTCGATGGTCTCGGCAGTCTTATCCGGCATCTCGAAGTAGCCCATCATGACCAGGTACCCGCGCGTACACAGCTCGCCCTCGACCCCGATCGGCTGGATCTCGCCGGTTGCCGGATCGACCACCTTTATCTCGGTCTGTGGCAGCGCCGGACCGAGCGTGTTGGCCTTGTCCTCAGTGGTGTCGTCGTGACGCATCAACGTGATCCCGGGCGATGCCTCGGTCTGGCCATAGATGATCTGGAAATCCACCCCGAGCGTTTCCTCGATGCGACGCACCAGGTCCGTCGGCACCGTCGCACCACCCGAACAGACCGTACGGATCGTGGACAGGTCGACCTCGGAGAAGTTCGGGTGCTCCATCGCTGCGATCAGCATGGTCGGTACCCCGAGCATGTGGGTGGCGCGCTCGCTCTCGACGAGCTCGAGCATTCGGCCGGGCTCGAACTGCACTGTGGATACCAGCGTGGCGTTGGCCTGCGCGGAAGCCAGCACTGCGATCACGCACCCGGCAGTGTGGAAGAACGGCAGCGGGTTGAGGTAGACGGACCCGGGCTCGACCCGCAGGCGCTCGCCCACGAGGCGGGCGTTGTTGGTGATGCCGCGATGGTGCAGGTAGGCGCCCTTGGGAAACCCGGTCGTGCCGGAGGTGTATTGGATTTGAACCGGGTCGTCCGGGAGCACCTCGGGCAGCTCGGTATCCGGGTCGGACCCGGTAAGAAACGCGTCGAAATCCTCGAACTGCAACATCTCGCGCAGGTCGGGGAGATTGCCAGCAACCTGACTGACCGTCTCATGCATCGCATTGCCGCGGAACTCGCGGGTGTAGAAGATTCCGCCGGAGCGCGACTGATGGAGCACGTATTCGAACTCCTGAGCCTGATAGGAAGGGTTAACCGTCACGAGCACCACCCCCGCCAAGCCGGCGCCGTACTCCAGGAGCACCCATTCCGCGATGTTCGGCGCCCAAACTGCCACGCGCTCTCCCTTCTCGAAGCGCGCCGCGAGCCCGCGGGCGACGCTTTCGGCGTCGCGCAGCAGCTCGGCATAGGTCCAGCGGCGGCAACCGTCGGCAGCTCCCTCGACGAACGCCACGGTATCGGGCACCTCTGCTGCGGCGCGCCGCAGCACCGAACCGACCGTCGTCTCGAGGATCTCCGAGCTGGTGTCGGCCGCGACATAACTCGACGTCAGGGGGACAGCTTCAGCTTCGGCGCTGCTTCTCGATGTGGACGGTTCGGTCATACAGACACCCGGTGCGCGTCTCCTAGGCCAGCACTTCTTCGATGACCTTGCCGTGCACATCGGTCAGGCGCATGTCCTGACCCGTCCCGGAGCTCCGTTCACCGGCGCTCGCGTCCCCGCCGCCGACAACCGCCGCGATCATCGCCGCGGCCAGGATTTCGGTCACCGTGGGGAACTGGCGCGGCCGCATCGAGGTCTTCCTGCGGGATGGTTCGTCGGGGACGCCGAATGGTCGCGCGTCGGGTGTCTGTAGTCAATCGACGCCGCTTCGTCGAATCGGTCCACGTTGCTCCCGACGCCCGCGGTTGCGTCCCACGCCTGGTCGAGAGTACAAAGCGCCGGTCTCGAACATCGCTCACTCACGTACTGGACGGTTGTCGTGTGGAATACCGGGTTCCTATCGTTGCTCATTGCTGGCCTCGCCGTCTCGCCGTCCGCCGGCCAGGCGTCCGTCGACCTGATCCTGCGAAACGGAAAGGTGATCACCGTGGATGCGGCCGGGACGGTCGCCGAGGCTGTCGCGGTGCGCGGCAACCGCATCGCTGCGGTGGGATCCGATGAAGCGATCGGTGCGATGGCCGGATCGGAGACCGAAATCATCGACCTAGGGGGTCGCGTTCTGTTGCCCGGATTCATCGATGCACATAACCATGTCGAAGGCAGCTCGCATGGCGACGCCTTCCGGCTGCCGGTGGCGATCCCACCTCTCGAAACCGCGCAGGACGTGCTGGACACGGTGCAGGCGCGGGCGGCCGAGTTGCCGCCCGGTACCTGGATCGAGGGACAGGGCACTTATTACCAGCCGATGCCCACCCGCGAACAGCTCGACGAGGCGGTGCCGGACCACCCGGTACTGATTCGTTGGAGCGCCCACGACGTGGTCACCAACAGCAAGGCGATGGAGGTCTCGGGCGTCACGCGCGACACGGTCGCTCCACCGGGCGGCGTCATCGAGAAGTATGCGAACGGGGAGCCCAGCGGGATCTTCCGCGATGCCCGCAAGCTACTCGATACCCCCATCCCGACCTACGAGGACACCCTGCGGGTGATCCCGCCGACCCTGACGAAGCTGTGGCTGGAGCAAGGCGTCACCAGCGTCTACACCATGGACAGCCTCGAGGGCGTGCGCGCCTATCAAGAGCTCCGAGACGCCGGCGAGTTGCCGCCGGTGCGTTTGTCGATCTCGTTTTTCCTGCGCAGCTTCGACCTCGATGCGCTGCTTGCCACCGGCCTGCGCACCGGCTTCGGCGACGAGTGGTTGAAGATCGGCGGCATCAAGATCCTGTTCGATGGAGTGTGGGGCACCACGGCAGCGACCTACGCACCGGCGTACGGCACCACCGACAACTTCGGCAACCTGAGCCGCTCGCCCGAGCAGCTGCGCGAGGAGGTCGAGAAGGCGCATGCTGCCGGCTGGCAGGTCTGGATCCATTGCAACGGTGACCGGGCCCAGGACCTCGCTCTCGATGCGTTCGAGGCGGCACTGGAGAAGCATCCACGCGAGGACCACCGGCATCGGATCGAGCACTTCGCCAATTTCATGGTCGACGACAAGATCCTCGACCGCATGGAACAGCTCGACGTCATCTCGGCCCCTCAGGCGTCGTTCATCTGGCGAACGACCAACGAGCTATTGCAGCAGCCGGGCCGACCGCGCCTATACATCCTCAAGACGCTCATCGACCGCGGATTCCGTCCGCCCGGCAATGCCGACTCGGTTGGTACACAACCGTTCTCGATCAACCCGATGTTCTCCTTCACCCGCGCCGTCCTGCGCACCAGCAAGTTCGGCACCGAGGTCGATCCCGAGGAAGCGATCTCGGTGATGGATGCCATCAAGATGCACACTATCTGGGCGGCGTATTCGGGCTTCGAGGAGGACATCAAGGGCAGCCTGGAGGTGGGGAAGCTCGCCGATATGGTTGTGTTGAGCGGCGATCCGCTGAGCGTGTCACCGGATCAGCTGATGTCGATCAAGGCCGACCTGACGATCGTCGACGGCAAGGTGGTGTACGAGCGGCGCTGATTGCGCCGAATTCGCGAGCTGTCCACTAGTGGCCTGTAACAGATGGCCCCGGCTAATGGCGACGCCCGGTGCCAGCTGACCGAATCCACCCGACCACGGTGGCGCCGACGGCCAGGTAGACCACGCCGACGGAGACGTAGAAGACAAACCCCCACCAGCTCATCCGGCTTCGACCTCCTCAGGGCGGAACACGCCGCTGGACGGCCAGTTCCGGGTCACGCCGTGGGCCGCGAAGAGCACGACCAGGTTGGCGATTACGCCGGCCACGACCGGTGGGATCCCCAGCGGTTCGCCGAGCACTCCTGGGCCCCAGAGGAAGATCGTCGCAGCGCCGGCCACGATCGCCGGTACGGCGGCTCGGGGCGCCACGCGGCGGTCCCGTGGCCCGCCCCACATCAGCGCTACGACCAGCGGCGGAACGATGGTCGGGGCCCACAGCGCGTAGGTATAGAGCAGGAGCTCGAACACGTCCGGAAGGCTCAGGGCAGCGGCGACCCCGGCGGCCCCGATGACCAGCGTGCTCACCCGTGCCGCCCACAGCATGCTTGCGTCGCTGGCCTTACGCCGCAGCAACATGCCGTAGATGTCGCGGGTGAAGATCACGGAGGCGTTGTTGAGGATCGAATCGCCGGTCGACATCACTGCCGCCAGCAGCGCCGCGAACACGAGGCCCTTCAAGCCGATCGGCAGGAAGTCGCGCACGATGGTGGTGAGCACGAGGTCGGGCTCCGTATCGCCGAGCAGCACGACGCCGGATAGCCCCAGGGCGATCACGACGATGGTGTAGAAGCCGTAGTAGCCGCCGAATAGCGTCACGCCCCAGCGCGTGTCAGAGGGGCTCCTGGTGGAGACGAAGCGTTGCACGAAGTACGGCGCCAGCAACTCCCCGAGCAGGAATGCCACGAAGATCGCGATGATCTGGGAGGTGGGCCAGATTCCCGTGGGGCTCAGCATCGCCGGATCGAGCTCGGCAGTGAGCGCTTCGATTCCGCCGGCGGCTCGAACCGCGACCACCGCCGCGGTGGTGATACCGAAAGCGAGCACGATGAACTGCAGCAGGTCGGTATAGATGACCGCCCAGATACCACCGAAGCCGGTGTACAAGACGGTCAGCAACGAGCCGACGATCGTCAGCGGCACCAGCGGCAGGCCGGTAATGCTCTGCAGGATGCGCCCCATCGCCAGCAGCTGCACGCCGAACAACGTGACGCTGTAGAGGAACGAGAACACCCCGGTGATCGCCCGCCCGGCGCGGCCGTAGTAGAAGCCCATCGCGTCGCCGACGGTGTACAGCTTGCCGACGGCGCGGATTCGTGGTGCCAGGAACAGTCCTGAGAGGAGCTGCTGCAGCACGAAGCCGATGGTCGTGGTGAAAACGACGATGCCGGCGAGATACGTCTGCGACGCGCGCCCAACGGTTGCGGCCCCGCCGGTCGAGGTAGCCGCCATCGTCGCGAATAGCAGGACGATGGGCAGTCGCCGTCCGGCAACAGCGTAGTCGGCGAACTGCTTCGTCTGCCGCATGGCGATGTAGCCCAGGCCGAGGACGACAACGAAGTACAGCATGAGGATCGTAAGGTCGATGCCACCCAGGCTCACGGGCGTCGCTCGTTGGTGGTCGCGGTTCCGCGGAGGGCGATCAGGCCCATGCCGACTATCACCAGCACTAGCCCACCGAGCTCGCGTCCCTCCTCGACCTCGGAGCTCATCATCTCCCAGGATTCGAAGAGGGCGGGGAGCGACGAGCCCACCACCTTCGGCAGGAGAGTGCCGGCCCAAACGAGGGCGACGCCGCCCACGAGCGCCGCCGGGGCGGTAGTCGGGAGATCTCGCAACGCGGCGAGTGCCACTAGCATCGCGGCTACATAGACCGCCAGCCAGGCCCAGGGATCCGGGTCGTTGATCTGCACGATCGCCGACAGCGCGTACACCGCTGCCATCGTCCAGAGTGCGATGCTGCGTTTCAGCGGCGTCCACTGCTGGCCGGCGGACCAGCCACCTAGCGCCGCGGTGGCACAGGAGATCGCGGCGCCGACGGACAACGCCCGCATGACTCGCTGTGCCATCGTGGTGGTCATCGAATCCCCTTCGGCTTCGCATCGATCACGAGCCGGACATTCGGGCACTCTGGATTGGGAGGAATCGAGAGGCTACCCGGGCGCGGAATGAAAGTCACCGTCCCCGTCGTGTTGCAACCTGCGCGTCGTCGCAGGCCTCACCGTCGCCGGCGAATTCTGGCAGACTCCGATCCACGCTGATTGCGCCTTTCCTCGAGGACGAATGATGATCAAACGTGCTTCCCGTGCGGTCGCGATAGCCATCGCGGTGCTGATGACGACCGTCGCCCCGATTGCAACAGGCAGGCCGATGCTCGACGAGATGAAGATCGAGGTTGGTGACCTCGTGTTCGACGCCCTGGTGGCGGGCCCGGAAGACGGGCCGGTGGTGTTCATGTTGCATGGCTTCCCGCAGGCCGCGTTCGAGTGGCGGCACCAGATACCAGTGCTTGCATCGATGGGTTTCCGAGTTATCGCGCCCAACCAACGGGGCTACTCGCCGGGCGCCCGGCCAGACGGTGTGGATGCATACACCATCCCGAACCTGGTTGCGGACGTGGTCGGTCTGGCCGACGCGGTGGGCGCCGAGACGTTCCACGTTGTCGGTCACGACTGGGGCGCGGCAGTGGCGTGGTTCGCGGGGTTGATGCACCCGGAGCGCGTGCTGTCGCTGGTGCCGATCTCGGTGCCGCATCCGTATGCCTTCGGCCAGGTGCTGGCGGACCCCGACGGACAGCAGGCGCAGATGTCCGGTTACATGGAGGTATTTCGTTCCGAAGGGGCGGAAGACATGTTCCTGGCCAACGATGCGGCGATGCTGCGCGGCATCTACGGCGGTGCCGGGCTGACGCCGGACGAGATCCAGGAGTACGTCGATGTGCTCGGCACCCGCGAAGCGATCGGGGCGGCGTTGAACTGGTATCGCGCCATGAACCTGCAGACCGGCGCTGGGGAGGTCACGCCGATCTCGATGCCGACGATGTACGTTTGGAGCACCGACGACATGGCACTCGGGCGTGAGGGTGCAGAGCTCACGGCAGACTTCGTGGAGGGGCCGTATCGGTTCGAGGTCATCGAAGGTGTGAGTCACTGGGTACCAGAGGAGGCCGCCGAGCGCCTCAACGAGCTGCTGCAGGAGCACTTCGCGCCGTTCGCCGCCAGCGACTCGTGAACGGCCGCAACATGAAGCGTCGCTTGGCGCTGCTCCTGACCGTGACGCTAGCCATCACCAGCAGCGGCCCGTCGATCGCTGCTGATGGCTACGATCTGCTCCTGGTCGGTGGCCGGGTAATCGACGGCACGGGTAATCCGTGGCGCTACGCTGATGTCGGCATCACCGACGGCCGCATCGCTGCCGTAGGGAGGCTCCGCGGTGCGGCCGCCGACCGCGTGGTCGACATCGCTGGCAAGATCGTTGCCCCGGGCTTCATCGACATGCATTCGCATGCCGATGGTCCCGGTGGGGAACGTAGCGGGCTACGAGCTCCTGATCCACACAAGCGCTCCGCGCCGAACCTCGTCAGTCAGGGCATCACGACCGTGGTGGTCAATCAGGACGGCGGCAGTCCTCTGTCGATTGCCGCGCAGCGGAGGACCATGGAAGAGCTCGGGATCGGTCCCAACGCCATCCTGTTGGTGGGGCACAACAGCATTCGCCGAGAAGTGCTCGGTCCCGAGTTTCGACGCCTGGCGACCGATGACGAGGTACAGCGCATGGCTGCCATGGTGCGCCAAGGGGTCGCCGAAGGCGCTTACGGCATGTCAGCTGGGCTGGAATACGTACCGGGGCGCTGGAGCGATACGGCCGAGGTACGCAGCCTGGTGTCGACGCTGGCGGATACGGGCGGGGTGTACGTCGTGCACGAGCGCGCCTCCGGCGCCGACCCCATGTGGTACCTGCCGAGTCAGCACGAGCCCGGTCCGCCGACCATGCTCGACAACATCGTCGAGACGATCGATATCGCCGAGTCCACGGGCGTGCCTACCGTCGCCACACACATCAAGGTGAAGGGTGCCGACTACTGGGGGTCTAGCGGCGCCATCATCAACCTGATGCGCACAGCACGCGCGCGTGGCGTCGAGGTGTGGCTGGACCAGTACCCGTACGCAACCACCGGAAGCGACGGGAGCACCGTGCTGATTCCGCCCTGGGCGCTGGGCTACGACCGTTGGGGCGAGGGAGTGGGAGAGTCCAGCGCCGACCCGGATTTTCCCGCCGCCTTGCGCAAGGCTCTCGACGACGATGCGCTGCGGGCCGACCTGGTCCGCGACATCCGCCGCGAGATCGCTCGCCGCGGCGGCGCCGAGCAGATCTTCATCTTCGAGTACTCGGACCCGACGCAGGTGGGAAAGTCGCTCGCTCAGCTCGCCCGCGAGCGGGGGCTCGACCCGATCAAGGCAGCAATCGTGCTGCAGCTCGAAGGGTTCCCGACCCGCCCGGGCGGGGCTCGCCTGCGCGGTTTTTCGCTCGCCGAGGTCGATGTCGAGGCCCTCTCGGCCGAGCCCTACACGCTCACCGCCTCCGATGCCGGCATCGCCGTGGTCGACGAGGAGCTTCCGGTCCATGCCCGCTACTACGGGACCTTCCCGCGCAAGATCCGTCGTTATGCCATCGAGCTGGGCAAGCTGAGCGTGGCAGAGGCGGTCCGCACGTCGACATCGCTACCGGCGCAGGTCCTGCGGCTCAACGATCGCGGCCTGGTGCGTGAGGGCCTGGTAGCGGATCTCGTCGTCTTCGATCTGGATAGGATTCGTGACCGGGCGACGTTCAGTGAGCCGCACCAGTTCGCCGAGGGCATCGATTGGGTGCTGGTCGGTGGGCAGACGGTTGTCGAGGCGGGGCGCCTGACCGGGGCGCTTCCCGGCCGCGTGATCACGCTCGCCGACAGTGCTTTCTAGCAGACCCCAACTCTCCTAACCAGATCCGCCGCGCTTCCACCACCGCCTGCTAGCGCGGCATGACCGGCAGGACGATGTGGCTCGGGTGTTCGGGCGTATGGTGCACAACCATCGTGCCGGTGATCGTGTCGGTCGCCAGCGCCTCGTCGCCACCGGTGTTGGAGTTCGGGAACGAGTAGTTGTCGAGCGCGTTCATCACCGCCACCCGCACACGATGGCCGGCCTTGAAGGTGTTGGCGATGGCTGGGGCGCTGACCCGGTAGTGGACCACGTCCTCCAGACTCCCCGAGAGCAGCTCCTCGCGCTCAAAGTTGGAGCCGAACACGTGGTACTCGGGGTCATCGAGGTGGCGGAACCGCGCCCGCAGGACGCCGACGGTCAAACGGTGCGATTGCAGGTTCTCATCGACATCCGAGATGTGTACCCACCAGTCGGTGTCACGGACGTCGGTCGAGGCGTAGAGCTCCAGCATGATGTTGCCGGCGATGGTGAGGTCCTCTTCGAGCGGTGGCGAGGTGTACACGACAACATCCTGCCGGGCTTCGATGTCCTTGAAGTCGTAGGGGTACGACTGCACGTCGGCCCAGCTCTCCATGAGGTCAAAGTTGTACCAGTTGGGGACCGGGTCGTCGGGGTCGTATAGGTAGCGCTCCGGCGCCTGTGCGGCTGCCGGCGGCTCGAGGCTTAGCGAGCCGTCCGCGAACGAGCTATTTGCTAGCCCGCCACTGTGCAGGTACCAGCGTTGTGGGCTAACGCCCTCCGGCGGCCATGCCGAGCTGCGCCGCCAGCGGTTCTCGCCGAGCACGAAGTACTCGACGACCGCCTCGGTGGCGGCGTTGTCGTTCCCGCCGAGGAAACGGTCGTACCACTGTTGCTTCAGTAGCCGGATATCGTCGCGGATGGCGTCGGGTCCGAACGAGTAACCGTTGAGCTGGCGGTCGTTGTTGTAGCCGTGTCGCCAGGGACCGATGATCAGCCGCTGCGGCTGCCGGCCGAGACGCTGCATGAGCGCCCAGTTGCTGCGCGTGCCGGGGAAATCGTCGTCGAACCAGCCGCTGATCTGCAAGGACGCGAAGTCGCGCTTCAGCTCGCGGTCGTGCCAGTCCTGTTGCTTCCAGTAGGCGTCGTTGCGCCAGTGCGACAGCACCGTGTCCCACTCCGGCACGTTGTGGCCGATGGCATAGTTGTCCAGCTCGATCAACGGGCGGTGCCGCAGGATCTCGCTCCAGCGGCGCTCCGGCAGCAGCTCCTGCTGCAGCATCCAGAACATGTAGTAGGCGGAGCCGGTGACGTACGTCTCGCCCATGAACGGCTGGTCGGCGAAGGCAGTGCCCATCGATACCTCGGGCACGATGCACTTCAGCGCCGGGTTGTCAGCAATCGTTGCGGACCACTGCGTGTAGCCGACGTAGGAGCCGCCCTGCATGCAGACGCTACCGTCAGACCACGGCTGCCCGACGATCCACGCCAGTGCCTCGCCGCCATCCCCTGGCTCGCGCACCATCTCCTCCCAGCTGCCCTCGGATCGATTCGCCGGGTCGAGAAAGGACGTCCCGCGCGTTGACTGGAACACCAGCGCGTACCCCCGGACCACGTGATACCAGTACTGGTTAATCAAGTTGCCTATGCCGTAGGGCGAGCGCACGAAGATGGTCGGGAACGGACCCGAGGCCTCGGTCGGCAGATACACCAGCGTCGTCAGCTTGGTGCCGTCGGACATCTCCACCGCCGCGCGGTCGAGCGCGCGGAATCCGTAGAGCGGCTGAGATACTCCGGCGTCGCGCCAGCGGCCGACGGTGGTGAACGCCTCGAATCCGCGCCGCACCATGACCCGATCGCGCGTGACATCGATCCCCGCGATGAGGCTGCTGTCACGGTCGAAGACCAGATCCAGCGGCTGCGAAGCATCCCGCTCGGCCCAGTAGATGCCGTCCCTGGGCCGACCGTTGACGTTGCCCACCAGCTCTCGATGGCGAACGTAGATGGTGTCGGCGTCGGGCCAGCCAACAGCCTCGAGTGACCACCAATCGATGTTCGCCAGGCTGGCGAGGTCGGCCGGCAGGCGGCGGATCGATCCGCTCAGCTCGAACGCCTCGGCAACGGCAGCTTCAGCGGTAGGTCTGCTGGTCGGCGGACCCCACGTGTTGCGGGCAACGTTTTTCTTGCGGATGCTCAAGTGCTCCGGGCCGACGGTCAGCTCGGCAACCGCTACGCCGGCGTCGTATATGTCGAACATGAGCGGCTGGGCGCTGCCGGCGCCCAACGGTGGCGTCGCCAAGGCGAGCGCTCCCGCAAACGCCAGCCATCTCACGAGGCGGCGCCGGGTGCCCCCCTCCTGGTGCCCCGACTGTGGGGTGCCCATGGGCGGTCGTTGTGTTCTCATCGGTAGAGTTCCTCAGGCATCTTCGGTCGGCTCAGCCTCGTTGAGCACCAGCCCGCGTCGATCCGGCTCGCTGACCTGCCGCCGTGACCACCCGCGTCCGGAGATTGTCTACGACGGCTGGGTTTCGGCGCCGATGATCGATGCCGATGCGGGAATCTCCAAGATTCTCTTCCTCCGTGGCGCCGGCCGAGAGCTCTGCGCTGCCTCGGGCTCGGTCGTAGCCGATTGCGGAGCCTACCTCGCCGTGCGCCGTTCATACAGAAGCGCACAGACGAGCAGCCGTTCCGATCCAGGGGGCCGCAGGCATCCGGGGCGCGAAAGGTACCGGGCACCGCCTTGACTAGCGGGGATTCGCGGCCGTACTCTGCAACTGAGACGCGATCTCAATAACCGTTTCTGGCCGGAATTCTCACCCTCATGCTGAGTTCCTACGTCATCACGCTACGCGAGGGCCTCGAGGCCTTTCTTATCATTGCCATCAGCCTTGCGTACCTGCGCAAGAGCGGCAGGGCGAAGCTGGTACCGGCGATCTATTGGGGTGTCGGTGCCTCGGTGTTGCTGAGCATTATCGCCGGTGTGCTGTTCGCTCGGGCGGCGAACCAGGCGCTTTGGGAAGGAATCTTGGCGCTGGTAGCAGCCGTGATGGTGGCTTCGCTGACCGTCCATATGTGGCGCACGGCGAAGCACCTGAAGGGCGACATCGAGCAACATCTGGCCGATGCTGCGCGCAATCACGGGCGCGGAGCCCTGGTGGGCGTGTTTCTCTTCACGCTCTTCATGATCACCCGTGAGGGTATGGAGACGGCGTTGCTGATGAACGTGCTGCTGCGTCAGATCCAGTCCCTACCACTGATCGCGGGAGCCATCGCCGGCATTCTTACCGCCGCGGCCGTTGCCTGGCTGTGGTCGCGTTACGGGCATCGCGTGAACCTGGGGTTGTTCTTTCAGGTGACCGCCGTCTTCCTGCTGGTCTTCGTGCTGCAGTTGTTGCTCTACGGGTTTCACGAGCTCACGGAAGCGAATGTCCTGCCCTACAGCGAGCCGCTGCACTGGGCGACCGAGCCCTACGGCCCGGACGGGCGCTACGGTCAGTACATCACCTACATGCTGGTGGCCATGCCACTCGCCTGGTTGACGTATGCCTCCCTGCGGCATCGACGGACGGCGCCGACCGCCTGATTCAGACGTCCCGCAGATGGCCATCTGCGCGCCCTGACAATTGCGTGACACGTGCAGGGTTCGGAGCTGGTTGCATCCACTCCCACCCCATCTGATTCGAGCTCGTACGCGGAGGTCGGAGTGCGAATGCAGCCCGCCACAGCAGTGTTCAGCGTCGTTGCTACCATGGTCCTGGCCCACGGCGTGCCCGGCGTCGCACATGCCCAAGCAGAGCCGGCGAGCCTCGAGGTGCGAGTCGTAGATGAGTCCGGCAGCCCCGTGTCCGGGGCCACGGTAGAGGCAACCAGTCAGGCTACGGGCAGCTCGAGCACCTTGCGGACCGACGCCGATGGACATGCGCTCTTCACCGAGATCGCGCCCGGTACCTATTCCGTGGTGGTTTCGACTCCGGGGCGCCGTGAGGCGGCCGAGCCAGTCGAAGTCGTTGCCGGCCAGAGATCGTCGCTCAATATCGCGACACGATTCGCCATTGCGGCAGAGGTAACGGTCACCGCGACCCGCGGCGAGGTCGACCGGTTCGTCGTTCCCGGGGAAGTCGAAGTGGTAGACCGACAGAAGCTCGACGAGCTGCAGGCGCGGAGCCTTGAGGAGGCGTTGCGTTACGTCCCCGGGGTGGAAATCGAGGCGCCTCGGCGACTGCTGCAGACCCCATCGATCCGGGGAATGAGCGACGTGCGCGTGCTGGTGCTGAAGGACGGCGCCCGCGTGTCGCAGCTGACCACCGAGCACAAGGGTTCGCTGTTCCTCGAGACTCAGGATATCGAGCGTATCGAGGTCGTGAAGGGCCCCGCCTCGGCACTCTACGGTTCGGGTGCGCTAGGAGGCGTCATATCGATTCAGACACGCGATCCAGGGGACATGCTTCAGGGCGCCGACACGCTCGGAGCGGTGCTGTCGTCGAATTACTCGAGCGCTTACGGGGAGGTCATGATGAGCCCGCGGGTCTTCGGGGGAAGCGTCGACGGCCCGCAGTTCATGGTCGGATATACCGGTCGCCGCAACGACGGCGAGATCAGCGTTGCCGGAGGCCTCGATCGCATCGACTCTGCCGAAGAGGACGTCGACAACTTCGACGGGCGGCTGATCATCCCGGTCGGATCGACGGGGAGGCTGAGAGCTTCGGGAAGCTCCTATGACGTCAGTGGCCGCAGTGCGCTGAACCTCACGAGCGCGCCGGTAGCCGTCGGCGAGCAGACTGTTCGTCGCACCCGGCAACGGACGTTGTCGTTGTCGTATCAGGAAGCCGCGGACGTCTGGTGGCGCGAAGATCTGCAGGCCAACGCCTTCACCTCGGTGCTGGATCTCGACGAGACCCTGCAGGCAACCGGGCGCGTCGATGAGATCGACTTCCGCAGCTGGGGCTTCGGAGTACGCAACGCGAACCGAGTCGGCAGCTCGCAGCGCCTGACCTACGGCATCGAGTACTTCCAGGACAGGGAAAGCTCGATTCGCGACGGCGGATTCAACGTTCTGTTTCCGAACGGCTCGCAGCGGCAAACGGGTGTGTATTTTCAGGATGAGATCTCGCTGGCCAACGATCGGCTGTTGATCGTACCGGCCTTGCGGTGGGATCGGTGGGACAGCACGACGGAGACCACCGGTATCGAGACGCGCACGGAGAGTCGCCTCAGCCCCAAGGTAGGAGCCACGTACCGGGTGGTGGACGACTTTGTCGTCAGCGCCAACTACGGCGAGGGGTTTCGCGCTCCCAACTTCCAGGAGCTGTTCATCGGTGGCCCGCACTTCGCTGTACCGTTGGGCGGCGGATTCTTTCTACGTGCGTTCTTCGAGCCCAATCCGGAGCTGCGGCCCGAGACTAGCCGGACGGTCGACGTCGGGCTCCGACTACGCCAGGGACCGCTGTCGGCGCGCGTCGCCTTCTTTCGCTCGTGGGTCGACGCTTTCATCGCGTTCGAGGTAACCGAGGGGTTCCGGCCGCCGACCACGGTGCTGCTCACATTCATGACTGAGAACGTCCAGGCAGCCACGCTGTACGGCTATGAAGCATCAGCTCGCTGGACGGTCTCCGGCAACGTCAGCCTGTGGGCGAACCACAGCACGACCCGCGGCGAAGACGATGCTACGGGCGAGCCGCTGCCGAGCCTGCCGCCATCGCGCACCAGCGTCGGCGTCGAGGCTCGCGCGCCCCGTGCCGGCCTGGGGTTCGGGCTCAACGCGCGGGTCGCGGCGACGCAGACTCGTGTGCCGGACGATGTCGAGCCGACCGATGGCTACACCTTGCTGGACGCCTACGGCAGCTGGACCCCGAGCGCTCTGCCGCGTCTCACGGTTTTCCTGGGGGTGAACAACCTTGCGGACACGGCCTACCAGGTGCCGTTCTTCACGACCCCCGGCACCGGCCGCGACGTGCGCTTCGGCGTAACCGTGAACGTGGGTCGATAGGGAGCCGCAAGCCAACCGCTGTTACAGGCCACGAGTGGCCTGTAACAGATGAACGTTGCCTATCGTGGTGGCGAAATGGGTCCGGATGCCAGGCGCACCGACGAGACGATGTTTGCCCAACTTCCAGGAGGGGCAACGGGGCAGACGGGCCGATTGCGCCACTGTTCTCTTGATGGGCCTCCGGACAGATGGGCAGTTGCGGGCGATCTCGGCGTTGCGCCTCCTCGACGATGCCCATTGCATCGCCTTCCTCGCCGCGCCTTGATCTCACCCGCAAATCCCATCTGCGATAGGTAACGTTCATCTGTTACAGGCCACTAGAATGACCGTTTCGGGCCACGCGCTGGCCCGCGCAACGGGAGGCGAGGTGGATCGGCGGCTGTTGGTGCGCTGGGGATTCGCTGCGCTGCTGTTGATCAGCGTCGCCCAGCTAGGCTGGTGGATGCTGGATCAATGGTGGTTCACCGCCGAGGTCCGCTCGCAGATCTTGCACTTGCATCAGGAGCGCCTGGCAAGCGCCAAGGCCCTGCTCGAGGCTGGTGTCCCGGCGGCGGAGGTGGAGCGTCTCATCGATGATGTGCGCGTTCGTGACGAGCTGGTCGAGCTCGACGAGGCAGTCCTGGCGCGTCTGGAGGAGGAGCGCCGCGGCCGCCTGAACCGCTACTTCTGGGAGGGTGCCTTCTTCTTCGCTGTGCTGCTTGCGGCGCTCTCGGTCATCGCTCGCGTGCTGCGCGATGAGGCTCGATTGCGCCGCCGCCAGGACAACTTCCTGGCGGCAGTCAGCCACGAGCTCAAGAGCCCGCTGGCCGCAGCGCGCGTGGCCGCCGACACCTTGGCGCTGCGCCCACTGGATCACCAGGGTCGACAGTTGCACGTCGATCGCGTGCGACGAGGACTGGGGCGTTTGCAGGCGATGGTCGATAACCTGCTCGAGAGCGCGCGGATCGAAGAGGGAGCGCTCTCATTGCATCCGGGCGCCCGCTCCGTCGGTCATATGCTCAACCCGCTGGTGGCGGGCTTCGCCGAGCGAGCCGTCGCGCGTGGGATCGTCCTCGAGGTCCAGATCCCGAAGCACCTCGAGCTCGTGGCCGACGAGACCGCGATGCAGATGGTAGTTCGAAACCTGCTCGAGAATGCGTTCGAAGCGGTGCGCGACACTCAGTTCGAGCCGACCGTGACCCTGACGGCGAGATCCACGGTCGACGGGGTCGTGGTGCAGGTGACGGACAACGGCTGCGGATTCGAGCCGCGTGCCGCCGAGCGCATGTTCGACAAGTTCTATCGACCCGGGGATGAGCTCCGGAGGTCTGGACGCGGCGCCGGGCTGGGGCTCCACATCGTGCGCGCGCTGATGCGATCGTCCGGCGGGCGCGTCGACGCGCGTTCCGATGGTGCTGGGCGCGGAGCCCAGTTCCGTACCTACTGGCCACCGGTGGCGGGATGACCGCCCCCCTGTGGCGCATCCTTCTGGTAGAGGATGATCCGGACCTGGCAGCGGGGGTCCGGGACAACCTGGTGGCCGAGGGTTACCGCGTACGCTTGGCCGGCACGGGAGACGGCGGCCTAGATCTCGCTCTCCGAGAGGGCTTCGACCTTGTCATCCTCGATATCATGCTACCGGGCATGGACGGATTCGCGGTGTGCCGCGAGTTGCGCGCGCGCGGCTGTGAGGTTCCGGTCCTGTTTCTCACGGCGCGGTCTGAATCGGAGGATCGTGTACGGGGGCTTGAAGAGGGCGGCGACGATTACTTGTCGAAGCCGTTCGACCTGCGCGAGTTGTTGGCGAGGGTCGCGGCGATCCTTCGGAGGGCGCGTTGGTACTCCGGGGAGGGCGGTGACGAGCCCCTCTGCTTTGGCGGCAACGAGGTCGACTTGCTCCGATACCGGGCCGTCGATCGTCACGGAGAGACGCACGCAATGACGCACAAGGAAGCCCAGGTGCTCAAGTACCTTGCGGAGCGCGAGGGCGAAGTCGTGTCGCGCGACGAGATACTCGACCGGGTATGGGGTTACGGCTCCTTTCCCTCGGCGCGCACGATCGACAACTTCATCGTTCGGCTACGCCGGCGCTTCGAGGCCGATCCGGCGAAGCCGGCGCATATTCAAACTGTGCACGGCGCCGGATACCGTTTCACGCGCCGACAGCAGTTGCGATGATCGGGTCGCCCGCGCGCTGCCTATTCGGCGTCGCGCCGGTCGCGGCCGGACCGACGGTTTCGCCGGCTGCGTCTGTCGCCTTGACGGCGGTCCGGAAAGTCGATCGAGCGGCTGTCCTTACGACGATCCGCGCGCTGACGCCGATCCGACGCTCGCCGGTCCGAAGCGGTCTTTCTCTTGTCGCTCATGGCCTGCTGTGCTCGCGTTGAGGGGCGGTGACCGTTACAGCGCCAAAGGTGACTGTCCCACGAGCGTACTCGCTAATGGTGGCCGTGTCGTCAGGCCGACCCGATCCGCCCGCGAATCCCTGCGGACGGGATGAGTTTGCGCCGGACGGATCGTCTACCGATCGATGACATCGAGCAGCGTCGCGAACTCCACCGCCACGGTGAGCCCATCACATACGCGAGTTACGCGCCCACGGACGGTCTGCGGTGGAATAGTCCGCGAGGACCCGGCGCCCCAATCCGTGCCTCCACCGTCCGCCGGGCCCCGCGACAACTTCACGTCGGGGGCAGCGAAGCGGACGACACAGGTGTCATGAACCGACGTCGCGGGATTCGAGGCTCACGAGCATCCCACCGCGTCCCAGATTCACTGTTGTGCCGCGAATGACCGCCGACGCGTCGTCGGGAACCACCTCGATTGAGAGGGCGGCGTGAACGCGTCTATGCGTACGTCTGCCGGAGAGCCGTAGCGCAGGCTCGACCATGATGACACCCCACGGCAATCAGATCGGGTTGAAGGGAGATCTTCGTGCAGGTACAGATCCAGCGGCCGTTCAATACCAGCCGGTAAGCCGAGCCGTTCACAATACGCAAGTGCCGGTCAGCGGACTGTCCGACGCGGCAACAAGAATTTTCCACGGAAGGCAGCAGGCATTCGTCGAACGCTCTAGGGTTAGAGAGGTCAGAAACACCTATGGCTATCGCACCGGCTCGCGGCGGCAACCGTCAGATAGCGCTGCGCTGGATCTCGATCGAGGAGAACTGAGATGTTCCGTAACCGCATCACATCGGCCGCCGTGTTCGCACTCCTGTCGGGGCTGCTTGTCACCGTTCCGCCACAAGCCATCGGCCAGTCTTCGGTCATGCGTTCCGCCTACCACGACTACCGTGTGGTTACGGTGGCCGAAGGTCTCGAACATCCCTGGTCGATCGCCTTCTTGCCCGGTGGTGACACGCTGATTACCGAGCGGGCGGGCCGCCTGCGCATCGTTCGCGATGGAGCACTGTTAACCGATCCTGTGCCTGGGGTGCCCGAGGTTCTGTATCAGGGACAGGGCGGGCTCATGGAGGTGCTGCCACACCCCGACTTCGCGTCCAATCGGCTGCTGTACCTGAGCTACTCCAGGCCTGTCGGCGATGGCACCGAGGCTACTACCGCAGTGATCCGCGGCCGCTTCGAGAACGATCGGCTGACCGACATCGAGGAGATCTTCGAGGCCGTCAGCCGGGGCCGTGGCCACTACGGCTGCAAGCTGGCGTTCGACGCCGACGGCTACCTGTTCATCACCGTCGGCGACCGCCAGGTCCCGTCGCAAGGGGACCTGGAGGCGCACCCCGCCCAGGACGTCTCCAACCACCACGGCACGACAAACCGGGTGCGCGATGATGGCAGCGTGCCCGATGACAATCCGTTCGTCGGCCGCGACGGAGCCCGCCCGGAGATCTGGAGCTACGGACATCGCAACCCGCAGGGACTCGTGGTCCACCCCGCCACCGGCGACGTGTGGGTCAACGAGCACGGGCCCCAGGGTGGCGATGAGGTAAACCTCATCCGCCCCGGATCGAACTACGGCTGGCCAGTGATCGGTTATGGCGTCAACTACAGAAGCGGCTCGGCAATCCACGAGGGCACGATGCGCGACGGCATGGAGCACCCGACGCACGTCTGGATCCCGTCGATCGGGGTTTCGGGACAGATGATCTATACCGGCGATCGGTTCCCGGAGTGGCGCGGCAGCATGTTCAACGGCGGCTTGTCGGGGGCGCAGCTGGCACGGCTGAGCATGAACGGCGCGGACATCAATCTCGAGGAGACGCTGGTCGCCGGGTTGGGCCGCATCCGTGATGTGCGTCAGAGCCCGGATGGCTACATTTATCTCGCCATCGACGGCGAAGAGGACGGCGATCTGACCCCGGTGTACCGGCTAGAGCCGGCTGACGAGCAATAGAGGCCAGTTCATCAGGCGGTCTGGCGGCGCTAGTCTGTCTGCGCCTGCAACGGATCGGAGAAGAACTCCAACTCGCAGCGCATCGCGTAGCGGTAGTTGCGTCGCACGGCGTCGTTATCGACACCGAGATCGTCGACAATGGACTCGAGTTCGTCGACCAGCGCGCCGAACTCCGGGCTGGAGTAGGTCTCCACCCAATCCCGGTACGGGTTGTCGCTGTGGTCGAGGATCGCAAGCTCCTGGCCTAGGTAGCGGTATAGCCGCATACAGGGCGTCATCGCCGCGACGATCTCGTCGACCGTGCCTGTCCACGCGGTTCGGGTAAGGAAATCGGTGTACGCGGAGGCGGCTGGCCTCGGCTCCACCGCATCCAGGTTGATATCGAGGGTTTGCGCGAAGCGCGCATGGAGATCCAGCTCATCGAGCACGCCGCCCATGAGGCGATGGAAGCGGCGCACGAGCTCGACCTGACCGGAGCACTTCGCTGCGGCCAGCGCGTAGGCTCCCATGAACGCGCGCAAGAAGAAGGCGTCCTGGGCGACGTAGCGCTTGAAGATCTCCGGGTCGAGCGACCCGTCGCCGAGCCCGCGGATGAACGGGTGCTCGAGACATGCTCTGGCAAGTTCGCCATTTGCCTGCCACAGCGATTCGGGCAGCGGAAGCTCTTGCGCCATTGCGGGTGATTGTCTCCATCTCGAGGGTCGGTCGGGCGCCGGCGCGCCCCTTTCAGCGCCGAGGGAACTGATAGACACCCGTCTGTCGATCGCAGAGTCTAGGAGGTTATGGACGGACCGGACACTGGCGGCGCGACGAATGACCAGATCGAGCGCTTGTTCCGTGCCGAGTCTCGCCGTCTGATCTCGGTTCTCACACGGATCCTGGGGCCCCACAACCTGGCTCTGGCCGAGGACGTCGTGCAGGAGTCGTTCGTACGCGCGGTGGACAGCTGGGCTCGTCGGGGGATCCCGGACAACCCCGGCGCCTGGTTGCTCACCACCGCACGCAACCGCGCCATCGATGTGATCCGACGTGAGCGGACCCGCCGCACGTTCGCCAGCGATCTGGCCGTCTACCTTGACAGCGAGTGGACGCTGTCGCCGACCGTCGACGAAGCCTTTGCGGAAGACGGCATTCGCGATGATCAGCTGCGCATGATCTTCATGTGCTGCCACGAGTCGCTGACTCCCGAGAATCGCATCACCCTCATCCTCAAGACCCTGTGCGGGCTCAGCGTCCCGGCGATCGCACGCGCCCTGCTTACCACCGAATCGACGGTCAACAAGCGGCTGTACCGAACGCGCCAGCAGGTGCGCGGCCTGGAGTTCGTCATCCCGCCGGAGGCAGAACGCGCGGCGGCACTGGCCACGGTGCACACGTCGTTGTACTTGGTCTTCAACGAGGGTTACCTGTCGACGAGCGCTCAGCCGATCCTCATCGAGCTCTGTCGCGATGCGCTGGCGCTTGCGACCCTGTTGGCGGAGAGTCCGTCGCTCGCCAACAGCGACACCTTCGCGCTGCTGGCCCTGATGCGATTCAACACGGCGCGGCTGCGATCGCGCCTCGACCAGCACGGGCGTCTGATACCGCTGGATCAGCAGGATCGGTCGCTCTGGGACCATGCGCTCATCCGACTCGCGTTCACCGACCTCGCCAATGCCTCGCGGATGGAAGCGGTCTCTGCCAGTCGCTACCACCTCGAAGCGGCGATCGCCGCGCGCCACTGTTCGGCGTCGACCTTCGCCGCGACGGATTGGGAGTCGATCTGCCGGCTCTACGATCGGCTGATGGAGACCGAGCCATCGCCGTTCGTGGAGCTCAACCGGGCGGTGGCCATCTCGTATCGCGATGGCCCGGAGGCGGCGATCCCATTGGTGGATCTCATCCGCGAGGAAGGCAAGTTGACGCATAGCCATGCGGTCGCTGCCGTGCTCGCCAACCTGTACGCACGCGCCGGCTACGAAGAACCGGCGCGCGCCTTCCTGGATCAGGCACTGGAGCAGGCACGCACCGACCACGAGCGCGAGTTCATAGCCCAGCAGGTGCGGCGAGCCGGCAGGGGCGATTAGTGGCGTTGTGCCTGGGCTCCCGGCTAGCCCTGCGGCATTCCCATCACCGGTCGCACCAGCACCACACCGGCCGTATGCGCGTTCAGAAACGGACACCCCTCGGCTAGGCGGGTGGCGTGCTCGAGGGAATCGGCGGCGATTACCGAATACCCGCCGATAAGCTCCTTGACCTCCGCCATCGTCGTGTCGGTGTGGAAGCCGTTACCGTCTCGGGACAACGCGGCCCCCTCTGGATGCAGCGGAGCTCCTGGGTTGCGCAGGTGTCCGGAAGCCTCGAGCTCCTTGAACCAAGCGCCCCACTCCTGCATCACGCACTGCATTTCTTCGGGCGTCCTGTCGTCTCTCCAGTTCGGATCGCCGCCCTGATAGACCAACAGATAATCCGCCATCTTGACGCTCCTTGCATACCGAGCCGGTTCATTCCGATCTCACACACCAATGACGGCCGGGAGGGGCAGATTAGGACATGGCGTGCCCGAAGTTGTTCACATAGAGTACGGCCGCCGCCCCGGGACGGCCCCTGGGCGACCTGTGGCGTAGCTGGGGATGGGTGCGGTTCGATACGGACATGGAGGTGGTCATGAGCCCACCACAAGCGCGCGGCGCGAGGCACGCAGCGATCGCGCTGACGCTGCTCCTACTTGTCGGGGCGGCGCAGTCGAGCGATGACGAGGTCACGCGCGAAGACTATGCACGCGCCGAGCGCATGCTCGGCTGGAACGCCACCAAGCTGGTCTACGACTATCCCGTAGCACCGCAGTGGATCGACGACACGGACCGCTTCTGGTACCGCAAGCAGATCCCCTCCGGTCACGAGTTCGTCTGCGTCGACGCGACGAGCAACCTGCAGCGCGCGGCCTTTGATCACGTACGGTTGGGGGCGGCGCTGTCGGCGGCGTCCGGGCACGCCTACGAGCCGTATCAGCTGCCATTCGAGAAGATCGAGTTGCTTGACGGTGCCCAGAAGCTTCGCTTCTGGGAGACCTTGAAACGAGCCGAGGTCGACGAGGCCGAGGGCGACGGCGATGAAACGCCTGCGACCGACGCGGAGACGGAGCCGCCGGCGCGACGCTGGACGTGCGATCTGACCGCCTACGAGTGCGTCGGACCGGAAGACATCGCTGCCGACCCCGAGGACGAGGTGCGCTCGCCCGACAAGCGTTGGGCGGCGTTCACACGCGACGAGAATCTATGGGTGCGGGATCTGCAGTCGGCCGAGGAGATCCAGCTCAGCCACGACGGCGAGCAGCACTGGGGCTACGGTCAGATTGGCGAAGGCTGCTGCTCGGAGGTGACCTCTCGGCGCCAGTCGACGAAGCGGCCACCAGCGGTCGTTTGGTCGCCCGACTCGTCGATGATCGCTACTACCCGCCTGGACGAGCGCGAAGTGCGCCAGATGCATCTCATCGAGACCCAGCAGGGGCGGCCGCTATTGCACAGCTACCGCTACGCGCTGCCAGGCGATGAGATCGTGCCGACGTTCAAGGTCTGGGTTTTCAGCGTCGGTGTCGGCATTAGCGCCGGAGTGGAGATCGAGACCCCGCCGATCGAGGAATTCTGGCCCCGAGAGCTGGACGTTCGTTGGGCCGCCGACAGCAGCAAGGTCTTCGTTCCGCATGAGCACCGTGGCCACAAGCGCATCACGCTGTACGGTGCCGATGCTACGACCGGTGCCAGTCATGTCGTGCTCGAAGAAATCAGCAACACCTTCGTCGATCTGAACATCGCCTTCAGCCCCGATGGCGGCGACTGGCAGGTGGTCGGCAATGGCGAGCAGGTCGTCTGGTGGTCGCAGCGCAGTGGTTGGGGGCACTTCTACCGTTTCGATGGCTCCGGCGAGGGTCTGTTGAATCAGGTCACCGGCGGTGCCTGGGCGACGGCGCGTATGCACCATTTGTCGGACGACGGCTGGCTGTATTTCGAGACCTACGGCAAGGAACCTGGGCTGTATCCCTATGCCGTACAGCTGTATCGGGCTCGGATCGACGGGTCGCAGCTGCAACGGCTCACTCCCGAAGCCGCGCACCATGCCATCGGCATGTCCGAATCGGGCAACTTCGTGGTCGACACCTACTCGATGCGCGATACCGCACCGATCACGGTGCTGCGGCGGGCCGACGGGCAGGTGGTGCGAACCCTGGAGGAAGCGGACATCAGCGCGCTGGAGGCGACGGGTTGGCGCCCGGCCGAGCCGTTCACGGTGAAGGCGCGCGACAACACAACCGACCTCTACGGGTTCCTTTACTTTCCGTCCGACTTCGACTCGGGGGCGAGCTACCCACTGATCGACTACATCTATCCCGGGCCCCAGATCGGCGCCGTTGGAGCGCGCGGATTTACCGCCAATCCGCTCGGCTTCGCGCAGGCACTGGCCGAAGTCGGCTTCATCGTCTTCCAGATCGACGCCACCGGCACTCCATTTCGTTCCAAGTCGTTCCACGATGCCTACTACGGCGACATGCGCGACAACGGTCTGCGCGATCACATCGAGGCGATCAAGCAACTGGCGGTGCAGCATCCACAGATCGACCTCGACCGGGTGGGCATCTACGGGCACTCGGGCGGAGGCTTCTCATCGACGGACGCCATTCTCAGCTTCCCGGACTTCTACAAGGTCGCGGTGTCGGGGGCCGGCAACCATGATCAGCGCAGCTACTCATGGGGCTGGGGAGAGAAGTACCACGGTCTGCTGGAGGAGACGCCCGGAGGCGGAGACAACTTCGACACGCAGGCAAACCATCTGATTGCTGACCGACTCCAGGGCAAGCTGTTGCTGACCTACGGTTCGCTCGACGACAACGTGCACCCCAACGCCACGCTGCTGCTGGTGGACGAGCTCATCAAGCACAACAAGGACTTCGACTTGCTGGTGATGCCGAACCGGAATCACGGCTACGCTAGGGAGCCCTACGTCGTCCGGCGCACGTGGGACTACTTCGTCGAGCATCTCTGGGGTCAACAGCCGCCGACGGGATTCGAGATCCGACGCCCGGAATAGCGGCCGGCTCGGCCATCGACCGCCGAGTGCCTTGCGGAGGACCGAACATGGCGCTGCACTTCACGATCGAGGAATTCGAAGCCCGGCGCCGTGCGTTGACAGACCGGATCATCGCCACCGGGCTCGACGGGCTGCTGCTGTTCCGGCAAGAGTCGATGTTCTGGCTTACGGGCTACGACACCTTCGGCTACGTGTTCTTCCAGTGTCTGGTGCTCACGGCGGATGGTCGTATGGTTTTGCTGACCAGGGCGCCGGACCTTCGCCAGGCACAGAACACCTCGATCATCGATGACATCCGTATCTGGGTGGACGGCGACAACGCCAGCCCGGCGGCAGAGCTACGTGATCTTCTCGATGAGCTGGGCTTGGCCGGTACCCGGCTCGGGGTGGAATACGAAGCCTATGGGCTGACAGGTCGCAATGCTCTGAGGCTCAACGCGGTGCTGGCCGACTACGCCACGTTGGAGGACAGCTCCGAGCTGGTCTCGGAGCTGCGACTGGTCAAATCTCAGGCGGAGATCGAGTACGTTCGCAAGGCTGCGAAGCTGGCCGACGATGCTCTCGAAGCGGCGTGGGAGCTTGCTCATCCCGGTGCTGACGAGGCGGAGATTCTGGCCGCCATGCAGGGTGCGGTGTTTCGCGGCGGTGGCGACTATCCGGCCAACGCGTTCATCATCGGTTCGGGGCCCGACGCCTTGCTGTGTCGCTATTTCTCGGGTCGCCGCAGGCTCGATGCCGAGGATCAGCTGACCCTCGAATGGGCCGGCGCCTACCGTCACTATCACTCCGCAATGATGCGCACCGTGCCGATCGGTCCGGTGCGGCCGGAGCACGAAGCGATGCACGGTGCTTGTGCCGAAGCGCTGCAGGCGTGTCGAGAGAACTTGGCTCCAGACCGGACCCTCGGTGCCGTATTCGACGCCCACGCGAAGGTCATGGACGATCGTGGCTATGCGCACGCGCGGCTCAACGCCTGCGGCTATTCGCTGGGTACCACGTTCGCGCCGAACTGGATGGACTGGCCGATGCTCTACCACGGCAACCCTGTCGTGCTGGCGCCCGGTCATGTGTTCTTCATGCACATGATTCTGATGGATAGCGACAAGGGTCAGGCGATGACCCTGGGCGAGACATTCTTGCTCACCGACACCGGCAACGAGCGTCTCGGCCAGCTGTCTACGGATCTCACAACCGGGAGGCATACCGATGCGTGATTTCTCGATGCTGCTGCTGCGCGTGACGCTGGGCGGCCTGACGGTGTTCTGGGGGCTCGACAAGCTGGTCAACGTCGAGCACTCGGTGGCCGTCGCAGACGCCTTCTACCTGGGGATCGGCGCCAGCGTAGTGTTCCTGCAAGCGTTCGGCGTGGCGCAGACCGGGCTCGGAGTGCTGATTGTCGACGGCTTGTACCGGCGCTATGTCTACCCGCCGCTGGTTCTGATTTCCCTGGTCACGGCAATGGGAGTCTGGCGATCGATTGTCGACCCGTGGGGCTGGGCGCTCGAGGGCACCAACGTGTTGTTCTACCCCTCGATCATCATCCTCGCCGCAGCACTCGTGCTGCTCGGGTTCCAGGATGAGGATGCCTGGTCACTGGATGCGCCGAGCGCTGAATCGTGAGTCGGCTTGAGCCCGGCCCGAACAGGAGTTTGCCTCGCAGACATCGGCCGGATAGCCTTCCCGCGCCGCGTCTTTCGGTCTTCTGAGCTCGACATCTGAGGAGCACGTATGTCTCGCAAGCGGGTCATTATTCTCGGCGCCGCCGGCCGCGACTTCCACAATTTCAATACCTACTTCCGCGGCAATGACAGCTATGAAGTGGTGGCGTTCACGGCAACTCAGATTCCCGACATCGACGGCCGCACGTATCCGGCCGAGCTGGCGGGTGATCTGTACCCGGAAGGCATCTCAATCCGCTCCGAGGACGAGTTCGAGGGGCTGATCCGCGAGCACCATATCGACGAGGCGGTGTTCGCGTACAGCGACGTGTCACACGAGACCTTGATGCACCTGGCATCGCGGACCACCGCGGCGGGTGCTGATTTCCGGCTCATGGGCATGAAGAACGGGAGCGTCAGCTCCGCCGTTCCGGTGGTGTCGATCTGTGCGGTGCGCACTGGCTGTGGCAAGAGCCAGACGACGCGTCGTGTGGTCGAGGTCCTACAGGGACTTGGCAAGAAGGTCGTGGTGATCCGCCATCCGATGCCTTACGGCGATCTCGTCAAGCAGCGGGTGCAGCGCTTCGAAACGCTCGAGGACATGGACAAGCACGAGTGCACCATCGAGGAGCGCGAGGAGTACGAGCCGCACGTGCGGCGCGGAGCGATCGTGTACGCCGGGGTAGATTACGGCGCCATCGTGGCCGAGGCGGAAAAGGAGGCAGAGATCATCGTCTGGGACGGTGGCAACAACGACCTGCCGCTCATCGCGCCCGACCTGGAGATCGTCGTCGTGGACCCGCATCGACCCGGGCACGAGATCACCTTCTATCCCGGCGAGCCCAACCTGCGGCGTGCCGACGTGGTGGTGATCAACAAGATGGACAGCGCCGCCCTGGAGAACATCCAAGAGGTGCGGGACAACATCGCCGCGTGCAATCCTGGCGCGATGGTGATCGATGCCGCTTCGCCGCAGTTCATCGACGGCGCCGAGGAAATCGCCGGCAAGCGTGTGCTGGTCATCGAAGACGGCCCGACGCTCACCCACGGCGACATGGAGTACGGCGCCGGCGTGATCGCGGCAATGAAGTACGGTGCCGACGAGCTCGTCGATCCGCGCCCCTTCGCGGTGGGCAGCATTGCTGAGACCTTCGAGAAGTATGACCAGACCGAGATGTGCCTGCCGGCAATGGGCTACGGCGACGAGCAAATCAAGGAGCTGGAGGAGACCATCAACGCCACCCCCTGCGACTTGGTGCTGATCGCCACTCCCATCGACTTGCGCCACCTGGTGGACATCAACGTCCCGGCGCTGCGCGTGACGTACGAGCTTCAGGAGCTCGGTACGCCGACACTCCAGCAGCCACTGGAGAAGTTCGTCGCGGATTGCTGAGCGCCCCGACGTAGGCCGGAAAACGCCACGCTTGATCGTCGGCTTGCGCGCTCACCGGGGCCGACCTGCGAGTTCCTGATCGCCGAGTAAGAGGTTGCGGTCAAGCGTCGCTGGCGAGTGCAGACAATCGCAGGATGGTTACCGTGCCCGCGGCCCGATAGCCGAGACGCTCGGCGAGTCGCTGCGACACCGGGTTGGCCGCATTCCACTCCGGCGTGATTCCACGCTCTAGGCAGTGAAGCAGCAAGCGCGCTGCCGTGACCGTCGCCAGGCCGCGACCTCTCCAGGGCTCCGCGGTCGAGATCGCCACCTCGACGCGTTCAGCGCTGGCACCGTAGGAGCTCGCCACGCAGGCTAGCTGATCGCCCTTGACGGCGACGTAGCCGACGCCTCGATTCATGAACGCCTCCGCAGAATCGTAGACCTGCATGCCGTGCGGCGAGAGCTCGGGTCCCAAGCCCTCTACGTCAGCGAGAGTCATGCGTCGCAGATCGAACCCGGCGGGAACTTTGTCCGACAGTCGCGCAAGTGCCACCTTGTCGAGCACAGATGCATCGAAGCCCTGCATGGGGTCAGGGGTCGCGCGTTCGCCGTGAATCGCGACGATGAGGCGACGCCACGGCTCGCCGGCGTAAACCATCTCCGTCGGCCGGTCGGCCTCGCGCACCAGAATCTCGGCCGCGGGGCTTTGCGCCTCCCCACCGAGGATGTGGTAGCAGCCCACCCGGAGCACTGCGGCTGTCGGTGCTTGGTCGGCAACGAAGTGAATCTCTCCGGCATGTCCTTCCAGGACTGCGTCGATCACGGCTCGTAGCTCAGTATGCCGGTCGTACAGCGCCCACACCGGGTCCGTCGCGCGGTGCTCGCGTGTCGGGTGAGCGCTCATTGAGGAGTCACCGAGGACCGAAGGAAGGAACTACACAACGTCGAGCCGCAATCTCTGCCCTTGCCAGGCTCGACCTAGTCGGGGAACAGACCGTACCATCGCAAAGCTGGCCGCCGACACGAGCCGAGGCCGCCCGTCGCGGTGCTGGCGGCCACTGTATCCGACGCGCGGGAGTGAGTGATTTGAGCCAGCCAGCGATGCAAGTAGAACCCGTCACGCCGGTGATTGGTGCCGAGATCAGCGGTGTGGACCTGTCGTCGCCGCTCGACGCCGGCACCGTTGATGCGATCTACGAAGTTCTAATGGACCACCTGGTCATCTTCTTCCGCGATCAGGAGCTGTCGCCGGAGGACCATCTTCGATTCGCCGAGTCTTTCGGTCAGCTCGACGCGCCGCATCCCATCTATCCGAGCGTCGACGGGTTCCCCGGCATCACGCTGCTAGAGAACGACGCCGAGCGCCCACCCGACACCAACGACTGGCACACCGACCTGACGTTCAAGCCCGAGCCGCCTTTCGCCTCCGTGCTGTTCGCGCACACCGTCCCGCCTACCGGCGGAGACACGCTCTGGACCAACATGTACGCCACCTACGAGGCGCTCTCGGAGGGCATGAAGACTCAGATCGATGCTCTTTCCGCGGTGCACGACATGGGTGGGTTTCGCAACGACTACGTGGCGAAGGGCGGTGTCGAGAGCCTCAATGCGGCGATGGCGAGCGTCGGCTCGGCCGTCCATCCGCTCGCCCCGAAGCACCCGATCACCGGCAAGCAGTTTCTGAACGTCAACCAGTCGTTCACTCGCCAAGTACTGGGGTTGCTCCAGAGCGAGAGCGACCGTCTCCTGGCGTATTTGTTCGATCACATGAATCGGCCGGAGTTTCAGCTGCGCTTCCGATGGCGGCCGCGCTCGATGGCGATGTGGGACAACCGCGTAACGCAGCACTACGCGGTGGCGGACTACCTGCCGCACTATCGACGCATGCACCGGGTGACCGTGGTCAGGGACCGACGTGCCCAATAGGCGGGGCGGGACAGGTGTCCGGGTGCCGCGCTCCTCGACCGAGCGCGCATAGAATGGCTCAGCCATGACTCCCCAGTTTGCGACCACTCATTGGAGCCAGGTGCTGGCCGCCGGCGACTCGAGAGGAAGCGTCCTGCCGGATCCGGCCCAGGTGCCGCCGGGTTGTGCCTTCCACCCACGATGTCCGCTGGCGCAGGAGCGTTGTCGCGTCGAGCGTCCGCGGCTGCGTTCGGTCGCGGCCGACCATACGGTCGCCTGTCACTTCGCCGAAGACGCCCTCGCGGCATGGGGTGCCAGCGTGTCGTGAACCCGTTAGAGGCCGCCGACTCGCAGCGCTTTGATCGGATCGACGCTGGCGGCGCGACGGGCAGGCAGGTAGCTGGCGATGAAGGCGATCGCACCAAGCCCGGGGGCGACTGCGAAGTAGGTCACCGGGTCGAGAGGGCTGACTCCATATAGCACGGCGCTCATCAGCCGCGTCAGCGCGACGGCCCCGACGAGCCCGATCGCGGCGCCGATCGCGACGACGCTGCCACCCTGCCAGAGGATCATCCGGCTCACGTCTCCCGCTTTGGCTCCCAGCGCCATGCGCACGCCGATCTCTCCCATGCGCTGGCTGACGATGTACGACAGCACGCCGTACACACCGACGGTGCCAAGAGCCAGCCCGACGACACCCGCGGCGACCAGAAGCACCATCGCAAACGCCGTCGGTGCGCTGGCCTGGTCGACCACCGCCTGCATCGTTCGCAGGTTGGCGACCGGCACGTTCGGATCGAGGTTGCGGACCGCGCGCCGGACCGCAGGCGCCAGCGACAATGGCGCCACGTCGGTACGCACGACGAACGTCAGCGCGTGCGGCGGAGCCACGTACGCGTAGGGGCCGAGGAAGGAAACGTACATGAACTCGGGCGGCGTTTCGGTGAGCCCGTAGGCAATCGTATTGCCGGCCACGCCGACAACCGTGTACGGATCTTCGTCTGGATAGTCGGGATAGATGCGTTTCCCTATCGGACTCTCGCCAGGCCAGATACGTTGGGCAAAGTTAAGGCTGATGACGGCGGCGGCCGGCTCGCTCAGCGGATCCGTCGCCTCCAGCGCCCGGCCTTCGACGATGGGTATTTTGAGGGCACGGAAGTAGCCGGCGGTGGTGCCGCGGACGTCAACCGAAGGTGGAGTCTCGCCCGCTACCACCGGGATATCCTCGGCATAGACCGGAGTTCGATTGTCGCAATTGTCAAGCGGCAGGCAGCGGGTCGCTCCGACTGCCAACACGCCCGGAAGCGTCGAGATGGTGTCGATGAGGCGTTGCTGGAACTGGAATGCCTCCACGCGGTCCGGGAATAGCGCCTCCGGTAGCCCCACCTGGAACACGAGCGCCGCGCTGGGGTCGAAGCCCGGCTCGATGGCCCGCAAGTACCAGAACGTCCGAACCATGAGGGCGGCGCCCACCAGCAGGATGAGGGCCAGCGCAACCTGCGCCACCACCAGTGTGTTGCGTGCCCGATGTCGCTTGCGCCCCGAAGTCGCGGTGTGGCCACCATCGGAGACAAGCCGCGCGACCGGGCCGTCGCGTCGTAGGACGGGTATCAGTCCGAACACCAGGCCTGCACCCACGGAGATAGCAGTGGCGAACGTGAGTACGGGACCGTGGATTCCCACCTCGTGCAATCGCGGGATTGTGCTCGGGCCCCAGGCGACGGCCCAGCGGATTCCTGCGACGGCAAGTGACACGCCGCCGACACCACCCAACAGGCCGAGCAAGAGACTCTCCGCCAGATGGTGCCGGATGATCTGTGCGCGGCCAGCCCCCAGAGCCGCCCGTATCGCTACCTCGTGGCGCTGCACCTCGGCCCGCGTCAAGAACAGATTGGCGACATTGGCGCAGGCCACCCCGAGTACGAATACGACCGTACCCAGCAGGATCCACAGCATCCGCTCGACGTTGCCGACGATCGTCTCTCGCAGCGGAGCGACGATCGTGGTGAGTCCTCCGCCGGTGACGATGAGATCGAACGCCACGGGATTGAAGCGGTCCGCCATCGTGGGTATCAGCCGTTCCAGGTCGGCATGTGCCTGCGCGGCCGTGACGCCTGGCTTGAGTCGACCGATTCCGCTGCGCCCGAATCCGCCCAGGCGGACAGTCTCAGGGTCGAGTTGCTCTGGTAGCCACACGTGGGTCCGGGGTGACGGCATATCGAACGTTGCCGGCAGGACGCCGACGATCTCGACGGGAAGCCCATCGAGCTGCACTGCGCGTCCGACGATGTCCGGGTCGCTGCCGTAGCGGGAACGCCACAACTCGTCGCTGATCATCGCAACCCGCGGCGCGCCCGGCGTTTGGTCGGAGTCGGCCAGCGCTCGTCCGAGTGCCGGCGGCCCATCGAGGAAGATCTCGAAGAAGCCGTGGGTCACCACCGCACCAGGAATCCGCTGCGCTCCCGCGTCCTCGAGCAACGCGACCGAGCGGTTGGTGTAGAGGGTGATCTCCTCGAAGGACTCGTTGAGCTCGCGATAGTGCACGTAGGTGCCGTGCGAGATACCCATGAGCGGCAACCCGGCACCTTCGGCGGAGTGTCGGATGGCGACCAGCCGCTCCGGCTCTGGGTACGGGAGCGGATTCAGCACGACGCCGTGAACGAGGCTGAAGATCGCGGTGTTGGCGCCGATCCCGAGCGCCAGCGTCACGACCGCAGCGGTGGTAAACCCGGGGCTGCGCCGAAGTCGGCGTTGAGCGTAGGCAATATCGGTAAGCAAGCCGTGGCGCCAAGATCCCGCCATGTCGCGCGGCGTGAACCGTTCGAGACCAGCGTAGACAAGGACCTGCGCCATACTGCGGCACCAGAACACCGCGAACGGGAGTCGTCCGCGGGCACGCGCGTCGCGCGCCTCGGTGGCAAAGGCGAAACGAATACTCGGGCCGAAGCGCTGCCGGAACCCTGAGGGATAGAGCCTCAGCAGCGCTGCATAGGCGCGTTCGGCGCGGGATTCAGGCGCACGCCGATCCGCTTCAGGAGCAGGTGGCTTCCGGAGTCGGCTCATCGCGAGGAATCCCCATCGGTCAACCCCAGCGCCCGGCTTGCCGACAGCACCAGCGAAAGACGCTCGGTTTCTGCCGTGAGCACCTCCCGCCCGAAGTTTGTCAGCCGATAGTAGGCGCCGCGACGGGGGTCGTCGTCCGCCGGCCGCGACGTAGCTTCCTGGACGATCCCGTCATCGATCAGCCGGCGAAGATGACGATAGAACGGGCCGGTCTGAAGTCGGATCCGACCCTCGGAGTTCTCGTGCACTGCCTGGATCGCCCCGTAGCCGTGCAGGTCACGTTGCGCCAGCGCCAGCAAAATGTGGAACACCACCGGCTTGAGCGGCAGATGACGGTCGACTGCTTGCGAGGTACCGGTGGTCATAGTTGCCTCGAGCGGGCGGGGTTTCGGTGGCCGGATTATCATCAGTACGTTTCATACAGGTACGAAATGTACCTAAATTAGTTTCATCGCTCATCAGGAGCAAGTCCGGGCGGTGTTAGTCTGGCGCAGGAACCCGGCGTGGCCGATCTCGCCACCACGAAATGCGACGCCATCTGCCCCAGGCCTCTAGGAGACGCCGTGCCTGACTCGATTCGCTGGCCCCGGCACGTTCTCGGCCTTGCCGTCGCGGTCCTGGTTACCGGGGCGGCCGCGCTGGGAGGTGCGTCGCAGGACGGCCGGGACAACGGTCTCGACTGGGACCGGCGGGGCGCGGCAGAGTACCTGGACGCGCGCATGGAGATCTGGCTGGACGGCGGCACGCCGCTGCAGACGGGCGAAGCGACCACGAACTGCGTCTCCTGCCATACGACCTTGCCGTACGCGATGTCGCGCCCCGTCCTCCGGCGCGCCATGGACGAGCAGGCGCCGACGTCCCAGGAACGTCGACTACTCGAGCAGGTGGTCGCGCGCGTCGAGAGCTACACGGACCACGAGCTGCTCTACGAGTTCAACGCGATCAAGAAGGTGGAGTCACGCGGCACCGAGGCGGTTCTCAACGCGGTGATCCTGACTTCCGCCGGCCGCGGATCGAACCATGCCGCGACCGCTTCGGCGCTGCGGCGGCTTTGGGAGACACAGCGCGCCGACGGCGCCTGGGACTGGCTGCAGTTTGGGCTGGAGCCGTTCGAGACCGCTGACGCCGTGTACCACGGCGCTGCCCTCGCCGCCCTGGCGGTCGGTAGAGCCGGAACCGACGCGTCGCTCGCGGAGCCTGAGGCGAAGGCCGGCATCGAGAGGCTGCGCGGATATCTGCGGACGACCTTCGACGAGCGCACCCTCTTCAACCGTACGTGGGTGCTGCTCGCCTCGACGCTGCTCGACGACTTGCTTACGAAGGCAGAGCAGGCGCGTCTGATGGAGCGGTTGCAGAAGCGCCAGCGCGACGACGGTGGCTGGTCGCTGTGGTCGCTGGGTGAGTGGCGCTGGAGTGGAACCGCTGCTCCGTTCGAGTCTCCGGGCGAGCTGGACGACGCACTGCTGGCGGAATCGGACGGCTATGCCACCGGTTTGGTGGTACACGCGCTGCGACAAGCCGGCGTGACGGTCAGCCATCCGGTGGTCGATCGAGGGGTGAAATGGCTGCTCGCCAACCAGCAGGCGGTGGCCGTCAACGAGCAGTCGCCGATGGCCTGGCGAGCGCACTCACTGAACTTCGATCGTGAGAACGGTGGCGAGAGGGGCGAGGCGGTGCGCCGCCTGTTCATGTCGGATCTGGCGACCAGCTTCGCCGTACTGGCGCTTGCGGGAGCAGACTGAGCGGCGGCAGGCGTGGCTGCAGAGGAGCGTGCTCAGGCGTGGCTGCGGAGAAGCGTGCTCAGGCGAGCAGAGCTTTGACGACTTCCCCGTGGACGTCGGTGAGGCGGAATCGTCGCCCCCGATGTCGGAACGTCAGCCGCTCGTGATCGATCCCCAGCAGGTGCAGTAGGGTCGCCTGCAAATCGTGCACGTGCACCGGGTCCCGCGTGATGTTGTAGCCGAGCTCATCGGTCTCGCCATAACTGAACCCCGCCTTGACGCCGGCGCCGGCCATCCAGACGGTGAAGCAGCGAGGATGGTGGTCGCGGCCGTAGCCATCCGAGGCCAGGTTGCCCTGGGAGTAGTTGGTGCGTCCGAACTCGCCGCCCCAGATTACCAGGGTGTCGTCGAGCAGACCGCGTTGCTTGAGGTCCAAGACCAGGGCAGCTGACGCCTGATCGGTGCTTTGCGCCATCACCTTGACGTCCCTGTTGAGGTTGCCGTGCTGATCCCAGCCCTGGTGGTAGAGCTGGATGAAGCGCACATCGCGCTCGGCGAGCCGCCGTGCCAGCAGGCAGTTGGCCGCAAACGTGCCCGGAGTGCGGGACTCGGGGCCGTACATCTCGTAGACGTGCTCCGGCTCGCCCGTGATGTCCATGGTTGCCGGGACCGAAGCCTGCATCCGGTAGGCCATCTCGTACTGAGCGATCTTGGAGTCGATCTCCGGATCGCCGAGATCGTCCCTCTGGATTCGCTGCAGGCGCTCCAGGGTGTCGAGCTGGCGTCGACGATCGGAGTCCGAGATGCCCTCTGGGTTGTTGAGGTACAACACCGGGTCCTTTCCGGATCGGAACTGAGCCCCCTGCGTCTGTGAGGGCAGGAAGCCGTTGCCCCAAAGCCGCGCGTAGAGCGGTTGCATACCCTCGATCCCAGCCGACAGCAGCACGCAGAAGGCCGGCAGGTCCTGGTTGTCGCTCCCGAGCCCGCAGCTCACCCATGAGCCGATGGAGGGACGGCCGGGGAACTGGGATCCCGTCTGCACGAAGGTGCTCGCCGGGTCGTGGTTGATTGCCTCGGTATACATCGAGCGAACGAAGCACAGCTCATCCACCACCCCAGCCGTGTGCGGCATCAGCTCGCTCACCGGCGCGCCGCTTTCGCCGTGCCGATCGAAGCGGTAGATCGAGCCCACGAGCGGAAACGACGCCTGCCCACTGCTCATGCCGGTGAGGCGTTGTCCGGCCCGGATCGAGTCGGGGAGCTCTTCGCCTTGCCGCGCGTTGAGCATCGGTTTGGGGTCGAAGAGCTCGAACTGCGACGGCGCGCCGCTCTGAAAGAGATAGATCACGCGTTTGGCGCGCGCCGGGAAGTGAGGCCGTCCGAGGATTCCGCCAGGCTCGCCGGGGGCGCCCGCTAGGCTCGCAGACGGCTCCGCGAGGAGCGAACGCGGATCCACCAGCGTCGCCAGGCTCGCAGCGCCCAGTCCGAGGCTGGTACGTGACAGAAAGTCGCGCCGCGAGCAGTGCTGCGCGAATCGGTTGCAATGGCTCACGGTTGCCTCATCGCTTCATGTAGGCTTCGTCGTGATTGAGCATAATGTTCGCCACGGCTGCCAGCGAAGCATGCTCGATCGCGTCGAGCCGCCCGTCGCGCGGTCCGTCACCAACCGCTAGCAGCTCGGTCGCTTTCCCTGGTGATTGCGAGAACGAAGCGTATTCGTCTTCGTACAGCTGCGCCAAAAGCGTCAGCTCCGAGTGTGCCGGCCGCCGACCGGTTGCCAGGCGGAAGCCGTGCCTCAGGCGCGCCTCGAGTGCGTCGCCGCCCTCAGCGATCATTCGCTCGGCGAGGAAGCGTGCCGCCTCGACGTATTGGGGGTCGTTGAGCAGCACCAGCGCTTGCATCGGCGTGTTGGTTTTTTGGCGTCGGACCACCGAGTGACTGCGGTCGGGGGCATCGAAGGCGATCATCGACGGTGGTGGCACGGTGCGTTTGATAAACGTGTAAAGACCCCTGCGGTATAGACCCTCCCCGGTGTCCGGCGCGTACTCGCCGAGCATGGCGGAGAAGCTGCTGATGCGCCACAGCCCCGGCGGCTGGTAGGGCTTCACGCTGGGCCCGCCGATCGTGCGCACAAGCAGCCCGCTGGCGGCAAGTGCGTTGTCGCGGATTATCTCCGCCGGCCAGCGATAGCTCGGACCACGGGCCAGCCACTCGTTTGCTGGATCGCGCTCGCGAAGGTCGGCGTCGGCGCTCGATGATTGCTGATACGTTGTCGACATCGCGATCAGCTTGTGCAGCGCCTTCACGTCCCAGCCCGACTCGCGGAACTCCACCGCCAGCCAGTCGAGCAGCTCCGGGTGGGTGGGCAACGCGCCCTGGAACCCGAAGTCCTCGGTAGTCTCGACGAGGCCACGGCCGAAGAACTGCTGCCAGGCTCGGTTTGCCGCCACCCGAGCGGTCAGCGGGTGATCGGGGCTCAGCAACCATTGCGCCAGCCCCAGTCGGTTCGAGGGTAGATCGTCGGGGTAGGGAAGAACCCGTGCCGGAGTGCCAGCCTTGACCCGCTCGCCGGGGCTGAGGTACGAACCGCGCTCCAGCACATGCATCGCCCTGGGCGCCGCCGTCTCCTCCATCACCATGATCTCCGGCACCTGATTCCAGAGCTCCAGCTCCGCCACGCGGAGTGCGCGCAGCTCCTCGAGGTCCTGCCGGTATCCGGGCTCGTCGAGCGCACCGGTCAGATGCTCGAGAACCATTGCACTCTCGATCTGTGTCCACCGTTGTCTCGGACTGCCGCGAAGCTCCGCTATCGCCGGACTCCCGGCCAGAACCGAGATCTCGATGCCAGTCAGGGGCCGGTCGTAGATCCGGAGGTCGTCGAGCCCGCCGACGAAGATTCCCCGGTCACCGCCGTGCTCTCGGTAGCTCTTGCCGAGGCGCACGGGGCGCTCCCCGTAGGGTTTCGGTTCGTGGATTCCGGGCTCGGCGCCGGGCCGGATCGACTTATAGAGCCGGTCGAACTGCACCGAGGCGTCGACCTGGCGGCCACCGAGATACAGCCGCAAGCCCGACGCGGAGCTCGAACCGTCATACGTGACCGCGACGTGGGTCCAAACATCGAGCGATAGCCGTTCATCTGTCGTGATATGCAGGTAGTTGTGCGGCAGGGCGCTGATCATGCGAACGCTGAGCGTGTTGTACTCGTTGAGGAACAGCTCGTAGCCTTTCCACCAGTCGGCCTTTTGCCCGGCGTTGCCTAACAGCACGCGGTACTCGTCGTCGGTTCGCGGGTTCGCCCACAGCGCGATGGAGAACGGATCCGTGCGCTCGAACTCCGCCACGTCTCCCAGATTCACCGTCGCGTAGCCGTGATCGAAGAGCGCCGCCGAGCCGCGCGAACCCGGCATCGAGGTGACGGTCGCGGATACGCTTGCGGACCGATCGGGGTCGACGGTATTGCGCGCGGCACCCTCGGCAATCTCGTCGAACGGGTAACGGGCGATGAGGCCGGCTGGATCCGCCAGCCACGGATCGACCAGCGCATCGACATCGGCGAACTTGTCCAGGCTCACCCGCTGCCGACGGGCCTCGATCTCGGCCTCTTTCGCCTCGATACGCTGACGGGCGTCCGCCAGTGCGGCCTCGATCTCCGCATCTGGCAACGGTAGCGTCGGCCCTGCGTTGCCGTCGTCGCCGTTCAACCCGAGCTCGTGCACGTTGTTGAAGAACGCGGCGAAGCGGTAGTAGTCGGCCTGGCTGATGGGGTCGAACTTGTGATCATGGCACTTGGCGCACTCGATCGTCAGCCCCATCAACCCGCGAGCGGCGCTCTCGGAGCGGTCGAAGACATACTCGAGGCGGAACTCCTCCTCGACCAGGCCGCCCTCTGCGCTCACCGGGTGGTTGCGCTGGAAGGCGGTGGCCAGGACCTGATCGCGGGTCGGGTCGGGGAGCAGGTCGCCGGCGAGCTGCCAGGTAACAAAGCGGTCGAACGGCATGTTGTCGTTGAACGCCCGAATTACCCAGTCGCGCCAGGGCCACATGCTTCGGAACCCGTCCGAGTGCAGGCCGTGCGAGTCGGCGTAGCGCGCCAGGTCGAGCCAGTCGACCGCCATGCGCTCGCCGTAGGCCGAGGAATCGAGAAGTCGATCGACGACGAGCTCGTACGCGGCTGCGGAATCGTCGGCGAGGAACGCATCGATCTCCTCGATCGAAGGCGGCAGCCCGGTTAGATCCATGCTGACGCGTCGGATCAGGCGTTCCCGGTCGGCCTGCGGTGCTGGCGAAAGTCCCTCGCGCTGCAGACGGTCGGCGATGAAGACGTCGATCGGATTCCCGACGGCTGTGGCTGCCGTCGGGACATCAGGCCGCACGGGTGGGATGAACGCCCAGTGAGGTTTCCATTCCGCCCCCTGCTCGATCCAGCGTCCGATAAGCGCGATCTCGAAGGGCGACAGCGCCAGGTGCGAGTCTGCCGGCGGCATGCGGAAGGATGCGTCTGTCGAGCTGATGCGGCGCCAGAGCTTGCTGCGCCGCAGGCTACCGCCGACCACGGCGAAGCCCCCGGACTCCAGGCGCGTCGCGGTGGCCGCCTCCTGCAGGTCGAGGCGCAGACCCACCTGGCGGGCGTTCTCGTCCGGCCCGTGGCAGGCATAGCAACGGTCCGCGAACAGCGGCTTGACGTCGAAGTTGAAGTCGACGCGCTCCGGGAGGCGCGCCAGGATCTCCGCGTCGGTAGATACCGCCGGTGAGCAGCCTGAAGCCAGTCCCAGTACCAGCGCTGCCAACAGCGAGGCAGAAACGCTCCGCTGTCGAGCTGATGGCATGTCAGTCATGATGGTCGCGCCGGCTCTGCCTGCGGGGCCGCGCCGACCAACAACGGAGCCAGGAGGGCGACCGCCGAGATGCCAGGGGCGAACCTGAGGGCAAGACCGCGCGTTTGCATGCGTCACCTCGCTCGACCGGGTCTGCGCCCCGGGTGCTCATGCCATCGCACCGCGCCTTCGTGGCGGTGGCGACTATCCGATCAGCCTACTGCCCAGCGTCTTCAGAGCCCACCGAGATCTCACCGCGGGGGGGACCGTGCTGGACGTGTCGATCGAGGAACTCCGACTGCTCCCAGAGCATATGCAGGATCGACTCTCGGGCTCGGTAGCCGTGGCTCTCGTGCGGCAGCATCACCAGCCGCGCGAAGGCACCGTGTCCCTGCAAGGCGGCGTAGAAGCGCTCGCTCTGGACCGGGAACGTGCCCGAGTTGTTGTCCGCCATCCCGTGGATCATCAGGATCGGCTCGTCGACCTTTTCCGCGTGCATGAACGGCGACATGGCGAAGTACACCTCCGGTGCCTCCCAAAAGGTGCGTTCCTCCGACTGGAAGCCGAACGGCGTCAGGGTACGGTTGTAGGCTCCGGACCGCGCGATGCCGGCGCGGAACAGGTCGGAGTGGGCCAGCAGGTTGCCGGTCATGAAGGCGCCGTACGAGTGGCCGCCGATGGCGATGCGGTCGGGATCGGCGACGCCGCGATCGACCATCGCCTTGACGGCGGCGGCGGCGCCAGCGACGAGCTGGTCGCGATAGCCATCGTTGGGCTCCGCGTCGCCCTCGCCGATGATCGGTAGCTTCGGATCGTCGAACACCGCCCACCCCTGGGTGAGCATCGGAAAGGCGCCCCAGTAGCTCATGCGGGTGAACTCGTAGGGCGAATCCTGTACCTGGCCGGCGAAGCTGGCGTCCTTGAACTCGATAGGGTAGGCCCACATCAGCATCGGCAGCGGACCGTCACCCTCGTCGTGGCCGGGGGGGAGGTAGAGCGTACCGGTGAGCTGCACACCGTCGGCGCGCTCGTAGCGCACTAGCTCCTTGGTGGCGCCGGCGAGCTGCGGCGTCGGGTGCGGGAAGTTGGTGACGCGCTCGAGGCTGTCTGCGCCGACGTCCCTGACGAAGTAGTTGGGCGGCTCGTCGATCGATTCACGACGCGTGAGGAGGCGGTTACCGGCGCCGTCCAGCAAGGCTATTGGTACCTCGTAGTAGGGAGCCTTTGAGCGCCACAGGCGCGTGCTCTCGCCGCTGCTGAGGTCGAGACGGTCGACGAACGGGCGGTTGCCTTCGGCGGAGGCGCCCTGTCCGACGAGGAATAGCGCCGTGCCGTCGTCCGAAGTCGTCAGCACCCAGCCGCGCTCGGTGCGTTCGGTCAGCGGCCGGCCGCGATCACTGTAGCGATCCTCGGAGGAACGGCTCCAGAGAAGCTCGGCGCTCATGTCCGAGTCGGGCCGCACCACCCAGGTCTGCATCTGGCGGTTGCGGCGCCAGTACTCGGTCACCAGCGCCAGGTCGCCGCTGCCCCATTGCACGTCGCGAACGCGGGCGCCCAGATCGGCCACCGGGCGCGGGTTGCCCTCGAAGGGTGCCGACAGGGTCAGCAATCGGTCACGCACCGGGCTGTCCACCCGAGAGTCGCCGCCGTCCTGAGCTTCCACCCAGTGAAGCGTCGCATCGGCGCCGTCGCGCCAACCGACCGAGCGCGGGCCGGCGGTTACCGAATCGAACCCCGGGGGAACCTCGTCGGCCAGGGGCAGATCGGCAACGGTGTGTACCCCTGTTCCGTCTTTCGCCCAGACCTCGATGCGGTGCGCAAAGCGACGCACCGGCACGGTGTACGAGAACGGTCGCTGGATGGTCTCCACCAGCACGAACTCGCCGTCTGGCGATGGCTCTGCGCGGCTGATCAATCCTCCTGGCCCGACTTCCTCGATGCCACCATCGAGCCCGATGATCGCCACCCGGGCGCTCAGGAAGTGCTCGAAAAGTGCCTCGTCGTGGGCGTCGGCGAGAAGGTCCTGATAGGTGCGTGCCTGCGCCTCCCGGCCGCTGCTCTGCTGGATCACGGGGCCGGTGGGAGCGAGCGAGCGCTCGGGCGCGGCGCCGCGGTCAGCGGGGACGACGCGTGCGATCAGCGCGCTGCTGTCGTTGTCCCACAGGAAGGGCCTCCCATAGGCGCCGTTGAGACGCGGCCCGACGAGTCGTCGCGCCGTCGCCTGGGCCACATCCGCAAGCCACAGCTCGATGCCGCCGGCGGCGCGATGGGTGAAGGCGATCCAGGCGCTGTCCGGGGACCACGACAGGTTCCCCAGGTGGGCGGCCGCCGGCAAGCCGCTGATCGGTATCTCGGCACCGTCCGACAGGCGGCGGATCGTCAGATCTGTGTAGTAGCGGTCGCGGCTGGGGCCGTTGGTGCGTGGGTTGATGCGCAATCCGGCGATGCGCAGCTCCGGTTGCGCCATGTCGGCGATCGTCCCCAGTGCGGGGACCGACATGAGGACGATGTGATCGTGGTCAGGGCCTACCGCCACCAATGGCGTGTTGGGAGCGTCCACCAGCGCCGCCAACTCGGGTGCCGGCGTTTGGTACTCCGCAGCGGTCGACATCTGCTGCTGGGCGCTGGCGGCGGCAGCGAGACCGGCGGTCAGCAGCAGGGCGAACGAAGCGACCCGGATCGTCTCGTTTATTCGGAGCGGGCGTATTCGGCGCATGGTGAGTGGCCTCCACAGTGACAAGAGTGCGGCGTGTTTCTGAGGGTGGTAAGGAGGGTGGCGACTGTCAACCTACTCGCTGTGGCTCAGGAGTACCCGGTGGATGGCCTCGACCGTGACCCTGGTGCGGAATTCGATCAGCCGGCGACCATGCTCGAGCGCTTTGCCGAGGGGCGAGATGCTGATGTCGTTGATCGTCGCCTTGCCGGCCTCCAGGCGCTGTTCGAAGCGCACGTGTTGCGGATCATCGTTCATGATGATCGTGGTGATGAAGTAGTCGTCGTGCAGGCCTTCCAGCCTCGGATCCTCGTCGACACCGAGAACGTCGCGCTGGTAGGTCTCGACGTCACCGTAGTTGTAGTACTCGGGGATGTGGGCAACGACGACGCCGGTACCAGCCCAGGCTGCTGACAGCTCGTCACCCACCGCGGCCATGCCGCGCGTGTTGCCACCGCTGTCACCGAGAATGAAGATGCGGGTGAAGCCCTGTGCCTTGAGGCTGGTGGCGTAGTCGCGCAGTACGGCGCGGTAGGTTTCCTGTGAGTAGCGGATGCCGCCCGGGCTGCTGGCAGTCTCGGGGTTTCCGGGCTCGATGGTCACGATCGGCGCCACCAGCGTGTTACCCAGACGACGTGCGATGGCGTCGCCCATGACGCGCAATACGTGGTTGTGCTTGCCGGTCGTGAGATAGGGCCCGTTCTCTTCGATGCCGCCGGTGAGGATGAGCGCGGTGTCGGTACCGGTGGCAAGCAGATCGCGCACCTCGAGCATGGTCAGCTCTTCGATCCAGACGCTGTCGAGCATGGCGATCGGCCGCTCGAAAGTCATCATGTCCTTGCGGTTGTCCTGCTGGGCAGAAAGCGTCGCTGCCAGCCCGAGGCAGACGACCAACGCGGTCGAGGTGGAACGCCGTATCCTCATCGGGAGACCTCCTGCAGTGTCGATATGCGGGATTGTGCTGTGGGAATCATCGTCACGTCGGGTCGATCAGGTTATCGTGGTCGCCGGCGGATTACCCGCGAGGGCGGGTTGGCCGGTCAGCGCTTGCGGCACACTTGAGCCGGACCGAACCGGTGCAGCGCGAATCGGCCGTCTCCGGCCTCGATCCCGATAGGAGGCAGAAGATGGGTTACCGGCACCCACGATTCCTCCTCGTTGCGCTGGCAGCCGCCGGCCTGTGCGGTTCACTCGCAGCCCAGACCGGCACGATCCGTGTTGTGCAGACCAACGCCGCCGGCGACAACGTGCATCTCATCGACCCGGCGTCGAACGAGGTCGTGGACGTCATCCACGGCATTCCGATGGCGCACGGAGTGACGTCGGCCCCCGACGGCAGCGCGCTCTACTTCAGCAACGAGGTCGACCACACCCTGGACGTAGTCCCGACGAATACGCTGAAGGTGACCCGACAGATTCCGCTATCCGGCCGGCCGAACAACATCGCCGTCACCCCCGACGGCGAGAAGGTCTATGTGGCGATCACTCGGGGTGACGCGTTTGTCGATGTGATCGATGTGGCGGCGGGCGAGGTGACCAAGGCGATCCCCACGTTGGGCGGCGTGCACAACGTGTTCATCACCCCTGACGGGCGCTTCATCGCTGCCGGCATGATCGGTGCGCGTACCTTGACGATCATCGACACCGAGATCGATGAGCCGGTGTGGTCGCTTCACTTCAGCGGCCGTTCCACCAGCGCGTACGCTGACGGTGGTGTGCGGCCGATGGCGTTCGAGACCAACGCCGACGGTTCGACGCGTCGGATCTTCGTCCAGCTGTCCAACTTCCACGGCTTCGTCATCGTCGACTTCGCCACCCGGGCGGTCGTTGGACGGGTCGAAATGCCGACGCTGCCGATCTCGCGGGTGTCTAACGATGCCCTGCAAGGCTCGCCGGGCCACGGGCTGGCGGTATCGCCGGACGGCACCCAGGTCTGGTCTACCAGCAAGCCCAACGATCACGTCTATGGCTGGTCGCTTCCCGACCTGGAGTTCCTCGGCGGCGTGCCGGTGGGTCATCACCCCGACTGGTTGACGATGACGCCCGACAGCCGCTATCTGTACGCCGCCAACGCCGGATCCAATGATGTCTCGGTCATCGACACCCGGCTGATCGAGGAGGTAGCCCGCATCAAGGTCGGCCAGACGCCAAAGCGCAATCACACGCTGGTGATTCAGTGAACGCCCGATCGCTGGCCGCCGTGTTTGTGCTCGTCGCCGTCCTCCTCGGGGTTGTTCCGTACTCGGCGTTCGCTCAGACCCTGAGCTTCGATCGCTACCGCGAGTCGGTCGAGCCGATCTTCCTGGTTGAACGCGGCGGATATGGGCCCGGGAGGTCGGCGTGCGTCACCTGTCACGCCAAGCAGGGCACGCCACTGAAGTTGCAGCCGTTGCAGGAGGATGACACCGGCGGCGTCTTCTGGTCCGAGCATCAGTCGCGTCAGAACTTCGAGACGGTGGCGAGCCTGGTGGCAGCCGGCGATCCCGACAACAGCAGACTGTTGCTCAAGGCGCTCGCCGTCCCGGCCGGCGGCGCGTCGTTCCACGTCGGCGGAAAGTTCTTCCTCTCGCGCACGGACCCCGAATGGCGCGCCATGGCCGATTGGGTGGCCGCCGCTGCCAGCCTGCCCTCGGGCAGCGCGGTCGCCGCACCGGAGCTGGACTTCGAGTTCTTTCACGGGTGCGTGCAGAGAGTGTTCCTGGACAAGCGCGAAGGGTTGATGGAGTGCATCAACTGCCACGATGCGGGAGCTCGCGGGTTCGCCCAGACGATTCGTGAGGGGCGTGACTACTGGAGCCGTGACGAGGCGCGCCAGAACCTCTCATTGCTCAGCCGCTACATCGAGCCCGGCCATCCGCTGCGGAGCCGGTTTCTGACGCACCCGCTGGCACCCGAGGGTGGCGGTGATCACTTCCACGGCGGTGGTCGGCGGTGGGGCTCCCAGGACGACCCGGAGTGGCAGATGCTCGCCGCCTGGGTGCGTGGCGAGTCCCCTGAGTGTCTTAGTTACTGAGTCATCCCCGCTGTCGGAGTCGGTAGATCAGGAGTCCATCGATTCCAGGTGACGCAGCACTTCCTCGCCCAGCGGAGTGTCGTAGTTGCAGAGCGCGATCGAGAAGTCGCGCGTCTGCGGGTTGAGATAGAGCACGTCGAGAACGCCGGCCGGGTGCACCGCCCGCCAGGGCGAGCGTACCGTCCGGCATCCTGGCGTTGTCCTCGAAGTCCCGTAGCACCATGGCCGCCTGCCCCACGGGCAGCAGATCGCCGTCCACCAGCCCGAGCCAGAAGCGCTGCAGATCGGCGCCGGTCGAGAATGCGCCGCCGGCGGCGGTGCCCTTGGGCGCTAGCAGGAAGGTGTTCTCGCGACTGTAGGGCGCACCGTCCAGGAACGGGTGCTCGCTGGCGTAGCCGATGGCCACCCGCGGAGCCACCTCGTCGCGCTCGACGAAGGCGGTGGAGCGCATCTCTAGCGGCTCGAAGATCCGCTGCTCGATGAAGTCGAAGTACGACATGCCGGACGCGGCCTCGATAACGCTCCCCAGCACCTCGTAGCCTGTGTTGCTGTATTGCTCACGAGTGCCGGGCTCGAACTCGAGCGGAATCTGGCGGATGAACTCCAGATAGTCGTCCATGGTCCGCAGTCGGGCGAGATTGGCAAGAAAGTGCTCGTTGTCCCAGTAGTGTCGCCAGCCGGAGCGGTGCTGTAGGAGGTGCCGCACGGTGACGACGTCGCCGACGTTGGCTGGGAAGCCGTCGAGGTAGCGGCTGATCGGTGCGTCGATGTCGACCGCTCCGTCGTTGACCAGCAGCATCACCGCCGCGCCGGTGAACCCCTTGTTGAGCGAGCCGATGTTGAAGCGCGTGTCCTCGGTGTTGGCGACGCCGGAACGCTTGTCAGCCTGCCCGTAGGCGCCGCTGAATGCGACCTGGCCACCGGGCGCTGCCATTACCACGCCGGAGAAACGGTCGTCCGCGGCGAGCTGAGCCAGCTCGCGGTCGAGCTGCTCATAGCTGGTGGCGCTGAATGCCGGCTCGTCGGCTCCCTCTGGCTCGAAGCCGAGCGAGGTGATGCGAAGATCGGAGTCGATCTCGAGCAGCATTCGGGTTCGACCACCGGCACTCGACTCGAGCACGAACTCGGCCGAGCTCGCGCCAGTGCGCCTGGCGCCGCGCACCTCGACATCGGCAAGCGACTCGTGCATCTGGGCAAAAACGCCCAGGTGCTCGTGCATCGAAAACTCCTCCCTGAAGCCGGGGCTGAAGCGTGACTCGATGACCTCGCGCGTGAACGCCTCATCGCCGCGCACGATCGCCTCGAGCAGGAGGCCGGCGGTCTGCCCCATGTCGGAGCCCGGCAGACCGAACTTCCCAGAGTAGTTGTCCTGTGCCGCGGTGGCGGCGATCGAGATGACGACGGAGATGCAGAGCAGGGCACGTCGCACGGTGGATCTCCTGGCGTGGCGGGATCGGGGACCGCTAATGTTCCTCTGGAGTAGAGCACTCTTTGCTACGTAAGAGTCGAGGCAAGCTCCTTTGGTCGAGATGGTTCCCACCATGTCGATTCGATCCACGAGGAGGCAAACGTGACGATCAACCGCGGGTTTTCGGCCGTTGTGATGATCTCGGGCCTGGTACTGGCACCGCTTGCGGCCGATGCGGCGAGCGCGGTCCGGCCCCGCTTGCCCGACGCCGTGTCAGCGTCCCAGGTCAAGCGGCTCGTCGGCAGCGTTGCGCCCGGAATCGATGGGGTGGCGCGCTGGATGTGCGCTTCCGGAGGCAACTCGGCGCATCCGCGGACGCTCGATCTCGAACACGACGTCGCGGTCGAGGACTTTGCCGGGGGCGCGTTCAGACTGCTCTTCGGCTACGACCCCGACAACGGCGGCTCGGATTCCAAGGGTCAGGTCAGGGCAACGGTCCGCTTGCGTAAGGCGGGTGAGAGCAAGTCGACCAAGATCGCCAGCTTCAGGGGCCTGCAGAACACCGGGAGCGGTGATGCGCTGGCCATAGTCGACGTCAACGCGCTGGTGCAGGCTGGGGACTCGCTGTTGTGGAGCTTCAGCTTCAAGAAAATGGCCAAGATGCTCGACACGGCCTGCTTCTTCATGCTCGCCGCCATCTCGAAGACCGACGATAGCTGCCGCGACTACCCCGACTGGTCGACGTCAACGTACGTGCTGCCGTTCCAGCCCGGTGAGCGATCTGTGATCACGCAGGGCAACTGCTTCATCGGCTCGCATCGTGGCGAGGCCCAGTACGCGTACGACTTCGGTATGCCCATCGGCACCGAGATCGTGGCGATCTCCTCCGGCGTCGTGGTCGGTGTGGACGACACCCATCCGGACAACACGGGAATCGACGGGCACGACAACGTCCTGACGATCGAAGACGACGACGGCTTGCTGGCGCGTTATGTCCATCTAACACAGGGTGGCGCGTTGGTGAGCGTCGGCGATGTGGTGCAACAAGGCCAGGTGATCGCGCTGAGCGGTAATTCCGGCAGCACCAGCGGCATCCCGCATCTGCATCTGCAGCTGACCAGCTGCACCGATCGCAGCGTCTGCGGCACGCTGCCGATGACATTCCGCAACACCAGCTGGCTGTCGATCAATGCCCTCGGACCCGACGAGCTACAGGAAGGGATGGATCGGTTGCTGGCCGAGATCGACCACGAGAGATACGCCCTGGGGGCGGACGGAGAGCAGAGAGTCTCGCGAGCAGTAGAGCTGCTGCACGCAACCACCGAATCGGCGGCCCAACCCGCCGCCGTGCTGCCGAGCCGACGCGAGCACTTCGGCTACCGCGACGGATACGGCAACCCGCAGATTGACGGCGCCGGCGGCCCGCGACGCACGCGCACCGGCAAGCTCGAGCCCGACGGGCACGGCTGGGAGCCGCTCGCCACCGGCGAGTTCATCTTCGGACACGCAAACGAGGGCATGGAGCTGCCCGAGGCGCCGCTGCCGCATGTGCTGTCGAACAATGGCACCTATCTCGTCTATCGCAAGCTCCACCAGCGAGTTGCATCGTTTCGTCGCTACCTCGAGCGCGAAGGTGCCAGGTACGGCGACGAGGAGCTGTTCGCGGCCAAGCTCGTCGGTCGATGGCGTGACGGGTTTCCGCTCACCCGGTTCCCCGACCGCACCAGCCTGACCGGCGCCGAGACCGACAAGCGCGGGTTCTCACTCGACGACAACCTGTTCACCTACGGCAGAGATCCCGAGGGGCTTAGGTGCCCGATCGGCGCCCATATCCGACGCGCGAATCCCCGCGACAGCCAGGGGTTCGGGGGAAAGCTCGCCAACCGACGACGGATCATTCGGCGCGGGCTGCCCTATGGCGACGAGACGCCGCCCGACCAGCCGGGCAACGACGACGACGAGCACGGCATCATCTTCATGGTGGTCAACGCGAATCTGGAAACCCAGTTCGAGAACGTGGTGTCCCAGTGGCTCAACTACGGCAACGAGTTCGGCCTCGGCGGAGATCAGGATGTGCTCCTCGGCAACCACGACGATGGCGAGCCCGGGGAGGCGTCGGCAGCCAACGGGGGTGAACCCCACAAGGTCGTGATACCCGGTGACTCCGAGGCCATCGGCGGCCGGGCGCCGTTCATCTGCCGTGGCCTGCCGCGCTTCGTTGATACGCGCGGTGGTGACTATTTCTTTCTTCCCAGCGTCACCGCTCTCGAGTTGCTGTCGAGAGGCGAAGTCCAGATCATCTAGACCCAGGAGCGTTGCAAATGGCCAGCCAAGAAGGCACCACCATGGGTGGAGGCCTCGGAGAGCGGCTGTTCGCCTGGGGGTTGGCACACCCCGACACGCTCTTCGCGATCCTGAGACTCCTGAAGCCGAACGTCTACATCAAGAAGAAAAAGTTCGGCATCGTGACCCGTTTCGACGACGTCCAGGAGGTACTCGAGCGGGAATCCTGTTTCCAGGTGCCGTACGGCAAGGCGATGACCCAGCTTGCCGGCCGCAACTTCTTCCTCGGCATGCAGGACTCGCCGGAGTACACGCGCGACACCTCGAGCATGCGCGTCGTAGTCCGGCGCGACGATCTGCCTGGTATTGCCACCTCGGTGCAGGAGACCGCCAGCCAGCTGGTGGCTGAATCCGGAGGTCGTCTCGACGTCGTGCGCGGCCTTGGCCGCAGGGTGCCGAGGCGCTGGGTCTTCGATTACTTCGGGCTGCCGGCACCCGGCACGCCGGGGGGTCCGGAATCGGAACAGGATCTCACCGACTGGACGCTCAAGTGCTTCGAGTTCCTGTTCCTGAACCCGCAGCAGGATGCGCAGATCGAGGCGGACGCCATGTCCGCGTCCGACAAGCTTCGGGCGTATCTCGACGGGGCGATTGCCCAGCGCAAACAGCAATCGTCCAGTGCTGATGACGTGCTCGGTCGCTGCCTAAGGCTGCAAGCCAGCAGCACCCCGGGGATGGACGACGAGGGAATTCGCACGAACCTCTTCGGCATCATCGTGGGAGCGATTCCCACCACTGCCATGGCGGCGGCGCAGGCGCTCGACCAGCTCCTCGACCGTCCGCGTGAGCTTGAAGGTGCCCGACACGCAGCGCGGCACAATGACGACGAGATGCTCGGCAGGTACGTGTTCGAGGCTCTGCGCTTCAACCCGCAGAACCCGGGGGTATTGCGTTTCGTGTCGCGTGAGTACCCGATCGCCGAGAACCGACTGAGGGGTCGAACGTTTCCGGTCGGCACGACGATTCTGGTGGCGACCCGCTCCGCCATGCACGACACCAGGGCGTTGCATGCACCCAAGCGGTTCCGCCTTGATCGACCGTCGTACCACTACATGCACTTCGGTCACGGCATGCACACGTGCTTCGGCCTCCACATCAACCTCGTACAGATACCGGGGCTGCTCAAGCCGCTGCTGGCGCGTCGCGACCTGGCGCGCGTCGCCGGCCAGAAGGGGAAGCTACAGATGCAAGGGCCGTATCCGCACAGCATGTTCGTCGAGTTCAGTGGCGGCGCAAGCTCGACGACCCACCAGGGCGGTGGCCCGCCGGCCGGCGGGTCTCCGCCGTCCGAGCCGCCGCCGACGGACATCCGGCTCGTTACCCTGCCGCCGGATCTGGACTCCGAGACCACGCGCTGGATGATGGTGTTGTACGGACTGCCGTTCGTGGAGACACCGCACGTTCCGGTGCTGGACGTGATCGCGTGGAAGTTCCACGGGTCGAAGAAGGAGGAAAAACGCCAGATCGCCGAGAACACGATCGAGCCACAGCCAGTCTACGTGCCGCTGTGCGATCCGCTGGTGATCGCCGACGGCAAGAAGCTCTGGAACGTGATGCAGTTTCTCGACTACTTCGAATCCCGGGTGCCGGCCGAGCGCCGGCTCGTGCCTGATGGTGCCGGGGAAGAGTTCTGGGAGAAGTTCCACGAGGTGTGGGACGAGTACCCCTACGCGGTAACCAAGTGGTACTACGATTGGATGCTGCCGTTTCGAAAGCCGGTGCTGCACACGTTCAACGTCATGGTTCCGGCGTGGGAGCGCATGCTCACGACGCTCTTCTTCCCGGTATTCCGGTTCATCGTACGGCGCGCCCTCGGACTCAGCCTCGAGGCAACCATGGAGTCGGAGCGCATCATCAACAAGCACATGGCGATGGCGAACGAGAAGCTCAGCGACGGTCGCAAGTACCTGCTCGGCGATCGGTTGACGATCGTTGATATCGTCTTCTGCACTACCACGGCGCCGTTGGTAGGCGAACGGAACTATGGTCCGCTTCCCAACACGCTGCCGACGTTTGCTGACATGCCCGAAGAGATGAGAAGGCGTATCAAGGACTGGGCCGAGCAGCCTGCCGGTCAGTTCGTAAAGCGCGTCTACGCGGAGCACCGCGGGCGGCCCGTGAACCCCTGATGGAGCTCAGCGACGGCTCTCAGATCGCCCACTACCGAGTTGTGGGAAAGCTCGGGTCCGGCGGGATGGGGCAGGTGTACGCCGCCGACGATACCAAGCTCAAGCGTCGAGTGGCGCTGAAGGTCTTGCCGTCGGAGATGGCTCAGGATGCCGAATTCCGGCGTCGATTCGAGCGCGAGGCGGAAACCATCGCGGCGCTCGACCATCCCAACATCGTGACGATCTACTCCATCGAGGAGTCGGATGGAGTGCACTTTCTCACCATGCCGGTGCTCGAAGGCCGCACCCTCGGAGAGATAATTCCGAGCGGCGGGATGAGCACCGAGGACTTCTTCCGGACTGCGATTCCGTTGAGCCGGGCGGTAGCGGCAGCTCACGAGAGCGGCGTGATCCACCGGGATCTGAAGCCGGCCAACGTCGCGATCGCCCGGACAATGGTCATGTAACGGTGTTGGACTTCGGTGTCGCCAAGGTCGGAATGGGGCCGGCGGAGGCCGACTCGGCGGTGGCCGCCGACATGCCCACGTCTCTGGACCTCGACGGCGACGGCCAGATCATCGGCACCGTCGCCTACATTGTCGCCGGAGCAGGCGCAGGGCATGGTGGTGGATTCGCGCTCCGACATCTTCTCGCTGGGCATCCTGTTCAGCGAGATGCTGACCGGCAGAACACCGTTCGTCGGCGACACCAACGTGTCGATGATGTCGGCGATTCTGAAGGATGTGCCGACCTCGGTAACCGACGTTCGCATCGAGCTCCCGAATCATCTCGGCCGCATCGTTCGCCGGTGCCTGCAAAAGGATCCGGAGCGTCGTTACCAGACGGCCAAGGACATCGTCAACGAGCTCGAGGGGCTCCGGCTGGAGCTCGCGGAGGACTCCGACTCGGGGACCCAGCGCGGCGCCCGGGAGCCGCGCGAGGCGGCGTTCGGCTGGCCTCCGCGGCGGTGGCTGGTGGCGGCCGGAGTGGCGGCGGTGACGGTGTCCGTGGGCTGGATCGGTCTCCGCCTTCTCGCTGGTGCGGGTGCGGGGAGCCCGGCCATTCGCGCACCCGGTGGCGTCGAGTCGATCGTGGCGCTGCCGACCGACGTGATCGGCGTGCCCGAGCTCGACTACCTCGCCGATGCGATCCCACGCTCGCTTTCGGCGCAGCTGACCGGGATGTCGGATCTGGACGTGAAGCTGCCTCCGCGATCCATCGAGCTGGAGCTCTCCGGGCGCGATCTTGACGATCTGACGCGTGCCTACGGGACCGACACGCTGGTGACCTCCTCGCTGACCGCCGCAGGTAGCGACCTGCTGCTCGAGGTCCGCCTGATTCAGCGTGCCGATCAGCAGGTGCTGTGGGAGCGTGAGTTTCCGGGGCAGGCGGAGGCGCCCTTCGAGGTGGTGAATCGGGCTGCTGCGGCGGTGCGCGAGGCGGTGCGGCCCGGACAGTTAGAGGTGATGTCGGTGACCGGTGCGACAGCCTCCTCGCCAGCGGAGGTGGAGATCCGTAAGGGTCAGTACGTGTCGAATCGGTACACAATCCTGCGGGAGCCCGGAGACTTCGACCTGGCGCTGGCTGCCTTCGAGCGTGCGCTCGAGCTAGACTCGTGTTCGGCGGCGGCAGCGGTGGAAATCGCCAACCTCTACATCTTCCGCTTGGAGGGCGGAGACATGGGGGCGCTGGCGAACGTCGAGTCGTGGTCGGACCGCGCCATCGAGCTCGATCCACGGTCCAGCGGTGGTTGGGGCGTGCGATCGTACGTCGAGGGCCGGCGCCTGCACCCAGACCACGCCGGCCGTTTGGAAGCGGCTCTCAAGGCGCTCACCTACGGTCCCAACGATCCACGCGCGCACGAGTTCGTCGCCTCGGCGCTGAACGAAAGCGAGCTGTCGGGCGTGCTGGCTGGACGTGCCTTCACCGAAGCGGCGCGCCTCGATCCGCTCTACCTGATGCCACGGTTGGCGGAAGCCGGCATTCTCATCGGGCTAGGTCGTGGCCCCGAGGCGAGCTTGTTGATCGATCGCGTCCTGGAGCTCGAACCCGGCATGCCGGTGGCGTTGTTGATGCGGTCATGGGTGCTGTCGGTGATGAACCGGGTCGAGGAGGCGGCGCGGGTCGCTCAGGAGGTCGGACGATACGTCGAGGAGGGACGCATCGAAGCCGAGTCCTACGCGCTTTCGACGGCGATCCAGGCCCTGGATCGGAACGACCTCGATGCGTTCCTGCCCTTGTACGAGCCGATTCCTCAACTCGCAGTGGACCCGGAGGTGCCGCACTGGGTAAAGCGATACGCCGTGGTGATGGTGTTCGAGCTCGCACGCCATGGGCAGAGCGAGCGGTCGCTCGATCTCATGGAGCTGTTCGCCGATGCCGACCCCGGGTTGATTCCCGGCTATGACGGGTTGGTTCTGAGTCCGGTCTACGACGGACTGCGGGATGAGCCGCGGTTTCAGACAATGTTGTCGCGATCCCGCGCGCGCTGGGACGAGACCGTGGCGCTGTTTGCCGCCGCCAGGGAGCGTGGTGAGATGCCCGCGTACCTTGATCGGGAGCTCGAGGATCTGGTAGCTCAGCTCGACATGATGGCGCGCTAGGGATCGAACTGCCGGCTCGGCTATTCCGTAGCTCCGGGTCCTCGCATAAAGTCCCGTCAATGCAGCGGGACGACACCCTGGCTCACTACCGCGTTCTGCATCGGCTCGGCGCCGGTGGAATGGGCGACGTGTATGCCGCGGAAGACACCAAGCTCAAACGCCACGTCGCGCTCAAGGTGCTACCGCCGGAGCTGGCCGACGACCCCGAGCGCCGCCAGCGATTCGAGCGCGAGGCCGAGACCATCGCGGCGCTGGATCATCCCAACATCGTCACCATCTTCTCCGTCGAAGAGTCTGCTGGACGTCTGTTTCTGACCATGCAGTTGGTGGCCGGTAGGACGCTCGGGGACGCCATCCCCGCTGGCGGTATGGCTGTCGAGGACTTCTTCGAAATTGCCGCACAGGTGGTGAGCGCGGTGGACGCGGCACACAGAAAAGGTGTGACGCATCGAGACCTGAAGCCGGCCAACGTAATGGTGTCGGGCGAGGGGCGGGTGACCGTGCTGGACTTCGGGCTCGCGAAGACCGGGGTCAGCGCCTTGGGCGACGCGGCCACCGAGCTCGGCGGTGCAACTCGGGCGCAGCAGCTGACCCGGGCGGGCCAGATCATGGGGACCGTTGCGTACATGTCTCCGGAGCAGGCGCAGGGCCTGCAGATCGACTCTCGGTCCGACATTTTCTCCCTCGGAAGCCTGTTTACCGAGATGCTGACGGCACAGACTCCGTTCGCTGGCGATAACCGTAGCGCGATCATATCGGCGATTCTCAAGGACGCGCCGCGGTCGGTCGTCGACGTCCGGGGCGATATACCGAACCATCTTGGCCGGATTCTCCTGCGTTGCCTGGAGAAGGACCCGGAGCGCCGCTACCAGACGGCGCAGGACGTGGCGAACGATCTCGAGGACCTACAACAGGAGCTCAGCCGCGGCACTCCGGCGCTGCGCCACGGCCCGACTGCGACCCCGGACTCGCCACGCAGGCGGCGCCTTTCCGGACGGTGGCTTGCGGCAGCCGCGATCATCGTCGGTCTCGTCACGGTGTCGCTGGGTGGCTGGGAGATCTGGAAGCGGGTTGCCAGCGGAGCGGCAGCCGCGGCGGCGGCCACCCCACCCATCGACTCGATCATCGCCCTTCCCGCCGCGGTCCTCGCCGGCCCGGAGCTCTCCGATCTGGCCGATACCATTCCGCGCATCCTCAGCCGGAACCTCTCGCGCATCGAGGGCGTCGAGGTCGACATGCCGCTGACCGCAGCCGAGTTCGAGGCGCTGGGGCAGGACGTCGATCGGGTTCCGGCACCGTCGTCCGGTGCGGCGTTTGTGCTCCCGTCGATCACGGTTGTGGGCAGCGAAGTGGTGTCGATCAATGTTCAGCTCGTGGAGGCGGGCACCAAGCGGCTTATCTGGAGCAGTGACTTCCAGGGCCGCCGCGGCGACGAGACCGAGCTCACACGGCTTGCCGCCGAGGGCATCCGGTCAGCGCTCGGTTCGGCGGCTTCCCCGGCAACCTCCGTCGCCGGTCTGGCGGTCAGCTCGGAGGCAGAAACGAAGCTCCGCCAGGGGAAGTACTACACCAGCCGATTCGACAACCTCCGCATGGAGAGCGACTTCGACGTTGCCCTCGATGCCTTCGAAACGGCCCTGCGCGCTGACCAGCAACTTGCCAGTGCTGCTGCAGACGTCGCCCACCTGTACATCATCCGATTCGAGACCGGCGATCCGGAGGCGTTACAGCACGCCGAAGCTTGGATCCGCCGGGCGCGCACGATCGCCCCGCGGGCCAGCGATGTCTGGGGCGCGCTCTCCTTCATCGAGGGGCGGCGCGCCACCGTCGATCGCCCGCTACGGCTGCAGTACGCGCTACGCGCGGCAACGTTGCGACCGCGCGACCCGCGAGCGCACGATTTTCTCGGTCGCGCGCTCCGCGAGCTGGGCTATTCCTCGGTGCTGGCGATGGCGGCGTTTCGTGCCGCGGCGGATCTCGACTGGATGTACCACCAGCCGCGGCTGCGCCAGGCGACCCTATTGTTGCAACACGGTCGAACGGCGGAGGCGCAGCTGCTCATCGATGGCGTGACGCGACTGGAGCCTGAGATGCCCGCCGCGTCGATGGCCCAGGGAGGCCGGCGCCGGGCGCTGGCGCGAGACGCCGAGGAGGAGGTGGCTCCCGAGCCTGACGAGTTGCGCCGCCGCGCCGCGGATGGAGTCAGCGCCGGCTGGGAAAAGCGCCCGATCCTCGAAGCGGCCGCCGAGCGGGCACGGACGGGGGAATCGGAGCTGGCGCTCGAGCTGTTCTCGCTCCTGGCGGCCGACCAGGTAGTGCTTCCGTACGACACATTATTGCTGGGGCCGGCGTTCGAGCCATTGCGGCGCGAGGCGCGCTTCGATGCCGTGGTCGATACGGCGCGCCAGCGCTTCCGCGAGATGCTGGGACTGCTCGACGAGGCCGCCGCGCGTGGCGAACTGCCTACCTACCTGTCGGTGTCGCTGGCCGATCTCGAGCCGCGGCTCGGAAGCGTGCGCTAGGCGCATCCGCCGGTGGCCGGGCGGTGTATTCTCGCCGCATGAAAAACGCTGCCGCTTGCTGCATGTTGCTGCTGTCCCTGTCGGTTACCGCTCAACAGGCGCGCCCCGGGTTGGAGTCACCTGCTCTCGAAGCGGAGACGCTGGCCCATTTCCAGGCGCTGCTGCGATTCGATACCAGCGACCCGCCGGGCATCGAGCGGCCGGCGGCGGAGTACCTGCGGGAGGCTCTCGAGGCTGAGGGCATCCCGGTGCAGGTTTTTGCCATCGACGACAATCGCCCCAACGTCGTGGCGCGCTTGGCAGGCTCCGGACCCAAGCCGCCGCTGTTGATCATGGGCCACACCGACACGGTGAACGTCGATCCGGACAAATGGAGCCATCCGCCTTTCAGCGGCACCATTGACGGCGAGCATGTCTACAGCCGCGGCACGGTCGACGACAAGGACAACGTCGTGGCCGGGCTCATGGTCATGCTCGAGCTCGCCCGCCGCCAGGTGCCTCTCGATCGCGACGTCATCTTCCTGGCGGAGTCGGGCGAGGAGGGCAGCACGCAATACGGCATCCAGTTCATGGTCGACAACCACCTGGACGCGATCGCCGCCGAATACTGTCTGGCAGAAGGTGGCCGGGTGACCCGAGTCGAGGGGGCGGTGCGGTACGCCGAGGTGGAGACGGTCGAAAAGATCCCGTACCGGGTGGAGCTCGTCGCTCGCGGAGTGGCGGGACATGGATCGGTCCCGCTGCAGACCAACCCGGTGGCGCACCTGTCCAAAGCAGTGGCGGCGATCGCCGATTGGCGCACCCCGATCCGGCTGAACGAGACCACGAGCGAGTACTTCCGCCGGCTGGCAACGATCTCGCCACCGGAGGCCGCGGCACGCTATCGGATGGTGCTCGATCCAGCGACGGCCGACGAGGCGGGGGAGTATTTTCTGGCGCACGAGCCGCGGCACTCCTCGATGCTGCGCTCCTCGCTGTCGCCGACGATCATCGACGCCGGTTACCGCATCAACGTCATCCCGTCCGACGCCGCCGGCTCGGTCGATCTGCGGGCCCTGCCCGATGAGGAGATCCCGGCGTTTCTCGACGAGATCCGTCGGGTGATCGACAATCCGGCGGTCGAGGTGTCGCTGGGCAGGCGCAACACGCGACCGCCGGGCGAGGCGCGGCTCGACACCGAGGCGTTTCGCGCCGTCGAAGCCAATATCAGCAAACACTACGACACCACCACGTTGCCGATGATGTCGACCGGCGCCACCGACATGGCGTACCTACGGGCGAACGGTATCGAGTGCTATGGCGTCGGCCCTGCGATCGATCGCGAGGACGCCGCCAAGGGATATGGGGCACACAGCGATCAGGAGCGCATCCTGGTGGATGAGCTGCACCGGTTCGTGCGCTTCATGTGGGACGTCGTCATCGATCTGGCGGCGGCGGACCGCTGACCGTCTGACGCCCCGCAAATGGCGATCGTTCGGCGTCCAACGATACCGCCGTTTCGATGCCAATCGCCCGACGCAAGCGAGCCCGAAACGGTTCAGAAGCGCGAGATGACGACTCGAAACCCGATGAACGCTCTACGGGCGCCCGGGTCGACACCGCCGCGCACCGTGGCGCGTATGTTCTGTTCCAAATCGCCGAAGTGGCCGCCGCGCATGACCCACAGGGCGTCCGCATCGAGGTCGTCGCGGTCGTCCGTTGGGTCGAACGGATACGGCTGGTAGCGGCTGCGCGTCAGCTCCCAGACGTTACCGCTCATGTCGGCGAGGCCATGCGAACATTCCGGGCAGTCAAAGCTGCCGACCGGGGCCGCTGCCGCGCCGCGATAGTTCGCCCGCGCCGGCATCGGATGGTTCCCCCAAGGGTAGATCCGTGCGTCCGTGCCGCGCGCGGCCTTCTCCCACTCCGCCTCGCTCGGTAGCACGACCCGCCCTCCCTGACGCAACAGTTCGCCGAGTGGCGGGGGCGTTTCCGGCCATGCCCTCAGCGTGGCGTCGAGCCATCGGCAATAGGCGAGCGCGTCCGGCCACGAGACCCACGCTACGGGGTGGTCGGGAGGCGCCCGTAAGGCTCGCGCGTCGACGCCGTACCCTGTGTTCTTGACGAACGACCGGAACTGCGCCACGGTGACCTCGAAGCGACCCACGTAGTAGCCGGGAAGCTGCACGGTTCCGTGGGCGCTCCTGGTGCTCCAGCGCTCGTTGTCGAAGGCGAGCGCGTCGACTGCCGCCTCGCTGCCCATGACGAACTCACCGGCGGCGATCTCCACGAAGCCCAGGAGCTCGTCATCCGGTAGAAACCAGGCCTCGGCGCGAAGCCCGGCGACGGCGGCCGGGGTGCTCGCCCCGGAGCCATCTTCGATATCACTCGCGGAGGAGGCCCCCGACGGGGCTTGGTGGCAGGCGGCCGCAACGACGATCGATGTGGTCACAGCCGCCCGCTGGAGCCCCGTGCACCGCGTCACGGCGAGATCTCGTCGCATGCGAAGGCCCAATTGTGCCGGCAGGCGCGCGCCAACAGGTCCGCGTCCGACATCTCGAGCAGATTCTCGCCGCCCTCGCGCAGCAGAAGCCTCAGATCGAGGGACCGTGGATCGGTGCCGTGAGATCCGTCGCCATCCAGCAGGTTGAAGCACGCCGGCAGGTAGCGGAGCTCACAGGCGCGCGAGAAGAAACCCAACGCGGCCTCTGTGTCGCGCTCCAGAATCGCACCGGTCCTGTTGTGCAGCCCCAACTCGTTGCAGGCCCAGGCCGAGTTGTCGGCACAGTATGAGGATTGGATCTGCAGCAGGCGATCACAACCGTCATGACGACCCTCGGCGCACGCCCGTTGCCAGAACGGCAAGGTGTCGCCGGGGTGCGTTCCATCGGTCGACCCCAGAGCCGCCATGGCGCCGAAGAAAACGACCCAGACGGCGATGTGGGTGGAATTCGAGCCCAGCGGAGCCCATCGGAACCGATACCGCGTGGTGAACCGTTCTTCCGCCAGCCGCGCCAGTCGATCGATTCGCTGCACGCTCAGGTTCAGCAGCGGCACGCAAAGCAACTTGTCGTAGAAGGTCGGTGCCCCGAGCGCCCCCAGCAGCGCGTAGAGAGCGAAAACGCCCAGGCCGTATAGCATTCCGAAGAGGGTCTTGCCGAGCGGCGTACGCGGCGAGGTAGAAGGGTCGGTCACCAGCAGGTGAAGGCCGAGAAAGACCGCGGTCGGGATCTCCGAATCGACGAAGTACGGGATCCCCGTCCACCCCCAGTACAGCGCGCTCATCGCGAAGAGCGCTACGGCGGCCGACCCGGCGACCAGCGTTATCGCGAAGAAGTGCATCACCACCAGGCCGAGGAGAAACAGGAACAGGTAGATCTGCGGCGCCAGGGTCAACGTGGTCGCAATGTCCTGTCCCCAGGTGAGGTCGGTGGTGTCGGTGGCGAGCAGAGCGAGTGAGAACAATCCCAGGGAAAATGCCGACGGGTTGAAAATGTGAGTTCGCGTCCCGTCCCGCCGCCACCGCACGAGCTCCTTGCCGAGGAACCCGGCCCCAATCATCAGGAACTGCAGTGCGAACCAGTCGTCCTTGAACCAGAGGAACAGATTGGTGCTGAATACGACGGGCAGCGGACCGAAGCCGAGTCCATAGCTATCGCGCCGCGACCAGGCCAGCAAGATGTCGAAGGCATAGGCGAACGCCAGCTGCCCGACCAGCAACCAGGCATAGTCGTATACGGGCCGCCAGTAGTAACCCCAGTATGCGAATACCGCCAGCTGTACCAACGCCTGAACGTAGTGCTGCGGTCGAACCACCGGGCGCAGCCGCCGCCCGAGGCCGGCGCTCCTCGCCTGAGCGAAGAGCACGGCCTGCCAGGCCAGCAGCACCAGCGCAGCGCCCCAGAACGAGCGTGCCAGGGGAGGGCTTTCGTGGATGCGCGGCAACCACGAAAGCAGGACGAGACCGAGTGTCAGCGCCAGCGGCACGCCGAACGCCCGCCGTGACGCCACGAGGTTAGGGGCCTGTAGAGGCCGGTAGCAGGGTGCTGAAAAACTCTGATGGGTCTGGCGGGTGGGTCTTGCTGGCGAGATCAAGGAAGAGCGACGGGGGCGATGCCAGGGGCATCGTCGAGGAGCTCTGACGCTGAGATCGCCAGCAACCGCCACGCGCCCAACGGGTTACGGCGTCGTGGAGCCATCTGCGGCGTTGGCCCTCCTGGACGATACGACAAGCAGCGCCTGCGTCGCGCCGCCGTGCATCTGGCCCCACGACGCCGTAACCAGAACCACCAGAGTTCTTCAGCACCCTGCTAGTCCGGGCAGTCCTCGGCGTCCCCATGTCGGCCGGCGCGCGCCATGCGCGCCCAGAGCGACAGGTCGGCCTCGGTGAGGAAGTGCCACATAAGGCGCGCCCACGAACGATGACTTCCGAGCGATGCGTAGTATTCGGGAGCCGCGGCCGTGATCTGCGGCAATCGGTTCCAGGGCACCGAGGTGAAATCGTGGTGCTCGGTGTGATAGCCGACGTTGCAGGCCACCCAGTTCAGCTTGCCGTAGTAGCTGAAGGTTTCCTGGTCGTCAGGCCCCACCATGTAGTGTTCCTGGATCCATCGGGCACCCAGCGGGTGCAGACCGACGGCGAAAAACAGGGAGGCCAGCAGGTACAGAAACGCCCGCGGACCCCAGGCCCAGATCACCAGCGCATCGATGGAAAAAACGATCGCCCAATCCACCAGCGTCCACCGCGTTAAGAACGTCAATTGCTTGATGCGGATCGGTCGAAGCGCCTGCACCACCGGGTACAGCGTCAACCAGATCAGCTTGCGGAAGAACGAGTTGCCTACCAGTCGCGCTTCCCAGTAGCTGGGTATGTCTGCGTCGACTTCGTGCACGCCCTGATGCGAGTGGTGTATCAGGTGATACGAGCGAAACGACATTGCCGTAGGCATCGTGTTCACGGCGCCCGCGAGGATGGCGGAGAAATTGTTCGCCCAGCGCGACCGGAAGATCAGCCCGTGGGTGGCGTCGTGAACCATCACGTAGCTCGTATGGTTGACGAAAGCGCCGACGCTGTAGGCGACGATTCCGATCAGCCACCACGGGCTGTCACGCAGCATCCAAGCGACCGTGAACTGCGCTGCCAGGATCCCGAGGATGATCGCGAAGGACCAGGGATTGCGCCCGATGAGATCGCGCACCTCGGGATGATCGAGCAGGATCGCCCGTGTTCGGCCGTGATGCGGTTCGCACTCTTTCGAGTGCCGGAAATCGTCCGCGGTTTGCGCCAAGCGCAAAGCTCCGGGTGAAGGGGAAAGGCCCGGTAGCCGTCCGGACGTCGGCAGCCTAGCGTCCGCAGTGGCCAGCGTCAAAACAATACAGCATCATCGCGGCTATGCCCTGCGAGCGAGCAGTTCGCCGACGTGTACGACCACGGCGATACCGCCACTCAAGAGCGTCGTTCGGGCCCAATCGATCGGCATGTCCGCTCCGGTCGAGCGGTCATCGTGGTTGCGATCCGGGATCGAGATGCTCCTGTAGCCCACTGCCGAGCATGTTGGTAGCCCAAACGACAACGACGATTGTCAGCCCCGAGAGGTTGGCGATCCATGGCGCCACCCACAGCTGATCGCGACCCTCGGCCAGCATGTTGCCCCAGGTCGCCGCTGGCGGCGGGACACCCAGGCCGAGGAAGCTGAGGGCGGTTTCCTGCAGGATCACGTGGGCTACCTGCAGCGTGGAGACCGCCGCCAGGACCGGTAGCAGCTGCGGGAAGATGTGGCGGGACAGGATGTAGAGGTCGCCGGCACCCTGCGCCACAGCCGCCTCGACGAAAGCGCGCTCCTTCAATGCCCGCGTCATGCCGAACGTGACACGCGCGTAGACCATCCAGCCGGAGACCCCCAGCACCACGATCAGATTGAGGGCACTGCCGCCGATCACCGCCACGATCAGGATAGCCAGCAAGATGTCGGGCAAGGCCAGGTGAGCGTCGGCGAGGCGCATGATGAGCTGCTCGGTCTTGCCGCCGCGATAGCCGGCGATCATGCCGAGTGCGGAGCCGAAGAAGCAGGACAGCAGCATGGCCGCGAAGCCGACGAGCATCGAGATCCGGGCCCCGTAGATGAGCCGAGAGAAAAGGTCACGTCCGTAGTTGTCGGTGCCCAGCACATGCGCCGCGGAGCCGGCGGCATACCAGGACGGTGGCGCAAGGCGGTCCAGCAGTGCCTGTTCGTCGGGATCGTGGGTCGCCGCGTACGGGGCGAGCAGCGCCGCCAGCAACGCCAGCGCTACGATCCCGCCGCCCAGCGTGATCTTGAAGCGCGTTCCGAGAAAGCGCCGCGGCATGGCTTACTCCAGCCTGACGCGTGGGTCGACGGCCGACTGCGTCAAGTCGACGATCAGATTGGAAAGGACGATGGCCAGGCTGGCCAGAAACACTGCGGCGATGACCACCGGAGCATCGCGCTGGAAGATGCTGCTGACCATCAGACGCCCGACCCCCGGCCAGGCGAAGATGGTCTCGGTGATGATCGAGCCCCCTACCAGTCGCCCCGCCTGTAGTCCGAGGAAGGTGAGCACCGGATTGATCGCATTGGGCAGGATGTGTCGCATTAGCACCGCCCGCGGCACCAGCCCTTTCGAGCGCGCCGTCATCACGTAGGGCTCGGTGAAGTTCTCCAGAACGCTGGCCCGCGTCAGCAAGATGAACCCGGGAAGCAGGAAGCTCGCCAGCGTCAGGGCCGGCAATACCAGGTGGCGCCAGCCGCCCTGCCCTGACGTGGGTAGCCAGCCGAGCTGTAGCGCGAACAACTGGATCAGCAGCAGGCCGAGCCAGAAGCTGGGCATCGACTGTCTGGCGATGGCGGCGGTGGAGATCAGGAAATCGAGCGGCCGATCTGGGCGCAGAGCGCACAGGACGCCGGCCGCGACCCCGAGCGCGAGGGCAATCGCCAGGGCGGTGCCCATGAGCTGCAGCGTGGCGCCCAGGCGCTGTAACACCAGGGGCATTGCCGGCGCCGAGTACTGCAGCGACGTGCCGAAGTCCCCCCGGGCAACATCGCCCAGGAAATGGAGGAACTGCAGCGGTATCGGCTGGTCGAGGTGTAACTGCGCCCGCAGCTGCGCCTCGGCCGCCGGTGTGCTGTTGATGTCGAGATACAGCTGCACCGGGTCGCCGGTGACCCGCAGGATGACGAACACGACGAAGCTCACCAGCAGTAGCGAGACCGGCGCGATGGCGAGCCGTCGAGCGGCATAATTCAGCATCTGTTGGGGGCCACTAGACGACGAGGATCTCCTCGTTGTCGAAGAACCCGGTGCGGACGATCGGCGCCCCGTCCGTGATCTCGACGAGATCCTCCATATGCAATCCGTACTCGCCCACCCAGCGTACCCGCGTCTCGACGGTCGACATCATGCCGGGCTGATAGACGATCTCCTCGTGCGGGCTGATCAGCGGATGCTCATGAACCTGCAGTCCGATGCCGTGTCCGTTGTGGCCGAGCGCGAACGGGATCTCGGCCTTCTCGTACAGCTCAGTGGTGCGCTCGAATAGCTGGCGGCCGCTGTTGCCCGGCCTGAGCATGTCGATGATCTCCCAGTGGATCTCGCGCAGCCGTTTCCACCACGACTCCTCCTCCTCCGTCGTCTTGCCCAGCTTGGCGGTACGTCCGACGTTGGAGTGGTACTCGTGATAGTAGGCACCGACGTCGGTCTTGATGATGTCTCCCTGCTTCACACGATAGGCGGAGGGATGCATGTGCGGATAACCGGTGTTCGGGCCCGCGTTGATCAGATTGAAGGCCATGGCGTCGGCACCCGAGCGCAGGGTGGCATCGACCAGTCGGCGGACCATACTCCGCTCGGATTCGCCTTCCTGCACCGTTGCGTAGGTGCCCAGCAGAGCCTTCTCGGTGCCGCGAAACGCGTCGATCAGGATCTCGCGCTCGCGTGGCGTCTTGACCATCCGCACGTGGGCAAATAGATCGGCGCAGGGTTCGATGCGCAGCTCCGGCAGCTCTCGGGTCAGCTGCGCGTGGTACTGGGCGCCCAGGTAATCGGTTTCGGCGCCGATTTGTGCCTTGGCGAGGCCCAGCTCCGTGAGCACCTCAGCCAGGAGCTCGATGGGCGAGACGACGAACTCCTTGTACGGGCGCAGGTCCTGGATCCAGGATTCCTGCCGCATGTAGGGCTCTTCGACCTCGCACAGCACGTAGACGGGGTCGCTGCCCGACGGCCAGACGATCAACCCCAGTCGGTCGCGGATCACGTTGTGGGTGGCGATCGGTGCGTCGGTGACATACCGCAGGTTCTCCGGCGACATCGCCACCACGGCGTCGAAGTCGCTCGCGTCGATCGCCCGGCACAGTCCTGTCAGATCGCCGATAGCGCCCTCGATCGTCTTCATGACGGGGGACTCAACGCCGCCTTGTGGAGTCGCAGCACCTTGTCGGTTGGTGGCTGCCAGCCCGTGACCCGGCGCGTCTTGGCATAGATGCTGGGCAGCGAGAACAGGAAGATCGCCGGGGTTTCCTCGTGCATGATCTCCATCATCCGCTGGTAGATGCGTCGGCGGGCGCCTTCGTCGATCGTCGATCGCGCCTGCAGGAATAGCTCTTCGTACTCCGCGTTGTGCCAAAGTGCCCGTCCGCTTGCTTCGGTAAACCAGACGGTGGCGAAGTCCGCATCGCCGAGGCTATACCAGCCGACCATGTGGATCGGTCCGAGGTCCCGGGCGAGCACCATCTTGGAGAACACGCCGCCTTCCACGACGTTGATCCGCGCCGTGATACCGACCTTGTCGAGCATGCCCGAGACCGCGTTGGCGATGTAGACGTCGGAGACGTACTTGCTGGCGCGCGTCGTGATCGAGGTCGCGAACCCGTGCGGGTAGCCGGCGCTGGTCAGCAGGTCGCGTGCCCGCACTGGATCGTAGGGACGGGCGCTGAGTGCGGGGTTGTGTCCCGGTGTGCTCTCGGGAAGCAGTTGCCCGTCCAAAAGGCTGCCGCTGCCGCGCAGCAGGGCCTCGCGGATCAACGGCTTGTCGATGGCGTGGTCGAGGGCGACCCGCACTGCTCGGTCGTCGAACGGTGGTCTGCGAGTGTCCAGCGTCAGCACCAGCGCCACCGCTGATTCCACCGGCGCTACCTCCAGATCGGCAGCTTCCTCCACCCGCGGGATCAGGTCGACGGGAAGCTCCTCGATAATGTGGGTCTCATTGGCCAGCAACGAGGCGAGCCGGGTGGAGGACTCGGGAATCTGCCGAAACACCACCCTTTCGATGCGCGGCGCGCCGCCCCAGTAGCTCTCGTTAGCGGTCAGCTCGTAGCGATCTCCCGGCTCCCAGAGCGCGAAGATGAACGGCCCGGTTCCCATCGGGCGCTGGGCGCGCTCCTGTTTCGTGGTCCTCTCGTGATAGTGGCGCGCCTCGATCGGTATGTCCGAGAGACCGAGCGTCAGCGTCGGAAACGGACCATCGGTGCGCAAATCGATGGTGTGCTCGTCGACGATCGTGATCGTTTCGAGCTGCTCGATGCGCCGCCGGCCGGTGTGGATCGAGGCCGGGTTGAGCACGTACTCGAGCGTGTGCTTGACGTCGGTGGCGGTGAAGGGCGTGCCATCGTGGAACGTGACGCCGGGTCGAAGCTCGATCCTCCAGGTGGTGTCGTCGACGGCCTCCCACGACACCGCAAGTCCCGGCCGCAGGTTGCCCTGGTCGTCGCGCTGGATCAGCGGATCCATTGTCTGATAGGCGAGGCTCAGGCCGGCAAAGCTGGTGGCGCTACCCTCGAGTGATTCGGGAAAGACCGCGGTGGCGACGACGAGCGTGTCGGACGGTGCGGTGACGACAGAGCACCCCACCAGACCGAGGTTCAGCATGAGGAGAACGAGGCGGGTGTGCAGGCTGGTCATGGGACGCATCGCCGTGGTGGAGGGGACCCAATTGGATCGCGATCAATCAGCGTGGTCAAGGTCGTTGGCGGCCACGTGGTGCGGCCGTTGCAGCATCGTTGAACTTCGGCGACGGGTGTGGTGATGTGGTCGATCTCCGGCCCGAACGATGCCGGTCAATGAGATGAGGAGCGCCCAAGAATCATGACGACACGGCGCGGTTTCTTGCGATATCTCGCCGGCACGCCGTTGCTCGCTGGTGCCGGCGTGTCCGGCTGGCCATTCGACGAGTCGGCCGGGAATCGGTTCGACGACGAGCTTTTCGCCACGCTGGTGCAGTTCGTCAGCGAGCAGGGGCGTGTCGTCTACGCGCCGGATCAGGCCGTCAGCATCTTCGACTTCGAGGCCACGGCGCGCACCAACGTGCCGCAGTCGCACTTTGGGTACATCGCCACCGGCGTCGACGGCGAGGCGACGCTGCGCGCCAATCGGGAGGCCATCGCCCGGGTGCAGTTGCGCGCTCGTCGCCTGGTGGACGTGAGCGAGATTGACATGTCGACGGAGATCTTCGGGCGGCGCTGGGAAACGCCGATCGTGATTCAGCCGTGCGGCAGCCAGAAGGCGGTCCACCCCGAGGGGGAAGTGGCCGTGGCTCGAGCCGCGCGCGCTCGCGGACACCTGCAGATGCTGTCCACGGTTACCACCTCGTCGGTGGAGGAGGTCAACGAGGCTCGCGGCGAGCCGGTCTGGTACCAGCTTTACCCGACCAAAGAGTGGCGTATCACCGAGGCCCTCTTGCGTCGTGCCGAGAGGGCGGGTTGCCCGGTGGCCGTGTTAACCGTCGACAACCCTGTCGGGGGCAATCGCGAGACGTCGAGGCGGGCATCGCTGGCCGATCCGCGCGATTGCAGCCTCTGCCACGTGCCGGACGGGGAGTTTGCCGATTACGTGCGCCGCAAGCCCATGTTCGATGGGCTCGACCTCGAAGGCGTCGACACCGGGGTCGGAAAGCCGAGTGCGACGTGGGGATTCGTCGATCGTCTCAAGGACACGATCGGCATGAAGCTGGTGCTCAAGGGAATCGTGACGCGCGAGGATGCGGAGCTATGCATCGAGCACGGCGTCGACGGCATCGTGGTGTCGAATCACGGTGGCCGCAACCCGCCCAGCGGACGCGGCACGATCGAGAGCTTGCCGGAGGTTGTCGATGCGATTGCAGGACGCATTCCGGTGATCGTCGACGGCGGCTTCCGGCGCGGGTCGGACATGCTGCGGGCACTCGCGTTGGGCGCCGACGCGGTCGGTATAGGCCGCCCGTATCTGTGGGGTCTCGGCGCCTTCGGCGAGGCCGGCGTCGATGCGGTGTTGCGGATGCTGACGGATGAGCTGCGCCAGTCGATGCAGCTTGTCGGTGCGCCGTCGCTGAAGGTCCTGAACCGCTCGTTCGTCGCCGGCGGCTGATGGGCGCCCCATCGTCCGAGGCAGTGCCAGGTCGCGAGCCAACGCCCGCGGCAGCGGGCCGCGAGGCCCTGCTGAAGCTGGTGCTGCGGGTCATCGGCGGCTTCTCGCTGTTGGCGCTGATCTTCGTGGTGGCGCCGTACAGCTGGATGAACACGATCCACGACCGCTGGCTCGGTATGGGAGAGCTCTCGAACCAGCCGGTGGTCGGCTACCTGGCCCGCTCCACCTCCGCTTTCTACGCGCTGCTCGGCGGGCTGATGATCCTTGTTTCCCGAGACCCACGAACGCATCGCGAGGTGCTTCTGTACATCGCCTGGGCAATCACGGCCCTTGGCGTGACCCTGTTCTTCATCGACCAGGCCGAGGGGTTGCCGCAGGTATGGAGGCTCTGGGAAGGTCCGTTCGTCGCTGCGTTCGGCGTGTTGATCCTTTGGCTGACGCGTACGCTTGGCGAGGAATAGGCTGCCGTTGATCCGATCTGAATTCTCGACGGAGGCTCTGATGAATACGCACCGCAACGATGGCCGGACACCTGCAACAGCGCAGCGAAACATCCTGGCCCGAGTGGCGATCGTCGCTTCCCTGGCCATAGGGCTGCTGGTCTCCGCCTGCGCGCGGGAGGTGCGCACTCCTAGCGTGGAGGTCGCCACCTACGATATCGGCGCGTTTCTGGACACCACGAGCTATCGCGGCGCTTCGTTCTCGCCCGACAACTCGAGCCTGCTGGTGAGCACCGACGAGACCGGCATCTTCAACGCCTCTACGTTGGCGGTGGACGGCTCCGGTGCGGAGCAGCTCACGAGCTCGAGCACGGACTCGATCTTCGCGCTCGGCTATTTCCCCGACGACGAACGGATCCTGTACGCCGCCGACCAGGGGGGCAACGAGCTTCGACACCTGTACGTGCGCGATCCCGATGGAGCGGTGACCGATCTCACCCCGGGAGAGGAGCACATTGGTAACTTCGCCGGCTGGGCGGACGACAACGATTCGTTCTACGTATCGACCAATGAGCGGGACCGCCGGTTCTTCGATGTGTACGAATATGACATCAATACCTACGACCGTGAGCTGATCTTCGAGAACGAGGAGTTCTTCCCCGCCGGGAGCTCCAACGACGGTCGTTTGATCGCGTTGGCGAAGATGAACACCAACGCCGATTCCGACGCTTTCGTCTACGATCGCGACACCGGCGAGCTACGCAACCTGACGGCCCATGAGGGCGACATCTCCAATTCGCCCGCCGATTTCACGCCGGACGATCGCGGCCTGCTGGTGCTCACCGACGACGGTGCCGAGTTTGCCTACCTGGTTCGTTACGATCTCGAGACCGGTGTCCGGGACGAGGTGCTGCGGGCTGACTGGGACATCTCCTTCGCGGCCTACTCGCGCGGCGGCACGTATCTGGTGGTCGGAATCAACAACGACGCGCGCACCGAGCTGCGGCTGTACGACGCCGCGACGATGGAGATTGTCGCGCTGCCCGACCTCGGCGACGCCGAGATCAGCTCCGTGTCGATTTCTCGCGATGAGCAGCACATGGCGTTCTACTCCTCATCCAGCCGTGCGCCGCGCGACCTCTTCTACTATCGGCTCGGTGCCGACGCACCGGTTCAGCTGACCCGTTCGCTTAACCCCAACATCGACCCCGACCATCTGGTGGACGGCAGCGTCAAGCGCTTCGAGTCGTGGGACGGTCTGGAGGTTCCGGGCATTCTTTACAAGCCGCATCAGGCGAGCCCGGACAACCAGGTTCCGGCCCTGGTGTGGGTGCACGGTGGCCCCGGCGGCCAGTCGCGTATCGGCTACTCCGGATTGATCCAGTACATCGTCAACCACGGCTACGCGGTCTACGCCATCAACAACCGCGGCAGCTCGGGGTATGGCAAGACGTTCTTTCACCTCGATGATCAGCGGCACGGTCACGCCGACCTGGACGATTGCGTCGCCAGCAAGCAGATGCTGATCGACACGACCTGGGTCGACCCCGACCGGATCGGCATCCTCGGCGGCAGCTACGGCGGGTACATGACTCTCGCGGCGCTCACCTTCCGACCGGAAGAATTTGCCGTTGGCGTCGACCTGTTCGGCATATCCAACTGGGTACGGACGCTCGAGAGCATTCCGCCGTGGTGGGAAGCGCAGCGCGCCATGCTCGAGAACGAGATGGGACCGTTCGACGATCTGGACGCCTTCCGCGCCAAGTCGCCGTTGTTTCACGCCGAGCAGATCGTCCGACCGTTGATGGTGCTCCAGGGCGCCAACGACCCACGCGTGGTCAAGGCTGAATCCGACGACATCGTCGAGGCGGTGCGCCAGAACGGGGTGCCGGTGGAGTATGTCGTGTTCGATGACGAGGGCCACGGTTTCGTCAAGAAGGAAAACCAGGAGGAGGGCTATCGGAAGATCCTCGAATTCCTTGAGACCCATCTTCGAGATGCGGATACACCGGCATCCGACCGGTCGACTGGCTGATTGACCGGGGTCGCGCCGCGCGCCGGCGAGCTCACGGATCGAGCCCCACACGGTTCAACAGCTCGGTGAACCGCGGATCGGCGCGCAGCGGATCGAGCCGGGGATCCACCTTCATGTAGCCGATCCACGGATCGCGCTCGTCAATGGCGCGATCGAGTCCATCGAACGCCGCATCGAGATCGCCCAACGCCGCGTGGACGGCGGCGACGTGGAAGGCCGACACATGTTGCGCCGACGCCTCTGACTGTAGGCGAGATAGTATTGCCCGCGCCGCAGGCTCGTCTCCCGTCTTGGCAAAGGCATGACCCAACGACGCGAGGTACAGCGGCGCTCCGGCGCGGCCCTCGGTCAGCTCTACAGCCCGATGCGCTGAGGCCAGCGCCTCCGAATATCGACCCGCTTGCTCGTACGCCCACGTCAGATGCCAGTGCGCCACGGCGAAGCTCGGACCAAGCCGCAAGGCTTCGAGATACTCCTCGATGGCCATCTCGTAGCGCCCGGCGAAGTAGTGACGGAGCCCCACCCATGTATTGACGATCAACGAAAGGGGGTCGAGATCACGCGCCCGGAGTGCCCGCGCCAGTGCCTCGTCGTGACGACTCATGGCGGACAGAAAACCGCCGTACCAGTGGTGTGCCAGCGCGTAGTTAGGGTCGAGATCGATGGCTCGGAGGTACTCCTGCTCTGCCAGGGCCCAGTCGTAGTCGTACTCGAATGCGATGTGGGCCCGCGAGGTATGAGGCTCCGCCAGATCCTCACCGAACTCGAGCGCCCGTCCAACGGCGTCCAAGGCGCGCGGAAAGGCCTCGTGCGGAGCCAACACGCTGTACCAGCCGCGGAAGATCCAGGCATCGGTGATGCCCACATGCGCGAGCGCGTAACTCGGATCCAGATCGATGGCGTCGCGGAAGTAGGTGAGCGCCGTTTGGATGTCCTGTTCGGTGCGCTTGTACCAGAAGTACCGTCCCTTCAGATACAGCGCGTAGGCGTCGACGTTGTCGGTCGGGACGCTGGCCAGCAAGCTGCGCTCGCCCTCGCGAAGTGTGACGCCCAGGCGCTCGATGACCTTGTTGGCGATGTCTGATTGCAGCGTGAAGATGTCCTCGAGGATGCGCTCGTAGCGGTTCGACCACAGCTGGGTGTCGTCGGCGACACGGATGAGTGCCGGAGTGATGCGCAACTCGCCTCGAGCCGCTATCGTCTTCCGCCCAATCGGACACTGCCGCTGAGGATGTACCCGACCCCGAGCTCTGTTCCTATGTCCTCGGTGCTCAGGTTGGAGCCGGCGTAGCGGAGGGCGCCGCGCCGCGAGATGACTCCGAGCCCGCTGATGGCTGCGAGACGGCTGGTGATCTCGTCGCTCATCCCGGCGGCAAAGTAATCGTCTTCCGCGGCACCCAGGTTCTCGAACGGCAGCACGACGATCAGAGCGCGCGGGTCAGCGGCGCCGCGGACACCTCCATCTGACGCTGTTCCACGCAGGCCGTTCGTTGACAGCCACAGTGCCGCCGCAGCGGCAACGGCGAGCCCGGCGGCAACGCCGATCGTGTTGATCCAGACGGGTCGTGGACGAGCGGGGACGCCAACAGCTGCCGCCGCCGGCCCGGGGTACGCCACTTCTTCAAGCTCGGTTCGCGCCTCGGCGATATCGGCGACGCGGCCTGCCGGGTCCTTGTCCAGACAGCGTCTGATCAACTGCCGCACGGTGTTCGGCGTCGCCTCGGGCAACGCGCTCCAATCGGGATCGTGCTCAAGAACCGCGCTTACCGTCTCGGCGACGGACGGCCGCGCGAATGCGCGCTGACCGGCGAGCATCTCGTACAGCAGACACCCGAACGACCAGATATCCGACCGCTCGTCGATCACCGCACCCTTGACCTGCTCGGGGCTCATGTAGGGAACCGTCCCCACCGTCGTCCCGGTACGGGTCAGCTCTGTGGCGGCTTCGGTCTCCGAGCCGCGCCCCAGCGGGCTGACGGTCTTGGCGATGCCGAAATCGAGCACCTTAGCGTCGCCGTCGGAGGTAATCATGACGTTCGCCGGCTTGAGATCTCGATGCACGATCCCAGCTCGATGGGCCGCCTCGAGCGCGCTGGCTACCTGCCGCCCAACATCGAGAGCTGTGGCCAGCGGCGGCAAGCCGCGCTGCAGAACGTGGCTCAGGCTGCGGCCACGAACCAGTTCCATGACGATGAACTGCAGGCCGTCCTCGTGCTCGAGCCCGTAGATGGACGCGATGTTGGAGTGGTTCACGGCCGCCAGCAACCGGGCCTCGCGTTCGAATCGCGCCCTGCGCTCACCGTCCGCCGCGAAGTCCTGGGGCAGTACCTTGATGGCGACGTCGCGGCCAAGCGTCCTATCGTGGGCCTGGTAGACCTCGCCCATCCCACCCTTACCGAGCAGCTCTACGATCTCTTAATTCCGAAGCGATCTTCCGATCACCGACCCGACCTTTCTCGTCGCCCGCGTCCAGTTGCAATCTACCGTTCGGAAGCGCCGTCAGACAACAGCGGGCCGACGTCGACCGCTCGGCCACACCGATATCGGATCTTGCCGACGTGAGCTGTTGCGGCGGCTAGCCGTCTTCGGACAGCGTGCTCGCCGGGTCCTGGCGTCCAGCGCGCAGAGCGGGTTGGAGCGCTGACGCGACGGCCAGCAACGCTGCGGTGGCAACGGCGGCAGTGAGCACCCACGGATCGAGGGGGCTGACCTCGAACAGGAAGCTGTCGAGCGTGCGAGACAAAAGCACGGTCAGCCCCATTCCGACAGCGGAGCCGAGTATTGCCAGAGAGAGAGCGTCACGCAGCACGCCGCGGACGATGTGGCCACGGGTAGCACCGAGGGCGACCCGGATACCGATCTCTCGGCGGCGACTGCGGACCGAGTACGCCAGGACGCCGTATATGCCGACCGCCCCGAGCAGCAAGGCCGTACCGGCGAAGAGTCCGAGCAGCGTCATGGTCCCGCGTCGCTGGGACAGCGACACGCGGATGGCGTCGCTCATTGTCGTGTATCCCGCGATCAAGGCGGTGGGATCGATGCCACGGACGACATCGCGAACCGTGGTTGCCAGTCCGGCAGGCGCCTGCTCCTCCAGTCGCAACACGATCCAGCGACCGTAGAACCCGTAACGTTCGAGCAATCCCGGCATCTGGGCGTATGGACGGTAGACCACAGCTGTGCTCGCCTGATCCAGTCCGCCGAGCCGCAGGTCGCCGACAACGCCGACTACACGGGCGGGGGTCTCCATCTCGATCGAGGTCAGCAACAGCTCCCCGAGCGGATCGTCCATCCCGAACAGCGAGCGGGCGGTGGCCTCGGAGATCACCGCGACCTGCTCGGTGCTGGCCTCATCGGCTGCATCGAACAGCCGGCCGCGCACCAGGCGAATGCCGGCGGTCGCAAAGTAATCGTGTCGAACTGGTCGCCAGCGGCCGAATGGTGGATCGACGGTCGGGTCGATCTCGCGGTCGCCTCGATACAGCGAGTTGATTCCACCGTCCTCGCTGAACGGCACCTTCCACACCTCGCTAATGCCGGCGATTCCAGGGATGGCGTCGAGCTCCGACCGGATCCGGTCGAAGTATTGCGTTGCCTCAGCCGCCGATCCGATGCTCCCCTCCTCGGGCCGCAGGTCGAACACCGCCAGTGCCTGGGGCCGAAAACCCGGATCGACACGCGTCACCTGCAGGAAGCTCTTGATCAGCAGTCCCGAGCCGGCGACCAGGGTCACCGCCATGGCGACCTCCGCCAGTACGACCGCTCTGCGGGTGTGCCGACGGCGAGCCGACTCACTCCCGCCGCGTCCGCCGGTCGCTAGCGCCGCACGGACGTCCGATCGCGACGACTGCAGGGCCGGGATCACGCCCACAATCCACCCAGTTGCCAGGGCCAGGAGTATGGAGAACGCCAGCACCGAGCCGTCCAGGGCGACGCTCTCGAGCCGGGGCGCCTCGGCCGGCATCAACGCCAGCACCCCATTGAGCCCGACGGATGCGAGCATCAGTCCGGGCACCATGCCCACCAGGCCGAGCAACGACGACTCGGTCATCATCTGCCGTACCAGCCGACCGCGCCCTGCGCCGAGGGCGGCCCGGACCGCGACCTCGCGCTCACGGGTAAGGGCTCGCGACAGCAGCAGGTTGGCGACGTTCGCGGTGGCGATGAGTAGCGTCAATCCGACCGCCCCGAAGAGCAACAGAAGCGTCGGACGCGTGTCGCCCACGAGGTACTCGTGCAGTGGCTGGATGGTGGCATCGTTCCCGTAGTCGGCGGGCAAGTCGTACTGTTCGTGCAGGTAGGCGATATAGGCTCGCAGCTCCTCGAGCGCGGCCTCTCGGGAAACGCCCTCGGCGAGCCGGCCAAAGAGCTTCATTTCCTGCGAAGAGGCAGCCGGGAAGTCGGTGTCGAGCTGCCAGGGAACGATCAAGGAAGCTCCGTTCCGCAACGACTGATACCCCGGTGCCAGCACTCCCACGACGGCGTGTTCCTGTCCGTTCAAACGCACTGTCCGGCCCACTACGTGCGGATCCGACTCCATCCGCTCACGCCAAAACCGGTCGGAGATGACCACGACCCGCGTCCCGCGTCGGTCTTCGTCGGGCGCGAAGCCGCGGCCGAGCTGCAGCCGTGGCCGCAGCAGGTCGAGGAACCGTGCCGTGACCTGTGGTCCCTGAACTCGCACGGCGCCGTCGTCGGTGATCAGCGTGTGGTTGCTGGCGGTGTGGCCGGCCGCTGCTTCGAAGGAGTCGAGGAACGGCTCGATCTCCAGGAACAGGTTGGTGGAGAACCAGTTCTCAGGCCACACCACCACCAGCCGGTCCGGGTCCTGATAGGGGAGGGGGCGCAGGAGGATTCCGTTGACCAGGCTGAAGATCGTTGTGGTGGCGCCGATGCCCACCGCCATCGTCAGAATCGCCACCGCAGCGAAGCCGGGGGACCGTAGGAGCGATCGGGCGCCGAATCGGACGTCCTGTTGCAGCTCGTCCAGCAGATGTCCGACCGGCGCGCGTAGCATGCTCGTGGTCCCTGGGGCGGTACGCCTGGCGCGCAACTGGAGCGCGTCCCGTAAGGAAAGCAGGCTCCGCCTGACAAGCACCGAGTGGCGCTCGCTCCGGCGAACAGCGTGATCGATCTCCGCCATCCATTCGGTGCGCCATCGTGCTCGATCGCCGCCGGGCGCCAGCAGAGCGAACCCGCGCACCAACGCGCGACAGAGCCGCGCAACCTGCCGATTGGCGCTCACGCGCCGGCTCGATTGGCCTGCGATTCGGCCGTCGCCACGACCGCGCGCCGCAGAGCCGGGAACCGGTCGAGGGCGCGGGCCAGCAGCGCCGCTCCGTTGCCAGTGAGCTCGTAGTACCGCCTCGGCGGGCGTTTCTCGGCGTCCGCCTGAGCATCGTCCTCCCACTCGGAGGTCAGCAGGCCTGCGTCCTCTAGGCGCCGCAGGGCTGGATAGACCGTGCCGTCAGGCAGTCCAGATACGTCCATGATGTCGAAGCCATAGCGGTAGCCGGCGGCGATGGATTGAAGCACTACGCCGGTGGTATAGGTGAGTCGAAGGTTCGCCATGATTGCCCCTGCCTGACGCTGCCGCGAATGAGCGCAATATTAGCTCGTATACTAGGTATATACCTAGTATACGAGGATTGTTATCCACGGCGCCACCCACCCGGTTGACCTCCGCGACGCCTGTCCATGTTCGCCACTTCAGATGGCCGGCGCGTCGGCCACTCGCGTTAGCGGGCACGCCGCGCCGGGGCCCCAGGACGCAGGATGGCCGTTGCCAGCGGCGTCCCGCGCGTCTAAGTTGCGAGCTTCGACCAGAACCAGGAGCCCAACATGACCGTTCAACGCCGCATCGCCGCAACCAAGCTGCGGACGAGGGCAGTTCGCGCCCTCGCCGTCGTGATGTGCCTCTCCATGTCGTCGCCGGCGTTCGCCAGCTACTGCGTCTACATCGGCAAGAACCTCACCGCCAGCGGCAATGCGTTTCTCGGTGGCTACGGCGACGAGCCGTCGAGCCACTGGCTGGAGATCGTGCCGGCGCGCGAGCATGCGCCGGGGACGATGATCAGCGTCGGGCTTACCGCCAAATCCTGGCTACCGGGAATCCGGGGACAGATCCCGCAAGTACCGTGGACTGCCAAGTACCTCAGCATGGATTACTCGGAGCACCAGGGGATGCCGGCGCCGCTCACCAACGGGGGGCTCAACCAGTACGGCGTCGCGGCGCGGGATGTCGCCTCGCCTAGCCGTCAAGAGCTGCTCGACATGACCCCCGACCCGCAGCGCGGTGGGCCGCACTACAGCGATCTTTCGCGCATCGTTCTGGAGCGCGCGCGCACGGCACGTGAGGCGGTGGAGATCGTCGGCGACCTGATCGACCGCTACGGATACAGCACGTACGGCGGTAACTCGCATCTGTTCGCCGACGCCGACGAGGGCTGGGTGCTGCTCAACTTCGCCGGTGGGCAGCGGTTATGGGCGGCAGAGCGGCTCGGACCTGACGATATCCGGGTGTCCCGTCCAGGCTACATCCACGAGTTCCCGGTCGATTTCGAGAATCACCCCGACTACATGGCCTCCGACAACTTCATCAGCTTTGCCGTGTCGCAGGGCTGGTACGACCCGAGCGCCGGCGAGCCATTCGATGTGTTCAAGGTCTACCTCAGAGAGGTCTACGATGGCGCCCCCACTCCGGAGCTGATTCCGAAGAACCATCCCGGCCTGCACCACATCGAGGAGCGCCTGCGGACCCTTGGCCGCAAGATCACGCTTGCAGACGTCATCCACTTCGTGCGCATGGGCTCGGTAACCCACGACAGCGCCGGATACGGTCAGGTGGCAGAGCTACGCGATGGCATTCACCCTGAGCTGGCGGCGCTCTGGATCGCTGCGACAAGCTCGGAGACAGCGCCGTTCATTCCGTTCTGGATCGGCGTCACTGACGCCCCGCCGGAGCTGAAGTACCACCGCTACCTCAGCGCTGGCCAGCCGGAGGACTCCTACATCGACGACGACATCCGCGGTCTCGAGTCGACGCGGTTTGCGCTACGAACCTACAAGCGGCTGCGGTACCTGATGGAGGAGCATGAGGAGCGGTTCCTACCCGAGGTCACCGAGGCGCTGGTAGCCTTCGAGGGGCGTCTGATCGCCGAGCAGGCGGAGGTCGAGCGCACCGCGTCGGCGCTCTACGAGGCCGGCGAGGCAGAACTCGCGCGACAGTATCTGACGTACTACTCCAGCACCGAGGCGCTCAACGGCCTGCGCCTCGGAGACGCCCTGGCCGAGAGCATCGAGGCTCGCACGAAGGTGCTGTACGGGATCCGTCAGTAGTCAGGACGACGCGCTGATCCCTTCCTCGTCGGCCTTCCACGACGGGATCATCTGACCGTGTGGATGCGCTCGATGATGATCGGCGGCTGCAGGCTTTCGTCGTCGTTGGCCGGGGCGCGATGGATCCGACGGACGACATCCATCCCCGAGGCCACCTGCCCGAACGCGGCAAAGCCCTGACCGTCGTTGTTGCGCATTCCACCGAAATCCAGCGATGGCTGGGCACCGATACATATGAAGAAGTCGCCGGTGGCGGAATCCGGGGCGCCACGGGCCATGGAGATGGTTCCATCGAGGTGCCGCAAACCGGTGTCGCGCGTACGTTCGAGGGAGATGGGCTCGAGTCCGCTGTCACCATCCGCGTTCGCGCCCGCCTGGATCACCTCGATGAGGATGTCGTCGCGGACCTGATTGTCGAGCGTCACGGTGCGGTGAAACCGGCCGCCGTCGTAGCGGCCGGCCTCGACGTAGCGCAGGAAGTTGGCGACGGTTCCCGGCGCCCGCGCGTCGTCGAGTTCCAGCTCGAAGGCGCCCAGCCCGGTCTCGACACGAACTCGCGTTCGCTCGGTCTGCGAAACTGCGTCCGGGGCCGAGCTCGATAGTTCCGGGCGGTCCATGATTCGGATCCACTCGCGATCGGACAGCAGTGCCTCGAAGCTGGGGTTTTGCGGCAGACCGCCGCTACCGCGCCGCGCATTGTAGGGATTGATCTCGACCGCCCGGCGAATCGCGTCGAGCGCATCCGCTCGCCGCCCAAGCTTCAGGTACGAGCTCCCCAGTGCTATCCAGACGTTGTCCTTGCCCGGGATCTTGTCGCGCAGCTCGATCAGCATCTGCAGGCCGCGCTCCCGGTCACCGGCCTCGAAAACCTGATTGGCGGCTGCAATCACCCCGCGCGATCGACGCACGGTGAGCAGACGGCGCAGCTCGATCAGCGGCGTGGGGTGGTCGTTGACGCGAAGATCCTCGGCGACATCGGAGTAGTTGGCGGCGCCGCCGCGCAGCTGGACGATGAACAGGGCGGCGGATTGCTGCCCCCGTCGGTCGCCGCCGGCTGCCTGCGCAGCATCCAGAGCGTCGAGGATGCGATCTGCCAGCGGTTTACCGCCCGTCGACTCGAACGACTCGGCCATTCCATCGACCACCCCGGACCCCATCATGCTGTTGGCCTGGGCACAGTAGTCGATGCCGCATCGATGCCCTTTCCAGGCCTCCTGCGGATCGTCTCGAGGGTGCGCGTAGACGTCGAGCCCCACTGGGCCGCCGCCGGTGAACGCTGCGCTGCGCCCCTGGAAGTCGAGAATCGCCACTTGCCGCCGCGCGCTCGCCTCGTCGCTGCGTACCAGCTGCGACATGATCTCCTGCGGGTGCAGGCCGGCCATGAGCATTTCCATTCCGATCCTGCCGTAGAACGGATTGGACGACATCTGATGCACGATGACCCCGACGCCACCTCGGAACGACGATCCGTTGCGCCCCACGGCCAGGACCCTGCTTGCCACACCGATCCCGAGCTCGCCGGTTCCCGGGTCGCGAACGATGATCGAGTAGGTGCTCAGGTAGTCGGGGTCGAAGTCGGTACTGGTCGGGTCGTACACATAGTCCTGCGCGCCCGCCGCCACGGCGGAGCACAGGAACAAGGTGCACACGAGCGCTGACGTGCGGAGCATGGTTAACCCCCTTGATACGCGGAGTGGCCGTCCATCACGTGTAGTACGACTTACGGCCGGAGTTCAACCGGCTTGGCGGCCTAGAGCGCTGCGGGAGGCGCCGCGAGCGGTACGCCGACGCCGCCACCGGCGAGGCTTCCCGGCTGAACTGTCGCGGTGGTGGTGCCGCCGCTCAGCTTGTTGAGGTAAGCGTTCGGCTCGTGATCCAGCGCTCCGGCCGGCAGGTGTTCCCAGAGTGGGCCCAGCTCGCTGCGTACGCGGTTGACGAAGAACTCCGGGATCACATCGGTCTCGCGTTCATAGAACGCCCGCAACGGACGGTCTTCGCGCAGCCGTCGCCGGAGCTCGGTGTAGTAGCGGATGCGCCCGTATCCCTCCGACGAGACCGCACGCACGACGTTCATCCAGGTTGCGAAGCCGCGCTGCGAGGCGCGCGCCCGGCGGGCGATGCGCCGCGGCGAAAAGGTGTAGCGGGTCAGGTCGATGACGCGGTCGTAGAAGTCACCCCACTCGTAGTTGATCGGCTTGACGTTCATCGCATGGTTGTTGTTGAGGAAGTGGAACGGGAACGCGAGCACGCGTCCGGCACGTTGCAGATCGATGTTGAGCGGTGCCGCTTCGCCGAAGGCAGACAGCAACGAGTACCCCGGGAACGCCCCCGGCGACCGATCAATGAAGCGCTTGGTGAGCTCGAACGGTTCGGCGCCCGCGTCACCATCGAGCCCGAGCACGAAGTTGGCCTGCACGTACGGGATGTGGTCCATGACCAGGTTCACGTGCTCGGAAACCTGGCGCACCTTGTCCATCCCGGACTTGAGCCCGGTGCGCGACTTACCGCCGAGGTCGTACCAGGACTCGACGCCGGGCAACATGGCCTTGAATCCGGCGTCGCGCAGCCGTCGCAGGTTCGGTTCCGATAGCAGTGCGAGGCTGCTCTCCGCGGCGAAACGAATTGTCCCCGGGGGCACGGCCTCTTCGATCGTCGTCAGATAGTCGTCGAATCGCACGCCGAAGTTCGGGTCGTGCCAGCCAACGCACGGCTTCGGCATCACCTTCGTCAGGAAGCGTAGGTCGTCGCGTATCTGCTCGAAGTCGAGCGGCTGGTAGTCGACCTCGGCGTCGATGCAGAAGCTGCAGGTGTAGGGACAGCCGACGCTGCCGATCATCGGCACCATCTTGATGCTCGTCGGTACCCGGCGAAGCGTCGACTCGATGTACTTCCAGCGCTGCCGCACGCTGGGAAGCTCCTGCGGCTGGGTCTTCGCTGCCAGATGGACACCCACCGGCCGGTGCGGCTGGCAGTCCGAGAGAATCTCGCCGACGATCTCGCGATCGGTGAAACCGACGACGTAGTCGAAGTACCGTTGTGCGTCCTCCGGATAGCAGCGTGCGTGTGGCCCGCCGAGCACCGTGACCGCGCCGCGGCTGCGGAACAGATTGCTGACCGCATACGACAGTTGAGCCGCCTGCGAGAACGCGCCGACGAACAGCAGGTCTATGTCGTCCGGGAGCTCCTCGAGTAGGTCCTCGGCGCCCGTGTAGCAGACCAACTCGACATCATGTCCGGCCTCCTCGCACCACACGGCGATCACCTGCGGCATGATGCTCGCGAGGTTGGCGTTCATCACCCGGGCCCAGAGCGCTTTTGTGGGCGCCTTCGCTACCAGGTCCAGAACGCCGATTCGCAGTCGCCGCAAATTCACCATCCGTCAGAAGCGACGTCTGGCTCTGGCTGCCTTCTCGGCCTGGGCCGGGTCGTGTGCAGCGGAGGGCGAGCGCCTGGGGTCGTCCACGTCGTCAAGAGGTGGACGGATGCTGAGTAGGAAGGTGGCGGAATGCTAGGGCACAAGGACCCCGGGTTGCAACCAGCACGGCCCGGCCGGCGGTCGCCGCAGTTGACTAGCGATGGTCCGCGGCGTTGTCCATACGGTCGAGATACGGCGCCACAATTCGCGTCCACAGGTCATAACCTGCTGCGCTCAGGTGCAGGCCGTCTTCAACGAACAGCACCGGCCGTGGGGTGCCGTCGGTGCCGAGCATTGGCGTCGCCGTGTCGGCGTAGAACAGCAGCGGGTTCTGGTCCGAATACCGACGGATCAGGGCGTTAGCGCGTGCCATCTCGGGCCACAGCTCCCAGCGACTCAGGCTGGGCTTGATGGGCACGAAGAGCACCGGGGTGGCTGGCAAGGCGGTCCGCACCAGGTCGACAAACGCTCGGTAGTCCTCGAGCACCTGTTGTGGACCCTTGCCGCCTGCAAGGTCGTTGTCGCCAGCGTAGAACACGATGGCGCTGGGGGCGTACTTCAACACGATGCGCGCGGCGAAATGGTTCACATCGGAGATGTGTGAGCCGCCGAAGCCGCGGTTCATCACCGCGACGCCCGGGAACGTCTCGGCCGTCGGCCAGAAACGAACGCTCGAGCTGCCGACGAAGAGAACGGGATGCGGAATCGTCGCATTCTTCCGGTCCCATTGCTCGAAGGCGTCGATCTCGGCATCGAAACGGCCCGGGTCCGGGTCGGCCGCCGTTTGTGGCGCCGCGCGCGCAAACGCCGCGAACCCCGCAGCCAGGAACACGCTGACCAGAACGAGTCGGCGACGCATGGTGGGTCTCCTCAGTGTCTGCGGATCTGCCGATGAGCGACGAGGTTGATCATCGTTGGACCAAGATTGTAGCCGTTCATAGGGCGGCCCCGGCGTCGAGCGCGACGACCACTCGAGCGGACCGCGCCCGCTTCGACGTAGGCGCCGCGTTGGTACAGACTGGCGCCGCTATGACCTCTTCAGAACGACTCTCGCTGCGCTTCTCCAACGTCGGCCACAGCTTCTCGCACCTGTTCATGCTGCTGTATCCCACCGCGTTGCTCGGCCTCGAGTCGGAGCTGAACATGAGCTACGCGGAGCTGATCGCGCTGCTGACGGCGGGCAACGTTCTTTTCGGTCTCGGCGCCTTGCCGGCTGGCTGGCTGGGCGACCGCTGGGACACGCTGCGGATGATGGTGCTGTTCTTCGTCGGTCTCGGCGTGGCGTCTGTCTTCACCGGGTTGATGAGCAGCGCTTTCGGCATCGGGTTCGGGCTTGCGTTGATCGGGTTGTTCGCATCGATCTACCACCCGGTCGGGATTGCCTGGCTGGTCCGCAACGCCGCGAGCCCCGGCCGCGTGCTCGGCGTCAACGGAGTCTTCGGCAGCGTCGGCATTGCCTCTGCCAGCTTGATCGCCGGCCTGCTGACCGATCTGATCAGCTGGCGCGCCGCCTTCATCGTTCCGGGGGTCATTTCCACGGTCACTGGCCTGTCGCTCTGGCGTCATATTCTCAACGGCACGATTGTCGCCGGCGAGGGCGACGTGGAGGAGCAAGAGTCGGGCCCGCCGGCCGCGGGTAGGTCCCGCGTTTACCTGGTGCTGGCCGTCGCCGTGCTGTGCGGCGGCACCATGTTCCAGGCGCTGTCCGTCGTAATGCCCAAGCTGTTTACCGAGAGGCTGCTGCAACCGGGTGGATTCAACGCCCTGGGGGCCGGCGGTCTGGTATCGCTTGTGTACCTCATCGCTGCGCCGCCCAGGTGCTCGGCGGCTATCTCGCCGATCGCCATACGGCCCGCTCAGTCTACGTTGGCATGTACGCGATCATCACACCGTTGTTGCTGGCTGCGGCCGCCATGAGTGGCTATGGGCTGGTCGTGATCCTTGCCGCCGTCGTCTTCCTGCAAACCGGGGCCATTCCGGTGGAGAACGTTCTGCTGGCGCGTCATTCGCCGCCGCAGTGGCGCGGCACGGTCTACGGCGTCAAGTTCGTATTCGCCTTCGGGCTCGCCTCGGTCGCCGTGCCGATGGTGGCAGCGTTGCACAGCTTCACCGGCGGGTTCTTCTGGGTGCTGGTGACCTTGGCAGGGCTCGGTGTGGTTGTAGCGTTCGTCTGTACATTGCTGCCGACCGAGGGACGTCCGACACCGGCGCCGGTGCTGCCTGGCCGGTAGCGTACTGGAGCGGAGGTCCCCTCCCAAAGGGGAGCGATGGGCCGTGGTTCTTGTTTTTCTCTGATGTGAGAATTACTATTCGCGATATTGAGAAAAAGAAATCCGTGGAGGTTCTCCTTGAACGAGACGGTCTACCAGGTGCTGCTGACGTTGCGATCCAGCGACATGCAGGCTCCAGACATTCTCGACGGGCTGCGCGAAATCTCAGGTACGGCTACGCCTTCGCTCGCGGGCTTTTATCGCTGCCTGAAGAGTGGCCTCGATGAGGGCTGGCTGGAGATCGCCGGCAACGACGCCAGCGGTCCTGGTCGGCCACGTCAGATCTATCACCTGACGGGCTTCGGTCAACGTGCGCTCGAGAAGGAGGCGCGCCGCCTGCAGGCGCTGGCCGCAATGGCGCTCGACAAAGTGGTGACCAGGTAGGAGACGACAATCGTGCGACGCTGGACCCATCGACTCGAGCGCCCGTTTCGCTGGGCTTGTGCGCTCTACCCGCGCGCCTTCCGCTCGCTGCTCGCCGCCGATATGGCAGGGCTCTACGCGCGGGGAGTGCGAGCGGATCCGTCGGTCCCGAGGTGACGGCGCCGCGGCACGTTACGCGCTCGGCACCCTAGCCACCACTTTGCTCGGTGCGCTTTCCGGCTCGCCTACAGGGCATCGCTCCGCCGAGGATACAAATGGACGCTCTGCTTCAGGATCTTCGCTTCGGATTCCGGAATTTGGTCAAGAGCCCCGGGTTCAGCGCCGCCGCGCTTGTGTCGCTGGCGCTGGGAATCGGCGCCAACGCGGCGATTTTCAGCGTCGTCAACGCCGTCCTTCTCCGCGATCTGCCCTTCCGCGATCCCGACCGACTGGTGGTGATTTGGGAGACCAATCGTCAGCTGGGCGTTGAGCGTACGGGCCCCTCCGGCGCGACGTTTCTCGATTGGCGCGAACGTTCGCGTTCGTTCGAGGACATGACATTCTTTCAGGTAGGTAGCGCGACGATCACAGGTCTTGAGGAACCGGAACAGGTCCCCGGGATGCGTGTGACGGTCAACTTCTTCGACATTCTCGGCTACGAGCCCGCGCTCGGGAGAGATTTCCTTCCGACCGAGGCGCGTGGCGGCCGCGCCGACGTGGCGATCGTCTCGCACGACTTCTGGCAGCGAGCCTGGGGAGGTCGGTCTGAGGTCCTGGGTAGTCAGCTCATGGGGGATCACATCCCCTACACGTTGACCGGCGTCCTGCCGCCCGATTTCTGGTACCCACTGCGCACGGATCTCTTCGTTCCATGGGACGAGGCGGAGCTCGGCGCGATGTCGCGGTGGGCGCGAGAGTTCGCTGTGATCGGACGGCTGGCACCGGGTGTAACGATGGAGCAAGCGCGGGCGGAGATGAGCGCGATCGCGGAAGGGCTCGCGGCGGAGTATGCGGAGCAAGAAGGTTGGGGCGTGGAGATAAGCACCGTTCGAGAGGAGACCACAGCGTTCATTCGTCCAGCGCTGCTTGTCGTTTTGGGTGCCGTCGCGTTCGTGCTCTTGATCGCGTGCACCAATGTGGCCAACCTGCTGTTGGCGCGCGCCACGAGCCGACATCGCGAGATGGCAATTCGCGCCGCTACCGGCGCTTCACGGGTGCGGCTGCTCCGGCAACTGCTGACCGAGAGCGCTTTGCTGAGCATTGGCGGCGGTGCGCTGGGTTTGCTCGTCGGCTACCTGGGTCTGCAAACGCTGCGAGCGTTGTTGCCGTCCGAGATCCCCTTGGTTGGTGCCAACGGAGCGATCATGCTGCCCGCGGTCGACATGGATGCGCGAGTGCTGCTCTTCACCGCAGCAGTTGCGTTGCTCACCGCAGTCTTGTTCGGAATCTTGCCTGCGTGGCAGACCTCGCTGGCCGACCTCAGCGGCGCGCTGAAGCAAGCTGACCGAGGCGCCGCGGGCACATCACGCCGTGGTGGACGCGCCCTCAACACGCTGGTGGCAGGCGAGATCGCGTTGGCGGTGGTTCTCCTCGCCGGGACTGTCCTCATGGTGCAGACGCTCTGGAATCTGAGCCGCGTGGATCTAGGCTTCGACCCGAGCGGTTTGCTCTCGATGCAGATCGAGGTGCCGACTGATTCCCGGTATGGCACCGACGACGAACAGGCGGTGTTCTATCGTCAGGTCTTGGAGGAGCTGCGCGCTCTTCCCGGTGTGGAGTCGGTGGGCATCAGCGAGATCCTGCCGCTCGACAACGCGCAGCGCCGCATCGACTTCAGGCGTAGCGATGATGACCTGCCGGTCGGGGCACCGGGCATCGGAGTCGACTACAACCTCGCCGACGCCGGCTTCTTCGAAACGCTGCGCGTGCCGTTGGTGCGAGGCCGGCCGTTCAACGATACCGACGACCGCGACCACCGCCAGGTGGTCCTCATCGACACTACGTTCGCCGCCGCCTACTTTCCCGGCCGCGATCCGATCGGCGAACAGATCGAGATCTGGCGTCTCGACTTTGAGATCGTCGGGATCATCGGACCAATACGCAACGCCGGTATTGATACGGTGCCGCGCCCCACCGTATACGTGTCGTACCTGCAGCACCCGGACAACCTGATGAGCTTTGTGCTGCGCTCGGCGGGTGACCCGGCGTCGCTGACGCAGGCTGCGAAGGAGGCGGTCTGGGTCGTCGATCCGGAGCAACCACTGTTCAACGTTCGACCTATGGACTCGGTCGTTGCGCAGGGCGCCTCCTCGCGGCGGCTGACGTCGATATTGCTAGGGATCTTCAGCGGTCTGGCGTTGATGATGGCCGCTTTCGGTGTCTACGGAGTGATGTCGTACGCGGTGGGACAACGGACGCGCGAGCTGGGCCTGCGACAGGCGCTCGGCGCCAACCGGAGCAAGCTTCTCGGCATGATCGTGCGTGAGGGGGCGGCGATCACGGTATTCGGCATCGCAATCGGGACGGTGGCAGCGCTGGCGATCGGCACCGCGCTTTCGTCGCTGCTCTACGGTGTCAGCGCGAGTCAACCGCTGGTGTTCGTGTTGGTTGGTGCGCTGTTGTTCACGGTATCGGCCGCAGCGACTCTCGTGCCAGCGCTCCGCGCCTCGAGCGTCGATCCGATGACGGCGCTGCGATCGGATTGACGACCTGGCACTCGTCATGGCGGCTCAGAAGCCGACCGACCCCGGCTGCCGCCTACAGGCCCTCGGCCTTGCTGCACCGGCGAGGATCGCCGCAGGCGGTCATCGTGCCCACGCCCGGTTCGAAGTGGATTCCTTCGAACGAGCCGTGGTAGAGGCTCCAAGGGTTGACGATGTCGAACTCGATACCCCGCTGCTCGACAGCCTTGCGGACGCGGTGGTCGTAGTTCTTCTCGATCGTGATTCCACCGCTGCCGACCGGGCCCCCGTAGCGCGGTCGGTTTACCGACTCCTCGATCGGCATGGCGAAATCCATGATGTTGACCGCGTTCTGGAGCATGCATTGCGACAGGCTCCGGCTGGGCGATCCTCCGGCGACGAAAGGCGCCGCGTCCTTGAAGACGATCATGCCGCCCGGGCCCACGAGTCCGCGCTCGCCCGGGCTGCCCCCGTAGACTCGCAGCGAGCACAGGTTCACACCGTTTACCCATAGGCCGGTCTCGAACGGAGCCTGGTTCGACGAGTGCACCAGGCTGGCGACGTTGCCTTGCTCGTCGGCCACGGTCACGGCGCAGGTGTCTTCGGGCAAGGAGTCGGCTGCCGTGGTTGGCGTTACCTCCCCTGTCTGCAGTTGCTCCAGACGCCGGCGGGCCAGTTCGTCAGCGTCGAGGCTGTTCGGTCTGAAGTAGTCACCCTCGACGATCGTCAGGCTGCGGATCATCTGATACATGGTGTCGGCCGATTCCGTCGGCGGACCCTGCGCCGGGATATCCAGCAGCTCCAGAACATCCAAGGTCTCGGTGATCACCGGCAGCGCGTAGCCGTTGAAATCACGATAGGCGATCGGCAGCGCGCGGACGTCGAATCCACGGTAGGTGCTCGCAGCCGCCTCTTCGGTCGTCGCCTCGTAGCGCTCCATGTCCTGGAGCGTGACGTCGCGGCCGCCGTCCTGGGAGATACGGCAAAACTCTTCGGCGAAATCGCCGCGATAGAAGTATTCGTTACCTTCCTCGGCCAGCTGCTCGAGCGTATGGGCGGCCTCCTCTTGATAGAGCATCGCGCCCGGGCGGGGAATGGCATGGTCGGGCATGTAGATCCTCAGCCCCGCATCGGAGCGACCGATCTTCTCCGACTCCATGAAGATCTCGCCCCAGAGGAACGGGTGAGTCTCGAAGCCCTCGCGAGCGTACCGAATGGCCGGAGCCATGAGCTCTTTCTTCGGCTTCGTGCCGAAACGCGAGCGTGCTTCCTCGAAACCGGCCCAGAACCCCGGCACGCCGGGCCCGCCCCAGGCCTCCGGCGCTCCGTCGGTCTCCGGGGCTCCAAGCGGCACGTTGGCACTGCCATCGACATACGTCGTCTTGCCGCTCGCGGCGTCGTAGTAGGTCAACGTCAAGTACCCGGTGACTCCTACCAGGTGTGGTTGGATCACGGTCTGCGTAATGGCGACGCAGAGCGCGGCGTCGCAGGCGTTGCCGCCGGATCTCAGGACGTTGACGGCTTCGCGCGTGGCAAGCGGATGCGAGGTAATCGCCATGCCCGTACTGCTCCGCGCCGGGGTCTTGCGGCCGAATTGTGCTTCAGCGATGAGCTCCTTCCGTTCCCGATCACCGATTCTGTCAACCGCTTGCCAGGAGGCCGGACCCCGTCGGACGGTTGACTCCGAGAGACCGAGCTCCCCGACTCCCGCCACTGCGAACGCGTTCCTGAGAAAGGCTCTTCGATCCTGCATCGACTTTCTCCCTCCGAGCACAGATACCATCGCTCCACGGCGCGAGTTTATTCTCTGCCGCGGCTTCGCGCGTTGCCGAAGATCCTGGCGCAGGGCAAGACCAACATCGTGCTCGCGGAGGTTTCGAGAAGCTCCTCACGGCGCGCGCCACGCAGCTCGGCGACGAGTTCGACTTCGGCGTGTTCCTCGACGAGATGTTCGCCCTGGGTTAGCTCCCGGTCGCCCTGCTCCACTGGGAAATGACCGGTTTGACCGACGAGGTGGACAAGCTCTTGTAGCCGGGGCCAAGGCATAATGTCCGTCGAATCCCGAAGAAGGAGAGTCCCGATGGGGTCGAGCAACGACTCGACACGGTTTCCCGGCCTGCTCTTGGCGTTGACCGGTGCGTGCCTGGCGGTTTCGAGCACAGTCTCCATTGCCGGTGCGCCCGGGAGTCCGACGACGTCGTCGGCGTTGACGCAAGAGCCGCCCGCGCAGACGCCGACATTCCGATCGGCGGTCGCGCGCGTCCGCGTCGACGCCATCGTCAACGACAGCGACGGCAACTTCATCGACGACCTGAAGGCGGAGGACTTCCGGCTCTTCGAGGACGGGGTCGAGCAGGAGATCCTGAACGTCCAGCTCACGAGCCTGATTAGCGGGCAAGTGAGGGACGTGAGCTCACCTGGTGACGGGGACACCGTGTCTCCGCCTGCTCCCCGAAGCCCCGCAACTCTGGGCGCCGTTCTCTATTTCGTCGACTTGCCCAGCTTGGATCGGGCGAATCAGCCGCAGCTGGTACAAGCGTTCCAGGGCTTCTTCGAGGGGGATGGTGACCTGGAGGTCCCCCAAGGGGTCTTCATGCTCGACAACGCCGGCAGGATTCACGAGCTGGCGCCGCTTACGACCGATCGGCAAATGCTACGCACCGCGGCGGAGGTGGTATCGAACGCGGGAGCGTCGACCGACTCGATCTTCAGCAAGATGACGCGCGAGTACGGGCCAGTAATGAAAACGGCTATCGACGCGCTGAACTCGGCCGGGGGCGGCGTCTCGTCGGCGAACTCGTCGGTTGGCATCAACGTGCGCGAAGTCATCCTGAGCTTGGAGCGCAAGGCAGAACGCGACGGCGAGATCGAGCGTCAGCGCGCCGAGAAGACGCTCAGGAGGCTCATCGAGCTCACCCACGCTCTGTCGGTGATGGAGGGCCGGACCGCCCTGGTATGGATCTCGTCGGGTGCGATGATCACCGAAGGAGGACCGTACGGGGCCTTCGCGGCGGCCGTGCGCGAGGCCGTCGGCGCGGAGCTGCGGGCCTCGACCTTGACCAGGTCATCGCCCGAACGGCAGCTGCTCGATGTGATGGACGAGCTGTACGAAGTCGCGAATACCGGCAGCGTCAGCATCTACACCATCGATCCCCGACCGATCTCGGAGCTCAGCGCGCTTGGTACCAGGGCAGGAGTCGGCAACAACCAGGTCTCGAACGCGCTGCGCCGAAACGTGCGTCCAGCCTACAGTGACCTGACAGCCCCGCTCACTGACGTGGCCGCCCGTACTGGCGGCCGCGCGTTCATAGGGTGGGCTGATCTCGATCGGGCCTTCGAGGAGCAATACATCGACACAACCCAGTTTTACCTGATCTTCTATCAGCCGCCGGCACCTCACGAAGACGGGGAGTATCACGAGATCGATGTTCGAGTGAATGCCCTCGGCGCCGATGTCAGAGCTCGCCCAGGCTACCGCGATGTTCCGGATTCGGTACTGAAGACCCGTAGAGTAGCTGCTGCGCTGACGCTGCCCGGTTCCGTGATCGGCCGACCGTTGCCGACGAAGGCCTTCCACCGCTTCGCCGCCGATGGTTCGTCCGTGATCCTCGTAGCAGCCGGGTTGCCGCGACCTGCTGAAACCGTCACCGGTAGCTGGGCGCCAGCGTTCGGGCGAGTCGACCCGCAGGAGGACCTTCCCGACGACAGACTCGGCATCTCGCTTTTCAGCGTGCACGCAATCGCGGTCAACAACGTCGGAAGGGTCGTCCACGAGACCCACGAGGCGGTGCAACCCGGCGGGGAACCAGGGGTACAGACTCCACTGGGCGCGGAATCACGGTACTTCCACTACACGACGGAGTGGTCGGTCGAACCGGGCACCTACGAGGTGCGCGTGTTGGTGACCGAAGAGGTCGGTGATCGCGTGGGCACTTCGAGGCTCCGGGTCGACGTTCCACCGAGCCAGGATCGCTGGCTGATGGCAGATCCGATGCTGGTGTCCGTGGATACGAGCGCCGGACTGATCAGGCCCTTGCTGACCCAGAGCGTACCCGCCGGTATCCGGGTTGCTGCAAGCGTCCAGGTCAGCGGGGCGGTCAGCCCGCATGTTGCGGTCTCGATCCGTTACTCGGCCACCCAGGAGACCATCGCCCAAGTGTCGGCCAAGGCGCTACCGCTCGAGGGCCCGGGCGTCCACGGCGGTATTCTACCCATGCCTCGACTCGATCCCGGCGAGTATCAGGTCGAGTTGCAGATCATAGATACGACCGTCGACGAGCGGGCGGTTCGGTTGTTGCCGCTGTACGTGGTGGAGCCCGACTAGCGCGAAGGCGAGGCTGCGCGTGGCCGGGGTTAAGATGCTCGCGGAGTGCAATGAGACACCTCGGCCAGGAGCATGGACGATGAGCAACGTCACACTGCGCGTGAACGGCGCCACACACACGGTCGACGTCGACCCGGCGACCCGGCTGCTCTATGTGCTTCGGAACGACCTCGGCCTGCGGGGGCCGCGGTTCGGCTGTGGTCTCGGCCAGTGTGGAGCGTGCACGGTGATCATCGACGGCGTGGCGACGCGGTCGTGTGTCACGCGCGCGTCGCGGGTGAGGGGCCAGATCACGACGCTCGAGGGTCTTGCCACCAACGGGACGCTGGATCCGGTGCAACAGGCCTGGATCGACGAGCAGGTGCCGCAGTGCGGCTTCTGCCAAAACGGCCAGATCATGACCGCCAAGGCCCTGCTGGATCAGAATCCGAACCCGACCGATGCCGAGATTCGCGAGGGGATGGCGCGAGCCCTGTGTCGGTGCATGACGTACTACCGCGTACAGGCGGCGATCAAGCGGGTGGCGCGAGGGGCGCAGGCCGGCGAACCGACCGTCGCCGAGGAGGTGGCCCGATGACCACCTTCACGAGTATCCCGAGAGCCATTGAAGACGTACTGCAGGGCAGTATCCCATCGACCTCGCGGAGGGAATTCCTGAGGTCTTCGGGTGCCCTTGTCGTGAGCTTCAGCGCCACCGCGGTTGCGGGCACCGATGCACTCGCGGCGACCGGCGGCGGAGAGGGGGCTTTCGCCCAGGCGGCGGGCCCGTACCCAGACCCCGACTTCAGGCAGCTAGATACCTGGGTGGCGATCCACGCCGACAACACCGCGACGTTCTACGTCGGCAAGACCGACTGTGGTCAGGGGACAGGCACCGCGTTCCGGCAGATGATGGCTGACGAGCTGGATATCGCCTACGAGGCGACCAGCCTCGTCATGGGTAGAACCGACGTCACCCCCGACCAGGGCGGGTCGGGTGGGTCGGATGCGATCCAGCGCGACGGCTGGCCGATGCGGCGTGTGGCTGCCGAGGCGCGGCGCGTGCTGCTGGAGCTGGCTTCGGAGCGGTTCGGAGTACCGGTCGAGCAACTCGAGGTTCGTGACGCGGTGATTGCCCTGAGATCGGACACTTCCCGGACCGTCACCTACGCAGAGCTGGTGAGCGAGCGACGGTTCAACGTCACGCTCACCGGAGGCGACGTCAACGCGATCGCGGGTGTGGCCGACGTCAAGCCGGTGGGCGATCTCCGGATCGTCGGCCAATCGCCGCAGCGCTACGACATTCCCCCGAAGGTCGACGGGTCGTTGACCTGGGCAGTCGATGTCACGCTGCCCGGGATGGTCCATGCACGCAACGTCAGGCCGCCGGTTGTCGGTGCCACTCTGCGCAGCATCGACGAGGCATCGGTCCGCGACCTGCCGGGGTTCATCCGTGTGGTCAGCAAGGGCAACTACGTTGCCGTGGTTTGCGAGCGAGAAGTGCAGGCCATCGACGCTGCCAGGCGACTCCAGGCGGAGTGGGACAACCCGTCCTCCGCGCCGTTCCCGACTTCCGATGAGCTGTATACGTACATGCGCAGCGCGACGCCCACCTCGAGCAGGGATCCGGAGGTGGTGGGAGATCCGACGGCGGCGCTCGCGGGCGCGGCGCAGGTGATCGAGGCCGAATACGACGTCCCGTTCCAGGGACACACCGCCTTCGGTCCGGCCCACGCTCTGGCCGACCCTTCCGACGGCCAGATGACGATCTACTCCAACGACATGAAGTCCTACGGCATGCGCAACGGCATCGCCGAGTTTCTCGGCATGCCGAGAGATCGGGTGCGTGTCGTCTGGATGGAAGGCTCCCAAGCGTACGGGCGCACGGCCGCCGACGATGCCGGCTTCGAGGCGGCATTCCTGGCCAAGGAGATCGGTCGGCCAGTGCGTATGCAGTGGACCAGGGAGGAGGAAACCGCCTGGGACACGAAGGGACCGGCGTTCACACTCAGCTTACGCGGCGGTTTGGATGCGGAGGGCCGGGTGGTGGCCCTCGAGTACGACGCCCAGAGCGCCGACTACAATCACGTCGGGTACAACGAGGTCGAGACCGTACTGATCTCGCAGCTCATCGGAACACGGCTCCCGACGCCGAACAGGGGCCGCGCTTCGACGCCGTCTGAGATGTATGCCATCCCCAACCGGCGCACGACGGCTCAGGTCGTTCGGCTTCCGTTGATCTGGGAGACGCCGCTGCGAACCGGCAACCTCCGGGATCCCAACGGACCGCAGGTCACCTTCGCGGCTGAATCGTTCATCGACGAGCTGGCGGCAGCGGCGCGCGCCGATCCGGTAGAGTTCCGGCTGAAACTGCTCGCTGGTAGCAGCGACGATGACAGCGGGTTCCGACGGGTGCGCTCGGTCGCGGTCGTGCGTGCGGCTGCCGATGTCTTCGGCTGGGATACGCGGCCTTCGCCCAAACCGCCCGGCACAGGAACGGTTCTGACCGGGCGCGGGATTGCATATTCCTTCCGTAGCCAGACGATCGTTGCCGAGATCGCCGAGGTCGAGGTGAATCGCGACACCGGTCACGTCTGGGTAAAGCGGCTCGTCTGCGCGCACGACTGCGGGTTGGTCATCAACCCGGAGGGGCTGCGGCGCACGATCGAGTGCGGCATGTTGCACTCGCTGAGTCGCGCGCTGCACGAAGAGGTGCAGTTCGACAACGAAAAGGTCACCAGCGCGGACTGGCTGTCGCACCCCAGCCTCAGGCACACCGACACGCCGGAGCAGATCGACGTGGTACTGGTGAACGGCGATCCCGATCCGGAGCGCTACGATCTGCCGCCCTACGGAGCCGGCGAGGCGGTCTGCAAACCGATGATCGCGGCGGTTGCCAATGCCATCTACGACGCCACCGGTGTTCGTCTGCGCCGGGCGCCCTTCCGCGACGAGCGCGTGCTCGGGGCGCTCGCGGCCGCGCGCGCATAGGCACGTAGATCGGCACCGTGAGTAGGCTACCAGGAGCGCTCGTCCTCACGATGACGGTTGCGGGCGTTGGCCCGCAGGCTGGTGGGAGCGATTGGCCGCAGTGGCGCGGGGTCGATCGTATCGGTCACTGGAACGAGACCGGCATCGTCGAGACGCTGCCCGCCGAGCTCCTGATGAACTGGCGCGTACCGATCAACTCGGGCTACGCGGGACCTTCGGTGGCCGCCGGTCGGGTCTTCGTGACGGATTGGGCCGAGCACCCCGAGTCCCGAACGATCGACGGTACTGAGCGCGTGCTCGCCCTCGACGAGCAGACCGGGGAGGTCCTCTGGACGCACGAGTGGCAGACCAGCTACCGCATGTTGATGGCGTCGTACGCGATCGGACCGCGGGCCACGCCCACCGTGGACGGCGACCGCGTCTACGTGCTCGGCGCCACCGGCAGGCTCTTCTGCCTCGACGTCGAGACCGGCGCGGTCCGCTGGCAGACCGATTATGCCGAGGACTACGGCACCATTATCCCCACCTGGGGCACAACGAGCGCACCGCTCGTCGACGGGGACCTACTGATCGCCGTAGTCGGTGCCGAACCGGATGGCATGGTGATGGCGTTCGACAAGCTTACCGGTGAAGAGCACTGGCGCTCGGTCCGCGTCACCGGTGAGATGGGCTACAGCCAACCGGTAATCTATCGAGCCGGCGGCGTCCGTCAGCTGATCGTGTGGCATGCCTCCGGGCTCGTCTCGCTGGATCCCGGCAGCGGCGCGATCTACTGGGTGCAGCCGATCGAGGCCGGCGCCGGCATGGCGGTCGCTACCCCGGTCAAAGAGGGTGACTATCTCTTGGTCTCCCAGCTCCACCACGGCTCGACCATGATGCGTTTGAGCTCGGATCGACCGGACGCGGCGATGTTATGGCAAGGGACAAGTCGCAACGTAGACCGGCCCGACGGGCTCCACACAACGATCAGCAGCCCCATCATCATCGGCGACTACCTCTATGGCGTGGGAGTGAACGGTGAGCTCCGTGGCCTCGACGCCCGGAGCGGTGAGCGGCTGTGGGAAGACCTGACGATGAACGCCGCGGAGCGCCAGCAGTGGGGCGTCATCCGGTGGGGCACGGCATTCATGGTGCGACAGGGCGACCGCTACTTCATGAACAGCGACGAGGGCAACTTGATCATTGCGCGGTTCACGCCCCAGGGCTACGAGGAGCTCAGCCGGACGCGGCTGATCGAGCCGACAACCAGTGCCGGCCTCGGCGCAGTTCGCCGCTACGACCGTCTCGTCAACTGGACACACCCCGCCTACGCGAACCGGCACATCGTGCACCGTAACGATCGCGAGATCCTCCGCGCCTCGCTGGCGGCGGCCGACTACGAGTAGGGCGATGTACTAGCGGAGGAGCGGCTGCGTCGATCGCGGTGACCACAGGTTGTTGTTGGATCTCGCAGGCTACCGGCGATAGGCTTCACGCGCTCATCCAAACGCTTGCGTAAGTTCGCGTCCGAGAATTCGACGATCATGGGAGTTGGCTAGCTAGATGACCGTTCAAGAGCTCATCACGCGGTTTCCGGAGATCCCGGCCGACCTGCATCAGGAACCGCTGCTGGCGGAGTTCGCCGCGGCGCTCGGCGATCTGCTGGCGGTCGCCAGGGATCCGAGCGCCTGTGCGGCCGAGTACGATGCCGCCAACCACTACTACCTCGGGCTGATCAGCCCGCTGAAGATCTACATGTACGGGTTATCGAGTCGAGACAAGGCGCTGGAGCATCTGAGCGACATGCTGGAGCGCCGCGCGGCCGACGAGGACGGTTTCGCTGCTAGCCTGATCCCCGAGCGCGCCGCGAGCTAGAGACGGCGTAACCGGCCGTTACGCGGTAGCCAAGGCGGCCAGATCATTGCCCAGAACCGACATGCGGAGAGAACTGATGACGCGGAGAGTCTTGCTTGCGTTGGCCACCGTCGCGCTCACTCTTGTAACCGGGGGGTGCAATGTCACCAACTTGTTCCTGGCCTTTGTCCCCGAGGTCATCTACCGCGACGGAGTGTGGACGGAGAAGGAGTGCGTGGTCTTCACCGGTTCTCCGTTCGAGATTACGAGCGGCAAGTACAGGGTGCTTGGTAGTCTGCCGTCAGGAGCCCCGCCCCCTAGGCTGATCAAGTTCCGGTTTACCGGCTTTGGCGCGGATGAACGGAGAGTGGGGAAACGCCAGGTCAGGATCAAGGTCAACGACGATGGGAGCATCGACGACACGGTCAACAACAAGAAGGAGCTCGCCCTCGACCAGGGGGACACTCTCTGCATCGCCATTCGACCCGAAGGAGCCGACATCCAGCGTTCATCCACCCGCGTGGCCGGCCGAGAGCAACAGGTCGTGCTCAACGCGTTCAAGCTCGAGTAGGACACCCGGGGCGTGACCGCTTAATCAGATCTCCTCTCCGGGTCGGTGCGAATGTCTGGCCTTGGGCTCGGCGGAGAGTATCGGCTACGATCCCGGCCAACGGGAGAGGAGCCAGATGTCGGTTAACGACGGATCTGAGAAGGCAATCGCCCTCATGTCCCGGGCGGTGGGAGTGTTGGTGCCCGCGGCCGTGGGCGGGGTGGTCCTCTTCTGGGCGTTCGCTAGCCTCGATACGTTCGTCGGAATCCCGAATCCTGCCCGCCGGGTGCTGCTCGGTCTCATAATGGCACCCTGGGCGTTGCTGTTTCTCTTGCTGATTCCGTACTCGGCGGTCAGAGGAATCAGCTGGTTTCGTAGCGCTCCGCAGGCCGAGAGCAGCGCCACCGTCCGCACGATGCGCGGGGTCTTCCTCAGCCTCATCGTCGTGGCCATGATTCTGAGCGGCGCTTTCGACCCGCTCTTCGACCGGATCGTCGGCTTCCTCAACACTGTGCGGACAAGTCTGTTCGGCTAAGACGAAGCCGTTGTAGAGCTGATCCATGCGAGTTCATGGCCCCCGCCGGCGTATTCGATGACCGTTACCTGAACAACGCCAGCGTCTTCGTGGCGGTGGCGGTGCTCATGAGGGGCGTCGGCATCGTCGCGTGCCTGCTGCTGTTGCGCCGCGGCCTCAGGGTGGAGCCGACGGTTGCTCTGCACGCCGAGGTGTAAGTTCGGCGCTTACTCTCCAGGCGTTTGCCAAAGTGACAGCGAAGAGGTGTCTTTGATGAGCACGCCTTGTCGCGTCGGTACAGGATGCGCGTAGGTACTGCTCTGGGCGACCTCGTAGCGCGCCAACGGCTGGAATTCGCCACCATCGGCTGGGAGCACTATGAGCTCGCCTCCATCGGTAAGTGCGACGAGGCGATTCGCGAGCCCCACCAGCGCGGCGTTGTCGCCCTCCCTGCCGCGGCTGGTCCACAGAGTCTCGCCAGTTGCGGCGTCGATGGCGAAGAACTGTCCGCTCTGCTTGTGGGAGAACCCGAACAGCCGGGAGCCGAGGAGGACGGGCGAGCTCATGTACATCGGCAGGTCATCGTTGCGCCATAGCTCCGCGAATGTCCACGAGTCGCCATCGCGGAGAATCTCGACTGCGAAGACGCCGCGATCCAGTCCGGAGAAGATCAAGTGATCACCATCGGCCACCGGCGTGACGACGCTCTGGTCGTAGTCGGTCGTGAACGGGATCTGCCAGAGAACACGGCCGCTGTCTGCGGCCACCCCGACGATATGAGCGTCGGTTTGCGTCACCAGCTGACGCTGCCCGTGCAGTTGCAGCAGAATCGGAGACGTGTGTCCGGGGCCGTCGCCACGGGTGGCCCAGATCGGCTCGCCGGTGTCGGCGTCGAATGCTGCGATGGCGCCATCGTGGTAGCCGCCCACGTGAATGAAGACACGGTCGCCATCGACCAGCGGTGACGCCGACGCACCGTAGATCGGCGACGTGGTCGGGTACTCGCTGGCGAACTGGTGCCGCCAGGTGAGGTCGCCGGTTTCTGCGTCGTAGCAGGACAGGATGCCGTCGATGCCGAACGTGTAGAGCTTTCCGCCGGAAAGCGCTGGAGTGGACTTGGGTCCGTCGCCGTGGGCCGTCGCTGACACGTTCACTTCGTAGGGGGCGGCGTAGGACTGTCGCCATATCGTGGCGCCGGTGCTCAGATCCAGCGCCCGTACGACCTCTTCGTCTGCTTCCCGCGTCAGCAGGTAGACACGATCTCCGGCGACCACCGGGCTGGAATACCCGCGCCCTACCTCGACCTGCCAGAGTCGCTCGAGCCCGCTCGGAAGGACAGAAGGTAGAAACTCGGCCGCTGCCTTGCCGTCACGCTGCGGCCCTCGCCACTGCGTCCAATCCTGGCTGAACGCCGTGGTCGGCCCGGCCGCCAAGCAGATCAGGGCCAGCAGCCAGCTTGAGCACCGGACACCTCGCTCGTTTCTCATTCACTCCTCACAGCGGATCCGAGTACCATCGACCGGCAGCCTAGCATCATGAGCAGCCCGATGGGTGGTCACTGACCACCGCGAGCTACCGAGAAAAGGAAAAATGAACGTGCGTAGTGAAGCGCGAGTGGTCGTCATCGGAGGCGGGGTAGCAGGCTGCAGCGTCCTCTATCACCTCACAAAGCTCGGGTGGAGCGACGTGGTCCTGGTCGAGAAGGACGAGCTGACCAGTGGCTCGACGTGGCACGCGGCGGGTCTGTGCACGCAGATGAACTCGAGCTTCAACCTGATGAAGCTCCTGCAGTACAGCATCGATCTGTACGGCCGGCTCGAGGCCGAAACCGGGCTGGAGGTCGGCCTGCATCCCTGCGGCAGCCTGCGTATCGGAACGACCAAGGACCGCCTCGACGAGTTTAACCACCGCAAGGGCATCGCCGAGACACTCGGTATTCCGTTCAACATCGTCACGCCGGCCGAAGCGCACGAGCTCTTCCCGCTTGCGAGCTTCGATGATGCGCTTGTCGTGGCGCACCTGCCCACCGATGGCCACGTGGATCCGTCCGGTGTTACCCGGGCGCTGGCCAGCGGGGCAACCACCGGCGGTGCCGAAATCCGGCGGCACGCGGGGGTAACAGCGATCGAGCGGGACGGTGATTGCTGGCTGGTGAGGACGACAAACGGCGACATCCGGGCCGAAGTGGTCGTCAATGCGGCAGGCCAGTGGGCCAGAGAGATCGGTCGCCTCGTGGGCATCGAGCTGCCGATTGTCTCCCTCGAGCACCACTACCTCGTTACCTCGGCGCTACCGGAAGTACAGGCACTCGCCCGTGAGCTGCCCGTACTGAGAGACCCCGACTCATCGTTCTACGTTCGCCAGGAGGAAGACGCTCTGCTCGTCGGTCCGTTCGAGCCCGAGACCGTGACGTGGGGGCTCGACGGAATCCCGGACGACTTTCACAGCAGCCTGCTCAGACCAGTGATGGCTCGTCTGGAGGAGTGTCTTCTCGGCTGTGCCGAACGCATATCCACTTTCACCGATGCACCAATCGAGACCATCATCAACGGGCCCGACGGCTACACCCCGGATGGACACTGCCTCATGGGTCCGGTACCGGGCCTGCCGAATTTCCACGTCCTGGCGGGTTTCAGCATCTTCGGCATCGTCTTCGGCGGTGGAGCCGGGAAGTACGCCGCCGAGTGGATCGTCGAGGGACAGCCGAGCGACAACATGTGGGAGCTCGACGTGCGGCGGTTCGATGAGCAGGCGGCGAATTCCAGCTACGTCTCGGAACGTGCGCTCGAGGTCTATCGGCGCGAGTACGCCATTCAATATCCCGAGGAGGAGCTCCCCGCGGGCCGGCCGTTGAAGACGGATCCGCTGTACGAGGGACTGCGCGCGAAAGGAGCTGTCTTCGGCGCCCGATTCGGGTGGGAGCGCCCGTTGTGGTTTGATCCGGATGGGCCGGGCCAGGACCAGTATTCGTTTCGGCGCGGGAACTGGCACGACGCAGTCGGTCGGGAATGCGCCGCGGTCCGATCTGCGGTCGGCGTTCTCGACCAGGCGAGCTTTGCCAAGTACGAGGTCTCGGGACCGGGAGCCGAGAGCTTCCTCGATCGCCTTTGCGCGAACCGGCTTCCGAAGAGCAACGGGCGGATGGTCCTGACCCAGATGTGCACGCCCAAGGGTGGGATCGAGTGCGATGTCACGGTGACCAAGCTCGTTGATGATCACTACTACGTCGTCTCGGCAGCCGCGACGGAGCTCCACGACTACGCGTGGATCGAGCGCCATCTGCCTGCCGACGGCAGCGTCAGCTTGGTGAACACGACAAGCAGCGTTGCAACCCTGACGGTGGCGGGACCCCGCTCACGCGATCTCATCCAGCCGCTCACCAGCACTGACATCTCGAAGCGCGAATTCCCCTTCTTCCGCTGCCAGGAGCTCCGCGTCGGCAGTGTGCCGGTGCGCGCGCTGCGTGTTTCGTTCGTCGGCGAGCTCGGCTACGAGTTGCACACTCCCATGGACCACCAGTGCGCCCTTTACGATCTGTTGATGAACGAGGGCGAACAGCACGGGATCGTCGATTGGGGGTATCGGGCGCTCGATTCGATGCGACTGGAGAAGGCGTACCGGCTCTGGGGCGCTGACATGTCGGCGGACTGGACACCGCTGCAGGCGGGAATGGGGCGCTTCGTCGCTTTCGATAAAGGCGATTTCATCGGTCGCGAAGCGCTCCTCGAGGAGCAGAAGCGGGGTGTCGACTACAGTCTCGCCTGTCTCGTCATCGACGCCGACGACGCCGATGCCCATGGCTTTGAACCCATATTCGCCGATGACAAAGCAGTTGCCTATGTCGCGTCCGGCGGCTACGGCCATACGGTTCAGAAATCGATCGCTTTCGCCTATCTGCCGATCGCGTACGTCCAACTTGGCACAGAACTGGAGGTCGGCATCCTCGGCGAGCGCCGATCCGCGCGAGTCGTCGAACAGCCGCTCTATGACCCCGCTAACGAACGCCTGCTGAGCTGATCAGACGGTGAGTCGACCTGATCACGCAAGGATGGTCCTTTACGAATCGCCGCCGCTGAGCCGGATCTCGCGGGTTTCGCCGTGAAGGGCTGCCATGTCGTTGAACTACCCGCCTGCGCCCTTCTCTTGCTGCTCGGATTCGGTCAGGCATCCGCGCCGGAGGCTGATTGGGAGATGGCCGCCCGCATCCGCGAGGAGGGATTCCAGCGCTCGCAGCTCGCCGACACGGTTTCCTACATGACCGACGTGCTCGGCGCGCGACTGACGGTCTCGCCCGGCATGCGACGTGCCCAGCGCTGGTCGATCGGTGAGATGGAGCGCATCGGCCTGGTCAACATCGAGATCGAGCCCTTCATGGACTACGGCATCAGCTGGAGCAACGACTACGTGTCGCTGCATCTGCTAGAGCCCGATTACCAGCCGATGGTCGGGTACCCCTTGAGTCACACGCCCGGAACGGATGGTCTACAGCGACTTCAGGTTGTCGTCGCGGATGTGCGGAGGCGCGAGGAGCTCGAGCTGCTGCGCGGCACTCTGACCGGCAAGGCGGTGCTGTCTACACCTCCGCCGGTGATCGACCTGGCGAGGCTCAATGCGGGTGTCGCGCCGCTGAGCGATGATGACCTGCGCGAGCTCGAGCGACCAGGGCCACCGAGGCCGCCGCGACCGGAGCCCAGCCCCGACGTCGCCAGCGAGGGCGAGCGCATGGCGTTCTTCAAGGCCGAGGGCGTCGCCGTGGTCCTCAGGTCGAGCACCGGTACCGGTCGACCCGGTGCCGTCGGTGGCGCAGCCCGTCCCGGCACCAAGGACGACCGCTGGGCGCGTCAGCAGAGCCTCGACTCGCTGCCGATCGTGGCCATCACACCGGAGCATTACAACCGCATGCATCGGGTGATCGGGCGCGGCATCGACGTGCGCATCGAGGTCGAGGTGCGCAACAGCATCGGTGACGAAGTCCAGCAAGCAGCCAACGTGCTCGGCGAGATCACCGGGTCGGATCTGGCCGATGAGGTGGTAATGATGGGGGCGCATTTCGACACCTGGCACGCTAGCCCCAACGCCAGCGACAATACGTCCGGGGTGGCAGTGATGCTGGAAGCGGCGCGCATCCTGACAGCTCTCGGCGTGCAGCCACGCCGCACGATTCGGCTGGCGCTGTGGTCAGGCGAGGAACAGGGCCTGTTCGGGTCGCGCGCCTACGTCAAGAAGCATTTCGGCGATCCAGGTGATCCGCATGCCGGCGTCAGGGACGCCTACGAGACCTTCTCCGTTTACTTCAATCAGGACTACGGCGTCGGCAAGTTTCGCGGTGTCTACCTGCAGGGCAACGAACATGTGCGCCGCACGTTCACCGCCTGGATGGAGCCGTTCCGGGATCTCGGCATGACGACGCTATCGCCCCGTAGCGTCGGCAACACCGACCACATACCGTTCAACGAGGTCGGATTGCCGGCGTTCCAGTTCCTCCAGGACCGCGCCGGCGGCACCGCCGGCCACACCAACCTGGACTTCTTCGACACGCTGCCGATCGAGAATCTGAAGCACAACGCGGTGATCGTGGCGGCCTTCGTGTACCAGGCTGCGATGAGCGATGAGCGAATGCCGCGCAAGGGGCGCTGATCGCGCCTACTGGCGCCGCCAGCGCGGCACGCCGCGGCCGGGAGTCCAGGGCACACCGGCGGCTTCGAGCCGCTGCTGCAGGGCACTCAGATCGTCCTCGATGAGCGACCGCAGCCGAGGTAGCAGCCCTTCGAGCTGAGTGGCCGCGATGCCGTATTGCTCGCGGTGGGTCTGTGTCGGTCCGTGGCTGGTCGACCAGGCACCTCCCGCCGCGGTGCCGATGCGCTGCATGATGCCGGGCATGTCAGGCTCGCTTCGCCTGCGGCGGGTCCGATCCCCGTTGAGTACTTCTTGCAGGTCGCGCAGGCGCAGCTGAATGGCGGCGATCTCCTCGACGAGCGCCAGGTCCACCTGCCGATAGCGGCGTACGGTCTGCTCGATCATTTCGAGCTGCTCGGCGGCGTCGGCCGCGGCGTTGCGAGCCCCGGTGGCGGCGCGCTGCAACTCACCTACCTGCTGGTTGAACGCGGCCACCGCGCCACGATCGGGCTGCGTCAGCGTCGGCGTTCCGATCGCCGTCACCTCGAACGCAACAGGCTGTGCGATCGTGCTCAGCGCGCCGTCGTGCCAGCGGGCGATCTCGACGGTGTACGTGCCCGGCATCGCCATCGGGCCGTTCTCGTCGGCGCCGATTCTGACGGGTCGGAAGTCGGGATACTGCAGATCCCAGGTGACACGATGCATGCCGCTCGAGCTCGGGCCGGTCATTCGCCTCACCACGTTCCCGTCGCTGTCGCGCACGGTCAGCACGATTGCCGGATCGGCTTCTCGATCCTCGGCGCGCAGCTCGTCCCAACTCGGGTAAAAGACGTCCTCGCCCTGCTCCGCGAGCTCCTCCTCCTGCTCGCGTCGGCGTTCCCGGCGTGTCGTCAGGGAGTCGCGCAGGTGATAGGTGAAGGTGGCGCCGAAATCAGGGTTGGGCGCGATGAAGTAGTCGGCTCCCTGGAAGGCGCGATCGTTCAGGGCGATCGGCGTACTCTCGAAGAAGGCGAGCGCGTCGCGCACCGGGAAGACATGCGCCTCGGCCTCGAGGGCTTCCTCGTCGAGCGTACGCAGGGCCGAGTAGTCGTCGAGTACGTAGAAGCTGCGCCCGAACGTCCCCAGCACCACGTCGTCCATCTGACGCTGAATCTCGAGGTCGCGCACTGCGATGGTGGGCAGCCCAGACGACAGCTCGACCCAGTGATCGCCGCCGTCGCGGGTGAACCAGACGCCGAACTCGGTGCCGGCGAAGATCAGGTTCGGGTCGGCGTGGTCCTGCTTGAGCGTGTATACCGAGCCGCGCTCGGGCAGGTCGCCGGTGATCGACGTCCAAGTAACGCCGCGGTCCGTGCTCTTGAACACATACGGGGCGAAGTCGCCCATCTTGTGGTTGTTGAAGGCCGCGAACACCGTGTCGGCGTCGTGCAGCGAGGCCTCCAGATCGTTGACATAGGTCATCTCGGGAACGCCCGCCACCTGGTCGATGCGGCGCCAGGAGCCGCCACCGTCCTCGCTCACCTGCACCAGGCCGTCATCGGTGCCGACGTAGAGCAAGCCCTCGACGATCGACGACTCGTCGAGCGCCACGATCGTGCCGTAGGGCGAGGTCGAGGTGTTCTTGCGCACCGCGTCGACGCTCCAGACGCGTCCCATGATCTCGAGCCGGTTGCGGTCCATGTTGCGCGTCAGGTCGCCGCTCACGGCGCGCCACGCATTGCCCCGGTCGTCGCTGCGGAAGAGCATCTGCGCGGCATAGTAGATGCGTGCCGGATCGTGCGGGCTGATCAGCAGCGCCGAGTCCCAGTTCCAGCGCAGTGCCGGGCCGTCAGCCGACTCGCGCGGCTTCACGTCGAGGCTCTCGCCGGTCTGGTGGTCGTAGCGCACCAGGCCGCCGTACTGCCACTGCGCGTAGATGATGTCGGCGTTGCTCGGATCGATCGCCGGGTCGAAGCCGTCGCCGAACACCGGTACGTACCAGTCAGAGTTGCGGATGCCGTTGACCGCCGTGGTACGCGCCGGACCGCAGTGCGTGGCGTTGTCCTGGGTGCCACCGCACACGGTGTAGAACGGCGCATCGTTACCCACCGCCAGCTTGTAGTACTGCGTGATCGGCAGGTTGGTGAAGAAGCGCCAGGTGCGGCCGCGATCGAAGCTCTCGTACAGGCCGCCGTCGTTGCCGTTGAGCAGATGATCGGCATCGTGCGGGTCGATCCACAGGGCGTGGTTGTCGATGTGCTTGTCCTGCTCGCCGACCGCGTTCCAGTTGCGGCCGCCGTCCTCGCTCACCTGCGCGAAGGTGTCCATTGCGTAGATGCGATCGAACTGGTGCGGATCGGCGAACAGCTCCTGGTAGTACTGTGGGCTACCGGTGACGTAGTCGCTGCGCTTGCTCCAGCTGGCGCCGGCGTTGTCGCTAACGTAGGTGCCACGGCCCTCGGCGGCGTCGACCAGCGCGTACACCACATCGGGACGCTGCGGCGAGATCGCCAGGCCGATGCGGCCGACGTCGCCGGACGGCAGGCCGCGCACCAGCTCGCTCCAGTTCTCGCCGCCGTCGGTGGTCTTGTAGATCCCGGCCTCGGGGCCCCCGTCGAGCAGCGTCCACACGTGTCGACGCCGCTGGTAGGCGGCGGCATAGAGCACATCCGGATCGCGCGGATCCATCACCAGGTCGGTGATGCCGGTGTTGTCGCTGATCTCCAGGATCGTGGTCCAGGTCTGGCCGCCGTCGCCGGTGACGTAGACGCCGCGATCACCGCCCGAGCGCCACAGCGGACCCTGCGCCGCCACGTAGACGGTGTCGGAATCCTCCGGATGCACGAGGATGCGGGCGATATGCTCCGACTCCTCCAGCCCCATGTTCTGGAACGTAGTGCCGCCGTCAACCGACTTGTAGATGCCGTCGCCGTAGGCCACCGAGCGCTGGCTGTTGTTCTCGCCGCTCCCCACCCACACGGTCAGCGGGTCGTCGGGATCGATGACGACCGTCCCGACCGAGTAGGAGCCGTACGAATCGAAGATCGGCTCCCACTGCACCCCGGCGTTGGTTGTCTTCCAGACGCCGCCCGATGCCACGCTGATGTACCAAGTGTGCTTGTCCGTCGGATCGACCGCGATCTCGGTGATGCGTCCGGACATGAACGCCGGCCCGATGCTGCGCCAACCGAGGGCGGAAACCGTGCCGGAAGTGAGGCCCGACTCCTCATCCTCGGCCTCCTCCTGCGCGACCACGATCGGCGCGAGGAACAGGAGGGCGCACAAGAGTGATCGCGACGGTACGAGCAACGGGCGTGTCTGTTTCATGACCGAGAGCCCCTCTGTTTCATGACGGAGAGCCTGGGGGTGGACGGATCGAGAGCGTTGCCGGAGTCTAATGGAGGCAGGCAGAGCCCGCGCTTTTGGTTGATTTGGATGGGTCGATCCGCTGCCGCACCGTCGGGGCCGTCAGAGTACCCTCGCCCCGCGTGGCTCGGTGATACCCTGCGGCGCGAATCCCGAACGTGGAGGAGGATCACCGATATGAAGGTCGCCGTCATTGGCCTGGGAACGATGGGTGCGCCCATGGCCGCCAACTTGCTCGCGGCCGGCGTCGAGGTCACGGTGCACAACCGCACCAGGAGCCGCGAAGAGCCGCTGGCGGGGCAGGGGGCCAAGCGCGCGGCGAGCTCGCGGGAGGCGGCGGAGGAGGTGGAGGTCGTGCTGACCTGCGTCTCTGACACCGACGACGTTGTCGAGGTGCTGGCCGGACCCGACGGCGCGCTGGCGGGCCTGGCGTCCGGGAGCCTGGTCATAGATTGCTCGACGATCGCGCCGGAGGGTGCTCGCGACCTGGCGGGCAAAGCAGCAGATAAGGAGATCGGCTTCGTCGACGCGCCGGTCTCGGGCGGCTCCGAGGGCGCCATCCGGGGAACCCTGGCGATCATGTGCGGCGGGACGGATGCGAACTTCGAGCGGGCGCTACCGGTGCTCGAGATCATCGGCGCCAAGGTTACCCACGTCGGACCGGTGGGCTGCGGCCAGATCGCCAAGGCAGTGAACCAGGTGCTCATCGCCGGGACCTTCCAGTCGGTGGCCGAGGGCATGGCGCTGGCGTTTCGCGCTGGCGCCGACCCGCGGCGGGTCATCGACGCCATCAAGGGCGGCGCTGCGGCGTCCTGGGTGCTCGACAACCGTGCCGAGAACATGGTGCGCGACGAGTATCCGCTGGGATTCCGGACGCGGCTGCATCGCAAGGATCTCGGAATCGCACTGGAGACGGGCCGCGCCGTGCAGTTGCCACTGCCGATCGCGGCGTATGTCGCCGGCATGGAGGACGCGCTGATTGCCCAGGGCTACGGCGATGAGGACATGTCCGCCCTCGCTCGCGTGGTGCGCCGCGCGGCGGCGATCCCGGACGGCCCGATGGAGTAGGGATATCCCTCCATAGACCGAGCGAGGTCGCTCTGCACGTTCACCGCCGCGTCGGCCCAGTGAACGGAACGCTAGTGGCCGTCCAGCAGGACGGCCACTAGCGTCGCGGCCTGACGATACCGATCGGTGGAGAAACGTGCAGCTCGTGGCGCCGTTGACGATGATGGCGAGTACGCAGTTCGAGGCCGTCAGCCGAGACGCCTGAAGTGCCGGCTTGGCAGCGCATGTCGCAGGGCGTACCCTCGACCACTGCTTCCGATCCAGACCGGCCGTCGACGTTGCAGATGGCGGTCGAGGGCGGCGTCAGCGGCCGCTCGAGGTGTTCCGATGCGAACCACGAGACTCGGTCACAGCGGCCTAGAAGTTTCCCGCATCTGCCTCGGCTGCATGTCCTACGGAGACCCTGGGTGGCGCCCGTGGGTGCTGAGCGAGGAGCAGGCGCGCCCGCACTTCGAGCGCGCGCTGGAGCTCGGCATCAACTTCTTCGACACCGCTGACATGTACTCGCTCGGCGCCAGCGAGCGCATCACCGGGAAGATGCTCGGCGAGATGGCGCGGCGCGACGACTACGTGCTCGCCAGCAAGTGTTTCTACCCAGTCTCGGAGTCGGAGGGGCCCAACCGGAGCGGCCTGTCGCGTAAGCACATCCTGGCCGCCTGCGACGACTCGCTGCGCCGGCTCGGCACCGATCATATCGACCTGTACCAGATCCATCGCTGGGATCCCGAGACGCCGATCCAGGAAACCCTCGAGGCGCTCGACACGCTCGTGCGGGCCGGCAAAGTGCGCTACCTCGGCGCCAGCAGCATGGCAGCCTGGCAGTTCCTCACTGCTGTATACACCTCCGACACCAACGGCTGGCACCGCTTCATCTCGATGCAGAACCACCACAACCTCGTCTATCGTGAGGAGGAACGGGAGATGCTGCCCCTGTGCCTCGATCAGGGCGTTGGGACGATGCCGTGGAGCCCGCTGGCGCGCGGCTTCCTGAGCGGTGCCCGCTCGCGCGATGAGCCCCGACCCACCTTGCGCGCGCGTTCCGACGACTACGCCGACGCCATGTATTATCGGGACGCCGACTTCGACGTGCTCGAGGCGCTGCTCTCGGTAAGCGAGGGGCGCGGCGCGAAGCCCGCGACGGTCGCGCTCGCATGGCTGCTGAGCATTCCCGCGGTGGCCAGCCCGATCGTCGGCGCGACCCATGTCGAGTATCTCGATGACGCCGCCGCCGCGGTTGATCTGGAGCTGACCGCCGAGGAGATCGAAACGCTCGAGGCGGCCTATGTCCCCGGGCCGATCCTCGGGCACGATCAGCCGGGGCCGCGCGACGCCTAGCCAGCTTGTATCAGCTGTTCGATTCGATCCAGCAGCGCGCCGATCGTTGCCTCGTCGGTCAGCGGGTTCATCACCGTCAGCTTCAGGTAGGTGATTCCGCTGACATCGACCGTGGCGATCATGTAGCTCCCGTCCCGTCGCAATGCGCGCCGGATCGTACGCTGGAGCTCGTCCAGATCGGCGGTCGGCGTGTCGCCCGAGGCTGCCGACCCGCACTTGCTGCCGACGTACCGGAAGCAGAGGTTGTTCGACTGGGGCTCGAACAAGGATTCGAAGCCGGGCCGCTCAGTGATCAGGGTGTGAAAGCTCTTGGCGCGGTCGAAGAGCAGCTCGACGTGGTCGGCTAGCGACTGCTCGCCCAACGCCGCGAGCCCGGGTAGACCTTGAGGCTCAGCACTCCCTTGGAGCATTCGAACGAGCGTTCGAAGAGGTTCGGGTGCTCCGGGTCGTTGTCGGGCTCGAGGTAGCTTTGCTGCTGCGCGAACGTGGCCGCACAGGCAGCGGCGTTGCGGTACAGAACCGCTGTGCACAGCACAGACGTCTGCAGCATCTTGTGGGCGTTCCAGATCAGGGAGTCGGCAAGCTCCGCGCCCGCCATCAGGTGTCGCGTGCTTTCCGGCAGCAGCGCCGCCCCGCCGTGGGCGGCGTCGATGTGGAACCAGAGGTCGCGCTCACGGCAGAAGCGTCCCGTTTCCTCCAGCGGATCGTAGAGGCCGGTGGCCGTTGCGGCGGCTGTTGCTACGACCGCAATGACGCGCCGCCCGCCCGCCGCCGCCGACTCATACGCCGCCGGAAGGGCGTCGGATCGCAGCACATCGTTACCGTCGACTGCAACGGGGACCACGGCCCGAGCGCCCAGCCCTAGCACCGCAACCGCCCGAGCGACCGAGTAGTGCGCACTGGCCGGCGCCAGCACCGCGACCGGCTGTCGCGCGCCCTCCTCCCAGGACTCCGGACAGGCATGGGCGCGGGCGGCGAGCAGCCCGGTGAGGTTACCCAGCGAGCCGCCGTTGGTAAGCACGCCGTCACCATCGCTCCAGCCGAGATGCCCGAGCATCCAGCGAATGATCTCGAGCTCCATCACCACCGAGGCCGGTCCCATTTCGTAGACAGCCGAGTCGCTGTTGCCGACCCCCTTGACCAGATTCGATGCCGCCGCCAGATGGTGCGGCACCGCTCCCTGCAGGGCGATGTAGCCCGGATGCTGGAGCAGCACGCTGTGCTCCAGGTACCAGTCCAGGAAGGCGCGGAACCCCTCGAGCGTCATGCCGCCTTTGGCGATCGACCCGAACGCGCGTAGCTCGTCGCGCAGCTCCGAGAAGCCACGGTACGCGACCACGGGTCGCTTTTCCGTGATCGCAGCTTCCAGGTGTGACCGGAGCGCATCAACCGCAAGCTCGACGCTGGCCTCGAACTCTCGGATCGAGAACGTCGAATGTAGCCGTTTCCGTACGTCCCGCACGTAGCTGCCTCACTGGTGCTGTTGACCGCAGGATGTCCCGAGTATGGCCACCCCAGACTCCGCTGCGGAGCGCGGGTGAGACTAGCCCATACTCGCTCTTGAATCAGGAGTCGCGCGGCGCACCACCCGGACCGAGGCTCGGTGGAGTCGGCTCGGGACTGATCGATCTACGGACGGTCGGCGACGTGGGACGCCACCGTGAGAGGGGCGTCCGCATGCGCGACGGCAGATTCGGAAAGCGGAACAATCCAGTGTCCGCCCAACCATCGACTCTTCTCTGTTACGGTCCACTCGTGGATAACAACGACCGGCAAGAAAGCCAACGGCCAAGCGCACTATGAGTTCGGGATGAAGAACGGCAATCTGCTCGACCGGGGGCGGGTGGTTGCACCGGAAGGGGCCAGTCTGGGCATCGAGGTAGATTGGGATCGCCTGGCCACGGCAGATTTCCACTCCTATTCGAAGTAGGCCGAGGAGCCCTATGCGGTACGCGGTAGCGTTGTGTCTTTGCCTCTTCATCGCCGCGGACGGGCTCGCCGCCGCCGCTAACGGCATCGACACGGTGAAGATTCCGCGCGGCACGTTCACGATGGGCAGCGACGAGGAACTGTCCGCGCCCATCGCCACGAACAAACCTGCCCACAGGGTCACCATATCCGCCTTCAAGATGGGCATGTACGAGGTGACCAACCAGCAGTACGCCGAATACCTCAACGCAGCAGAGCTCGGCGGGCAGATCGAGGTGCGTGACGATCTCCCCGCCACCGCTCACGGTACCGGGGTCTTCGTCCTCGGAACGAGCGGGTACCCGTCGGCCGGGCAGAAGATTTACCACCTCGGGGGAACGAACCTGGACGGCGAGAGCGAGCTCAACATCCCCTGGATCGCCTACGACGAAGGCGCCGTGCTCGGCATGCGCTTCCAGGTCCTCGACAGCCAGGACGTGTTCGGTAACAACGACGCCCTGGATACCGCCGACTGGCCAGCGAACTTCGTGATGTGGCACGGAGCGGCCGCCTTTGCCGCGTTCAACGACTACGCGCTTCCCACCGAGGCGCAGTGGGAGTACGCGTCGCAAGGAGGGGTGAGCAACGACTACGGTACCGACGACGGCACCCTTTCGCTCGCCAAACGCCAACTACAGCGGCCAGGCCACGCCTGGCGCGATCGCCGCGGGTGCGGTGGGGCACGTGGTTGCCGTGGGGTCGTATCCGGCGAATCCGTTCGGCCTGTACGACCTGGCAGGGAACGCGTGGGAGTGGACGGCCGACAACTACGATGGTGACTTCTACGCCAACACCGACGGTGCCACTGACCCCTTCAGCCGCACTGGAATCGACGCAACCAGCGACAATCCTGAGGAGACGATCGCCTGTATGGGCGGTCCGAACCTGGTGTACACCTGCAACACACGCCTGAAGCGTGGCGGCAGCTGGAACTTCCACGCCGTGACCATCCGCAGCGAGGCGCGCAACACCGACTACCCCTTCCGCGGCAACGATCACTTCGGGTTCAGGGTGATCGGCGCCATGTCGAAGCCCAACAAGACCGGCAAGCTCGCGGCGGACATCCAGGATGACGGCTCGGTGCTCTTGTCCTGGGACGACAAATCCGATGACGAGTCGTCCTTCGAGCTGGAGTGCAAAGGCGGGCGCAAGTGGAGCCACCTAGCGAACGTCGGAGCCAACGTCGAGCAGGTGACCAGCGAGGCGTTAGAAGCCGGTACGAAATACAAGTGCCGCGTTCGGGCGCGGAATGCGGCCGGAGCGTCCGGCTGGAAGCGGAAGAACGTCGACCTCCGGTGACCAGATCGGGGCTGGCGACAAGAGGGAGGTATCCTGTCCGTGTCGCAGATGATCGGACCCCGCAGGCCCTTGGCGCCCATCTCCTCCAGTTCCCGCGCGATCTGCCGCCGGTCGACGTTTCCGTTCAATCAGGGCCAAAGGACCATCGGCCGGGCCGAGAGGGGTGGCAACCGGAATTCGGAGACGGCCATACCGAGGCCGGTATTTGCGCCCACAGGTCTTGGTGTGCGATCCGAGGGCTGTGATCCCCAGGCGGCGGCGCTAGCCCTCACGAAGTCACGGCGCGAGCGAGCGCTCGGTGTTCTAGCCATGATCAGTGTTCTGGCGAGGCAGATACGAGCTTGATCCGTCCGTTTCGGGTGGCGCCGGGAGGCGTCTTGGCTAGGTTCGATCCGTAGACGCTTCCGCCATCTCATGGATCCGCTTCGGTGCAGACAACGGGCGGCTGGCGTCCAGGGCGATCACTCGATGGCTAGATAGGGTCGTTCGGCGTTGTAGCTGTTGAGTTTCAGCGTCTCCACATTTTCTGCTAATCGATCAAGGGGCAACTCGACAACGACTCCGTCCTCGCTCTCCAGTACTAGATGGACGAGCGCGCCATCTGTCAAATCCTGTACGACCGTGTCCTCTCCAACCATGAAGCGCATGAATTTGCCTCCATTGCTGGGGACCAGTCCCAAGGATCTTCTCGGCCCGAACCATTCCTTCCGGCGCTCCAGCGTCAAAACGTCGCGACCATCGACGAGCAGCCTCGTCCCCGGCCCCGCCTCATGCAGCTCGCCCAGTGGTCCGTCCTGTTCGATCCGGAAGAATGGAGTGTGGCCGTCAACCGGGTAGTAGTCGATTCGACGACTCATACCGTCGACCTCGATATGGAACACGTTCGTTGTGCCGGGGAGTTTCTGAACGGTCGCGATCCGTGCCCCATCCGCGGTCTCTACGATCGACTCGGCCGAGAGCCTGCCTGGTAGATCGACAATGAACGACTCAGCGAAGCTGCCCCCCCGCTCTCGGACAATCAAGTACGACATCTCTCCACTGGCATCGGAGCCGTTCCCCCCTCTAACGCTACGTGCGAAGGAGCCACCTTCGACAATCTGCGCGAATCGCTGACCGTCAATCGCCAGGAACAGTTCGCTGATCTCGTTTTCGGCGAGCGCAGGCAAAGAGCTCACCTCTACGTGTTCCGGATTCGGCTGAATCGAGAAAGTACTGAATTTAGAGGATTCCTTCCCGGTCAAGATGTCGAAGAACAGCTTCGCTATCACTTGATTGCCGTTTCCACTGAAGTGCGTCCACCGCATGTACAAGAAAGCCGTGTTCGAGAGGGGAAGGAACTCAGACGCGAGATTTGGCAAGTCAAGCTCCGAGAACAAGTCGGCGTAGCTTCGAACGAGGTTCAGGTGGGCAACGAGCCTGGACCGTTGACCCATTGCTCTGGCCATTTCTGAATACAGGGTGTCAATCTCTTCATCCAGGCGCCCATTCTGGTAGTAGAACGGGTTCCATAGTTGTCGATCGCCGAACGCCGCCAGGCCTGAGAGGAACGCTGGCGCGCGCCGGTCAAAGCGCACGTAATCCCACTTTGGGAGGAAGCCGAAGTAGTGCTCGAAGCGACTCGCATAATCTGGCTCACCACCAGGTCGAATGTAGATCAGTTGACCGTTGTCGATAATGTGCTGACCTGCCCCCTGGAAACTGGACCCATCGAAGCGAGAAAATCTCCGTAATCGAAAGAGGAGGAGAAACTCGTGAAGAGGTCCCGATTCAGCGCCGCGCAGATCGTCACGGCGATCAAGCAGGTGGAGCTGGGGGTACCGATCCCGGAGCTGTGCCGCAAGTACGGGATCAGCCAGCAGACGTTTTATCGGTGGCGCAGCAAGTACGGCGGGCTGGCCCCAAGCGAGCTGCGACGGCTCAAGGAGCTGGAGCGGGAGAACGGCCAACTCAAGAAGCTGGTAGCCGATCTGAGCCTGGACAAGCAGATTCTCCAGGATGTGCTGGCAAGAAAAGTCTGAGGCCCGCGCGCAAGCGCCAGCTGGTGCGTCGAACCCGACAGCGGTACAAGATCGGGACGCGCCGCGCGTGCGGGCTGATGCAACTTCAGCGCAGCAGTTTCTACTATCGGCACCGAAAGGATCCGCAAGAGGCACTGCGACTCAGAATCCGCGACCTGGCGGCGGCTCGGCCACGCTACGGATATCGGCGATTACATGTGCTGTTGTGCCGGGAGGGCTGGAAGATCAACGCCAAGCGAGTGCTACGGCTGTACCAGCAAGAGAGCCTGCAGGTACGAACGCGACCCCGTCGACGAAAGGTCGCGGCGCGCCCGCGGGCTCACCTGCCGGCACCGGAGGCACCCAACGAGCGGTGGAGTCTGGACTTCGTCAGCGATGAACTGGCCAACGGCCGGAGGTTCCGCGTGTTCACGGTGATCGACATCCACAGCCGCGAATGCCTAGCACTGGAGGCGGACGTGTCGCTGCCCTCCAGGCGAGTCACGGAGGTGCTCGAGAAGGTCGTGGGACAGCGAGGCGCGCCGCTCGCCTTGACGCTCGACAACGGCACGGAGTTCACTTCCAAACACTTCGACGCTTGGGCTTACACGGCCGGTATCCAACTGGACTTCATCAGTCCCGGCCGACCGGTCGAGAACGGCTACATCGAGAGCTTCAACGGCAAGCTCAGGGACGAGTGCTTGGGCGTGAGCTGGTTCCTGAGCCTCTCCGAGGCTCAGGAACAGCTGCAGGCCTGGCGCCGCGACTACAACGAAATGAGACCGCATTCTTCCTTGGGGAATCTGCCGCCGGCTGTGTATGTCCAACAGCTCCAACAGGTTGCCGAAGGATGATCACTCCAACCCCGAGATCTTCTCGTTCTGATGTGTCCAGCGTTGGGGAGCAGCTCAGTGCCGTCCCTTGAGATAGTAGGGAACGCTGTCTTGATATAGGAAGGATCGATCTCGCGGAGGGCAGAAACAGCCCGGTCCCAACAAAACAATGTCGATTCCGTACTTGGGGGCGAGCTTGTCCCAGAAACGAAAAGCCTGACTGTTGCCATGGGAGCCATTACCGAAATTCAGCACTTCGACATGCGGCAGCCCGGCCTTGTGAAACTCTTCTTGCAGGAGGGAGGGGAAGTCGGCGGCGTCGCCGACCTCAGAGCCCCAGGTTAGCGAATCCCCGAAAGCACCTATCCTGACAACGTCGGCCGGCTTCTCTTGCGGGTAGTTGTAGAAGCGACTCGAACGGTCTCCGCTGACGGAGCCGACGTCGTGAAACAACTCGTTGTCAACGTGTGAGTCTGCAGCGAATTCCGCACGGGGGACGTTCCGCCCCCGGAGTTCGGAGATCTGGACTCTGTGGAGCGCCACCAAGACGACTAGAGTGGTCACAGCCGCCACGAGAACCGTGATCAGGATGTTCTTGAGCGCGCGCACTTCAAAACCTCTTCGGACACAGGCACACAGGTCGTCCCGAGACACTCACGTATCCGGTTCGACCGGCGACCACGGTGACAGCCGTGGCCAGTTTCCGCAACGTGGAGTCTAAGCCCAGGATCGGACTTTCCGTACAGTCGACCAGAGCGCCTGGCAAACGTCGAACCGGGAGGGTTGGGGGAACTCCTGGTGCGACCCCGGCAGGCCCCGTACCATGAGGCCGGTCTGCCGTGGCAGGGGTGGTTGCAGCAACCTCGACCATACTCATCGCCGCACTATGCAATCACCCTTCTAGGTGTCCTGGGTGTCAGTTGACACAAACAGGTTAAGGAGCCGCGCGTGACGCAAGCCGAACAGGTCATCGAGCCGGATATGACTCCCGTCCAAAAATTCGGCGAGGCGATCGCCGACCGGGTAGAGCGGTGGATGCCGAGCCCGTTCCTATTCGCCATCCTCCTGACCTACGTCGCCGCGGTTGCCGCGTTGATCTCGGAAGGGTCCGCAGTCACCGAGATCGCGCTGTCATGGTACGGAGGCTTCTGGGCTCTGCTGCAGTTCGCGATGCAGATGGTGATCATCCTCGTGACCGCCAATGTGGTGGCGTATCACCCGCGGGTGAGGAGTGTGATCCTGAGCCTCGTTCGGATTCCCAAGAACGGTCGGCAGGCCGTTGTTCTGGTAGGCGTGGGATCGATGCTGACCGGATGGATCTCCTGGGGTTTGGGGCTCATCTTCGGAGGGATCATGGCCCGTGAGATGGGCAGCCACGCCGCCCGAAAGGGGATGGCGGCCCACTATCCGTTGTTGGCAGTGGCGGGCTACATGGGAATGAGCCTCACGTGGGGATGGGGGCTGTCCAGCTCCGCCGGTCTCCTTCAAGCGACCGAGGGAAACGCGCTCATGCGGATGGGCTTCGTCGATCGCGTGATCCCATCGACGGAGTGGGTGTTCCACCCCTATCCGCTGATTCTCACCGCCCTGTCGATCATCTTCGGCTCCATCATGCTGTATCTGCTGAGCCCGCCCGATGAGAACTGCAGGCCGATCGGGTATTACGTCGACGACGACGGTGGGGATACGCGATCGGAGACAACCCCGGCCGCGCAAGCGGCTCCTGCCGGTGCCGCCAAGCCGGCGCTCGCCGACCGGATCGACAACAGCAGGTTCCTCGGGGGCGTCATTGCGTTGACCGGTGTTGTGCTGTTTCTGAGACAGTTCTTCACCCAAGGGCTCGGGGCGCTGGACCTGAACAACTTCAACTTCGGGTTCCTGATGATCGGAATGTTGCTCTACGTCAGCCCCACCAAGTACCTGCGCGAGTTCTACGACTCCGTTCAGGGGAGCGCGGGCGTCGTCCTGCTGTTCCCGTTCTACGCCGGCATCATCGGAATCATGACCGGGACGGGGCTGGTCGATACCATGACCGCCTCGCTGCTGTCGATCGCCACGCCGGAGAACTTCGCGGTGACCGCCTGGATCACCGGAGGGGTCCTCAACATCTTCGTGCCGTCAGCGGGAGGTGAGTGGGCGATCATCGGTGGCCCCATGATGGTGGCCGGTGCCGAGTTGGGCATCCCTCACGGCCAAACGATCGCCGCCTACGCGGTCGGGGACGCACACACGAACCTCCTCAATCCGTTTTGGGCCATCCCGCTGCTGGCCATCACCGGCCTCCGGGCTCGGGACATGTTCGGCTATGCGATCACCATGATGATCCTGCTCGTCCCGTTTCTGGCGATCGTGCTCTACGTTCTGCCCTACTGACGAGGCACACCAGGGTCATCACATGGCAGCATACGCAACCTGTCCACTCGCACCTCACATGAAGCAACCCACCGAGGCGACCCTGTGAGTCCCGAACGGCTGAGGGACTTCAAAGTCCTCACATTCGACTGCTACGGGACGCTGATTGACTGGGAGACGGGAATCCTCAATGAGCTCAAGCCGTGGGCTGCTCGACGCGGTCTGACTCTGGGTAACGACGCGCTGTTGACGGCCTTTGCCGAGGAGGAAGCGGCGTGCGAGAGGAGCACGCCAGAGAAGCTCTACCCCCAGCTTCTGGAGTCGGTGCTCGAGCGGCTCGCGGAGCGCTGGTCCGTACTGCTCGACGAGGGGCAGGCCCCGGAGTTCGGACGGTCCGTGGGCAGGTGGCCGGCGTTCCCCGACAGCCCGGAGGCTCTGGCGTATCTCCAGGAGCACTACAAACTGGTGATCCTCTCCAACGTCGACCGCGATTCCTTCGCGCTGAGCGAGTCGCGGCTGGGGGTCAAGTTCGATCGAGTCATCACTGCTCAGGACGTCGGCTCGTATAAGCCCGACGTGCGGAACTTCCACTACTTGCTGGAGGACCTGCTACGGACCCTGGGGGCTGGACCTGAGGTGATCCTGCATACGGCGCAGAGTCTCTTCCACGACATCGTTCCCGCCAAGGGCTTGGGATTGACGACGATGTGGGTCAATCGCCAGAAAGAATCCGATGGATGGGGTGCCACGCCGCCGGTGGAAGCTGAGGGCGCAACGCCGGATCTCGAGGTGGCTGGCATGGCGGAGCTCGTCGCACTACACCAGGCAGTCCTGGCGTGACCAACGACAGCGATCGCGCATTGGGTATGCACCGACCGATCAAGCGTCGGGACTTCGTTTCGGGGGTCAGCGCCGTGGTGGGTGGAGCCATGGTGATCCCGGGAATCACCCGGCCCGCGGTGCCGACGCCGCCTCAGGTCAGACCAGGTGACGCCGAGAGCTACCCGCCTCTCCGGACAGGGTTGCGCGGTGCCCACCCGGGGTCCTTCGAGGTGGCGCACAGGACGCGCGACGGGGCCAACTGGGAAGGCGCCGAGCCGGTCGACGAAAGCTACGACGCCGTCGTCGTCGGAGGTGGCCTCAGCGGTCTGGCCGCGGCGTACGCCTATCGTCAGATGACGGGTCCGGAAGCTCGCATTCTGATCCTCGACAATCACGACGACTTCGGCGGCCACGCCAAGCGAAACGAGTTCGAGACAAGTGCGGGGACGCTGATCTCGAACGGGGGCTCGTCCTACATGGTCCGGCCGGTGACCTACCCCGCGCCGGTCATGGCCATGCTCCGCGATATCGGTGTCGAGCTCGACGAGCCGACGAACGGTCTGGATTCGAGCGCTTTCCGCAGCCGCGGGATGGTGCGGGGGACGTTTTTCGACCGTGAGACATTCGGGGAGGATCGGCTGGTCACCGGTGGCAGTCTTTCGCAACCGACGCGCGAGTTCCTCGCTCGGACGCCCTTGTCGGAGCGCGTGCGGGCGGACCTCCGTCGCCTTTACGCCGGGGAGGACTACCTCGCCGGTATGAGCGCGGAGGAGAAGGAAACCAGTCTGCAGCGGATCAGCTATCGCGACTATCTGCTCGACGTCGCAAGGGTCCATCCTGACGCCCTTACGCTGGTCGGAAGCGTCTGGGCGCTCTCCCAGGACACCGCGAGCGCCTGGTTCGCTTTCTACCGCGGTGGGTTGGGCTTCGAGGGCCTCGGGCTGACTCGCCCGCCCTTCTCTCCGGAACGGTCCGAGGAGGGGCACGAATCCGTGACCTTCCCCGCCGGCAACTCCGACATCGCGCGGCTCATCGTTCGCTCGCTGATTCCGGCCACGCTTCCGGCGGGCCGAATGGCGGATCGCATCCTGGATCGCGTCGACTACTCGAAGCTCGACGAGCCGAGCTCGCCGGTGCGGATCCGGCTGAAGAGCATCGCCGTTCGGGTTGAGCATCGGGGCGAGGCACCGGTCGGCCGCCTACGCACGGACGATCGGGAGACCGCGGTTACCTATGTCCGGGAGGCTAGGCTGTACCGAGTTCGCTCGAAGGGGACCATTCTCGCTTGCGACAACTCGATGATCCCGTATATCTGTCCGGAGTTGCCCGAGAAGCAGCGGGACGCGCTCCTCCTCACCGATCGGGCGGTGAACATGATGACCACGGTCGTGGTTCGGAGCTGGACGTCCTTCGAACGGTTGGGCATCACGGGGGTGGACAGCCCGGGGATGTTCTACAACACGTTCAACCTCCGTACACCGAGGCAGTTCGGCGCGAACCGGCCGCAACTCGACCCGGCGAAGCCGGCGCTGGTGGGATTGCAGAGCCCGTCCGGGGTTCTGCACCACAGCACCATGGTTCGGGAGCTGTTCGGCGGCAGTCCACCCGCGCCCGGCACTCCTGTCCGGGAGCAGCTCGCGGCGCTTCGGACCCGTATGTTGAGGACCTCGTTCGAGGACTTCGAGCGTCGGATTCGCGAGCAGCTTGCGCGGGTGCTATCGGCCGGCGGTTTCGATCCTGCCCGCGACATCGAGACCATCACCATCAATCGTTGGCCGCACGGGTTCGCGATGGGAACCAACGCGCTATTCGATCCCGCCGAGTGGACGGGCGACAACCATCCCAACGTCGTTGGCCATCAGCGGTTCGGGAGGATCACCATCGCGAACTCCGACGCGGCCGGCCTGAGCCTCGCGCAGGCGGCGATGGACGAGGGCTATCGTGCCGCGACCGAATTGGTGCCTCGGAACTACGGGTACTTCAACGAAATCTGATTCCAGGGCGCGCGAGATCGCGATCGGTGAGGAGCGACATCTCGAACCTCATCCGCGTCAAGAGCGAGCGGCACGGGCAAACGGGTTGAGAATCCCGAGCCGATCACGCAACGGCACGACGTTGCCCTCTGCATCGCGTAGAGGCCAAGGCGGATCGACACCCTGGGTGAGCGGGGTTGCTATCAGCACACCCAAGGCACTTGCCAACAAACCGAAGAGATCCGCCGGCAGGGTAGGGAACAGCCTGCCGCTGACGAGCCAGATCATGACTCCGGCGATCATGCCGGTAAGGGCGCCACAACGATTCGCCTTCGACCACCAGATCCCAGCGATAAACGGCGCCGCCATACACACCAGGGTGATCGAGACGGCATCGAGCATCAGCGAGTAGATCGTCCGCACGTAGAGCGCAATCACGAGCGCCGTGGAACCGAGTACAGGGACCGCGAGGCGCGCCGTCATCAGACGTGTCCGATCGCTGACCCCGGGAAAGAAGAAGGGCACGATGTCCGAAGCGACGATGCTGGCCGGCGACAGCAATGCGCTGTCGGCGCTGCTCATGATCGCGGCCAGCAGCGCCCCGACGAAAATCGCCATCGCAACCGGATGTAGGAGCCGCATCGCCAACTCGGGGACGACGAGCTCCGGGTCGACCAACCCCGGTAACGCGATCGCGCCGGCCATGCCCAAGAAGACCGGGATCATGCCGATGGTCAGATATCCGATTGCAGCCAGATAGGCGGCGTTCTGGGCTACAGACTCATCGCGACTCGACAGTGTTCGTTGCAGGACGTTCTGACTCGGCAAGCTGCCAATACCGACGATCGCCCAAGCTCGCAGATAATGAAGCCAAGAACCAAAGTCGTGCTGTCGCGGAACGATGCGGAAGCTGCCCTCGGGCAACGACGCCATCACGGCACCAACGCCACCGAGCTCGCTGACGACGAGTGGCAACATCAGCACCAAACCCACTGTCAAGATCAAGACCTGGGCGAAATCGGTCAACGCGACCGCCCACATCCCGCCCGCCGCCGTATAAGCCAGGACGATGACGGTGGCGATCAGGACTCCCGTAGTGGTCGAGATCCCCACAAGCGCATGTAGGATGTAGCCGAAGGCAACCAGTTGCGCACCGGACCAGCCGACGTTGGTGATACAGATCGCCACCGCCGCCAGCATGCCTGCGGTATCACCGTATCGGCTCTTGAAGAAGCCGACGACGGTCAGCAATCGCAGCCGGCGCAGCATACGAGCAAAGAACAGACCGATCAGAACGAGCACCAATGCAGCAGCAAAGGGAACCGCGATGACGCCCAGAAAGCCGTCTTCATACGCGGCGCCGGCGGCACCCATCACGGTCCCAGCCGACATCCAGGTCGCCACTAGCGTCGACGTGCAGAGCCACAGGGGAAGACTGCGTCCGGCGACGACGAACTCGTCGGCGCTCCTGACACGGCGCGCAGCGACAATGCCGATCACCAGCATGCCGAGAAGATAGAAACCGACACCGGTGAGAACGATCTGTTGATCGCTCAAGGTACCGGGTTCTCGGCCGGTTTCTTCGTCAGGTCAGATACCGCAATCTTCCAGCCCACAGAGGTGCCGACGCCATGAATGAAAGTGAAATCAAGCCGCAGGTCGTGAGGGAAGGCGACGTGAAGATGGTGGGGCCGGGTCACGACGACAGCCACTACATCTCCGTTCCCATCAAGCAGTTCTTCCGGCTGAAGGACGTGGGCAACATCGGTGTCTGTCACATGGAACCGGGTGATGAGACCTGCGTGTTCGCAATCGAAGAAGAAGACGATGGAACGGCGCCGCATCACTATGGCGCCTGTGACGAGTTCTACTACATCCTGTATGGCGAGTTTAAGGTTTGGTGGGGAAAAGACGCCGCCAATCTGGACGAGTCGTACACGCTCGAAGAAGGCGACTGCGCGTATTATCCGACCGGCTGGAAGTACAAGGTGAAGAACACCGGGAGCTCGCCCGGCAAGTTCTTCTACTACATGTCATCGCCGCGCAGCGGGGTTCAGCGGCTCGATAGGGTGACCTAGGGGCCAGGCCCGCCACGCTTCCACAACGGAGGATGAGTCAGAGGATGCAAGCGGACCTCGTACTGTTGAACGGCAAGATCGTCACGATGGACGCTGCGGGCTCCGCCGTCCAGGCGCTGGCGGTGGGCGGCGATCGACTCATTGCGGTCGGCACGAACGCCGATGTCGAACCCCTGCGCGGCAAGAACACTCGGACGATCGACCTTGAAGGCCGCGTCGTTCTTCCGGGGTTCATCGATGCCCACGTTCACGTGGACTGCGCGGCCGTCAATACGAAGCTCGCTACCAGTTGTCACATCCCGCCCGTCGACTACGTCGAAGTTCTCGGTACCACTGGGTCCAAGGAAGCCATCTTGAATTTCGTCGAGCAGACTGTGCAGGAGACTCCCGCCGGGGAGTGGATCATCGGCCAGGGACGGTTCACGCTCGAAGTCGACGGGAACTCACCCAGCAAGGCTCAACTCGACGCAATTGCTCCAACCCACCCCGTCATGATCCGCTACAGCGCGCATTCACAGCTGCTCAACAGCAAGGCGCTCGAGCTCGTAGGCATCACCCGAGATCGTCCGACGCAAGAAGAGCTGGACGAGGTCGCTCCTGGGGCTCGAGTACGCCGGGATCCTGCAACCGGTGAGCCGACCGGCGTAGTGAATGAGTGCATCGACTGGGTCTTTCCTCGCGGTAGCCCGTGGACATACGACGAGTTCCGTCGCGCCATTCGCCAAACCTGCGAGGAAGCGAGTCGTTTCGGCGTGACGGGTATCCACGAGTTCGTGTGCTGGCCCGATAGCGCGCGTGTCTATCAGGAGCTCTTCAGAGATGGAGAATTGCCCCTCCGCGTTCAGCTCTGCCCTTGCGTTTGGGGCCTGATGCAAACGCTGGACATGGACTCCCTGGTGAGCCTCGGCTTGCAGACCGGCTTCGGCAACGACTGGATCAAATTCGGGAGCGCAAAGATCTTCGTCGATGGCGAAGGGCGCGATGAGAACGGCGTTGGTGAAATGTGGCCTCGAATCAATCAGGACCGGCTCGATGCCCTCGTAGCCGGTGCCCACCGTGCCGGCATTCGCGTGATGATGCACGCGACATCGCGCCAAGGTCAGGACATGGCGATCCGAGCCATCGAGGCCGCACTACGGGATTTCCCGAAATCGGATCATCGTCACCGCATCGAGCATTTCGCGGGTGACCACTGGCCCGAGGGCCTGGCGCGTTTGAAGCAGTCAGGAATCATTCCGGTTCCGACTCCGTACAGCTCCTGGGGATGGTACGGCGATGCCTGGCTCGACTCCGCCGCGCCGGGTGATAAAGCCGTCCCGTATCGATCGTTGCTGGATGAGGGCTTCATGCCGCCGGGCAACTCCGACTGCATGGGAACGGAGCCCGAGGCGTTGAATCCGTGGTGGAGCATCTGGTGTGTCGTGGCGCGAAAGACCCGAAGTGGGCGTTCGATCTGCCCCGAGGAAGGCCTCGATGTGCTGGTGGCGATTCGCCTCTACACGACGTACTCTGCGTACGCGGGCTTCGAGGAAACCAGCAAAGGCTCGCTCGAGCCCGGCAAGCTTGCGGATTTGATCGTTCTCTCCGAGGATCCCTTCGAGATTGCGGTGGATGCTCTGAAAGACTTGCAGGTGGAGACCACGGTCGTAGGTGGTCGCGTCGTTCACCAGGGACGTGGCTGAGGTCACGCACCTGATCTGCCCCAAGTGCCCGGGCCAAGGCATGGCAGCTCGCTTTCTATGGAGTCGAGCGGCGCTTCCGAATAGAGGGATGAGTGCTCACGGTAGCGGAGCCTCGGCAAGCTTGCCGGCGGCTTCCCGGAGCTTGCCGCCCACTATGAACAGCGCTTGGCGCAGCGAGCCCTCCGCCTGCGCCTCGAGCCTGGCGATCCTGGAGACCAGACCTGAACTACTGCCGCCCACCCTGAGCTGCGAGTAGATAGCGTGGAGTTCCGGACTGACCGGACGCGGGTGCTGGTCAAACTCCCGTATCCAACCGATCGGCTCGTAAGAGAGCAGTCTTTCTGCGCCGTAGGTCTCCGTTGAGACCCGCTTGCCCCACTGCATCGTGTTGACGTCCTCGAGCGCCCTCGCCGCCGCCTCCGTATCCCCTGCTGCAGCAGCGAGACGAGCCCTCTGGAGAGCGGCGAAGTCTTCTGCGTAGCGGCTTCCTCGCAGGCGCTCTTCTGTGTTCAGTAGCCAAGGAACGAGGTCGTGGCGGGTGTTCATCAGCAATGCGTTCAGCACGGTTGCATTGGCCCCGTCACCTATCGACGAATAGGCCGCCTCTGCTTTGTCGGCCTGCCTACGTAGAATGTCGGCCCCCTCCTGAGCCTCGCGGAGCAGCTCGGACATCCCGGCCTCGGAGAGTGCCCCCTCTATGCTCCGGAGTTGCCCGGTCACCCAGTCGGCGACGTCCGAGAAACGGATTGGCAAGACGACCGATTGATCGACCCGCAGCACGCCGAGCGCTCCGAGCCGCAGGTCGTCGATCAGGTTGGTGTAGTCGTCGGCACGGTAGACGTCATGCTCGGTGTGGTAGTAGCGGCCGAATTCACCCTCCCAGGAGAGATAGGAGACCGCTCCGCCCCGGGCGCCTCCGAGCGACCAGGCGTCGTTCCATCTGGTCACACCCGGTCGCACCGTCACCCGATCCTGAAGATCGAGCTCCGCCAGCAATTCGCGCTGCAGGGCAACCTGGTCGAGGGTGGCGTACACGCGGCCCTCACGCCCCTCCCACCCGGCGCCATCGACGTTGTAGGCATAGGCCAGTCGCGAGGTGACCTCGGGGTGCGCCCGAATGAACGCATGGGAGCCCGCCAGCCAGTCGTACTCGGTCCACAGTCCTCCTACTTCTTCGCTTCCGAAGGCAATGAACAGGACGCTGCGACGCGGTCGGTAACCTTCCGAGATCACGCGGGCCAGCTCCAGCATGACGGCCACTCCAACGCTGTCATCCTGGGCTCCTTGGAACCAGCGGTCGTGGTGTGCCGAGATCACGATCCACTCGTCCGGGAGCTCCCTGCCCCGGATCATGCCGATGACGTTCTCGGAAACGCCGTAGTCGACGTCGACCCGGTTCTCCAGCTCGATCGTCACCTCGCCTTTGGCAAGCTGGTCCTTGAGCCATGCGGCATCACGGTTGCTGATCGTCACTGCAGGGATCGGGTCACGATACCCGAGGGTCATCTGCTGCAACGCGTCGTCCGGCGTTTCACCGACGTAGTTGCCATAGCCGTGGAACAGGATGGCGGCGGCTCCCCGTTGTGCCGCTTCCATCACCACGTAGCCGCTGGGCCATCCCGGCCGGCGCGCCAGCACGACGTTGCCCCGCACTTGATCCAGCTCCGCATAGTCCGAGGCAAACCCATTGCCGGCGTCAACCAGCTTCGTCCGCAGTGTCGCTCCACCCGCAGTGTTGCCCTTCGAATAGGGCACTCCCTCGGCTGTACCCGAGGTGCCGGCGGCGGTGTGCAGGGTGATTGCCGGAAGCCTCTTCCCAGCGGCGATCAGCGACACTTCGCCGTAGTCGTAGGCGTGCACGGGGAAGCTCTCCCGGCGGACCTCCAGGCCTAGCCGTGTCATCTCGGCCTCGATGAAGCCAGCCAGGAGGCGCTCATCGCTGCTGCCAGCGATGGCCGAGCCGGCGCCCGCACCCGAGTCGTTCTGGACGAGCTGTTCCGAGAGGCGGCGCGTGAGGGCGATGGTCCTGCCGTCATCCAGAGCGTTCAATACCTGGCTCTCGACTGGCGAGAGCTGGCCCCCCGGGTGCGAAAGCTCAGCCAACAACGTGATTGCGGCTAAGAAACCAGCGGCCCTGATTCGGGGCATTGCCTGCTCCGGCTCGCGTCATCGTGCTCGGTCGCGGACATCAATCATCTCCCGACCCGACATTCCGCCACAACCGTTGGAGGCCACTATGGTGGCGATGTCGGGATGACTCAGCGACGCAATCAGCTTGGCTTCGCGCGCAAATCGTGCGAGCAGCGGCCCACGTCGCTGGCGAGCTCAATGGAGCAGCGAAACCCTTGAGGAGCCCGACGATCAGTGGTTGACTCCTGGATCCCGCTACTGACCGAATCGAGAACGCGACTCGACAAGGGTCATCTCGGAGATCCCGGGTAGAAGAGAAGACTCGACGCAGTACGGATGAGTTTTCAGGAGTGACGCCGCGTGAGACGACGTGATCTGCTCAAGCTCGGCGCCGCCGCAGGCGTCGGGGCCACACTCCCGATCGGCTGTGGGACGCCCGGCACAGGCACCGGCCAGGCTGTCAGGGGCGGCGGGCGCTGGGCGCGCGACCTGGCGCTAGTCAACGGCAGCGTCGTGACCCTGGAGACGGACCAACCGCGAGCTGAGGCAGTGCTCGTCCGCGCTGGCCGCATCGCCCTGGTCGGCAGCAACGATGCGGTAAGCGCGGCCGCCGGGGCAGCCCCGGTCTTCGATGCCGGCGGGCGTGGGGTTGTTCCCGGTTTCGTCGACGCCCACGTCCACTTCGAGATGGCGTGCAACGCGCGCGCCTATCACGTCGCCTGCCACACGCCTCCGTTCACCAGTCTTCGCGAGATCAAGGCAGCGCTGCAAGCGAAAGCGGCGGAGAGCCCCACGGGACGATGGATCATCGGTCGGGGCTCGTTCGGCATGGCTGGCCGCGTCGAGGAGGGTCGGCTTCCCGATCGCCAAGAACTCGACGCCATTACCGAGGACCACCCCCTGATCCTCTACGCCGGCTTCCACGTCGGCATGGTGAACACGCGAGGCCTTCGGGAGCTCGGTCTCTGGGACTCGGACGACGCGGCGTCCAGGGGCGCGCTCGTGCATCGTGACGCTGGGGGAGATCCGACGGGTATCGCAACCGAGATCTGGACGTTGCCGCCCGCCCACACACTCGCAGAGGTCGAGGCAGCGCTCCGGGCTCACGCCTCGGAGCTCTTCGTGGCCAAGGGGATCACCTCGATCCAGACGTTGCCGCTGGCCGGGACCGATCTTCTGGCCGACCAGGCGGTGCAGGCTTCCGGGGAGCTACCGATTCGCCTGCGCGCCTACTACCACGTGCCGCACCTGTTCGGGATCGACGACTTCCTGGCGATCGGGTTGCAGCCAGGGTTCGGCAACGACATGTTCCGTTTCGGCGGCATCAAGATCTTCGTCGACGGCGCCGGCAGCGATGGTCTGGGTCGCGCCTTTACCGACTTCAAGTGGACACAACAGGAGCTCAATGAGTTCGTGTTCCGGGCGCATGCCGCTCGGGTGCAACTCATGATGCACGTGGTCACCGACCCGGGACATGCTGCCGCCGAGGCGGCCGTTGAGGTGGCGCTGCAACGCGATCCGACGCCCATGCGCCATCGGCTCGAGCACGGTGGAGACGTCGAGGCGCTCGATCGCATCCAACGCCTTGCGGAGCTCGGCCTCATCCCGATCATCACGCCCCCCCAGCAGAGGAGCACACAGCCGCGCACGACGCCCCGGACAGTTCCGCGATACCGCACGCTCGTTCAGGAGGGCGTTCGCCCGGTCGCGGTCTCGGACGCCACAGGCACCGTGCCGGTCTTCAGCCCGATGGGGGCAATCGCTTCGTTGATGGCCTCGCCGGAGGACGGCGGCGGCACCCCGCCGGGCGAGGAGCTCAGCTTCGAGGACGCCCTACGGATGCACACCATCTGGGGCGCGCGCGCTGGCTTCGAGGAGCGAGACAAGGGATCGATTGCGGTTGGCAAGCTCGGGGACTTCGCCGTGCTGTCGGCAGACCCGACGCTGTTGCAGGGCGCGGAGATGTTCGACGTCGGTGTCGACGCCACCATCCTCGGTGGCGAGATCGTCTACGAGCGGTAAGTTGCCAAACCACGAAACCGCTCGCCGGGGGGCCAACGGGCCACCCCGGAGGTCGCTGATAGCAGCGTCGATCACCGTCGCGATTGCTGCCGGGAGCCAGGAGGCCTGCGCTTTGGATCCCGGATCTCCACAGCCTGCACCGTTCCAGCTGTTGGAGGCGACGGTCTCCGAACTGCAAGCGGCAATGACCGTGGGCACGACCACGTCGCGCGACCTCGTCGAGGCATACCTTGCGCGTATTGAAGCCTACGACCAAGCAGGGCCCCGGCTCAACGCGATTCTTGCGGTCAATCGGAACGCCGCCGATGTGGCCGATGCTCTGGATGAAGAGCGCCAGCGAAGCGGACCGCGCGGGCCGCTGCACGGGATTCCGATGATCCTCAAGGACAACTTCGACACCTTCGATATGCCGACCACTGCGGCATCGAAGGCGTTGGAAGGGTCGATTCCGCCCGACGACTCTTTTCAGGTGCGTAGGCTGCGAGAGGCCGGAGCCGTCATCCTGGCGAAAGCGAATCTGCACGAGCTGGCGTGGGGTTGGGAGACCTTCAGCTCACTGGGCGGACAGACGCTGAACCCGTATGACCTGACCCGCAATCCGGGAGGCTCCAGCGGCGGCACGGGCGCCGCGATCGCGGCGAACTTCGCGGCGGTTGGTATGGGCACCGATACCTGCGGTTCGATCCGCGTACCCTCCTCACACAACAGCCTCGTCGGCATTCGCCCGACGCGCGGCTTGTCGAGCGTCGACGGAATCGTCCCGCTGGCGCTAACGCAAGATGCCGTCGGGCCGCTGGCCCGCAGCGTCGAGGACGCGGCGATCGTGCTCGACGCCACCGTCGGCTTCGACCCGAACGATCCGGTCACGGCGCTCGGCGTGGGAAACGTTCCCGACACCTACACGCGCTTCCTGGAATCCGACGCGTTGGGCGGCTCACGGATCGGGATCTTCAGTGAGCTGTTCGGTGAGTCGGACGCGGATCAAGAGGTTAACGCCATCGTGAGCCGGGCGGCGGAAACCATGGCGGCGCACGGCGCCCAGCTGATCGCGGTGGATAGTCCCGCCATCGCCGGGATTCTGACCATGCCCGACCTGGAGATCGACGAGTTCCGCGCCCATCTCGATGGCTACCTGGCCGCCAGGACGGGCGCGCCGGTCAAGACACTGCGCGAGATCGTCGAGTCCGGCTCGGCTCACCCTGGTGTGCGCGACTACTTCCAGCGTGCCCTCGATTCCGACGTGCTCGGAGGTGAGGAGTATCAGGAAATGCTGCTTCGTCGCGGCGAGCTCACCGTCGAGATCTTGTCGTTGATGGCAACGCACGACTTGGATGCGCTCTTGTATCCGACCGTCAACGAGCCGCCGGCGCCCATCGGTGAGGATCAGGGCGGAGCGATGCCCAACTGCGATCTCAGTGCCCGTTCCGGATTGCCGGCGATCAGCGTCCCGGCGGGGTTCACGACAGAGGGTCTGCCCGTGGGTGTGGAGCTGCTAGGGCGTGCCTTTGATGAGGCGGCCCTGATCGGGATGGCCTATTCCTACGAGCAGGCCACGCGCCATCGCCGGCCGCCGGATACGACACCTGCGCTGGCCCAATAGAACTTCGAATTGGCGCTGTCCGGCGCTCGAAACGCGCCAGTCGCTCCGAGTCGTCGGCTTCCTCTACCGCCGCCTGGTGGAGGGAACCGACGTGATACCGTGCCGCCGGCCAGGTCATCTCCTAGCACGTCAGGACGCGGTTGCCGAGCTCCGGCCACGCGCGACCCGTAGTGCTCTCCGGCTCCAAAACTGACTGTCGAGCCCGCGGGCCCGAAAACTGTAACGTAAAGAGCAATGCTGTCGCCGGTCTCTCCAGCCTCGTGGAATCGCCTCGCCGTGCGCGCGTGCGCGCGGCTACACCTCGTGTGGTTGACGCTCGTGCTGGCGATCGCGCTACCATCAGCAGCGGAGCCTATCCCCGCGGGCAGCGTCCCCACGGACTCCGCGAGCCAGGGCACGCAGGAGCAGGAACGACGAACCGACCGGCCACCGCGCCCGCGCCGCGTCATCCCGGTGCGCATGGTAAGCGACCGGCGCGGCACTGGCACCCTCCGCAACGGTCAAGCGCCGAGCGAACCCCCACCGCTGCAGCAGAGGCTGCCGGCCCCCGCCCCGACGGCGCGGCGTGTCATCCCCGTGCGCATGGTGACACCTGCCAGACCTGGTTCCGCGGGCCGTGTGCAGATCGTCGTGCCGGCCGCGCCGATCGATGCGGGCAGCGTTGCCGGCAATGGCGCTGCGGGTGACGCCATGAGAGGCGACCCGACCGTCCCGATGTTCACCGTTCCGCCGGCCGCCGGCCAACCGTCCCCGGTGGCGCCGCCGGAGCGGTTCGGAACCGCTAACCCGCTGCTGAGAACGCCAGGTGCTGCCGCTACGACCGAGGTGCTGGCTGCACCGCGCACCATACGAGCCCCCGGCGTCGCACCCAGCATGGTGGTCGGGCGGGCGCCGGAAGCACCGGTGCTCGACGGGCTGGTGAGCGAGGCCAGCTGGGACGGCGCCGACGTCGCCAGCGACTTTCTTCAGCGCGAGCCCAACGAGGGACAGCCAGCATCCGAGCGCACCGAGGTACGCATTCTCTACGACGACGAGAACGTCTACGTCGGCGTCATCGCCTACGACAGCGCTCCGAGCTCCATCCTCGCGGCCGAGTTGCGACGCGATGCTCTCGGTGGGCGCGGTGGCGGGGGGAGAGGGGGGTCCGACGACACCTTCACCGTCCTGTTCGACACCTTCCACGACGGCCGCAGCGCCTTTCAGTTCACCGTCAACGCGCTGGGCACCCGACACGACGCACTGATCAGGAATGAGAGCGAGCTCAACAACGACTGGGACGAGGCCTGGCGGGCGGCTGCACAGATCACCGCGCGCGGCTGGGAGGCCGAGCTCGTGATCCCGCTCTCGATCCTGAGGTTCTCCTCCGGCGTTGCCGACTGGGGAGTCGACTTCGAACGCCAGATCCGGCGCAAGAACGAACAGGCGATATGGAGCAATTACCGACGCGATTACGAGTTCATCGCCGTCTCGCAGGCCGGTGACCTGCGCGGATTCGAGGACCTTTCGGTGACGCAACGCTTCCGCCTCAAGCCGTATTTCCTGGGCGGTGCCACGTCGGTGTTCCAGGACCCCGGACGGCAATCCGACGTCACCAACCAGCTCGGCATCGACGTGCTCAAGGTGAAACTGACCTCGAACCTCACGGCCGATCTCACCTACAAGACCGATTTTGCCCAGGTCGAGCTCGACCAGCAGCGCGTCAACCTGACGCGCTTCTCGCTGTTCTTTCCGGAAAAGCGCGACTTCTTCCTCGAGGGCGCCAACAACTTCAGCTTCGGCCAACTTCAGCGCGACCGCTTCGACGCCTCCGAGCCGCCTATCATCCGTCTCTTCCACTCGCGCAACATCGGGCTGTCGGATGACGGCGCGCCGATTCCGATCGACTTCGGCGGTCGGGTGACCGGCAAGGTGGGCTCCGGCAACCTCGGCCTGTTGCACGTGCAGACCGGCGACCCGACGGTCGGCGGCGGGCAGGAATACAGCGCCTTTCGCTGGCGACAGGACGTGCTGGCCCGTTCCAGCGTCGGCGCCTTGGTGACCAACGTCCAGAGGCCCGACGGCGCCATCAATACGGTCGTCGGAGCCGACGCCAGCTTCACCTTCTTCGACAACCTCAACATCTCGGCGTTCGGCGCGCGTGCCACCGACGACGAGCTCGACGAAGGTAAGCTCGCCGGCCAATTCCGGGTCGCGTGGCAAAGCGACCTGTGGAACGCCAGCTTCGATATCATGCGCATCGACCCGGGCTTCAGAAGCGATCTGGGATTCGTTCTTCGGGAGGACATCGTTCGTCGAGCCTACCGGGGCTCGTGGATCCCTCGACCGAGCGTTCCGTGGCTCCGGTCGGTGAACTTCAACGTCGCCGACACGACCTTCCACGACACATCCGGCACGTTGGTCAGCGGGCAACGGTGGGTGGCGTCGGTCATCAGCCTCGAGTCCGGGGACAGCCTCGGTGCCTTCTTCACCGACAACTTCGAGCGACTGGACCTCCCCTTCCAGATCCATCCCGACGTGACCATCCCGCCGGGGGATTATGACTTCCGCTGGTTCTTCGTCTTCCTGTCCACGTATGGCGGCCGCGCACTCAGCGCCAGCGTCAGTGGGCGCCACGGCGGGTTCTACGACGGCGATGTCTTCACCATCGAGCCGCGCGTATCGTTCCGGTTCAACGAGCGGTTCCGCATCTCGCCGAGCTTCAGCTACAACCGGATCGAGTTGCCCGGGGGGAGCTTCACGACCAACGTGGTCAACGCCAACGCCAACTACAGCTTTTCTGACCGGCTGCTCACCGATGCTTTGGTTCAATACAACAGTCGGTCCGACTCGTTGTCGGTCTTCGCGCGGCTGCGCTACATCTATCGCGTCGGCGACGACATCTATCTCGTGTACCGTCAGGCGGGCGACTACGACGGCCTCCGCTTCGGGCGCCACGATCGTTCGCTGACGCTGAAGGTGACGCGCTCGTTCAACTGGTAGGCTTCATCAGCCGGCGCGCAAGCTGGCTCGAAGGGAAGCCCAGAAAGTCACTGGTCGCCTGATTTACCGTCGATGGCACTGGTTTCAACGTTGGTGAGGGACTGAACAGTAGTTCTTGACAGAGTCCAGAATTGGGCACATGCTGAAGTCATGACGGTCAACCGAGCCGATCTGCTTCGCGAACACGGTGTCCAGGTAACGGCCCAGCGCCTCGCCGTTCTGCGGGCGGTGTCGGTTCAACCGCACGGCACCGCACACGAAGTCGCCGAGGTCGTGCGGGCCGAAATCGGTGTCATCTCGCGCCAGGCGGTGTACGACGCCCTCGGGATGCTGGCTGACGAGGGCCTCATCCGGCGCATTCAGCCCGCCGGGTCACCGGCCCGCTACGAGGATAGGGTCGGTGACAACCACCACCATCTCATCTGCCGCACTTGCGGCCGGATGGTCGACGTCGACTGCGCGGTTGGCGCCACCCCCTGCTTGACTGCCGCTGACGACTCGGGCTACGAGATCGAGGAAGCCGAGGTGGTGTATTGGGGCCGCTGTCCCGAGTGTATCGAAGAACCCCCGGTTCCGGTCGCGGGCTGAAGTGGAGACTGGCCTCGCGCTTCGCATACTGTGCGAGAGCGATGGCAGCGACATCAACAGAGCAGCAGGTCGATCTCGGAGCAACCAACAATCAAGATCGAACACCAGGAGGACCACGTGTCAGACAGAGCAAGCCAGTGCCCGATGTCAGGCGCAAACACCGCGCTTGGGAGCTCGCCGACCCAACAATGGTGGCCGAATCAGCTGAACCTGAGGATTCTCCACCAGAACTCTCCGCTGTCCGATCCCATGGGCCGGGAGTTCAGCTACGCCGAGGAGTTCAAGACTCTCGACTTGGATGCCCTGCACAAAGACATCAACGCGGTGATGACGACGTCGCAGGATTGGTGGCCGGCCGACTATGGCCACTACGGACCGCTCTTCATTCGGATGGCATGGCACAGCGCAGGCACGTATCGCATCGGCGACGGCCGCGGCGGTGCATCCTCCGGCACACTCCGCTTTGCGCCCCTCAACAGTTGGCCCGACAACGTGAGCCTCGACAAGGCGCGCCGCTTGCTCTGGCCGATCAAGCAGAAGTACGGCCGGAAAATATCCTGGGCCGATCTGATGGTCTTCACCGGTAACTGCGCCCTGGAGTCAATGGGATTCAAGACGCTCGGTTTCGCCGGCGGGCGCGAGGATGTCTGGGAGCCCGAAGAGGAAATTTACTGGGGGCCTGAAGACACCTGGCTTGCAGACGAGCGCTACAGCGGCGACCGCGAGCTCGAGGGGCACCTCGGCGCCGTTCAGATGGGCCTGATCTATGTGAATCCGGAGGGACCGAACGGCAATCCGGATCCGCTCGCTGCAGCCAAGGACATTCGAGAGACGTTCGGTCGCATGGCGATGAATGACGAGGAGACGGTGGCGCTCATTGCCGGTGGCCACACGTTCGGCAAAGCTCATGGGGCTGCCGATGCGGACCAGTTCGTCGGTGCCGAGCCCGAGGGTGCCGGCCTAGAGGAGCAAGGTTTCGGCTGGAAGAACAGCTTTGGCAGCGGCAAAGCCGGGGATGCGATCACCAGCGGGTTGGAGGGCGCCTGGACCACTGAGCCGGCGAAATGGGACAACAACTTCTTCGACAACCTGTTCGGCTACGAGTGGGAGCAAGTGAAGAGCCCTGCTGGTGCGACGCAGTGGACTCCCACCGATGCCTCTGCAGCGGGCACCGTGCCGGATGCTCACGATCCGTCGAAGAGGCACGCCCCCATGATGTTCACGACCGACCTCGCGCTGAAGATGGACCCGATCTATGCGCCGATTTCAAAGCGCTTGCACGAGCACCCGGACGAGTTCGCCGACGCCTTCGCCAAGGCTTGGTACAAGCTGACGCACCGCGACATGGGGCCCCGCACGCGGTGTCTCGGACCGTTGGTTCCTGCCGAGCCGCAGTTGTGGCAAGACCCCGTCCCCGACGTCGATCACGAGCTGATTGGGGAGCAGGACGTCGCTGGCCTCAAGGACAAGATCGTCGCGTCAGGGCTGCCCGTTTCCCAGCTGGTCTCGACCGCCTGGGCATCGGCCGCAACGTTCCGCGGCACTGACAAGCGCGGTGGGGCGAACGGGGCCCGCATTCGCCTCGCACCGCAGAAGGACTGGGAAGTCAACTCCCCGGCCGAACTGGGAATGGTGCTGCATACCCTGGAGGGGGTCCGAACGGACTTCAACAGCACCCAGTCCGGTGGCAAGAAGGTCTCGCTCGCCGACGTGATCGTTCTGGGCGGGTGCGCAGCCGTCGAGCAAGCTGCGAACAACGCCGGGCACGATGTCCAGGTGCCCTTCGCGCCGGGGCGCACGGACGCGGTGCAGGAGCAAACCGACGTGGAGTCCTTTGCCGTGCTCGAGCCGACCGCAGACGGGTTTCGCAACTTCCGTGCAAACGGGCACAGGAGACCGGCGGAGGAGCTGCTGGTGGATCGGGCTCAGATGCTGACGCTGACCGCTCCTGAGATGACGGTGCTCGTCGGCGGCATGCGTGTCCTGAACGCAAACGTCGGGCAATCCGAGCTCGGCGTTTTCACCGAGAGGCCCGGGACCTTGACCAACGACTTCTTCGTGAACCTGCTCGACATGAACACGGAGTGGCAGGCGTCCTCGGCGTCCGAAGACGTGTTCGAGGGGCGCGATCGCGGCACGGGCAAGCTCAAGTGGACCGGCACAGCCGTTGACCTCGTCTTCGGTTCGAACTCCCAGCTCCGAGCCGTCGCGGAGGCTTACGCGTGTGACGATTCGCAGCAGGCATTCGTACGTGACTTCGTGGCGGTTTGGGACAAGGTCATGACCCTTGATCGCTTCGATCTTGCCTGATTACTAGCCCGGTTCGATACCATCCCGACGTAGGTGACGCCGGTCAAACGGGGCATCGGAAGTCGTCCAGCCCGGCATGTGGCGGAGCGAACGGCAAGATGAGCCCTGACTGGAAGCAGAGACGCGCCTTGAGGCTCGGTCTGCCTCTGGCAGTGGTGCTCTCAGCCGCATGGGCATTGCTGGACGCACGCCTGGGGATGCAGACCGGGCTGCGCTACGACGTCTACCTGCCCGGCGCCGATCTCGACGATGTGTCCGCAGCGTCCGGCACCGTCGCGTTGCCCGCGCTCGACGGGCCGGGGGTCGACGAGCTTGATGCCAACAAGCTCACTCGCGGAATGGGTCGGCGCACGATTCGCTGGAGCGGGCTTTGGTACGTGCCGACGTCGGGTGCCTACGAGATCTTCGTGGCCGCCACCGGGCGGCTCAGCGTGCGGATCGACGGTGAGCGCGTGGCTCGGAATCGGGGCACCTGGGGCGCGCCCACCTCCGGCACGGTCGAGCTGGACCAGGGATTCCACCGCTTGCTGGTGACCCTCAGACGCACGGACGATCGGCCTCAGATGGCCGTTCACTGGGCCCTCGAAGGCGGTGCCCCGCGCCCGTTCGACTGGCATCGCTTATTCCCCCTGGCCTCGGACCTGGATCGACACGCACGTTTTCTGCGCTTGCTCACGTTGCGGCGCGTGACCTTGGCCTTCTGGGCGATGACCTTCGTGCTCATCGGGGCATCGATCGTGCCCGTGGCCTTCAGCAGGGCGCGCTATCTCGGTGCGCTGCTGCGGAACCGATTGCGGGAAGCCTCCGACGTGCTCACGGTCGTCGGCGCCGCCGGCTGCGGCGTGCTGGTGATGACGACTTTCTTTCAGCACGAGATGCGCACGCTGTTTCCACGACGATGGGTGGATTTCGTCAACCTCCTCGGAGAGGGCAACCTCGCGGCGTGGTGGTCGGGAGCTCTGCTCCTGCTCGCGGCCTTCTATGCGGTCGCGGCCGCGACGGCGAAGGAAGCGTTTGCCGACCGTTCTCCGTGCGGCACCCCGCCGGCGGAGCTTCGCCCGAGTACGAGGCTCGGGTGGAGCTGCGTTGCAGTGGTCCTCACCATTCTCTCTGCCGATGAGATCGGATCACTGCACGAGTCGATGGATCAGCTCATCGGCTGGGGCACGTGGTGGTCCCTGTTGCCGTTCGCCCTGTTGCTGCTTGGCCTGGCGACGCTCGGCCTCTACGGACTCTGGGTCAGTGCGTCGCTGCGGGGGACCGCCATGGCGCTGATCGCGGGCTTCGCGGTGCTTGCGACGATTCCGCCACTGCTGGAGGTAACCGAGCACGCGGTCTACTGGGGCATCGGGTCGCGCTGGTCGGATGCCGGTAACGTGCGGGCAGCCGCTGAGGAAGCTGCGGAGCTCGGCGGCACGCTCATCCTCCTGCACGCCTGCGCGTGGGGTCGAATCTGCATGCACGGGAGCCGGCGGACTTTCTGGAAGCGAGACTTCGGGCCGGCGCCCGTGGTGCTCCGGCGTCCCTTCCTGCTGGCGGGGGTTCCGTTGGCAGGCCTCGTCGCTCTGCTTCCCCGACTTCTTCCGGCCGAAATGACCCCCGCCGCCTGGTCCGCCATGGCGGTCTTCTTCCTGGCGGCAATCATCGCTATCGGCCGTGTCACGGAGGACGAGGCTAGTCGGGCGCTTGCTGCTGCGGCGTTGGTCGGTTCGATCTCGGGAATATCGCTGGCGCCGCACGGAGCGGCGTGGCTCGGTGTGTCGATACTTCTGGCCGTCACGTGGTTGCACGTTCGACGCCACCGCCGCGATGCGGCGGGATGGTGGTGGCCTTCCTGCGTACTCGCGCTGGGGCTTTTCGTCGTGCTCGGTCAGCCAGCTGAGCGCAGCGCTCCGGCGGTCCTCGTGCCGCTGGGTCTGAGCCTCCTGACGTTGGCTCTGACTGCCGCTCCGCGAACCACCGCCTTGAAGGCTGACTCGGTGCCAAAGCGCCGCGACTGAGCGCGGGTGGGACATGGCCGCCTTCTCGTCTCATCTTGTCAGCACCGAGTTGCTGAGATAAGAGTTGGTACGTATTGCGGGGTCAGGTCAATCTTGGAAATCGCGGTTAGGAACAAATGAGTCGCGAAGAGCCATCAATACGATCGGTGATTAGGCCTCAGATCTGAACGGTGGACCCGAGACATGCGTCAAGACGCATTCAGGTTGGCTTCAACAACGCTCAGGCCCCGGTGGCGATTGGGCGCTGTCTTGCGGTTGGCGAGCGCTCCCGCCCTTGCCGCTCTAGTCGCCGTCTCGGCAAGTGCTGCCGACCAAGCCGACACCCCACAGATTGGCCTCAGCGTCGAACGCGAGGTCTGCACGTGGCAGAGCGATGGAAAGAGGCTTGGCTGCGCCCCGGAATCGGAGGTGGACATGAAGCCACCGGCCATGGGCATGCTGATATACGAGCTCAATCGGTTCCCGAGCTCAGAGCCGACCGCCGAGCAGCAAAGGGCTGCCGATGAGCTGCTGGCAACGACTGTTACCAGTGCCCGAGCGCATGGCTGGCTGGACTTTCAGCAGGCCATAGCGGACGGCTTTGAGCCCATGCCGGGGGATCGCTCGCACTACATGAACACGACCTTCATCAACGATGAGCAGGTCCTTGATCCGCAGCGCCCTGAGTTTCTGATGTATTCCGGTGAAGAGCTGGGCAAGAAACTGCTCGCCTTCATGTTCATTGTGAACAGCCCGGAGGATGAGGGACCGCAGATAGGCGGCCCGCTAACACGCTGGCACTTCCATACCTGGTCACGGGTGCGGTGCTTCGAGAATGGCAGGGCCACACACGTTCCAGCCCGCGCCGATGGGACGTGCGCTATCGGCACCCCTTCGTCCCGCGGGCCGCAGATGATGCACGTCTGGCTTCTGGATCATCCAGGCGGTCGCTTCGCGAGCAGAATGGGCATGCGCAGAGACGTCATGCGGAAGCTCCTCGCCGATCGGGGCTACTGAGAGCGAGCTATCGCGGGGCAGCCGTGTTGGCCCGGGCGAATGTGTTCGCGAGCACACGCGGCAGCGACGCGGCGCGAACGAACGGACGCACGCCCGCGCCGAGTTCCCGTTCAGTTGCCAGGCTCTCAGCAAACGAGACGTTGGCAGTGGCCGCGATGACGATCCCGTGCTCGGGAAGTATCACCAACGAGGTCGTTCCGCCGACCGAGCTGCCTTCGTGGCCAAACGCCGTCGTCGGTTCGGATCCCGGCCCGATCGAGATCTCGCGCACGAACCAGCCGAGCCCGTATCCGGTCGATTCCCCGGACCCGAGCTCGAGCGGGGTCCGAAGCATCCCGAGCGTCTCGGCGCGCAACAAGCGTCCTTCGAGCATCGCGAGACCGAACCGCACGATGTCGGTCGGGGTCGACAGGAGGGCGCCCGCTCCTTGGATGCAGGTGTTCTCAGCGCCCTTTCGTATGGCGCTCTCGACGCCGAAGCTCGGATCACGAGCCGCAGTCGGCCAATAGAAGCTCGTGCGGTCGGCAACGGGCGCGGGGTCATCGAGGATGGTGTCTCGCATCTGAAGCGGGTCGAGGACCTCGCGTTGCAGGAAGTCGAGAAACGGCTCTTCGGCGACGGCTTCGACGACCGCGCCTACGAGCGTCCAGCCGTAGGGTGAGTACCGGTACCGTGTACCGGGCTCGAAGAGGAGCGGATCATCGGCGAATAGCGGCAGCCCGTCGAGTGAGGTGTCGCAGTGGCGCCGCATATACATCAACTCCTCGTCGTCGCTGTACTGGCGCACACCAGCGATGTGTCCCATCAGCTGGCGCGTGGTGACGGGCCGCTCCTTTTCGGGAAAGCTCGGCACGTAGTTTCGCACCGGCGCGTCGAGATCGATCAGCCCGCGCTCGTGCAGCAGTCCGACGGCCGTGGCGGTCATCGGCATGGCGACGCTCCCGATGCGGAAACGGGTCATCGGCGTCACCGGTCGCCGCTCGTCGATATCCGCCCAGCCGAAGCCCTCGGCCCAGACGACCTCTCCCGCCACCCCCACGGCGAGTGACAGGCCGGGCAGGTTCCCCTCGACCATTAGTTCGCGAACGAGAGGGCGCACCCACTCGACCGCGTCGATATACATCGGGTCGGGTGGCTCGTCGATGTGCGACAGAACCGACGAAGGGTCGTCGCCGTGGGCGATCGTGCAGGCGGCGAGGAGAGGTGCGGCCAGCAGGAGAAACGTGGCTGACGGAAGCGAATGGGACCGGCCGTGGCGAGTCGTCGAGTTGTTTATGCAAGGAACTTTGCCATTCAAAGTAACTGGCGTCAAGCAGAATCTCCCCGTATGCGTTGCAGGCAACTTCCAAGGCACCGACGTGACGGCTCGCCCGGCTAGTGGCCTTCCACCACGCGCAGCGGCATCAGCCGGACCGCCCGGCCATCGGCGGCCGTATCGGCCACGTACAACTCGACCGTGTACTCGCCGGGGTCGAGATACGGCAGCGGCAGAACGCCGCTGTGTACGCTCAGACCCACGGGCCGCAATCCGTGGACCGGGATATCGGCGATGGTGCTCAATGTGGCGGGATGGAAGATCGCGGCAGAAACGTAGGGGCTCGTCGCGCCCCTGATCTGAATGCTCGCGGAGATCTGGATACCCGCGGAAACGCTCTCGTCCAACAGGGGTGTGAACCCGGCATCGGCGTCTACTACGCCGAGCATCGGATCCGCCATTGTCCACCCGTCGCTGGACGGAACCCGCAACTCCAGCCTCGACGTTCCGAATCGGTCACCGCCGTCTTCAGCGATCAGCAGCCGGATATCGTAGGTTCCCGGCTCGACCGACCACTCCGTCGTGTAGCGGAAGTGTCGGAAGGCAGCATCGGGTGCGAACTCCGCCAGGTCGGCGCGTGGCAGAACGACGGTGTGAGTCTCGCCGCTGATCTCGCCCGCGTCATTCACCGCGAGGGCATGCACGCGGAAGTACGGGATGCCCAGCACGTCGATCAGCTCCTCGGGGATATCCTCGGCGGGGTCGACTCCCGCGAACGCGGGCGCCCAGCTACCGGTGATCGTCTCTGCGGGCCGCGGCAACGCGGCAACCAGTAGAATCTTGGGCGAGCCGTCGGGCTCAAAACGGTGGAACGCGGCGGTGGGTACCGGGCGTCCCATAACCGAGCCTGGCAGCGCCAAGGCGGCGGCCACCTTGCGAGCCCTGAGCGCCGCATCCGGTAGCTCTCGATAGCCTGGCCGGGCTCGCACCTTCGCCTCCGGGTAGCTCACCTGCACCTCGATCTCGTGGTATCCGCCATCCTCGTGTGGTGCCGGTGGCTCATAGAAGATCAGGTAGAACTGCGTCGAGTCGTTGTACTGCTCCTCGAACGCTCGGTCGAGATCGCTCCAGCCGATGAAGGACCGGCCGCCGGTGTTGGCAGCTATGTCCACGAGCGGTACGGTGAGATCGCGATAGGCCTGCCGCACGTGGCTTCGTAGTGCCGTGGACACCACGCCAGTGCCGATGGCGGCGCTGGTGCTGAGGTTGTTGAGCTCCGAGAGCGGGCGCGGATCGACCGTGTAGATGCTCACGTTGCCGGTGTTCGCCGTTTGGTACACCTCCTCCATCAAGTCGAGGACGCGCTGGCTCAGTCCCGACCTTTCCAGGGTCGAAGCCCCCGTTGGAGCGTTGACCGCCTCACGCACCGCTATCGAGAAAGCCGAGTAGGGTCCCCCGTCGGTGATCATCGCACCGGAGGAGATCCACACCAGGGCAGTGCGACCTTCCATTGCCGACAGGGCGTTGATGAAGTGAAGAAGAGTCCGAAGTGTCTGCTCGGCGCGCCGGCGCTCGTGCGCCCCATCTATCCTGGCCTTTCGCTCGAGGTGGTCGAGAATCTGGAGCAACATGACCGGGACGAAATCGTTGGAACGCCGCGACGATGGCGATTCCTGCGCGTCGAGCGCCAGCTGCATGATTGGCTGATACTCCTGCTCCATGCGGCTGAAGACAGATGTGCTCTGCCCGGCCGTGGCTACCGACGACGCCGCATCGCGAAGCACTTCACGATCAGTCGTCAACGGGGCCATCTCCTGAACAGTGCCCGTGTTGTCGATCATGAACACGCTGCGCGGCACCTCCAGGTCACCCTCCCCTTCGAAGAGACTCTCGAGAGAGTCGGCTAGCCGCGGTTTGTTCCTTCGATCCAGACTCGGCAAGTCGACCAGGTACACCACAGCCCCGAGACTTGCAGGGCTACGCCGGATGGGTGCAGGCTCCGCCGGCACTTCCTCGCGCGCCGTGACTGTTTCGTCGTGAGAGGCCACGTTGGTGACCTCTGCTCTTGTCAGGCTGACGTACTGGACGTTCAAGATCTCCTGCTCGACCCCATCCTCGAAGACCCGGAAGTCGTCCGCCTTCAAGTCGTCGAGGAAGTTGCCGTCCTGGTCGGCAACGATGGCGTCGACACGCACGCGCCTGACGGCGGAGCGAAACATCGGCGTCTGTGCCGGCAGCGCCTCCTGAGCCAGCATCACGGAAGACGCCGCACTCCAGCTCGCGCTGACACTCGCTACGGGTAGCCCGGTGACGATCAACGCCAGGACGAGACCGAAGGACCGAATTGCGTGCTCACGCTGTTTCACCAAAGATCTCCCGCGCCCGAGGGCACTTCACACCCACCGCAAGCCTACCTGCTGGCGGCGCCGGTTCAACTCCCAGGCCGAGTTTCGAAATTCTGCGGGCCGCGACGCTACACGGCGCAGAGGCGATCGGCTATGCCCAGAATCTGGGAAGTATCGAGGTGGGAAGACGCCGCTCCTGAACGCCCGGGCGGAACTCAGGATGGGCTCACTGCCGCTCGGTGCTCCAGTCGTCGCCCCTGCCGCGGATCTCGGCTAGTCGACTCAACGTGTCGGCGCCGCCTTCGCCCGCGAGATAGACCAGGTAGCCTGTCGACGCGTTCGGTCCGTTGGGCTTGATCTGCACTTGGTGGTGGTGCGATGGAGCCGACAACTGACCGAACTCGACGTTGGCGCCACCGCTGTCGACTTTCGCCTGCTTGGTGCCTATCTTCTTGCGCGCCCCTTTGGCGTTGACGTCGTAGAGGGTCACCGTGACGCTGGTCGGCCCCTTGCCCGCTTCATAGTTCTGGTTCAGGACCGTGAAGGCCGCCGCCACCTGGCGGCCTTTGGCGTCCGTGGTGCTCAGGTTGGTCGGCAGGATGTCCGCCGTGAAGGCCGGTGCCTTGCTACTGCCGGAAACGGTGTGTGTCTCGAGCAGGATGACTCCTCGACTCGAGACGGACGCCGCAGACGCCACTCTGTGTGGGGCTGCTGGCCGCGACGACGAGCGCGCACGTGACAGGCCGCTAAGATCCGCGAGGGAGGCCTGGTACCAGACCTCACCGGCACTCGCCTTGCCTCCATTGAGCTTCGCTTCCAGCTGGAAGTGGTCGCCTGGCGCCGCCAACCCCCTGAATACGACGTCGACTTCCCCCTTCTTGATACTGCCTTTCTTCTTCCCAACCTTCTTGCGTTTGCCCGCCTTGTCGACCGCGTAGACGGTCACCTCGACCTTCTTGGGGGCCTTGGTGGCTCCCAGCAGGTTCTCGTCGAAGAACGCGACGCTACCGGCCACTCCCTGATTGTCGCCGAGTCTTGAGCTACCCGGCAGGTCGACCACCCACTCGGGCATCTGGGACCCCTTCACCGTTTTGTCCAGTCCGAGCCGTTCGACAACAGTGATTCCCGTTGTCGTGGTCGCGGCGCGGGCGCCTGCGGGCGTCCAGGCGGAAGTGGTCCGTCGCGGTTTGGGGGGGGGGGTCCTTGAGGCGGCCGACGCAGTCGGCCAAATCGACGGGGCTGAAGATCGTATGGACCCACTTACAAAACGCCGCAACTATCAGAAGATCCGATTTGAAAGCCGGCGGAACGAGGTCGCACGTTGCCGTGCCGAACGTGGCGAATGCGATCAACACAAGAGCGGGCAGTCGTTTCGCGAGCATGGCTTTGTTCCCGTTTCTCGAGGCGCGACGCGTGGAGCCGGCGCGTCCTCGTCAGAAGGGCGTGGCTCAACACGCCCACGACTAGCACGCCCGCGATTATAGCGATGGGACCCGCAGCCGACTACAGGAGGTCGAACGACCATCGGCCGCGCGTTCTGCGGCCCGAGGACCGACGGTGGGACGCAGTCGAACTGCTGAGCCGAGGCGTCGAAATGCCGGTCGGAAGCGAACGGACGCGGCTGAGGCGAGATGACATTCTGTTCATACAAGGTGCTTTGTCAGTCAAAGCTATCGAGGTCAAGCAAATTTCACCAAGGCAGCTATGGACCCAAGCCCACGCAACGTCCTTGCGAACTGCTAGTGTCCCGCCACGGTGGGCCAGCCAGAGAAAGAACGACGACCAACTCGAGCCAGCGGGCTGCGTCGCCACGACGGAGAGATGATGAACACACCAGGTGCCATCCTCTTCACTGCTCTGGCCGCGGCTTCGGGCTGCGACGGCGCCGTGGCCCCCGGTGATCCCGGGGCGACGACCCCGGTCTCCGCGTCGGCACTGAACGCGACGGTGCTCGAGGCGCACGTCCGCTTTCTTGCCAGCGACCTGCTGCGAGGCCGTGAGCCGGGGACAGCGGGCTTCGACATCGCAGCCGACTATGTCGAGAGCCACTTCCGCCAACTGGGTCTGAGCCCCGCCGGCGGCGATGGCGGCTACCTGCAATGGGTGCCGTTGCGGATCTCGCGGGCAGACAACGCTGCCGCGAGCATGGAGATCCACGCGGCCGACGGCCGTCGCGCCCTGGACTCGCTAGAGGACTTCGTCATCGACGCGGAGCCGGCCGCCGCCAGCAGCTCGTTGCGGGCGCCGGTTGTTTTCGCGGGATTCGGCATCGAGGCTCCGGACCTCGGCGTCAACGACTACGCGGGGCTCGACGTCGAGGGGAAGCTCGTGCTGACCCTCGTCGGTGCTCCGGGTCGCCTTCCTACCGACGAGAGGGCCCATCTGCGTCGCGACGCGACCAAGGCGCGGACGGCGGAGGCGAACGGCGCGGTGGGCATGCTGCGGGCGCACCTGGTCGGCGACGGGCAGGCCGACCTCTTTGCATTGGCGGCGCTTGGCGCCGAGCGCGGTTCGATGAGTTGGACGACCAGCGACGGCCGCGGGCACGATCCGACGCCGGGGCTGCGAGCCAAAGCGACGGTGAGTCGAGAGACGGCCGCGATGCTATTCGAGGGAGCTGAGCGGTCCTTTGCCGAGGTCAGTGCTGCGTTCGCCGCGATACAGGCCGGCGAGTTACCCACGGCGGAGTCGCCGGGGCGGGCCGGGGGCGGGTTTGCTCTGCCCGCCGAGGTGAGCCTGTCGCAGACGAGCCTGCACAGCGGCTTCGAGAGCCCCAACGTAGTGGCGCTGCTGGAAGGCAGCGACCCGGGACTACAGCACGAGCACGTAGTCGTCACCGCTCACCTCGATCACGTCGGCGTCGGCCGTCCCGACGCCACCGGCGACGACATCTACAACGGCGCCGGAGACAATGCCTCCGGCACGGCGGTGCTGATCGAGGTCGCCCGGGTGCTGGCGGCGCGACCGCCGCGTAGGTCCGTTCTGTTCGTCGCGGTCACCGCGGAGGAGCGTGGCTTGGTCGGCTCCGACTACTTCACCCACAATTCCCCGGTGCCGCTCGAGAGCATCGTCGCCAACGTCAACCTCGACAGCGGCGTGTTTCTCTACGACTTTGCCGACATCATCCCGTTCGGGACGAAGCACTCGTCGCTCGACGCCAACGTCCGCAGGGTGGCCGAGCGGCTCGGCTTGGGCGTCGGGACCGACCCTCTGCCGGAGGAGGCCCTGTTCACGCGCTCCGACCACTACCGCTTCGTGCTGCAGGGCATTCCGTCGATGTTCTTCATGTGCGGCATGACGGCTCGCGACCCCAACGTCGACGGCATCACCGAGTTGCGCCGCTACGTGGCCGAGCACCTGCACCTGCCCGTCCGATGAAGTCGACCTGGCATGGGACTACGTTGCCGCCGCCCGCTACGCTGCCTTCGTCGCCGAGGTCACCCGTGACGTGGCTGACGCCGACGCACGACCCACTTGGAACGAAGGCAACCTGTTCTCAAAGTACTTGAGCATGCAAAGTTCCGTGCGCTAGGCTGTCGCGGACGCAGAAAGCCGGCGGCGGCACCTCCGGGTCATCGGGTGGCGCCGGTCTACCTGAGCCGTCGCCGCACCGGATCCGGATCGAACGCGCACCCAGGAGTTCCCCGAGCCCATGCTAGAAGCCCTTGAGTCCCTACAAGATCGACTGGCTCCCGCCGAAGAGATCTTCTTCAGCTGGCTGCCGCGCGTGTTCGCCGCCGCCACTCTCGTCGGCTCCGCCTGGATCGACGATGCGCCGCCTCTCGGTATTGTCGCGATGGTGATCGCGCTCTATGTAGGCGCTCGCGTTGTTACGCAGTTCGGCGCCTTCGTATCTGCGGCTCCCTTCCAGAATCAAGTACTGAAAGCGATCTTCGCACTCGGCTCCTTGGCTTTGCTCGGAGGCTCGTTCGCTATCGTCGCCATCTTCGTCGAACGCGTGGCCATGTCTGTGGTCGGCTGAGGATCAAACCAGCGCAACGCCAACTGAGCTGACGAGGCGCTACCGGGCGGTCTCGGCCGGACGCGGTCGACTCAGGCATCCGCCGCAAGGAGGCGCCTCCTGATCTCGGCACGGCGGGTCTTGCCGCTCGAAGTGGCGGGTAGCGAGGTGACGAACTCGACACGTCGAGGGCGCGCGTGTGCTGCCAGCCGCGTTTTGACGAAATCCTGCAGTTCGACGGCGAGCTCGTCATTCGCGTCGAAGCCCGACTTGAGCCGCACGCACGCGGCCACAATCTCGCCGCGTTGCGGATCCGGCAAGCCCACCACACCGGCCTCCATGACCGCTTCATGGGCCAGCAGAGTTCCCTCGACCTCCTCGGGTCCGAGGCGATAGCCGCTCGCCATGATCATGTCGTCGAGGCGGCCTTGAAAGACCAGAAAGCCGTCAGCATCGACGAAACCGGCATCACCGGTGCGTAGCCAACCCTCGCCGAGCTTCTCTGCGGTCGCCTCCGGCAGATTCCAGTACCTGAGCATGACGATCGGGTCGTCACAGTGCACGGCGATCTCGCCGGAAACGCCGGGCGCGACCTCTTGGTTGTCATCGTTGACGATTCGGACACGGCGTCCGACAACTCCCTTGCCGATGGCACCGTCCGGCGTCTCGAACAGGGCGCTGCAACCGGTGGCGATGTGATTGGCTTCGGTCTGACCGTAGATATCGTTCACGGTGGCCCCAAAGACTCTGTGGGTCCAATCCAGAACCTCGGGAGGAGAGACCTCACCGCCGGTCATCACCGATCGGAGAGCGAAGCGAACCCCCCGTGCCGGGGGTTCGGCCCGCATACGTCGCAGCGCCGCAGGGGCGAGGAAAGGACAGGTGACCTGGTGATCGGACAGGATCCTGTATGCCGCCTGGATGGAGAATCGCTCCATACTGGCAACGACTGGGCACCCGAAGTAGAGCGCCGGCAGTACGACCTCGGCCAGCGACGCAACCCACGACCACACCGACGGGGTCCAGAAGACGTCCCCCGGGGCCGGCGCGAGGTCGAAGACCATCTGGAAGCCCGGCAGGTGGCCGATGAGGACGCGATGCCCATGGAGTACCCCCTTGGCGGACCCCGAGGTGCCCGAGGTGTAGAAGAGGATTGCGGGGTCGTCGGGCCCGCTGGCCTGGCACCGGAGCTCGCTGACGTCTTCGGCCGGCGCGCTGAGCTCGGCGAAGGGTAGGGCGCCCCGAACCTTCGCGAACGAGCTCGAGTCGAGCTCTGGCTTGGGGTCGGCACGACTCGTCGCAACGGCGACGTGCTCGAGAGCGGGTAGTCGTTTCGACTTGCCCATGCCCTCCATCGCGCCGAGCTTCGCGGCCCCGGCGAGGTCGGTTACGAGCACACGGGCGCCGCAATCCTCGAGTCGGTGGGCCAAGCCCTCCGTCCCGTAGAGCGACGCGATCGGAACCGAGATCGCCCCGATCATGAAGCAGGCAATGTGAACCGACAGCGTGTCTGTGCCTTGTTCCAGAGTGATCGCGACGCGGTCGCCGACACCGATGCCGCGTTGCTGCAACCCCACCGCCAAGCGGGCCGATAGGACCTCGAGTTCCGCGAAGCTGACGATACGGTGGCCGTTCTCTGGATCGTCCTCTATCACGGCCGGCGACTGCGGTGTCGAGCGAGCATGGCGACCACACACCGCTTCGGCGATGTTGAAGCGCTTCGGGATGCGCCATTGAAACTCGTCTGCCAGGGCCTCGTATGACCGCGTGTCTGTGCGTATCTCGGTGGGACAGTCGGCCATGAGGTGCATGCGAGTACCAGGACGGGCGATATTGACGGGCAACGCTACTGACCACGATAGCGTGATAGCTTGCTCGGATGAATCGCCTCGTGCTCGGCACCGTCGGGTCAGCTCTGCTGGCGCTCATGGGCACATCCGCGGTTGGTCAAGACCAGTGGCCACGGTTCCGCGGCCCACACGCGGGTGAAGTTGTCGACGATCCGGCCCTGCCCGACACCTGGAGCGAGACCGACAACGTCGTCTGGAAGATCGACGTTCCCGGGCAGAGCTGGAGCTCGCCCGTGGTATGGGGCGATCACGTCTTCGTCACCTCCGCAGTCAGCGCCGGCTACGAGCCCGCTCCCGTACCTGGCCTCTACGAGGAGGGACACGACTTCGGGGGGATCAAGTCATCGGCGCAGCATCGCTGGGTGGTGTACGACGTCGACTTCTCTACCGGGAAGCTGAACTGGGAGCGCCAGCTGCACCGCGGCAACCCGCCCTTCGCCAAGCACATCAAGAACACCTACGCGACCGAAACGCCGGTCACCGACGGCCGCCATCTATACGTGCACTTCGGCAGCATCGGCCTCGTCGGCGCCTTGAACATGAGCGGCGAGATCGTGTGGACCACGAAGGTCGATGTGATCGAGACGCGGTTGCAGTACGGCCCGGCTGCCTCGCCGGCCCTGCACGACGACCGCCTTTACATCCTCAACGACAACGCCGCCGGAACGTTCCTCGTTGCCTTCGACACGGCGACCGGCGAGGAGATCTGGAGGGTGCTTCGCGAGGACAACGGCGGGCCGAACTGGTCGCGGAGCTGGTCAACGCCGTTCGTATGGGAAAACGAGCTGCGCACCGAGATCGTCACGGCAGGAGCGGCCGGCGTCCGGTCGTACGATCTCGACGGCAACCTGCTGTGGCAGATCGACGGCATGTCGTCGATGACCGTTCCCACACCCTTCGCCAAGCACGGGCTGGTCTATATCAGTGCGGGCTACCCAGGGGGAGCGCTGCGTCCGGTCTACGCTATTCGCCCCGGCGCTTCGGGCGACATCTCGCTGTGGGAAGAGGGTGGCCCGTCGACAGCTTTCCCCGGCCCGCTGAGATCGTCAGAACACATCGCCTGGTCGTACCCACTGCTCGGTCCGTACAGCGTGTCGACGCTGGTGTACGGCGACTACCACTACACGTTGCTCGACCGAGGGATGCTTCTCTGCCACGACGCTCGCACCGGAGAAGAGATCTACGGCCGCCAGCGCATCGAGATCGGCAACGGTTTCACCGCCTCGCCGTGGGGCTACAACGGCAAGATCTTCCTGCTGAGCGAGGACGGCGATACGTTCGTGGTGCAAGCGGGGCCGGAGTTCAAGATTCTCGGCAAGAACGCGCTCGATGAGATGTCGCTGGCAACGCCGGCCGTGGTGCGCGGAAGCGTGATTCTGCGGACGCAATCGAAGCTCTACCGGATCGCCACAGGCACTCAGCGATGAGCCGATGAGTCGCCGCTGGGCGCTGCCGGCCCGGTGCGCCGCGGTCTTTGTGGCCCTGGTCTTCGGTGGCCTGGTGCCGGGTGCCGTGCCGGCAATCACTCAAGGAGCGCGCCTCCAACAGGTCGGCTCGATTCCCGTGCCGGCGGCGCCGCGGGCGGGTTATCTGGCGAGCCAGGTGACGGCGCTCGATGGCTACGCCTACATCTCGCTCGGCAAGGCCTTCACGATCTACGACGTCTCGGATCCAGCCGCGCCGCAGCGCCGAGGATCGTACGAGTTCCCCGACGAGATCTGGAGGTTCAGGATCAGCGGCTCGCGTGCGTACGTCGGCGCCAACTTCTTCGGGCTCGGCATCCTCGACATCTCGGATCCGACGGCGCCGAGGCTCGTAGGCACGCACGACACACTCGGTCAGGCCTCGATCGCGGCGGCCTTCGAAACCAAGGTCGTGATCATCGACCACATGGAAGGCCTGGTGATGGTCGACGTCTCTGACGAAGCCGAGCCAGTGCTGGTCGGTTCCTACTACCTTGACGGCTACGCTCGCGATGTCGTCGCGCTCGGGTCGCTGGCGTTCGCGACCGAATCGCCCAGCGGACTCTATGTGTTCGACCTCTCGAGGCCGGGCCCACCAGAGCCGGTTGGCATACTCCACGCTGCCGGCGCGCCGCGGGCGATCGAGGTGTCGTCCGCGGGTGGGGGGGTGACGCTACTGTGCGGTGCCGGCGGCGGTAATCTCCAGGTGTACGACGTGTCGAATCCGCTGGCGCCGGTGAGGGCGGCGACGTTCGAGACGCCAGGTCGTGCCGAGCACGTGGCGCTCGATGGTGCGCTCGCCTACGTTGCCGACGGCGAGGCGGGGATTCAGATCGTTGACCTGTCGTCGCCCACGGAGCCGATTCTGCTCGGCTCCTACGAACTGGCAAGGCGGGCGCACTATGTGTCCGTCGCCGGCTCACACGTCTTCGTCGTCGCGGGCGACCAGGAAGATGCGGAAGTGGTGATCCTGAGACGGTCCTGACGAGCCGGCGTCGGGCTACGGGTCGGTCGGCACGTGATTACTCCGCCAGCGTCCGGGACGTCGCCGGCAGCGCTGCACCAAGGGCGGCCATGGTCGCCAGCGCGCGACTCCAGTCGATCCTCGCCCGCCGAAGAGCGGCAAGCTGCTGCTGCCAGCCCCCGGTGCGGTGCCCGGTGGCCAGGGCACCGGCCCAGCGAGCCCAGTGTACGGTGCCGTCGATTCCCAGCAGCTCGTGGCGCGGCCTCGGCAGTCTGAGGTCGGCGTGATCGGAGACCACCCGCAAGGCCACGAAGGCTGCCCCGACCTCCTCGGCGGCGGATGCCCAGCGGGCTCCCTCCATTTCCACCAGCACGGCACCGCTGGCGGCGGCCAGTTCGACTCCGGCCGCCGCATCATGGAACGGCGCCTCGACGGTGACCGCCGTGGCACTAGTCGCCGCGATCGAGCGTCGCGCCAGCTCTGCGATGAGCGCTTCGGCCAGTGGACGCGATCCCTGGGCGCTTTGCTGATGGGGCGGCGCCGGGTCGACCCAGCGGTTCACCACGTGGAGTCCGCCGGCCGCCAGGGACGGCTCGAGCGCGCCGGCGAAGCCGACGTTGACTACCAGCGCCGGACGCAGCTCCGAAAGCCAGCGACGCACAGGGCCATCGCCGCCCCGACCGACGCCGGCGACGAGGAGCGACAGCCCGCGGTCGATGTCGCTGGGCGGGCCGCCGACGGGCGGGGTGGCTGGCCCGAGGCGGAGGGCGTCCGCCTCGGTTCGCGCGGCAGTCAGCAGTAGCAGCCCGCGCAAGCGCTACGAAGGGCCTGGGTCGCCGAGCATCCCGCCGACCGGTCAGGCCTCGCCAGGCCCGCGCTGGCCGCAGAAGTAGCCGAGCCCGAACTCCGGCGTCGTGAAGGTGATCGTGCACCCCTTCGGGAAGTAGAAAAGATCTCCGGCCGTAGCCGTGACGGTCTCTCCGCTGTCGCTGTCGCAAATCTCGAACTGCCCGTCAACGATGAGCTTGATCTCGTGATAGGTGTACGTATAGGTCATCGCCTCGCCGGCCTTGAGGCGGAACAGCCCGGCGGTGATCGGCTTGTCGGGGTCGTCCGACACGGCGAAGTCGTCGAGGAAGGCTGCCGCGGTCTCGTCCTCCATGGGGGCAGGGCGCGGCCGAAGATCTTCCCGTGGTGTTTCATGGACGGCATGACGAGCTCTCCTGATCAGCGCGGGGAGGAGACACCATCGGTAACACTGCTGTCAGGCTCAGACGCCCAGCGCTGGCTCCCTCGGGAGCGTCGCCGGGGCTCCGATGCGCCGACGAACGACGAACGCCGTCGCTCGCAAAAGAAGCGCTCCGATGAGCGAGGTGGTGACCAGCAGGTAAAGCCAGTTGTCCGCGACTAGGCCGCGGCGGAACGCGGAAAGCGTGTACAGCCAGTTCGTGCGGAAGAACACCCACCACAGCCCGTACATTCCGACCGTGTGGAGCAGGCGCCAGGTGGTCGGTGTCATGCGGCTGCTGAATCGCTCGAACGAAGTCATCGCGAGAACCGCGATCACAGCGTATCCGACGTACCCTTCCACGCGGTCGAGCACCGACAGGCTGGTCCATGCAACGCCCACGTTCATGCTGATCAACCAGGCCAAAGCCACCACGCTGAGCAGCATTCCGTAGGCGTAGCCGAGCCCGAGGTACTTGCGGCCGTCGAGCAGCCATTCCGCCGTGCGCCCGGGTCGAAGGGTTGCGAACGCCGCGGCGCAGAACGCCATGAGGAACGGAACCACGGGGGTGCGGAACGTCCAGCGCAACACCAGCCGCGCGTGTTCCTCGTCGCCGGTGCCGCCGGCGAGCCCGATCGCTACGATAACGGTCTGCGCCGCGACCAGCGCCCAGAACAGCGTCCATTTCTCAATCATCAGAGGATTGCTCCTGGGGTCGGCCGACGCTGGCTAGTTGTGAGTTCTGAGTAGGTTGTCCACGGACTCACCTCGAGCCTGGACATAGGCGTCTGACTGCCGATGCCAGCATGGGGTCGGTGACGATTGTAACGATTCGTCCAGGGGACAAGTGCGCGAGCTCGGTGAGCCGAAGTCCGGTAGCAGGTGCCGTAGGCCCACTGCTCCTTGAGTGTGCGGATGAAGCGTTCGGCCTTGCCGTTGGTGCGCGGCGTATAGGGCTTCGTGTAGATGTGGCGGATGTTGAGCTGCTGGCACAGCAGATTGAAGCGCTTGGAGATGTAGCCGGGGCCGTTGTCGGTCATGACGCGTTGGATCGATACGCCGTGGGTTGCGAACATCTCCACGGCCCGGGCGAGAAAGGCCGTGCAGGTGTGCTGATCCTCAGCCGGTAGTACTTCCGTGTAGGCGGCCCGCGAGTGATCGTCCACGGCGACATGGGCATACTCCCAGCCAGCACCATAGATACGCTTGGAGCGGTCGCCATGGATGCGGTGGCCAGGCTTGGTGATCCGCGCCAGCTTCTTGGTATCCAGGTGTAGCAGCTCGCCAGGTCGTTTGCGTTCGTAACGCCGCACCGGCACCTTGGGCTCCAGGTCTTGGAGCCGACCCATTCCCGAACGACGCAGCCAGTCCGATACCGTGGAGCGTGGCACACACACTCGCTGGCTGATCTGCCAGGCCGTCAACTTGTGGCGACGCAGCCGCTGGATCCTGCGCACCGTCCGGGGAGTCGTTTGATGCGGACACCGGTGCGGTCGGCTGCTCCGATCAACCAGTCCCGACTCGCCTTCTTGCCGGTATCGACGCAGCCATTTGAACACCGTCCGCTCCGACACGCTCAGGGCTGCCGCCGTATCCTTCACAGGCTTCGCCTGCTCCAGGACACGGCGTACCATCTCGCGGCGTAGGTATGGCGTCGTGCGGGCGTTACCATGCAACTGCATCGGGCGCTCCTTCTGAGCTTTGGTGTCTTTGACAACCCCATTGATCTCAGAAGTGAGCCCCGATATGAACAACGTCCTCGGAATGCACAGCTAGTCGATGCGGTCCATCAGCTCGTTTTATACCCCAAGAAGGGGTTGCCGAGCGATGAAGTGTTGCAAGAACGCTGCGATGGAGTTGGTCCACCTAAGTTCGGGCTTCCGCTGACCAGGCAACACCGACATCCACCACGCCGGCCACGTGCAGTTCGCCGCGGTAGTCGATGTTGAGGGGGAGACGGATAGGGATAGGCTCGAGCGGGTCGTACCAGGCAAAACGGCGAGGAGTAGTGTCCTAGTAACGCCTGAAACACTAGAATCCGGTAGGCGGGTGGGCCCTCACGATCGGCGCGGCATGTCTCTTGGCGCAACAGCACCGCTCTACGACCCCCAATTCGAGCATGATGGGTGCGGTGTCGGCTTTGTAGCTGACATCGCCGCCAACAGAACGCACGAGATCGTCGAGCGCTCGATCGAGGCGGTCTGTGGCGTTGTTCACCGTGGCGCCTTCGATGCGGATGCCAAGACCGGTGACGGCTCCGGGCTGATGCTTCAGGTCCCGAGCACGCTCTTTCGTCAGGAGTACGAACGTCTAACGCGTTTGCGAGCGACGACCGGCCCCATCGGTGTGGGGATGTTGTTCTTGCCGCCGCGTAGCGAGTCCGCGCATCCCGTCTTCAAGAATCTCGTGGAGGAGGTGTTCTTGAAGCGTGGCATGACCCGCTTCGTCTGGCGCCACGTACCGACCGACGACAGTGTGCTGGGTGAGAAGGGGCTCGCCACCAAGCCAGCGATCCAGCAGCTTCTGGTGGTCTTCCCAGACGAAACGCCGCCGCTCGAGGCCGATCGAAAGCTCTACGCTGCACGTCGCGAGATCGAGGCTCGCGCCGCTCAAACGGTGGATACCGGGCTCTACGTCGTCTCGTTTTCCTGTCGGACAATCGTCTACAAGGGGCTCCTGACGGGGTCTTCACTGGCGGATTTCTTTCCAGACCTGCGCAACCCGGAGTTCAAGTCAGCCTTCGGGATTTTCCACCAGCGCTACAGCACCAACACCTTTCCGACCTGGCCTCTGGCGCAGCCATTTCGGATGTTGGCCCACAACGGCGAGCTCAATACGATCCAGGGCAACAAGAACTGGACCCGGGCCCGTGAAGGGCGCATGGCCTCCGACGTATGGGGCGACGACATCGACTACATCCGGCCGGTGATCCCGGATGGGGCGAGGGATTCCGCAAACCTCGACAACGTTCTGGAGCTGTTGACGCTCTCGGGGCGATCGGCGCCTCATGCAATGGTGATGCTGATCCGGGAAGCGTGGAAGGCTCATTCCGTGTTCAACGAGGACGTACGTGCGTTCTTCGAGTATCACGCGTGCTTGAACGAGCCGTGGGATGGACCGGCGGCTGCGGTCTTCGGCGATGGCGATGTGGTGGGTGCAATCCTCGACCGCAACGGCCTGCGGCCAGCTCGTTACAAGATCACACGCGACGGGCTCATCGTCTTGGGTTCCGAAGTTGGCTTGTTGAACCTCGACGACTCTGAAGTCGTCGAAAAGGGGCGACTCGGACCGGGCAACATTATTGCTGTCGATCTGGTGAACGGACGGCTCGTCAGGGGCAAGCAGATCAAGCGAAAGCTAGCGGCACGCCGCCCCTACCGGAGCTGGGTGGCGGAGAATCTGACACGACTGTCCGTGCAGCCGATTGCAGTCCACACAACACCGGTGGATCGAGAGGCTGCTGACACCGTCCGGCAGCAGATCTGTTTCGGCTACAGCGCCGAGGAGTTCAAGCTGGTTCTCGAGCCCATGGCGCTCGAAGGCAAGGAGCCGGTCGGTTCGATGGGCGATGACACTCCACTGGCGGCGTTGTCGGGCAAGCCCAGATTGTTGAGCTCCTATTTCGCGCAGCGTTTTGCTCAGGTAACCAATCCGCCTATCGATTCGATTCGCGAACGCGCGGCGATGAATCTCTCGAGCAACCTCGGACGGCGGCGGAACTGGCTCACCGAGACGCCCGAGCACGCGAGCCAAGTACGGTTGCCCAGCCCGATCATCTCCGATGCCGACCTCGAGGTGATGCGAGATCGCTTCACACCGGAGAAGGTCAGGGTGATCTCGCTGCTGTGCGACGCGACCGGAGGCGTGTCGGCGATGCGCGAACACCTCGATGCCGTCTCCTTCGCTGCCGAGGAGGCCACCATAGACGGTTGCGAGTTGCTCGTGCTGAGCGATCGAGGGGTCAGCGCCGGGAGCGTCCCTCTGCCGATCCTGCTTGCTGTTGGAGCGGTCAACAACCACCTTCTGCGCGTCGGTATGCGCCTTCAATGCGGCATTGTGGCGGAGTCAGGCGAGCCTCGTGACGTCCATCAGTTCGCCACCCTCATCGGGTACGGGGCCGGAGCGATCAACCCGTACCTCGCCTACCGCTCGATCCTCGAGAACTTTGCGGACGACGATACGTCTGCACACCAACCGGCGGAGCTACTCGGCCGGTACCGGGAAGCGCTCAACAGCGGACTGCTCAAGATTCTCTCGAAGATGGGCATCTCGATCCTCTCGAGCTACCGTGGCGCCCAGATCTTCGAAGCCGTAGGCATCAACCGCGGTGTTATCGCCCGCTGTTTCTCCGGGACACCGTCGCGCATCAGCGGCGTCGGCCTCAAAGAGATTCTCACCGATGCGTTTGTCCGGCATCGGCACGCTTTTGGCGGCGACGCGCTCGGCGCTCCCCCCGACGCCGGCTTCTATCGGTTCAAGAGAAAGGGCGAGACACATGCCTGGATGCCCCCGATGCACCGGGCGATGGTCAAGCTCCGTCGGGAACCCGATTCGGCGACGCACTATCGGGAGTTCGCACAGGCCGCCAACGACCATGCGCCGATCGCTATCCGGGACCTGCTGCGCTTCAAGCGCACCCAAGAATCTCTGCCAATCGATGAGGTCGAGTCCGTCGAGTCGATCCGGGCGCGCTTCACGACCGCCGGGATGTCGCTGGGTGCCCTCTCCTCCGAAGCCCACGAAGCCCTGGCGATCGCGATGAACCGTATCGGGGGGGGGGAGAAGCAACACCGGAGAGGGCGGTGAGGACCCGGAGCGCTTCTACCCACTGCCCAACGGCGACAGCAAGAACAGCGCCATCAAGCAGGTGGCTTCGGGGCGCTTCGGCGTTACCGCCGAGTACCTGGTGCACGCCAGCGAGATCGAGATCAAGATGGCACAGGGATCCAAGCCAGGCGAGGGCGGCCAGCTCCCTGGCCATAAGGTGGATGGCTTGATCGCGCGGCTGCGACACTCGATGCCCGGAGTAACGCTGATCTCGCCACCACCACACCATGACATCTACAGCATCGAGGATCTGTCTCAGCTTGTTCACGATCTCAAACAGGTGAATCCGGAAGCGCGGATATGCGTGAAGCTGGTGGCCCAGGCGGGCGTCGGCACGGTCGCCGCGGGTGTTGCCAAGGCGTTGGCGGACGTCATCCTCATAAGCGGTCACGATGGCGGCACCGGCGCCTCGCCGCTGGCCTCGATCAAAAACGCAGGCGGGCCCTGGGAGCTCGGTTTGGCCGAGGCGCAACAAGTGTTGATGCTCAACGATCTTCGCGAGCGGGTGACGCTCCGCACGGACGGCGGCCTCAAGACCGGTCGTGACATCGTTGTCGCCGCGATGCTGGGTGCGGAGGAGTTCAATTTCGGGACCGCGGCCCTTGTTGCTCTCGGTTGTGTGTATGTCCGCCAGTGCCATCTCAATACCTGCCCGGTGGGCATCGCGACCCAGGATCCCGAGTTGCGCAAGAAGTTCCGCGGCCGCCCCGAGGCGCTCGTCGGGTATCTCACGCAGATTGCTCACGACGCTCGTGAGATTCTGGCGCGACTCGGTGTTCGCTCCCTCGATGACATCGTCGGCCGCGCCGACCTTCTGGAGCAGATAGGCGTCGACGGATACCCGGCAACAAGTCTGGTGGACCTGTGGCGGTTGACACCGCCTCCACCCGACGGGGTGGCTCGTCGGCGGCTCTGGGAACGCAACTACCGGCTGGAGGCCCCGCTGAACGAACGCTTGGTGCGTCACGGTCGCGGTGCGATCGGGGGCGGCACACCCGTGAAGCTGCAATACAAGATTTGCAATGCCGACCGCACGGTAGGGGCTACGCTGGCAGGAGAGATCGCCCGCCGATACGGTGAGCAAGGACTGCCATCAGGGACCATCGAGGTCTTGTGCGAGGGCAGCGCCGGCCAGAGCTTCGCGGCCTGGTGCGTCAACGGCATGCGTATGATTCTCCGGGGTGAAGCCAACGACTATGTGTGCAAGGGAATGAGCGGGGGAGAGGTCGTGCTCAGACCACCGGCGCGGACCGAGCCGAGACCCGCGGAGGACGTCATCATGGGCAACGCCGTCATGTATGGCGCCACCGGTGGGCTTCTGTTCGCCCGTGGAACCGCTGGCGAGCGCTTCGCCGTTCGCAACAGCGGCGGGCGCGCGGTTGTGGAAGGTGTGGGCGACCACGGGTGCGAGTACATGACCAACGGAGTCATCGTGGTCCTCGGTCGTACCGGTCGCAATTTTGCTGCCGGGATGACCGGTGGGCTGGTCTATGTCCTCGACGAGCACGAGAAATTCTCCGGTCGCTGCAACTCCTCCACCGTGACCCGCGGGCGCATCGACTCATCCACGGACCTCGAAATCTTGCGGGGGCTGATCGAACGCCACACCGAGCTGACCGCCAGCTCGATCGATAAGCGCATACTCGATTCTTGGGAGGTCTCGAGTCGCCAGTTCTGGCGGGTCGCGCCGGCCAGCGGCGATACCGGAGCTCAGGAGCGGGAATCTGTGCAATCTGCGGCTTCCGTCGCCTAATACTCTCGGTTCTCGTTTGACTATGAAGTCTTCACGGAAGCGAATAGACGACTACGTCGACCCTGATTGCAACGAACTAAAGCCCGCTCGATGATTTTGCAGTGTTAGAGAATGTAACTTTCGTTCTGAAAGGCGGCGTCACTTGACCTTTCAGAGTAGAACGGTCGCTCACATGTCATTGGGAATCGTACAAAGTTCCGGAAAAGTAGGTGAGGATCGGTCTCGGCCCATCCGAGGTAATCGAACTGAATAACAGGAAGATCGCCTTATGCTTCGATCAATCGTTCTGTGTTCGCTATCGCTCGTCCTTATGTCGTGCGACGGACAGTCCGTGTCCTACGAGGGAAAATTCGTAGCGCTCGATTCGGATTGGCTGGTGACGACAGACGAAGCTTCTTCCTGGGCGTCAGTCAAGAACGACAACCTCCCGACCATGACCGGAAGTCCCGAGTGGCTCAATTACATGGCCTTCCTGGAGAAGAAGCTCTCGGAATACGGTGTCGTCGATACCTGGAAGAACAGCTGGGAATTCGAGCGCTGGGATACCTCGGACGACTCCAGCGCCTGGTCACTCCATTCGGATGGCACGCCGGTTCAGGTGGCGCACTATGGCGCCTATTCAGGATCGACTGGCCCGGATGGCATTACGGCCGAGATGATCTACTACGATCACGACACCCCGCCGGAGTCGATCGAGGGCAAGATCGTCGTCATTCCCACGCGCCCGCATCCGGGCGAACCGTATCCCTAGGACTATCTGATCAACTTCACCTATAACGACTACGAGTACGCGACCGACGCCGACACCCTGCCGCCGCCATTTACGAAGGTTGATCCCGCCGAGAGTTTCACCTTCGACATCTCGTGGCAGCTGATCCAACTGCTCGACAGAATTCCGAAAGACGGTAACGCCGCTGGTGCCGTCATCGTCTATGACATGGCCTACGAACGCACCAGGGGTCTGTACACGTTTATTGTGCCGTCACTCTATGACGCGCCGACTCTGAAACTATCCCGCGAAGATGGCGCCAAGGTCATTGAGGATGCGAAGGCCGGCAAGTCAGCAACGCTCAGGCTTGAAGCCAGCGTGCAGCCTGCCGAGGCCTACCAGCTGATCGCTTATCTGCCGGGCAAAGACTACGGCACGCCGGTTGATGAGCAGATTGTGCTGACCAACCATACAGACGGCCCCTCAATTACGCAGGACAACGGCGCGCTCGGCCTGCTCGCGATCGTCAAATATTTTTCGCACATTCCACAGGAGGATCGGCCACGGACGCTGGTCGTGTTCCTCGATTGTCGACACTACATTCCCGGCATGGAGGCGGGGCACACTGAACCGTCCTGGTTGAACCGTTACCCGGAAGCGCGCGAGAAGATCGTGGGCGTCATCCAGGCCGAGCACATGGGCGAGATGGACTATCGCGAAGTTGACGGCGTCGTCCAACCAACAGGGTATGCGGAACAATCCTATCTCTGGTCACGCAATAACCCGATCCTGATCAATGCCGCGATCACTGCCGTCAAGAAGTATGGTTGGTCACGCGCCATAGTGTCCGTGCCCGAGCGACCCGGCATCAATGGCGGTCTCCAGCAAGTGTGGTGGGGCGTCGGCGTCATCGCGCTACCTGACACAGGCTACTACAGCTGCGAAGTCTGGGCGTGCCTCGACGTACCGGGATATGGGCTCGGCGGATTCATCGGTCACTACTGGTCTACCGCGGCCGGCATTGAACGCTGGAACAAGGAGCTCTTCACGGCCCAGGCGGCAACCATGACGGAACTGACCGGGGTACTGATGACGGCCGATCTTGCCGAGATCGAACCCAGAAACGACGGCGAGTCGTTCCTGTATACGCACCGTCGCGACCAATTCCGCACCGGGGATGAACAGTAACGGCAGAAATGCTGCGGCCTACCGCGGCTCAGGATGCGCGGAAGACGCCGAGAGGCTGATAGTCGCCCTTGAGGATGGCCCCGGTATCGCCGTATCCCATCCACTCGTCGATCACGGTAGCGTAGACGCGCCGAAAGTCGGTGGTCATCTCGAGATTACCGTCGTCGAGCTCGGTGAGACTCGGTGTTTCGCCATAGAAGCCGCCCTCGAGCTTCTTTCCGACCACGAACATCGGTCCGGCGGTACCGTGATCGGTGCCGAGGCTGGCGTTCTCCTCGACTCGCCGGCCGAACTCCGAGAACAGGAACCACCGCGACATCGTCGGCGCGTCCGAGGCGCTCCACATCCTCCATGAAGCCACGTACCGCGTCGGACATATACATGAGCAGTCGGGCGTGGAGGTCGGCCTGGTGGACGTGGGTGTCGAAGGAGTTGCCGCTGAAGCTGACGTAGTAAACGCGCGTCGGCATGTCGGCGGCGATGAGAGCCGCCACCTTGCGCAGATCGGCGCCGCCGATACCGTAATCGACAGGTGTGCGATAACCGGACCAGGCTTGACGCACGAAAGCCGAACTCTCAGTGGCGTTCTCCGCTGTACCACGTAGAAAGTCGAGCTCGCTGTTGCTGGTGGCGTGAGCACCCGAGAGTCGAGCAAGCGCTGCGATCTCGTCTTCCTCTCCCTGGCGCTGAAAGCGGCCGGGATCGTTGAAGACCAGCGGCGAGTTCACCTGTCCACGCACGGCCAGTGATTGCGAGTTGGCAATGTTGACGATCAGGTTGCGCTTGCCGTCGGGGGTATGGGCATCGGCGAAGCGGCCCACCCAGCCGAGCTTCTCGCCGCCGTTGGGGACGCCGGTATGCCAGAAGCCCATCGAGGTGAAGTGCGACAGGCTGGGGTTGGGATAGCCGCAACCTTCGACGACGGCCAGCATGCCGTCTTTGTAGAGCCGTTCGAAACCGACCAGGGACGGGTGGAGTCCCACGCCATCGGCGATCGGCAGGAGGTCGTTGCTCGGGATTCCGAGATGCGGACGCGCTCGGTAGTAAGCGTCGTCGCCGAACGGCACCACGGTGTTGAGACCGTCGTTGCCGCCGGAGAGCTCGACGACGACGAGGATTCGATCCGGGTGCTTCTCGGCGGTTCCACCGAGCGCCTGCGCCGCCAGAGCCGCCGAGGTGCGGTCAAGAACCATCGGTAATCCGGCGGTCACTCCCAGGCCGTAGAGGCCACGCCGCAGGAAGTCGCGCCGTGAGTGTGAGCAACCCTTGTGTGCTCCGATCCGTGGTCGTCTCATGACGTTACCCCAGTTGGTACTCAGGAGTGCTCAAGACCAGGTAGAGGACGGCCCGAAGAGCGTCTTCCCTGCCGCCGGCTGACGATCCGCCGTCACCGAGCCGCTCCTCCAGGAAGGCGACGAGATCCGCTTGCGCATCGTGTTCGAGCGAGATGTGCAGAAAACGGCGCGCGAGGCGATCGATCACTTCGGCGCTGGTTTCCGCGCCCTCGGCCGAGAGCATCCCCACGAGATCGAGATCGATGGCGTGGCGAGGAACGAGCTTGACCCTTTCGTACGCCATGACGTAGCCGCGGTAGCCCCCGTAGCGAGTGTTGTAGTCCTCATCGGCGTCGACCATCATGTTGGACGCCGAGTCGCCGACCTGGGTCGCGGAGGTGATATTGGCTCCCTCCGCCAGACGGCGTCCCACCTGTGCGTAGATCCCGGGCATACGGCGGTCGGGTGCCCCATAGGACTCGAGGTCGGGCGGAAAGAGGATGTTGCGCATCAGGTTGCCGCGCTCCAGGAGGGTCGCCGGAGTGATCCAGGTGCGACCGCCGGCCCATCCCGCCACGTTGGGTGGGTGAAAGAGCGACTGACCGAGGCTCGCGGTGAGCCCGTTGAAATCTGGAACCGTCGGCAGCTTCTCGAGTCCGAGCTTGCGATAGGTCGAGACCACCAGGTGCACCGGGCTCTTGATCTGGGTGGCGAAGGACCTGGGGCCGTAGAAATCACGCGACAGGAAGATCCTCTCGAGCACCGGACGGAGCTCGTAGTCCGATTCGCGAAGGAGCGCCGCGAGCTCGGCGAGGATGGCCGGCGGCGCCGCATCGTCGACGAAGAAGCGATAGAGCTTCGCGGCTATGAAGTCAGCCGTCGCCGGCTGCTCGAGAATGATGTCGATGATCTCGTCGCCGTCGAAATTCCCTTTCCTGCCCAGGAACTCCTTTTCTCCGTAGTCGTGCTGCTTGCCGTCGAAGCGGAACTCGAGGACATCGTTGGTCCAACCCGTAAAGGCACGCGATGCCTCTCGAATGTCGTGCTCGCTGTAGTTGCCGTCTCCCATGGTGAAGAGCTCCAGCAGCTCGCGGCCGAAGTTCTCATTGGGGTGGTCATTGACGTTCTCGCCGTTGTCGAGGAAGACGAGCATCGCCGGGTCTTTCATGATCGCCAACAGCATGTCGCGGAAGTTGCCGTTGGCGTGCCGGCGCAACGTCTGGTTCTGGACCAGCATCATGCGGTAGTCACGGACTTTGACGTCGGAGGTGGCGAAGTGACCGTGCCAGAAGAATGTGAGCTTTTCTTCGAGCGGTCTCTTGCTCTTCAACATGCGTTCGCCCCACCACAGGCCGAGTCGAAGCACCTCGAGGCGGTCGGCCCGGAGGCCGTAGAAGAACTTGTCGACCACCGGCTGAAGGCGCCGCGACGACCCTTCCGGAAGGATGTCGACTCCGAGAGCGCGACCCTTTTCCCTGCCGATGCGGACCGCCTCGGCCCGGCTCGGCGGAAACGGGTCCATTCCCTCGTCGAAGATCCCGGAATGCTCGAACGGGCCCACCGACGTATTGGCGGTCGAACGGTAGTCGACCAGACGTCGCACGACCTGGCGGGGATCCGCTTTGGCCAGAAGCTCGATCTCTTCCGGCGTTGCTCCGAAGCCGGCGCGCTCCATCAGATGGGCGGCACGCTCGTAGCTCCAATCGGCGGGGCCGATAGGCTCGAGGTCGCCGGTCCATTCGGCGGGCCCGGCGACGGTGCCGTTACCGGTCGCCTCGAGAGCCGGCGCCGCGAGGGATGCGCAGAGAAGCGAAAAGGCGAGCAAGAGTCGGGGAGAGCGCGATCGACGGTTTGGGCTTGTCCGCGCGGTCACGGTGTTGTCGTCGTCGGGGTGGCGCACGCTCTCTCCTTCCCGGACTCGAAATCGGGAGGCAAGCATACGTCATGGCGAGATTTCCTCGCCCTTTTCGCGCCCCTGAGGGTTCATGGAGCCCGTTGCGCTCAGAAGGTCTCCTGCTTGAGCTTGAACATATCGGCGAGCTCCGGGCTGCGATCGTCGCCCACGACACGGTGGGCAGCGTACTCGCCCATCATGATGCCGTGCTTGTAGCCGTGGCCTGAGCCACCGCCGACGATCCAGACATTGTCGAGCTCCGGGTGGCGGTCGACGATGAAGTGGTTGTCGACGCTGTACTCGGTCTGGCACACGCGCGACTCGAGCACCGGCTGGTCGGCAAGAGCCGGGAAGGCGCGCGCCACGAACCCGCGGGTCTGCTCGATCTCCTCGGCGGTGACGATCCGTTCGCCGGTGTCCGGATCGAACGGGACGTGGTCGAAATAGGGGGCCACCTTCCAGCCGCGGCCCTCGATGCTCGGGAAGCCGTAGACGAGCGGCATCCCCCATGTTGGACAGTTGGGGTAGAGAAACCGGTCGTCGTCGGGCGGCACCCCGTACCAGAAGGTGATCCGCCGCGGGGTGTCCAGTTTGTTCTTCATCACGGAGGGAAACACCTTGGGAAGCCACGGGCCGCATGCAAATACGAAGGTGTCAGCCGACACCGACTCGCGGGTCGAGAGATCAAGCTCCAGCAGCTTGCCTCCGGCTCGCCTACCGAGCTCTGCCCTGGCGGTAATCAGGGTGCCGCCTCCACGTTCGAAGGCGCTGGCAACGGCGAAGCAGGCCCGACGCGCCATGAGGACGCCGGTGCCGGGGACGTAGAACCCGAACTCGAAGTCCTCGTGATTGAACTGAGGAAAGCGTCGCGACAGCTCGTCGTGCGGAACCACTTCATTGGCGATCCCGTGGCGGTCGAATACGCGCTTGGAGGCTCGCAGGTACTCGGACCATTCGGGCGCGAGCGTGAGCTGACCCGTCCGGTAAAAGAGTGGCAACCCGCCCCACTGTCTCTGACGCGCTTCCCACCGGTCGAACGCCTGCATGACCCACCGAGTGTAGATCTCGCGCTCGCCATACTGGGCGCGGATCTGCCGGGTTTCCCCGCCCGAAGCCGCGCGGGCGTTGCCGGCGCCGTAGGCGTCGATGAGCGTGACCCGATGCCCCATTTCTCGCAGGTAGAGCGCCGTCCAGCCGCCGAACGCGCCGGCGCCAATGACCGTCACGTCGGCCGTCGATGCAGCAGTCCGCTCGGATGCCTCGCGATGGCCGGCGGCGGCCCGCTGCGGTCGAGCGGCGCCCAGCGCCAGAGCACCGGCCCCGGTCAGCCTGAGGAACGTGCGTCGATCATGCCGTGACATTGCCGATGACCTTTTGCCGAGTTCGTTCGAGTCGTCGTGCGTCCCGATTCCCGACCACCATGTTCATGGTACTGCAGTATTGGCGGAGTCAGGGATCTGATGAACCGTCACTGGCTGTGCCTTTGACAAGACGCCGGCAAGCGCCTAATCGGATGCGATCAAGCTCATCGCGAGACCGCCGTTGCCGTCCGTCCGCACCTGCACGTCCTGCTGCAGGAAGCGCTCACCCGCAACTCCCCAGGCCGTTAGCACGTACGACCCCTCCGGGATGTCCTCGACGCGAAAGCTCCCCCGAGCATCGGCGATCGCCGCATAGGGGTGCGAGACCACGAGGATGAGCGCCTTCATTGCCGGGTGTATTTCGCAGCGGACAGTGTAGGGGCCCGTGTGTTCGAACCGATGCTCGATCTCGTTGTTGTGCTTCATGTCAGCGTTGACGACCACGGCGCGTGTCTCTGCCTGCGTCACGCGCACATTGTGGTCGCCGTCGTCGCTGTTACCGAACCGCACCAGCTGACCGCGCAGCGCGATCGCCAGCGGCGGAAGGAAGGTATAGGCGAACTGATCGATCACGACGGGCGGCGCCGGCGCCTCGCGGTCCGGTGCCGCCGACGCTGCCTCCGCGAGGGGTTCCAGCGACACGAGCGCCGGACCGATCCCATCTGGGAGCGTCGCGAGCAACGATGCCGCGGCATCGGATGCAGCCGGCGCGTCGGGTTCGGGAGCGGCCGACTGCGAGCCGCCGGGACCACACGACGCCAGCACGAGCGCGATTACCGTCGATCCCGCCGCCGGTCGCCGTTCCCGGGGAGCACGTCGCGCGTTCATGCCCCGCGTTCCGGCTAGCGGCCTTCCACTACGCGCAGCGGCATCAGCCGGGCCGCCTGGCCATTGGCGATCGTATCCACTACTTGCAGCTCGACCAGGTACTCGCCGGGGTCGAGATACGGCAGCGGTAGAATACCCCCATATACGCTCGGACCCTCCGGCCGTAAAGCCTGGGCCGGTACGGCCGCGACGGCGTCTCGGGTCGCCTGTTGGAAGATCAAGGCTGAAACGTGGGGCCTCGTCGCGCCGCTAACCTGCACGCTCGCGAAGATCTGGCGGCCAGCGGATGCGCCCTCGTCTAGCAGGGGTCTGAGCTCGTCACCGGCCTCCAATACGCCGAGCATCGGATCGGCCATCGTCCACCCGCCGTGGGACGGAACCTGCACCTGCAGCCTCGACATGCCGAATCGGTCACCGCCGTCGTCAGCGATCAGCAGCCGGATATCGTGGATTCCCGGGTCGACCGACCACTCCGTCGCGTAGCGGAGGTATCGGAACGAAGCGTCGGGCGCGTATCCTGCCCGATAGGTGTGTGGCAGAACCGTCGCGTGAGTCTCGCCGCTGACCTCGCCCGCACGATCCACCGCGATGGCATGCACGCGGAAGTATGGGATGCCGAGCAAGTCGACCTGCTCCTCGCGGCTATCCGCGGTGGGACCGACTCCCTCGAACGCGGGCGCCCAGGTACCGGCGATTGTCTCCTCGGGCCGCGGCAACCCGACAACCAGTAGGATTTTGGGCGCGCCGTCAGGCTCAAAGCGGTGGAACGCGGCGGCGGGCACCGGGCGTCCCATGACTGAGCCCGGCAGCGCCAGGGCTGCGGACACCTTGCGAGCCCTGAGCTCCGAATCCGGCAGCTCTCGATAGCCTGACCGGGCTCGCACCTTCGCCTCCGGGTAACTCACCCGCACCTCGATCTCGTGATACTCACCATCCTCGTGTGGCCCCGGTGGCTCATAGAAGATCAAATAGAACTGCGTCGAGTCGTTGAACTGCTCCTCGAACGCCCGGTCGAGATCACTCCAGCCGATGAACGACCGGCCGCCGGTGTTCGCAGCCAGGTCCACGAGCGGGACGGTGAGATCGCGATAGGCCGGTCGCACGTGGTTGCGCAGTGCCGTGGAGACCACGCCAGTGCCGATGGCGGCGCTGCGGCCGAGGTTGTTGAGCTCCGAGATCGGGCGCGGATCGACGGTGTAAACGCTCACGTTGCCGGTGTTCGCCGTTTGGTACACCTCTTCCATCAGGTCGAGGAGGCGCTGGCTCAATGCCGATCTTTCCACAGTCGAACTCCCCGTCGGAGCGTTGACCGCCTCGCGCACCGCTGCCGCGAAAGCCGAGTAGGGTCCACCCTCCGTGATCATCGCACCGGAGGAGATCCACACCAGGGCAGTGCGGCCTTCCATTGCCGACAAAGCGTTGATGAAGTGAAGAAGAGTCCGGAGTGTCTGCTCGGCGCGCCGGCGTTCGCGCTCGCCATCTAACCTGGCCTTTCGCTCGAGGTTCTCGAGAAGCTGGAGCACCATGATCGGGGTCAACGCGGCGCGACGCTCCGCTCCTGGCGACGCCTGCGCCTCCATCGCCAACTGCATCATTGGCTGATACTCCTGCTCCATGCGGCTGAAGATAGACGCGGTCGTCAGCCCTGCCTCCGCCACCGACGCCGCCGCACTACGAAGCACTTCACGATCGGTCGTCAGTGGGGCCATCTCCTGCACTGTGCCTGTGTTGTCGATCAGGAACACGCTGCGCGGCACCTCCAGCTCACCCGCCCCTTCGAAGAGACTCCCGAGAGTCTTGGTCAGCCGAGGGTGGTTCTTTCGATCCAGGCTCGGCAGATCAACCAGGTAGACCACCGCCCCGAGACTTGCAGGGCTGCGCCGGATGGGTGTGGGCTCTGCCCAGATAGAGGGCGATTCCGCGCGCGAAGTGACCGTTTCGTCTTGAGCGGCCACGTTGGTGACCTGTCCGCTTGTCAGGCTGACGAACTGGATGTTCAAGACTTCCTGCTCGACCCCATCCTCGAAGACTCGGAAGGCGTCCGCCTTCAAGTCGTCGATCAAGTTTCCGTCCTGGTCGGTTACGATGGCGTCGACGCGCACGCGCCGAACCGCGGACCGAAACGTCGGCGTCTGCTCCGGCAGCGCCTCCTGCGCCAACGTTGCCGACGACCTTGCACTCCAGCTCTCGCCGGCCACCGCCACGGCGCTCGAAGCCGGTAGCCCGGTGACGGTTAACGCCAGGAGGAAACCGAGAAACCGAATCGCGCGCGCTCTCTCTCTCAACGAAGATCTCCTGCGCCCAAGGCCACCCTACACTTGACCGCAAACCTACCTGCCGGCGGTGCGCCGGTTCAACTGCCAGGCGATCGTTGACTACGAAACCTCGCAAGCTGTTGAAGACAATAAACACCGAGGCGGGACTTGCAACGTTGGAGTTACCCCGTTTACGCGTACCTGCGGGCGGCCGCGGACGGGGACGGAGGGATGATGTCACCAATGAGACCCGAGCACGCGCACAGGTCGATCCCACGGCGACCGCGAGCCGCCTGGAGGCCAGGTTGTTTCTTCGCTAGAGTCGACGCCGGGCGCACAGAGTGGCACCGGCAGGGGCCAGGCTCGACGGCCCCACCGTCATCGCTGTGCCCGTATCCGCCGCCAAGACGAGGTGAACGATGAGCAAGCACGTCCCCGTGATCTGTCTCACCCTGCTCGCGCTCGCGCTGGCGAGCCCCGCCGAAGCGCAGCTCGGCTTCGGCCGGGCGGTGGCCGCCGTCGAGGGCGAGATCCTCATTGGCGAGCCGGCCAACCAAGTCGGCCCCGGCATCGTCTACGTGTACCGCCCGGGCTCCGGGGGCTGGGTGGAGTTCCAGCGCCTCACGCGCTCCGATTCTTCTGCCGGAGACGGGTTCGGGGCGTCGCTGGCGGTGGCCGGGGAGCGGGTGCTCGTCGGCGCAACGGAGGCGGGCGCGGGGGTCGCCTACGTCTTGGAGCGCCGCGGCAGGAGCTGGGTCGAGGTAGGACAGGTGGCACCGGACGACGGGACCGACGGGGACCAGTTCGGTGGAGCGATGGCGGCGGAGGGCGACCTCATGGCGGTGGGAGCGCCACAGCACGAGGAAGGGATCGGCGCCGTCTATCTCTACCGCCGCGGCGATTCGGGCTGGGATCTCCTCTCCAAGCTGCGTCCCGAGGACGCTCCGGACGAGGGGGAGGACGAGCCGGCCGCGCCGTCCAACTTCGGCAGCAGCGTGACCGTCTGGGACGACTGGCTGCTCATCGGGGAGCCGGGAGGCGGAACGAATCCGGGGCGCGTGCACATGTTTCGGCGCCAGGGCATCGGCTGGCAACCAGCCGGCAGTCTGGCGGGACTCGAGTCCGCCGCGGGAGACGGCTTCGGCTCCACCATAGGCTCTAGCGACGGTGAGATGATGATCGGCTCGCCGGGTGTCAACGACGGTGCCGGGGCGGTCTACGCCTACCGATTCGACGAGCCTGCCGGCGAGTGGGTCCAGCACGGAACGCTGGTGCCGTACGACGCTCCGGCCGGCAGCCGCTTCGGCACGGCGGTCGTCTTCGACAATGACGAAGCCTTCGTCGGCGCCCCCGGCGCCAACGGTGGGACGGGAGACGTCTACCACTTCCGGCGCGACGGAACGGGCAACTGGACCACCGCGAGCAAGATCGGCGCGGTTGGTCTCCTGGGCAGCACTCAGATGGGAGCCTCCCTGGCGGCTTGGGGCGACGTCGTCGCCGCCGGCATTCCCGGGGACGACTACAGCGCCGGCACCGCCGTGATCATGAGCCGCGGCCTCGGCGGGTGGGACCGCGCCCGTGTGCTCAGCGAGGACGCGGGGCTCGACCCACTCATCGGCGAGACCGTCGAGTGCGTCGACGGCATGGCCGACATCTTCCCCTGCGACAACGTCGACCTGGTGGCCTTCATGCCGACCCGCGAGCTCGGCGGCGGCCGCGGCGTCGGGGTTAACGACATGTGGGGGTGGGCCGACCCCGAGACCGGCCGCGAGTACGCTGTCGTCGGAATGAGCGACCGTACCTCCTTCGTCGACGTCACCGACCCGTACGCTCCGGTGTTCGTCGGCAGCCTCGAGAAGACCGCGGGCGCAGCGCCGAGTCTGTGGCGCGACCTCAAGATCTATGGCGATCACGTGTTCATCGTCGCCGACGGTGCCGGCGAGCATGGAGTGCAGATTTTCGATTTGGCACACCTGCGCGAATACGAGGGTGAGCCGCTCGCTTTTTCGGAGGACGCGCACTACGACCGCATCCACAGCGCCCACAACATCGTCATCGACGAGGGCACCCCCTACGCCTACGTCGTCGGCGCCAGCGGCGGCGGCGAGACCTGCGGCGGCGGGCTCCACATGATCAACGTCGAGGACCCGCAGCGGCCGGTCTTCGAGGGTTGCTTCGCCGACACCAACACCGGCCGAGGCACCGGGTACACACACGATGCCCAGTGCATCATCTACAGTGGCCCCGACGAGCGTTACGAGGGCCGCGAGATCTGCATCGGATCGAACGCAACGGCGGTCAGCATCGCCGACGTTACCGACAAGCGGAACCCGGTGGCGGTGTCGGTCGCCACCTACCCGAACATCGGCTATACGCACCAGGGCGGGGTTTCCGACGACCAGCAGTACTTCTACCTGAACGACGAGCTGGACGAGATCAACGGGCTCACCACCGGCACGCGCACGATGATCTTCGACATCTCCGAGCTCGACGACCCGATCCTAGTCGGCGAATACGTCTCCGAGACCACGGGGACCGACCACAACCTCTACGTCGTCGGCGACGTTATGTACCAGTCCGTCCTCCGCAGCGGTCTGCGCGTGTACGACATCAGCGATGGCGAGATCATGCGCCCGATCGGCTTCTTCGACTCCGTTCCGTGGGGCGACGACGGCGGCTTCTATGTCGCCGGCGTGACATCCCTCGGCGCCTGGAGCAACTACCCCTACTTCAAGAGCGGGGTTGTCGCCGTCAGCAGCCACCGCGAGGGCCTGTTCCTGCTCCGGCTGAAGGGAACCGACGACTCGCCGTGATCGACGCGCCGCCAGGGTGCAAGGCTAGTCCCCGGCCTTGACGACCTCTTCCATGTACCAGGTGACGAAGGCGTTGGGGCCGCCCTCGTGGGTGGAGTAGCGACTGGCAGCATAGGCGCTGGACTCGATGCCCACGTGGTTGTTGTCTGTGATCCAGATGTCTTCCAGGAGCGTGATGTACCACAGCGCCTTGACGTTGTCCGGATCATAGTCCCGACCCTCGACGGCGTCGGGATGCACCAGCCAGACAGTCTCGCAATCGGTGAGCTTCTCCGTCCGCGGCGTGAACCGTGCTACCACGACGTGATCGTCGTAGGCTTGCCAGAAGCCGGTAAGCTGGCCTGACGAGGCTTGGTCGGTCTCATGGTTCCACCCCGTGATGTTGGGGAGCAGGATGGAGACCGGCCTGCCATCGACCGACCCGGTGACGAAGCCGGGATTGAGCAACCCACCCATGCTCGCGTATGTGGGAGTGTCGCCCATGCCAGCGGATTCGGACTGCTGCTGCTGCCGGGACTCCTCCGGAACCCACGCCGCGACCGCAGCATGCCTTGTGTTTCTCTGCTCGCGCGTGCCCTCCTCGTTCCAGTTGTGCGTGGCCACCAGATTCGTGTGCGCCGGGCCGCAGTGATAGCACTCCTTGAAGTTCTCGATGAACAGCTTCCAATTGGCGTTGATCGGGACAACCTCGCGTGCCGCGATCTTCAGGTCCTCGAGGCTCCACTTGTCGCCGATGGCCCTTATCGAGCTCACCGCCGACTCGAAGTCCGGCGGCGTGTCCGACTTGGACAGGTTGACGAAGACCTGGCCTTCGGCGACCCGCGTGTGGCAGGGAAGCAAGCCGTTCTCGGCCGGGTCGAAGTCGTCCTGCATGCCGTAGGCGTAGATCAGGCTGCCCTCGGTGTCATAGGTCCAGGCGTGGTACGGACAACGGAATACGGGCGAGCTGCCTGATTGCCCGAGCTGCTTGACCGACAATCGTGGGTCGCTTGGTATGGCATCGGCGTCATGCCGGCATAGCCGTGAGCCACGGTGGCGGCAGACGTTGTAGAAGCCACGGATCTGGTTGTCCTGGCCGCGCACGATCAGGACGCTCTCGGAGCGACCGAACTCGAAGACGTAGAAGTCACCCGGGTTGGGAATGCGGCTCGCCTGGTCGGTGTACTGCCAGATGTTCTCCGCCAAGAACGCTTCATCGGCGTCCCATATCTGCGCATCGAGGTAGTACTCGGCGGGAAGGGTCAGGCCCTGTTTCCAACCGTTCGCGCTAGCCACACGGGGAACCGGGCCGTTCACACCGGCCATCTGGGGAACAGAGGCGGTGGGGGGAGTCGCATTCCAGCCGCCGTAGCCACCGGCCTCCTCTGGCATCTCGATACGAGCCGCACGATAGGCGGTCTTCGGCGCGGCGGTCTTTGCCGGGGTCGAGCCGAGCAGCGTGTTGGGCAGCGCCACCGCCGCGGTACCGGCGGCGACCGAGGTCTTTGCGAAGGTCCGGCGGCTCAGCTTGGCATTCGCGCCGTTCGTCTTACCTGTGTCCCGCTTGCTCATGCCGCCTCCATCCGTCGAGCCTGAAGCTGCAGTTGTCTCCGCTTGCCACAACGAGCGGTATCACGACCCCTGCTGGTATTACAACAGAGGCGACGTAATGTCTCCGTCCTGGATTCCGCGACCGGTTACAGATGCACGATGCAGCGTTCGGGGCGTCCCCCGGTGGATCTCGGTCAACCTCGCGGCATTGACGCCGTTTCAGAGACCTCAGAGGGCGCAGGTCGGAATCCAGTCGACGAACCCGTCGACCTGGAACACGTCGTCGCCAAGGTCGTCGCCTACGAACGCCGTTCCCTTCAACGCGATCAGATGCGTGGAGCGCTCGTCCCCCGATCCGCCATTGCCCTTGCCGATCAGCGAGGTCATCGCGAACTGGTAGTCGCCCGTCGACGCCTTTACCCAGTGGCCGCTCAGCGACCCGTTCAAGTGTAACGGTGGCCGTGCTCTACCCCCCGCCGGGGTTACTATCGCCGACATTTGACCGCGCACTTTCGTGGCGGGTTGGACCGTCTTGGAGCTGCACCGCCGGCAACAACAGCGGCCGCAGGGTGATCTCCACCACGGTCGTGCCGGACGCGCTTGAGCTCGGGTCGAAGCAGCGACCACTGTCGTGGAACTCGCCCTCGATCGTGTCCCACTTGAGGTATCCGGTAAGGCGCGTGCGATCCCTGGGACGGGGCTGGAGCTGGAACTCCACCTCGGTGTAATTGAGCGTGAGGTCGGCGATCGCTAACGAGGTCAGCAACAGCGTTGAACACACCAGCAGGGTCAAAACACAGCATCGGCGCATGGATTCATCCGCGTAAGCTAGAAGGACTCCGGAGCGGACACCATACGGCGCTGCGCGGACCGGCGTCCAGGGACCTCGGCTCCTCATACGATCCAGCGTGGTGTCGCGCGCTCATACACCTCGCCCATGCCGCCTGCCCCGAGCGGGGCGAGCGATTCGCGGTCGACAGAATCGTGAAAACAATGTTAGATAGCGCGCCGTTGCCGTTGGCCAGCGCTTATCGTGCAACCGAACACGGGTTATCTGGGAAATCCCGCGTCAAGATGCCAACCTGATAGGTGAGAAATGAAGACGACTCGGGTGCGAACGTTCATCTTCATGTGCCTGGCCGTGCTCACGGCTGTGATGGTGGTGTGGACGTCTCCGGCAGTCGCGCAGTGGGCACAAGCGCCGCCGCGCGAGGTCGTGATCACGGGGGGCTGGTTGTTCGACGGCGTTGGCGACGCGCGCGTCCGCAACACCGGCATCGTGATACGCGACGGCAAGTTCGTGGAGGTGGGAGCCGATCTCAGCGGTCGCCAGTTTCCCGCAGCACAGGTGATCGAGCTCGACGACGGCGCCACCATCTTGCCGGGCATGATCGATCTCCACGCTCACCACAACATGAACATGGTGGGGGTAGGACGCGCCGAGGAGGTCACAAACAACTCGATCCTCTTCCTGGCCAACGGCGTCACGGCGACCTGGTCGGCGGGGGAGTTCTTCTCGGAGCGCGTCATCGCGCAGCGCGATCGGATCGATCGCGGCGAGGCTATCGGCGCGCGCGTTTTCGCTTCCGGACCGTACTTCGGCGCGTTTCGCTGCGAGTATCAGATCGAGACCGCCGAAGACGACTGCATCGGCTGGCCCAACGACATCACCGAGGAGGAAATCCGCGCTGAGGTCGACTACTGGGCCCAGCGCGGCGTTCGCAGCATCAAGATCAAGCAGGCCACGCCGGAGGAGATGCGCGTCCTCATCGATCAGGCGCATCGCCGGGGCATGACCACGACCAGTCACCTCGCCAACTACGCCGGCTCCTACGACGTCGACCCGGTGGAAGCCATCGCCATGGGGCTGGACCGTATCGAGCACGAGATCACGCGCGAGACGAATGACGATCCGGCCGAGCTAGAGCGCATGATCGAGCTGTTCATCGAGGAAGGCGTGCACTTCGACGCTAACCTGCAGATGTACTCCCGCTACGACGGCGATCCGATCGACCACCCCTCCCTCGACCTGGTCTGGATGGACGAATACGAGTTCTTCACGCCGTACGCGCAGCAGCGGATTCGTGCCCGAAAGGCGGCGGCCCGGGCCCGTTCGGCCAGCGAGTACGAGGTGTCGGAGGCCTCCCGCCGGATAATGGCCGAGCTCGGTGCCCTGTTCGAGTCGGGTGGCGGCGACCTCATCATCGTCGGCACCGACGAGCCGACCTCCGGTCCGTGGCTGCCAGGCTTCGCCTACCATCGTGAGCTCATGATCATGGTCCATGCCGGGTTGCCCCCGGCGGCGGTGCTCAAGGCCGCAACGATCAACGGAGCGCGAGCGCTCGGGGTGGTCGACCGGCTCGGGTCGATCGAACCCGGCAAGCTCGCCGATCTGTACGTCGCTGAGGGCAACCCGCTGGAGGACATCTCCACCGCGCGCAACGTGCGACTGGTGGTGAAGGCGGGGGTGGTCTACGACCCGGCGGAGCTACTGGAGATGGCCAAGGGCAAGATCGGCCCCTCCGGACCGGATGACCACGCTGCCTGGGAGCTCGTGGTCAAGCCGTTGCGACGCCGCTAGTCGGACGCAGCAGCTCGCTGGCGCACATGTACCGGGGGTTCCCGCTACCGAGCCGCAGGGGTAGGTGCTGGAGCCACAGATCCGTGACTCGCAGTTGACACGACCCTGGTCTAGACGCGTTACGTTCCATGAACGATGCTCCGTTTACTGGCAGAACGAACTCCCAGGGAAGCGAGAATGGATCTGGTGGCTCGACGAGTACGGTTCATGGGCGTCCTTCGCGACACGTCCAGGCGAACAACGACAGCTATGCTGGTTCTCGGCCTCCTGGTTTCCGCGTGCACTGAACCTGCCGAGGAGCCCAAGGATCGAACCGGTAGGCGGCGCGTCGAACAGTACGCGACAGACTCGTCACGTTGGGGCGAGGTCACGATCGAGGTGGACTCCGTCGTCGCATCGGGGGTCACTGGCGAAGACCGCAGCGCATTGCTCGAGATGATCGAGCGACAACATCGGGAGTGGTTGGCGCAGGGCTCCCTAGAGCTGCGTGACCTCCTGGCCGCGGACGCCATGCGTGTGCACGCCAGGTCCGGGCTTAGCGACAGCGCCGACGCGATCGTCGCGGCGCTGCCGGTGGAGTGGGAGCCACACGAACGTCCCTACGGGATCATCGCTCAGAGCTTCGAGATCCGCGACGTCGAACTCGGCGTCCAGGGAGACATCGCTACCGCCACCTACTGGATGGATGTGCACGGCGGAGCGCGCTGGGAGTTCAATGGGCAGCGACTGAGCTTCGACGTGTATCGCCGAGCGGCAGACACTTGGGAGCTGTTGTTTCACACCGACGCAGCGGCTGGACGTTCAGACGCGGCGGCAGAGCTCGGCCTGCCGCACATGGAATTCGTCTATCCCGCTGAAGACCTCGAACGGGTAGCGGCCTTCTATCAGCCCTTGCTGGGCGAGCCTGACGGGCGCTCGTCGGAGCGCCTGTCGTATGACCTGGGAGACGCTCGGTTTCACTTTGATACGACAGCGCTGAATGGGTTTGCCGAGGCAACGGACGGATTCCCGAACGGGTACGCGGAGTTCGTCGTGCCGGACCTCGATGGCGAGGCTCTTCGGCTTCAGTCGGTCGGGATCTCTGTAGATCGGGTCGAAGCGACATCCGTAAGGCCCGCCGCCGCATTGGTCCAAGACCCTGCCGGAAACGTGCTCCTGTTGCGCGAGCAGGCGCATGTACAAGACTCCGTTGTCGCACCTTCCTTGACGCTAGCTCCCGCAGGCTCTTCGCACGAGATTCAGCAGACGATCGAAGGCTACTGGAACGCCTGGCTGATGATGGACACCGAGACTCTGGTCGATCAGCTGTCCTCCGACAGCCGTTGGATCTTGGAGACGGACGCGAGGGGTGCAATTGCCTACCAGGGCAACGAGGAGATCCGCCAAGCGCTGCCGGCGATCTGGAGCAACTACGACCGCGGACCGGCAGGTGTAGCCGTCGACGTCACCATCGGGAGTCCGACCGTTCGACAGCTGTCGGAGCTCGCCCTTGTCAGTTATGAGTACCGGATGGTGGGTATTGATTCGTCGCGCGACCGCGAGGCGGGCGTGGTGACGCATTTGCTCGAAGAAGGGAGATCCGGCTGGAAGATCGGCTGGTCTCTCTTCACGACGCTGGACGATAGCGACGATCTCGTCCTGTCCCTCGACTACACCGGATACCCGGTCGGGCCGTTGCGTCGGCCAGAGCGCTTCTACACCGACGTCCTGCGACTGGGCTCGCCCTATCAGGATGTCGCGTACCGTGGCTGGTGGACACGCAGCAGTGTGTTCGGGATCTACCGTGTCGGATCTTCGAGCCCGGAGTTGCTTCGGCCGAGGAGGACCAACGGGTACGCGAGCCTCTGGGTCGAATCTGTCGACGAGGTGTACGAGTACCTCCAACGGAGCGGTTCGACTTTCCCTGTCATACCCGCGATCAACGACACGGAGGGAGTCGACCGGCAACCGGGCTATATCCAGCTAGTCTCGACCGACTCCGAGGGCAACATCGTTCTGTTCAGTGAGTATCCGGGAACCTAGCTAGAGGATCCGCACCATGAGTCGCGCATTCGGCCCGTTGGCTGTCCTGGTGACGATGCTCGGCTTCCTCGTTGGGTGTGGCTCGGAGGACCGCGAGCTCACCAGGGGGCGCCAGGACCTCAAGCCCCCGCGACAGTGGAGCGGCATCTCCTACGCCGATCGAACCGTGGTGGAACGGGCGCCGTCTAGAACCGCTTCCGGCAGCGGCTTCGACGCCGAGCGCGCTTGGAGCGGCGAGGACGATTGGGAGCCCTACGTCGCGGTCGATGCCGAGCGCGGGTTCGTCTACCAGTTCGTCACTCGGTGGGTGGACCCCAAGTACAAGATCGTCGTGCGTCGGTCGCTCGACGGCGGCGCCACCTGGGAGCCGGACCAGCTGATCTTCCCATCGACGGCCGGTCAAGCGGACCCCTACGCCAAGGTGGCACGGGACGGGACCGTCTACGCGATCTGGATGGAGGTCTGGGACACGGTGCTATCGAAGTCGACCGACTTCGGCGCCACTTGGACCCCGCCCGTTTCGGTCATCAGCGACATGCGATGGAGTGATTTCCCGAGCATTGCCCTGTCCGAGGACGGCCGCGACGTCTACGTGGCGTTCCAGCGCACCAACAGCTACGTGGTCGCATCGCACGACTTCGGAGCGACCTTCTCGGCGCCGGTGAAAACCAACTCCGACCGACGCCACTGGTGGCACGGCGGCGGCGCAGTGGCGCCCAACGGCGATGTTTACTTCGGCGCCAGCACACAGCGCCGCCGGTCGAGCCGCGGTTCGGTCAAGATGTTCGCGCTGAAATCCAGCGACGGCGGCGCGTCTTGGCAGACCCTACGACTCGACGTTTCATCCGAGGTTCCCGCTTGTGACTGGGCCGAGGGCTGCTACCACGGTTTTCTGGTCGGCGTGCCGAGTGTCGCGGTCGATGCGGCCGGCACGGTACTGGCGGTGTACAACGCGGGTCGGGCCGACGGGGCGCCGCAGCGCATCTGGGCACGCCGCTCGCTCGACGGCGGAGCCACCTGGACGCGCCCTCGGCGCCTCTCGAAGAGGTGGCCGGCGGCCCACAACAGCTTCACCGATGTCGAGGCCGGACCACTCGCCGGTGATTTCCGCGTGGTCTGGCAGGGGAGCTTCCGCGGTCGGGTCGACGCCTGGAACACGTACTACCGCCGGACCGCGGACGCCGGTGCGACCTGGGAGCCCACGCGCCGACTCTCCGATCTCGGCGCCGGAGCGCCGTATAAGTCCCAGTCCGGCTACCTGTTTCCGTACGGCGACTACCTTGCGATCGCGGTCGACCGGCAGGGTGTGAACCACGTGATCTGGGGCGAAGGCGCGAGCTGGAACGGTCCCGGCGGCGTCTGGTACACCCGCGGACGATGACCACGGGCGAGGTGGCATGAGCGATCCCTCGGCCGGCGGAGTGGGATCCTCTCGGGCCCACAGTGACTTCTGCCCATGCGCTGGCCGGTACATCCAACCAAGTACAGCCACATGCGGTCGCCCTACTCCCCTGCAGCCGCGGCCTCTCGCCGGGCTACCGCCTCGTCGAAGTCCTCCTGCTCCATGAAGGTCAGGTCGATCCACACGTGCGCCATCTCGTCGACGGTGCGATCGCCATAGCCCACCCAGTTTTCAGGGTCCGGGTTGTGCGGGTTGTCGGCGGTATTGTCATGCCAGCTGGTGACCATCAGGGTTGTTCCGGCCGGCAGTAGAGGCGCGACATCGTCTTCGAAGATGTAGTTGACCTGCCAGTTCCATTGGAAGTTGTCCACGTGGGCGAGCAGCTCACGTCTGCCGTCCGGATAGATGGCCTCGAGCGATTGCGCCTTGCCTCGCATGTGCATGTGCGGCTGGAAGTTCAGGAGACGCGTCGGCGCCGAAAGAACCATCTCGTGTTGGATCATGCTGACCGTGCCGGGCGGAATCTCCAGGCGTCCCTCACTCGAGCCCTCGCCGATCATGCGCAGCACGGTGCGGTGCTTCGGCCGGTGTCCACGAGGGTAGAGGTAGATACCCATCTCCACCACGTCGTCGGTAACCGGGTCGCCATAGGCGTAGTAGTGGACCTCGAACTGGATCGCGGAGCCGGGCAGCAGGAGCTTGCCGGTGTCTTCCGTGAACACCTCGCCCACCTTGCCGATCGCGTGTTCCATGAAAGTGCCGGCGCGGCGCTGCCTGTCTGACAAGTTCCTCGGCAGACCCTCGTATTCCGTTTCCTCCTGAATCAGGTAGGCCATGACATGGTGAACTGCCTGGCGGCCACCCGGATAGGAAGGCTTGACCTCGATAGCGCGAACCCACCGCGGCTCGGTGACCCCGGTCTCCACAACCGGGCGCCACCACTTGTCCTGCCCCAGCTCGGCGACGGTGTATGGCGTAGTGCGTAGGATCAGGTCGGGCTCGCCGAACTGCTCCGCTAGGTGCCAGCGGGTGGGGTCGAGGAACTCGCGCGGCGGCGGCATGTCGGCCGGGTCGCCCATCGGTGCGCCGTCATCGATCCACCGCAGGACGGTGGACCGCTCGGCGTCGGTCAGCGAGCGATCGTTCTTGAAGTGCTGGATGCCCCTCGTCTTGTCGATATGCCATGGCGGCATCCGCCGGTTCGAGACCTCTTCCCTTATCATCGCCGCATACGGACGCACCTCGTCGTACGTCATCAGCGACATCGGAGCGATGGAATCCGGCTGGTGGCAGTCCTGACACTTCACCTGCAGGATCGGCGCTACGTCCTTGGTGAAGGTGACCGGGTCGTCATCGCTGGCCGGGCCGGCGGCAAACGCCAGGTTGCTCGCAGCGAGAACCGCTGCCGGGGCAGCGATGAGGAGAGCGCCGTATTTCGCTACGGCAAGGGCACGGCGGCTGTTCTTCATGAGAGCTTCCTCAAGGTGAGACGGTGACGCGTACATAGGCGTTCGTCCAGCAGCACTGTGCGGCGCCGGCCGCATACGTTCCCGAGACGTCGTTGGCCAGCACCCGGACCACGTACTCACCGGGTTCGTCGAACGTCGCCACGGTCGTTGCTACGCCGTCCGAGTCGCGGGCGATCTCCACCGTGGCACGGTCGAAGGAGACGTTCCCGGGCCCCCTGTACTTCTGCCAGGTCAAAGTCAGACTATCTGGATCGCGACCCCGGTGCCAATAGGGCTCGAAGCGCCAATCGTCGTTGGCCCAGATGCTCACGGACACCGGTGCGCCGACGGGCGCGGTCAGCGCTGGGCCAAAGTTGCCGGCGGGTCCTTGGCTCGGCGGGCCATCGAGCGTAAAACGCAATACGGGCGGGGTGTTGCCGGTCCCGGCTTCACCGTCGAGGGCGTCGAGGTAATAGCCGCGGTCCAGGTGCCCCGGGACGGAGTGGGATTCGCCGCGGGTATTGAGGGCCCAGTACACTTTGCCGTCACCCATGTCCGGCGAGACACGAACGCCAAATACTCCCCAGTGCCGACCGGGCAGAAACACCGTCGGCTGGCTCAGATCCGGCTCGTCGCCCTCGAAGCGATTGTCCTCGCCGAGCGGCACCTGGAGGGTTTCTTCGGTGTTGCGGTTGAAGTAGCCGAACGCCAGCGTCAGTGTGCCGTCCGGGTTTGTGTACCAGCCTTCGAAGACCGGGGTGACACCGGCTCCGGAACGCGGACGCGCGCTCATCGGAAGCTGCGCAATGGCGACCGAGCCACCCACCAGTGCGGCTGTCACGAGGAGAGTGGCCACGGCGCGGCGGGTATACATACGTTCCTCCGAGGGGATCGGACCAGGAGGTACAAGTACCTCGACCAAGCTCTGGAATCAACGGTGGCGCGCGTCCGAGCCTCCGCTGGCTAGAAACAGGGGTATTCTGTCGTCCGTCTCGAGACCGTGTTGCGAGTGTGTCCCGATGCCGGTTTCACGCCAGCGATCACTCACTGTGTTGCTTGTTCCAACGCTCGCCGTGACCGTTTGCCTGGTCCACGCCCAGCAACCGGCCGGCGGCATGCCGGCGTCTGCCTCCGAGTACGCGCGAATGCTCGGACCGGAGCTCGGGGTGGTGCCGACGATCGATTGTGGCGAGGGCGTGCGGGTTCCGATCAAAGTGGATGGCACGGAGGTGTTCGAGGACCAGAAGCCGTTCGCGTGCGACCACCCCGACTTCAAAGGCAGCTGCAGTGTCGGCTCACGGGTTGGTCGGCTGGAGGGTACGGTCTTCTATTGGGCGTGGTTCGTTGCCTATGCTCCGATGATGGCTTCGCGGTTTTCGGTGGCTACACACTGGATATGGAGCTCAACGGCACGGGTTTGTTCGTTGCGCGTATATCGAAAGGTCGGACCATCCGGCAGTTTGGTCATCGCGATGTGTCTCTGGGGGTCCATCGGATGCTGGGTCTGCCATTCGAAAGAAGCCGTCGACCATCAAGCTAACGCTGTTGGTGAAGAGGTTGAGGATGAACGCGGTGGGGCCGATCACTAACACAAAGCCTGCCAGCGCCAGAGCGAGATAGAGATTGAGATCGCTGAGTCGCGCAATCCCCTTTTGCAGCCCGAGGTACACACTGGTGCCAAACAAGACGGTCCAAACGACCAAGATCGCGACATTGAGCATGAACGACTGAGGGATCCCGAGGATCTTGCCGATACAGGCAGCAATCATCGGCGTCCCCAGCCCGAGCGACGTGGCAACTCCACCCAAGATTCCGAACATCACGGCAACATCCATCGCCTTACCCGGCCAACCGTCGGCGTGCCTGCCTAGAACGCTTCGCGACGCCATGCTGAAGGTGAGCTTGGTTTCCTTGCGAACATGGTAGGAGTAGGCAATCGGTACGGTCGCGATGCAATAGAGCGCCCATGCCGTGAGGCCCCAGTGAAACGGGCCGTATGCAGCCGCCCACTCCGCTGCAGGCGCTGAGCCGGCAGCGAGTCCGAAAGGGGGTGCCTGCAAATAGTAGATGGGCTCGACGATCGACCAATAGATCAGGTTCGAGCCGACGCCGGCGCAGTAGAGCATCGCGATCCATGTGAGCATGGAAAACTCCGGCTCGTCCTCCGGACCACCGAGCTTCACATGAGCAAATCGCCCCGCCGCCAGCCAAACCGAGATGCCCAAGGCCGCTAGACTGGCAACCAGGTAGAACCATCCGAAGTTGAAGGTGATCCACGTCCTTACGCTGTTGATTGCCGGACCGCTCGTTTCCGGCCAGATCATCGCCGGAACGGACACGGCAACCTACAACAATCAACGACGGCCAGAAAACACGTGGCTCTATCTGTTTGGTTCCGCCAGGGTGATCCGCCACGAAAATCTCCACGCGATCGCCAGGAACAGGACATCTTCAGCCTACCGGAGACGCCTCCCGCGAGCGGCAGTTATGTCACCGGAATGTGCTATCGACAAGGCAGCCGTTCCACGGGTTCCGGTCCCGACAAGGACCGACCGCCGCATGCGGGACGCGAACCCTGACGAGCGTAAGTCCACCGGATTTCGAGTCGAATGGGGCGGCTTTCCGGCGCCGAAAGTGCTACCGAGTCGGAGGGCGCTACGGGTCCGTCGGCACGAGCCGCTTCAGATCGTCGAAATCTTGGTGACCAGAAGTGCAGCCCTCTGCGCGCCGGGGAGTCACCGTGTTGGGCGCAGCATCCCGGTAGCGGAAAACCTGGTTCCCATCGGGGTTAGTGCAGCGTGGTGCTCATGGCGTACCGCCCCTCCTGGAACTCGCCGCACAGGGTGGTCAGCAGCGGGTGGCTGATCGGCTGACCGCCGTTGTCCGGCTCGAGGTTTCGCTCGGCCACGTAGGTGGTGTGGTCAGCCCCGTCCACGAGCACGTGATACCACGGGCTATCCTTCGGCGGGCAAGATCGCGCCACCATCTCGTACCACTCGTCGGTGCCCTGAAACGTGGCATCGACATCGAAGATGACGCCACGGTAGTCGAACTTCGTGTGATGGATGATCTGGCCGACGAAGAACCTGGCGGTGTGTTCCATGACGCTGGTCACGCTATCACGCACGCCGGCTCCGGGGTTCCGTTACAGTCTCGACTCGCTCATCGGGCAGGTCAAACGTGCCTAGTCTGGCACCGAAAGGCATGTAACCGGGATGATTCAGCCGCTGATTGAGCAGCTCTCCTCCGTGCATCCGCTGCTGCCGACCCTTGTTGGCGGTCTGGCGCTGCTGCTCGTGGCGGTTCTTGCTGACCTTCTGGCCAAGCGTCTACTGCTGGTGGCAGTGCGTGCGGCCGTGAGGCGAACGCGGCGCAAGTGGGACGACGCGCTGCTCGACCACAAGGTGTTCGGGCGCCTCGCCCTGATCGCGCCGGCGATCATCATCTACTTCGCCATCGGCCTGGTACCCGATATCACCGAGCCGGCCGAACAGGTTATCCGCAACGTCGCGAGCGCCTACGTGGTGGTGATCATCATGCTGGCGCTGACCGCCGCGATGTCGGCGGCCAACCAGATCTACGAGACATTTCCGTCGGCGCGCCGCCGGCCGATCAAGGGCTTCATCCAGGTCGCCCAGATTGTTGTCTACGGCACTGGCGCGATCGTCGTGATCTCGATGCTGATCGACCGGTCGCCGCTGATCCTGCTGAGCGGATTCGGCGCCATGACGGCGGTTCTGCTGCTCATCTTCAAGGACACGTTGCTGTCTCTGGTGGCCAGCGTGCATTTCACGGGCCAGGATCTGATCCGGGTCGGCGATTGGGTCGAGGTGCCGAATTTCGGCGCCGACGGCGACGTGATCGACATCGCGTTGTACACCGTCACGGTGCAGAACTGGGACAAAACGATCACCACGATTCCCACCCACCGGTTGATCTCCGACTCCTTCAAGAACTGGCGCGGCATGAGCGAGTCGGGCGGCCGGCGGATCAAGCGGTCGATCAACGTCGACTTCAGCTCGATCCGCGTTTTGGCCAGCCGGGAGGTAGACCGCTTCAAGGGCTTCGCGTTGCTGAGGGACTACATCGAGACCAAAGAGGCCGACCTCACGGCCTACAACGAGGGTCTCGACGATCCGGGCTCGGCAAGCGTCAACCTGCGGCGACTAACGAATATCGGGACCTTTCGTGCGTATATCCGCAACTACCTGAAACACCATCCGAGGATCCACGACCGCATGACGCTGATCGTGCGCCAGCTGCAGCCCGGCGCAGAAGGCCTACCGATCGAGGTCTACGCGTTCACGAACGACACAGACTGGGTGGCGTATGAAGACATCCAGGCCGACATCTTCGATCACATCTACGCGATTGCGCCCGAGTTCGGACTGCGGCTCTACCAGAAGCCAGCAGGCGCGGACCTGGCAGGCCTGCGCGTGAAAACCCAGAGCAACAGCTAGCGTTGCTCCGAGGCTGCTGAGATGGCTGGGGTGGAGCGTTGGGAGAGGTAACCGCGCAGCAGGCGACTGGGCTCACGAGGGTCGCTGACGTTGCTACGGGTCCGTCGGCACGCGCCGGTCTAGCTCGTCGAACCTGTTGAGAGCGACGTGAATCTGCGTTACATGGTCCAGAACTGCACGTTACGCAGCATCTCGGCATCACCACCATGCGGGGCGGCTTCAGCGCTCGGCCTGGACATAGTGGCGACGCCGTGCTTGCATCCGAGCCCTATCTACAAAGGCGTGTTACCAACTTACTGGATCCGAACCTCGGACAGTTGGCTTCCCCGGGAAAGCGACTTAGGCCTTCGTGATCTTGCTGACAGGAGATGTGTCATGAACAAGAAGAAGCGTGATCGCGCACTCGGCATGAATGCAGATATCTCACGGCGGGATTTCCTGGACGGCGTGGCCATCGCCGCCGGGGGGACGATGCTGGCCGGCAGTGCTACCGCGCACGCGGAGACGCCCTCTCCACCATTGCCGCCGCCCGTTCCACAAGCCGCACCTTCGGATTACCCACCTTCGATGACAGGGATGCGCGGGCAAACGGACGCGGCCAAGAATGTGGGGCATGCCGTCCGCGACGGGCAGGCGTTCAGCGCCCCGGAGGATACCGGCGAGCTCTACGACCTGGTCGTCGTGGGGGCGGGCATGGCCGGACTCGGCGCCGCCTATTTCTATCGCAAGGCGATCCCGAACTCGAAGGTCCTGTTGCTCGACGCGTGCCCAGACTTCGGCGGCCACGCCGTGCGCAATGAATTCATGGTCGACGGCAGGCGCCTGATTGCGGGCGGCGGTACCGCCGCCCTCTGGCGTCCGAATACGTTCCCGCCCGAGGCCCAAGAGCTGATGCGCGATATCGCGATCGACCGCCCGAGCCACGAGAAACAGGTGAACGCCACCCGGAACGCACCGCGAGATCTGGGCCTGCGGCGAGCGACGTTCTTCGACAAGGACACCTACGGTAAGGACCGGCTCGTCATGAACCCGCCGCCTGAATTGGGCCTGCGGGGCGCCCGTGGGGAGCGGGGGACGACCAGTGCTCAGTTCGCCGAGTTCTTCGCCCAGACGCCGTACTCAGAAGGCACCCGGAAGGGCTTGCTGAAGCTGTTCACGGAACACAGCGACTGGATGGCCGGTGTCTCGACGGAGGAGAAGGTCAAGCAGCTCAAGAAGATGAGCTACATCGATTTCGTAAAGGACGTCGTCAAGATCCATCCCGACGCCGTGGCCCATGTCCTTTCGATCGGTGGCACCGGCGGTACTAACCAGACTGCCGGTCCGGATACCTACAGCGCCTGGTATGCCTGGCGCAAGAGCGCGCCCGGCTTCAAGGGGATGGGCCTCCCGGCCGCCTCGCAGCTCTCCAACCTGGTCAAAGACCCGGGGATGAACATCGGCTGGCCCGACAATGCGGCCACCGCGGCGCGGCTGCTGGTCCGGTGGCTGATACCGGATGCGCTGCCCGGCAAGACGGCGGACGATTCGGTGTTGCAGTACATCAACTACGACGCCCTGGACCGTCCGACGAACGACGTGCGTGTCCGACTCGCAAGCCCGGTGATCCGCGCCCAGCACCTGGGCGATCCTCTGACGGCCAAGGCAGTCGAGGTGACCTATATGCGGGATGGCAGACCCCAAACCGTCCGCGCGCGCGGCGTCGTGATGGCCTGCTTCAACGCCATTGTGCCCTACCTGGTGCCGGAGCTGGGGCAGGCCCAGAAGGACGCGCTCCATATGGCGGTGCGCAAGCCGCTCGTTGCGACCAACGTGGCGATCCGGAACTGGCGTGCGTTCGAGAAGCTGGGCGCCTCGTCGATCAACTGCCCGGGCATGTTCTTCTCGTCCATCGGCCTGTCCGTTCCGGCGGCCGTGGGCGGGTACGAGAGCGCGGCCACGCCGGACGAGCCGATCGTCGTCCGCATGTCCCTCACCGCTCGCATCCTGGAAAAGGCGGGCTCGGGGCTCTCGCCCCGCGAACAGTGGAGGGTCAGCCGTACCGAGTTGGAGCAGATCACCTTCGAGATGTTCGAGCGCAACATCCGTGAGCAACTCGATCGCGTCCTGGGACCCGGCGGCTTCGACTCGGAGCGTGACATCGCGGCCATCACCATCAACCGCTGGAGTCACGGCTACGCCCCCGGATCGAACGAGCTGTACGACCCGGACTGGTCACACCGGATGGATGCCCCCTGGATCGTCGGGCGTCAGCAATTCGGTCGGATCACGATCTCCAACTCCGATGCCGCGTGGGTATCGCTCACGAACGCGGCATGGCAGCAGAGCCACCGCTGCGTGCAGGAGCTCGTCTGCAACGTGCATCGGCCGGTGTTCGATTGGCAGTGGTCCGAAAGCATGCACGCCGGCGAACCCGGCGACTTTCCGGACAACTTCTAGGGCTCACGGCAAGGTGCTTAGGTCATTGGCCAGGAGACTGTCGCCAGGCCGCCTGCACCGAGCTGCTCGGTGATTTCGTAGGGACCTAGTTTGGTGCCGGGTTCTCAGAATCCGCGCACACCCACCTCAGCGTGGGGTCGCGACTACTCCCGGCACGGTTAGAACGTCCAGGCGATCTGAAGGCCTACTATTGGGAGGCGGTCGCGGCGCAGCCCGGAGGCGCTTCGGCTCGGCAGCTCGAAGACTGGTTCTGGCAAGAAACCGCCGCGGGCGACATTATTGGGGGGCAGGTCAACCGAGAGATCCAGGTCACCGAGATCCGAGCTCGACTCCCATCAGCCAGTTCCAGTGGGTCGTGGCGCGGGCCTCCACGACATCGACGTCCCTCCGAAGCAAGAATCCCTCGTCCACGAGGTCCTCGGCCGCTTCTCTGACTCTTGCCAGGAACTCGGCCGCCGAACCGTAGAGCGCCTCCAGGGAGGGCCGTGGGTCGCCGGTCGCACGCCGTGCCGCCTCCGTGCGGGGGAGCGGGATGTAGCTCCCGATGTAGTTGTCGAGGACTTGGGGCCGGCCAGGTCCCTGATTCCACGGACCCCCGCGGAGAAGCCACGGCGTGTAGGTGGCGAGCGGCGCACGAAGCTCGTAGGGGCGGATACCGCCCCGGGTGTTGCCCAACTCGTCGACCTGCGGTACCAGGGACGGAAACGAGGGACCGAGCGTCGGCGGCTGATTCGTGACCACACCTTCCGACTCGAACCGTGGCCCGTAATCCGTACGGTACGCCACATGCGGCGTGCCGCTCGGTCCCCGCACGCCGGGGATCGGCGGGAAGGTCAGCTCTGGCGGATGCACGAGCGTTCCGTCGGCGACGTGAGGATACGTGCTCGGGGGCGGATCGACACCCCGGTCCACCCACTCCACCAACCGCACCGTCAAGGCTCGGAGGGTGAGCCGGAAGTCCACCGGGTTTCCGCGGTACGCGGGCGTGTTCGCGATTCGGTACTCGTGGGATGGTTCGAGCCAGGTGATCATGTGCTGCCCACCGGCGAGCAGATAGATCCGCTCGTTCGGATGCAAGGGCACATCCCGCGCCCCATCTGCGGAGGTGTGGATCAGCGACGCGGCGCGCCCCCAGTACTCGTAGTCGGCGTTGGTCTGGAAGATCAGGGGTACATGGTCATCCCTCTGCTGGCTCAGCAGCCCGCCCCGCGAACCATCGAGCGGATCCTCCTGATCCAGGCTCGTGAAGGGGAACACGTCGCTCGGATAGAAAAACGCCGAGTAGGGATGTCCATCCCTGGAAGGCTGCGCGAAGCGATGGTTGAAGCTACCGCGTCCGGCTCCGGCGACCTGGATGAGCATCCCGTCGTAGGCCTTCCGGCCACGTTCGTCCGTGTTCAACCCCTGGTACAGGAAGTGCCTCAGGAACCTCCCCGTTTGGGAGAAGCCGAATGCGATTCCGCGTTCGACGGGAAAGAGCGCCTCCGGATCGTACTTGGCGTAGGACATGACATCTCGCACCGCCGCCAGACCCACGCCCACGATGTGTGGGTCCTGCGCCGCGTACACCAGCTCGTAGATCTTCCCCGCCTGGAAACCACCCTCCAGCCGAATCGCACCGAGCTTCTCCTGGCTCGGGAGACGAATGAACTCCCAGCCCTGTCGGGGGAGGACCTGCCGGGCGCCCTCCCGGCTTTCCCTGACGGTCAGAACGTCGCCGGCTCTGCCGGGCGCGACCGGAGGATAGGCGCCGGGGCGGTTCATGTGCCCGAGCAGCAGGACGTCTTCACTCCGATCCAGCGTCCAGTCCGCGCGTGCCAAGCCCCGGACCGCCTCCGCACCATCCCGGGCGAAAGGAGCACGCAGTCCAAGAGCGTGCCCCTCCTGGGGGATGTCGTACTGCCATCCAATGATCACGATCGTGAGCCCGAGGTCCATCAGCAAGCCGTCGCCGAAGTGTTCGGGGGCCCATGGGTCGGGCTCGCGAGTATCCGCTAGGTTGAGGTACTGGAAGGCGGCCAGTCGTCCCCGATTGCTGACCTCCACCAAGCCAATGCCTCGCCTCCGGGCCGGGTCCTTCGGCTGGAACGCGCGAAAATCCGCCCACGCCTCCACGAGACCGTCGGCGTTCCGAGGCGCCAGATCCAGATCGACGATGGCTCGATTCTGAGGATTGGCGGGATCGAAGGCGAAGAGGATCCGGCCCACGAGCATCTCGTAAGCCCCCGCTTGTCGGAAGGCTCGTCCGCCCAGGATGTCCACGCACCGATCCACGATCACGCTCACCACGCTTCCCTGAACGGGCTGGCAATCGGCCAGGAGGAGCGCCGTCACGATGGCTACGGGCAGGAGACTCTTTCTGAGAAGGCGGTGGGTCATGTAGGCTCCCTGATGCCGTTGGACCGACGTGTCGATCCGCTCAACGTATTATCGGGCACGTGGGCGCGGAAGAGGACCCGCTGTTGCCAGGGGAAATCCCGGATCAGTTTCCAGGTATTCCCAGAGCCAAGGAACCCGAGGCGGAAAGATAGACGGGAAACCAGCTGGTTCGCGCGACGCCTGACTGGAGGAGTTCGGTGACGCATCTGATGCGACGAGTGGTCGGTGGCGGTGTGCTCCTGGTGATGGTTGGGGGCGGGGTGCCGTTCTCGGGCGCGCCGGATGATCGGGCACCGGGCGAGTGGCCGTATTTCGGCGGCGACAAGGCGTTCACTCGTTACTCACCGCTGGCGCAGATCAATCGCGACAACGTTGCCGACCTGCGAGTTGTGTGGCGTCGCCCGGCCGTAGACCCGGCGTTCGAGGACGCCTACCCCGAGGTGCGAATTCCGGGCTATTTCAGGTCGACGCCGATCATGCTCGACGGCATGTTGCTGGCGCCGAACGGCGTCGGGCTGCTGCGCTCTCTCGACCCCGGAACCGGGGAGACGATTTGGCAACAGGAGCCATTTGCGCCGACCTTGAGCGAGGCTAGGGGCAGGAGCCCGCGCGGTATCGATACGTGGGGTGAGGGTGCGGATCGACGGCTGCTCCTGGTGCGCAACGACTACCTCTACGCGCTCAGCGCACGGACCGGGGAGCCGTATGCCGAATTCGGCGATCGCGGCCGACTCAACCTCAACGTCGCCCACCAGCGGGCCGGGAGCTACGCCTGGTCGGCGGGCCCGATCGTCGTCGGTGAGGTCGTCGTCATAGCCGGGATCACTGGCGGCGCCGGCGACGGTGGGAACCGCAAGGAAGCGGTGCCCGAGGATGTGCGCGGCTACTCGGTGCGCACCGGCGAGCTGCTGTGGACCTTCAACGTTGTTCCGAAGCCCGGGCAATTCGGCAACGACACCTGGGAAGACGACTCCTGGAAGTACTCGGGGGACTTGGGATCCTGGTGCTGTGCGACGGCGGATGAAGAGCTCGGTTACGTGTATGTGCCGCTGACCGCGCCGACGGCGGCCTACTACGGAGGGCACCGGCCCGGCGACAACCTGTTCTCCAACAGCCTCGTCGCGCTCGACGCCAAGACCGGTAAACGCGTCTGGCATTTCCAGATGGTTCATCACGACGTCTGGGAGTACGACACCGTTGGCCCGGCGACGCTTGGCGAGATCACCGTCGAGGGCCGGCGAATCAAGGCGGTGATGCAGCCCAGCAAGACCGGGTTTCTCTACGTCTTCGATCGCCAGACCGGGGAGCCGGTGTGGCCGATCGAGGAGCGTCCCGTACCGCAATCAGCCGTGCCCGGCGAGCGGTTGTCGCCGACGCAACCTTTCCCGACCAAGCCACCGCCGTTCGATATGCAGGGGTTCAGCGAGAACGACCTGATCGATTTCACCCCAGAGCTGCGGGCACGCGCCCTGGAGCTCATCGAGCCATTCGAGCTGGGGCCCATGTTCACGCCGCCGTCGGTCGTTGGCGGTGAATCCGGAGGCAACGGCACGCTGATCTTCCCCGGGGGGTGGGGGTCGGGCAACTGGAACACCGGCGCGTTCGACCCGGAGACTGGTTTCTACTACGCCGTCTCGCACACCATGCCGAACCTCTATCCGCTCTCCGAGACGTCCGATCCGGAGGCGACGCTCACCTACGAGTGGGCCGGGGGCGAGAACTTCCCGACGCTCGACGGCTTGCCGATCTTCAAGCCGCCGTATGGACGCATCACTGCCTACGATATGAACCGCGGCGAAGAGGTCTGGATGGCCGCTAACGGTGACGGTCCGTTGGACCATCCGCTGCTGGAGGGCCTCGATCTTCCACCGCTGGGAATGCTCGGCCGTCCCGCGCCGATGCTCACCAAGACGCTGCTTTTCCTAGGGGAGAGCAGCGACGCCATCCTCGGGATCCAGGTCAACGGCAATAAGTTCCGCGCCTATGACAAGGCCGACGGCAGCGTGCTCTGGGAGACGGAGCTTTCGGCAGGTGTTACCGGCGCGCCGATCACCTACGAGTACGAGGGACGGCAGTACATCGTCGTCGCCGTCGGCGGCAACGATGATCCCGCCGAGTGGGTGGCCTTCGCGCTCGGTGAGGCGGCCCCGTAGGTGCGCATTAGCCGCGATCACTCCCCGGTTCGCAGATCAGCATAGATGAGCAAGATCTTCTTCTACGGCCTGTTCATGGATCGGTCGCTTCTCACGGAGAAGGGTCTCCGCCCTGAAACTGTTGGGCCAGCGGTGCTTTCCGGCTACCGAATCCACATCGGCGAGCGAGCGACATTGCTGCCATCCCGTTCGAGTCGGTCCTATGGAATCGTGATGGAGCTGTCGGACCAAGAAGCTCGCGCGCTCTACTCGGAACCGAGTGTTCGCGAGTACAAGCGAGAGCGCGTCCAGGTGGAGCTGTTGGCGAGCAACGCGGTTGTCGAAGCCTACTGCTACAACCTGCCTCGCGAGTTAGGCTTAGCCGGGGCGAATCCAGCGTACGCGAACGAGCTTGCGCGGCTAGTTGAGGCTCTACATTTGGATTTGGCGTACGCCCGAGAGATCGCAGCGTTCGGGGACAACTCGTAGTTTCACATCGGCAGGACCCCTGTGCGATCGAGATGACGCCGCCGCCTAACAAGCTATCGAACTCAGTTAACGGCGCTACGGGTCCGTCGGCACGAGCCGCTTCAGCTCGTCTATTCGACCGCATCGTCTCGCGTCCGATCTCATAGGAGGAGATCCCAATTGACTCCGCTTCCTTGTGAATCTCGCGCCAATTCGTAGTCTTCACGGGTGGTCCGACGCGGGCAGCCATCCGACGGGAGGATGAGATGGAAGCAGATCGATGTTTTTGGACAACTAGCCCGCTAAAGTGCCCCGACGAGCGGGTGTTCACGTTCAGCGCGACCAGCGAGCACTACGGGACGTCCGCGGAGTCAGCGACTAAGTCTGCTACGGACGATGCTCGCCGACGAGTAGTCGAAGACTTGGTCGACTTGGAGAATCATCTAATTGCCAACGCCCCTCCATGCCCTGACCTTTGTAAACGGGTAATAGATTCCAGCCTCGAAGATGTCGCGGTTTGCGCTCGATCAGCGTGGTACCTCTGGTTTGGGTTTGTTTGCACCGCGACAGCTTCGGGGAAGTTGACCTTTGCGTGCGTCGAGGAAACTACCGGCAGAACTTAGCGCCCCGGCTCGCGTCTACTCCGACTCGCAGACTCCGGCTCACACTGAGCACGCCCATCCTACGCTCGCCAATCGTCTCGGGGCGCATCCAGGTGGTGTTTCAGTGGCGGCAGTGACCGTGCCACGCTGATGCCCGTGCCTGAACTCCGGGCGGTGGGCATCGATCAGTCGCTGGCCTCGACGACCTCCTTCATGTACCAGTTGACGAATCCGGAAGGACCGCCCTCGTAAGTGGAGTACCGACCCGCGGTGTAGCCGCCGGACTCGATGCCCAAGTGGTTGTTGTCGGTGATCCAGATGTCCTCCTTGATCGTCACGTGCCACAGCGCCTTGAGGTTGTCGGGATCGTAGTCGCGACCCGCGACGGCGTCGGGATGCACAAGCCAGACGATCTCGCAATCGGTGAGGCTCTCCGTTCGCGGAGTGAACCGCGCCGCCGCCACATGGTCGTCGTAGCACCGCCAGTAGCCGGTCACCTCGGCGGTCGTGGCGCGGCTGGTCTCGTGGTTCCACTCCGTGATGTTGGGAAGGAGGATTGAAACCGGCTTGCCATCGATCGACCCCGTGACGAAGCCGGGACTGAGCATCCCGTCCATGCTCGGGTAGTCAGGGTCCCCTCCCATGCCCTCGGATCCAGCCTGTTGGAGGTTAGGGCGTCGCCGTCGCCAAGCCTTCTCCGGCACCCATGCAGCGACGGCAGCGTTCCGTTCTCGTCTCTGTTCTTCGGTGCCCTCGTAGTCCCAGTTGTGGGTCGTGACCAGCGGTCGGTGGGCGGCGCCGCAGTGGTAGCACTCCCTGAAGTTCTCCAGCGCCAGCTTCCAGTTGGCCTTGATCGGGTAGTACTCGCGCGCCGCGACCTTGAGCTCAGCGAGGCTGTACTTGTCGCCCAGGGCCCTCAGACTGCCGACTGCCGAGTCGAAGTCCGGCGGAGAGTCCGACTTCGACAGGTTGACGAAGACCTGGCCGTACTCCACGCGCAAGTGACACGGGATCAGACCGTTGTCCGCCGGGTCGAAATCGTCCTGCATCCCGTAGGCATAGATGAGGCTGCCCTCGGTGTCGTACGTCCACGCGTGGTACGGACAACGAAAGACCGGCGAGCTGCCTGACTGCCCGAGTTGCTTGACGGACAGACGCGGGTCGGCGGGACTGGGATCGGCATCGTGGCGACAGAGACGCGAGCCGCGGTGGCGACAGACGTTGTAGAAGCCACGGATCTCGTTGTCCCGCCCGCGCACGATCAGAATCGACTCGGAGCGCCCGAACTCGAACACGTAGAAGTCACCCGGGTTCGGAACGCGGCTCGCCTGGTCGGTGTACAGCCAGAAGTTCTCCGCCACGAAGGCCTCGTCGGCGTCGAAGTGCTTGGGCTCCAGGTAGTACTCGGCCGGGATCGTCGTGCCTTCCTTCCAGCCGTTGATGGTCTCCCGCGCTGGCAGTGGACCCTTCAATAGGGGCGCGCCGGTGCCACCGTATCCGATGTCCTCGTTCGGCAACTCGACGTGCTTCGCACGACCATAGGTTGCGTTCGTCGCCGCGGTCTCCGACGGGGCGCCCAGCAGCGTCGTCGGTAGCGTAACGGCGGCCGTACCCGCGGCAACCGACGATCTCGCGAAGGTGCGCCGGCTCAGCTTGGCCTCGGCAGTACCCCTGTCGGCGGTATCCGTCTCGCCCGAGTCTCGCCTGCTCATGCCACCCTCCTTGGTTGCGGGTTCGGACGCAGTACGTTCGCTGTCACAGCGACGGTTGCACAACCCTGTGCCGTTGACAATGGTGGCGGGTAGCAGCGCCTGACTCAGTTGCCTGGGATTCTCGAAGTACCGAGGGAGGGACTCGAACCCGCACGAGCGTGAGCCCACCGGATTTTGAGTCGGGCACGCACGGTTTTCGGGGGTTTGCGGTAACCCCTTGAGAACACGCCATAGAGAGGCTAGCGAGCAGATCGGGGTGCGGAGCTAGCCGTCCGATCTCGTTGTTCTGGTCGCCGTCTCGGGGTAGCGTCCCGAGCACAGTTTCCAATGCTGAACTCTGGGAGCCACGCATGCACTTATCGCTGCGCGCTGGCGGTATCGCACTCGCGCTGTTCGCCTCCCTTGCACTCGTCGGCCAAGACCGGGGCTCCGAACCCGCCGCAGAGGACCGCGTCGACGAGGTGTTCGCCCGTTGGGACACCACCAACGGTCCGGGTTGCGCCGTGTCGGTCGTCGAGAACGGCGAGGTGGTCTTCATGCGCGGCTACGGCATGGCGAACCTCGACCACGACGTCCCGAACCGGACCGACACCATCTTCCACGTGGCCAGCGTCTCCAAGGAGTTCACCGCCGCGACGATAGCTCTGCTCGCACTCGACGGCAAGCTCTCGCTCGACGACACGATCCAGCAGCACCTGCCCTGGGTTCCCGAGTTCGAGCACCCGATCACGATCCGCAATCTGATCCACCACAACAGCGGTATCCGGGATCAGTGGTCGCTCCTCGGAATGTCCGGTTGGCGCTACTCGCGCGACCTGATCACGGACAACGACGTCATCTACTTGATCAAGAGGCAGCGCGACCTCAACTTCCGGCCTGGTGACCGCTACACGTACTCGAACACAGGTTACACGCTGTTGGCCCTGATCGTGAAAGCGGTCAGCGGCCAGTCGCTGCGCGGTTTTACGACGAGTCGGATCTTCGAGCCGCTCGGCATGAGCCGCACGCATTTCCGCGACGACTTCTCGGAGATCGTCAAGGACCAGGCGTACGGCTACCGCTGGGACGAGGGCGACTCGGTGTTTCGGCTCAGCGTGACCAACTTCGACACCGTCGGCGCCACGAGCTTGCTGACGACCGTCGAGGACATGGCGCGTTGGGACCGGAACTTCATCGACCCTGCCGTGGGCGGACCGGATTTCCTCGACCTCATGCACCGGCCTGGCACGCTTAACGACGGCGAGGAGCAGGACTATGCATTCGGGCTGACACACGGGAGCTACCGCGGAGTTCGGACGGTCGGTCACGGCGGCGCCGACGCGGGCTACCGTTCGAACTTCCTGCGCTTCCCGGATCACCGCTACAGCTTCGTGGTGTTGTGCAATCTGGCCCAGACGAATCCCGGCCGGCTGGCACAAGCGGTTGCCGACATCTACCTCGAGGAGCAGCTCGAGCCCATCGTGGGTGAGACCGGCGCGCCGGACGACGCCAGCGCAGCAGCCCCGCCGGTGCCGATCGACGAGGGCGCGCTGTCCCGCGTCGAGGGCGTGTACTGGTGGGAGGAGCGCGGGATTCCCCTGCGGATCGGAAGCCCTGAGGGAACGCTCGAGCTGAGCGTCGGCGAAACGGACTTCGAGATTGTCCATACGGGCGACGGCCGTTTCTTGATTCCGCGGCTCGATCGGGTCGCGAGGTTCACGCCCACGACGGGCGAGGCGACGGCAATGGCCCTGTGGCCGCCCGGCGACGAGAGCTCCATCGATATGGCGGCGAAGATCGTTCCGTCGGACGACACCTCGAATCTTCTCGACTACATCGGCGCCTATCAGAGCCCCGAGCTCCCGGTCGTCTACTACATCGATATGAGCGAGGAGACGCTGGTCCTTCATTGGCTCAAGCGCGACTCCGTGGAGCTCACCGAGGTGGCACATGACGTGCTGATGGGAAGCGCGGGGAGTCTCCGTTTCCAGCGGGGCTCCGACGGCCAGATCAGCGGGTTCGTCCTGGACTCCGGTCGGGTGAGGAACTTCCGGTTCGAGCGGGTTCGGTGAGGGAGGCGGGGCGCGGGTGCAGCCGTAGCCTGCGTTCGGCGTCACACTGCGGGCGGCTTCGATTCGCAGAAGGCATGCGCTGGCACGCGCCGCCGCGCTCGTACTACGCTCACGCCGTTCGCTGACAGCTCCCCACGGAGTCGTCCGCAGAGCGGAGGCGTGTCATGAAGTTTGTCGTCGGAAGGCATCCCGCGTTGGTCCAGTTAACGGCCGTTGTCCTGCTGGCTTCGGGACTGTTGGTCACCGTCACTCCCGCCGCCTCGACCCCGTCGCTCGAGGTCGCGCAGGAACACTACTTTCCGCCCCGCGGCGAGTGGGAGAGCCGCGCCCCGGAAGACGTGGGCATGAGCTCTGCGGCGCTGAAAGAGGCGATCGCATTTGCCGAGGCGAACCAGAACCCCGGCAACCGCGACCTGGCGGTGTGGCTGACGGAAGAGACGGGCTTCGGCCGCGAGCCTTTCTTCTCCGTGCGCGGTGCTACGACGGTGCGCACCGGGATGAACGGGATCATCGTGAAAGGCGGCTACGTCGTCGCCGAGTGGGGCGATACCAGCAAGGTCGACATGACGTTCTCCGTCACCAAGACCTTCTTGTCCACCACGACCGGCTTGGCGTACGACCGCGGCATGATCCGCAGCGTCGACGACTCCGCGGTCCACTACATGCCGACTGACGAGCACTTCAAGACCGAGCACAACCGCAAGATCACCTGGGACCACCTGCTGCGCCAGACCAGCGACTGGCGCGGCACGTTGTTCACCATGCCGGCCTGGGCCGACCGGCCGGCACGCCGCAACCCCGAGGGCGACGCGGCGTCATGGGCCGACATCCAGAACGTGCCGCTCTCCGAGCCCGGCACCGTCTACGAGTACAACGATGTGCGGGTGAACCTGTTGTCGCTGGTCACGCTCAACGTGTGGCGCCGGCCGCTGCCGCAGGTGCTTCGCGACTACGTCATGGACCCGATCGGCGCCTCCAACACCTGGCGCTGGCACGGTTACCGCGACTCCTGGGTCGTCATCGACGGCCAGCATATGCAGAACGTCTCCGGCGGCGGCCACTGGGGTGGTGGCATGCACATCAACGCCTGGGACATGGCGCGCTTCGGCTACCTGTTTCTGAATGACGGGCAATGGGACGGGCAGCGGATCATCTCGGAGGAATGGATCGACATGGCCGGCTCGCCCGGGCCCGCCAACCCGACCTACGGCTTCATGAACTGGGGGCTGAACCGCGACGTCGAGCGCGACGGCGAGATGCGTCGCGGGGTGCCGGAGGCGCCCGAGTCCGCGGTGACGTTCAGCGGTGCCGGCAGCAACCTGATCTTCATCGACAAGGAGCACGACCTGGTCGTCGTTGTGCGCTGGATCTCGCGTGGCTCCCGCGATTTCTTCGGCAAGGTGATCTCGGCGATCGAGAAGGGTTGAGCGCGGCGACGAGCGTCTAGTACCGAGGGAGGGACCCGAACCCCACGCCCTTGCGGGCACCGGATTTTGAGTCCGGTATGGCTAAATCTAACTACTTATTTATCAATAACTTATAGAGTCTCAATCTGTGACTGTGTAAGTAACTGTGTAAGTTTCTTAGCTCTCGGTCGGAATCGTCACCTTCGGGCGGCTCGGTGATCTACTGGGTCCCCCTCAATCCAGAAGGCCGCCCCCGGACGCAAGGACATTGTTCTGATGGGGCGCACGTTCGACGGTCAGCCGGAGGTACAGGTCTGGAACGTCAACGGCGCGGTGCTGCTCAAGAAGCTCAACGTGCTCAGCAAGGACGCGCGGTAGGCGGGCGCGTGACGTATCAGCGAGCGAGAAGTCAAGCTCAGGCGGCGTATAGCTTCTTCTTGATGTAGTCGCTCGTCAGGTGCTTGAGCACGTCGAGGTAGTCCACGTGGACCGGACCGATCGCCTTGGAGGCCTTGATTGCCGCCTTGTTGAGCCTGCGGTTGCGCTTGCCTATTCCCATGAGGGCCGCGAGCATCGATTCTCTTACCGACTTCGCCTCGTCGAGGATCGATTCCTGGATCCGATCGATATGGGCGAGGAAAAAAGCGTCGTCCGGGGCGCTTCGTTTCTTGTCCTTGGAAGCCTCGTACAGCAATGCGTAGCCGCAGCTGCGCCGCGCCACGTCCTTGCTGTCCACCCACTCGGCGGCCAGTTCGACGGCGAACGGCGTCTTGGCTAGCGTTGCGCCACAGGCCGTGAATACATGGGCCAGCATGCCACCGTGGAGCTGGTCAACTTGCTGCTCGGCCTGCTCGCGCGTTATCTGCTTGGGGTCGTCGATCAGCAACCCGATGACCTTGGCGTCGTAAATGTTGCTGTTCCAGAGCTTCTGAGCCAGCTTGCGGTCACGGCCGATCTGCTTGGCGAGCTTGCGCAGCTGGGTCAGCCCGATGCCGAAGCTTTTGAGCCCGGCGGTGTCGTCGCCCAGCTTCTTCCAGTTCTTCATGCCGCGCTCGTTCTTGTTCGCTCGGAGGAGCGCCACAGCCTCGGTCTTGGTCATTCCGTAATCCCTCTTGGTTGCGCTGAAATCGCCAATCGTCAGCCGGGTGACGAACACGCACGCTAGTTGGGTATCAGGAGATCGACTACCAGGGTCCACCCTGCGCCGTGCCCGCGCCAGATGTGAAGGTAGGAGTACTCGGTGCTCTCCGTGCCAACGCGAGCGGTGCCGTATGTGTAGCCCAGATCGCCCGACTCCGCGACCGTACCGCCCATGGTCTGCCAGCCACGTCTGGGTGGCCAGACCGGCGCGTTGCACGAGGCGGACTGCCGGTTGTGCCTGATGCTGCGCCCCTTCCTCGTGTCGATCCCTGGTCTGGCCTACCATCAGCGGCATCCCAGGGTGACAGACACGGGCCCGTTGCCCATTGCGTGAGGAGTGTCGCGATGAAACTCATGGGGCGAATTGTATTGACGCTGGTGGTGCTGCTCGTTGGGCCCATGTCAGCGGTCAGTGATGAGGCGTCCATCCAGGGGGCCGACTCGGTCGAAGCGGTTCGGCAGATGTTCGTGGGCAATTACGAGCTCGTAAAATACGACTCGTTTCCGTCGCCTGGCGAGGTCGTTGCGCGGCACTATGTCGCTCGGATCATGTACGACGCCTACGGCAACATGGCGGCAATCGGCATGCCGAAAGACCTGCCAGAGCTCGACCGAGCGTCGGAAGACGAACGGGTACGACGTGGCTTTGCCTACTTCGGCAAGTTCCAGATCAACATCGAGGAAGGCACCGTCACCCACCACTTGATCGGCTCGCCAGTAGCGGCGCGATCGGTGGGCGAGGGCTGGGTGCGGTATTACGAGTTCGACGGCGACCTGCTGACGCTGTCCATCAAGAACGCTGAGGGTCGCATCACTGGCCAGCTAACGTGGAAGAAGTTTGGATAGGGCGGAACCTAGGTGATTGTTCCCGGCGCTACGGACGAGCGACTCGAAGGTCGCTGGGTGGCTCGCGAGACTCCGCTGGCGGCGCTACGGGTCCGTCGGCACGAGCCGCTTCAGCTCGTCGAACCAGTTGATCACCACCTGCAGGCGGGTGACTGGCTCCGGGCTCAAGCTCGACAGCGACATGGTGACGAAGTCTCCATCAGCGGTTACGTCAAATCCCCGAACGAGGGCCGTCGGTGAGAACGGTCCCTCGAACAGGCGCCTCGGCCTCCCGGCGGCGAAACGATCACCCGGCGCGACGTCGACGGCCATCATCGTACCGAGCGCCAACGCGCTTTCCCGGCCATCGTAGAAGAGCCGACGCCCGTCGGCGGACCAGACCGGACCGGAATTACCGTTCCCCGCCGAGATCGGAGTGACCGGGTCGGGGCCCAGAAACGGTCGAACATAGACCTCGGGACGACCTGTTTCATTGGACACGTAGGCCAGGGACTGGCGCTAGTCCCCCGCCTTGACGATCTCTTTCATGTACCAGTTGACGAAGCCGTTGGGGCCGCTCTCGAAGGTGGAGTAGCGACTGGCAGCGTAGGCGCCGGACTCGACGCCCACGTGGTTGTTGTCTGTGATCCAGATGTCTTCCAGGAGCGTGATGTACCACAGCGCCTTCACATTGTCCGGATCATAGTCGCGACCCTCGACGGCGTCGGGATGCACCAGCCAGACGGTCTCGCAATCGACGAGCTTCTCCGTCCGCGGCGTGAACCGTGCTACCACGACGTGATCGTCGTAGGCTTGCCAGAAGCCGGTGGTTTGGCCTGACCCGGCTTGGTCAGTCTCGTGGTTCCACCCGGTGATGTTGGGCAGGAGGATCGACACCGGCTTGCCGTCGACCGACCCGGTGACGAAGCCGGGATTGAGCAACCCGCCCATGCTCCCGGACAGCTGCCCCGGCCGGGACTCCTCCGGAACCCACGCGGCGACCGCGGCATGCCTTTCGTTTTTCTGCTCGGGCGTGAGCTCGTAGTTCCAGTTGTGCGTCGCCACCAGATTCGTGTGCGACGGGCCGCAGTGATAGCACTCCCTGAAGTTCTCGATAAACAGCTTCCAGTTGGCGTTGATCGGGACGTACTCGCGTGCCGCGACCTTCAGATCCGCGAGGCTCCACTTCTCGCCGATGGCCCTCACCGAGCTCGCGGCCGACTCGAAGTCCGGCGGCGTATCCGACTTGGACAGGTTGACGAAGACCTGGCCTTCGGCGACCCGCGTGTGGCAGGGCAGCAAACCGTTGTCGGCTGGGTCGAAGTCGTCCTGCATGCCGTAGGCGTAGATCAGGCTGCCCTCGGTGTCGTAGGTCCACGCGTGGTACGGGCAGCGGAACACCGGTGAGCTACCGGATTGACCGAGCTGCTTCACCGATAGCCGCGGGTCGCTGGGTTTGGCATCGGCGTCATGGCGGCATAGCCGCGAGCCGCGGTGGCGGCAGACGTTGTAGAACCCTCGGATCTCGTTATCCGTACCCCGAACGATCAGGATGGACTCTGAGCGACCGAACTCGAACACGTAGAAGTCACCCGGGTTCGGAATGCGGCTCGCCTGGTCGGTGTACTGCCAGATGTTCTCCGCCAAGAAGGCTTCATCGGCGTCGAAGTGCTTTGGGTCGAGGTAGTACTCGGCGGGAAGCGTCAGGCCGTCTTTCCAGACGTCCGCGCTCGCTCTCTGCGGGACCGGCGTGGTCAAGGGAGCCGCATCCCCGCGACCGTAGCCACCGGGCTCCTTTGGCATCTCGACACGAGCCGCACGACCATAGGTCGTCTTCGTCGCGGCGGTCTTGGGCGGGGTCGAGCCAAGCAACGTGTTCGGCAGCGCGACAGCCGCGGTACCGGCGGCGACCGAGGTCTTTGCGAAGTTCCGGCGGCTCAGTTTGGTCCCTGTACCATTCGTCTCGCCTGGTTCTCGCTTGCTCATGTAGCCCTCCAACCATCGAGCCCGAAGCTGCAATTGATCTCTGCCTGCCACAACGAGCCCTATCACGACTACCGGTGGTATTACAACCGAAGCGGCGTAGTGTCCCGTCCTGGATCCAAGCCCGGTAACCAGCCCGAGTGCACCCAGAATACGCGAGGAGCGCCCGCGGCCGCCCACGCGCGACGCTGAGTGCTTCGGACTCTCAATCCGCGTGCCGCCTGGAGGGCGGGTGGTTTCTTCGCTAGAGTCGACGCGTGGCGAGTCGACGCCGGGCGGACAGAGTGGAACCGGCAACGCCAGGCTCGACGGCCCCACCGTCATCGCTGTGCCCGTATCCGCCGCCACGACGAGGTAAACGATGAGCAAGCACGTCCCCGTGATCTGTCTAACCCTCTTTGCGCTCGCGCTGGGGGGCCCCGCCGAAGCGCAGCTCGGCTTCGGGCGGGCGGTCGCCGCCGTGGAGGGCGACGTGCTCATCGGCGAGCCGGCCAACCAGATGGGCCCTGGCATCGTCTACGTGTACCGCCCCGGCTCCGGGGGATGGGTGGAGCTCCAGCGCCTGACGCGCTCTGATTCCTCCGCCGGGGACTGGTTCGGCGCGTCGCTGGCGATGGCCGGGGAGCGGCTGCTTGTCGGCGCGATATATGCGGGCGCGGGGGCCGCCTACGTGTTCGAGCGCCGAGGCAGCAGCTGGGTCGAGGTAGGAAGGGTGACGCCGAACGACGGTGCCGACGGGGACGAGTTCGGCGGCGCGGTCGCGGCGGTGGGCGACATTATGGCGGTGGGGGCACCACAGCACGGGGACGGAACAGGCGCCGTCTACCTCTACCGCCGCGGCGGCACTGACTGGGCGCTCCTCTCCAAACTGCGTCCGGAGGACGCCACTAATGACGGGGAAGATGAGGGGGCCGCGCCGTCCAACTTCGGCGGCAGCGTGGCGATCCAGGGGGACTGGATCCTCGTCGGGGCGCCGGGAGAGGGCCCGAATCCGGGGCGCGTCCACTTGTTCCGGCGTCAGGGCGACGGCTGGCAACCTGCCGGCAGCTTGGCGGGCCCCAGGTCCACTGACGGAGACGGCTTCGGCTCGACCATCGGCTCCAGCGACGGTGAGTTGATGGTCGGCGCGCCCGGCGTCAACGACGGCGCCGGGGCGGTCTACTCATACGGATTGGACGAGGGCGCCAACGAGTGGGTCCGGCGGGGCACGCTGGTGCCCTACGACGCTCCGGCCGGCAGCCGTTTCGGCACGGCGGTCGTCTTCGACAACAACGAGGCCTTCGTGGGCGCCCCCGGCGCTAACGGAGGCATAGGAGACGTGTACCACTTCCGCCGCGACCGCACGGGCAACTGGACTACCGCCAGCAAGGTCGGCGCGGTGGGCCTGGTCGGCGCCAGCCGGATGGGAGCCTCGCTGGCGGCCTGGGGCGACGTCGTCGCCGCCGGCCTTCCCGGCGACGATCACGGCGCCGGCACCGCAGTGGTCATGAGCCGCGGCCTCGGCGGTTGGGACCGCGCCCGCGTGCTCAGCGAGGGCGCGCGGCTCGAGACAATCGTCGGGGAGACCATCGAGTGCGTCGACGGCATGGCCGACGTATTCCCCTGCGACAACGTCGACCTGGTGGCCTTCATGCCGACTCACGCGCTCGGCGGCGCCCGCGGCGTCGGCGTCAACGACATGTGGGGCTGGGCCGACCCGGAGACCGGGCGTGAGTACGCCGTCGTTGGCATGGACGACCGGACCACCTTCGTCGACGTCACCGACCCGCGTGCTCCCGTGTGGGTCGGCAGCCTGGAGAAAACCGCGACTGCGAATGTCGCCCTGTGGCGCGACGTGAAGATCAACGGTGACCACGCGTTCATCGTGGCCGACGGCGCCGGCGAGCACGGCGTGCAGATCTTCGACCTGACGCACCTGCGAGAGTTCGAGGGCGAGCCGATCGCCTTCACCGAGGACGCCCACTACGACCGCATTCACAGCGCCCACAACATCGTCATCGACGAAGACACCCCGTACGCCTACGTTGTCGGCGCCAGCGGCGGCGGCGAGACCTGCGGCGGCGGGCTGCACATGATCAACATCGAGGACCCGAAGCGGCCTCAATTCGAGGGCTGCTTCGCCGACATCAGAACCGGACGCGGTACGGGCTACTCACACGATGCCCAGTGCCTCATTTACGGCGGCCCCGACGAACGGTACGCGGGTCGCGAGATCTGCATCGGTGCGAACGCCACGGCGATCAGCATCGCCGACGTCACCGACAAGCGAAATCCGGTGGCGGTGTCGATCGCCACCTATCCGAACATCGGCTACACGCACCAGGGTTGGGTTGACGACGACCACCGGTACTTCTACCTGAACGACGAGCTGGACGAGATCAACGGGCTCACCGCCGGCACGCGCACGATGATCTTCGACATCTCCGAGCTCGACGACCCGATCTTCGTCGACGAGTATGTCTCCGATACCGAGGGGACCGACCACAATCTCTACATTCTCGGCGACGTGATGTATCAGTCGGCGCTGCGCAGCGGCTTGCGCGTGTACGACATCCGCGATCGCGAGAGTATGCGTCCGATCGGCTTTTTCGAGACCACTCCTTGGGGCCATGACCGCGGCTTCAGAGTGGCCGGTGTGAGAACCCTCGGCGCGTGGAGTAACTACCCGTACTTCAAGAGCGGGGTCGTCGCCGTTAGCAGCCATCGAGAGGGCCTGTTCCTGCTGCGGTTGAAGGAAACCGACGACTCGCCGTGATCGACGGGCGGCGAGGGTGCGTAGATCAACGTGTGGCGCCGGTTCCGCCACATAGGTACGCATCCGGTTGTCCTGCGTATGCAGCGTAATCACAGCCCTCTCGTTCTCGTACCCTTCACGGCATCACATCAGCGCCGGCGGAGCGGGTGCAGGCTGCCGTAGGTGGCGCAACGCCAGGCCCACTCGAAGGGCCCGAACCGGAATCGCTGCAGCCACGGCCCCGACCACAACAGCTGCACCAGCCAAACGCTGCCCACGAACGCGGCAACCCCGGTCCGCGTCGCGCGATCCAGGTCTAGCACCACGGGAAGCAAGAAGATGCCGAGGAGCGTCTGGGTCAGGTAATTGGTGAGCGCCATGCGGCCCACGGCACGTAAGCGCCGATGAAGGGAGGTCGTGGCTCGCTGGTTCCAGAGAGCGATCAAGCTCAGGTAGCCCATCGCGATGGGGATCGTGGCGATCGTGTTGGGCGCCAAGCCGACGAGCGCGACCTCGTGCGAGAAGTCGCGCGAGAACTGCCAGGCGACGCCGGCGGTAGCCAACGGCAAACCCAGCCCCAATCCGAGAACGGCCATGCGCCGGTACGTCGCTGCAGGCTTTGTGCCCTGCACGATGCCGAGACGGTAGAGCGCGACGCCAATGAGCATCATCCCGAGCGCTCGCAGAAACGGGTCGGCTTCGAAGTACTCATCGATGACGTCGATGGAGCCCTCACGAGCTTCGTCGTCGTACCAGTGATACGCGAGGCCGTCGCCATTTGCCGGAACCACGGTCTGCGCGAACGTCGCCCAAACGGCCGCCGCCAGGACGAGGCCCACTCCCGCGCCCATCAGCAAGCGCGGGCTGCGCTTGCGGGTAAGCAGGAGCACCGGTGCACAGAGTGCGTAGACCCTGAGAATGTCACCCTCCCACACGAGCGAGTGCAGGAAACCGATCCCGAGGAGCAGCACGTTGCGCCAAAGGCTGAGCGGCAGCGCGCGGCGTCCTTTGGCCTCCGCACGCTCGGCGAACACAACGATCCCCGCGCCGAACAGAAGGGAGAAAAGCGCCATCATCTTCTGATCGACGAACACCTCACCGAGCACACCGATCACCCAGTCGAGCGCGGTCTCGGAGCCTCCAGCCGAGAGGTTCGAGTAGGCGGCAGTGGGAAGGCCGAACGACACGGCGTTCATTACCAGGATGCCGAGCGCGGCGATGCCGCGCGCCGTGTCGAGGTTCGTGATGCGCTCCGCGACGGCAACCGGCGACGTCTGCTCGTTCATGCTGGCTCCCGCCTCAAGCCCCGCCCGCGGATGCGGCCCCGTCTTCCGAGTCCGTTCCGGCAACCATAGGCGCTCCGCTACTGCCCGCTGAGGTGGGCCAGCGCGTCGTCGAGATAGCGGCGATCACCCCGCAAAGGGTACGCCAACGTCCAACGGGGACAAGAACATCAGTCGATTCCGTTGCCGAGGAACTGTCTCAACCGCGATTAGCGCCGGTAACCAGCAGGCCCAGGTTGCCGTATCGACGGGTATCGAGGGTGCCTGGGCACGGGGCGTCTTTTCCTCACCGACTACGAGAAAGTGTGGTCCCCGTATGTTGTTGTAATTATTGAAGATAAATGACTTGAGTCGTTAACATGGCGAGAATGTGTAAGAAAGTGTGAAAGGACCACGCATTCCACCCCCCCTTTGGCGCCTCGGGTCGCGACCCGGCGCACCTCCGCGACCCCGTAATTCGGAAGCAAACTGAGGAGTCCGAATGAGAAATAACAACTCGATCGTGGCGATCGTGATGACGGTCGCGGTTCTTGTCACCTTTCCGAGTTCCACCCTTGCCCAGCAGAAAGTGTTCATCGACGCAGATGTCGGAGGCGCCGTCGGCACCGACATTCAATCCATGTTGGTGCTTCTCCAATCGCCGGACATCGACGTCGTGGGAGTCAGCATCGTCTCTGGTGACGGCTGGCTCGAGGCAAGCACACAGCGAGCGCTCCGAATGCTGGAGTTGACCGGGCATGGTGAAGTGCCGGTCGCGGCAGGGACCCTCTACCCGCTCATCAATAGCCGAGAAGAAACGGAGCTATGGGAGGAGATGTACGGTGAGTTCGCCTACAAGGGAATCTGGAACGAACCCCAAGAACCCGATGGCTGGGGTTATCACCCGCCCGATCAGGTGCCTCCTCTGAAAGCAGGCAATCCCACGACAAGCGCCATCGACCAGCACGGGGTCAACTTCCTGATTGAAACCCTACGAAAGTACCCCGGAGAAGTGATCGTTTGGTGTGGAGGCCCGTTGACCAACGTGGCCCTTGCGCTCCGCATGGAGCCCATGCTTCCGCAACTGGCGAAGGAACTGGTCATGATGGGTGCCGGATTCAATGTCGACAAGGGGGGCAACCACCGGATTAACGGGCGTCGCGAGTTCAACTGGTGGTGGGACCCGGAAGCCGTGCGCATCGTCATGAGTGCGGATTGGAAAAAAATAACCATCACCCCGGTCGACATCTCTGTCAAAACGACCTTGTCCGAAGAAACGAAGGCCGAGATTGCCGAATCCGATTCGCCTACCGCACGCTATTTGACGAAGTACTCGGAGCCGGGACCCGGATACTACATGTGGGACGAAATCTCAGCCGCAGCCCTTATCGATCCCAGCATCATCACACGCCAACAAGAGGTTCATGTGAACGTCGACATCGACCATGGGCCCGGTTACGGACAGACCATCTTCGTCGAGAAGGAAGTCAAGGTGGCTCCCTGATTTTACAAACTGGCTACGGTGCAGTGGGACCTGGACTTGGACCGTTTCTACAAACTGTACGTTGACCTGATGAAGCGCTAGCCGCCGACCCTGAACATTTTCATTGGGTGGTGCTTACCAATCGAGCTAGCTGCCACTGAATGTCTCGCCAAGAAGGGAATCTGATTCATGACGAAGACAGCACGGATCGCGGTAGTCGGCAGCGCGAATGTCGATCTGACTACCTTTACCGATCAGTTTCCGCGTCCTGGAGAAACTATCTTCGGTGACGGGTTCGATCTCGGCTTCGGAGGCAAGGGAGCCAACCAGGCCGTGGCCGCTCGCCTCTGTGGCGCCGAAGTCCAGATGATCGCCAAGCTGGGTAACGACATTTTCGGCGCAGCTACGGTCGAGAACTTCAAGTCACTGGGGATCGATGCCAGTCGCGTAGAGATCGTCGACGGAGTCTCGAGCGGCGTGGCCCCCATCTTCGTCGATAGCCGGGGACAGAACCGCATCATCGTGGTCAAGGGAGCCAATGACGAGTTGCGACCAGCGGATGTTGAACGCGCGGCGGACGATCTCCGCCTTGCCGACTGCATCGTCCTCCAATTCGAAATCCCGATGGAGACGATTTACTACACCATCCAGTTCGCTCGAACGAACAACATTCGATGCATCGTGAATCCTGCACCCGGAATGCCCGCCGATCTGGAAACGATCTCGCAAGCCGACTATTTCATCCCCAACGAGAGTGAAGCTGAAACTATTACCAAAATGCCGGTGACGAATGTCGAAGAAGCGAGAAGCTGCGCTCGATTCCTGCTCGACCAGGGATTGCGAAGGGTCGTGATTACACTTGGCGAAAAAGGAGCTCTCCTGGGAACCCCGGAAGAGACCAGGCTCATTCCCGCGTTTGAAGTCTCGACGAAGGACAGTACCGGCGCCGGAGACGCCTTTATCGGGAGCTTCGCAGCTTTTCTCGGTGAAGGAATCGAAGAAGCTGAGGCGCTCTCACGTGCTTGCCTCTATGCCGGTCTGTCCACTGCCGATATCGGGACTCAGAAGTCCTTCTCGACGCGAGCCGATTTCGAGACCGAGTGGCGTTCCAGAACCTGAGCCGAGCTCATCTGAGGAGGGGGAATGTTCATACTGAACAGCTACGCGCTGGCGGTCCTTTTTTGCGTTGTGACGATGTTTTGCTGGGGGTCCTGGGCCAACACACAGAAACTGGCACGCAAGGACTGGCGTTTCGAGCTGTTCTACTGGGATTACGCGCTGGGCGTTCTCCTGATTTCACTGATATTCGGCTTTACGCTCGGAAACACCGGAGGGGCAGGACGGGCTTTCGTTGCTGATCTGGCTCAAGCCGATTCGGATGTCCTGATGTCGGCCCTGATTGGCGGCGTCATCTTCAACGCTGCCAACATCCTACTGGTCGCCGCTATTGACATCGCCGGTATGGCGGTGGCCTTTCCGGTCGGAATCGGCATGGCTCTAGTGCTGGGCGTGGTCGTCAACTACATCGATACCCCGGTCGGTGATCCAGTGCTCCTGTTTGTGGGCGTTGGACTTGTTGTCGTCGCCATCGTGATTGACGCCGCCGCCTACCGTCGCCTTCCCTCACAAGGCTCTGGACTGAGCGCCAAGGGATTGATTCTTTCCCTGGCCTGCGGAGTTTTGATGGGTTTCTTTTATCGCTTCGTGGCTCAGGCCATGGCGTCAGACTTTTCCAATCCGGAAGCCGGAAAGCTCGGACCTTACGCGGCGGTGATGGTCTTTTCGGTGGGGATATTGGTCAGCAACTTCGTATTCAATACCTTCATCATGTACCGGCCCTTCCGAGGCGATCCTGTCGCGCCTTCAGACTATCTGAAGGGCGACCTGAAGACCCATTCGATCGGCATCCTGGGCGGCCTTATTTGGGGCATCGGCATGACCTTCAGCATCATTGCCTCGGGACCTGCCGGCGTCGCGATTTCATACGGGCTGGGTCAGGGAGCTACGATGGTGGCCGCCCTGTGGGGAATCTTTGTCTGGAAAGAATTCAAGGATGCGCCGGCCGGGACCAACAAGCTGATTGGCTTGATGTTCGCCACCTTCGTAGCCGGGCTCATGTGTATCATCCTGGCCCGAAACGCTTGAAGCGACCACTGTCGCCGAAGACTGGAACCACAGGCTCCGCCTGATCCTGAGCCTACTCTGGTTGGCCGGGTACTCCTCCTGCCAGAGCCCCGGAGCAGGCGGGGCTTCCCAAGGCCGACTTGATTATCTAGAGCGGGTAGGTGGCAATGGTGAGAAGCGCCTTGTAGTACCGCGGGAGGGACTCGAACCCTCACGAGCGTAAGCCCACCGGATTTTGAGTCGGGCGCGCCCGGTTTTCGGGCGTTTGCGGTAACCCTCTGAAAACACGCGATATCGGTTGATCCGCCATACGCACCGAGGACTTGCGGCGGTGCAGATCGTTGCATGGTGTTCCCTGTCGTACCACCGGAATGCAGGGAAAGTGGTGCAAGAAGTGGTGCTACGGGGAACGGGGGGTGGCCCGGCCCTTGCGGACTTCAAATCCGTTGGGGGGCGCCGGAAGGCGTCCTCGCTGGGTTCGATTCGGTCACACTGGATCGGTATGGTCACCAGTTACCGGATGACACGCCGGAGCCGGATGCGTTGTCCCAACGGACCTGATCATTCCAGTCGCGCCTTCAACGCAACGCACTAAGCCGCAACGATCTCGTCGAATCACCCGGGGAGAATACCTATGACCCTTCAGGACTGGGGAGCCGTGAGCCAGATTGTCGGCACCGTAGCGATTCTGGTGACGCTCGTTTACCTGGCCAGTCAAGTCAGATATGCACGGCTTACCGTCATTGACGCCAACCGAACGAATCGTGTTGAGGGCATACGTGAGCTCAACGGCATACTTCTGAATACGGCCGATGTCAGAGCGGTATGGAACAAGACGATGGGGCCGCAATACCGTCAACTGCATACCGATATTGCCGAATCACTGGATCTGAGTTTCGATGAAGCCTCTCTCATTGTCACTCAAGGAGCCAATTGGGCTTTCACACACTGGGCTCAGTATCGCTCGATGAAATCAGCTGAGGACGAGGACGAGTTGAAGAACATCGTTCTCGGCTGGTACGGGGAAAACCCCATGCGAGCCCTGATGGACCATCCCAACTTTAGAGCCTTCTTCGACGCCGGGTTTATCGATTGGGTGGATGAAATCCTGCCCTCGACTGATCAAGCATCCGCCTAGTCGACAACGGACCGCGTCGCGTACCCCCGGTGGCTCAGACGACCGCCACACCGCGACCGGATCGCTGAACGAGCCCTCGTCAGTACGGCCCGCCGGCGACATGCACGTGGGAGAAGATCGAAAAGTGCGCGCCGACGGGCAGCACGGCGAAGCGTCCCCCGAATCGGTAACGCACCAGCAGCGTGTCACCTAGCGTGAGCGTGGAGTGAGCCAATGGAAGCTCGACGACCAGGTCCCCGTACTCGTTCTGCCTCAACCATGCTTGGGCATGGAAGAGTTGCCGCCGTGCGCCTCTTGCCGGAACGTAGAAGACACGCACATGCAAGCGAGCGAGCGATGAGAGGCCCGAATGCCCGAAGTTCGCGTACAGCTCTATCTCGGGGTCGGCGCCCAGCTCTGGTCCCAGCTCTGGAACACGGAAGCGATGCTCGTAGACAACGGCATCGCTTATCGGGCTCTCCGCGACAGCCGACACACCCTGGAGCGTCAGCAGGCGTAACTCGTCCGTCACGAAGTTGGCCACCGGGTCCGGTCGCCGCTGCGCCACAGCCGCTTCATCGGCGAGGATTTTGACCCAGCTTATCTCGAAGTAGGAGTGGGTACCGCTCGACAGCGTGTCGTCGCTGTCGAAGCGCACCTTGACGAGCGCGTGGTCGTAGCCCGCCAGATCCTCTGGCGCCAGGTACACGTCCAGGTCGCTGTACCCCCTTTTCAACGTTCCTTTGGCCTTCCCCAGCAACGTCTGGCTGTCATCCGTCGACACCCCGAAGACGCGCATCCGCATCGTGCCGCGCAGCCCGAAGTCATCGAAGTCGACAGTCGTGAAGAACACCAGAATCTCGTGCTTGACCAGATCGCCGGCGGCTGGCAGCTCGAGCCGTCGCGTCTCGGAGACGTCCGCCAGCGGTGTGTCTGCCACGACGGTGAACTGGTCCATCCTGGTGAACCTGGCGTAGGTTACTAATTCGGTGAGGCCCTCGACCTGCGCAAAGACCGGGGTGCCGGTCAGCGCAACGACGGCCAGCGCCAACCCCACAGTCATGTGAGCCGGTCGTCCGGCTGGCTGCCTCATCGCTCGAACCTATTCACGCAGCGGCGCGATTCGCGTGGTGGAATGTGGTCGACTCATGGCGTTCCCCAAGTATGTGCGAAAGACCCTATCCATTGACGCGGCAATGACGCCCAGATGGGCTCAGCTCGCTCGGATCGCGACCGGGACTTCTTTGCGTCGGGGCCCATAGGGATGATCTGGGATATCGTTGCTACACTAGAGCAACGATTCCCACGGAATGCGGAGCCAAAACACGCAGCGGCGGCACCTGCAAGCGAGCGCCGGCGAGGGGCCGTTCCCGCTGCCGTCTGCACGGCGGTGCCACGCCCATCCCGAAGGGCACCCGCTCCAAGGACGTCGCCAAGCAGATCGCTCTCCGGATCGAGGAGAAGCGCAGCGAACCCCGTCTCGGTGACATTGCCGAGCTGCAAGCCAAGGCGGAGGTGCTCACCACCTATCGGCGGAGAAAAGTGGTGCAAGAAATGGTGCACCGGACGTAGCCGATGAGGCAGATTGGTAGAGATGTCGCACTGCTATCTCGTAGCGTCTAAAGAAATACCGAGGGAGGGACTTGAACCCTCACGAGCGTAAGCCCACCGGATTTTGAGTCTATTTCGTCTAGACCTAAGTGACTGATAAAAAAGGGCTTAACGCGTAGTGACGGAGAAAGTGTGTGAGAATGTGTGAAAGGGTCACGCCCATCGCTCGGCAAGGCGGAGAAGAAGGAGAAGAGCCTGAATATGTCGCTCACCGAACAAAGCGAAAGCGAAAAGGGTTACTGGCTCGTCTTACTGCGAGGAGACGCTGTTCCGACAGATGAAGTCAATCAGGCGCACGTTGATTTCATTGACGACCTGATCCGGAGCAATAGCATCCTATTGGGGGGCGGTTTCTCCGGGGTTGAAGGGATACCAGGAGGCTACCTTCTCTATTGTGAGTCCGAGACTGAGGCGCGATCGATTGCCGCGAGCGATCCATACGTCAAGGAAGGACCCTTTGGCTCGGACATCCTCGAGTGGCCCCTCGTCGGGATCAATCCAGAAGCGATTCTCGCTAGCAAGATCGTTCGACCCTCGGATGTTTGAAACAAGATTAAGAGTTGACGTGGCAAGGAGTTAATGCGCGCCATGCCTGGGATCAGCGACCGTAAGTGCCTGTTCCTACTGAAGTACCGAGGGAGGGACTCGAACCCTCACGCCCTTGCGGGCACCGGATTTTGAGTCTATTACGTCTAGACGTAAGTCATTGATAATAAATAACTTGAGTCGACTTCGAAGAGAGGGTGTGTAAGAGAATGTGAAAGTATCATCGAGCTTTGGCCCCCCGCCAGGGGTGCGGACGGTCGCTTCTTACGTCCGCGCCTCGGCGCGCTCTTCGGCGCCCGTATCGGGCACGATCTTGACGCGCAGAATCTGAATACGCATGTTGTCGACCTCGACGACCTCGAGGTCGAGCGGACCGATACGAGCGCAATCGCCGACGCGCGGTTGGCGCCGGATCTCTGAGAGCGCGATGCCGGCGATCGTGTCCTCGTCACGGTTGTCGATCTCGATGCCGAGCTCATCCTCGAGGTCGGCGAGCAGCATCGATCCCTGGATGCGATAGACGTTGTTACCTTGCTCGATCAGGGCCGGCGCCTCGGCGTCGAACTCGTCCTGGATCTGGCCAACGATCTCCTCGATCACGTTCTCGAGCGTCACCAGTCCGCTGACGCTGCCATACTCGTCGATCACCGCCGCCATGTGCACGTTGTTGTTGAGCATGCGCCGCAGCAAACGCTCGAGCGACAGAGTTTCGGGCACGAACTCCAGCTTGCGCGCGACCTGGCGCAGATCCCGCGGCGTCTCATTCGCCCGGAAGATGTCCTTGATGTGAATGAGGCCGAGGACGTGATCCAAATCGTGGTCACACAGCGGAAAGCGGGTGTGGCCGCTCTGCCGGGCAATCTCGAGGTTGTCTTCGACCGGTTGCGTGACGTCCAGATAGAGCACCTCGACACGCGGCACCATCACCTGGCGCGCGACCCGATCTGAAAGCTCGAAGATGTTGTCGAGCAGCTCGCGCTTGCGTTCCGGCAGCTCGCTGTCGGTGCTCGAGGCCACCAGGCGCCGGATCTCGTCCTCATCGTGCGCCAGGTCCCCCTCCTCCAGCGGGTCGATGCCGACCGCGCGCAGGATGGCATTGGCCATGTGGTTGAGCAGCCAGATCGCCGGGTAGCTGATCGTGTAGAAGGCGTACAGCGGCAGCGCCACCCACAGGCTGGTGACCTCCGGACGCCGGATGGCAAGCGACTTCGGCGCCAGCTCGCCCACAACGATGTGCAGCGTCGTTATGGTCAGGAAGGCGACCACCAGGCTGACCGTGTGTCGCATGGTCTCGGTGATTCCTGGCAGCAGCTGGAAGATCGGCTCGAGCAAGCGGGCGAACGCCGGCTCTCCGATCCAGCCGAGGCCCAGGCTGGCTACGGTGATGCCCAGTTGGGTCGCAGACAGATAGGCGTCGAGGTGGCTGATCATGTGCCGCGCAACCCTGCCGGTCCTCTTGGAGACATGCGGGTCGATCTGTGTCGGCCGCACCTTCACCAGCGCAAACTCGGCGGCAACGAAGAAGCCGTTCACGAAGACCAGCACCACGGCGATCAGGATCGCCGTCAGGGGCGGCAGATCGAGAGTCCCGAAGGGTGCGTCGCCCTGAGCGAGCAGCAGGAGCGGGATCACCGCGATCAAGGAGCTTGCGCAGCGGCACGCTGCTGCCGCGAGCTCGCTCTAGAGAAGGAGTTTCGAGATCGAGGCGGCGGGCGGCGATATGCGCAAGGAGCCGGCTGCTCGTCTCCGGTCTGTGGTTGGCGCGCCGATTGAGGCGGATCGTCGTCGTTCACCGCGAGCAGATTGTAGCATTCCCGCGCCACAGGACGACTTGCACGAACCTTCGCGAGACTTTCGGGGTTGGTTAGAGACTTCCACAAAAGTACCGAGGGAGGGACTCGAACCCTCACGCCCTTGCGGGCACCGGATTTTGAGTCTATCGAAGTTGACTCTAAGTCGTTTACTCAGAGCAGTTACAGGGAACGAATCCGAGAATGTGTAAGAAAGTGTGGAAGTTCCGCAGGACAGGGGTGAGGGTGCCGGCGTTACGGAGGTAGCGCTGCGTACCGCTGCTAGCGGCGCTCGCTGGAGAAACTCGTTCTGGGATATCACACCCAAGCATAGGTTTGATGTTCTCTTGACTGACCTGTCAAGAGTCGCCAATGTCATGGACGCAGCCTAACGCGCCACACAGGACGGAGGCGGACGGCGTAGCTGCCGGCATCCGTTCGCTCTCGACAAGACTGCGAGGACCGCGTGCGTACGTCGGCCGGGTAGCGGGCTGACGATGCGCTACGATCCGCGGACTTCACCTCTGAGGACCTGACATGCCACCACTCGACCGTCGTCAATGGTTCAGAACGGCAGCCGCAGCGCTCGCGGCCGTTCCGGCCGCGTCACTACTGCCCGCATCCGCCGTCGCGCAATCTTCAGCCTGGGCCGATCAGAAGAAGAAGGTCTCGGTCCGAGGTCTCGATATGGCGTACTACGAGGTCGGGGCAGGAGACCCGATCCTCTTTCTCCATGGCAACCCCACCTCCTCGTATCTCTGGCGAAACGTGATTCCCCACGTGCAGCATCTGGGGCGGTGTATCGCTCCAGACATGATCGGGATGGGCGACTCCGATCCGCTCCCTGATAGCGGACCCGGCACATACACCTTCCTGACCCACCGTGAGTATCTGTTCGAGATGTTCGAGGCCCTCGGTATCGAGGGTAACGTGACGTTCGTGATCCACGACTGGGGGTCCGCCATGGGTTTTAGCTGGGCTCAGCAGAACCCCGGCCGCGTCAGGGGGATCGCCTATATGGAGGCGATCCTCGCCCCGAATGGAGCTCCTCCAGGGCCCGCGCCTCCGCCGGGGTCGGCGTTCGACACGTATCGCTCACCGCGGGGGGAACAGGCCGTGCTGCAGGAGAACATGTTCGTCGAGAATCTGGTCGGGGGTCTTCGACTCTATTTGACCGAGGAAGACGTAGCCGAGTATCGCCGTCCTTATCTCGAACCAGGGGAGAGCCGCCGACCGACACTGACATGGCCCCGCGAACTGCCGTTCGGCGGCGAGCCCAGAGACGTCTACGAGCTCGTTCGGGACTACTCTGATTGGGCCGCCGTAGACACCCGGATTCCGAAGCTTTGGGTACGTGCCGTCCCTGGCGCACTTATTCGTCGTCCCGAGGCCATCGAGTTCGTGCGCGGCTTCAACAACCAGACCGAGGTCACCGTGTATGGCACCCACTGGGTACAGGAGACGGCACCGCACGCCATCGGCCGGGCGATCGCCGAATGGATCCCGCCCCTCGGGTAGACCGACCCATCGATTGTCTATCTACAGTGCGAGATGAGCGATGAGCATCGTCGTGGCGAACGAACGGCCCGGGGTCGAACGCCACAACCAGCCATCACGGTAATCTTCAGCTCACTGCGGTCAGCCAACCGTGTATGTCCGGTGAGTGGCCAGTTTGCACTAATTGCTTGCGTCTATTGAAGTACCGAGGGAGGGACTCGAACCCTCACGCCCTTGCGGGCACCGGATTTTGAGTCCGGTTTACCGTGTTTCGGGCGTTTTCGGTAACCCCCTGAGAACACGGCAAATCGGCCGATCCGCTATACGCACCAGGGACTTGTGGCGGTGCAGATCGTTGCAGGGTGTTCCCTGTCGTACCACCGGAATGCAGGGTAAGTGGTGCAAGAAGTGGTGCTACGGCGAATCGTCCCTCAACAGGAATGCAGACATCATCCGATTCCCCGGCAGGGTTGTGTCACCGCCGATAGGTGGTGATCACCCAGTCTTGCTCGGATCTGCCGGCGACGGCTAGGTAGACACAATCGGTGTGCCGGCTTCTCGCCGCTACCGCAAGCCCGGTTGCCTCGCCCTGGAAGATGCGAGTCCATTCGATTCGTCCGTCGTCGTCGTAGCCGCGCAGCAAGAGGCCGTAGTCGCCGCCGTGCCGCGCCGCGCCGCCGGTCGCAATGACGGTGTTGCCAGCCACAGCCAGGGCCGAGATTTCGCCACGTCGGAGGTGCTCCTTGGCTCCTTCCGATCGTAGCGTGCCGGTGTCGGGATCGTAGCTAAGGAGCACCGGAAGTGCGCCCGATGTGCCGGCGAGGATGGCGCTGCCGTCGAGGCTCACGAAGGTGATGCGGGTCGAGCGCATGTCGGCGCCACGCCGCCAGCGCACTTTGCCGGACGCCGCATCGAGGCCGCGAACCTCCATGTGCCACCGGAAGGCCGCGCGGACGAAGCGCTCGCCAGTCAACACCAGCGTGTTGCCGATGACCGCCAGGCCGCGCGCAGTGTTGACTTCGTACCCGAAGGTGCTCTCCCAGAGCCGTTTCCCGGAGCGAGCGTCGTAGGCGCGTACTACATACGGCTCCGTTCGCCCGAGCACTATGGCACGGCTTCCGGCAACGTAAACGCGCTCGGCAGTTGCTGTTACCCACGTTGCACGCTCGTTGACGATGAATTCCGACCCTGCGTTGTCTTCCCACAGCACCGCACTGCTACGGGCGTCGTAGGCGCGCACCAGCATACGGCCGTTGGCGGTGCCGACGACAACGAGGCGTTCTTCGGCGACGGTGGCGCCGAAGAACCCCTCGTGGGTTCCGGCCAGGTCGCTGAGCGCCGACCAGCGCGTCGAGCCGTCGGCTAGCGCGTACGCGTGTACGAAGCTGTTGCCGATCAGGAAGACGGTGTTTTGCCAGGTAGTCAGGACGGAAACCCACTCGTCACCGCCGAAGTCGAGACGCTCGAGCCAGAGCTGCTGGCCGCTGCGGCGGTCGAATGCTGCGACGATTGCGTCGATATCGTCGTAGCCGCCGCCGCCGCCGGCGACGACGACCCGGTTGCGATGCATCGCCACTGCCGTCGGCTCATCGCCCTCGCCGCCCAGGTCCAATTGCACCTGCCAGAGCTCGACGGATGCGGCGTTTGCCGGCCGCGCCGACATGGTGCCCGAGTGCGAGCTTGGCATGATGGCTGGTGGGCGCGCAGCGCCGGCGTTTCCGAGGCACGCCGCCGCAACGACGACTAGCTGAATTCGCGTGGTGGAATGTGGTCGACTCATGGCGTTCACCAAGTATGTGCGAAAGACCATATCCATTAACGCGGCAATGACGCCCAGCTGGGCTCATCTCGCTCGGATCGCGACCGGGGCTTTCTGGCGTTTACTGGTTCCCCCAGCTGTCGGGCTCCGAGCCCGACTTCGCCCCTTTTCCGCGACTATCGTCACGGCTGCGGGTCGTCAGGAGCTCGACGACTCTCACACCTTCCGACCAAAAGGGACGAAGTCTGGCTCTCGATGTTGTAGCCCCTGAGGGGGGCTAGTCCTCGGAGCTCTGCTCCTGCGGACAACATCGGCTCCGACAGCTGGAGGACTTGTTAGCGATCGCTGAGGCGCTCGCTCGACTAGTTTCCACGGGTTACCCAGTCGATGGGGGAGGAGCAGGACTTCGTCCCGCCCCCTTCGCCGCTTACCCGCACGGGGCATCTCCGAAGTGTGAACTGACGTATAGCGGGTAGTTCTTCGCCTCCGTGGACCCTCGCACCCTCCGGCGATAGGCTTCATGCGCTCCCCTTCCCCGCATCGGCAGCGCCATGGAACCCGGCACCAAACTAGGCCCCTACGAGATCGCCGAGCAGCTCGGTGCTGGCGGCATGGGAGAGGTGTACCTGGCGCAGGACACCCGCCTGGGCCGCAAGGTGGCCATCAAGGTGCTGCCCGCCGAGTTCGCCTCTGACCCCGAGCGCCTAGCCCGCTTCGAGCAGTCCGGCGATTGGCGAGACATGTGAGGGGAACGCGCTAGAATGAAGCTGCAAACAGGGAGCAAGGCGCCATGAGCGAGACTGACCGCATCATCGTCGATACGAAAAACACGGCCTACGAGACCTATGACCGCTATGGCATATCGGCCGAGACCATGACCTGGCTGCCGGTGCGGGTCGACGAGGCCACCGGCATCGGCTGTTTCATGGTCAAGTTCGAGCCCGGTGGCGTTTCGGTACCCCATATCCACACCGGCGGCGAGCACTTCCTGATGATCGAGGGCGAACTGGTCGACGATGACGGCACGGTCTTCAAGGCCGGCGATTTCGTCAGCTTCGCGCCGGGCACCAGCCATTCATCCCACTCGCCCAAGGGCTGTGTGGTGGCGGTCTTCCTGAGTGGTGAAAACGTCGTCATCGACGAGGCCTAGGCCCCGTCCAGCACCTTGCCGGGATTCATCAGGCCCTGGGTGTCAATGACTCCCTTGATGCGGCGCATGAGCCTTGATGCGGCGCATGAGGTTCAGTTCAAGCTCGCTTTTATAGTGTTCGAGCTCGCCGCGGCGCATGCGGCCGATGCCGCGTTCGGCGCTGAAGCTGCCGCCCATCTCTGGACGATGTCGTGGACCAGGCGGTTGAAGTCGCCCCAATGGCCGAGGAATTCGGCCGGGTCGGCGCCGATGGGCTGGGCGGTGTTGAAGTGGATATTGCCGTCGCCCAGGTGGCCGAAGGCCAGGGGCCGGGCGCCGGGCAGGTGGGCCTCAACCGCCGCCGTGGCCTCGACCACGAAGTCGGCGACCCGGGACAGGGGGCAGCGAGACGTCGTGCTTGATGCTGGCGCCCTCGTGCTTCTGGACCTCGGCGATGCCCTCGCGAATTCGCCACAGGCCGCGGGCCTGTTCGGCATTGGCGGCGATGGTGGCGTCGAGCACCACGCCGGCCTCGGCGGCAGCGCCGAGCATGTCTTCCATGCTCCGTAAGTTGTTGAAAACAAAAGTACCGAGGGAGGGACTCGAACCCTCACGCCCTTGTGGGCACCGGATTTTGAGTCCTGTTCGTCTCATGGTAAGTACTTAGTAATCAACAACTTAAGAAGTTCTAATACGCGAATGTGTAAGTAAGTGTGAAAGTTTCCTGGCTCCGAAGGCGGAGTTGTCGCCTTCGCCAGGCCTAGTTGTTTGACAGTCTTGCTCGCCGGCTCCCGCGCCATTTTGGGCGGCTCGAAGCACTATCCACTACAAAAGACCCTACAACTAGGGTTTGTAGGGGTAGGGGTTCCCACAAAACCCTTGTGGGGTAGGCATTTACTGGTTCCCCCTGCTTGTCGGGCACGAGCCCGACTTCGCCCCTTTTCCGCGACTATCGTCACGGCTACGGGTCGTCAGGCGCTCGACGACTCTCACACCTTCCGACCAAAAGGGACGAAGTCTGGCTCTCGATGTTGTAGCCCTGAGGGGCTAGTCCTCGTCGCTTCGCTCCTGCGGACAACATCGGCGCCGACAAGCAGGGGGGACTGGTTGGCTCCTCGCTAGCGCTCGTCACCCGACTAGCTTCCACTGGTTACCCTGGAGTTACCCCGTTTCGGTGGACAGTTGAACGCTTGGATTTGAGGTCGTAGCAGTAGTGCGGTGGGAACCTGTGGGAGCCGCGGAGCGGCTTCCAAGTGGCTGTGCGGATCGCGAAGCGATCTGCATGGACACGGCAGTTTCCACCGCCGAAGATCGGGTCTCGGAGTACCTCCTCTCGTAGACGATCGGGGACACGTTGTCGAGCGCGGAGTGGCGACGGCGCGGGTTGTAGAACCCCTCGATGAACTCGAACACTGCCATCCGCGCTTCGGCCTGGCTCTTGAAGCGCTCCCGCCACAGTAACTCCGTCTCGAGCGTCGCGAAGAAGCTCTCGGCCAGGGCGTTGTCGTAGCAGTCGCGAGCTGACCCGGTCGAGGGACGCACGCGGAGTTGACGGCACCGCTTGCCAAAGGCGATCGAGGTGTACTGCGTGCCCTGATCGGAGTGGTGGATGACGCTGTCAGGACGGCGTTGCCAGATCGCCATGTTGAGTGCTTCGAGCACCAACTCGGCGCGCAGGTGATTGGCCATCGACCAGCCCACCACCCGACGACTGAAGGCATCCATCACGATCGCCAGGTACAAGAACCCAGACCATGTCGACACGTACGTGATGTCGGCGACCCAGAGACGATCGGGCGCATCGGCCGTGAAGTCCCGATTCACCAGATCCGGTACTGGCCGTGCATCGGAGCCTCGACGCGTCGTTCGAACACGGCGCCGTCGGCTGACGCCTTCAAGCCCTGCCTGGCTCATCAGACGAGCCACTCGCTTACGTCCCACCCGGACACCGTCGGCTGCCAGTTCGGCATGCACCCGGGGCATGCCGTAGGTGGCACGGCTGGCCTGGTGGATCGTCTCGATGCGAGCTCGCAGCTGAGCGTCACGTCGCGCTCGAGCGCTGATCGGGCGGTCGCGCCACGCGTAGTAGCCGCTGGTGGAGACCTCCAGCACTCGGCACATCGTGGCGATCGGGTAGCAGGCCTGGCGAACTCTCACGAACCCGAAGACTTCTTGGGTACCGTGCCGGTCTCCCGAGACAACCAGGCCGCGGCTTTTGCCAGGATCTCCCGCTCCGTTTTCAACTGGCGGTTCTCTCGGCGTAGCCGTCGTAGTTCTTCTCGGTCCTCGCTCGTCAGCCCGTTGGCACTGAGCCCGTCATCTCGGTCCGCTTGCTTGATCCATGTGCGGATCGTCCAGTACGAGGGCTCGAACTCCTCGGCAAGCTCCTGCACGCTGCGCCCTGCTCGCGCCAGCTCAACGATCTGCCGGCGAAACTCGGGCGGATACGGTGGTCGTGTTCTTCGCATCGCGGACTGACCTTTGCCCCCTGGAAACTGGACCCATCGAAGCGAGAAAATCTCCGTAATCGAAAGAGGAGGAGAAACTCGTGAAGAGGTCCCGATTCAGCGCCGCGCAGATCGTCACGGCGATCAAGCAGGTGGAGCTGGGGGTACCGATCCCGGAGCTGTGCCGCAAGTACGGGATCAGCCAGCAGACGTTTTATCGGTGGCGCAGCAAGTACGGCGGGCTGGCCCCAAGCGAGCTGCGACGGCTCAAGGAGCTGGAGCGGGAGAACGGCCAACTCAAGAAGCTGGTAGCCGATCTGAGCCTGGACAAGCAGATTCTCCAGGATGTGCTGGCAAGAAAAGTCTGAGGCCCGCGCGCAAGCGCCAGCTGGTGCGTCGAACCCGACAGCGGTACAAGATCGGGACGCGCCGCGCGTGCGGGCTGATGCAACTTCAGCGCAGCAGTTTCTACTATCGGCACCGAAAGGATCCGCAAGAGGCACTGCGACTCAGAATCCGCGACCTGGCGGCGGCTCGGCCACGCTACGGATATCGGCGATTACATGTGCTGTTGTGCCGGGAGGGCTGGAAGATCAACGCCAAGCGAGTGCTACGGCTGTACCAGCAAGAGAGCCTGCAGGTACGAACGCGACCCCGTCGACGAAAGGTCGCGGCGCGCCCGCGGGCTCACCTGCCGGCACCGGAGGCACCCAACGAGCGGTGGAGTCTGGACTTCGTCAGCGATGAACTGGCCAACGGCCGGAGGTTCCGCGTGTTCACGGTGATCGACATCCACAGCCGCGAATGCCTAGCACTGGAGGCGGACGTGTCGCTGCCCTCCAGGCGAGTCACGGAGGTGCTCGAGAAGGTCGTGGGACAGCGAGGCGCGCCGCTCGCCTTGACGCTCGACAACGGCACGGAGTTCACTTCCAAACACTTCGACGCTTGGGCTTACACGGCCGGTATCCAACTGGACTTCATCAGTCCCGGCCGACCGGTCGAGAACGGCTACATCGAGAGCTTCAACGGCAAGCTCAGGGACGAGTGCTTGGGCGTGAGCTGGTTCCTGAGCCTCTCCGAGGCTCAGGAACAGCTGCAGGCCTGGCGCCGCGACTACAACGAAATGAGACCGCATTCTTCCTTGGGGAATCTGCCGCCGGCTGTGTATGTCCAACAGCTCCAACAGGTTGCCGAAGGATGATCACTCCAACCCCGAGATCTTCTCGTTCTGATGTGTCCAGCGTTGGGGAGCAGCTCAGGACTCCTTTGGCCCTAGCCATAAGGTGTCCACGAAACCGGGTCAACTCCACGGTGACCTTGCCCCGCTTTCCCGGACACTTAGTTAAGATCCATTGTCGTAGTCGTATTAGCGGCTGTGGGAGCTGTTGGCAACGCGGAGCGTTGTCCAAGCGACGGTGGAAATCGGGAGTCGATTTCCACGGGCGCGTCAGCTTCCACAGCTGATTGGCCGCTCTGGCCTGGCCGCCGCATTGCCGCCTCGAACTGAGCCGGACTCTGGTCTCCGATCGAGGTGTGCATGCGAGCCCGGTTGTAGAACACTTCGATGTAGTGGAACAACTCGGCTCGGGCCGCCGCCCGGGAACTGAAGCAGCCACCGAGTTCGAACTTCAGGGTAGAGAAGAAACTCTCCATCGGCGCGTTATCCCAGCAGTCTCCTTTCCTGCTCATGCTGATGGTGAAGCCACGGTCACGCAGCTTGTCTAGGTAATCGTCGCTGCTGTACTGGCTGCCGCGGTCGCTGTGATGGAGCACTCCGGAACCGGGACGGCGTTGCTCCAAGGCCTGATCCAGGACCGCCAGCGTCAAATCGTCCGTCATCGTCTCGCTCACCGCCCAGCCGATGATCCGTCGCGAGCACAGATCCATCAGCACGGCCAGGTATAGCCATCCTTCCTGCGTCCACAGGTATGTCAGGTCGCCCACCCAGACGCTGTCCACGGCATCCACCGTGAAGCGCCGTGCCAGCACGTTGGGCGCCGCTGACCGCCCAGGTGTGGGCCGTGTTGTCACCCGGAACCGACGGGGTTGGCGAGCTCGAAGTCCTTCCTGGCGCATCAGCCGAGCTACCCGCTTGCGACAGCAGCGGATCTCTCGTTGCCGAAGTTGCTTGTGGATACGCGGACTTCCGTAACGGTCGCGGCTCTCTCCGAATGCAGCTCTGATCTGCACACGTAGACGGCGATCTTCTCGCGCTCTCGGGCTCGGCCCCCTTCCTCGCCACTCGTAGTAACCGCCGTGAGACACCTCGAGCATCTTGCACAACCGCCGCACCGGGAACTTGCCGGACAGTTGCTTGATGATCGGGTACTTCATCGCGGGCGTTCCGAGAAGATCGCCAACGCTTTTTTTAGAATGTCGCGCTCCTGCCGTACTCGCCGCACGTCCCGCCGTAGCTGTTGCCCGTCCAGGTCCTGGTCGGGCATCTTCCCCGCGCCCGGAAACGCCGTGACCCCCTGCTCCTGGAGCTGTTTGCGCCACTTGGTCAACATGCCGCGGCCAACACCCAGATCCCGGGCCACCTCAGACACCGGATGGCCCAGCTGCGTCACCATCCTCACTGCCTCAATCTTGAACTCGCGACTGTACCGCCGTCGTGACCCCATGCTTCACCTCCGAGCCCTTTATCGGGCTTCCAAAGGTGTCCGGGAAATCGGGGGAGGCCCACGGCGCGGGCGACAATCAGTTCGGAGTCCGGCGTGGCGACGTTCGGAAGCTGGCGAAGAGAATCAAGACGAACCACGAGCTGGCCCTGGCTCTCTGGGAGACCGGGAACATCGACGCCCGTTTCTTGGCGATTCTCCTGATCAAGCCTAAGCAGCTGTCAGTAGACGAATTGGATCGGCTCGTGCGGTCCGTCACCTTTGTGGAAGTGGCGGACTGGCTCATCTCTTATGTCGTCAAGAAGCACGCGGACAAGGAGACTCTTCGCCAGACGTGGATGGCCACTGACGATCCCATGGCGCCCGCGCCGGCTGGAGCCTCACTGCCGAGCGGGTCGTGAAGAGTCCAGAAGGGCTCGACCTCTTCGCGCTTTTGGAACGCATCGAGTCCGAGATGGGCGACGCCGCTCCGGAAGTGCAATGGACGATGAACTTCGTTCTTGTGGAGATCGGAACCCACTTCCCCGACCACCGCGAGCGGGCCCTTGCTATCGGAGAAAAGTTGGGACTCTATCGGGACTATCCCGTTTCCAAGGGTTGCACCTCACCCTTCGCCCCGATAGCGATCAACGAGATGGTGAGCCGGCAAGGATGAATCTGTGTAAGTTGTTGAAAACAAAAGTACCGAGGGAGGGACTCGAACCCTCACGAGCGTAAGCCCACCGGATTTTGAGTCCGGCGCGTCTGCCAATTCCGCCACCTCGGCTTCGGGCGTGTATCTATCGCCTTGTCGCGCCCAAGAATAGCGGCAGCTTGTACGGGGCGCCATTCCCGATGCCGGGCTCAGGCGGGCCCTCGTTGGTCCTGCCGCTTTCGCATCTCTATCACCGGGTGCTCGCCCACCATCCCGGCATCCCCCGTCTTCAGGTAGCCGAGCTCAGCGTAGAATCGCTCCAGATGGGCGTGGGGGTAGAGCACGAACGTTCGTGCGCCAGCTTCCCTGGCCCAGGCTTCCAGAAACCGGACGACGCGCTGTCCCACTCCGCAACCTCGGTGGGCCGGTCGCACGGCGATTCGAGCTAGCGTCGCCTGGTCGCCGTCGAGCGAGATACGGCCGGTTGCGATCGGCCGGTCGGCGACGTACACGAGCAGGTGGAGGCCGTCGGGATCCAAGCCATCGTCGTCCCGGCTGGCCGGAATCTGCTGTTCCTGGGTGAAGATCTCGTGCCGGATCCGCAGCGCCTGCGCCAGCTCTTCTGGGCTCTTCACTCGGCGGAATTCGAAGCGGTCGTTCAAGGCGAAGCGATGATCAGCAAGAGCCTGCACCGCCGGCGGCAGTTTGCGACCGGTGTAAAATATGGGCTCGAGATTCGACAACCAAGCACGTCAGATCGAACAGAGGATGGAATCGCACGATGCTCCGCAGGCTGGTAGTCCTTGCAGCTTTCTGCCTCTTCCTCCCGGCCGCCGCCGAGGCTCAGATCTGTGACGATATCAACACGATCTCCAACGGCTGGAACGCTGTCGCCAACGCACTCGAGGAGACCGCCGGCGAGGATATCGGTGACCTCGACGTAGAGCGACTCGAAAACGACGTCAACACGCTGCTGGACCCGACCCAGTTTCTCGGCGAAGCCCTCGCAGACGAGGGCAATGAAGACGAGCAGGTGATGGGCGAGGATCTGCTCTACGTCATCGAAGATCTGTACGACGTGGGCGGTGAGGATCTCGCAGCCCATCTGGTTGACGTGATCGACGACCTAGTCGGCACCCTGGACGATATCGTCGACTACTGCGACGCGGTAGAGCGCTAGAGTCGAAGCCGGGCCGGATCAGCAGAGCGGCGAATCGTGCTTGGGGGAGCACATGCCGGACATCGGGGATCTCATCGGTGCTTACCGGATCGAGCGTAAGCTCGGTCAGGGGCGGATGGGTGACGTGTACCGCGCCCAGGATACGCGTCTGCAGCGCTCCGTAGCGCTCAAGTTCCTCTCCTCGGTGATCTCCGACTCGGCGGCGGATGTCGACGCCATCGAGCGCGAGGCTCGGGCGCTGGCGGCGATCAACCACCCCAATATCGTCACCATCTACGCCGTGGAGGAGGTCGACGATGTCCACTTTCTGGCCATGGAGCTGGTGGAGGGCGAGAGCCTCGATCGCGTCATTCCCGATCGCGGCATGTCGATGCAGGAGTTCCTGCAGATCGCCATCCCGCTGGCCGATGGGCTGGCGGCTGCCCACGGCGCCGGGGTCATCCATCGCGATCTCAAGGCGGCGCACGTAATGGTCAGCCGCGCCGGGCGCGTCAAACTGCTCGATCTGGGCCTGGCGGTGCATCACGGCGTACAGCCGCACGTATGGGACGACCGCAGCGTCGAGGCGCACCTGGAGGAGATTCCGCTCGAGGAGCTCACCACGAACGACGGCGCGGTTGCCGGAACGCCCGCCTACATGGCGCCGGAGCAGGTGCGCGGCGAGCCGGTCGATCAACGGTCCGACGTCTTCTCGCTCGGGGTGTTGTTCTACGAGATGCTGACCGGGACGAGGCCCTTTCACGGGGCCACGCTGCGTGAGCTCGCCGCTGCGATCACTACCCAGGCGCCGCCGGCGCTGGTAGCGCGTCGGCCACTCGTGCCCCGAGTGCTGTCGGATCTTGTCGGCCGCTGTCTCGACAAGGACCCCGTGACCCGCCCGCAGTCGGCCGATGAGATCGCCGCCGTGCTGGCGCGCTTGCACCGGGGCGAGCGTGGTGGGCGGTCGGTGGCGGTGTTGCCGTTCGTCGACATGAGCCCGGAAGGCGACCAGCGCCACTTCTCCGAGGGCATCGCCGAGGGGATCCTCAACGACCTTTCCGAGGTACCCGAGCTGCGCGTCGCCTCACGAACCTCGACGTTCCGCTATCGCGCCGCCGGTCGGGATGTGCGCGACATCGGTCGTCGGCTTGGCGTCGAGACAGTGCTCGAGGGCTCCGTGCGTCGAGCAAAGGACCGGTTGCGGATCTCCACTCGCCTGATCGCGGTGGCCGACGAGGCCGATCTCTGGTCGCAGCGGTTCGAGGGCGATGTAGAGGACGTGTTCACGCTGGAGGACGAGATCTCGGCCAGCGTCGTGGAGGCGCTGCAGGGTGTTCTGGGTGTGCGACCACGATCAAGCCAGCCGCCGGACTTCGAGGCCTACGACTACTACCTCCGAGGTCGCAGCCTCCTGTACCGCAGCACCGCTCGTGAGATTGAGCTGGCGCGCGACATGTTCGTCCGTGCCGTGGCCTGCGATCCGGGTTATGCACCGGCGCACAGCGGGCTGGCCGACGCGTGCTCGTACCTGTACATGCATGCTGGTGGCGGTCGCGAGGCACTCGAGAATGCGATCGTCGCGGCGGAGCGCGCGGTCGAGATCGGGCCGGGTCTTGCCGAGGGCTACGCGGCGCTCGGTCTGGCGCTGTCGCTGGCGCAGCGGCACGAAGAGGCCGACCGGGCGTTCGCGACCGCGATCGAGCTCGACCCGGACTCGTTCGAGGCGCGCTACTCGCGCGCCCGTAGCGCTTTCGCGTGCGGTCAGCTGGAGCTTGCGGCGCGCGAGTTCGAGGTTGCCGGCGCGGTGCGATCAGAGGACTTCCAGGCTCCCGCGCTGCTCAGCCAGGTGTATCGCGATCTGCAGGATCCGACCCGAGAGGTGGCCAGCGCACGTCGCGCCGTGCGGCGCGTCGAGCGTCACTTGGCGTTACAACCAGGCGATGGTCGCGCCTACTCCATCGGCGCCCGTTGTCTGTTCCAACTCGGAGAGCGCCAAGCGTCGTTGGATTGGGCCGCTCGCGCCCTCGAGTTGGGCGCTGGCGACGCCGCGACGCACTACGCCGTAGCCTGCCTGCTGGCCCAGGCGGGCCAGCCTGAGGCGGCGCTGGATCGACTGGAGGACGCGGTGCGTTTCGGCTTCGCGCATCGCGATTGGATCGAGCACGATGGCGACCTGGCGCCGATTCGCGACGACCCGCGTTTCGGGGCGATCCTGGGGTCGATCGTGCGCCAGGAGCCGGTGCACGGCTGAGCTCCGGCAGGCTGCCTGTTGGCCGATAACCTGACGGCCAGCGGCCTCGCTAGCGCCCCGAAAGTGCCGATGCGATAATCCGGGCACCCTCCTCGAAGCGCCTCTGGCCGTCGGTACACGTGCGCAGAATTCCGCTCGCCATCTGCCTGGTAGCTGGCTCGACGCTCGCCGTCGAGTTGCTGCTGACGCGCATCTTCGATGTGATCCTGTACCCGAATCTGGCGTACATGATTATCACCGGCGCGGTGTTCGCTTTCGGCCTGGCGGGAATCTACACCACGCTTCGACCGCTGCCTGAGGGCGCCGACCCGTCCCGCAGCTTGGCTCGCTTGACGGCGCTCATGGCGGTCTCGCTGCTGCTCATCCGCCCGACGCTCAATGCCGTTCCGTTCCGCTTCGAGGCCATCGCTTCGGACCCGTTCTGGCAGGGCATCTGGTTCCTGCTGATGTACGCCGTCATTACGATCCCGTTCGTGCTCTGCGGCCTGGTGCTGGCGCGTGCGTTCTCGGCCTGGGCGGAGCTCATCCAGCGACTGTACTTCTGGGATCTGACCGGGGCAGCAGCTGGCTGTGTGGTGATCATCCCGCTGATTCCGGTCCTGGGTCCGGGCGGGCTACTCCTGGTGGTCTCCGGCGTTCTGGCGCTGGCAGCCGCCGCGTTCGCTGGTACGCGGCGGGCGCTGGCGATCGCCGCAACCTACTCGCTGGTGATGCTCGCTGTTCCGCTGCTGTCGTCCGGCTACATCTCGTTCGTTGAGCACAAGGTCGACCGCGGACTGGCTGACGCGCGCGCCATGGGCAACGCCGAATATGTGCGCTGGGATCCGGTATCGAAGGTCGAGGTGATCCACTTCCGCGGCGTCAAGAACATCATCTACGACGGCGGCAGCCAGAGCAGTTTCTTGTATCCGTTCGATGGCAACTGGGAGGTTTTCCGCCGGCGTCTCGATCGCGGTGTTCGCACCAATGCCGAGGGCTTCTTCAAGACCCACTTCTGGACCCGCTCGGTGCTTCTGGCGCACTACATGAAGCGCGATACCGAGCAGCAGGTACTGGTGATCGGTAGCGCCGCCGGGCAGGAGGTGAAGGGCGCGCTGGCATACGGAGCCGGACACATCGACGCGATCGAGATGGTCGGCGCGGTGGTCGATTTGGGCAAGGACGACTACGCCGGCTTCAACGGCGGCATCTTCAACGATCCTCGCGTCAACAGTCTCCGCGGCGAGGGCCGTGGGTTCATCCGTTCCAGCGGCCGCATCTACGACATCATCCAGATCTTCAGCAACCACTCCTCGTCTTCGGTCGCCGCCGGCGCCGGCGCGTTGGACCCGACGTACCTGCTCACTGCCGACGCCTTCGTCGACTACTTCGGACATCTTTCCGAAGACGGCATCTTGCAGATCAACCACCACACCTTTCCGCGTATCGTCGCCACCGCAGCGCTGGCGTGGAAGTGGATGGGACGCGACGACTTCCGGAGTCACGTGCTGGTGACCTCGCGCACGATGGAGAACGAAGACACGTTGCCGACCGTGCTCATCAAGATGAGCCCGTTCTCGCGCGACGACATGACGCAGGCGCGCGGCTTCCTCGGAATCCGCGACAGCGTCGAGATGCAGCTCTTCCGGCTGGAGGAAAACCCGCTGCGGCCGCGAACCGGGTTTCTGTCGCCCGAGTTCTTTACCGGGGAGCTGCCCGACGAGATCATCGAGCGGGTGCCGTATCGAGTGGCTCCGACCACCGACAATCGACCGTACTTCAAGTTCCTGCGTCGTGGGTGGGAGGAGCTGCAGCCCGACCGCGAGCGCTTCGTTCCCGAAGCGGTAGCCTGGTTCCTCAACGTCGCGCGTCAGCAGGGCGGTGGCGTACCGCTCGATGTGGTCCATCTCTGGGTGACCGGTTTCGTATCGCTGGTGTTCGCCGGCGCATTCGTCGTCATGCCGCTGGCGCTGTCCCCGGTCGCGCGGCAGCGCTGGCCCGGCTGGGGAGCGTCGCTGGTTTACTTCGCCAGCCTCGGTGCCGGCTTCATCCTCGTTGAGCTGGTGCTGATCCAGCTGCTGATGCACTTCGTCGGCTATCCGCTCTACACCTACTCGCTGGTGCTGTTCACCGTTCTGCTCGGTGCCGGGCTCGGGAGCCTGGCGTCCGACCGGCTCGGGATCACGCCGGCGTCGGCGAACTGGTGGTGGCCGTACGCCGGCGTGCTGTTGGCCGGCGCGGCCTTCCTGCTCGTCCACGGCCCGGTCACCGGGGCGTTGCTCTCGCTGCCGCTCGCCGCTCGCCTGGCGGCGGCAGCGACGATGGTGTTTCCGGTGGCGTTTTTCATGGGGATGCCGTTCCCGCTCGGGGTGTTGGCTGTGCGGGACCTTTCGCGCGCTGCGGTGGCCTGGGGCTGGGGTATGAACGGTTTGTTCACCGTCATCGGCGGTCTGGCGAGCGTCATCGTGTCGGTGAACTATGGCTTCCGCGCGGCTCTCATCGTCGGCCTGGTGATCTACGCTCTCGCCTGGTTATCGTTCGCCGGAATGCGTCGCCAGAGGCCCGCCTGACCTCGATCGGACCTCGGGAATGGGCGCGCGAACCTGTTTGCGGCAGACGTCCGGAAACCTATCCCCTGCGTCCAATCACTAGACCGCCCGTGCCCAGTAGTCGATCATGTGTAGGAGCGTTCCCGTTGAAGCTCAGAGGCACTCCCGAAACCGACAGAGGAAGCTCGCTCGTGAAACCGACTCGCTCGACTCTCATGTTCTCCGCGGTGATCCTTCTGGCCGTCTCGACTCCGTTGCAGGCCTGGGCTCAGGGTCCGATCCCGCTGACGCCGCCGCCGGTAGTAGCCGACCCGGCGAGTGCCGCCACCGTGCCGCTCGAGGCGCCGATGCCGCTCGACCCGTTGATCACCGTCGGCGAGTTGGAAAACGGGCTGCGCTACTGGATCCGTGAGAACAGCTATCCGGAGCAGCGCGCCGAGCTCCGGCTGGTGGTGCGTGTCGGCTCGCTGCAGGAGGACGACGACCAGCTCGGCTTGGCCCACTTTGTCGAGCACATGGCTTTCAACGGCACCAAGAACTTCCCGAAGATGGATCTGGTCAAGGCGCTCGAGTCGTTCGGCATGCGGTTCGGCGCCCACGTCAACGCTTCGACCTCGTTCGACGAGACCATCTACTTCTTACGGATTCCCACGGATCGGCAGGACATCATCGATACGGCGTTCCAGATCCTCGAGGACTGGGCTCACAACGTCGCCTTCGAGGATGAGGAGATTGACAAGGAGCGCGGCGTCGTCATTGAGGAGTGGCGCCTGGGGCTGGGTGCCGGTTCCCGAGTTCGCGATCGACAGCTGCCGGTGCTGTTTGGCGATTCGCGATACACGGAGCGGCTGCCGATCGGCAAGGTGGAGGTGCTCGAGAACTTCCCGCACGAGGCCGCGCGGCGCTTCTACCGTGACTGGTACCGCCCCGATCTGATGGGCGTGATCGTCGTCGGTGACGTCGATACCGCAGCGATCACGGCGAAGATCGAGCAGCACTTCGGCGCTATCCCGCGCGCCGAGGGGCCCCGTGAACGCGAATACACCAAGCTACCCGACCAGGAGGGGACGCGCTTCTCCATCGTTACCGACAAGGAAGCCACCAACTCCATCGTCGAGTTCTTCCAGCTTCAGCCGTTGCGCCGCCAGGCGTACCACGGGTCGTACCGCCGCAGCATGGTGGAGGGGCTGTTCAGCCGCATGTTCAATCGTCGGCTCACCGAGCAGGCGCAGCAACCGAACCCGCCGTTCCTGGGCGCGCGCGCCAGCCAGAGCATTTTCATTCCGACCTCCGAGGCCTTCGTGCTCGGTGCCGCCACTCCGGACGGGCAGGTGGCCGAAGGGCTCCGGGCGGCATTCCGAGAGCTCGAGCGCGTCGCCCGCTTCGGGTTCACGCAGTCGGAGCTGGATCGCGACAAGACCCAGCTGATGCGCGGCTTCGAGCGTATCTACACGGAGCGTGAGGATCAGGATTCGACACAATTCGCCGAGGAGTTCACGCGCGCCTTTCTGGAGGGCGAGTCGACGCCGGGCATCGACTACGAGTGGGCCCTGTATCAGCGATTCATGCCGGGGATCGCGCTCGAGGACGTGAACGCGGTGGGCGAGCGTTGGATGCGCGAGAACAACCGCGTGGTGCTGGTGACCGCGCCCGACAAGGAGGGCGTCGAGCTGCCCACGGAAGACGATCTGCTTGCCGCCATCGAGCGCGCCGATAGCGGCCGTATGTACCGCTACGTCGATACGACGACAGATCGGCCGTTGCTCGACGACACTCCTGAGCCCGGCGAGATCGTCGAAGAGACGACGGTCCCGGAGCTCGACCTGACAGTGTGGGAGCTTTCCAACGGCGCCCGCGTCGTCCTCAAGCCGACCGAGTTTCGGCAGGATCAGATCCTGTTCCGGGGTATCAGTCCCGGTGGTACCTCGCTCGCTGACGATGAGGACTGGGTGGCCGCCACCAGCGCTGTCCAGGTCGTGGCCGCCAGCGGCTTTGGCGGGCTGAGCGCGCGTCAAATCACCAACATGATGTCCGACAAGGTCGCCAACGTACGGCCGTTCGTGGCGGCGTTGGAGGAAGGCGTCGCCGGCTCCGCGTCGCCGCGGGACATCGAGTCGCTACTACAGCTCGCCTATCTGACCTTTACCGAACCGCGTGCCGACGACGGCATCTTCAACTTGATCCAGCAGCAGATGCGCGCCTCGTTGGCCAATCGTGACGTCAGCCCCGAGGTTGCCTTCCAGGAGACCCTGCAGCGGACCCTGAGCCAGGATCACCCGCGCCGGCGCCCGATCTCCGTCGATTTGCTCGACGAGATGGATCTCGGTAAGTCCTTCGACTTCTACATGGACCGATTCGCGGACGCCAGCGACTTCACCTTCGTGTTCGTCGGCAACATCGACATCGAGATCCTGCGCCCGCTGGTCGCCACGTACCTGGCCAGCCTGCCGGAGATCGACCGTGAAGAGACCTGGCGCGATGAGGGCGTGGTTCCGCCTCGGGGCGTGATTCGTAAGGAGGTGCGCCGCGGCGTCGAGCCCAAGAGCCTGACGTCCATCGTGTTCTCGGGCGGGCTGGACTACGAGAGCCCCGAGGAGAACGCTCTCGGAGCCATGGCCGAGGTGCTGCAAACGCGTCTGCGCGAGGTGATGCGCGAGGAGCTCGGTGGCACCTATGGTGTGCGCGTCGAGGCCTCGGCGGACAACCGTCCGACGGAGAAATACTCGATTTCGATCACCTTCGGTTCCGATCCGGAGCGCGCTGAGGAGCTCACCGGCGTGGTGTTCGAGGAGATCGAGCGCATGCGCAGCACCCTCCCGGAAGAGCAGGAGTTGCTCAACGTGCGGGAGGGTTTCCGGCGCCAGTACGAGCTGTCTCTCAAGGAGAACGGCTTCTGGCTCGGGCAGCTGGTGAACAGCTATCGGCAGGCGAAGGATCCGCTCGAGATCCTCGAGTTTGAGGTGACACTGGGAGAGATCACCCCGGAGACCGTCAGAGACTCCGCGGCGCTTTACTTCGATCTCGACAACTACGTCCAGGTCGCACTCCTGCCGGAGAACTAGTGGCCTGTAACAGATGAACGTTGCCTATCGTGGTGGCGAAATGGACCCGGATGCCAGGCGGTCCGACGAGACAATGTTGGCCCATTATCGAGGAGGGGCAACGCCGCAGGCGGGCCCAGTTCGCCGCCATCCTACGGACAGATGGGCAGTTGCGGGCGATATCGGCGTTGCGCCTCCTCGACGATGCTCACTGCATCGCCTTCCTCCCCGCGCCTGGATCTCACCCGCAAATCCCATCTGCGATAGGCAACGTTCATCTGTTACAGGCCACTAGCCCCGGTTCCGAAACCCGGTCTCGGGGGTTGGAGCAATGAGGGCCGGGGCGGAGAGCTAGCCTCCAGGGGCAAATGCGTCCCGGGTGCCGCCTACAGCCGCAGTGCGTCTCCGCGCGCTCACGCCTGTTCATGATGCGATCGAAGTAGTTATAGTCACTATTAGATAGAATTAATATGCAAAATCATCTTTTTATTATCTGAGCAACTTGAAAATCTCCTAGGACACTCATTACCCTTTGAGAGATTTGATCGCTCAATAAAAGCCTTCCAGGAGGCTCGTTCAATGCTGAACGCAAGTTCCCGTGCAGCAGCCGTCTTCCTTTGCCTTCTGCTGGTAGCTCTGACTGTGCCGCCTGCCGGCGCTGCTGGTCCCGGTGCTCCGCCCACCGTGATGACCCGGGTCGTGGAGCTGGGCCCGCTCAGGATCGATGGCATCTATCACTCGATGGAGGGAGTGTTCGAGCGAGCCATGCTCGACACCAGCGACATCGGCTGGATCACCGGCTTTCGCACCGAGGTGGTCGATCCCGTTACCGGTGATCCGCTCGGCGACGAGTATTTTTGCCACTCGCAGATCCAGTTGGCGACTGGCGCCAGGCTGATGGTCGCGGCGTCGGGAATCCCGGCGCTGCAACTGCCGAGCGGCTTCGGCATCCCGCTGCAGCAGATCCTCGGTGACCTGGAGGAGCCCTGGCGAGGTGTCTCGCTGCTCGGAATGGCTCTCAACAACCACAACGGCGATCTCAGCGCCGACGTCAACATCCGATTCCTAGTGGACTACATCTCCGCCAGTGACCCGAGCGGAGCCGAAACCATCGACAAGCTGTACCGCGCCAGCGTCACCGTGCTTCCCCATCGCGGCGTGACGGTGCTGGCGGGCGATCAGCTGGAGCCAGGCGAGCTGCCGGCCAACGCTCACGGCAAGACCGGACACTGGATGGTGCCGCCCGGCAGGCAGGTGATCCGCCAGCAGCACACCAAGCTAGTGCCGGGTCCGACGCGAGTTCACTACGGTGTTGTGCACATGCACAACTACGGCAGCTCGCTGAAGCTCACCGATGTGACGGAAGGGCGCGTGCTCTGGGAGACGCGCGTCGAATACGACCCTGACGTGAATTACTCCCAAATCGCGCGGATCCCGGTGTACTCGAGCGGCACCGGGTTCGTGATGCACCCGGATCACATCTACGAGATCGAGTCCACCTACGACAACAGCACCGATACGCCGGTTGATGCGATGGCGGTGATGTACCTGTACCACCACCCGTTAGGCGGCCAGAACATGACCTATCCGCCGGCGCCGGGGGCCACGCCGCCGACGGACCTCCGCCGGCCCAGCGGTCACCAGCACTGACCGGACGGGGCGGGGGAATCGCCCTTAACGGCCGCATTCGACGTGCGGTCAGGCGGCGATCGGCGGACGTCGGGCGCGTACGCGCGCGTGGTATCTTCCAGACCGCTTGGCCGCCCGCGATAGCGGGCCCAGCCTCCTCCCCGTGCCCGGTCCAGCTCACCTCATCGAGGCCGCGTCAACGTCATGTCCGTCGACGCCTCCGCGCCGCCGTTTTCCGCCGTTCGAGCGCACACCGTCTGCGTCGTGTTGCCGGCTTACAACGCGGCGGACACGCTGCGAGAGACGCTCGAACGGTTGCCGCCTGGGTCCTGTCACCATCTGATCCTGGTGGACGACTGCAGCACCGATGCGACGGTCGAGGTGGCCACGTCGCTGAGCCAGGGCGGCTACCCCATGCGCGTCATCCGCCACGAGGTCAACCGCGGCTACGGCGGCAATCAGAAGACCTGCTACCGTGCCGCGCTCGAAACCGATGCCGATGTCGTCGTCATGCTGCACCCGGACAATCAATACGATCCGGCGCTGGTGCCGCATCTGGTGGGCTTCATCGAAGCCGGCGTGGTGGACGTCGTGCTCGGGTCGCGCATCCTGCGACGCGTCGATGTGCTGCGCGGCGGCATGCCGCCGATGAAGTACTTTGCCAACCGATTGCTGACCGTCATCGAGAACGTGATTCTGGGGTTCAATCTGCCCGAGTACCACACTGGCTACCGCGCCTACCATCGTCGGGTCCTCGAACGCATCGACTTCGAGGCCTGTTCGGACGACTTCGTCTTCGATCAGCAACTGCTCGTGCAGGCACGGGCGCACGATCTCCGTGTCGGTGCCGTGCCGGTGCCGACGCACTACGGACCGGAGTCGAGCAGCATCTCGTTGCGGCGTAGCACGGTGTACGCCCTGGCAACCATCGCGACATTGTGGCGTTATGTGATGTTCCGCGCCGGGGTTCGAAACCAGCGACTCTTTCGGCCGCGAACGGCTCCGGCTCCGGTTGCCGAGTAGTGCTCCCGCACGCGTAGCCGTACTGGTGGCCTGTAACAGATGATCAGCAGCGCTGGCTACGCCGACGCTGCGCCTGCCGGGTCTCGGAACTCTCGGACGTGAGGCCAACGGGTCGCGAATGCTACCGTTACTCCACGCCACCGTAACTTCAGCGGGTAAAGACATGGGGCTTCCAACCAGGGGATGGGTCGCGCTGTTGGTGGGCGTCGCCGTGCTCGCTGGTGCGGTGGCGCTGGGCACCGGTCGATGGCACGACGTGGCGGAGCTGTCGACGCGCCTGACAACGCACCTGGTGCCGCCGCAGAAGGGCAAGCTGAAGGCTCTGCGCAAGCGCGAACGAGATGCCCTCCGCGCCCTGGCCGGGGAGCTCGATGCGCGGATCGTGTGGTCTTCGAATCGTTCGGGCAACCACGACCTGTACATGCTCGACCTCGCAGACCTGCAGGCCATCCAGCTCACCGATCACCCTCACGTTGACTTCGGCTCCCGGTTCTCGCCGGACGGACGCAGCATCGTGTTCATGCGTAGTCAGCGGGAGTGGGTTTCGTTCCGTGAGAAGGACCCCTGGGACCTGTTCGTGCTCGACCTCGACAGCGGCGAGGAGCGGCGACTCACCGACGGCTATCACCCCACGTGGGCCGATGACGGCGCCGGCATCGTCTTTCACCACGGCCGCGACATCTATCGCCACGATCTCGCCACCGGCGAGGAAAAGCTACTGCTGAACGTCGACCAGTGGTTCGGGGGACACATGTACTGGGACCCGGAGCTACATCGCGACGGCGAGACGCTGGCGCTGGCGATCACCGGAGTCGGCGCCATCACCACCACCGTCGGGTCCGACGTTTTCGCCCACCTCACGCAAGGTCAGGCATGCCAGACGACCTGGGTGCCCGGTACGCGCGAGCTGCTGTGGATGGACCCCAACGGCAACGGCGGCACACGTATCATGCGTGGCTCCGCCGACGCATCCTCGGCCGAGGTCTTCATGGATCTGCCGGGCCCGTTCAGCCACGAGTACTTCCCGGCGCTGTCGGATGACGCGGGATGGATGGTCTGGGGCGCGTCGGCGGGCGGTCATGAGCATGACCGCGCTGACTACGAGATCTTCGCCTGGCAGGTCGGACAGCCTTGGCAAACGGCGGTACGGCTGACCCACTACAGCGGCAACGACCAGTGGCCGGACATCCACGTCGCTACGACACCCATGCCGTCCGACGAGGAACGCTAGCCTGCCGTTCGACGAGCAACGCTAGCCGATTTCTACCGGAGAGTCGGGGCGGCGGCCGCGGATCCTCTTCCTTATTCACGCCGCCGCGAGAAGCGTAACAAGGTGCCGTCGGCTCGTTCCTTGCGGAACCCGAGCAGGTGGAACACCTCGACTGTGAGCCACCGCGCAACCCGACGATCGACGATCAGCGTCGCCGCGTCGTTCGGGTCGCGGCGAACGCCGGGCAGCAGATGGGCGAGCCGATCCAGTCGGATGCGTCGCATCCACGCCGACAGGTCGAGCCAGAAGGGCCGCACCTCGCGCACCAGAAAGAAGCCGTCGCTGCCGAGACCTTGGTACAGCGGCAGGAGCATGCGCGCCGCCTCCGAGGCACGGATCTCACCGCTGTCGTCGCTCGCCACCAGCTCGCTCGCTCGGACGCTGGCGAAGTTGTTGTAGCCGGGGCTCATGCGGAATCCGTCGCTTGCAACGATCGGATGTCGGTGGCGTACCTCCAGCACGGGCGGGAGGTCGCCGACTGCGTCTCGCAGGCTCTCGAAATGGCGCTCGGCATCGGGCGCCTCCGAGTGTGGCAGACAACCAGCGTTGACCAACGCCAGGGTCAGGAACGCCTCGTGATACGCAGCCGACTGTGGCCGGTCATGCTGACCCGCCTCGACGCCGACCGTGACGTGGCCCAGATTGTTGACGTACTCCAGCAACGCCCCGTCAATCTGCTCTTCGAGACCGAGGATTGCCGGTACCGGAAAAGCCCGAGCGAAGCGTCGGTTCCGGATGGTGTCGCCGATGCACACGAACGGTTCGCCGGACGCTGAGCTCGTATGGAGGTCGAGAAAGAAGACTGGCCCTGTGGCGCGAGCCAGCTCACTCTCCAGAGCAGCGAGGAGCTCGACCTGCTGGGATGCCTCCACCGTCCTGGGTGTGAAGTCCGCTGCCTGGATCTGTGCAACGCGATCGGCGGTCCAGATGCGGTTGAAGTCCTCTTCGACAAACCGCTGCTGGAGCTCGTAGGCGGCGAGGTTACCCGCCAGTCCCACGAGGCGCCCGCACAGGTCAACGCCGTCGGCGTTCAGACGTGCGATGAGATGCTCGAATGCCACCACGCCGGCGGGCTCGTTGCCGTGGATCACGGCGGCGATCACGACAGTGGGCCCGGGGATGCCTCGATCGTAGGTACCGAGGACGCGTTCGAGCTTGCTCCGAGGGGCGCTCCGCGGCGTGGTACTCGACGGGGTTGTCATTGCTCATTGGGGGCACGCCGCGTCAGCGCATTCGATGCTCAGTGATGGCGCTGGGACCGACCATCGCGGCGTCGGGAGGCATCCGGCGGCCGGCCGCATCGGAGTTTACACGGCTGCGCCCGGGGCGGTGATTTCCGGCTTCCTAACCCAGTCCGTCATGCTCTCGAACTCCATGCCGGCGCGAATCACGTTGCCATCGTCGCCGCGGCGCCCGACAATCTGCACGCCGATGGGTAGTCCCTCGTCAAAGCCGCAGGGAAGTGACAGCGCCGGTAACCCGGTGAGGTTGAAGGCGCGGGTGAAGAGCGTCAGGGCGACGCGCAGGTCGACCACTCCGTAGGGCAGCTCGATCGTTTGTGAATCGAGCCGCGGTGCCACAGTCGGCAGGGTAGGGCATATGAGTAGGTCGACCTCCCGGAACAATCGGTCGATCTGGCGACACAGTAGCCGCCGTACGCGCAGCGCCTGCGCATAGCGATTCGGGGGCAGTGCATCGGCCAGACCGAGAAAGCGTCGCGTCTGCTCTTGGTACTGCTCTGGGTGCTCACGCAGCGCTGCACCGTGGACGGTGCCTCCTTCCGCCAGGAAGATCGCGGCCGCGGCCGCGTGCACCAATCGCCAGGAGTCCGGCAGCTGCGCGCCGCGTCGCCTGGCACCCGAGCGCTCGAGCGTCACGGCGACTTCACGAACCGCGGCAGCGACGCCCGCTTGTGCCTGGTCGCAGAGCTCGTCAAGGATCGCAAAGCGGGTCTTGGACAGCGGTCGCCCCGACGCGGTGGCCGGTGCCGGGTCGAACATGACGCCGAGGAGCGCGGCGAGATCTTCGCTCCGGCGCGCCATCGCGCCGACATGATCGAGGGTCCACGCAAACGGCAGGACGCCCCGACGGCTGATCCGATCGTACGTCGGCTTGATCCCGGCGAGGCCGCAGCACGCCGCCGGGATTCGAATGGATCCCCCGGTGTCAGTGCCGGTGGCCGCGGCCACCATCCCGGAGGCGACGGCCGCGGCGGAGCCGCAGCTGCTTCCTCCGGCGATCCGCTGCGCGTTCCACGGGTTCAAGGTCGGGCCCGCCGCCGAGACGGTGCCGGTTATGCCGGTGGCGTACTCGTGGGTGTTGACCTTGCCGAGCATCAGAGTGCCGGCGTTGGCCAGGCGCCGCACCACGGTCGCGTCGGTGTCGGGAACCCATCCCGCCAGCCGCTGCGAGCCTGCCGTCGTGGCGATCCCGGCTGTCATCAGGATGTCCTTGTGGGCAATGGGTACACCCGCTAGCGCCGGCGGCTCGTTGCCGGTCGGTGACTCGAGTCGCTCGGCGTCGGCACGCGCACAACTCTCGGTGATCGTGATGAAGGCGTTCAATCGGGGCTCGAGCCGCTCGATTCGTCGGAGGCAACGATCGGCGATCGTGCTGGGTGCCACGCGTCCGCTGGCGACATCTCGGGCGATGGCGACGACGGTGTCGTCGCGAGGGTTTACCGGGTGCTCGACGCCAGCGGTTTGCGGCAGCGATGCGGGAGGGCGGGGCGAGTCTTCGTCGGCCGCATTGAAACGAGTGTCGGTACTCGTTGCGGGCTCGAGGACTGCCAGCGACTCGAGCAACTGCGATGCGCTCGAGATTGCTGTGGCTGCCGCATCGTTTTTCGGTCCAGGAGTCACGTCGGACGCTCGTCCTTTCGAGATCACGCGTTGATCGGTTCGATTACAATTCCCCGTCTGCCACCTCGCGCGCGCCATGATGCCATGACCGAGACCCTCTACATTCGCGACACTGAATCACTGGGGCAACTCGTGGCACGGCTGCAGGGCATCAGCCCGCTGGCGGTCGATACCGAGTTCATTCGTGAGCGCACCTACTATCCGCGCCTGTGTCTGGTGCAGCTCGCCGCTCCCGGCCTGCTGGCGGCCGTCGACCCACTGACGATCGACGATCTATCGCCGCTGTGGGAAGTGCTGGTCGGTGGTGCCGAACTCGTCCTGCACGCGGCGGGCCAGGATCTGGAGATCATTCAACGGCTCGCGGGTCGGCTGCCGGTGCGGTATTTCGATACTCAGGTGGCGGCCGCCTACCTGGGATACGGCGACAGCATCGGCCACGCCAAGCTGGTGGAGCGCGTCGCCCGGGTCACCCTCAAGCGTTCGGAAGCGTACACGGACTGGACGCGGCGCCCACTCTCCGACGACCAGGCCCAGTACGCGCTCGACGATGTGCGCTATCTGCTCGCGGTCGCCGATACGCTGCGCGCCCAGCTTATCGAGCGCAGCCGCGACTCGTGGGTAGCGGAGGAGCTCGAAAGGCTAGCGCGTGGCGTCAACGCTAGCCCCGATCCGGATCAGATGTGGCGTCGCGTTGCGAGCGCCCGATCGCTGCCGGGCCGCGGGCTGGCGATCCTCGTTCGCGCTGCTGCATGGCGAGAGCGCGAGGCCGTACGTCGCGACATTCCACGTCAGCGCGTGGTCGCTGATCGCGTGCTGATCGAGATCGCTCGGAGAGCCCCGAAGCAGGCTTCACAGGTGGAACGGTTGCGCGGGCTACACCCGCGCGAAGCGAAGCGATCGGCGGCGACCATCGTAGCCTTCGTGCGCGAGGCGCTCGATTCGGATCCGGCCACCTGGCCCGAGGCCCGCAAACCGCGGGGCCGCGGCGACGAGCAGACGGTCGAGGTGCTGGCGTCGCTTCTCGATGCGGTAGTCCGAACGCGGGCAGCGGAGCTTGACCTGGCTCCTCGACTGCTCGCCAAACGAGCCGACCTGGAGAGTCTCGTGCGCCAAGAGGCGGCTGCCGATTCCGAGCCAGGCGGGATTCCCGTGCTGGAGGGGTGGCGTCGGGAACATGTCGGCGAGCAGCTGCTGGCTCTGCTGCGCGGCGCGGCCCGAGTCAGTGTGGAACCGACCGAAGACGGGCCGCGCCTTCGCCTCGAGGGCTAGGCGTCGGCGGCTTTCGCCACGAACGCCCGGTGCAACGCTACTGTTGACCCCGTGGCTTGGCCGTACGGGTACCTCCCGACCTGCCGCTGCTGCGACCGCCAGGGCTGACGGAGCCGCCCGAGCCACCGGAGCGACCGCCGGATCCCACCGAGCTGCCCGAGCGTCCACCACGTCGACCGAAGACGTTGCGAAAACCGCCGGGAGCGCTTTGGCTCAACCCGACTCTGGCGTATCCCTGGCCGGCGATGACGCGGCCGCCGAATCGGCCAACACCGCGTCCGGGGTTCGAGTTGCCTCCCGGATAGTAGCCGTAGCCGGAGTAACCGTATCCGTAGCCATACCCGTAGCCGTAGTAGGAACCGAAGCCAAACGGGGCGAATGCCGGGCTCCAGTAGCCGTAGCCGTAGACCGGGTAGTAGCCGGAGCGACGTCGGCGTCCGTCCTCGGTGTTCTCCTCGCCGTCCACGACAAAGTAGTCGGGGAACGAGAGCGCCACCATGACATCGATGACCGGCGCCGGAACCTCGGCTTCGGCGAGGCGCATGAGCAACGCGGAGTCAACGTCGAAGCCGACGTTGGCCTCGAGTAGGGCCGCCTCCACCGCCGCAGCATCGATGATGCTGACGGCCTCGATCACATCCTCGACATCGAACGACGAGCTCGCGGTCGACTGGCTGCCGGAGGTAGACATGGCGTAGGAATCGAGCCCGAACCGCGTCACCGCAGTGCCGGTCTCGTCCGCTACTCGACGGTAGCGCCGGACCAGAACCTCGCGCTCGCCGTCCGCATCGATCACCTGGACGTCGATCCAGCGGTTTGGCGTTGGAAGGAGGGAGATTCCCGAAGCCTGCCGTGCGATGCCGTCCTCGCACTGCAGCGTCGCGAGGTTGAACAGCCGCTCGCGGTCAGCCGAGAACAGGGTGCGCTCGGTGCCAGCACAGGAGCCATCGTCTACCGGTCGTGCGCCACCGTCTCCGTAGACCGTGCGTGTGTCGGCCAGCTCACCGTCGATCAGCGTCGTTACGACGGCGCTGCGTGGCTCAGGACCCGATTCCAGGCACACGAGCCGCTGGCCGGCGGCGGTGACGAGACCTCGATCGTCCAGACCGTTGATCAACTCCCAGCAACCGCTCCACGCGGTCCAGGCGTCATTGGCGGCACTCGGTGCCTGCTGCGCCATTGCAGCGGCAGGCACGAGAGCCACAACGACGGCGCCGGCAGCGCAAAGCACTGCCTGGTGCAACTGCTGCGATCGTCTGTTCTGCCTCATAACCCCTCCCATGGTCCGGGGGGCGTCCCCCCCGACTTGCCAGTTAGAACTTGAATGCCACACCTGCGGTGGCGTGCAATCCGTTCAAATTGATCGGCGCGAAGCCGACGAAGCTGTCTTTCAGGTCAGCGCTTGCCCAGTGGTACCGAGCATCGATGGTCAACCCGATGGACGGTGTGAGCTTGATGTCCAAGCCCGCAAAGGCGTGAGCGGCGGCGGTGAAGCCGTCCGACGTGAAGGTGTCTTCGAAGATGGCAAAGTCGCGAAAGTCGACGAACTCGCCGGCCTGTTTCAACTCATACCAGGTAAAGCCACCGCCAGCGCCGATGTAGGGAACGATGGTGTTGGGAACCCAAGCGTACTGGCCAACACGCTGGCCGCGCGACCCCAGGTACCACTTCAAGCTCAAGGTCAACGGTACCTGCGTCAGTCCGGTTTCCTGGACGATCGGAATATCGTCCTGGTCCACGAAGTCGCGATATTCCGAGACCTTGCTCGTGCGGCTGTATTCCAGACCCAGAACCAGATCGACCTGGTCGGAGAGCCTCAACCCGAAGTCGAAGGCGATGATCCCGGCGTTGAAATCGGATGGCTGGAGCGTCAGCTCGTCGGTCAAGAAGTTGAAAATCTCGCCCTCGGCACGGTTGAACGCATAGCCGGCGCGGATCCCGAGTGTGGTGCTCGGACTACTGAATCGGAAATCAGGTCCTTGTGCAGCGCCGGTCGGTTCGGGTTCTTCGGTGGGAGTCGCCGACGCGACGGCCGGAAGAACGAGCATGACGGATCCCAGCATGGCGGCTCGCCAGCCGATGAGCAGGCGTCGGCGACCGCGGCCGAGAATCTCAGACGAATTGAAGCTCATTGCGAACCATCCTCCGATCGGGGACGCCGTGGCGCCGTGGCGTGCGGCACCGGGTGAACCCATCAACCTCGACCCACTCCATCGATGTGCAAGCTCCGTGCCGACATCCGGTTTTCACCGCCGTCGTGTCTCAGCCCCTGATGGCGGGCCGTACGGGGGAATGGTCGGCTCGGCAGACCACATGAGCCGACCGGATATCGACACTGATTCGGACGGTCGTCGTTATTTGAACAGTTTTCAATTCGCCAGCCGGGTGCGGTCATCCGTGGCCGGCCTGCTTTGAGTTTGGCTTCCAGTGACTCTAGTCTGGCGCGATGCTGCCGAACCACCGACGAACCGTCTCTAATTTGCCACGTACAGCACTGCGCGGCGGCCTGGCGGCGGTGATGATGTTAGCGGCGTTGCCAGGCCGGGGCGAGGTCCCGCTGGCAAAGGGCCCACGCGGCTTCCAGGCACCCTGGGGGGCTGCGATCGAGCGTGAGCAACGCCTAGCGGCGACGCCCGACGCCGACCGACTACGGACCCTGGCGCAGCAGCTCGGCGCCGAGGCGCGGGTGGCGGGGACGCCTGCAGCAGCGCGCGCCGCCGCCAAGATCGCCGAGCGGATGACCGGCTGGGGTCTCGATGTCACTGTCCATGAGTACAACGTGCTGCTGCCGCATGCACGCTCGGCGCAGGTTGACCGCCTGTCGCCGGCCCCGGTGGCGTTGGTCCTCGAAGAAGAGCCGTTGACTGCCGATGCAGGTAGCACCTCGAGCCAGTATCCGGCCGTGGCGGCGTACTCGGCGGGCGTTGACGTGGAGGCCGGAGTGGTCTACGCCAACTACGGGACGGCGGCCGACTTTGCCGCCCTGCGGGCTTTGCGTGTGGATACTGCCGGGAAGATTATCGTCATGCGATACGGCGATCTGTTCCGCGGCGCCAAGGTGCGCAACGCCGAGTCAGCCGGTGCGTCGGCGGTGCTCCTGTACTCGGATCCCTTCGACGACGGCTACTACCGGGGCGACGTGTATCCACGCGGACCATACCGGCCGTGGACCGGCGTGCAGCGCGGCTCGGTGCGCACTGGACCACCGGGCGACCCGATTACTCCGGGCCTTCCGTCGACGGTCGGTGCGACCGTGGCAGGCCACCGAGATCCCGCTACACCCCTGCCGTCGATTCCGGTCGTAGCGCTGAGCTACGGTGCGGCGGCTGAGCTGCTACAGCATCTTGGAGGCACCGAAGTGCCGTCAGGTTGGCAAGGCGCCCTGCCGTTCCGCTACCACGTCGGCCGCGGCGCTGTCCGAGCACGCGTACGGGTGGAGCTGGACGACGCCCCGATGCGCAGGATCCGCAACGTTGTGGGGACGCTTCGTGGGCGCGAGCGACCGGACGAATGGGTAATCCTCGGGGCGCACTATGATTCCTGGACAGCCGGGGCGATGGACAACCTGTCTGGCACCGTGGCGCTGCTGGAGGCGGCGCGCGCGCTGACGGAGTTGAGCGCCGCCGGCTGGCCGCCGCGCCGCAGCATTCTGTTCGCCGCCTGGGACGCCGAGGAGTGGGGCTTGATCGGCTCCACCGAATGGACGGAAGCTCACGCGGATCAGCTTCGGAGCTCAGCGGTCGCCTACATCAACCTCGACGGTGTCGTTGGCGGCCCGTATTTCTCTGCCACCGCCTCGCCGTCGATGCGAACGCTCGTCCGCGATGCGGCTCGCGTGGTAGCCGATCCCACGCTGCCCACGACCAGCGTATACGACTCCTGGCGGCGTCGCGCGGCCATGCTACCGAGCGGTGAGCCGCGCGTGTCGCTACCCGCAGGCGGATCTGATGACGCCACGTTCTCCGCCGTGCTTGGCGTACCGACCTCGAGCTTCGGGTTCTCGGGGAGCTCGGGTGTGTACCACTCGGCCTACGACACCAATGAGTTCGTGGATCGATTCGGTGATCCTGGCTATCGCCAGCACCGCGCCGTCGCTGCTCTGGCCGCGGTGCTCGGATGGCGTCTGGCGAGTGCGGACGTGCTGCCGCTTGACTACCGTGACCAGGCGGCGGAGCTTGCCGCCGCAATGGGTGGCGTCGATGCGGCCATCGCCGGCCCCGGCGGCAACGCACGAACCGCCGGCACCGAGCCCGTCTGGCGCGCCCTCGGCCGACTGGCCGCCGCCGCTGGCGAGTTGGAAGCGAATAGCCGACGGGCGCTCCAACAGGCATCGGTTGGCAAGGTCTCGGCCGGGCTACAACAGGTCAACGACCACCTGCTGCGGGTCGAACGCGCGTTCACCCGGGCGGGCGGGCTGGCGGCCCGGCCGTGGTTCAACAATATTGTCTACGCGCCGTCCGATGGCGACCTCTACGCCGCCGAGCTGGTACCCGGAGTTCAGCAGGCGCTGCGGGCCGGCGATGGAAAAGCACTTGCGGCAGAGCTCGACGACCTGGCGGCATCGATTCGCGTTGCTACGATCGAGCTGGTGGCGGCGTCGACCAGCCTGCGCGCCGCGGCTGATTCTCGCGTCGCCGGCAACTTGCTTCCTGAGCGCGGCGCCACCCGCTAGATAAGCGGAACGGGCGATCCTCGGGAACAGCCTCCCCGCGACGCGGCAGTCGGCACCGGCCAACCAGGCCTGGAACGAGGTCTGCCCCTTTCGGCCACGTTCACACCGACCCGCGCATGGCTTCGGAAGCCGACCAGTAAGCCTCCCGCCCGATGTGCGGTCGGGGCTGCGCCGCACAACGGTGTTACCGGCGCCCTTTCGAGCGAGCCATGTTGCGAAACGGTACTACCTGATTGTTGTAGCCGGAGACCGCAGGCGCGCGCCGCGCGGCCATGAGGATCGCCCGAACCGCTCCTGATTATGATCGCCGGGCCGCACTTGTCAACCGGATGCCGCGTGCTGCTCGTCGGGGCCGGAAGATTCCCGAAATCGCCTGTAGCGACGGGCTCTGCGGGCCAATCCTCGCCTTGAGTTTTGCCTCATTTTCGAATATACTGGGAATCTTCCGCGCCCTCTGCAGCAGCCCCCTTGCAACATCAGGAGAGCCATTTGCGTTTTGAAGTCGGCGACTACGTCGTCTATCCGAATCACGGCGTGGGGATCATCGAGCAGGTCAAGCAGACCCAGATAGCCGGTCTTGACCAGGACTTCTACCACCTTCGACTCTTCGCCAACGAGACCACGGTCATGGTGCCGGTTGGCAACTCCAAGTCGGTCGGACTCCGCAAGATCTTCGGCAAGACGCAGATCAGACGGTTGTTCAAGCATCTGCGCGACCACAACTTCGAGACCCACAGCAACTGGAAGGGTCGCTACAAGGAGAACGCCGAGAAGATGCGCTCCGGGCATCTGTTCGAGATGGCGGACGTTCTCAAGAACCTGCAGCACTTGTCGCAGCGCAAGGCGTTATCGTATCGCGAGAAGCGCATGTACGACAAGGCGAAGGGTCTGATCATCTCCGAGATCGCCATGGTGCAAGGACGCTCGGAGGAGATCGTGCAGGGGAACGTCGAAGCGGCCCTCGACGATTGCATTGAGGCGCGCAATGCGGCGCGCGACCGAAAGGCGTCCTAACGTCCGACGCCCGCAGGAGATTCAGCTCCGGAAGGCAGTAGCTTTCCGGAGCTTTTTTCGTGCCGGTCACCCTGGTCAGGCCAGCTGATAAGCTGGCGCCGCCCCCGACCCATCGGACGCCTAATGCGAAAGCTGTCGCTGCCCACTCAGATCGCCATCGGCATGGTCGTCGGCATTCTCGTCGGTGCGGTCTTTGCCGAGGGCGCCACGACGCTCCGGCCGATCGGTGACCTGTTCCTGCGCCTGATTCGGCTCGTCATCGTGCCGCTGGTGTTCTCGTCGCTGCTGGTGGGTACCGCTACGGTCGGTGATCCGAAGAAGCTCGGGCGCATCGGCGGCAAGACGATGGTGTACTACCTGTGCACGACGGCCATCGCCATCACCGTCGGCCTTCTTCTGGCCAACGTCGTGCAGCCGGGCGCCGGGATCGACGCCGGCACCCAGGAGCAGTTGCTCGCCAGCTTCGCAGGCCAGGCCGAGGGTTCTGCGGAGCGCATGCGCGATCGTCCGAGCGTCGTCGACACGCTCCTGGCAATCGTGCCGACCAACCCGATCGAGGCGCTCGCTACTGGCAACATGCTGCAGATCATCTTCTTCGCCATCCTCTTCGGCGTGGCGCTGACGCTCATACCCAAGAAGTCGCACCGCGATTCGGTGTTGGTGTTCTTCGATGGCATCAGCGAGGCAATGATCCAGATCGTGCACATCGTCATGCGCCTTGCCCCAATCGGGGTGCTGGCGCTCATGGCCGCCGCGGTCGGCCAGTTCGGGCTGGATATCCTGCGCGTGCTGGCGTGGTACACGCTGTCCGTCGTCGTCGGGCTGCTGGTGCACGTGACCCTGGTCTATGGCACGGCCGTCAAAAGGCTCGGGAAGGTCTCGGTGGGGCGCTTTTTCGCCGCCATCCGACCGGCACAGCTGGTGGCGTTCTCCACTTCTTCCAGTAGCGCCACGCTGCCGGTGACGATGGATCGCACGGTTTCCAAGCTCGGGGTGTCGGAACAGGTCGCTGCGTTCGTGCTGCCGCTTGGCGCCACGGTGAACATGGATGGCACCGCCCTGTATCAGGGCGTGTCGGCAGTCTTCATCGCCCAGGTCTACGGCATTGAGATCGGCTTCGGCGGGCAGTTGACCATCGTGCTCATGGCCACCGTGGCCTCGATCGGCGCCGCCGGCGTGCCCGGTGTTGGCATCATCACCCTGGCGATGGTATTGGAGCAGCTCGGTCTGCCGCTCGAGGGCATTGCGCTGATCCTCGGCGTCGAGCGTATCCTCGACATGCTGCGCACCGCCACGAATATCACCGGCGATGCGTCAGCGGCTGTGGTGGTGGCCGCCTCCGAAGGGCAGATCTGGTACCACGAGGAAGACGGCGAAGTCGGGGCAGGTGCCGGCTAAACGACGTCTGCGCGCTGCTTAGTTGCTCGTCGGACGGAACACCGGGCGCAGCACCCACGAGCCGTTCGCTTTCTGCGACAGGCTTTGGGCCACATCCAGCGCGATCGTCACCTCGGTGCTGCCATCCGTCTGGACGTTGAACGGGACGGCCACTGTGACGACCTCCGGATCGATCTTCAGCTTCTGGCTGCGGCCGCCCGCGTTAATGACCGTGCTGTTGACCTCCGAGAAGCGGACGCGGACCTGCTGATACGTGCCTTCGTCGAGCTGGTTGGCGAGCGCTAGCAGGTGCACATTGCCGTCCAGTCCGAGAATCTCGTATAGCTGACTCCCGGCAGACAGGGTGACGTAATTGCCCGACTCGCTGTCGAGAACGTCGACGCCGATGACCTCTACGGTTACCTGTTGTGCGGCGGTGGTGACCGTCGCCGTCAAGCTCGAGCCGCTTGTCATGAAGACGGCAAGCTGTCCTTGATGTTCGACGCACCCGAGCCCGGTAAGGGCGAGCAGGCCGATCATGCAGATTGTCGGCGCGTTCTTGCGCATCTCGGAACTCCCAGGTGTCGAGCCACTGAGCGCTCGGTGGCGATTGACGCCGCGGTGAGCACCAGCTTGGGCCGGTTTCGGGGTCTGACTTCGGCCAGTTTGGCAGGCTGAAGAAAGCGTGGGCAAACCCAAAAGAACGCCCGCTGGACAGGCCCGGCCGGGACGTTTCAGTGCAGGCCCGTGCAGGCGACGCGGCAGCGTCGCGGCGCCGGTATCGCGCTTTGACATGGCGCGGTACGGCACCTACCATCGAACGGCGGAAGGGCCCGTCGTGGCAGGGGTCTAGGGCGGCCGGCGCCTGGTCAGTCACCGCGCGCTGCGCGCCACGTCTGGCGGTGTAGCTCAGTCGGTAGAGCAGGCGGCTCATATCCGCCGAGTCGGGGGTTCAAGTCCCTCCACCGCCACTATTTCCACCGTGGAGCGCCCGCGGCTTGCGCAGCCTGATCGATCGAAGCGCTGCGGCGTGCCGAGCGGCCATACAACGAGCGAGTCGATTCGTGGCTGGCGTTCAGACGACAGTGCGGGATGCGGTCACCGAGGCGATCGAGCGCCGCGGGCTGTTGCGCGGAATCAGCCACCTGGTGGTGGCCTGTAGTGGGGGTGGCGATTCCGTTGCCCTGGCTGATTTGATGGTCGATCTCGCTCCACGATTCAACGTTTGCGTCGCTCTGGCGCATCTGAATCACGGCTTACGTGGCGCCGACTCGCAGGCAGACGAGTGCCACGTGGCGGATCTCGCCCGACGGTACGGCATCGCCTGTGAGATCGGCCGCCTCGCGGATACCGATCCCGATGGCGGCGGGCTGGAGGAGCGTCTCAGGGAGGCGCGACACAGTTTCCTGGCCGCGACCGTCGCCCGCACGGGTGCCGACGCGGTGGCGTTGGGGCATACGCTCGACGATCGCGCCGAGACCGTGCTCATGAACCTGGCGCGCGGCTCCGGTCGGCGCGGCCTGGCGGGCATGCGGTGGCGAAACCGTGTCCACGACCTGCTCTTGGTTCGGCCGTTGCTCGGTGTGCGTCGTGAGCCGTTGCGCCAGTACGCTCGGGCGCGCAGCGTTTCCTGGCGCGACGACGCCTCCAATAGTGATCATCGGTTTGCCCGCAATCGCGTCCGCGCCCTGGTGCTGCCAGCACTGGAGGAGGCGTTGCCGGGCGCAGTCGATAGCATCGGTCGCGCTGCCGAGTTGCTCGACCAGGACAACGAGTGGCTCGGCGACCTGGTGGAAGAAGCGCTGGCGGGTGCGCGCCGAGATGATCCCCATCCCGGGGCCCTAGCTCTCGATATCCACGTGCTTCGGGGCCTGCCGGCAGCGTTGGTTACGCGGGTGCTGAGGAGGGCGCTGTCAGAGGTTCGGGGCGACCTGCGCGGCCTACACCGGGCGCACATCGAGGCTATCGTTGATCGGTTGCTCGCCGGAGTCGAATCGGCGCGTGATCTTCCCGGCGTTCGGGCCCGCGTCGAGTCGGGACGCCTGCGCCTGATGCCCTTGCGGAACCGGCGTTTGGCGGTCCCGGAGCGACCCTGAGGCGGGTCCGAACAAGCTAGCTCGCCTCGTTCGGGGTGGTGTACTCTGGAGATATCATGAACGCTGGAGCCGGGATCAAGCAGGTCGCACTTTGGCTGGTGGTCATTGCCATCGCCATCGTGGTCTACAACGTGTTCAACGAAGCGGCACCGCCCGATTCGGAGATCCCGTTCTCGGATTTCCTCGACCGGGTCGAGAGCCGTGAAGTCGCACGGGTGAAGATCACCGGGGCGACGATCGAGGGCGAGTTCGCCGAGAGCGGTCGACCGTTCACCACCGTCCGGCCGGAAGGCTGGGACGGTCTGGTCGACACGCTGCGCGAGCACGGCGTCGGCATGGATGTGGAGGCCGCCAACCAGAGCCCGTACATCGCCACGTTGATCTCGTGGGCCCCGATGCTGATCCTCATCGCCGTCTGGATTTTCTTCATGCGGCAGATGCAGAGCGGCGGCAATCGTGCGCTGGCGTTCGGTAAGAGTCGCGCCCGCCTGTCGTCCAATCAGCAGAAGAAGGTCACGTTCAAGGACGTTGCGGGCGCCGACGAGGCCAAGGAAGAGCTCTCGGAGATCATCGAGTTCCTGCGCGAGCCGCAGAAGTTCCAGCGCCTCGGCGGACGCATTCCGAAAGGGGTGCTCCTTATCGGCCCGCCGGGTACGGGCAAGACGCTCATGGGCCGAGCGGTGGCCGGAGAAGCGAGCGTTCCGTTCTTCTCGATATCGGGGTCCGACTTCGTCGAGATGTTCGTCGGCGTTGGAGCCTCGCGGGTGCGGGACCTGTTCGAGCAGGGGAAGAAGAACGCGCCCTGCATCATCTTCATCGACGAGATTGACGCCGTTGGCCGTCATCGCGGTGCCGGCCTGGGTGGCGGCCATGATGAGCGCGAGCAAACGCTCAATCAGCTGCTCGTGGAGATGGACGGCTTCGTCAGCAACGAAGGCGTCATTCTGATGGCGGCGACCAACCGGCCCGACGTCCTCGATCCGGCGCTCCTGCGACCGGGGCGCTTCGATCGACGGGTCATGGTCGATCGGCCGGACATCCGGGGACGTGAGGGAATCCTGAAAGTTCATAGCCGGCACATCCCGCTTGACGCCGACGTCAACCTTTCCGTGGTGGCTCGCAGCACACCAGGCTTCAGCGGGGCCGACCTCGAGAACCTGGTGAACGAAGCGGCGCTGTTCGCGGCCCGGCACGACCGCGACAAGGTCATGATGGACGACTTCGAATATGCCAAGGACAAGGTGCTCATGGGCGCCGAGCGCCGCAGCATGATCATCTCCGACGAGGAGAAGCGCATAACCGCGTATCACGAAGCAGGCCATGCGCTGGTCGCCTTCTTGCTGCCGAACGCTGATCCGCTGCACAAAGTGACCATCATTCCGCGTGGTCGCGCACTGGGCGCTACCCAACAGATGCCCCTCGACGACCGGCATAACTACAGCCTCAGCTACCTCGAGACACAGGTGCAGGTGCTGCTCGGTGGGCGTATCGCGGAGGAGATCGTTCTCGAGGAAAAGACCACCGGAGCTGGAAACGATCTGGATCGTGTGACCGATCTCGCGCGGCGCATGGTCACCGAGTGGGGCATGAGCGTTCGTGTCGGCCCGCTAACGTTCCGTAGCGGCAGCGGCGAGATCTTCCTCGGTCGCGACTTCGCGCAGCAGAACGAATACTCCGAAGGCACCGCGCGCATTATCGATGAGGAGATCAAGCGCATCATCGACGATGGCTATGCAGCGACCACGGAAATGCTCACCGCTAACCTCGAGCACCTGCACGCCATCGCCAAGGCGCTGCTGACCCGCGAGGTGCTCGATGCCGACGATGTCGCGGCGCTCATCGACGGGCGGCCGCTTCCAGACCGCGATCCCGGCGATGGGCCGCTGCTGCCGACGCGCACCGAGCCTGAGGCAGAAGAGACCGCTGACGAAGAGCCGGCGATCGGCCTTCCCGCGCAGCCGGCGGAAGGGTTCACCGGGTGACCCACCCGGCCGGGGCCCCATCGGCCCGGCCGTCGAAAGGCAGCCAGCCGTCGCCGCACAACGTCGTCGTCCTGAGCGGATTCGTTCCGGTTCCCGAGCTGGTTGCCGGCAGTCCGGACGCTGACCGGCTCGGTCTCGAGCTGGGCAGCTTCTTGATCCGGCTCGACCACGTAGACGATGCCCTCGGTGAGTCGTTTCAACGCGCCGTCGGGCTCGTGGGTGGACGCTGCCAGCTGGGCGCGATCGGCCCTGGCGTGGTTCACATCGCGATTGGCATCCAACAGCTGGAGGCCCTGCGCAGCCAGCTGCTGGCGGCGCCATCTGGACTGTTGCTGATCGCCGAGGAGATCGCGACCGTGCTGCGAGCTTTTCACCGCCGTGAGTTCACCCTGCGATGTGGCGGTCGGACAGTGCAGTGCGGCGCCAGGCCGCTGCTGATGGGGATTGTCAACTGCACCCCTGACTCGTTCTATTCTGGCAGCCGGCGCCAGGGAGTGAATGCCGTCGACGAGGGCGTACGGATGGTCGACGAGGGCGCAGACATCATCGATGTGGGCGGCGAGTCGACGCGTCCGGGAAGCGAGCCGGTCGGAGTTGAGGAAGAAATCAGGCGGGTCGTACCGGTGATCGAGGCGCTAGCCGGCAAGGTGGACGTGCCGATCTCGATCGACACTCGTCGTGCCACGGTGGCCCGCGCCGCCCTGGAGGCGGGCGCCAGCATGATCAACGACGTCAGTGGTCTGGGCCATGATCCGGAGCTCGGCGGTGTCGCGGCGGAGGCCAATGTTCCGCTGGTACTCATGCATACGCGAGGCGAGCCAGCCAACATGATCGAGCAGGCCGAGTACCAGGACGTCGTCGCCGAGGTGGCGCGTGAGCTGCGCGATGCGATGTCGCGTGCCCTGGTTGCCGGTGTTTCCGAAGACGCCATCGTTGTCGATCCCGGCATCGGCTTCGCCAAACGCGCCGAACACAGCTTGACGATCTTGCGGCACACGGCGGCCCTACGGTCGCTTGGCCGTCCGTTGCTCGTCGGACCGTCGCGCAAATCCTTTATTGGAGCCGTGTTAGATTTGCCAACGGAAGAGCGTTTGGAAGGCACCGCAGCAGCGATAGCCGCAGCAGTTCTCTACGGGGCCAACATCCTCAGAGTTCACGACGTCGGCGCGATGCGCCGCGTCGTCACAGTCGCCGCGGCTATCCGGTCCGAGGGCGCGGGATGGATTTCCTGACCCAGTTCGAGTTACGCGACGTCGTCGACGTGCTGCTGGTGGGGTATGTGCTCTACCGGATTCTGATCCTCATCCAGGGTACTCGCGCCGTCCGTGTCGTCGTCGGACTGGTGTTGGTCTTCGTTGCCTACACGCTCGCCAACCTGCTGCAGCTGAATACGGTCGTGTGGTTGCTGTCGAACGTGTTCACCTACATCGTGCTCGCCGTCATCGTGCTCTTTCAGTCGGAGCTCCGCCGAGGTCTGGCGCACCTCGGACGCACGGCTGCGCTGCGTGGGTTGACCCCTGCGATTCCTACCGAGCCGTTCGACGACATCGTCAGCGCTGCGACCGCGATGGCGGCCGAGCGCCGTGGCGCGATCATCGTGTTCGAGCGCGGCGTCGGGTTGCAGAACTACATCGATCAGGGCATCACGCTGGACGCCAGCATCTCGTACGACCTGCTGTTCTCGATCTTTCACCCGGGCACGTCGCTGCATGATGGTGCCGTCATCGTGCGCGGCGAACGGATCACAGCTGCGTCGTGTTTCCTGCCCCTGACCTCGAATCCACGCCTGGCGCGCGATCTCGGATCGCGTCACCGCGCCGCAATCGGCATCTCAGAGGAGACCGATGCGGTAGCGCTGGTTGTTTCAGAGGAGTCAGGCAGCCTGTCGCTCGCTGTCAGCGGCAAAATAACCCGACGCCTTGACGCGGCTTCGCTGAGCCGTCGGCTACGCCAGCTCCTGGTGGTCGAGGTGGCGGAAGAGTCGGTCGTGGCGGAGGAGGTCGAGGAGGCGGTCGGGGTCGAGGAGGAGGTCGGGGAGCAGATCGAGGAGACGGTCGTAGAGTCTCCCGCCGCGGCCGATGCGTCGGAACCCGCCGCCGTGCCTCGAGCGGAGCACGGCAGTGCGCCGCAGGCGGTACACGAATGAACCCCATCACCGCCGCGTGGTCCAACCTCCGGCCATTCGACAACTTGCCCCTCAAGCTGGTCTCGCTGGCCTTGGCGCTCGGCTTGTGGAGCGTTGTACCCGACGCCGACGTGCCGCACATCGTCAGCGATGTCCCGATACGGCTGCAGAGCATCCCGCCGGATCTGGCCCTGCTCGACACCTCCTCGCTCACCGTAGAGGTGACGGTACGCGGCATGCCGGCACGCACGCGGGATCTCACTCCGGGTCAGCTGTCGCCGCGCATCGACATGTTCGGTGCCACGCTCGGCGACAACGTCATCACGCTGTCGGCAGGCGATATCGACAACCCGTTTGGTGTATCCGTCGAGCGTATCGATCCACCGATGCTCAGAATCCAGCTGGACGAACGGGTGCGCGCCGATCTGCCGGTAAACGCGGTGGTGGAGGGAAGTCCCGCGGACGGCTTCGAGATCAGCGACAAGATTGTCGAACCGACGCTGATCTCGGTAACCGGTCCGGCCTCACGTGTGGCGCAGCTCGCGAGCGTGTCGACGGAGATCGTCAACGTGGCGGGCCGACGCGAGCCGATCACGCGCGAGCTGGCAGTGCTCACCGATGACCCGTTGGTGGCTGTCGAGCAGGGTACGAACGTGGTCATGACCATCGTCATCACGGAGGCGGCCGTACCCAGACAGCTGGACGGGATCACGGTGACGATCCTTGCCGACCAGTACCGCGTGGTGGTCAACCCCGGCGAGATCGGGCTGGTGTTGCGCGGCCCGCCCTCGGTGCTGGATGCGCTCGGGCCCGAGGACGTCATTGCCCGCCTGGACGCCACCGAGCTGGCGCCGCGGGCCGAAGACTACCGAGTGGAGCCCCACATCGAGTTTGCTGACCCATCGCTGGCAGAACACATCGAGGTCATGGCAATCACACCGCAGAGCCGAATCGACGTCCACGTCTACGATCAGCCGGCGAGATCTTCATGAACGAGTTCAGCAGGCGCACAACAGGTACGAGGTTGTTCGGCACCGACGGCGTTCGCGGCGTCGCCAACATCGAGCCCATGACCGTGGAAACGGCGGTACGGCTGGGCCGTTCAGCGGCGCATGTGTTCCGTGGGGGACCTCACCGTCACCGCATCCTGATCGGCAAAGACACTCGATTGTCGGGCTACATGCTCGAGAGCGCGCTGGTGGCAGGGATCTGTTCGATGGGAGTGGACGCCATCGTGGTGGGACCGCTGCCTACGCCGGGCATCGCCTTTGCCACGCGGACGCTGCGGGCCGATGCCGGCATCGTCATCTCCGCTTCCCACAACCCGTACATGGATAACGGTATCAAGTTCTTCAATCGCGACGGCTTCAAGCTTCCCGACAAGCTCGAGGAGGAGATCGAAGATCTTACGTTCACCGGGCGTATCGACGACGTTCGACCTACGGCTGACGCCGTAGGAAAGGCGTTTCGCGTCGACGATGTGGCCGGACGCTATCTGGAATTCCTCAAAGGAACGCTTCCACGCGGGTTCACGCTCGATGGCATGCGAGTCGTCGTTGATGCGGCGCATGGAGCGGCCTATCGCGTCGGCCCCACGGTAATGGCCGAGCTTGGAGCCGACGTCATCGCCCTCGGCACCGCGCCGAGCGGAACGAACATCAACGACGGGGTTGGCTCGGTGCATGCCGAAGCGGCCGCAGCGCGGGTGCGGGAAGGAGCGGCGGATATCGGAGTTTGCCTGGACGGCGACGCTGATCGTTGTGTCCTAGTCGATCATGACGGCAATCTGATCGACGGCGACCATGTGCTGGCCATCTGTGCGCACGCTTGGAAGGAGAAGGGGGATCTTCGGCACGATACGGTTGTGGCCACGGTGATGAGCAACCTTGGCCTCGACCTGGCGTTGCGCGAGATCGACGTCAAGGTCGAGCGCACGGATGTCGGTGACCGCCACGTCGTGGCGCGCATGCGGAGCGGCGGCTACTGCATCGGCGGCGAACAATCGGGGCATACCGTGTTTCTCGATTTCAACACCACCGGCGACGGGCTGATCACCGCCCTCCAGGTGCTGCACGTGATGCGACAAACGGGCCGCTCGCTCGCCGATCTCGCGGCGTCGATGCAGCCGCTGCCACAGGTGCTGAAGAACGTCGATGTGGCGGAACGCCAACCCATCGAGGAGCTCCCCGACGTGCTGGCGGCGATTCGCGACGCCGAATCGAGCCTCGGCGACCGCGGCCGCGTGCTGGTGCGCTACTCAGGTACCCAGGCGATGGCGCGCGTCATGGTGGAGGGCGAGGACGCCGGACAGATCGCCAGCTTGGCCAGTGATATCGTGAGCGCTCTCGAAGCGTCGGCCTGATCTCGCCTCGCCGCCGCCGCGCCCCACCCGCTTCGATGAGGTAGTAGTTCCATGGCAGACCCTCTGTTCCTGGGCGTCAACATCGATCACATTGCCACCGTCCGACAAGCGCGCCGCGCTCCGGAGCCCGATCCGGTGCAGGCGGCGGCGCTGGCGGAGCTCGGCGGTGCCGACGGCATCACCGTGCACCTTCGTACCGACCGGCGCCATATCAACGAGCGCGACGTCAAGTTGCTTGCGGCGACCGTCAAGACGCACCTCAACGTCGAGATGGCATCCACGGACGAGATGCTGCAGCTGGCGCTGCAGTATCGGCCTCACAACGTGTCGCTGGTGCCGGAGCGTGACGACGAGATCACCACTGAGGGGGGCCTCGATGTCGCAGCCGATCCAGCCCGGCTGGCCGGCACGGTGCAGGCGCTCCAGGAAGCCGGGATCGACGTGGCGATCTTCATCGATCCGGATCGCCGCCAGGTGGACGGAGCCGCCGAGGCCGGCGTGCAGCAGATCGAGATCAACACCGCGGCCTATGCCGACGCCAGCGAGGAGCGTGATCCGGCGGCCACGATTCGCCAGCGAGACAAGGCGGCGGACATCGCCAAGCACGCGCACGCCGCTGGCCTGCGAGTCGCCGCCGGACACGGGCTGACCTACCGCAACGTCGGCGCCATCGTGAAGGTGCCGGAGATCATCGAGCTCAACATCGGCCACAACATCGTCGCCCGCGCCACCTTCGTCGGCCTTGCCCAGGCGGTAAGCGAGATGAAGGCGTTGTTGCGCCGCTGAGCCGCCCGAGCCCGATCTCAGGGGAGCTTTTGGCGCCGCCGCTTATGCTAGAATCCGACTCGCGTGGGCGGTTAGCTCAGCTGGGAGAGCACCTGCCTTACAAGCAGGGGGCCACTGGTTCGAGTCCGGTACCGCCCACCATTTTTTCGCCGTCGCCAGCGGCGCAGCAGACCGCTTTTCGGGCGGGGCCGTGGTGTAGCCTGGTTAACACGCCGGCCTGTCAAGCCGGAGTTCGCGGGTTCAAATCCCGTCGGCCCCGCCACTGAAATTCGCTGAAATCCCATGCAGTACCGGTCTGTGTCCGTCTCGTCGACGTTCACCGGCGACTACCTCGCTGTGAGCCCTAGAAGTTGTCCGGAAAGTCGCCGGGTTCGCCAGCGTGCATGCTTTCGGACCACTGCCAATCGAACACCGGCCGGTGCACGTTGCAGACGAGCTCCTGTACGCAGCGGTGGCTTTGCTGCCACGCGGCGTTGGTGAGCGAAACGAACGCGGCATCGGAGTTCGAGATCGTGATCCGACCGAATTGCCGACGCCCGACGACCCATGGGGCGTCCATCCGGTGTGACCAGTCCGGATCGTACAGCTCGTTCGACCCCGGGGCGTAGGCATGGCTCCAGCGGTTGATGATGATGCCCGCGACATCACCCTCTGCGTCGAAGCCGCCGGGTCCCAGGACGCGATCGAGCTGTTCGCGGATGTTGCGCTCGAACGTCTCGAAGGTGATCGCTTGCAGCTCGTGACGTGCGGCCCTCCATTGCTCACGCGGCGGGAGCCCGGAGCCGGCCTTCTCCAGGATGCGAGCAGTGAGGTTCAGCCGGACCACGATCGGTTCGTCCGGCGTGGACGCACTCTCGTACCCGCCGACGGCCGGTGGGACGGACAGCCCGATCGACGAGAAGAACATGCCCGGGCAGTTGATCGACGAGACGCCCATCTCCTGGAACGCACGCCAGTTGCGGATCGCCACATTGGTTGCCACGAGCGGCTTCCGCACCGCGTGGCTCAGCGCTTCCTTCTGGGCCTCTGGCAGGTCCGGCACCAGATACGGCACGATGGCGTTGAAGCAGGCCATCACGACGCCGCGTGCGCGGACGGTGTTGGGGCTGCCGTCACGCAGATACGTCACCTGTACGTCCTTGGCCGTCAGTGGGTCGCCCAGGTGCTTGGCGTTGATCACCGTGCTGGCCAGACGAACGCGCACATCGTTCGCCGGACGGTCCAGGGCGTCGTAATCGATGTACTGCAGCACCGAATCGTCCGCCGTCTTGCCGGGCAGCGCGTCCGGTATCAGCCACCGGACCAGGAGCCGCGCCGCGGTGGCCGCGTTGTCGGGCCAGGCGATGTTCCGCCCCGGGTCCTTGACCAGGTTCGACAACTGTGAGGCGGGCGGCAGGCCCATCCCCTTGAAGCCCGGCGCGCCCCTCCGCCAGGCAAACCAGCCGCTGTAGGTATCAGGACCGGCGGTCTGGTTGGTCCAACCCGTGGCGCCCACCGAGAGAACGTAGGCCACCGCTTCGGGATGGAGCTTGACCACGTCCTTCACAAAGTCGACGTAGCTCATCTTCTTGAGCTGCGTGACCTTCTCCTCCGTCGACATGCCGTCCATCCAGTCGCGATGATCGGTGAACAGCTTCAACAGGCCCTCTCGGGTGCCAGCTGAATACGGCGCCTGGGCGAGGAACTCGGCGAGCTGTGCCGTCGCCGTCCATTCACCGCCTATGATTCCGGGGAGGCCCAATTCGGGAGGCGGGTTCATGACGAGCTGGTCCTCGCCAAAGGTCTCCTTGTCGAAGAACGTCGCTTGCCCGAGACCCAGCTCTCGCGGGGCGTCCCGGGTGGCGTCCACTTGTTTCTCGTGGCCCGCGCGGTCGATCCCTATGTCGCGCATCAGCTCTTGAGCCTCGGGCGGGAACGTGTTCGGACGCCAGAGAGCGGCGGTACCGCCGCCCGCAATCAGGCGCTTGCCGTCGACCATGAACTCGTTGCGCACGGCGTGTCCGCCGAAATCGGGGCATGCGTCGAGCAACAGGACCTTCGATTGCGGGATCTGCTTGCGATAGAAGTAGGCAGCGCCGAGTCCGGCCATGCCGGCGCCCACTACCACCAGGTCGTAGAACTCGCCGGTATCGACCGGGTCGCGGAACGCGCTGCCGTCGCGGACGGCATGCCCGGCATTCATGGCCTCGTCGGTCTGCCCGCGCATCCCCGTGATTCTGGGTGGGTAGTCGCCTTGCGGAGCTGAAATCGGCGCTGGCGGGGAAGCCGTCTCCGCGTGCGCAGGGGTACCGCCTGCCAGAGTGGAGGCCGCCACCGCCCCCCCGGCGGCCAAGGCCACGCCGTCCAGGAAATCGCGCCGTGAGATTTCTGCATCCATGCCGAGTGCGCGGTCACGCTTCTTCTTGCTCATGACACCTCTCCTGACAGCAAGATTTACGAAGGCCCCAAGTCGTTTCCCATTCTCGGATGCAAGCACGGCGTCACTAACTTTGTCCAGGAGGCCGCAGCCAGCCCGACCACGAGGAGTTGAAATGGTGCCGGTTGGCTACGTGGCGCTACACGCGCGATCTCCTGCCTACGCAGCCGTGCGCACCCGTCGTTTGAGTGCCGGCCACTGATCGGTTTGGTGGGCGACGTTGGTATCCGTGTAGCCGTATCGTAGCCGCTCGGTGCAATCCCCGCCTCAGTAGAACGGCGACGCCAGACAGAACGGCCTGTTTCGATGCTCTCGAAGCGAGCGCCGCGCTGTACGTTGAGCTTCGCGACGCTCTCGCGCCTCCGGAACTCATCCTGGGGGGCGGGACGCCGAGATCGCCGCCATGGGAACAGTGGCCGCCTTGCGTCGGTCCTAGTCGTCGCGACTAGCTAGCGGAGAATGCGGATGACTTGCCTCGCTGGCACATGACCTCAGCACGCTCGTCGAGCGTATACTCCGATCCCTCAACGGGAACCCCGACCCATGCACGATGTCGCGCTCGATCTGCTGCTCCTGCTGGCGGGAATCTGGCTGGTCGCGGTGACGCTTCGACCGCTGGGGCTACCCACGGTCATGGGCGAGCTGATCGTCGGTGTGCTCGTGGGCCCAGCCGTGCTCGGGTTGATCAAGCCGAGCGAGGCCATCCAGCTGCTGGCCGAGATCGGCATCTTCTTCCTGATGTTCCACGCCGGCGTCGAGACCCAGCCCTCGGAGTTCTTCGATTCGTTGAAGCGCTCGCTGGGGGTGGCGCAGGTCGGGGCCCTGGTGCCGTTCAGCGTCGCCTTCGGAGTCGCCTCGTGGTTCGGCCTCGATACGGTCGGCGCCACCTTCGTCGGCCTCACCATGACGGCCACAGCGGTGGTGATCACGCTCAAGACGCTCAAGGATATCGGGCTGGCCGACACCAGGCTGGCGCGGGTGATCGTCGCCAGCTGCGTCATCGACGATCTGCTGACGCTGGTCGTGTTCGGGCTTGTGATCGGCGTGCTAGCAGGCGGCGCCTTCGAGCCGCTCGCCGTCGTCCTCTCGTTCGCCAAGGTGGTGGCGTTCTTCGGCGGCGCGATCCTGCTAGGACGCTACCTGTATCCACGCTTCACGCTGCCGTTCCGCTCCGCCGGCGGCAAGGGCTTCACCTTCGTGTTGATCATCGCCATCGGCACCGGCCTGTTCGCCGAGGCCATCGGGCTGCACATGATCCTCGGGGCCTATCTCGCCGGCCTGTTCTTCGAGGAGAAGGTGGCGCACCCGAATCTGGTGCGCGTGGTCCACGACCGCGCCTACGGCATCGCCTACTCGTTCCTCGGACCGATCTTCTTCATCTCGCTGGGGTTCTCGATCACCTTCGACATCAGCGCGTCGGGGGTGGCGTTCCTGGTGGTGCTGACGCTGACGGTGATCGTCGGGCAGGTGCTGAGCGCCGGGGGCATGGCGTTGCGCATCGGGCTGCCGCCCCGCGAGGCTTTGGCTGTGGGTGTCGGGATGTGCGGTCGCGCCGAGCTGGCGTTCATTCTCGCGGCGCTGGCGTTGTCGCAGGGAGCCATCGACCAGGGCATCTTCTCGGTCCTGATCTTCACCGCGTTCGTCCTGAACCTCTTCACGCCGCTCGCGCTCAAGGGCTGTGCCGTGCTCCTCGAGGGCCGGGCCGCGCGCCGGGCGGGAGCCACGCGCGGCGTACTCCAGATCGACAAGTTCGACGAAGCGCTCCTCGAGCCCGTCGCCGACACCGACCTGGCACGGACGTTGGGCGACGTCGAGGGCGGTGTGGTGGTCTACGGATACGGTCCCGAGGTGACCGGACTGCTGGGCGAGCTCGAAAGCCGCGATGTGCCCGCGTTCGTGATCGAAGAGGACGAGGTAGTCGCACGTCGGCTCCACGCGCGCGGCCAGTCGGTCGTGCATGCCGCGCTCGAAGGGGGAGAGGTCGACGCAGCCGCGCTGCTCAAAGCGCGGGCGGTGGTCGCCAACGGTGCCGATGACGACAACGCTCTCCTGGCACTCACCGCCCGTGAGAGCGGCTTCTCCGGGCCGCTCATCGCGATGATCGACAATCCCCGGCGACGCGGCGCGTTGACGCTGGCCGGGGCGACGGCTGCTTTCACGCCGAGCCACGTTCTGGCCGCGGCGATCGCGGCCCGGGTCAGCCCGAGGCTGCAACCGCGGGTCGCAGGGGTGCAGCAGCTGCTCGATCCGCACCTCGACGTGGCGGAGCTGCGCGTCCACGACACCAGCCCCCTCGCGCACCAGACGTTGGCCGCAGCCGGAATCCAAGCGCGGACGGGGGCCAGCATCGTCGGCCAGTGGCTGAACGACGCCCTGCAGAGCCCCCCGCCGCCGGATGCGGAGATTCAGCCGGGTACGATCCTGGTGGCAGCCGGAAGCAGCGAGGCCATCGGCAAGCTCAGCGAGCTGGCGCGACCCATTACCCGCGAGGGAAAACTCGTCGTCGCCGGGTTCCGCGGCGTCGGACGCATGATCGTCGATATCCTCACCGATGCCGGGGAGGAGGTGTCCGTCGTCGATCTGCATCAACAGCCGGGGATCGACATCGTAGGCGACGTCCTCGACGAGGACGTGCTTGATCGTGCCGGGGTCGGGGAGGCGCGGGCCGTGATCCTGGCTCTGGGCAGCGACAGCGCGACGCTATTGGCCACGGCCGTCGTTCGCGACCACGCCCCCGCGGTGCCGATCGTCGCCAGCCTCGAGCAAGCAGAAAACACCGAGCACGCTCAGGCCGCGGGAGCCGACGTCGCGGTGTCGGTCGGCCAAGTCGTCGGGCAGATCCTAGTCCACCATGTCCTGGGCGAAACCGTCTCGATACAGCCGCGCATCAAGATGGTGAAAGTTCCGGCCGGCCCACTCGCTGGCCTCGATCTGGCCGGTGCCCGGGTCCGCGAGCGCACCCGTTGCTCGGTCGTGGCGGTGGAGCGCGACGGCGGCGTGCTGATGGATTTGCCCGCGTCGTTCGAGATCGCCGCCGCCGCCGCTCTCTACGTCTGCGGCGCGACCGACGATCTCGACAGCTTCCACGACGAGTTCCCGACGGCGCGGCTCTGAGTGTCTCAGTATCCAGGAAGGCTGATGACCGAATTGATGTCGAACAACGCCACCGCAGCGCTGCTGACTCCGATCGCGATCGAGCTCGCCGGCGGCCTGGACGTCGACGTGCGCCCTTTCGCCTTCTGCATTGCTTTCGCCGCATCGGCGAGCTTCCTCTCGCCGATCGGCTATCAGACCAACACCCTGGTCTACGGTCCCGGCGGCTATGTCTTCACCGACTACCTCAAGGTCGGCCTTCCGATCAGTCTCTCGGCCTGGCTGCTGGCGACTCTGCTGATCCCCGTCTTCTGGCCTTTCTGACAACAATCCCGGGATCAGCAGGTCCTTAGGGTAGGCTTCCCAGCGCGGCGGAGCTTCGAAGGTAGACTCGGTGCACGAGGGCGGAGCCAGACGATGAAGTTCTTGACGGCGGAGATCATCGCCTCGGTCCGCAGCCGGCGCGGGCGACGGAACCTGCGCGTCCTGACGCGCTTCTTCGTTGTCCTGCTGGTGATGATCGTCGTCTACTCGATTCTCTTCCACGTCCTGATGCTGCGCGAGGGGCAGCATCATACCTGGATCACCGGTGTCTACTGGACTCTGACCGTGATGTCGACGCTCGGCTTCGGCGACATCACGTTCCACACCGACCTCGGCCGCGGCTTCTCGATCCTGGTGTTGATGTCGGGGATGATCTTCCTTTTCATTCTCTTGCCCTTCACCTTTATCGAGTTCTTCTACGAGCCGTGGGTCCAAGCCCACGAGGCCGCGCACGCGCCGCGGGAGCTACCAGAGACGATCCGCCGCCACGTCCTGTTGACCAACCACGACCCGGTCACCGCGTCCCTGATCCGCCGCCTCGAGCCCTTCCAGTACAACTATGCGATGCTCGTGCCCGAGCTTGACGAGGCGCTCCGCCTTCACGACCTCGGCATCAACGTCATGGTCGGCAAGCTCGATGATCCAGAGGTATGGAAGCGGGCGCGGGTCTCCGAGGCCGCGCTGGTGGCCACGACTTCTACCGACGCCCGCAACGCGACCGTAGCCTTGACGGTGCGGGCGACCGACGCCGACGTGCCGATCATCGGTACCGCTACCCGCGAGGCCTCGATCGACGTCCTCGAGATGGCGGGATGCGACAATGTACTGCGCCTCGAGGTGTTGCTCGGCCAGTCGTTCGCGCGGCGCGCGATCGGCGGCGACGCCCTGGCCCACGTCATCGGCGAGTACGACGGCGTCCTGATCGCTGAGGCGATGACTCGGCGCACGCCGCTGGTAGGTAAGACCCTGCGCGATTGCGAGATCACCGGTCACGTCGGGGTCACCGTTGTCGGCGTCTGGCAGCGCGGCGCCTTCGAGCTCCCCGGGCCCGATCTGACGCTCCACGACAACACCGTGATGCTGCTCGCTGGCTCGCAGCAGGCGATCGACCGTTACAACGAGTACTCGGTTGCCTACGACGTCTCGGTGGCCCCGATCGTCATCCTCGGCGGCGGCCGGGTCGGCCGCGCGACGGCGCACTCATTCGAGCAGCGGGGCATCGACTACCGGATAGTAGAGCTGGTGCCCGACCGCGTGCCGGACAGCGACAAGTGCATCGTCGGCGACGCCGGCGACCTCCACGTGCTCAAGGAGGCCGGCATCGACGCGGCGCCGACGGTGATCGTCACCACCCACGACGACGAAACCAACGCCTACCTCACCGTCTACTGCCGCCGGCTGCGCCCGGACATCCAGATCATTAGCCGCGCGGCCGAGGAGTACATTGTCTCGACCCTGCACCGGGCAGGCGCCGACATCGTCATGTCGTACGCTTCGATCGGCGCCAGCAGCCTGATGAACCTGCTCCGGCGCTCCAAGATCCTGATGGTCACCGAGGGTCTCGACATCTTCAAGGTCGCGGTGCCGCCGTCGCTGGCGGGCAAGCGGGTGGCGGAATCGGGCCTCCGCGAGCGCTCCGGCTGCAACATTGTAGCGGTCAGCACCGCCGGGGGCACGAAGATCGTCCCCGGAGCCGACGACGTGCTCCACGAGGGCGCCGAACTGGTTTTGGTCGGCAGCCTCGAGGCCGAGGAGCGCTTCACGGGGGAGTTCGGCGCCGAACTCTAGGAAGTGGTTGTCCAGGTTGGTGACCCTGGACACCGTTGCGTGCTCTTCCGTCGCCACCAATCGGTCGCGGCCCGCGCCGTTCGCTTTCTCCGAAGACGTGAGGGCCGGCCGAGGCGACATCCGACGCTTAGGCCACTCTCGCTAGCGCCAAGCAGCCCATCGATGCTCCTAGTTCCAACATCCGGAAGCCAGCAAGTACCAGAGCGCCCCGACGCCGACGCTCGCGGCCAGGGTGCGGAACATCCCGGCCTTGAAGTGCAACAGGGCCACGAAGGCACCGACGGCGGCACCCGTCGTCTGCATGGCATGGCCCGTCCCTGGGGGGTCAGCGGTTGCGTCTCGACGAAGCCCCCGTGGTCACGGTGAACGTGCTTCACCCCTGCGAACGGCGGCTACATAGCGGCTACAAGCGTGGTTTGGTGTGCGTCTAAACTATTTGTAATCAAATATTTAGATCTGCATTGAAGCCGGCCTGTCGAGCTGGAGTTCGCGGGTTCAAATCCCGTCGGCCCCGCCACTTTTCAAAGCACGCCTCGCGCATCTGCGAGTCGCGGGATGTAGCCGGTGGGGGACTCTCGGTTGCAATACCACCGAGGTCGTGATGCGCTCGTCGTGGTAGGTGGAAGGGATTGCGGCTTCGGTCTCGACGGATGGAGGGCAGCATGAGCAAGCGAGGACCAGGTGAGACGAGTGGCGCGGATGCCAAGCTGAGCGGCCGGATCTTTTTCGTCCTCCTACTCCTGGTCTCCTCCGCGGTGCCCGCTTGGGCACAAGATCACCCGAATGTTCTCTACATAGTCGCCGACAACCAGCCCGCCTCGATCCTGGGCGCCTATGGAAACCCGGATGTGAGGACACCACACATCAATCGACTGGCCGACGAAGGGATACGCCTTAATCGCGTCTTCGCCGTCCACGGTATGTGCTCTGCGACACGGGCGACCCTACTGACCGGACTTATGCCCTCTCAACACGGCGTTCACGACTGGCTAGACGACGCGAGGATCGACAGCTGGCCCGACGATTGGAACGCGATCAGCGAATACAGGTCACTGCCGTACACGCTGAAGAATCGTGGATATCAGACGGCATTGATCGGCAAGTGGCACCTGGGTCAGCAGCGCCCGCCGGACGACTGGTTCGACTATTGGGTGACGTTCAACCTGGGCCATACGGTCGACTTCTGGTCCAACGAGATCAACGACAACACGAACATCTACACACTAGAGGACCAGCACAGCGTCGAGTTCTTTACCGACAAGGCAGTTACATACCTGAAGAATCACGACCGCGAGAGCCCGTTCTTCCTGCTGGTTACCCTCAACGGCCCCTACCTGAACCCACCGACGAACCTCGGGCCCGCCAGGAACCGGCACTATGCAAGCTATGCGGACAAGGAGTTCCCTTCGTTTCCTAGAAGCAGGGTCAACGACAGCATCCTCGAGCAGCTGGCGCCACCGTACACTGGCTGGTACGCCAGCCTGGCGCGCATGAACAACGACCAGGCCTCAATGGCCAACGTCGCGTCACAGAATACGCTGGTGGACGAAGGCGTCGGTCGTCTGCTGGCAGCGCTCGAGGAACAGCAACTCGAAGACAACACGTTGGTGGTTTACACCAGTGATCAGGGCAACTTCTTCGGACAGCACGGCTTCTGGGGCCACACCGACAACACGTTTCCGGCGAGCCCTTACGACGTGCCGATGAACGTACCGTTCATTGCTCGCTACCCAGACACGATCGAGAGCGGGCGTGTAAGTGATCTGCTCGTGGGCCAATACGATCTCATGCCCACGATGCTGGACCTGGCCGGCTTCGGGGATGTTGAGATCGCCAACTCCCCGGGCCGGAGCTTCGCCGACCACTTGGAAGGGAGAGAGCTCACGGCGTGGGCCGATGCCGTGTACATGGATCAAGAGGCAACTCGCGCAATCAGGACGGATCGTTTTTCGTTTTGGAAACGCCTGGAACGCACGGGTGAGCACGAACTCTACGACGTCCGCGCCGATCCGGAGCAAATGAACAACCTGTATGGATCTCCCGAGTACGCAGATGTCGTCTCAAACCTGGACATGAAGCTCACTACGTTCTTCGACACGTTTTCGGATGTCGCATACGACCTTTGGCGCGGCGGCACCGTAAAGGGGTCGACGGACTGGTCCGGTGCATTCAAGTCTCTCTACGGTGAGCAGTGGGAGGCGGAGGCGAAGATCAAGCCAGCCTTCAAAGAGTGACCCCGGCCTCACCAGGCTCGTCTACTGCTCCGCCGCAGAGTTGTCCGCACCACTCTCATCGACGATCGCCGTCGACGACACGCCCGGCAGATCGCCGTGCACCAGCACGCCCTCCATCATCACCGCCGAAGGGTGCACGTCGGGAATGTCCTTGGGGTCGATCGTGAACAGGTCCTCGTCGAGCACCACGAGGTCGGCGAGCTTGCCCACCTCGAGGGAGCCAATGCGGTCCTCCATGCGAAACGGATAGGCGCCATCGACGGTGAATCCGCGCACGATCGTGCGCAGATCCATACGCTCGGTCGCCGGCGGTCGAGGGCCCGCGCCCTCGCCCCCGGGCACCTCCCGCGTATGGGCCCCGTGCATGTTCAGATACGGGCTGATGAATGCCAGCCGCCAGTCGTCGCTCGAGAAGGTCACGCGGCCGCCGGCGTCGACTAGTGACTTGGCCATGTAGATGCTGTTTGCTCGCTCAGGGCCCAGCGCCAGCAGCTCTGTTTCTTCGGGGTAGGCAGCACCGACGCCGAACCACCAGGCGGTGAGGTTGGCGGAGACGTCGAGCGTCGCGAGGCGGGCACGTCAGCGGCATCGAT
>CBDAMQ010000034.1:0-425000 GCA_965197275.1 Acidobacteriota bacterium
GTGTCCGAGAGGCGAGCCTGCAGAGTGCTCTCTTGCTGGTACAGCCGTAGCACTCGCTTGGCGTTGATCTTCCAGCCCTCCCGGCACAACAGCACATGTAATCGCCGATATCCGTAGCGTGGCCGAGCCGCCGCCAGGTCGCGGATTCTGAGTCGCAGTGCCTCTTGCGGATCCTTTCGGTGCCGATAGTAGAAACTGCTGCGCTGAAGTTGCATCAGCCCGTACGCGCGGCGCGTCCCGATCTTGTACCGCTGTCGGGTTCGACGCACCAGCTGGCGCTTGCGCGCGGGCCTCAGACTTTTCTTGCCAGCACATCCTGGAGAATCTGCTTGTCCAGGCTCAGATCGGCTACCAGCTTCTTGAGTTGGCCGTTCTCCCCGCTCCAGCTCCTTGAGCCGTCGCAGCTCGCTTGGGGCCAGCCCGCCGGTACTTGCTGCGCCACCGATAAAACGTCTGCTGGCTGATCCCGTACTTGCGGCACAGCTCCGGGATCGGTACCCCCAGCTCCACCTGCTTGATCGCCGTGACGATCTGCGCGGCGCTGAATCGGGACCTCTTCACGAGTTTCTCCTCCTCTTTCGATTACGGAGATTTTCTCGCTTCGATGCGTCCAGTTTCCAGGGGGCAGGTCACGAACGTAGGGGCGTCAGGTGGCGTCAGGTTGCCCAGCGACTGGTGCGGCCTGAGCTGGTGGTAGTCTTGACGCCAGCACTCGATCTTGTGCCGGGCCTCGTTCAGATCCGTGAACCCTGGCAAAGCGGCTCGGCCTGGACGCTTCCACCGCCCTTCGGATTGTGAGACGAGACGCGCCAATGCTGGGGGTTTGCGCGAACTACACAGAGTTAGAGGGTGGCGCGTGGAGCGGGCCCTGCCCGATTACCTGGAGCGGAAGGACTGGTTATCGGAGGTAAAGCACCGCCCGTGAATACCCCAGTACGGTGCTGTTCCTTGGGTGCCCCGACGATCGCCCGCGAGGATGCGTGGCTGGCAGTCGCCGAGCAATAGGGACTTGCTTCGGCCTCCGAGCTACCGTTATTCCGTCTTCCAGAGGAGCGCGAAGTTCTTGCTGTCGAGGGAATCGTCGTAGTGCGTGCCGGCGGCCGAGCTCACCTGAACACCGATCAACGCCCCGTAGCTGCAGTAACCGCCGAAGGCCCCATCCCCGTAGTTGAACAGCAGGTCGCTGCTGGACTCGAAAAACACCACCTGGAAGGTGACGGTGGCCGTGGCGTTTCCCCTGCACATGAAGAGCCGCATGTTCCGCCACTCGACGATCAGCTCGCGTTTCGGAGCTTTACCCTGTACCTGGACAAAAATGTTGCTCTCCGAGCCCAGGATGCCGACGAGATCGTCCCAGAAGGGCGCGATCAGCGTCGAAAGTCCAGCGGTCGGGAGGAGCTCGTTGAAATACCAGCCACCCGGGAAGGGGTTGGTAAGGCTGATCGTCCCGTTGCTGTGCACGCGCAGAAATTCGAAGGCGCCGTTCCCGAAGTTGATCGGGAACGGCGCCACCAGCGTGGCCGTAGTCTCGTCCGCCACCTGTAAGCTTGTGCCGTCGATCTTGCGGTAGTCGAACTCGGTCGGTTTGGCCTGGCCATACTCTCTCAGAGCCTGGACCTGTGTCTTTCCTCCCTTACCGAAATCCAGCTCGTAGGCGGCCACTGTTGGAGGGTCGAAACGAGCCCGAGAAAACACCGTCACGCCGTGCCAGGTCAGCGCCCGCTCCCTTGTCCACGAGCGTGATCGTCTCGTTGCCGGATCCGCGTACCCTCACCTTGAGGCTCTTGCCACTCGGACGGCCACAATTGATGCTCAGCGCGGCGATGTAGAAGGGCTCGTCGACGGCGACCGTCTCGCCATAATCCCTGGTTGGTACAAGAGGCGCCAGGATCTTGGTCCTGTTGCACTTCATCGAGCCCAGAGCATTGAGATGACTGCCGGTGATCGTGAGCCCCGTGCCGTCGAGTTGCTCGCCGCCCGCGACAAGCAGGTTCTTGATCTCCTTCCAGTCACGCTTGGGCTTCTGTGCCTTCAGCAGCGCCGCGACACCAGCAACAAACGGTGCAGCCTGTGATGTCCCCGAAAAAAAGGCGTAGAGATTGTCCGGAATGGTGCTCAGGATGTCTTGCCCCGGCGCCGTGATGTGCACCGTTCTCCTACCGAAATTGGTGAACTCTGCCAGCTCGCCGCGGTTCATCGCTGCAGCGACCGAGATGACGTTCGGCAAGAAGACGCTGCTGGGGAAGTCGGGAACGTTATCATTGTCGGAGAAATTGTTGCCTGCGGCGGCAACGAAGAGGATAGCTCGTATTCCTGGATGATGTGGTCTGCGAGGCCGTCGTTCAGCTGTTGTTGGACCTCCTGCTGATACATCTGGCTGGTGCGCGCCAGCAGCACGACCAGCCCGACAGAGGCGACGGCCAGGACGGCCAGCAGGGCCAGGGACAGCTTCGTGTGGAGGTTCTGCATCAGAGCTCTCGCGTCCCTGGGTCGAGGAATCGGTAGCCCACGCCCCAGACCGTGCGTACGTAGAACGGCTGCGACGGGTTGGGCTCGATCTTGGCGCGTAGACGATTCACGTGGGCGTTGACCGTGTGCTCGTACGAGTCGCTGGCCACTCCCCAGACGAGGTCCAGAAGCTGCGCCCGCGTGTAGACCCGCCCTGGGTTCGAGGCCAACTGCACGAGCAGATCGAACTCCGTCACGGTGAGCTCCACGGGTGCAGCGTTGACGGTGACGCACCGCTTGTCGGGCTCGATCACCAGGCCTTCCATTTCCAGCCGCGAGATACTCCGCTGCGCCACGCCGGTCGACAGCTCGACGCGCCGCAGGATCGCCTTGACGCGAGCTACCAGCTCGCGCACCGCGAAAGGTTTCACGAGATAGTCATCGGCACCCACCTCGAGGCCGACGACGCGATCAAGCTCCGCCGACCTGGCGGTCAGGATGAGGATCGGCGTGTAGTCGGCGGAAGCGCGCAGCGCGCGGCAAACGTCGAGCCCGTCGCCGTCCGGGAGCATGAGATCCAGGATCACCAGATCGGGGCCATTTCGACGCGCGCTGTTCAACCCGGCGCCGGCGGTGCCGGCGATCTCGACGTCAAAGCCGGCGTCCGACAGATGCAGGTCGATGAGCCGGGCGATGTCCGGCTCGTCCTCCACTACCAAGATGTGATGCATCGTTCATGTACCCCGCGGGGCGCTACGCCGTCCCTATTGCAGGGTAGATTGGACTTGTAACGAAACGTTCACGCGCACTGTGTGTGACGCAGATTGCAGGTGACCGTGATCGAGATTCCCGACCGCATGAATGCCGCGTTCGATTTCGTCGACGCCAACGTCGAGATGGGGCGTGGCGACAACGTCGCCATCCACTATGTCGGCGACGGCAGTGCGCACACCTACGCAGCGGTGCTGACCGATACGAATCGGGCCGGCAACGCGCTCCACGATCTCGGGCTCGATCTGGAGCAGCGCGTCATGCTGCTGCTGCTCGACAGTCCCGAGTTCGTTCACGCGTTCTTCGGGGCCATCAAGATCGGCGCGGTGCCAGTTCCCACCAACACCCTGCTCACGGCGTCCGAGTACGAGTACCTGCTGAACGATTCGCGCGCCCGCGTCCTGGTCGTTTCGGCTCCCTTGCTGACCGTCATCGAGCCGATTCGCGATCGACTGCTCTACCTACGGCACCTGGTTGTGGCGCCGGGGCCCGAGAGCTACGCACCGGAGTTACCCGAAGCCAGCGGTCAGCTCGCGGTGCACTCGCTGGCCGAGCTGTGCGCCGCTGCCTCGCCGGAGCTCGACGCCGAGCAGATGAGCAAAGACGACCCGTGCCTGTGGCTCTACTCGTCAGGGACGACGGGCTTCCCGAAGGGAACCGTGCACCTGCAGCACGACATGTTGGTCTGCGCCGAGGGCTACGCTCGGCACGTGCTGGCACTGTCGGAGGGCGACGTGACCTTCTCGGTGGCGAAGCTGTTCTTCGCCTATGGCCTCGGCAACGCGCTCTACTTCCCGTTCCACGTCGGTGCCTCGACGGTGCTGTACCCCGGGCGTCCGGAGCCGGGAGCGGTTTTCGACGTGCTGCGACGCTATTGCCCCAGCGTCTTCTACTCGGTACCGACTGGCTACGCCAGCTTGCTCGAGGTCGACGACGCGACAGCGGCGACGACCCTGCCGAGCCTGCGGCTGTGTATCTCGGCCGGCGAGGCGCTGCCTCCGGCGCTCTACGAACGCTGGCGGGAACGCTACGGGCAGGAGATTCTCGACGGCATCGGCTCCACCGAGGTCTTGCACATGTTCATTGCTAACCGACCCGGCGAGGTGCGGGCGGGCTCCAGCGGCCAGATCGTCCCCGGATATGAAGCGCGCATTGTTGACGACCATGGTGGCCTGGTGGCACCCGGCGACGTCGGCGACCTGCTGATCAAGGGCGACTCTACCTGCGCGTTCTACTGGAACCGTCACGACCAGACCAAGGCCACCATCAGCGGCGACTGGATCCGCACCGGCGACAAGTACTTGGTCGACGATGACGACTACTACTGGTACCAGGGGCGCACCGACGACATGTTGAAGGTGGGAGGCATCTGGGTGTCGCCGTTCGAGGTCGAGGCGGCGCTCATCGAGCACGACGCGGTCCTCGAGGCGGCCGTAGTCGGCGTCGAGGACGACGACCGCCTGGTCAAGCCCAAGGCATTCGTGGTTCTACGCGATGGTATCGACGCTAGCGCGACGCTGGCGGCGCAGCTCCAAGCGTTCGTCAAGAACACGATCGCGCCATACAAGTACCCGCGCTGGATCGAGTTCGTCGCCGACCTGCCGAAAACGGCCACCGGCAAGATCCAGCGCTACCGCCTGCGCTGAGCACGCTTCCAGCTCGTGTGGGCGATTCGCGGCGCCGTCGGTGATGCCGGACGCCCAGCCGCAGGGCGCACCGCCTCGTTCCTTCCGCGAGCGGCGGCTAGCGCAGGCTGAAGTCAGCGACCAGGGGCAGGTGATCGGAAGCTCTGGTGGTGTCGCCGCGGCGCAGACCATAGCCTCGCCGCCGCTTGCGGGTCATCGAAGGCGTGTGCAGCACGAAGCGATTCTGCGCCCGCAGGACGCTGTCGGTAAAGAAGATCAAGTCAAGTCGGCCGGGGGAGAAGTTGTCGCTGCTGTTGTCGCGGCGCCAGGTGTATGCCATCGGCAGGTCAGTGTGCAGCGGACGCAGGTCGGTGAGGGCGCTGGCATCCCAGTCGGGGTCGAATGACGCTCCGTTGGTGGCCACGTCGAAGATGGTACCGGTGCGCAGCGCGTGAAGCTCGGCGGCGTCGCCAACCAGGTTCATGTCGCCGATCATCACGATCGGTGTGTTTGCCGACAGCGTAACGACGCCGCCGGGACTCTGGGCATCGCGCCAGAACGCGAGGATCGCATCGATCTGGCGCTTGCGTAGCCCGTCGGGGTCCTCGCAGCATTTGAGGCTCACCACGATGACCATGATCTCTGCCGGGAACGACGGCCTGGGGTCGATTCGATACGCGTCCACTCCGGGCGTGATGAGCCACGTGGCGGTGATCGGATAGCGGCTTGCAACCGCGGCGTCGGACGCCGCCGCCGATGCGTCCCAGCGCTGACCCCCTGAAAGTGGGACCCACTCATCGAGCAGCGCGGCGGCCGGTCCCGAAGCGCCGCCGGCAACCTCTTGGAAGCCGACGATGTCAGGATCGATCGCCTGGAAGATGCGCCGATAGGCAGCCTGGCGGTTCGGCTCGAAGAGCCCGTTGCGTTCGACGTTGTAGTTCGTCACCCGCAGATGCTCGGCAGCGCTCCGTTCCAACGCGGTCGGATCCGGTTCGGGAACAGGCCGTGTGCCCAGCCTGTAGACCAGACGCTCGGAGACCCCACTGCCCTGCAGCAGCGCTTGGACGGTCGTCAGCACAACCCGCACACGCGGGCTGCTGAACACCTCCACGCCGTTTCGACGCGCCCCGAGCTCCAGCGCCAACTCGAATCGGCGACCGCTGACGGTTGGTGCGGTGACCAGCCCGATGTCCGCCGGCCGAAGCCCGGCAGCCTGGGCGCCGAGATGATACGTCCCCTGCCGGGTGCCGAACCGCCACTCGATATCGGCACCGACATCGAACACAGGCCTGCCGGTAGCCGCATCCGCATCCGTGTCCAGCAACAGGACCGCATCGCTGGTGCCCTGCAGAATTGTCTCTGCCGATAGGCGAAAGTGCAGATATAGGAAGCGGCTACTATTGGCGGCCATCAGATCGCTGGTGCTCGACTCCGATGCGCGCAGGGCGTCCCAGTCGGAGAAGACACCGTCGATGATGATCGGCTCGAGCGCCGGCGCAGGCACATAGCCGCCAGCGGCAGCCGTGAGCAGCGCCAGAGACAGCGCCAGCAACGGATTTGGAAACCCCCTGCGGAGGGCGGGCACCGGTTGCTAGCTACCGTTGCTGGAAGGCACCGCCGCTGGCGAACCGGTGCTGTCGGGCATCGTCGCTAGCGACCGGTCAGCCGCCGGCCAAGCGTGCGCGCGCCGTTTAGAAGGCGGCCGACCGGTGTCACTTCCGAACCGAGCGACACTTCGTTGACGTGCGCGCCGCCGTTGGTCGCCTCGGCAGACGGAGAGACGCTCAGGGCTCCCCACGACACCGGTGAACCGCCGGACTCGAGCCAGTCGATGCCCTCGCACGCCATGTCGAACTTGAGCGTGTACTCGCCGGGTGCTTCCAGGGCTGGCAGCTCGATGTCGATGTCGACCGACTCGTTGCCGGCCACGTCCCGCGGCAAGAAGGCGCGCGCGTAGTCACGGTCGATCAGGTTGCGGTCGCCGTCGTGCAACTGGGCGCCGAGGCGGATGGTCCGTCGCCACCCGTGCGCGGCGCTGCGCCACAGCGCACCGCCAGTGTTGTGCACACGGACTCTCACCGTCGTCGCTTGCGACGATTGCCCGGTCCACGAGCCGTCGCCATCGAAGCCGATGTCGGCCAGCAGGCGTCTGCCATCAATGGCGTTGCACGTCTGACTCGTATCCCAGATCTCGTTGTAGATCTCGCGCCACGCCGGCGTCCCGGGCTGATACTTCTCGCTGGCCGCCACGGGTGGGTGATTGGTGATCTCCCAGACGAGCTTGTCGATGCCGATGTCAGCAGCCAGCTGACGCGTGCGGTCCATCTTCTCGTCGGAGTCGTTCCACTTGAAGATGATGTAGCGCCAGTTCAAGTACGGCAGCTGCGCTCCCGCCGCCTCGCGAATCTCGACGAAGCGGCGCATGATGCCGAACACTTTTTCGAAGTCGCCCTTGACGCGATACTTCTCGTACGTCGCCTGATCGGGGCCGTCCACCGAGAAGGTGATCTCGTCGACGCCAGCTTCCACCAGCCGCGCCATCTTCTCGTCGGTGAGCAGCAGGCCGTTGGTGCTGATGTAGAGGAAGACATCCGGGTAGGTCGCCTTGATGTACTCCATCATCTCGACCGACTTCGGGTGCACGAACGACTCGCCGTAGTTGAAGAAGTCGAGGCGCACGAGCTCGTTGCCGACGGAGTCGACGATGCGCTTGAAGTCGTCCCAGTCCATGAGCCGCTGGGAGCGTGTCTGTACGATCTTCGAGGTCTGGTTACACACCGCTTCGAAACAGGAGATGTTGCAGCCGACGGCAGGCTCCAGGAAGATCCGCGGCAGCGTCTCGACGTGTTCCGGCCGCTGCGGAATCTCGTAGTCCTCGTCGACCATCGTCTTGAGGCCACAGGGTTTGCAGAAGGGGGCGTAGCCGTCGTTCAGCTGCCGGCGGATCTTCTGGACGTGCGGCGCGTTCCAGATCTCGTGCAGCGACTGCTTGTCGAGATGGCCGAGCGGTCGCTCCCCGTAGGGATCCGCACACCCGCAAACGACCTTACCGTCGGAGAGCACGACCAGCTGGTTCCACAGCCAGTCACATGTAAATCGTTGCTGTTCGGTCATCTTGGCGGGGCGGTGAAACGTGCGGGCGGTGGCGCGACCGGGCGAATCCGGGCGCTAGCCCCCAAGTATCGCAACCGATCCTTCGAGGTGATAGGCACCGCGGGCGGGCTCCCAGGCTACGGTTTGGGCCGGTTCTCGTCGGTGCGCCTAGCATCCGGACCGATGCCGCCAACACGACGTGCAACGATCATCCGCCGCAGGCCACTAGGTGTCCGAGGGTTCCGTCGGGCCTTGTCCTGGTGGTTGATTGCCGCGCAGGCGGCCGACGCCACGAAGCGCATTCCGCAGGACGTACTCGACCTGCGCGTTGAACGAACGCAGCTCATCGTCGGCCCAGCGCCTCAGTGACGCGTGAACCTCCGGATCGAGTCGGATCAGGACCGCCTTACGCTCTGCCACCTTCCGTCTACCTCAGCGGGGCGCCGGTCGCGCGCCCCGCCTGTGCTCCAGGGTTCTGTACTTCTCGCTCTTGCTCGGATTCCCATGTGCCGCTATGCGCGGCGTCTAGTAGAGGGTCCCCGCGTTCACCACCGGCTGCGGCCGCGACTCGCTGGTCAGGACGACGAGCAAGTTGCTCACCATCTGGGCTCGGCGCTCGTCATCGAGCTCGACGATGCGATGCTCCGAAAGTTGACTCAGCGCGTCCTCCACCATGCCGACGGCGCCCTGAACGATCTTCTTGCGCGCCGCGATGACCGCGGCGGCCTGCTGACGCTGCAGCATGGCGCTGGCGATCTCCGGCGAGTACGCCAGGTGGCTGATGCGCGCTTCGATGACCTCCACTCCGGCCTGGTCGAGCCGGTCCTGGATCTCGATCTTCAGCTTGTCGCTGATCTCGGCGGTATGCGACACCAGCGACACCTCGCCCTCGTCGAACACGTCGTACGGATATCCCGTCGCCAGGGCGCGGCCCGCCGCTTCGCTTTGCACATGCACGTAGTGCTTGAAATCGTCGACCATGAAGACCGCCTCGGCAGTATCGACCACCTTCCACACCACGACCGAGGCAAACTCGATCGGGTTGCCACGCTTGTCGTTCACCTTGAGCTTGCCGGTCTCGAAGTTACGCACGCGCAGGGAAACCCGGTTCTTGGTCAGGAAAGGGTTGGCCCAGCGCAATCCCGGCTCCCTCGCCGTGCCCACGTAACGGCCGAAGAGCTGTAGCACCTTGCCCTCGTTAGGGGCGACGGTGAACAAGCCCGCCATCATGATCACGTCCGCAATCGCGAACAGGATGAGTCCCACGAGCCATCCGACGCGGCCAGGGGTGGCGCCGAGTTGGGCGAGGTCGCGGATCGTCGCCACTACCATCCAGACGAGCCCGATCAGGGCTGGCACGAGAACCGCCAGCATGAGGAATCCGCTCAACGCCTTGTGCTCGATCTCTCGAATCATCGGTCGCTCCTGTTCTTCTGGAGGCCGGTTGTGGAACGCCGTCCCGAGTGGTGCTTGACTCCGCACCGCGGTGAGGCGCGTCCGACCTCGAACAGAGCTATCTTATCAAAGTGATATCACTTTGCAAAGCACCAACGACGAGCCCTCAGCGTTTCACCCCGACGACGTAGCACACCCAGGCATCATCGGGCTCGGCTGTCTCCCTCGCGGTGTACACCCCGTCGCCTTCTTGGGTCTTCGCGTCGGTGCCCTCCCAGTACACCGTCGACGAGGTGAAGCCGGCGTCCGCCAGGGCCTCCCGGAGCTCCGGGATGGAGTACATGCGCCAGTGGTAGGAAAAGGCGCGTCGCAGGGCGCTTCCGTCATCGAACGTGAAGTGGATATAGCAGGTGGCCATGCGCTGGATGGGATCGAAATCGTCCTGATCCCAGATGTAGCTGAAGCCGTCGTGCTCGGTCTCGTCCTCGACGCGTTGAACCGACTCCGGACCACCGTAGGCGTCGAGTATCAGCAAGCCCTCGCGATCGAGGTTGCGGCGTGCAGCGCGGAAATAGCGCAGGAGGGTGGAGCGGTCGGCAAACAGGAAGTAAGAGAAGTTCAGTGCCATGACGACGTCGACTGGCGGCGTCCTCGCGGTGCGAACGTCGCCCCGCAGCAGAGTTACCCGACGGCGCTGCTGCTCCCGCAGCGGGTCGATGTTGTGTGTCCTCCCCCAGGAAAGGGTCTCGTCGTTCAAGTCGACGCCCCAGGCCTGATTCCTCTTGTGCGCCCGAACCCAGTCGCGGCTGACGGCGGCGGTGCCGCAGAAATCCTCCCGCATCCGCACCGCGCGCCGCCCGAACTCGACGCGAAACGTGTCGGTGGCGAACTCGACGTCGGCCTCCGGTTCCTGCACGGCTTGCTCGTACAGGGCGTGCTTGTCTGCCGACTCAGCCTCCGTAGGACCGGCGGCGCGGCGCGATTTGCGGCTCAAGCCTGTGTTCCTCGTCGTGGCGCGGCGCGATCCCGTCGACCGACCGCCGTGGGCGCCCATCGTAAGCTACGGCGCGTGCCTACCACGTCCCGATCGCGTACTCAGAAGCCCGGGAGCTCGGCCATGTCGCCAGTCCGTCTCGCCCCGCCTCTGCTGCTAGCTGTCCTCTGGGCCTCAGCCTGTGCCGGCACCACACCCATCTCGTACGATGTCGTCCTGCGTGGTGGCACGATCTATGACGGCAGCGGCGAGCCGCCGATCGTCGGCGACGTGGCGATTGCCGCCGATCGCATCGCTGCCGTGGGTGATCTCGGAGACGCCGTCGGCACCGCGGAGATCGACGTCACCGGGCTGGCGGTGTCACCCGGGTTCGTCAACATGCTCAGCTGGGCGGTCGACTCGCTGATCCTGGATGGCCGCTCACAAGGCGACATCCGCCAGGGCGTGACCCTCGAGGTATTCGGCGAGGGATCGTCGTACGGCCCACTCAACGACGCCATGAAGAGCGCCACGCTCGCCGGGTGGATTGCCGACGCCGGAGGCGAAGATGCAGTGCGCGACATGCTCGGGCTCGCCGCCGGATCGACGGTAGAGGTTCCGTGGACGACGCTCGGGGAATACCTGAGCTTTCTCGAGCGCAAAGGCGTTGCGGCCAACGTCGCCTCATTCGTGGGCGCCACGACGCTGCGAGTCCACCAGATCGGCTACGAGGACCGGGCGCCCACCGCGCAAGAGCTCGCGCGGATGCAGGACCTGGCACGGGCCGCTATGCGCGAGGGCGCCATGGGGCTCGGCTCATCACTCATCTATGCGCCGGGGTTCTACGCCGGCACCGATGAGCTCGTCGCACTGGCTGCTGCCGCCGGGGAATACGGCGGCATGTACATCTCGCACCTGCGCTCGGAGGGAAATCGTCTGCTCGAGGCCGTCGACGAGCTCATCCGCGTGGCGCGCAACGCCGGGGTCGCAGCGGAGATCTACCACCTGAAGGCGGGCGGTCAGCAGAACTGGGCGAAGATGAACGATGCCATTGCCCGGGTCGAGGCGGCGCGCGCCGAGGGACTCGCCATCACCGCCGACATGTACACCTACACCGCTGGCTCCACGGGCCTCGATGCGGCGATGCCGCCCTGGGCACAGGAGGGCGGCTACTCCGAGTGGGTGCGGCGGTTGCGCGACCCTGCGACCCGGGCGCTAGTGAAGCAAGCGATGACCACACCGACCGACGAATGGGAGAACCTGTTGCTGGCTGCCGGCGCGGAGGGCACCCTGCTGGTCGGGTTCCGCAACGCTGGCCTGCGCCAGCAATACACCGGCAAGACGCTAGCCGAGGTGGCCGCCGCGCGCGGCGAAGATCCCGCCGACACGGCGATGGACCTGGTGATCGAGGACGGCACACGCGTACAGGTTGTCTACTTCCTGATGTCGGAGGAGAACATCGAGAAACAGATCGCCCTCCCATGGGTGTCCTTCGGCTCCGATGCCGGCTCGCTCGCCGCCGAAGGGCGGTTCATTCTCACCAGCACCCACCCCCGCGCCTACGGCAACTTCGCGCGCCTCCTCGGCCGCTACGTGCGTGACCGCAGGGTGATCCCGCTGCAGGAGGCTATTCGCAGGCTTTCGGCCCTGCCGACGGAAAACCTCGGGGTCGCCGACCGCGGTCGCCTCCAGAAGGGCTACTTCGCCGACATTGCCATCTTCGATCCGGACACGATCGCCGACCACGCTACCTACGAACAACCGCATCAATACGCCACCGGAATGGTGCACGTCTTCGTCAACGGTGAGCAGGTGTTGCGCGACGGCGAGCACACCGGAGCGCTCCCGGGGCGGGCGGTCTACGGACCGGGGAAATCCGACTGAGCGGTCGCCGTGCAGTGGCCGAAAACAGGCGAGACGACCGTAGACGCCGGCCGCGAGCGCGCCTCCGGATCCTGGTGTAGCGTGCGGACCTGATGAAGATAGGACTCGTAGGGTTCCCCGGCAGCGGCAAGACAACCGTCTTCAACGCGCTCACCGGCTTGGCGGCGCAGACCGGTCCCGGCGCCTCCAAGCCCGGCACCAAGAACCTCGGCGTGGTGCGGGTTCCGGACGATCGTGTCGACCGCCTGGCAGTCCTGTACGGACCGAAGAAGACGATCCACGCGGAGATCACGTTCTGCGACATCGCCGGCGGCACGGGCCTGCGCGAGATCGACCGCAGCGTGCTCAACAGCATGCGTGAGATGGATGCAGTGGCGCAGGTGATGCGCGCCTTCGACAACCCCGCGCTGGGTATCGACCAGGATGCGCATCGCGAGCTGCTCGACCTGCAGGCGGAAACCGTACTCGCGGACCTGGAGATCATCGAGCGCCGTATCGCCCGGCTCCGCAAGGACGGGTCCGCTCCGCAAGAGCTCAAATTGCTGGAGCGCATCGAAAGTCATCTCGAAGCCGAGCAGCCAGTGCGCACGCTCGGCCTCGATGCCAATGAGAGGAAGCTCGTTTCCGGCTATCAGTTACTGACCCTCAAACCGCTCCTGCTGGTGCTGAACGTAGAAGAAGAAGCGGTGGCAGAGCCGGTCCCGGCGGCGCTCGCCGGTGCGGCGGACGCGATCGGCACCGGCATCGTGCCCCTATCGGCCAGTGTCGAGATGGACATCGCGCAGATGCCGGCCGCAGAGCGGTACGAGTTCTACGAGGCACTCGGCCTCGGCGATTCGGCGCGCGCGCGGTTCGTACGCGCGGCTTTCGAGCTCCTCGAGCTGATCACGATACTGACCGTGGGGCCGGATGAATGCCGCGCCTGGCCGGTGCGCTCCGGTAGCCTCGCGCCCCGGGCCGCCGGCAAGATTCACTCCGACATGGAGCGCGGCTTCATCCGTGCGGAAGTGGTCCGCTGGGACGAGCTCCTGGAGCTGGGCAGCGAGGCCAAATGCCGGGACGCCGGGAAGCTCCGCGTCGAGGGCCGCGACTACGCTGTCCAAGACGGCGACGTGGTGAACTTCAGGTTCAACGTCTGACTATCTCGCGAACCGAAACGCCGGTAGCTCTCGGTCGATGCTCGGCGTCACGGCCCCGCTCAGGGAACTACAGCCGCCCCGAGGTTCCGTGCCTTCTGGAGGACAAGCCTGAGTAGCCGTTCGTGCACGGTTGCGGGCGGCGCCGCGGCGTCGACACGAACCACGTCGGCGCCGTCGCAGTAGTCCAAATACAGCGTCCGAACGCGGTCCAGGTACTCCCGACCCTCGAAGGTATTGGTGGTGCCGCGCGCAGCATGGATTCGCTGACGTGCGACATCGACCGGGATGTCCAGGAGCAGCGTGATGTCTGGCGGCGGGGCGATTGCCAGGTTGGCCTCGAGAATCTCGCCTGGATCGACGCCCAGCGTGCCCTGGTAGACCACCGACGAAAGATAGTAGCGATCCATGATCACCACCTTCCCGGCCGCCAGCGCAGGCTTAATATTGCAGCGCACATCGATGCGACGGTCTTCGAGAAAGAGGCGCATCTCCTCGTGTGGTGACACGTCGCGGCCCTGTACGAAGATGCGGCGCAGCTCACGACCGTACTCGGTGTCCCCGGGCTCGCGAAACGTCGTCGCCGCCAGGCCGCGCGCGACGAGCGCCGCCGTCAGCAATCGCGCCTGGGTCGACTTGCCGCAGCCATCGATTCCCTCGAGGGCCACGAGCATTCCCTGCCAACGGGCTGTGTCTGTCGCGCGCTCTATACTCACCAGCACGGCATTGTTTCATACCGTGAGGGAGCGAGATGTTCGAGACGAACGAGTGGTCGAGGCACCGTCACCCGCTGCCGGAAACCTGGGCGGTGCGCCTGCTTGCCGTCGGGCTGGCACTGGCGAGCCCTGGCAGCCACAGCGTCGCGCATGCGGCAGATCCGGCACCCCAGGGCGTTATTTCGCTGCCGGTGGCGACATTCTCGATCGTCGGGTTCGATCCCGAAACCGGTGATCTCGGTGTCGCCGTGCAGTCGAAGTTCTTCGGCGTCGGCGCTGTCGTGCCGTACGCCCGCGCCGGCGTCGGCGCCGTCGCCACGCAGGCTCGCGCCAATACCACCTATGGCCCCCGCGGCCTGGAGATGCTTGCCGCCGGCGATCCCGCCGAGGCCGTGGTGGCAACGCTCACCAGCGTCGACGACAGCGCCAACCGGCGGCAGCTGGGGATCATTGATGCCGTCGGCAATGCCGCCACCTTCACCGGCGACGCGTGTCTTTCATGGGCCGGGGGGCAGGTCGGCCTGTACTATGCGGCGCAGGGCAACATTCTCGCCGGTCCGGAAGTCGTCGAGGCTATGGCGGCCACCTTCGAGGCCACCACTGGCGATCTGGCGACGCGGCTGGCGGCCGCCCTGGCGGCCGGGCAGGCCGCCGGTGGGGACGCCCGCGGTCGGCAATCGGCGGCCTTGCTGGTTGTCCGCGACGGTGGCGGCTATGGACAATTCAACGATCGGTATATCGATCTACGCGTCGAAGACCATCCGGCGCCAATCGCCGAGCTGCGCCGACTGCTCGACATGCGCCACGGTCAGCTGGCCAGCGAGATCGCCGCCCAGCACCTTGCCGCCGGCGAGCTGAACGCGGCGCTAGAGCACGCCGGGAGGGCTACGACCCTCTATTCCGACAACGGCTACGCCTGGTTGCTGCTCGCATCGGTCAGGATGGCGCACGGCGAGACCGAGCTCGCTGCCGCTGCCGGGCGCGAGGCCTTGCTGCGTGACCCGTGGCTCAAGACGGCGGTAATGAGCAACATGTTCGGTGGCCGCGTCCGCGAATCGGTTGAGCCGTTGCTGGCGATCGACTCATTTGCGCGGGTGTGGGAGACGATCCCCGTACAACGATGAGCCGTCGGGTGCCGTCACTGGCGCGGGTCACCCGGGAACAGCCCGACGTCGCGAATCTCGATGCGGGCCTCGCTACCTGGCCGCATCCGCTGAGGCGTCACCACGAACGCTACGCCGGTGACCTGAGCCAGCTCGTCGTCGAGACGCTCCCCGCGAACCATCTGCCCGTCGCTACCGATGCGTCGAAATCGTTGCCAGGGCGACAGTGTCGGGGGTTGGCCGGGGGCGCTCACCACCACCAGCTCCCAGGTTTGCTCGCCGCTCCCGGCCGCGGTCCAGACCCGGAGGCCGACGCGCCACTCGCGCGGCGATGATAAGCCGGCGGTCACCCCCAAGGTATGGCGCCAGTCCAGGGCCGTCTCCGGTCGCCACGCCACGGCGGAGAAAGCATCGGCGGCCTCCTCGTTGGGCACCCGGGCGGTCCACAGCAGCCCGTCGGCCATTGGCGCCAACGCGCTGGCGGAGAGGGAATCGCTCTCTGCCGCCCAGCCAGGCTCCGGCAGCAGCGACCGGACCGACCGCGGTGCCGGGAGCGCCGGTGCCGGACGCAGGTTGGCGGCGGTAATCGCGGCTTCCGGCCACAAATAGATCGGGTTGCTGACGATCCACGGTGTGGCTCCCGGCGCGCCGCCTCCGGCCGGGCCGCCGGTGCGGAAAACTTCGACCCGATAGGACCCCGGATCGAGCGCCTCGACGGCGAGCCGTTCGCCCTCGGAAGTACCGACGAGCACACCATCGCGCAGCAACTCGATGCGATAGTCGCCGGGCGCTCCAAGCCGCGCTTCGAGCGTCCATCCGCCAGCGCCCCAGCCCACCTGCCCGCCGGGAAGACCAACACGACCGTCGAGCGCTTTGGCGATGAACGACATTCCAGGTGCCTGACCTGCCGCCGACAGCTCAACGGCTGCCCGCCCACTGCGCAGACGACGAAGCAGACGCGCAGCCACGGCGCGGTCGGCGTCTCCCGGGCGTGGGGGCTCGTCCATCCACACGATGGTGGTCAGCGAGCTCAAGACAACGTCGTAGCTCGGGGCGCCGATCCATTGGAGCGGCCCGTGGGCATCGACTGCACCGATCGCGACCAGGGGTCGCGGCGACGCGCCCGACAGCGAAGTCCGCTCGCTCCATAAATCGAGCGCCGCCGGGCGGCCACCGAGAACACGCAACATCGCCGCGTGCGGGTTCGCCGGGTACACCAGCGCGGCGGCAAGGCGTGCCGGCACCGGCATGCGGTGGAGTGCTTCCGACAGGCTCACGACCTCGATCCCGGCGGCGCCTGCGAATCCGGTAGTCCATGCAGTGTCGCCATCAATGTGAGCGATCCACGCGGCGCCGCCGAGGGCGCGAACGTCGTCGAGCGCCTGCCGCGCCTGCGGTCCCAGCGCATAGGGGTGTGGCGGCACCGCGAGCGCGAGGAGGTGGCCGTCGAAGGTGGAGATCTCCTCGCCAACCAATACCAAGACTGAGCCGTACCATCCCGCCTGCGCGCGCCCGGCGGTTCCACGCGCACCGGTGTGCTCCGACAGCAGCACGAAGTCCAGCCCGACTCGAGCCGCGGCGGCGGCAATCTCGTCGACCGTTCCCGTAGCATCGGCCGACAGCGCCGTGTGCACGTGGACAGCGCCGCGCCACGGGTGCCCGACGGCACTCGCAGTCGACGTTTCTATCTGCGGGGGTCGGTATCCGAGCACGCCCGAGGTCGCCAACCAGGCGAACCCTAGCGCCAGCGCGGCGCCGCAAAACAGCAGAGCCGCGGTCATGATCCGCGAACGCATGGTTCGCAGTCTACTCGCCGCTAAAGGCGGGATCGCGTCGCATTGCGCGCACGGTAACGCGCGTCAGGTTGCTGAACAGGTCAGGATCGATGTCAGCGCCCAGGGTGCCGTAGTGCATCGGAACGACCACTTGCGGCGCGATGCTGTTGGCCGCAGCGGCGGCTTCTACCAGATTCATGGTCTCGCCGCCGGAGATCGGTAGGCAGGCGACGTCCACCCGGATGTTGCGCATCTCGGGGATGTAATCCGTATCACCGGCGTGATACACGCGAACCCCCTCGAGCTCGAAAATGTAACCCACCCAGGCGTTGTCGCGTCCATGCAGACGGCTCTTGCGCGTATAAGCCGGAACCGATTCGATTCCCACTCCGCGCAGGGTCACGCGGTCACCAGGCTGGATGATTCGACGCGACCCCGGGAGCTCACTGAGCGCCGTCAGACAGTCACGCGGGCAGATGATCTCGGTGGTGTCGCCGACGATTTTCGCCAGGTCGGCGGGGGAGCAATGATCGTAGTGCGGGTGGGTCAGCAACACGAGATCGGCAGGCGGGCCGCCGACGATCCGGAACGGGTCGATGTAGATACAGGGAGAACCCTGGACCACGAAGCCCGAATGCCCAAGCCAGGTCAGCCGGTCGAGCATGCCCTGCCACCCCCATGGCGCTGAATCGCCCGCCCGCAAGGGCACGAAATATCCCTTGCTGCAAGAGGCTATCGGACATTATCGACGCCCTACGACGATGTCAACAAGCAGCGTACGCGCAAGGGTCCGCCCTATATAATCGCGCTCGGCGCCCCGTACGGACTGTTCCGCTCTCTCGCGAAAGGCCGACGCCCTACCGATGGCAAAGACGTGGACTGAAGAAAACGAGGACTTTATTCGCGAGCACTTCCGGCACAAGACCTACGCCGAGCTCGCCGAGCACTTCGGCGTCAGTCAGAAGGCGATGGAGTCGAAGATCCGGCGCATGGGGTTGAAGAAGCAGGACTACAAGGAACCCGACCCCATGCCTGCGGTGCTTCCGCCCCAACCGATCGAGGAAAGCGCGGCGCCGGTGGAGACCGGCCCGACGCCGATCAAGAGTGCCAGCCTGCTGCCCCGCAAGCCCGTGCAGCCAACCGAGACAGAAGCCGAGCGCGAGGCTCGCCTGGACGCAGAGCGCGGTGCCGCGGAAGAGGAAAAGAACCGCCGTGCCGAGATGCGGGAGGACCGCAGCGTAGCCAAAGCGCTGAAGGCCTTCGAGCAGGGCGTGAAGCGATATCACGACGGCGCATACGGCAAGGCGCTCGAGTCGTTCAACGCGGTGATCGCTGCGAACCCGCCGGACGCCGTGCTCTTGGCCCGCGCCCGGCAATACCACGGGGGTCTGGAGCGCCGCGGGCGCAGCACCGATTTCAGCCCGCAGAACGCCGATGACCACTACCTGCTCGGCGTCGTGGCGCTGAACTCTGGTGAGCCCACCAGGGCGCTGGAGGCTTTCGACATCGCGCTAGACCAGGCACCCGGCGACGATCGAATTCTCTACTGCCAGGCTGCGGCGTTGGCACAGAAAGGCGACGCGGACGCGGCCATCGACGCTCTACGCGCGGCAGTCGATATCAACGACGCCAACCGTGTCTACGCCGTGAACGATCCGGACTTCGTGCCGTTGCGAGTGCACGAGGATTTTCGCGGCGTCGTCAGCGGAGACGGGGCACAATAGGCGATGCTTCCGGTTCATGTCGTCATCCTCGCCGCCGGCGAGGGTACGCGCATGCGCAGCGACACTCCTAAGTTGCTGCACCAGGTCGCCGGCCGACCGATCATCCAGCACGTCGTAAGTGCCGCGCGCGAACTGGGCGCCGCCAGCATCGTGCTCGTCGTCCCGCCGGAACACGATCTCCTCCGCGCGTCAGTGGACGATGGCACCTTGCGGTTCGCCGTACAGGAGCCGGCACGTGGAACCGGGGACGCCGCCGCGTATGGCCTCGCCGCTACGTTCCCGGGCGACGATCACCACGGTTTGGTGCTGGTCATCAACGGAGACTGCCCGGCTATCAGGGCACAAACCCTGCGCGCCATGATCAGCTCGCACAACACCGCCGCCGGTACGTTCTTGACCGTGTCGCTCGACGACCCTACCGGCTACGGCCGTATCCTCCGGTCGCCGGCGGGCGCCCTGGAGAGAATCGTCGAAGAAGCGGACGCCGACGACGAGGAGCGGGAGCTGCGGGAGGTAAACGCCGGCATCTACTTGTTCGAAGCCGCCGCACTGTGCAATGCGCTCGCAGCGCTCCGGCCCGACAACTCCCAGGGTGAGCTCTATCTGACCGACACGCTCGCAGTCGTGTCTGCTCAGGGTGGCGACGTGGCGCTGTTTCATCACCGCGACGCGGACGAGGTTCACGGGGTGAATACGCGTGCGGAGCTCGCGCGCGCCGAAGCGATCCTGCGGCGCCGCAAGCTCGAGGAGCTCATGGAGGCCGGCGTGACCATGCGCAACCCGGAAGCGGTGTTGGCCGACGCCGATGTGATCGTAGGCAACGATACGGTCCTGTACCCGGGTGTGTCGCTCGAGGCCGGCAGCGTGGTGGGCAGCCGTTGCACGATCTACCCGAACGTTCGAGTTCGCGACAGCGAGATCGGCGACGACGTTGTCGTCTACGACGGCAGCGTTCTCGAGAATGCCGTGGTCGAGCGCGGGGCCAACGTGGGTCCCTATGCGCGCCTGCGCCCAGGCGCGCATATTTGCGAAGGGGCCAAGGTCGGCAACTTTGTCGAGGTGAAGAAGGCGCGGCTGGGACCCGGTAGCAAGGCGAGCCACCTCTCGTACCTGGGGGACGCCGAGATCGGCGCCGATGTCAACGTGGGGGCGGGGACGATCACCTGCAACTATGATGGTGTGAACAAGCACCAAACGTTGATCGCCGACGGCGCTTTCATCGGCAGCAACACCGCGATCGTAGCGCCAGTGCGGATCGGACGCGGAGCCTACGTGGGGGCCGGCTCGACGATCACCAAGGACGTGCCGGACGACTCCCTCGGGATCGCTCGCGGCAAGCAGGTCGTTCGCGAGGGGTGGGCAAAGCGCGCCAAGGCCGTGGGGCGCGACAAGAAGGACTGACGATTCCGGTTGCTCGAGCGGCTGACGTCGCTGTAATTGGTCCTTCAGGGGACCGGCGCCCACCGGCGCCGGGAAGGAGCTGAGCTATGTGCGGCATCGTCGGATACGTCGGGACGCGCGAGGCGGTGCCGGTTCTGCTCGACGGCCTCCAACGCCTCGAGTACCGCGGCTATGACTCGGCCGGCGTGGCGGTAGCGCGTACGAACGGCACGATCGGTGTGCGGCGCGCGGCCGGCAAGCTCGTGAACCTGGTGTCCGAGCTCGCGGAGTCTCCTATCGCCGGCGATTACGGAATCGGGCACACGCGCTGGGCAACCCACGGTAAGCCGACGCTCGAAAACGCGCATCCGCATCGCGACAGCAGCGGCCGTATCGTGTTGGTGCACAACGGCATCATCGAGAACTTCCTGGCGCTGCGACAGCGCCTCGAAGCCGACGGCTGCAAATTCGTTACCGAGACCGATACCGAAGCGATCGTGCACCTGATCTCGAAGTACTACGACGGCGACCTCGAAGCTGCCGTGCGGCGCACGCTGGATGATCTGGAAGGCATCTACGCCCTCGTCGTGATGTCCCTCGACGAGCCGCAGAAGATCGTCGCCGCGCGCCTGGGGCCACCGATCATCGTGGGCCTCGGGGAAGGCGAGAATTTCGTCGCTTCGGATGTGCCGCCGGTGCTGCAATACACCCGCGACATCATCTTCCTCGATGACGGGCAGCTTGTTGTCGTGACGCCCGAGGCAGTGACAGTCAGCGACAGCGCCGGTAACACGGTGCCTGCCGAGCCGCAGCGCATTGCCTGGGATCCGGTGACGGCCGAGAAGGGCGGTTACAAGCACTTCATGCTCAAGGAGATCCACGAGCAGCCAACAGCGGTACGCGACAGCCTCGTCGGGCGTGTCAATCGAACCCGCCTGGAGGTGAGCCTTGGTGAGCTCAACCTCGACGAGGATCTGGCACGGTCGATGACCGAGCTCATCCTGTTGGGTTGCGGCACCTCGTGGCATGCGGCGCTGGTCGGAAAGTACTGGATCGAGACGCTCGCGGGTCTTCCGGTAACCGTCGACCACGGCAGCGAGTTTCGCTATCGCGGTCCCATTGTTCGGTCCGGGGCGGTGGCTTGCGCGATCACACAGTCTGGCGAGACCGCCGACACGCTGGCGGCAATGAGCGAGGCCAAGGATCGCGGCGCCCGCCTGTGGACGATTTGCAACGTGGTCGGATCCATGGCTACACGCGTCGCCGACGGCGTGCTGCTCACCCAGGCGGGGCCCGAGATCGGCGTGGCATCGACGAAAGCATTCACAACACAGCTCACCTGCCTCTATTTGATCGCGCTGCGGCTGGCAGAGTTGCGAGGAAAGCTCTCGCGCGAGGCCCTCGAGCTGCGGCTGGAGGCCCTGGCGTGTATTCCGCGACAGATCGAGAGCATCGTCCTACGCGAGGAAGTGATTGCGGCGGTCGCGCACCGAGTGGCGCACTTCCAGCAGTTTCTCTTCATCGGTCGTGGCTTTCTTTACCCAATCGCACTCGAGGGGGCGCTCAAGCTCAAGGAGATCTCGTACGTCCACGCGCACGGGTACCCGGCCGGAGAGATGAAGCACGGGCCTATCGCATTGATCGATCGCGACGTTCCTGTGGTAGCGCTTGCCCCGCAGGTGGATCTCTACGAGAAGACAGCTAGCAACATGCAGGAGGCCAAGGCACGCGAGGCATTTCTCGTCGGCGTCGGCACCGAGGGGGACGAGGATCTCGAGGAGCTCAGCGACGAGCTCTTGACGATTCCCGACTGCTTACCCGAGTTTTCGCCGCTACTTGCGGTCGTGCCCCTGCAGATTCTCGCCTACCATGTGGCTGTGCAGCGCGGCTGTGACGTCGACCAACCGCGCAACCTCGCAAAGAGCGTTACCGTCGAGTAGCCGCCCGGCGGGTCGCCTGGCCGCGACGACACGGAACCAGCCGCTGTGAGGCAGCCCGATTTGCGCGCCGACCTTTCCGGCAACCTGAACGCCGAGCAGCACCGCGCTGTCACCCACGACGGCGGACCGTGTCTGGTGCTCGCGGGAGCCGGCTCGGGCAAGACGCGTGTGATCACGTATCGCATTGCCTGGCTGCTCACGGAAGGAGCCGCCCAGGCAACCTCCATCTGCGCCGTCACGTTCACCAACAAGGCCGCGGGTGAGATGCGATCCCGCCTCGAGAAGCTCGCCGGAGAAGCGGCCGCAGGGGTCTGGGTGCTCACGTTTCACGCCCTCGGATTGCGCATCCTCCGTGACGCCGCAGGGGCCGACGGCGCCCCGCGTACTGGTTTCGCCGTCTACGATCGCGGCGACGCGCTAGCTGTCTGGCGGCGCTGCCAGGCCGCCGCTCGCATCGACGCCGGCGAGATGCGCCCGACGATGCTCTATGAGATGTGCAGCCGCGCCCGCAATCAGCTCGAAGATCCGCGCGCCTGGGATAGCCCGGGGCGCTCCTCGGAGCAACGTGCCGCGGCGCGTGTGTACCAGAGCTACCGGATCGATATGCGCAACGAGAACGCGGTGGACTTCGACGATTTGCTCGCCCTGCCACTGCAGCTGCTCGGCAGCGGCAAGGTCGCTGTCGACCCGACGCGGTTCCGACACCTTCTCGTCGACGAATATCAGGACACCAACCGCACGCAGTATCGGCTCGTGCGCGCGCTCCGCGACGACCGAGGCTCGCTCATGGTGGTAGGTGACGAAGACCAATCGATCTACCGGTGGCGAGGCGCCGACATCGCCAACGTGCTCGAGTTTCGCGACGACTTCCCAGACGCCACCATTGTGCGCCTCGAGCAGAACTATCGATCGACACAGCCGATTCTCGCAGCCGCCGGGTCACTGGTGGCGCGCAACAGCGAGCGCCTCGGCAAGAAGCTGTGGACCGACAACGCGGGCGATACCAAACCAACATACATGCTTTGCGCCACGGAGCGAAGCGAAGCGGTTTGGATTGCGAAGCGAATCGCGGCGGCCATCGCTGCCGATACCTCCCCCGGCGACATGGCGGTCCTGTATCGAACCAACGCCCAGTCTCGCCCCTTCGAGGAAGAGCTCGCCGGAAGAGGCATTCCGTTCCGCGTCCTCGGTGGCCAGACCTTCTTTCGGCGCGCCGAGGTCAAGGATCTACTGGCCTACCTCCGCCTACTGGTCGCCGACGACGACGCAGCCTTTGCGCGCGCTGTGGCCACCCCTTCGCGTGGCGTAGGCCCGGCCAACATCGACGCCTTAGGCGCCCACGACGGTGCGTCCGTGGCTGTGCTGCTGGAAGCGATCCGAGCCCCCGACCCGGAAGAGCGTCTCCGTCGTCTCGGGTGCCGCGGACGGGCGGTCGCCGGCCTGGTCGTCTTCGGGCAGATGATCGCGGATTTGCGGCAGCGGGTTGAGCGCACGCCGCTCGGAGAGCTGCTCGAGCAGATATTGTCGCGGAGCGGCTACCGTACGTTGCTTCGGAACCGAGCCGATGGCGAGGATCGTCTAGCCCATGTCGACGAGCTGATGGCCTCGGCGGTCGAGTTTGCGGGCGACGGTGCACCCGCCTGCGCGTCCGTGGTGACTTTTCTCGACCGTACGGCGCTGATCTCCGACGCCGATTCGACGCGTGGCGTGGCTGGCGTGGCCCTGATGACGGTGCACTCCGCCAAGGGGCTAGAGTTCGCACACGTTTTCGTTGCCGGGCTGGAGGAGGGCCTGTTTCCGATGCGCTCCGCCATCGACGGGGGACAGGTGGAGGAAGAGCGTCGACTGGCCTATGTGGCAATGACTCGGGCGCGCCACCAGCTGTTCTTGAGCACGGCGCGAATGCGACGCGTTCATGGCCGTGAGCGGTTCCAACTACCGTCTCGATTCATCGGCGAGATCGACCCCGCGTTGCTCGTAGCGCACGAGGAGCCCCAGGCCGCGGTCGAGCTCTCGCGGCAGCGTGGCCGGGCGCCAACCCCGGATCGTATCCGCCGTGTGAAGCGCTCCGCCTCCGGGACACGGCGAACGAGACGGCCCGTCGACGCGAATGCGCGCGGCTCCGGCATTCCGGCGTCGAACAAGCGGCTGGTCGAAGGAGTGGCGATTTTCCATCCGATGTTCGGCGCCGGGAGGATCACCGGCACGCAGGGCAGCGGCGACTCGCTGAAGCTGACTGTGGCGTTCGCGCGTGCCGGCACCAAGCAGCTGATCGCCAAGTACGCCAAGCTGCAGCTGTTGGCGTAGCTTCCAGGGTTGAATCGCCCGGCGGGATCAGTGGTCGTCGGAGACCTCGGATGCATCGGACGCCTCGGACTCGGCCAGCCGCGCCACCGCCACGACCCGGTCGTCGTCGCCGAGGTCGATCACTTTGACGCCCTGTGTGTTGCGGCCCTGCTCCTTGACGCCCGCGGTCGGAATCCGGATCAGTTTGCCGCCCTGGCTGATCAGCATGACATCGTCATCGCCAGAGACCACGCGTTGACCCACGACCGGACCGTTGCGCGGCGACGTCTTGATGTCGATCAACCCCATTCCGCCACGCCGTTGCCGGCGATACTGGCTCACCGCTGTGCGCTTGCCGAAGCCGTGCTCGGTAACCGAAAGGATGGTGCCGATGTTGCCACGGACGGTATCGGCCCCGACAACGATGTCGCCCTCCGACAGCTGGATGCCCTTGACGCCCATCGTGCTGCGGCCCATCGGTCGAGCGTCGCCCTCCGAGAAACGGATGGCCTTGCCCAGATAGGTGCCGATGATGATGTCCTGATCGCCGTCGGTGATCTTGGCCGCCAGCAGACGGTCGCCTTCCTGGATCTTGATGGCGATAATGCCGGTGATCTTCGGGTGCGAGAACGCGGTGAGCTCGGTCTTCTTCACCAGGCCCTGCTCGGTAGCGAAGAGAATGTGCTTGCCCTCCTCGAACTCCGCCACCGGCAGGATCGCCGCCGCCGAGTCGCCCTTGTCGAGGCGTGGTAGCAGATTGACGATGGCCTTGCCGCGGGTCGCTGGCCCGCCCTGCGGCAGGTTGTAGACCTTCAGCCAGTACGCCATGCCGAACTCCGTGAACACCATGACGTAGGCGTGCGTCGACGCCACGAACAGATGCTCTACGAAATCACCCTCTTTGGTAACCGCGCCGATGCGGCCCTTGCCGCCTCGACGTTGCTGGCGGTAGAGGCTTAGCGGCGTGCGCTTGACGTAGCCGGCGTGGCTGCACGTCACCACCATGTCCTCTTCGGCAATCAGGTCTTCGACGGTGAAATCGCGTGCGTCGTTGACGATCTCGGTTCGCCGCGGGTCACCGTAGGATGCTCTGATTTCTTTGAGCTCGGTGACGATGATGTCGAGAATCCTGCGCTCGGACGCCAAGATGTCCTCGAGGCCCTCGATGATGGCCAGGGTCGCCTTGAGGTCGTCGATGATCTTCTGTCGCTCGAGGCCGGTCAGCCGTTGCAGCCGCATGTCCAGCACCGCCTGCGCCTGGGTTCCGGTCATCGAGAACCGCTTGACCATTCCGGCGCGGGCAATCTCGGCGGTCTTCGACCCGCGAATCAACGCGATGATCTCATCGAGGTGATCGAGCGCGATCTTGAGGCCCTCGAGAATGTGCGCCCGCGCCTCGGCCCGCTTGAGGTCGAAAAGCGTCCGGCGGGTAATCACTTCGCGGCGGTGAGCGACGAACGCTCCAAGCATCTCCTTGAGGGTCATCACCTCCGGCGCTCCATCGCGAATCGCCAGCATGATGATGCCGAACGTGCTCGTCATTGCCGTCTGGCTGTACAGGTTGTTCAGGATGACGTCGGGCTCCTCGCCCTTCCGCAGCTCGATGACGACGCGAACTCCTTCGCGACTGCTCTCGTCCCGAAGGTCGGCGATCCCGTCGAGCTTCTTGTTTTTCACCAGGCCGGCAATCTGCTCGATGAGGCGCGCCTTGTTGACCTGATACGGGACCTCTGTGACCACGACCCGATCGCGCTCGCGACTCGATGCGGCGCGCTCGATGTCGGCCCGCGCCCTGACGCGGATGATGCCGCGCCCGCTGCGGTACGCATCGACGATGCCCCCGGCACCGTAGATGATCCCGGCGGTCGGAAAGTCGGGGCCCTGGACGTGCTGCATGAGATCCATGACCGAGATCTCCGGATCGTTGATCAACGCCACGGTGGCATCGACGATCTCGCCGAGATTGTGGGGCGGGATGTTGGTGGCCATCCCGACCGCGATGCCGGAAGAGCCGTTCACCAGCAGCGCCGGGAACTTCGCCGGTAGAACCTGTGGCTCCTCGAGCGAGTCGTCGTAGTTGGCGACGAAGTCGACCGTTTCCTTGTCGATATCCGCCAGCAGCTCTGACGCCAACCGGGTCATACGGACCTCGGTGTACCGCATGGCGGCCGGGGGGTCTCCGTCCAGCGAGCCGAAGTTCCCTTGCCCGTCAACCAGCATGTGGCGCATGGCGAAGTCCTGCGCCATCCGCACGATAGAGTCATAGACGGCTTGATCGCCGTGCGGGTGGTACTTCCCGATAACGTCGCCGACGATACGCGCGCTCTTCTTGTACGCCTGATTCCAGCCGTTGTTGAGCTGCTGCATGGCGAACAGCACACGTCGATGGACCGGCTTGAGCCCGTCGCGCACGTCGGGCAGCGCGCGGCCAACGATAACGCTCATGGCGTAGTCGAGATACGACCGACGAACCTCGTCCTCTACCGGGACGGGCATTTTGTGCTCGATTACGTCCATCTCTTCTCCAGGTGTCCGCTACGCGCCGCGGCGCCGCCGTCAGACATCCAGGTTCTCGACCTCGTGCGCGTGAGTCTGGATAAACTCGCGACGTGGCTCGACTTCGTTGCCCATCAAGATTGTGAAGATCTGGTCGGCCGCCACTTCGTCTTCAATCGTCACGCGCAGCAGCCTGCGGGTCTCCGGGTTCATCGTCGTCTCCCAGAGTTGCTCCGCGTTCATCTCTCCGAGCCCCTTGTAGCGCTGCAGGCGGATACCCTTCTTGGCTCCGGTGAGCATGTGGCCCAGCAGCTCTTCCTTTGTCTTCAGAACCGCTTCGTGGTCACCCCCGTGGAGCACCTCGAACGGCGGCGCGTGTAAGTCGGCTAGCTCTTTGTGAAGGCCGAGAATCTCACGATAGTCAGCACTATCGACGAACTCGTGCGTCACTCGCGCCGGCGCCAGGAGCGCATCGTCCTCGGACGCCACCCGCAGCTCGAGCAGGCCGTGCTCCTCATCCTTGGAGAGTTGCGCCGTGTACCCCTCCTTCGCCAGTGCCGCCGCGACCTGGTTCAGCTCGGCACTGGTCTCGAATTGCTTGCGGTAACGCAGGCCGGCAGCGAGGAGCGTCTCCAGGAGTCTTTGCTCGAAGCCGCGCTGGCGGAGCTTGTCGACGAAGTACTTGTAGCGGTGCAGGCTGTGGAGCTTCTTCGCGAGGGTTGCGCCGGTGAGCTTCTTCTTCGCTTTCTTCGCGACCACGGTGCGCTTGTCGGCAGCGCGATCGACGAGGAACTGGGTCATGGCCCGCTCGTCGGGTAGGTATTGGATCTTGTTGCCGCGGCGAACGCCGTATAGCGGCGGTTGGGCAATGTAGAGATGGCCGGCGTCCATCAGCGGTTTCATCTGCCGGAAGAAGAACGTCAGCAGAAGCGTGCGAATGTGGCTGCCGTCGACGTCGGCGTCGGCCATGAGAATGATCTTGTGGTAACGGAGCTTCTCGAGGTTGAAGTCGGCGTCGATCCCCGTGCCCAGGGCGGTGATGATCGTACGGATCTGTTCGTTATTGAGCATTTTGTCGAGTCGCACACGCTCGACGTTGAGCACCTTACCGCGCAAGGGCAATACCGCCTGCGTGCGGCGGTCGCGGCCTTGCTTGGCCGTTCCGCCGGCCGAGTCGCCCTCGACAACGAAGAGCTCTGCGTTCTCCGGCGAGCGTTCCTGACAATCCGCCAGCTTGCCCGGCAGCGCCGCAGCATCGAGCGCTCCCTTTCGCCGCGTCAGATCGCGGGCCTTGCGTGCTGCCTCTCGCGCGCGGGCGGCGTCCAGGGCCTTGGCGACGATCTTGTTAGCGGCTTTGGGGTTCTCCTCGAAATACTCGGCCAGTTTCTCGTTGACGATCGAGGCCACCATGCCCCGGACCTCGCTGTTCCCCAATTTGGTTTTGGTTTGGCCTTCGAACTGCGGCTCTGGAACCAGACACGAGACCACCGCGACCAGGCCCTCGCGCACATCCTCGCCCTGGAGCGTCTTGAGCTCCTTGGCCTTCCCGGCGGACTGCGCGTAGGCGTTGATCGTGCGTGTCAGGGCCGTACGGAATCCCGACAGGTGTGTGCCGCCTTCGCGCGTGTTGATGTTGTTGACGTAGGACAACAGGGTTTCGTTGTACCCGTCGTTGTACTGCAGCGCGATGTCGACGACGATCTGATCGCGATCCTCACGAAACGCGATCGGCTTCGAGTGCAGGGGGGTTCGCTTCTTGTTGAGCGACTCGATGAACGAGGCAATGCCGCCCTCGTAATAGAACTCCACTTCGCGTGGGCTTTCCTCGCGCTCATCGGCGAGCCGGATGGTCAGGCCGCGGTTGAGAAACGCCAACTCCCGCAACCGCGCTGCGAGGGTGTCGTAGGCGAACGAGATCTCGGAGAAGATCTCGGAATCGGGTACGAAGGTGACTTTGGTTCCGGTCTTATCCGTTTTACCTACTTTCTTGAGGTCGTGCGCTGGTGCTCCGCGCGAATAATCCTGGGTATGTGTTGCGCCCTCCCGCCAGATCTCCAACGTCAGTCGCTCGGAGAGCGCGTTCACTACCGAGACGCCCACCCCGTGGAGTCCGCCCGACACCTTGTAGCTGTCATGGTCGAATTTGCCGCCGGCGTGCAACGTTGTCATGACGACCTCGGCCGCCGGGCGCTTCTCGGTCTTGTGTAGATCGACCGGAATACCACGGCCGTTGTCTTCGACCGTCACTGCATTGTCGCTGTGAATTGTGACTTTGATGTCATCGCAGTAGCCGGCGAGCGCCTCGTCGACGCTGTTGTCGACGACCTCGTATACGAGATGGTGTAGTCCCGCGGCGCTAGTGCTGCCGATGTACATGGCCGGGCGCTTTCGAACGGCCTCTAGTCCCTCGATCACCTGAATCTTGCTAGCGTCGTAGTCGTGCGCCTGGCCGCCCTTCTTCGTTGAATTGGCCTTCGTCCGGCTCATCTGGTCTTCCGGCTGGCGCGCTTCAGCGCGCGGGCATACGGGCGTTCTCGTCGCACACGCGCACGCCACGGCTTCGATCCGTTGTGTCCGGGCTGGCGCGCGATACCGACCTGCTTTCTAGGCCGGGCCCCACCGTTTGCGTGCGCTCGAATTTCGCCCCGACAGCGGCCGCCACGAGTCACGGTCGTTGTGTTTCACGGGCGCACGATGCGTTTCGCTCGGCACCCTCAAATTATACCCTTTCGCGCCCCGAATGGATAGCTGGACCGTTCTGTGACGTCTATTGTAAGTGGTTTGTTTATAGTTAGTTACACTGACGTCTTAAAGCCGCATGGGCATAATTACGTACTGGTACGCGGGACCCTCTTCGCTCGGCGCCGGTGACATCAATCCCTGGCTCGAGTCGTCACGAAGATAGGCCTCTATTTCGTCACTCGCAGCCACCGCCAGAAAGTCCAGAATGTACTGGGCGTTGAAGCTCACCGTGAGCTCTTCCCCCTCGTATTGGACGGGCACGGACTCGCGGGCCTCCCCTAGTTCGGGGTTGCTCGAGACGATCGTCGCGGTGCCCGCTGTGAAGGTGAACTTCACTGCGCGGGATCTCTCCGACGCCAAAAGGCTAACGCGACGAAGAGCGGCGCCCATTGCGTCACTCGCGAACCGTACACAGGCAGGGTTGTCCTGCGGAATGACCTTCTCGTAGGCGGGAAACTGGCCCTCGATGACTCGAGCCGACAGTACGCGGTGCTCGATCTTGAAATGCAGGTGGTGTTCGTCTTGAGCGAACAGCATCGTCTCGGGCTCGCCCAGGTCGCGGATCTCCGCAAGCGCTTTCTTGGGGATGATCGCCCTGACCTGCGTTTGTGTTCCGAGGTCGGCGTCGTCGTGCTCCACCATGGCGAGCCGGTGCGCGTCGGTGGCCACCATGCGGACTTTTCCTCCGCCTATCTCAAGCAGCGCACCGTTCAAGGAATAGCGAACATCCTCTTTGGTCACCGCGAACAGCGTGCGGCGGATCATCTCGCGGAATAAGCCGTGGGGAATCTCTGATGCCACTTCAAAGTTGTTACTCGGGACCTCCGGAAAATCTGTGGTCGGCAAGCAGACCAACCTGAAGTAGGCGTCCCCGGAGCGGATCTCCAGCCACTCACCCGAATCCGACAGCATCTCTATCTCGCCGGCGGGAAGGGAGCGCACAACTTCAAACAGTTTCTTCGAGCTGACAGTAGTCCCACCCGGGTCTGTCGTGGTCGCCGAACACCGCGTGCTCAGGCTCACCTCGAGATCGGTCGCCACGAGCGCAAGGTTGTCCTCGGCTGCCGAGATGAGGATGTGCGACAAGATCGGGATCGTTTTCCGTTTCTCGGCGATGCCCTGGAGGACTTGCAACTCGCTCTCGAGCGCGTCCCTCTGGACAATGAACTTCATTTCCTACGTCTCCTATTCTTTTCTCAGAGCTTACTTTTAGTATTAGTAGTAGGCCCTGTTGAACCTGTTGAACTAGTTTTTAACTTCTTTATTTCCAGACCTTTGTACTGTTAATCTCCCGCGGGCAGGTAGCAGTCTTTAGCGCGGATGTGCCGGGTGAACCCATGGTTCACTGAACTCTAACACCGCCTGTTGTCCTGCCCCTGTTGATAACTTGTTCTACTGAAACGAGTCCATCAGCCCGGCGACGCCACGTTCGAGGTCTTCGTCCGCCGACATATCGGATTTGACCTTACGAACTGAATGGATGACGGTGCTGTGATGTTTGCCCCCGAACGCGTGACCGATCTCCGGGTAGGAGTGGTGTGTCAACTTTTTCGACAAGTACATGGCTACCTGTCTCGGTCGGGTTACGCGCCGCGCGTTGCTGCGCGAGTTTAGCTCCCCGGCGCGTAAACCGTAGTATTCCGTCACGCGCTGTTGAATGCTCTCGATGGTTATGACTCGCGGCTCCGTTTTGAGAGTATCCTTCAGCACCCTCCGAGCGAGCTCGACGGTGATTTCCTCTCCGGTAAGAGAGGCAAAAGCCAGTAGCCGGATGAGGGCCCCTTCAAGCTCGCGGATATTCGACTTGCTGTGGGTCGCCACGTACAACAAAACATCGTCGGGGATCAGCAAGGCAGGAGACTCGGCCTCCGCCTTCTTTTTCAGGATGGCGATCTTGGTCTCGAGATCCGGGGGTTGGATGTCTGCGAGAAGACCCCACTCGAAGCGCGACCGTAGCCGTTCCTCGAGAGTGGGAATCTCCTTGGGTGGTGCATCGCTCGTAACGACGATCTGGCGTTGTTCTTCGTGCAGAGCATTAAAGGTGTGGAAGAACTCCTCCTGGGTGCGCTCCTTGCCCGCCAGGAACTGGATGTCGTCCATGAGCAAGACGTCTATGTTGCGATAGCGAACACGAAACTCGTGCGTGCGGTCGTATCGAATCGAGTTGATGAGTTCGTTCATGAAGCGTTCGGAAGAGAGATAGACGATACGCAGCTCAGGCTGGGTGCGCCGGATGTGATGTCCGATGGCCAGCATGAGATGGGTCTTGCCCAGCCCTACGCCGCCGTAGATGAACAGCGGGTTGTACGATCGCGACGGCCGCTCGGCGACGGCGCGCGCGGCGGCGTTGGCGAACTGGTTCGAGGCGCCGACCACAAACGACTGGAAGGTGTACTTTGGGTTCAATGTTGCGGGGCGGTCGGGCGCAACGACAGGCGCACGGGCCAAACCTGGCCCCAGGTCGGTCGATGTCTCGGGCGGCACGGTCGGCGCCGAGCCCGGCCCCAGTCCCGCGACGAAGAAGCGGATATCGGCTGGCGCGCCCGGGAACTCCTCCAGGGATTCACGGATAAGCGTGGCGTACTTTTGAGTCAACCAATCCCGGAAGACCTCGTTGGGCACCGCCACGTCCAACCCACCGTCCTTCTCCCTGAGCAGCGCAGTAGGCCGAAACCAGGTCTCGAAGGTCTGCGGGTCGAGCTTGTTCTCGATGCGCGAGAGGATTCGCGCCCAGGTATCCATCCCGCCCTCGAGACCGCCAGGCACCGGTGTCGCGGTTGGCGGACGGCGGCACGATCCACCCCACGGATTTTCACAGACTTATCCACACCTGTGAAAAAACACCAAAAACGTAGCGATCAGGGACGATTACGCTACAAGAGTTCTCGCGCGCGTAGCCTGGGAGGCTGAAGTCCGCGCCGCAAGATGCGGCAATATAGCACAGAAAAAGTCAGGCCGTACAATGCTCGGTCTGCCGGGAAAAGCGTGCCGAAAGAAGACAAACACAACACGAAAACACGGGTCAGCGCAGCGTTCACACGACAAACGACGTCGGCGCTCGGGGAGGTGCCCTAGAAGCTCGCGAGTTGACCCCCCGAGTCACAACGAGTAGTGTCGTTTGGTTCAGTACATAGTAGGGGGCCACCTGTTGATCGCCCCCTGAGGCGTCTTCGCCGCACGGACGGGTTCCGCCCTTCGCGGGTCCTGCACGGCGAGCAACCCCGTAAGACCATGAAGCGCACATTCCAGCCCAACCGCCGACGCCGGCGGAAAGTGCATGGTTTCAGGCTCCGGATGCGAACGCGCTCCGGACGGGCCGTGATTCGTCGCCGTCGCCGCAAGGGCCGCAAGCGGCTGGCGCCGTCCTGATCTGACTCGCGCAGCTATCGATTCACGCCGTGCGACCGGAAGGATTCCCACGAGCCTACCGCCTGCGCAAGCGTTCGGAATTCGAGCGGGTCTATTCGCAAGGCACCAAACACGTAGCTTCGAGGTTCGTTTTGTTCGCTCGTCCCAACGGTATGGAACACTCGCGGATCGGGTTCACGGCAACCCGCCGACTCGGTAATGCAGTGGTGCGAAACCGTGCTCGACGCCTGTTCCGAGAAGCCTTCCGGCGACGGCGTGACCGCTTCACCGTGGGTTACGACTATGTTGTTGTGGCGCGCCCCGGGGCGCTAGAAAGCCGGCCAGAGGATCTGCTGCCGGACCTGCTGAAGCTCGCCGCGCGAGCAACCGAATTGCCCGCATGATCTCCCGTGTTGTGCTTGGCTTGATACGGCTGTACCAGGTGACGCTGTCGGCGGCGCTCGGGGGCCACTGTCGGTTCCACCCGACGTGCTCGAATTATGCGCACGAGAGCGTGGTGCAGCACGGCGCTCTCAGGGGCGTGTGGCTGTCGGCGTGCCGTATCCTCCGCTGTCATCCGTTCAGTCGAGGCGGCCACGACCCGGTCCCGACGGTCCATGATTAACGATCAAGAACCGAGGATGGAGTCGCGGGCGCTGCTCGCCATCGTCCTGTCGATGGCGGTCCTGGCGCTCTATCAGTACTATTTCGTGCCCGCTGTAGACGCTCCGGCTCCGGAGATGCCGGCTGTCAACGGCGCTCCACCGGCAGCCGATCCCGCCGCCGCGGTCACGAGGCCGGCCGCTCCTGAGCCGGCCAGCGCCGCGCTGGCCAGAGCCGAGGAGGCCGATGAGACTACGGCGCTAGAAGCACAACGACCGGAGTCACTTCGAATCCGCGCCGAGAACTACACCGCAACGGTAACCAACCTGGGCGGTCGGTTGGCGGGATTCGTACTGAATCAGTACCAACATGCGCAGCGCACACCGCTGGATCTTGTCCATCCCGCGGCCGCAGCGGCCGGCGTGCTGCCACTCGGCATCGAGTCCCCCAGCGACCCCGCGATCGCCGAGCTCTTGAACGGGGCCCTCTACACCCTGGAGGCCAGCGGGGGTGTCGAACGCGCCGAGGGGCGAACCCCGCGCCCAGGCGATCCGGTAGTCGTGGTCCTCCGTTGGGCCGACGGGCGGGGTGTCGCGGTATACAAGCGAATCGAGTTTCCGGCCACCGGCAACCAACTACGAGTACAGGTAACCGCCACCACCGCGGCGGCGGACACATACCTGACGTTGGGTGCCGGCTTGGACCCAATCGCGGCAAGCTCCCGCAACGCGTTTCTCGGCGCCGGGGCCCTGGCGCTCATTGGCGAGGAGGTTGAGCGATGGGCTCCCCCGGAGCCCGACCCGGCGGTCGGTTCCACCGGGCCGGTGCGCTGGGTTGGAACCGAGAGCCACTATTTCCTCGGAGCCCTGCTGTTCGACGAGCCCGGCGAGGTGCGAATCTCGAGCCGACAGGTGCCGAGCTTGGACCCGACCGCGGAGCCGCAGCTGGCCCTGGCGAGTGTTTCCACCCGGGTGCCAGCGGAGGGACTGGCCGCCGCCGTCTACCTGGGCCCGAAGAAGTACGATTACCTTCTCGAGCAGGGATACAACATCGATCTCGCGGTGGACTTCGGCTGGATGGGAATCCTCGCTCGCCCTCTCCTGGCGCTGCTGGTGTGGATCCACTCGTTCGCTGGCAACTACGGCGTCGCCATCATCCTGCTGACCGTACTACTGCGGCTCGTTTTCTTGCCGCTGAACCACAAGTCGATGGTCTCGATGCGGCGCATGCAGCGGTTGCAGCCGCAAATGGCTGCGATCCGCGGCAAGTACAAGGGCGCCAAAGAGCTCGAGCAGCGGCAGAAGATGAACGAGGAGGTCATGGAGCTGTATCGGCGCGAGGGGGTGTCACCGTTCGGTGGCTGCCTGCCGATGTTGGCTCAGCTCCCGATCCTGTTTGCGTTCTATCGCCTGCTGTCGGTTGCAGTGGAGCTCCGCCAAGCTCCGTTCGCGCTGTGGGTACAGGACCTTTCGGATTACGACCCATTCCTGGTCCTGCCCCTGCTGATGGGCGGCAGCATGCTGGTACAGCAACGGATGACGCCTTCGCCCGGGGCGGATCCCATGCAAGCGCGGATGTTCAAATTCATGCCGGTGATCTTCACCGTGCTCTTCCTATACGTACCCAGCGGTCTGGTTCTGTACTGGTTGGTGAACAACCTTCTCGGAATCGCGCAGCAGCTCTACGTGAATCGAAAGATGGACGCGGAGCTTGCGGCAGAGAAGGCTCTTCCCAAGGCCAAGAAACGCCAGCGAGGCAAGCGATGAGCGCACAGATTTTTGAAGACAAGTCGTTAGACGCCGCCCTAGAACAAGCCGCGGCAGCCCTCGGCGTGTCGTTGGAGGAGCTCGAGCACGAGCTGCTCGACGAGAAAGCCGACGACTTCTGGGGACTCGGGGACACGATTTACACCGTGCGGGCCTGGCGGCGCGGCGAGACACCCGACGCCGAGGAGCCAGAGGAAGAAGCTTCCGCCGACGAGAGCCAACCGCCGCCGCCGGCCGAGCACGTCGCGCCTGCGGCCACGGAGACGCCGGCCCCGCTTGATGCACCCGAAACCCCCGCAACTGACGCGGCAGCAGAGGATGCCAGCGACGACCATGACGAACAGCGCGGCGCGGAGCCCGTAGAGGTCACCACTGACAACGCTGAAGAGATGCCTGACTTTTTTCAGGCATCCGACGTCGCTCCCGAACCGACCGACGCCGCGCCACCGGCCGAAGCTGCTAGCGAACCGACGTCTTCGGTTGACGCAACGGACGACATGCCAGAGAGCGGTGCAGCGGAACCCGCCGAGAGCTCTGCCGCCGCCGACCCGAGTGCGGCCGCGGGCGGCGAGACCGACGTTTCCGACGAGGCTATCGAGCTCCTCGACACCATCTTCGACACCATGGGGTTCGACTGTGAGGCCGAAGCGCGCCTCGACGGAGAAACCCTCCAGATCGCTATCACTGGCGACGACAACCAATATCTGCTCGATGGTCGCGGCCGCGGCTTGTCGGCGCTGGAGCTGATTCTCAACCACGCGTTTCGGCACCGACCGGACCGAGCTCACCGGCGCGTACGTGTCGATGCGGGCGATTTCCGGTCGCAGCGGGACGATGAGATCCGCGATATGGCCTACCAGGTGGCTCATCAGGCGAAAGAAACCAGTTCGCCGCAGCAAACCGGCCCGCTGAATCCGTACGAGCGCCGCATCGTCCACCTCACGTTGGCGGACGACCCCAAGGTAAAGACGCGCAGCATCGGCAATGGCTTCCAGAAGGCGGTCAACGTGATTCCGACCGACCGAGGTAGCCGTCGCTGACGTGCCGGACCCCGACGACATAGCGCAAACGATCCGCGAGGGGTTCGAGCGCTTCCGACTGCACGTCGCCGCCGAGCAACTGCAGCAGCTTTCTCTGTACCTGCAGCTGCTGGAGCGTTGGAACAAGCGCATCAACCTGACAGCGATCCGCGACCGACCGACCGCGATCTTGCGGCATTTCGTCGAGCCGGCGATGGCGCTGCGCTACCTGGCCGGAGCCGGACCTGTGGTGCTGGATGTAGGTTCCGGGGCAGGGGTCCCCGGGTTGCCGCTCAAGATCCTCGACCCCGGTCGCGACTGCGTTCTGGTGGAGGCTAATAACAAGAAGGCAACATTCCTGATGGAGGTCGTTGACGCGCTCGGCCTGGAGGGGGTTTCGGTCGTCGACGAACGAGTCGAAGAGGCGATCCAGACCGGCAGGATAGCGGCCCCTGTGCACGTGCTTACGGCGCGCGCCTGGACAGGGTGGGGCGCCCTGTTGGGTCGAATAACCCCGGTCATGGCGCCCGGAGGCCGCGGGCTTCTGTTTGTTGGCGAGGAAACACTCCGCGCCCTGCGCCGGAACCTGTCGGCCGGTGCGGCCATTGCCAAGCCGAGCGACCGCAGTTGGCGCCGCGCCGCCCGGGCAGGCTGGGTTGTCAAGAAGGCCGCGCCGCTCCCCCACCTCGACCGCGGATACCTGGTGTCGCTGGAGCTCGGCACGTAGATTGGCAGGCCGGCGCGGCACGTAGATCGGCAGGCCCGCGCGCTGGGGCTGCTGTCGGTGCACGCGGCCCGCGGGCGCGGAGCGCCGTAGCCCCTTCTTCCGGTCGGTTCCACGTGGAACAGCTATCACCGGTGTTCCACGTGGAACACCCCACCGGCCGGTCGCTGTGGCTGTGGTACGCTCCGGTGCTCGCGGCTGGCGTACAGCGTTGCTGCGCCAATCGGAACGACCGGTCGATGGCGGTTAGTGCCGCCGTGGTGGACACGGAAACCGCATGGCACGGGTTATTGCCGTCACCAACCAGAAGGGCGGAGTCGGAAAGACCACCACGGCGGTCAATCTCGCGGCTTGCCTTGCGGCCGCCGATCTCCCCACGCTGCTCGTCGATATCGACCCGCAATCTAATGCAACCAGCGCCCTCGGGGTGACCGTGCCGGACGTTCACCCGACGACGTACGACGTCCTCAACGGAACCGCATCGGTGGCAGACACTGCGGTACCCGCCGCCCTTGATCGACTGGCAGTATCACCGGCCACGCCGGCCCTCGTTGGCGCCGAGCTCGAGCTCGTCGACGCCACGGACCGAGCCACGCGCTTGCGAAAAGCGCTCCTCTCTTCGCGGCCCGACTACAGCTTCATTGTTATCGATTGCCCACCGTCGCTCGGCCTGCTTTCGCTCAACGCGCTAGTCGCCGCCGACAGTGTGATAATCCCCATCCAGTGCGAGTATCTGGCGTTGGAAGGGCTCAGCCGGATGCTGGAGACCGTGGAGCGGGTGCGCGGTGGCCTCAACCCGACGCTTCGGCTCGAAGGAATCCTCTTGACGATGGTCGATCCGCGGATGAACCTCACGCGACAGGTAATCACTGATGTTCGCCGACATTTCCCCGACGACGTATTCGCTGCCGAGGTACCACGCAATGTGCGGTTGGGAGAGGCCCCGAGCTTCGGCAAGCCCATCATCCTGTACGATCTTCGTTCTGCTGGGGCGCAGGCCTACTTGAAACTGATGCGCGAGGTGGTACGGCATGGGACGGAAGGTATTGGGGCGCGGCCTTGACGCGCTAATTCCGGCTGAAACATCGATTCCAGCACCAGCGTCTGCCGCCGCACCGGCCGGGACGCGGCTCCTGGAACTGGAGATCGACCTCATCCGGCCCAACCCGCAGCAGCCGCGGGACAGCTTCGACGACAAGAGCATCGAATCAATCGCCGCTTCCTTGAAGAGTCACGGCGTATTGCAGCCGGTCGTGGTTCGCGAGGCAGAGAACGGCTTCGAGTTGATTGCTGGAGAGCGCCGTTGGCGCGGCGCGCAGCGCGCCGGCCTAGAACGCATTCCTGCCGTCGTCAGAGAAGCGACGCCGCGCGAATCGCTCGAGCTGGCGCTGATCGAGAACCTGCAGCGCGAAGACCTCAACGCGATCGAACAAGCGCGCGCCTACCACCTGCTGGTAGAGGAGATGGGCCTGACGCAGGAGAAGGCCGCCTCGCGGGTAGGCAAGGAACGGTCCACGGTGGCGAACTACCTGCGACTGTTGTCGCTCCCTGGGACGATTCAGCAGCAGCTCGTCGACGGAGATCTGACAATGGGGCACGCGCGCGCGCTGCTCGGGTTGTCGTCGGCGGCGGCACAGCTTCGTGTCGCTGAGCAAGTCGTCGGGCGTGGATTGTCGGTGCGACAGACCGAAGCGCGCGTACGAACGGAGAACAACCCGCGAACCGAGGCGACCGGTCGCTTGCCTCGCGACCCGGATGTCGAAGCAGCAGAAGAGCGGCTGGCCAAGTCGCTGGGAACGCCGGTTACCATTCGAGGTAAGGAGCGCGGGAAGGTCGAGATCACCTTCACTTCGTTGGAAGAGCTGAACCGAATCTATGACTTGCTGACGGCAATCGACTGAGGGAAGAACAATGAGCACAGGGAACCTGGACGGTCATTTGGGTGAAGGCACCGAGATCGACGGTACGTTGCAGTTCAAGGGGTCGGTTCGCATCGACGGCAAGTTCACCGGCAAGGTGTTCTCGCCGGCGACCTTGATCCTCGGTCCCCGAGCGGCGCTTCATGGTGAGGTCGAAGTGGGCGAGCTGGCAGTACACGGGGCGCTAAGCGGGCAGGTGCGCGCCGCGGAACGAGTGACCATCCACGCCAGCGGGCGGGTCGAAGCCGATCTCAACACCGACAGGCTTGTCATCGAGCCTGGCGGTTACTTCCGCGGCCGGTGCGCGATGCACCGTAGCCAGCCTGCCGAAACGGAGGCGCAGCCGACGACACCGGCTCCCGAGCCGGCTGCTGCTGCCAGGGTTGCTGCGCCGGCTGCTCCGCCGCCCCGGAACAAGTAGCATAAGTCGTTATTATACAGTAGCTTATACGGAAACCGCAGATCGGTGCGCACGGCTATCCTTTGCCCCAGTTGCAGGCTCGCGACGAGCCGCGCTAGACTCCGCCGACCCGAAACGGTTCACAGCGATCGTGATCGGTGCTGAGCCCGAGGAGAAAGACCATCCTGCCGAAGCCCCTGCAACACTCGCTGATCCTGGGACCGACCCTTTTCGGCATCTGGCTACTGTGGTCGGGTCACTACACCGCGCTGTTGATCAGCTTCGGGATTGCCTCGTGCGCTGCGGTTGTTCTGATCTCCTGGCGAATGGAGAACCTGGACGAGGAAGGACAACTGCTGCTCCTCGTTCCGCGCCTGGTGATCTACACCCCCTGGCTCATGAAGGAGATCGCGCTAGCCAACATCGACGTCGCGCGCCGGATTCTGCATCCACGCCTGCCGATCAGCCCGGCATTGATAAGGGTCAAGTGCAGCCAAGAACTGGACCTGGCGCGAGTGATCTACGCCAACTCGATCACGCTGACCCCCGGAACCGTGTCGGTAGACATGGACGACGACACGATCACCGTCCACGCGCTCTCGCGCACCGCAGCTGAAGGCGTGCTGTCCGGTGAGATGGACAGAAAGGTAAGTCGCACGATCGAGGGGCGCCGGTGATGTTCGTGGTGACCATGGCGGCGATCCTGGTGACCATGGGCCTGGCGTTGATCCGCGCCGCCCTCGGCCCGACCGTCTTCGATCGGATCCTGGCGCTCAACATGTTCGGCACCAAGACGGTACTGCTGATCGCGGTCATCGGTTTCATGACCGGCCGGCCGGACTTCCTGGACCTGGCTCTGGTCTACGGCCTGATCAACTTCATCGGAGTTGTCGCGGTGCTGCGATTCTCTACGTACGGTCATTTCGACGACCCCGACACCGACGAGGTGGAGGGCCCGCAACTGTGATGGCCACGGTTATCGAGCTTCTGACCTGGGGCTGCCTCCTGGCCGGCGGTTTCTTCGCGGTGGTCGGTGGCATCGGCCTGCTACGCCTGCCTGATTTCTACGCCCGTATGCACGGAGCCGGCATCACGGACACGCTCGGTGCAGGCTTGGTGCTTGCCGGCCTGATGCTTCACGCCGGGGCGACTCTGGTCACCGTGAAGCTGTTGATGATCCTCTTCCTGCTGTGGATCACGAGCCCGACGTCAGGCCATGCCCTGGCGCGTGCCGCGCTCGCCCAGGGGCTCGAGCCCGCCGTCGGAGACCAGGAGGACAAGCCATCAGCGAGCTGACTGCTGTCTCGACGCAATGGATCGACGTCTTGATCCTGGCACTTCTGGTACTCACCGCGATGATCGTCGTGCGGACACGCGACCTCTGGGCGGCGGTGATGTTAACCGGAATTTACAGTTTCCTCGGCGCCAGCTGGATGCTCATTCTCGACGCGCCGGACGTGGCGTTCACCGAAGCCGCAGTGGGTGCCGGGGTCTCGACCGTGCTGATGCTCGGCACACTGGCGCTGACGAGCCGGCGCGCCAAGGCGACCCCAAACACCAACCTGGGTGCGCTCGCGGTGGTCGTGATCACCGGCGCGGTACTGGTCTACGGGACACTGGACATGCCGCCATACGGTGATCCCAACGCGCCGATCGAGCGCTACCCGAGCCCGAGCTACATCGAGCGCAGCGAGACCGAGATTCATGTGCCCAATGTGGTGACGGCGGTGCTGGCGAGCTATCGCGGCTACGACACCCTCGGCGAGACCGTGGTGATCTTCACAGCGGGAGTCGGGGTGTTGCTCTTGCTTGGCGGCCGCCGCAGGCGCGGCCGGCAGGGGGGCGCCGAATGAGACAGATCTCGATCCTGCGCGTGGTCTCGAAGCTGTTGATCCCCTACATACTGCTGTTTGCGTTGTATGTGCAATTCCACGGCGACTATGGACCCGGGGGCGGCTTCCAGGCCGGGGTGATCTTCGCCGCCGGCATCATCCTATATGGCCTCGTCTTCGGGCTCCGTGCTGCGCGCCGGGTGGCACCGCCGGTACTCATCGAAACCCTGATGGCGCTCGGGATCCTGATATTCGCCGGAACCGGAGTCGCCGCAATGCTGAACGGCGGCAACTTCCTCGACTACGGCGCGCTCGACCACCACGATCCGGTGCACGGCCAGCACCTCGGGATTCTGTTGGTGGAGCTTGGCGTAGGGCTGACGGTAACCGCGGTCATGACCGCTATCTTCTTCGCCTTTGCAGGCCGGCGGGGCGTTGAATGAGCGGCATCCTGTGGCTCTACAACTACTGGATCGTGATCTTCTTGATGATGACTGGCTTCTACGTCGTCATCTCGCGCGGCAACCTGGTCAAGAAGGTGATCGGGCTGAACATCTTCCAAACGTCAGTCTTTCTGTTGTTCATCAGCATGGGAAAAGTGGCCGGCGGCACCGCTCCGATACTCGACAGCCGCTTCGATACCTACTCGCACCCGCTGCCTAGCGTTCTCATCCTGACAGCGATCGTCGTCGGGGTTGCTACGACCGCCCTGGCCCTTGCTCTGATCGTCCGCATCCGCGAGGGGTACGGGACAATCGAGGAGGACGAGATCCTGGTGCTGGACCGGCGGGAAGAGTGATGTTCGAGCACCTGCCGATCTTGTTGATCCTGGTGCCGTTGCTGTCGGCGCCGCTTTGTGTGCTGGTGCGACGCCGCGGGCCGGTGATGGTCTTGTCTCTCGCCGCCACCTGGTCGACGTTCGCCATGGCGGTAGCGTTGTTGCGGCGGGTGCTCGACGAGGGACTCGTGAGCTACGAGCTCGGCGGCTGGCCACCGCCGTGGGGCATCGAGTACCGGGTCGATCTGCTCAACGCCTTCGTCCTCGTGCTGGTGGCCGGCATCGGCGCGATCGTTGCCAGCTGGTCGCCAGCGAGCATCTCGGTGGAGCTGCCACGCTCCGAGCGCCACTACCTCTTTTACACCGCCTACTTGCTGTGTCTGACGGGCCTGCTCGGCATCGCTATCACCGGGGACCTCTTCAACGTCTTCGTGTTCCTGGAGATCTCGGCGCTTTCGTCGTATGCGCTGATAAGCATGGGACGAGATCGGCGCGCACTCACTTCAGCCTACCAGTACCTCATCATGGGCACCCTCGGTGCCACCTTCATCTTGATCGGCATCGGCCTGCTTTACATGATGACCGGCACGCTGAACATGGCGGATATGGCCGAGCAACTCGAGGCCGTTCGCAACACCCGCACGGTGCTGGTCGCCTTTGGATTCTTCGTCGTCGGCATCAGCGTCAAGATGGCGCTCTTTCCGTTGCATCTATGGCTCCCCAACGCGTATGCCTACGCGCCGTCCGTAGTTACCGCCTTCCTAGCAGCCACGGCGACGAAGGTCTCTGTCTACATTCTGTTGCGCTTCTTCTTCACGGTCTTCGGGTACCAGTTTGCCTTCGAGTCGATGCAGCTCTGGGTGTTCCTGATGCCCCTGGCGCTGATCGGAATCGTCACCGCGTCGCTGGTGGCGATCTTCCAGAACAACATCAAGCGTATGCTGGCGTACTCAAGCGTCGCCCAGGTCGGCTACATGATTCTCGGTATCAGCTTTGCCTCGGTGAATGGGTTGACCGGAGGCATCGTCCAACTGTTCAACCACGGCCTGATGAAGTGCGCGCTGTTTCTCGCGATGGGCTGCATCATGGTGCGCTGTGGCTCGGTCCACATCGGCGCGATGCGGGGCCTGGGCCGCCGCATGCCATGGACGATGGCCGCTTTTGTCGCCGCCGGGCTCAGCCTTATCGGTGTGCCGCTGACGGTCGGATTCATCTCCAAGTGGTACCTGGTGCTGGCCGCGGTCGAGCAGGGCCAGTGGGCGGTCGCCGCACTAGTGCTCCTCAGCTCGCTGCTGGCCGCCGTATACGTGTGGAGGGTAGTTGAGGTCGCGTACTTCCACGAGGCACCGGCGGTCGAGAGTGAGGCCGCGATCACCGAGGCCCCGATTTCCCTTCTGCTTCCGATGTGGGCACTGGTGATCGCCATCTTTTACTTCGGGATCACCACCGACGCGACTGCCGACATCGCTCGGATGGCGGCGGAATCTCTGCTGGGGGTCTCGCGGTGAGCCCACAGACGGCCATCTACGTCGCGGTCGGATTGCCGTTGTTCGGCGCCGTGCTCGTAGTCGCGTTGCGACGGTGGCCGAATCTGCGCGAGACGGCCAGCCTGACCACCGGCGTCGTGCTCTTCGGCGTGGTCGTCACGCTTCTGCCCGAGGTGCAGGCTGGGGGCCGCCCCGAGGCCGCCGTTGTGGAAGTGATGGACGGGCTATGGATGGCATTCAAGGTCGAGCCACTCGGGATGCTGTTCGGACTCGTGGCCTCGGGACTGTGGATCGTTACCACCGTGTATTCGATTGGCTACATGCGGGGGCACCAGGAGGTCGACCAGACGCGTTTCTACGCCTGTTTCGCGGTGGCGATCTCGGCCGCCATGGGCGTCGCCTTCGCCTCTAACCTGCTCACCCTCTTTATCTTCTACGAGGTGCTGACGCTATCGACGTACCCGCTGGTCACCCACCATCGAACCGAGGCCGCGATGCGGGGCGGCAGGCTCTACTTGGGTATCCTGCTGAGCACGTCCGTGGCGTTTCTGTTGTTGGCGATCATCTGGACGTGGTACCTGGCGGGCACGCTTGATTTCCGTCCGGGCGGAATCCTGGCCGGGACCGCCGAGGACGGGACCCTCGCCGTGCTGCTAGGGCTCTTCGCCTTCGGCACCGGTAAAGCGGCGTTGATGCCGTTCCACCGTTGGTTACCAGCGGCGATGGTCGCGCCCACCCCGGTGAGCGCGCTTCTCCACGCCGTCGCCGTGGTCAAGGTCGGTGTGTTCACGGTGATGAAGATCATCGTCTACGTCTTCGGGCTCGAGCTGCTCACGAAAACGGGTGTGAGCACCTGGCTCATGTATGTGGCCGCGTTCACTATCTTGGCGGCTTCGATCGTTGCCCTCACCAAAGACAACCTGAAAGCGCGCCTGGCGTACTCGACGGTGAGCCAGCTTGCATACATCGTTCTCGGGGCCGCGCTGGCCACCGGTGCCGGCGTGCTGGGCGGCAGCATGCACATCGCCATGCACGCGGTTGGCAAGATCACCCTCTTTTTCTGCGCTGGCGCGATCTACGTCGCGGCCCACAAAACCGAGATCAGCGACATGAACGGCATCGGTCGCACAATGCCGGTCACCATGGCGGCCTTCTTCATCGGCTCGCTCAGCGTCATCGGCCTGCCGCCATTCGGCGGCGCGTGGAGCAAGTGGTTCCTGGCGCTCGGGGCCCTCGAAGCCGAGAAGGTCATATTCGTTGCCGTTCTGATGATCAGCTCGCTCCTGAACGTCGCCTACTTGCTGTCGATAGTGGCGCGAGCTTTCTTCGTCGCCCCCGAGTCGGTGGCCATCGGAGATGGCGTCGAGGATGCACCCGAGAGTAAGGCGCTGGTGGCAAACGGTGAATCGCCGATCAAAGAAGCGCCGACCTTCTGTCTGTTGGCGCTCTGCGCAACAGCCGCAGGCTGTCTGGTCCTGTTCTTCTTCGCCGACGACCTTTATCAGTTGCTCACCCCGATCGTGAGCCCGTAGCGAGCCATGCACGACGACAACAGCATCGACAGCCAATCTGAGCACGCGCACGCCGCGACAGAGCCTGTCGCCGGCGAGAGAAAGTACTGGATCGATGACCTGCGGAACGTCGGCAAGATTTACCGCGCCCTTTGGATCATCTGCGCCCTTCTCGTTGCCGCCGACCTCTTGTACGAGAAACACGTCGAGTTCCCGATCGAACACCTCTTCGGGTTCTTCGGTTTCTATGGCTTTGTCTCGTGTGTATTGCTCGTTCTGGCTGCCAAGCAGCTACGGAAGATCGTCGGCCGGGGCGAGGACTACTATGATCGATAGCCTTCCGCCGGGCTGGCTCCTGATCTTCGGGGGGTTGCTGGTCCCGCTTTTACGCGGTCGCGGTCGGTCGGCTTACATGCTCCTGGTCCCGGCCCTGGGCTTCCTCCAGCTGCTGGCGATGTCGCATGGGGACCTGCTGCAGGTCTCCATCTTCGACTACTCGCTGATCCCCGTGCGTGTCGATCGGCTGAGCCTCGTGTTCGGCTACATCTTCCACATCGCGGCGTTCCTCGGCATGCTCTTTGCTCTGCGAGTCAAGGACACCGGCCAACACGTCGCCGCGTTCGTTTACGCCGGCAGCGCCATCGGCGCGGTCTTCGCGGGCGACTTGATCACGCTCTTCGTCTATTGGGAGCTGGCTGCGGTCTCATCCGTCTTCTTGATCTGGGCTCGCCGCTGCGAGCGATCGTATCGAGCTGGCATGCGGTACTTGATCTTCCAGATCACTTCCGGCGTGCTGCTCCTTGCCGGCGCCCTGGCACACGTGCACGAAACGGGATCGTTGGCGTTCGATTACCTGGGGCTCGGCGGCCTCGGTGGATGGCTCATTTTCATCGCCTTCGGCATCAAGTGTGCGTTCCCGTTGCTGCACAATTGGCTCGAAGACGCCTATCCAGAGGCCACCGTCACCGGGACGGTGTTTCTGAGCTCCTTCACAACCAAGATGGCAATCTACGCGCTCGCACGAGGCTTCCCCGGAATCGAGCTGCTGGTCTGGATCGGGGCCGCGATGACCGCCTTTCCGATCTTCTACGCCGTCATCGTCAACGACCTTCGTCGGGTGCTGACCTACAGCATGAACAACCAGCTCGGGTTCATGGTCGTAGGGGTCGGCATCGGTACCAACCTGGCCCTCAACGGTGCTGCGGCACACGCCTTCGCCGACATTCTCTTCAAGGGCGTGCTGTTCATGTCGATGGGGGCGGTGCTGTTACGCACCGGGACGGTAAAGGGCTCCGAGCTTGGCGGACTCTACAAGTCGATGCCTTGGACGGCCGGATTCTGCATGGTCGGCGCTGCTTCGATCTCGGCGTTTCCCCTCTTCAGCGCGTTCGCCACCAAGTCAATGATCATTTCGGCGACCGCCGAGCACCACTACACATTCGTCTACTTCGTGCTGCTGTTTGCCTCGGCGGGCGTCTTTCACCACTCCGGTATCAAGATTCCCTACTTCGCGTTCTTCGCACACGACTCAGGAATCCGCTGCAAAGAGGCGCCGCGCAACATGTTGATCGCCATGGGCCTGGCCGCCGCGCTGTGCATCGGAATCGGTGTCTTTCCGTCGCTGCTTTACGACGTGCTGCCGTTCCCGGTTGACTACCAGCCTTACACGGTGACCCATGTCGTCACTCAGCTCCAGCTTCTGTTCTGGTCCGCCGTTGCCTTCGCCTGGCTAAACTGGGTCGGCCTGTACCCGCCTGAGCTGAGGTCGGTCAACGTGGACAGTGACTGGATCTACCGGCGCTTGCTGCCGAGCGCGCTGGCGCCCGTCGTACGCACCGGAACCGACCTTTGGAACGGAGTGCTGCAGAGTGCGGAGCGACGCATTGCCGCCACGATGCAGACGGTCCGCCGTCATCACGGGCCGGAGGGGATCCTTGAGCGCACCTGGCCGACCGGTAGCATGGCGTTGTGGGTCGCCGTCCTGTTGGCGATCCTGCTGCTGCTCTATTTCTTTTGAGCCAATCCCGGTGCCATCTGAACTGATGCTGAGTCTGCTCCGATGCTGACGGCGTGCTCCTACCTCGGCAGCGAGAGCTTCGTCGACCTGATTCGCGACTCGTTCGCGTCGGTTCTCGAGCGCCGTGGGTACCACCTCGAGATCGGAGCTTCCGGACTGGTCGGCCCGCACTTCTACGAATACCGCGACGACGCTTCGTTCGTTGTGCTCAAGGTCGATGACAACGCTGGCGAGAAATGGGAAGCACAGCTTACCGTAGAGGTTGACGCGCGCACCGAAGAGGTCGAGGCGATCGTAACGGAAGCGGTAACGTGGTTGCTTGCCGACCTTTCGACACGGCTGATAGAATCTGTCGCCGATGAGTCGTGTCGCTCTTCCGTGGCACGAGAACTCAGCGGCGTGATCGCTACGCTCGCGTGACACCGGCGGCGGTTTTGTTCCTCAGCCGCCTTTCGCTGGCAAACCGGGCTCACCTGTTCTGTGTCCGCTCGAACTCAGCAAACCTCGCCCGCCCCGCGCAACCGACAGGGCCGCAGATAACCGGCAGCTGAGACCGAGATCTCGATGGACAACTTCCCACACTTGCCCACGATCGTGCTCGTCGCTGCCGCCGGCCTTGCAATGGTGTTCCTCGCCAACCGCTGGATATTCGGGCCGCTCAACGCGATCCTCGCCAAGCGACAAGCCGAGATCGACGAGGCCGGTGCGACCTTCGCTGACGCCACTCGGGAGCAGGAGCAACGACTCGCCGAGGTTGAAGAGCGGGTTTCAAAGGCGCGCAAGGAGGCCTTCGCGATCCGCGAACAGGCGCATGCTGAAGCCCGTGCCGAGCGTGACCGTGTGCTGGGCGAAGCACGCGCCGAAGCCGCACTCAAGGTGGAAGAAGCGAAGGCGGCAATCGACGCTCAGATCGACAGTGCCCGCCGCCAGCTCGAGACTGACGCAGGTGAGCTCGCCGAGCGAATCGCCGAGCGACTCCTCGGGCGACCCGTGAGCAGCAGGAGCGACGACAGTTGATCAGCAAGAATACGCTCTGGCGCGCGCTCGGCATACCGGGTCTTGTCGTCGTCGTGACGCTGTCCGGTGCCGGTGCCTCGGCGGCGAAGATATGGCAGGAGCCGCACGCGCCGGCGGCGGCCGCCGAGCGCGGCCAGGAACACGCCGCCCCCCAGGAACACGGCGAGGAGCACGCCGCCGAGGAGCACGCGGGGCCGACCTGGCGTGAGTACACCTACAAGTGGATCAACTTCGTCCTCCTCGGATTGTTGCTCTACTGGGCTCTGGTGGTGGCGCCGCCGTTCGTGCGCGAGAATTTCGAGTTCGACGGCCTGCGCGAGGTTCTGGCCTCGCGCAGGCAGCAGGTCCTGGAGGCCCGCGATCTGGCGCACCAACAACAAACCACCGCCAAGTCGTGCCTGGCGGAGTCGGCGTTGCGACTGGAGCGCGTGGAGCAAGAGGAAGCCGCACTGTTAGCCGATGCTCGCGAGGGCGCCGAGCGCGACACGGTACGTCTTGTCGCCGCCGTCGCCGCCGATGCCGAGGCCATTCGGGCCTCCGCCGATCGCGACCTCGATGCGCAGGTGGGGCGCGCGCAACGAGCCCTTAAGACTTACGTTGCCGATCAGGCAGTTGCGGTGGCCAAACGAATTCTGCAAGACAACTTCAGCGCCGCTGACCAGACGCGGCTGGTACGTGAGCATCTCCACAGCCTGGGAGAGACGGTCTCCTGACACCCAGCCTCGCGGCTGAAAGACCCCCGAGCAATGATCAACGCTGCAGTAGCACGACGCTACGCGAAGGCGCTTCTCGGTGCCGCCCTGGACGACAATACCGACCAGGGACCCGATGAGGCGTCGCGCGAGCTGTCGGCGTTGGCCGAGACCGTCGAGAGGTTCAACGGGCTGCAGCTGCTGTTGCTGAATCCGGCGATCGACAGCGGCCGCAAAGCCTCGGTCCTGGGTGAGGTTGCCGAACGGTTGGGCGCCAGCGAGTTGACGCGGCGGTTCGTCGACGTGCTCGCCGAGCACGAGCGCATCGATCATCTGGTGGAGTGTGCCAAGAGCTTCTCGGCACTGGTCGACGCCCACCACGGGGTTATCAACGCCGAGATCACCTCTCCGGAACCACTGAGTGAGACAGAACTAGCGGACCTACGCGATCGTCTGGCCAGCACGACCGGCCGTACGGTCAAGCTGCAGGCGCGTACTGATCCGGAGCTACTTGGCGGGCTCAGGACACGGATCGGCGACATCGTTTACGACGGCAGCTTGCGACACCAACTCGAGCGCATGCGCGAGCAGCTAACCGAGAGCTGAGACCGGAGCGAGAGGACTGATGGGCATCAAGGCGGAAGAAATCTCCAGCATCATCCAACGGCAAATCGCCGGGTACGAAGCCGAGATCGAAGTGCAGGAGGTCGGCACAGTGATTGCCGTCGGCGACGGCATCGCGCGCATCTACGGTCTTGAGCGCTGCATGTCGCAGGAGCTGCTCGAGTTCCCGAACTCTGTGTTCGGCATCGCGCTGAACCTCGACGAGGACAGCGTCGGCGCGGTGATTCTCGGGGATACGACGCTGGTGAAGGAGGGCGATACCGTAAAGCGCACCCAGCGTGTCATCGAGGTGCCGGTCGGAGATTCACTGGTGGGTCGCGTGGTGAACCCGCTCGGCGAGCCCCTCGATGGTCAAGGCCCGGTTGACACCAGCGAGGTGATTGCCATGGAGCGCATCGCGCCCGGAATCATCGAGCGTCAGGGGGTTTCGGAGCCGCTGCAGACCGGTATCAAGTCGATCGACTCGATGATCCCGATCGGCCGCGGGCAGCGCGAATTGATCATCGGCGACCGGCAGACCGGCAAGACCGCGATTGCCGTCGACACCATCATCAACCAGCGCGGCCACGACGTGATGTGCATTTACGTGGCGATCGGGCAGAAGCAGTCCACCGTCGCGCAGGTCGTGCAGAAGCTCCAGGACCACGGCGCGCTCGAGTACACGATTTGTGTCGTCGCGTCAGCCAGCACGCCGGCCCCGATGCAGTGGATGGCGCCGTACTCCGGCTGTGCGATGGGCGAGTACTTCCGCGACAAGGGGCAACATGCGCTGGTGATCTTCGACGATCTGTCCAAGCACGCCGACGCGTACCGCGAGATGTCGCTGCTGCTGCGGCGCCCACCCGGTCGTGAGGCGTTCCCGGGAGACGTGTTCTATCTCCACTCGCGGCTTCTCGAGCGCGCCGCCAAGATGTCCGACGAGCTCGGTGGCGGCAGCCTCACCGCGCTACCGGTCATCGAGACCAAGGCGGGTGACGTCTCGGCCTATATCCCGACCAACGTGATCTCGATTACCGATGGTCAGATCTTTCTCGAAACCGACCTGTTCCACAAGAACATCCGGCCGGCGGTAAACGCCGGATTGTCGGTGTCGCGAGTTGGTGGGGCGGCGCAGATCAAGGCGATGAAGCAGGTCGCAGGCTCCCTGCGACTCGACCTGGCCCAGTATCGCGAGCTGGCGGCATTCTCACAGTTCGGGTCTGACCTGGACGTTGCCACGCAGCGTCAGCTGGCGCGCGGCGAGCGCCTGACGGAGATCCTCAAGCAGGACCAGTACGGACCGCTGCGGGTCGCCAAGCAGATCGTCATCATCTGGGCCGGAAGCAACGGGTACTTCGATGATCTCGCCGTGGATCAGGTGCGCGGCTTCGAAAGCGGGTTGTACGGGTACGTTGATGTCAACGACTCCAGTCTCTGGGATGACGTCGAGAGCGCCGGGGCGCTCGACGACGCCCTGATCGCCCGCATCGAATCGAGTGCCAAGGGCTTCCTGGCTGAGTTCGCACCCGCCGCCGAGGCCGAGACTGTCGCCGCGGAAGCGGCCGGATAAGCGAACGATGGCGACACTGCTCGAGCTCCGACGCCGTGTGCGGTCGGTTAAGAACATGCGCCAGATCACGCGCGCGATGAAGCTCGTGTCGGGAGCCAAGCTGCGTCGGGCACAGAACGCGATGCTGGCAGCGCGCCCGTATAGCGACAAGATGTGGGAAGTCCTCGGCGGGCTGGCGCAGGTGGGCGACGACACCATCGAGCACCCGCTGCTCATCGAGCGTCCCGAGGAACACGTAACGGCGGTAGTCGTGACCTCGGATCGCGGTCTGTGCGGCGCCTTCAACAGCAACGTGCTGCGCTACTCGCACCGCGCGCTGGGGGTCTGGGAGGATCGCGCGGTGAAGATAGTCACCGCGGGTAGCAAGGGCTGGGACCATTTCCGCCGCCGCCAATGGGAGGTAGAGAAAGCGGACGACGAGCTGCTCAAGGCTCTCAGCCATACACGCGCGGCGGCGTTGGCCGGCTACCTGATCGAGTCCTATGAGCGCAAAACGACGGATGCCGTCTACCTGATCTACAACGAGTTCGTTTCGGCGCTTAGCCAACGGCTGATCGTCGAGCAACTGCTGCCTGTACGGGATCTGCCGTTCGAAGCGCCTGAGGAGGTCAGCTTCCGCGATGCATCTCGCGCCTACGCCGCGGCGCGCTCTGTGGGCGAGGTTCCCGAGGGCTTCGGCGCCATCGGCGCGATGGCCTCGGCGCTTGCCGAAGCCACCGTAGAGGCCGACCAGTTCGCTGCCACGGTCGGACCACCGGTGCAGACAGCCGACTACATCTATGAGCCCAGCGCCGGCGCGATTCTCGCGGAAATCCTGCCGCGATTCGTCGAGACACAGGTGTACCAGGCTCTTCTCGAATCGAGTGCGGCCGAGCACGCAGCGCGCATGGCGGCAATGGACAACGCTACCAAGAACGCCGAAGAGCTCATCGCCAACCTCACCTTGACGATGAACAAACTACGACAAGAAGCGATCACCACCGAGATTCTCGAGGTGGTCGGTGGCGCGGAAGCGCTCCGCTGAGAGCGCTGCGCACGACAGGAGGTTCGCAGCAATGAACGAGGGCAACACAGGCCAGCAAGGGGCGGTCGGCAAGGTGGTTCGGGTCGTCGGACCGGCGGTCGACATCGAGTTCGGCGAGGGATACCTCCCACCGATCTATCAGGCGCTCCGAATCGAAGACTCAGAGACCGGCACAGAGGCCGTCGATGTCGTCGTGGAGGTCGCTCAGCACCTGGGTGAGAACCAGGTTCGCTGCGTGGCCATGTCTACCACCGACGGCATGATCCGGGGCATGGATGCGGTCGACACCGGCGGTCCGATCACCGCCCCGGTCGGTGACGGCACCCTTGGACGCATCATGAACGTTGTCGGTGAGCCGGTTGACCAGGCCGGCCCGGTCGAGACCGATGAGCGCTGGCCGATCCATCGGCACGCACCGGGCTTTGATGAGCAGCTCACCGAGACGCAGCAGTTCGAAACCGGTATCAAGGTCATCGACCTGCTGGTGCCGTTCAAGCGTGGTGGCAAGATCGGGTTCTTCGGCGGCGCCGGCGTCGGCAAGACGGTCTTCATCCAGGAGTTGATAAACAACGTCGCCAAGCAACACGGTGGCTATTCGGTGTTCGCCGGAGTCGGCGAGCGCACGCGCGAGGGCAACGACCTGTTCCGGGAAATGAAGGAAGCGGGTGTCATCGGCAACACGGCGCTGATCTTCGGTCAGATGACCGAGCCGCCAGGGGCCCGTCTCCGCGTCGGCTTGACCGGTGTCACGGTGGCCGAGTATTTCCGAGACCAGGGCAAAGACGTACTGCTGTTCATCGACAACATCTTTCGCTTCACGCAGGCGGGCTCGGAGGTTTCGGCGTTGCTTGGACGTATGCCGAGCGCGGTCGGTTACCAGCCTAATCTGGCCACCGAGCTGGGCGAGCTCCAGGAGCGCATCACGGCGACGAAGACCGGGTCGATTACTTCGGTGCAGGCGATTTATGTGCCTGCCGACGATCTGACCGATCCGGCGCCGGCGACCACCTTTGCCCACCTTGACGCCAGCGTGACCCTGTCGCGAGCGCTGACCGAGATCGGTATCTACCCGGCGGTGGACCCGCTCGACTCCAACTCCCAACTGGTCGATCCGCAGGTTCTCGGCGATGAGCACTACGAGGTCGCACGCGACGTCAAGTTCATCTTGCAGCAGTACCGGGACCTGCAGGACATCATCGCGATTCTGGGCATGGAAGAGCTGTCAGAGGAGCAGCGGATGACCGTCTCCCGGGCGCGAAGGCTGCAGCGATTCCTGTCGCAGCCGTTCTTCGTAGCCGAGATCTTCACCGGCAACCCGGGCGTCTATGTGCCGCTGGAGGAAACCGTGCGCGGCTTCAAGGAGATCCTCGATGGCACGCACGATGACATGCCGGAAGAGGCCTTCTATATGGTCGGGACCATCGACCAGGCCCGCGAAAAGGGCGCCCGGCTGAAGGCAGATCAGGAGGCGGCGTAGTTTCGCCGGCAAGGACCGATGGTTGACAGCTTTCACCTCGAGGTCGTAACGCCGCAGGGCGCGGTTCTCGACGAAGATGTCGTGGAGCTGACCGCGCCGGGCATCGACGGTGAGTTCGGTGTCCTTCCGCGCCACGCCAGGTACATGACGGCGCTCGGCGCCGGGCAGCTCCATTATGTGACCGCCGACGGCCAGGACGGCTTGTTAGCGGTGGCTGGAGGCTTTGCGGAGGTCCGCCCCGATGGCGTCAGCGTGCTGGCCCAAACGGCCGAGGAAGCCGAGAAAATCGATATCGCGCGCGCCGAAGCGGCGGTTCAACGCGCCCAGGCACGATTGGCAGCGCCAGACAAAGAAACGGATTCCGGTCGTGCCGGTTTTGCTCTCGAACGTTCGCTTGCCCGGTTGCGTGTTGCCAAGGCGCGAGGTATCAAGCCGACTCGGAGCGCCATACAGACGACCGAGATGCCGATTCCCGGCGAGCGGTCGGCCGAAGACTGACCCGAGGAGGTCCGGCATGAAGCGTTTCTCGATCGCTGCAGTCGTGTTGTTGGCCGTCGGCACCGTCGCGTGCGCCGAAGAGAGTCCGGACGTGAAGATCGGCGTCATCGTCTCACGCACGGGTTCGGGGGCGCCGTACGGCAACTCGATTCAGCGGGGTGTCGACCTGGCGGTCAACGAGATCAACGCCGCAGGTGGCATGGAGGTTTTCGAGCGCGGGCAGAAGCCGGTGACGATGATCTATCGGGATGTCGAGAGCGATCCGGTCGTCGGCGTACAGGCGGCACGTGAGATCATCGACGGCGGTGCGGTTGCGGCGATCGGAGCGGACGTCAGCGACGTCACACTGGCGATCGCACCGCTATTTCAGGAGGCCAGTGTCGTCCTGATGTCACCGTCGTCGACCGCGCCGAAGCTCAGCGACGCGGGCGATTTCATCTATCGCAATATACCGAGCGACGACCTCGAGGCGCTCAACACCGCTGACCACATTTTCAACAAACTCAGCCTGCGCGAAGCCGCGGTGATCGCCCAGCAGAGCGAGTTCGGTCTGGGGCAAAAAACGTCGTTCATCCAGCGCTTTCGCACCCTTGGCGGCCGCGAGATCGGGCAAGAGAGCTACCCATCGGATGCCACCACCGAGGACTACGCGCGGATCGCGAGCTCGATCGAAGAAGTGGACCCACCGGCGGTGTACATCGCCGGGTACACCGCCGATACGGCTGCCGTCGCGCGGGCGTTGCGCGACGCGGGTAGCGATGCAGCGTTGTTCGGCACTGGGGCGTTCCTGCCCGCCGAGCTGCGGACAGAGGATTTCGCTGGGCTCGAGGGTTTCAGGTTCCCGTTGCCGTCCTGGGACCCGGAGAGCGCGGAAGAGCACGTGCGCCAGTTCGTGGCGTCGTTCGATGGACAATACGGGATGGAGCCGGATGTCTACGCTGCGCATGCCTACGACGCCACGAACATCCTCGCCCTGGCGATTCGCGAAGCCGGCCTCGACCCGCAGGAGCTACGGTTCTACCTCAACGGGATGAACCCCTACGAGGGGGTGACCGGAGCGACCGATTTCGACGACAAGGGTGACGTTCGCAAGTTCCACCGCGTGTACGAGTTGCGCAACGGCGTCGCGGTTGCTATCGAGTAGGGTGCCCGTACCGGATTCGAGTCGGCGTCGGCGGGGCCTGAGGGACCGCTGGCGTTTCCAGCGAACGCTGCATAGGCGTTCGAATCCGCTCCGACCGGGCACCATCCCATGTGGCATGCGTTAGGACGTCTGTGGCAGCACCGGGTACTGGTGCAGACTCTGGTTGTCCGCGAGCTGAAAGCTCGGTACCGCGGCTCCATGCTCGGGTTCCTGTGGTCGTTCATCAACCCGCTCATGCTCCTCGGTGTTTACACTTTCGTGTTCACGTACGTGCTCACCCCCATGCGCGGCGAAGGTACCGACCCGTACGCCCTCTATCTGTTCTGCGGCCTGCTGCCGTGGACATGGTTCTCGGGGGCGCTCGCTGAGGCCACGAATTCGCTCCTCGTCGGCGGCAGCCTGATCAAGAAGATCATCTTCCCGGCGGAGGTCCTGCCGCTGGTCAGCGTGCTCTCGAACTCGGTCAACTTTCTGCTGGGGCTGCCGATATACATAGCCTTCTGGCTGATCTTCAAACCGGAGAGCGTCAGTATTCATGCGCTGTGGTTGCCAGTGGTCTTTGCGGTCCAGATGCTGTTTACTCTCGCGTTCGCCCTGTTCCTCTCGGCGCTGACCGTTCACTACCGCGACGTGCGCGACCTGTTGACGAACGCCCTGACCCTCTGGTTCTTCGGGTCGCCAGTGATTTACCCGTTGACCCTAGCCGATCAGAACGATCCTGGTGGGTGGGCGCCGCTGGTGCTGCAGCTCAACCCGATGACGCACATCATCGAGGGCTACCACACGGCGATCTTCACCGGCGAGATGCTTCACTGGCGGCGACTAGGTATCACGGCGTTGCTCTCGGGCGTGCTTTTCGTCGCCGCCTACCATTTCTTCGACCGCTTGCGAGACTCCTTCGCCGAGGAGGTCTGACATGAAGCAGGCAGTGTCCGATCGCGAGAAGCAGGATCCGGCCATTCGGGTCGCCGGGGTCACGAAGCGCTACCGGCGCGTTGCCCAGTCCCACCGGTTTCTCACGCTCAAGAGCGCCTTCGTGGGGGGCAACCTGTTCAAGCTCCTGCGCCCCGACGAGGTTTTCACGGCGCTCGAGGACGTCAGCCTGGAAATCGGGCGCGGCGAGACATTCGGAGTTATCGGAGCCAACGGTGCCGGCAAGAGCACGCTCATGAAGATCGTCGCTGGCACCACCAAGCCCACCGACGGGAAGGTTAGCTTGGGCGGTAAGGTCTCGGCGCTGATCGAGCTCGGCGCCGGCTTTCACCCCGAGATCTCGGGGCGGGAGAACGTATACATCAACGGCATCATGCTGGGGCTGTCACGGCGCCAGATCGAGGAGCGCTTCGAGGAGATTGTCGCCTTCGCCGAGCTCGAGGAGTTCATCGATGCTCCGGTGAAGAACTACTCGTCGGGGATGTACATGCGGCTCGGTTTTTCGGTAGCCATCCACGTCGATCCGGACATTCTCGTGATCGACGAGGTGCTGGCAGTCGGTGACGAGGGCTTCGTACACAAGTGCCTCGACAAGATCGGCGAGTTCAAGCGACGCGGCAAAACGATCCTGCTCGTAACTCACGGTATGGAAACGGTGCGGCGGCTTTGTGACCGCGCCGCCTGGATCAACCACGGAAGCATCGCCTCCATCGGCGACCCCGTGCGGGTGGTCGACCAATACCTCGACTGGGTGGCCGAACAGGAAGAGAGTGAGATGGAGCGCGCCGAGCGCGGTCGGATAGCGGCGGCGGCGACCGGCGAGGAGCGCGACCAAGTGGACAGCATGCCAGAGCAGTCCGATGCGTCGGTGGAGGCGCCGTACGAGACCGGTCGGTGGGGTAGTGGCGAGGTGCAGATCGAGACGGTTCGGTTCGTCGACGCCGGCGACGGTGTCGGCCACGTGTTCTCTACCGGCGACGCAATGGTTATCGAGATCGACTATCGCGCCGACAAGCCGGTCGGCGACTTCGCCTTCGGGATCGGCCTGTTCAACGCCAACGGGGTCTCCTGCTACGGCACCAACACGGACATCGAGCGCTTCCAACCTACGGAGCTGCGCGGAGTCGGGACCATTCGTGTACGCATACCCGCGATCAACCTGGTGGCCGGCAACTACTATCTGGACGTGGCCGTACACCGCCGCGACGGCACCCCATACGACTATCATCGGGGTCTCTACTCGTTTCGACTGAACTCCGACATTGGCGACGTAGGGGTGGCGCGGGTGCCTCACGAGTGGGAGTTCGATGACGGCGTGCGCTGGAAGGTGCACGGCGGGATCGATCACGGTACGGCGGCCGGCAACGACGATGGATGAGCCGTCGGACACCGAGTCGTACGTAGCCGCCGGGCTGGCGCAACGCCGAGATCGCGGCGAGCGCATCGTCTTCACTAACGGTTGCTTCGACCTTCTCCATCCTGGACATCTCGACGGCCTACGACAGGCACGCGCGCTTGGCGATTGTCTTGTCGTGGGCGTCAACGACGATCAATCGGTTCGCCGACTCAAAGGCGAGGACCGGCCTGTCGTGCCCCTCGACGAGCGGTTGGAGCTCCTCCGTGCCGTCCGCTGGGTCGACTACGCGTTGCCGTTTGGCGGTGACACTCCAGTCGACCTCATCTCCCGGCTCCGTCCGGACGTCTACGCCAAGGGTGCCGATTGGCGGAAGCGGTCGATGCCGGAAGGTGACGCTGTTCGCGCGCTTGGTGGCGAGGTCGTTTTCCTCGACCTGGTGCCGGGTCACTCGACGACGGACATGGTCAGACGTATCCGTGCTGTACCGTTGACGCTGGCCGAGTAGGCCACTAGGAACAACACCCGCTCGACGGTTCGATAGGCAATGCTCGACGCTGTCCTCGCGACCCTGCGGGAGCGTCCCGCAATCGGCGCCGCCCTGGCGGCGGTGCGCGCCGGGGGGGAAGTGCGTCTCGAGGGACTCAGCGGGAGTCATCTCGCCGCGGTGCTGAGTGAGGCTCAGACCGCGGCCCGGCGCCCGCTAGCGGTCGCCGTCCCCGCCGACCTCGACCTCGAGCTGCTGCTGCTCGACCTGCGGTGCTTTCACGAGCGGCGCGCCGGCGCCGTGGTGGCGTTCCCGCCGCTGGAGGTCAATCCGTATGGCACGCTACCGCCACACGACGACATCGTGCGCGAACGTCTGCAGTCACTCGATCGGTGTAGCCGCGGGCGGGTGGATATCCTGCTGGCGCCAGTGCGCTGCTGGATGGAGCGTATTCAGTCACCGGAGAGCTTCAGTGAACGATCGCTGCAGCTGCGCACCGCGGCCGAGATCGAACCGGCGCGGCTGACACGGCACCTGATCGACTGTGGCTATCGTCGCGTGGCGCTGGTCGAGTCGCTGGGAGAGTTCGCTGTTCGCGGTGGGATCGTCGACGTGTTTCCACCGACGCGCGAGCATCCGGTACGCCTCGACTTCTTCGGTGACCAAATCGAGTCGATTCGCGAGTTCAACCCGCGCGACCAGCGTTCGATGCGCTCGATTGATGGCTTCGAGCTGCCGCCGGCGTCCTCCCGTGCGGCCGACGACCCGACGGAGGCGACGATGGACCGCGCCACGCTCGAGGCAGCGCTGGTCGACTATCTGCCGGACCCAGCCTGGGTCGAGATCGAGCCGGAGCTCGTCGACCGCAATGCTGAGCGCTGGCACGATTATCTTGACGAGCACTACCACCAGGCGCTCGCGGCCGGCCAAGACGCAGCTGTCCCCGCCGACCTGGTGCACGATCTGGAGCGCGCGCTCCAGCGGCAGTCCGGCGCCATGCGCATACGGGTGACCGAGCTTGCCTCAGGCCTAGATGAGCGCGTGGCGCTCACGGCCCAGAGCGTAACCAGCTATCGCGGCCGTCTGGCGGAGCTCGCGCATGGGCTGAAGCTCGAGCTCGACGCCGGCGAACGGGTGGCCTTTGTCTTGTCGAAAGCCGGCAAGGCGGAGCGTCTAGCGGAAATCCTGGAGGGCTATGGAGTGCCGGTGGCGCTCGAGCTGGACGACCCTGTCCGGGTGTCATCGGCTGCCGCAGCGGCGCTACAGCCGGGGACGTGCCGGGTCGGCTGCGCCGAGCTGTCTGTCGGGTTCCGCCTACCGGATCTCGGCTTCTGGATAGGCACCGACGCAGAGGTGTTCGGTCGGAGTCGCCCGCCAGGGCGCACCCGTCGGTTTCGGGGCGATGCTTTCCGCGGAGATTTCCGCGATCTACAACCCGACGATTTCGTCATCCACGAGGACCACGGGATCGGCCGTTTCGTCGGCGTGCGCCAGCTCCCGGTCGGCGGCCCCACGTCGGAGTTCATGGAGATCGAGTACCGCAAGGGCGACCGGCTGTACTTGCCGCTGGAACAGCTCTACCTGGTGCAGAAATACCAGGTAGGAGATGAGGTGCGGCCGAAGATCGACAAGTTGGGTGGCACCAGCTGGAGCAAGGTCAAAGGTCGCGTTCGTGAATCGCTCCGAGAGCTGGCGAGCGAGCTGCTCGAGCTCTACGCCGGTCGCAAGGCAGCGGTGGGACACTCGTTCGGCTCGGACACAGCGTGGCAGCGTGAGCTCGAGGACAGCTTCGAGTACGACGAGACCGGCGACCAGCTCACCGCGATCCATGAGGTGAAGGCCGACATGGAGTCGAGTGCGGTCATGGACCGACTGCTGTGCGGCGACGTCGGCTACGGCAAGACCGAAGTGGCCATGCGGGCAGCCTTCAAGGCGGTCATGGAAGGCAAGCAAGTAGCCTTCCTGGCGCCAACCACCATCCTCGCCTACCAGCACTGGCGCACTCTGCAGGCCCGGTTCGCTGCCTTTCCGGTGCAGGTGAGCCTGTTGTCGAGATTCCGTACCGCGGCGCAGATCCGTACCACTGTGGGTGCCATTCGGGAGGGCACCGTCGACGTGGCCGTTGGCACTCACCGCCTGCTCGGCAAGGACGTGGAGTTCAAGGATCTCGGCCTGCTGGTGGTCGACGAGGAGCAACGCTTCGGCGTAACGCAGAAGGAGCGGCTCAAGCGGCTGAAGCGCAGCGTCGACGTTCTGGCGATGACCGCCACGCCGATTCCCCGCACCCTGCAGATGTCGCTCCTCGGGGTGCGTGACCTCAGCGTAATCGAGACCCCGCCGAAGGATCGTTACGCCATCGCGACGCATATCGTCCCGTACGACCGCGAGATCATCACCGACGCGGTGCACGAGGAGCTGTCGCGCGGTGGGCAAGTGTTCTTCGTGCACAATCGCATCGAGTCGATCTATCGCGTCGCCGCGGCCTTGAAGGATTTCGTTCCCGAGGCAGAGTTGCGCGTGGCGCACGGCCAGTTGCCGAAGGCAGAGCTCGAGGGCGTGATGCTCGATTTCGTCGAGGGACGCGCCGACGTGTTGGTGACCACCGCGATCATCGAGAACGGTCTCGACATTCCGATGGCCAACACCATCATCGTCAACCGTGCCGACACCTTCGGCCTGGCGCAGCTGTACCAACTGCGTGGCCGCGTCGGCCGATCGACGCGCCGGGCGTACGCCTACCTCGTAGTTCCACCGGTCGACACGTTGACGTCGGTGGCGAAGAAGCGGCTACGTGCCATCCAGGAGTTCTCTGACCTCGGATCAGGCTTTCGCCTCGCTGCCATGGATCTGGAGATCCGCGGCGCGGGCTCGTTGCTCGGCGAGCGCCAGCATGGTCACATCGCGGCGGTGGGCTTCGAGTTATACGCCCGCATGCTCGAGGAGGCGGTGCACGAGCTCAAGGGCGAGCCGGTGGCGCCGGAGCATCGGGCTCAGCTGACCCTGGGCATCGACATGCAGATACCTATTGGGTACGTCGAGGATCCGCTGCAGCGCTTGATGGTAAGCAAGCGGCTGGCCTCGGCTCGCACCGAAGACAGGCTGGAACAGCTGCAGGCGGAGCTCCGCGATCGCTACGGCGCAGTGCCGTCGGAGGTCGAGCAGCTGTTCTCCTACGCGTCGCTGCGACTGGGGGCCGAGGCGCTGGGTGTGCTGAGCGTCGAGCGCCGGGCCGACGGGGTGCGGCTTCGATTCACCGATGACGCCCCGATCGCCATGGATCGGCTCATCGCCAAGGTGGAGTCCGAGCCGGGCTGGGCGCTGTCGCCACCGGATGGGCTCACGGTCGCCACCGGGCCGCAAAGCCCGGCGGGACTCGTGGTTGCGGTGCGCGCGGTTCTGGAGACACTAGGCTGAGGCGCCCTTGCCCCGCCGCTCGCCGGGGTGTGGTGCGGGCCGATGACCGGCGACAGGGGGCGCTTTCTCGGATGAAGGTCTCGGCCCCTCCGTGGTACGCTGATCGACGGTGTTGATTGCCGTTTCCCCCGCACCGACGACGCTCCGGGCTACCCTTACCGACGTCACCGCACGCGGGCCGGGGAGACCGGCCTCGCCCCGACAATCGCATTGCCCACAATGGCCGAGCAGAGACGATGAACGTCAGCCCGCGTATGTCCCATCTGGTGGTCGCGTGCGGCGCTATTTGCTTCTCCGCTGCGAGTCTGGCGCCGGTTCAGGCGCTCGCCCAAGAAGCAGCCGTTGCCGAGATGCCGCCGTTGGCGGCGGTCGAGCCGGCGCCCCGCGTGCCGGACAACGTCATCAACATGGTTCTCGTAAAGGTCAACGGCGATCCGATTCTGTTGTCTGATCTGCGCGCGATTGTTGAAGACCGCGTTGCGCTGCTGCGGCAACAGTTCCCAGCAGAGGAGATCGAATCACAGCTGCCGTTGCTGACCACCCAGCTGCTGGCCGGTATGGTCGACCAGAAGATGATGCTGCAGCGCGCCGATCTGGTCGGGATCACTATCGACGCCAACATGGTGGATCGGCAGATTCAGGGCCTGCGCGACACGAACGGTTTTACAACGCAGGCACAGCTTGACGATGCGTTGGCGCAGATGGGGCTAACGATGGACGAGCTCCGCGAGCAGCTGCGCGACAACTTGCGCCAGCAACGCCTGGCCTTCGACGAAGTGCAACGGCAGATCTTCGTTTCCGAGACCGAGATCAACGACTTCTACGGCGACAACCGAGATGAGTTCACCGCGCCCGAGCAAGTCCGGCTCGAGCAACTGGTGTTTATTGGCGAGCCGGCATCTCTGCGCGACCAGGCGCTCGCGGCCGCCGCGGAATTGCGGGCCGGCGAGGACGCGAGCGCCGTTGACGAGAAGTACGTCAACGGCCAACACGTAGCGGATACGGGCAGTTTCATCGCTGTCGGTGATCTGACCGAGAGCCTGGCAGTCGCCGTGCCGGCGATGCCGGTCGGGTCGTTCTCGGACCCGATCGAGACCACCTTCGGCTATTCGATCGTCAAGGTAGTCGAGCGAAGCGAACAGACCATCGCCGAGCTAGACGACGTGCGCGAGGGAATACGACAGCGACTGACGTCGGACAAGTCACAGGAGCGCATGGACGAATACGTCCGCAACTTGCGTAAGACGGCAAGTATCGAGATCATCGATTCGCGCTTTGGAGGCATCCTCTCGCTGTGGGAAGCTAGCGAGGAGGCGGACGAACCGCAGGTGCAGCCGCGGCGTTGAGCCGGGCACTGACAGGTCAGAGCGACGGCGCGCGCGGGGGCGGCGCAGTCGACGCGAGGAGACAGGCAATGAGGGCAACGCAGTTTCTGCTCCTGGGCGCCGCGGTGGTCACCATTGGAGCCTGCGGTGGTCAACCAAGCGGCGGCTCGTCGACGGTTGCCGCGGACGAAGGACGTCAGCCTGCAGCGACAGGCGCTCCCGAGGGCACCACCAGCGTCCCACCGGTCGCTGCCGCGGCACCCCGAAAAGACTTCGTACCGCTCGACTACCTACAGCGGATTCCGGTGGCATATCGCGTCGCCCGCGACCACCCGGAAGTGCTCGAGAAGATAGCCTGCTATTGCCCGTGTGAGCTCTACGGGCACACCGGCGTGGTGGATTGCTATCGTTCGCAACATGCGGCCGCCTGCGCCACGTGTCTCGAGGAAGCAGTGGTCGCCGGGCAACTCATCGATCAGCACGGCGCTCACGATCCAGCGGCAATCGCGGCCCAGGTCAACACCCGCTACCGTACTGCCGTGGTGCGCAACTACGCCCAGAACGGCCAGTTTCCGAACCTGCGCAGCGACGGCGGCGGCGCCTACCTTCAGGCTTGCTCGGCGTGCCACCAACCACCGCATCCGGGAATGTACTCGCCGGATGAGTGGAAGCGCTCGCTGTCGCGCATGGAAGCCTACGCCCGGCAGCGCGACATGGAGCCAGACCCGGCGGTGTGGCAGCGCGCCGTCGGCTACTTGCGCGCCACCGCCGGACAGGTTGGAGCTCCCGATCGTGAACGCTATCGTGAGTCGCTGGCGAATGCCGTCGAACACCTGAAGGTGACCGAGGGCAACGCGGTCTACTATCCGACCGCGCAGGATTCGACCCTCGACCCGGCCTGGTTCGAGCGCATGGTCAGTGCGTACCGAGCCGCGCGGGACATCCCCGCAGAGGTGCTCGCCGCGACGCCGCTCGACGATCCGTCGTCGGACTGCAGCAACCTGCTCGACTGCCTCAACTCGATAGCCGGAGTTACGTCGGAAGCCGCGGTCGAAGCCGTCGAGGCAATCGTAGCTGCCGGCGACAACGACTAACCACCAGATAAACGCGAGCCCGCTGAGCCGCGATCGCTTCCGTACCGCGCATCCACGGTTGGCGCACCTGGCCTGACACGCCGACCTCGAGCGCCGTGTTGCCGCTCCCTCCCGAGGGTCGCCGGCAACGCTTCTGTACCCACTAGGCCCGGGTTGGCCGGCGAAACCGCGCGAGTGACTGTTGGTCGCCGCACGAGCTTCCTAGGCTGGCAGCTGATTGCCCTACCTTTTGGAAAGCACAGCGCCCAGCGGAGTCAGGACCCATGCCGTCTCGATCCATCCGAATCACCGTGGCTCTCGTCTTCGTGCTCGGCCGGTCCAGTGATCGCACAGCAGGGCGGGCGCGGCGCTCAGGATCTTCCGAATGTGATGACCGCGTTCGTCGATTTCACCGTCGATCAGCTGGTGGTCCGGGGAGGCCGGCTGTGCATTGCCCCGAACAAGGTCAGCGGTGTTTCTCGGCGGCGACCCACTGACGGTGATCTCCAGTGGCGACCGGCTGATGATACTCGCCTTCGAGCGCCGCGACATCGAGTTCGGGGTGTCGCACCTTCTCTCGATCCGTTGCAATGGCGGCTAGGAGGAGCAGTTCGAGGTTTACATCGAGACTGCAGGCCAGCAGGGTCCGAAGGGTGATACCGGTCCGCCGGGGCCCGAGGGGCCCCAGGGACCGACGGGACCCCAGGGTCCGCAGGGTGTCACTGGAGCGCCTGGCAGCCCGGGCGGCGATGGCGGGGCAGGAGCCCTGACGCTCGAAACGAACCAGGTGACGGAGAACATAGCCGGCCTCCAGGGGACAATCGCCACGGGCAACACGGTCGGCGCTACCAGCCCCCGAACCGTTACCTGCCCGACGGTTGCTTATAGGGTCCTCGGTGGCGGCTTTCTCGTCGACAGCGACGCCATAGGCCACAACGTCGACCTTCAGACCAGCTATCCGAGCGCTAACAACGCGTGGACGGGGACGGTTACCAACAAGGGCGGGCCCAACGTCGACGTTGGGACCTACACGGTCTACATCATCTGTGCCGAGGTATAGGCACGGCGGTGGCGCCGCGGGATGGTGTCCGCACCGCCAGTTGTTCGCTGTGGCCGACCCCTAGCAGCCGGGCCGATCGGGCTTCGGACCCAGGCCCCGTGTCGCTAGGGCTGTGGTCAGATGCGCGGGCGGACGGCGTCGAACTCAGGGAACTCCGACCAGCTGTCGGACTCTGGAGCGGCCTCGACCAGCAGGCGGACGTACTCCACATCCGGCTTGACGGCCATCACGCTGACTCCGAGGTTCTTCCCCAGACCGGCGGTCAGCGACATTACGTTCATCGGCACCCGCTCACTCTTGAGCACGGTTTCGTCGGTGTCGATCTGCTCGACCAGAACCGTGAGCGTCCGCAGGCCACCCTCGAGGTTGTTGTTGACCACCAGCACCTCGATGTAGATCGTTCCGTCCGGACGCACGATCCACGACTGCGGTGTGGCGTCGTACTTGTTGCGCTGCTGCATGACCTCTTGAACGAGCTCTTCGCCGGAGGGGGGGCTGCAGGCGGTCGTTGCCAGCACGATTGCGATCACGGTCAGCAGACGGTTCATTCCGCGGCTCCGGAGTCGAGTTCATCGTTCGCCGTCGAGCACCCTTCGTCGACGGGTTCAGCCGACTGCAAGTGTAATGCGCCGTAGACCTGACGGCGACGCAGCCCGGACTCCGCTACCAGTTGACGTAGTGCCTCACCGCGCTCGGTACCGCCGCGCAGCTTACTGTCGTAGCGTCGCCGAAGCTCGGAGGCGCTGGGAGCAGGCCCGCCAGCGGCAGCGGCCGCCGGCCCGATGCACAGTGTGATCTCGCCGCGAACTTCGGGCTCCAGAGTTGCCTCCAGCTCGGCCAGGGTGCCGCGACGAAACTCCTCGTGCAGCTTTGTAATCTCGCGGCCAAGGGCTGCCCGCCGATCCCCTAGGACGTCTGCCGCCGCCGACAACGTCGCAGCGATTCGACGCGGCGCCTCCAGCAGCACCAGCGTACCGGGAGCGTCCGCGAGCCGGTGTAGGAATCGCCGCCGCTCGCGGTCTTTGCGCGGCGGATAGCCGGCGAAGGTGAACCGGTCCATCGGTAGCCCCGATCCTACTAATGCCGCCAGAACCGCGCTGGCGCCAGGCACGGGCACGATGGGCACTGCGGCGTCGATCGCGGCGCGAACCAACCGGTACCCGGGATCGGCGATTGCGGGTGTACCTGCGTCGCTGACCAGGGCCAGCGCCGCCCCCTGCTTGAGTCGCTCGACCAAGCGCGGAATGGACCGCGCCTCGTTGTGCTCGTGATGCGCCTCGAGCCGCGCCGAGATGCCCAAATGTGACAATAGACGGCGCGTCCGCCGCGTGTCCTCCGCCAGTATCGAGTCAACGCCAGCGAGCACATGCTCGGCCCTGCGCGTCAGGTCGCCCAGATTACCGATCGGCGTGGCCACGACATAGAGGGTCCCGGGCTCGATCTCGTTGTCGGCGCGGCGGATCGCTTTCGGCGACATGTCGACTTTGCTAGATTTGATCAGCTATGCGCTTGCCGAGGTCCTCAGCTGGGACAACGCCGACGGCACGGGGGACAGGGCGCGGTCAGTGCCGAGTTTAGCCTCCTCGGCTCCTGGGCGCTCTGGAGCGGCTGGATATCAATATATACAGAACAATCGGGATAAATAGAGTGTGATCCAGTGAGGATTGATCGCATCAAGGTTCGCGGCGCGCGGCAACATAACCTCAAAGGTCTTGATCTCGACCTGCCGCGCTTCTCGATGATCGTGGTCACCGGACCCTCCGGATCCGGCAAGTCATCGCTGGCCTTCGATACCCTCTACGCTGAGGGCCAGCGCCGCTATGTGGAGTCGCTGTCGGCCTACGCACGCCAGTTTCTGGAACAGATGGAGCGACCCGACGTTGATCTTGTCGAGGGCCTGTCGCCTTCTATAGCTATCGACCAGAAGACGACGAGTCGGAACCCGCGATCGACGGTCGGCACGGTAACCGAGATCTACGACTTTCTCCGGCTGCTGTATGCGCGCGCCGGCACGCCACACTGCCCGCGGTGCGATCGTCCGGTCGCCTCGCAGTCGGGGCGGCAGATCGTCGAGCGCGTCCTGGCACTGCCGGAGGGGGCGAAGCTGCAGGTCATGGGACCGATCGTTCGCGGCCGCAAGGGTGAGTATCGTGCCGAGCTCGCCCGTCTTGCTTCCAGCGGATACGCCCGGGCTCGCATCGATGGCCGCGTCCGGGAGCTCGGCGCGGAACCCATCAGGCTGGAGCGCAACAAGCTGCACGATATCGAGGTCGTTGTTGACCGGCTCGTGTTGCGCCCCAAGGTACGGGATCGACTGCACGCTGCAATCGACACCGCGCTGCAGTTGGGTGACGGCGTTGTCATCATCAACGTCGTTGGAGAGGGAGACCAGTTGTTTTCCAACAAACTCTCGTGCCCGCGTTGCGGCATCAGCCTGCCGGATCTCGAGCCGCGATCCTTCTCATTCAACAGCCCTCGGGGTGCGTGTCAGGTGTGTGATGGCCTGGGGACGGATCGGCGTTTCGATCCAGCTCGCATCGTGCCTGATGCAGACCTCGGCCTGCTCGATGAGGCCATCGCCCCGTGGAGGGGAGACGCATACCCGCGGGCGTTCCTGCGTGCACTGGCACGCCAGGAGAAAGTCGACATACGTAAACCCTGGCGGCGCCTTCCGCAGAGTTTTCGCGATCTCGTGATGCACGGCCGCGAGGGCAAGTTGATCAAGTTTCGCCTCAAGGGCGACTACCTTGACAAGAGCCTCGGGCGCGGCTTCCGGGGCGTCGTTCCCTGGCTGCAACGCGCCCTCCAGGCCGCCGAATCAACCCGCGTTCTGAAGCGGCTGGAGCCCTATCTCCATGAGGGTGTCTGCGGCGCGTGTTCCGGCACGCGTCTGCGGCCCGAGAGCCTGTCTGTGCGGATCGGCGGGATGTCGATTGCAGAGCTGTCAGCGTTGACCATAGCGGAGGCCGAGAGCGCGATTGGCCAGATGAAGGTCCGCAAGCGGCTGCGGCCGATCGCCGAGCCCATTCTCAAGGAGGTGGGGGAACGGCTCGGGTTCCTTGCCCAGGTCGGCTTGGGCTACATCAGCCTCGACCGCCCGGCGCGCAGCCTGGCGGGCGGAGAGAGTCAGAGGATCCGGCTGGCGACCCAGATCGGCACGCGGTTGCGCGGCGTTCTGTATGTGCTCGACGAGCCGAGTATCGGTTTGCACGCGCGCGACAACCGCCAACTGATCGATGCCCTCGAAGCGATACGCGATCTCGGTAATACGGTGGTTGTCGTCGAACACGACGAGGAGACCATACGTGCGGCCGATTGGGTCGTCGACCTTGGCCCCGGTGCCGGCGAGCACGGAGGCTACCTGGTAGCCGAGGGGCCGCCCGGAGATGTCGCCGACCACCCGCACTCGCCCACGGGTGCCTACTTGTCACGTCGTCGTAGCATCGAGATCCCCCAGCGGCGCCGGCGGCCGCTGCCGCGCGCCGACGGCGGCCCGAACCGGCTCGTCGTTCGTGGGGCACGCCACCGAAACTTGAAGAACATCGACGTCGACCTGCCGCTCGGGTGCTTTGTGGTGGTCGCCGGGGTATCAGGGTCGGGAAAGAGCAGCCTGGTAGAGGAAACTCTCTATCGCGCACTGGCCCAGCATCTCAACGGTGCCTCAGCGCGTCCCGGTGCTCACGACCGAATCGACGGCATCGAGGCAGTCGACAAGGTCATCGACATCACGCAGGACCCGATCGGGCGCACGCCGCGCTCCAACCCGGCCACCTATTCGGGAGCATTCACCCCCATACGCCAGCTGTTCGCGACTTTGCCGGAGAGCAAGGTGCGCGGCTTCGGCCCCGGCCGTTACTCGTTCAACGTTGCCGGCGGGCGCTGTGAGGGATGCCGCGGTGCCGGCCTCAAGAAGATCGAGATGCACTTCCTGCCCGACGTTTACACCCTGTGTGACGATTGTTCGGGGCGCCGCTACAACGCCGAGACGCTGGAGGTCAAATACCGCGGTCACGACATCGCCGATGTCCTCGGAATGACAATCGACCAGGCTGCCGAGCAGTTCGGCGCCGTTCCGGCGATCGCCCAGAGGCTGGTGGCGCTGCAGGAAGTCGGGCTCGGGTATCTGAGCCTCGGTCAACCAGCGACGACGATCTCCGGCGGCGAAGCACAGCGGCTGAAGCTCGCCAAGGAGCTGTCGCGCCGCGCCACTGGTTCGACGCTCTATCTTCTCGACGAGCCCACCACCGGCCTGCACTTCGACGATGTGCGCCGCCTGTTGCGCGTGCTCGACGCGCTTGTCGACCAGGGCAACACCGTGGTGGTGGTGGAGCACAACCTCGAGGTGGTCAAGTACGCGGACTGGATCATCGACCTCGGGCCTGAAGGCGGTGACGGCGGCGGGCGAGTGGTGGCGTCCGGGACCCCGGAGGAGGTCGCGCAAGTCGACGCCTCCGCAACCGGGCACTATCTTGCCCGTGTTCTTCAGCGCACTCGGGTGGGAACGGCGTGAGTCTGGACGCGGGATCGGTGCCGACGCTAGCCGCTGGCCCGGGAGGCGCGCACGCGGCAGTCGCAGATCGTCGTTTGCGGCTGGCAATGTTCTCGCCAATGCCCCCGGCACCGACCGGCATTGCCGACTACGTTGCCGGCCTACTGAGCGTGCTTCCGGACGTTTGGGAGATCGACGTCTTCGCCCCTGAGCGGCTGCGGGCCGGGCGCTGGGCTGGCCGTCGGCAGCGCGTTCTTCCACACGAGCAGTTCTCCCGGCGCGACGCCATGCGTCCATACGACCTTGCCATCTATCACGTCGGTAACAGCGAGGCGCATCACTACACCACCCCGATAGCAAAGCAACATCCCGGACTGCTGGTGTTGCACGACGCGGTGCTGCATCCATCGCGGGCGGCGCACCACCTGCGGACCCATGATCTCGATGGTTATCGTGCCGCGCTGCTGGATGGACGCCCCGATGTCGCCAGCGACGTCGGCCGCCTTGTTGTCGCCGGATTCGGTACCCCGGCGCTCTACTGGAACTTCCCGATGTGCGAGGACCTCGTCCGAGCGAGCCTCTTGACGGTCGTGCACGGCGACCTGCTGGCGCGCTACCTGCGCGCCCAACTCCCGAACGCGCAGATTGACTCGGTGGTGCACTGGCTACCGGTACCCGAGCCGCCGGCGGATCTGGTCGCATCGTGGAGGGCCGATCTCGGAGCGGATGATCAACGACCACTGGTAGCCACGTTCGGACACATGGGCTCCGAGCACCGCGTCGCAATGATCCTCGATGTGCTGGCCGGGCTTGCCAATGATCACGAGTTCGTTTTCGCTGTGGTCGGCGCCGCTGATCCAGAGCTCGTGCGGCTGCCCGCGGCGCGCCGTCTGGGGCGTCGGGTGCAGTGGACGGGACGAGTCGGCGATCTGGACTTCGGGGCCCTGATGCGCGCCACCGATATCGCGGTCAACTTGCGCTACCCGACGGCCCGGGCCTCTTCCGGAACCCAGCAGCAACTACTACAGCTCGGCAAGCCGATGGTGATTCACGATCTGGTCCACTTGCGCGCTATTCCGGACGGCGCCGTTCGACGTGTGCCGACCGGAACGGCCGCAGACGAGGCCGGCGCCCTACGTGCGGCGCTCCTCGAGCTGCTGACAGACCACGCCGCCCGGAGCCGCGCATCGGCCGCGGCTCGAGCGTGGGCCGCGAACACGATCACCCGTGAGGCCATGGCTGCGAGCTACGTCACCGCAATCAGGCGAGCACTGACTGGTGGCATGTCCTGACACCGTGCGCCGCTGGTGAGGATGTTGGGATATCCTTTCCCTTCTCCCGGCACGGCTGCTCGGCACCGCTGCTGTCATTCCCCGCAGACCGGCTCCGCCCGTGCGCTTGACCGGGGAGAGCGGGCAGACGTGCACGCCGTCGCAACCGCCACCGACCAGAGCTCTGACGCAACCTGCTGGCTACTCGCTGGCGCCATTGCCGACACGCTAGGGCGCGAAACGATCGAGGATCCCCATGAAGGTCACCATGATCGGCACCGGGTATGTGGGCCTGGTGTCGGGCACGTGTTTCGCTGATTTTGGCCTCGATGTCACCTGCTGCGACATCGATGAGGCGAAGATCGCCGCCCTATCGGCGGGTCGCGTGCCGTTCTACGAGCCCGGGTTGGCGGAAAAAATCGTTCAGAACGTCGCCGCCGGGCGGTTGAGTTTCACCGTTGATGTCGCCGCGGCTATCCGCTCTGCCGATGTCGTGTTCATTGCCGTCGGCACACCGTCGCGCGCCGACGGCAGCACCGATCTGACCTTTATCGATGCCGTGGCCGATGACATCGGCCGCAATCTCAACGGCTACAAGGTCATTGCCACGAAGAGCACGGTGCCGCCTCGCACCGGCGACCGTATCCGGCAGCGCATTCGTGAACATGCCGGCGCAGCCGCCGATTTCGACGTTGCCAGCAACCCCGAGTTCCTGCGCGAAGGCTCGGCCATCGAGGACTTCATGCGACCGAATCGCATCGTCATTGGGGTCGATTCGCAACGTGCCGCCGAGATGATGGAGGGCCTCTATCGTCCGCTCTATCTGATCGAAACGCCGATTGTAGTGACCTCGGTGCCGACAGCGGAGATGATCAAGTACGCATCTAACGCATTTCTTGCCGTGAAGATCAGCTTCATCAACGAGGTGGCCAACCTATGCGAGCGATTGGGCGCCGACGTTCACGTCGTGGCGCGGACGATGGGTCTCGACGGTCGGATCTCGTCGAAGTTCCTGCATCCTGGCCCGGGATTCGGCGGCTCGTGTTTCCCGAAGGATGTCAGCGCGCTCGTGGCCACCGCGGCGGAAGTTGGCGCCGACTTCATGGTCGGGCGTGCCGCGCTGGCCGCCAACGCACGGCAGCGTGAGCTGATGATCGACAAGATCCGCGCCGCGGTCGGCGGCAGCCTCGATGGCACGAAGGTTGGCCTGCTCGGGCTGGCTTTCAAACCCAACACGGACGACACGCGTGAAAGCCCGGCGATCGCGATCGCGGAGGGCCTCGTGGCCGAGGGCGCACAGATCCAGGCCTTTGACCCGGCGGCGATGGAAACCGCGCGGGCTCTACTCGGGGATCGCATCTCCTACCGCACGGATGCGTACGACGCGTGCTCGGACGCCGATGTCGTGGTGATCGCTACCGAATGGAACCAGTTCCGCAACCTCGATCTGGGACGCATGCGTGCCAGCATGAGGACACCGGTGGTTGTCGATCTGCGGAATGTCTACGAGCCTCACAAGATGCGCGAGTTGGAGTTCGATTACACTTCCGTCGGCCGATAGGCTCGACCTGCCGCGCGCTTAGCGTCCGGCCTGAGACACGCCATGGACCAGAACGAGATCGCACGGCGACTTGAGCGGGTGCGAGATCAGATCCGGGATGAGCTCAGGGCGTCGTCTCCGCCGCGAATTGCCGCTGACACCTCCCCTGCGCCTAGCCCCGAGCTTGCCGCCCCCGTCAAACCACAACTGCCCTTCGAATCCAGCGGTGCCCACTCGGAACACCTGACGGCCGCCAACGATCTCGCGGTGATAACGGATCCGATCGACGTCGGCTCGAGCGTGTCCGTGATCGGGCCGTTGCTCACCCTGTTGCGCCGCTGCGCGCGCCCCTTCGTGCAACCGTTCCTCGACCCGTACCTTGCGCGACAGGAGAGATTCAACGCCGAGATTGTCCGGCACCTCAACCAGATGGGAGTGGCAATCGAGCAACAATTGGTCGCCACGCGTGACGCGCTCTTCGACCTGGCTCCCGACCCCCGGCAATTGGAGGCGCGGCTGGACGCGGCATTGTCCAACTACGACGAGGCGTTGCGAGATCGGCAGGGAGTGCTCTTCGACGCGCTCGAAGAGGAGCTTTGGGCGCTGCACGGGGCGCTGGACGACCTTTGCGGCAAGCACGTCGAGCGCATGCATTTCCTCGAGGTGCGTTTCGTCGAGCGAGCGCAGGCGATCGATGCGCGCTTCGACGAGAAAGACAAGGTTCTCGAGCAGCTGCAGGCGCGCACCTCGAATATCGCCGAGGCGGAGCTTCTCGAGACCCGGGCGCAGCTCAGAAGAGTTCTCGACCAGGTACAGGCAGCCTCACCGGATTCGCGGCGCGCCGATTCGGGTACCTCCGCCCCCGAGCGGGTCGACGGCGAGCTCTGGCGGCGACTGCGTGACTGGATGGGCGACGAGGACTACCGGGCTTTTCAGCTCCGATTCCGAGGTGACGAGGCTGAGATCACACGCCGCATGCGGGCGCATGTGGCGCGCTTCAAGAACGTCCCGGGGCCGGTTGCCGATCTCGGGTGCGGGCGCGGCGAGTTTCTCGAGCTGCTCGAGGCCACCGGCACCGACGCCATCGGCGTCGAGATCAATGCTGCCGATGTGGCGGCCTGCGTGGAGCGTGGCTTGCGGGCGGAGTGCGCCGATCTGTTCGAGTGGCTGGTGCGACAGGATGAAGGCTCTCTAGGTGGGATCTTTCTGGCCCAGGTGATCGAGCATATCCCGCCCCCGGACTGGTCAACGCTCACCGACCTGGCCGCCTCCCGCCTGGCCCCGGGGGGACGACTGGTGGTCGAGACCATCAATCCCGAGAGCCTGTTCGCGCTCGTGCGTGCCTACGTGCTCGATCCCACGCATACGCGCCCGGTTCATCCGCAATTGCTGTCGTTCATGGCGCACCGGAGCGGACTCGCGAATGTTGATGTGGTGTACCAGGCCGAGGTTCCCGAGGTGGCCCAGGTGGCACGAGTGGACGAAGAACCTTTTCTCGAACACGCCTCTAGCCTGGCGGTCGTGCAGGAGCTCAACCTACGGATCGATCAGGTCAACGAGATGTACGCGGCGCCGCAAGAATATGCGCTCATCGCTTCACGTGTGGACGGATCCGGCAAGGCGTCGTGAGCCGAAGCCGCCGCATCGTCGTCGCGGCACCGCAGGTACCCTTCCTTCGTGGCGGTGCCGAGCTCCACGCGGAGCTCACCGTTGCGGCACTCAACGAAGCCGGTCACCAGGCGGAGCTTGTCACGCTGCCGTACACCTGGACGGGAACCGTCTCCTCGCTCGACCAGGCGCTGGCGTGGCGGCTGGCGAACTTCGAGGAAACCGCTCCAGGCGAAGTGGATTTGCTCATCGCGACCAAGTACCCGTCGTACCTGGCTCGGCACCGAAACAAGGTTGCTTGGATCTTTCACCAGCAGCGCGAAGTCTACGATCTGCACCCGACGCCGTTCGGCAACTTTCGCCTCGCCGACGACGAGGTAGCGCTTCGCGATGCGCTGTTCGAGCTCGATATGGAGGCATTGGCCGAAGCCAGGGCGTTGTTCACCAACAGCCAGAACACCGCCGGCCGCCTGCAGATGTACTGCGGCGTCCAAGCAACACCACTCTACGCGCCGCCACCATTGCATCAGAGCCTGCGGGTCGGCGCCTACGGCGGCTACTTGTTCCATGTCGGCCGGCTCGATCGCATCAAGCGGCTAGATCTGACGATCCATGCACTGGCCCACACACGCCATCCCGTTCGCTTGCGAATCGCCGGGCGCGGTCCTGACCATGACCGGCTGCTGGAGCTGGTCGCTGACCTCGGCCTGCAAGATCGCATCGATTTCTTGGGGTTCGTCTCCGACGACGACGTGCTCGACTTAATGGCGGGTTGCTTCGCGATGGCGCTGACGCCGCTCGACGAGGACTATGGCTTTACGACCCTCGAAGCGTTCTTCGCCGGCCGGCCGGTCGTGACGACCACCGACTCCGGTGGGGTTCTCGAGTTCGTGCGCGAGGCCGAAACGGGGTTCGTCGTGGAGCCCGAGCCTGACGCTCTTGCCGACCGCATCGACCTGCTGTATGAGGACCGCGCCTTGTGCGAGCGCCTCGGGCAGGCGGGGCGGTCGATGGTTCGCGAACGGGTCAGCTGGCCGAAGGCTATCGCGGCGCTGACGTCGACTCTGGACTAGGGGCACGATATGCGACGATCATCTGTGACAGGCCACTAGTGTCTCGACCCGGCATCACACACCTGTCTCGACCTGGCATCACGCAACGAACCGCGGTTGCAGGACACTAGTCGTGCGCGTTGCGATCACGCTCCCGAGCCTTGATCCCGGTGCGCTGGTGGCACGCCAGCTCGACGCTGTTGTGCGAGCTCTTGCGGCGCGCGTCGAGGTCGAAGTCTTCGTCGAGTCAACCCGCCTGCGAGAGGGCGCCTTGCCGGCGCCTTCGTTCCACTATCTGCGGTTCGATGAGCGCAACGCACACCGGGCTTTCGACACCGCACTCTATACGCTCGGGCGTGACTTCCTGCCTTACGAGCCCAGCTATTTGCTCGCCGGTCGCTTCCCCGGCGTGGCGTGGATTCTAGATCCGGCGATGCATCACATGCTGCTCGGCGGTATGGGGCTGCTCGGACGCTGGGACGCCTACATCGAATCGCTCGAGGCGACGATGCCACGGCTCGGTGCTCGCGTGGGCGCCGCGGTCGCTGGAGGCTGGGGCACGCGGGCGCTCTACGATCACTACGACCCCCTGGTGCGCGGCATGTCGCGCCATCACCGGATGCTGGCAGCCACAGCGCCGATCGCCGCGCAGATGCGGCGACAAGGCGTCGACGTGGACCACGTGGAGCTACCGATTGGCGCCGGTGTTCTGGGCGCGCCGCTAGAGTCGGCGGACACGCCGGCCGTCATCTCCATCGTCTCGGCGAGCTCGCGATGGCCGCAGCCGCTGATGTCAGGGATCGCCCAGTTGCTGGACAAGCACCCCGACCTCTCGATTCGCTATGTGACTCCCGAGATCATCCACCAGGCCGTTGCTGGTCCGGCTGCAGCGCGCCTGGCGCTCGATGGACGGATCGAGTGGCACTTATCGCCGAGCCAATCCCAGCTGCTGGAGGTAGCGGACGCAGCCGATATCTTGGTTTCGGTGGCCCCCGAGCCGGTCGCGTACGAGCGTGCGTTGATGTATCGGGCGCTTGCGCGCGGCGCTGTAACGCTGGTAGCGGGGGCGCCGCACTACGATTTCCTGCCGCGCGACATCGCCCCGAGGCTGGCCCCGGGACGCGCCCTCGGCCAGGCGTTCTCTACCACGATCGACAACCTGATGGACGACGCGCAACTCGTTCAAGGCCTGAGGCGGGCAAGCAAACGATGGGTTCGTGCGGGCGCCGGCGCCACGTCGGTCGCTACCGCGGTGCACGAGGCGCTGGCGTGCGCGCAACAATACGGCGCCGAGACCATCCGCCGCGCCGAGACCACCTGGGAGGTGTTCCGTGCCGGTCTCCGCCGCAGTTGTATGCCTTCCAATGTTCCCGAGCAGGCGCGGCTATTGATCAACGGGCGGTTGGCGGACGCTGCGCCACGCGTCGCAGGGCTGGTGGCGGATCGCGATGGCTGACGGCGCGTTGCCCGTTTGGGTCGTAGCGGCGCTGGCGGCGGCGATGGCCTTCGGTTGGCACTCGTTCGGGCGCGGCGCACCGCTTGCTGAGCGCCTGTTCCTTGCCGCGGCCGGGGGCTATCTGCTGTTGAGCCACGCCGGTGTGGTGTTGTCCGAGGCTGGCTGGTTCGGGATCCGCGCGCTGGCGCTGGTCGCCATAGCGGCGGCCACCGCGTCGTGGCTGTGGCGGTCGTCACGACCGCGTTTCGTATCGCCATCGGGCGTCGACTCCGTGGGATTACTCGTCTTGCCGGTGTTAGCGGCCCTGACCTTCTGGTTTTCGTCGCCGCCATTCGATACGCGGCTCGATGCGCGCGATCAGGGAGTCAATCGACTAACCGCATCGCAGCTGCTGAGAAGCGGCACGCTCGCTTTCGAGGATCCGCTGGTTGTCGAGATGTCGACCGAGGCGCGAGAGTATTTCTTCCGCCAGCGTGTCGAATCGCGGTCGAGGTCGATGGGCTTCTACCTCGATGACATCGAGACTGGACGCGTGGTGCCGCAATTTCTTCCGGTCGGACCCGTGTGGCTGACGATCGGCCGTGCCGGGCTGGGATCAACAGATGCCGGATACGTGGTCGTCGGCGTTGCGATCCTGGCGGCAGCGGCGCTTTTCTTTCTTGGCCGGGCGCTCGCCAACGGTCTCGCTGGTGTGCTCGCCTCTGTCTGGCTATGTATGTCGTTCGCCAATTCCTGGTTCGTGCGCTATGGATCGGCCGAGGTTCATGCGCAGGCGATGATCCTGATCGGTTGCTTCGCCCTGCTGCGGGAGCGTGGGGGCGACCAACGGACTATGGGCTTGATGGCCGGGTGGGCATTTGGCCTGATCTGGCTCACCAAGCTCGAGCTCTGGACGCTGGTAGTACCTCTCGGGTTGATCTACGTGGCCGACGTGCTGAGCGGACGTCTGCGCACCGTATCAACGCGCTGGTTCTGGGCCGGCTCCCTGACCGTCGGTGTCCACGGGTTCGTTCACCTTTGGTTCTGGTCGTTGCCGTACGTCCTCGACGTACTCTACGGGCCGCCGAAGAAACCTTTCTGGATGCTAACGCTGGCGATGGCCGTAGCCGCCACCGCGGCAGTGGCGGTTGGCGCCCGGAGCATACGTACTCCGCTCGTACCGCTAGCGTTGGTGGCGGGCGCTCTGGACCCGCTGAGCCGTTCCGGGCGTCTACTCCGCGGCGTGCTCGCAGCCGCCTTCACAGCAGCCGTTTCTTACGCCTATTTCGTACGCCCAGAAACAGAGAGCTGGGACGCGCACAACTTCATCTTGGTGATTTGGCTGGTCTCCTCAGTCGCCACCCTGGTGGCCGTGTTCGCTGTCTTGCTGGCGGTGCTGCGGCCGTCGCCGCGGCCTGGTTTTGGAGCCGTGGTGACGATTCTGGTGGTCGCTTCCGCGGTGCTGCTTTGGAGGAAGAACATCATCCCGGAGCTGCTGTGGGCCTACCGGCGCTACTTGCCCGTGGTGTTGCCGACGACTCTGGCGGCTGCCGCCGGCCTTCTGGGCGTATTGGCCGAGCGCGCCTGGACACGGCTGCGCCGTCCGCCACGCGGTGCTGTCCCGATGATCGCGGCGGCGATGGTCATTGCTGTAGTCGCCACCACAGCCGGGTGGATCACGTGGCGCTCGTGGACCTACGCGACCCGGTATGCGGCCACCCGGGATCTGGAGGGGGGATCGCAGATGATGCAGACACTGGCGGCAGCGTTGCCGCCGGATGCTGTCGTGCTGCTGGAGGCCAATACACGGCGGGGCCTGCCGCGCTTCGAGAACGCCATCCAGCACGAGCTCGGATTGGGTATGTTGCGCCTGCCCGAGCCGGAGCTCAGCCGGGAAATAGTCCTTGGCTTCGTGCGTGACCAGGTGGCCCGTGGTCGCGGCGTATACCTGCTGACCACCGGTTACATCGAGGCCGTCGATTGGCTCAGAGCCGATCCGGTGGAGGCGTTTCTGTGGGAGGGCTCCCGTCTGCAGGAGACCACGTCGGCCGACAACAGACTCCCCGTCGAGACGGAACCCGTGGTGATCAACGCCAAGCTCTACCGGTTGCGCCCCGGTGCCCCGGCACCGCTGAATGGTGCGCTCGACGTGGGTGGGTGGGACGATCTCTACCTCGCAGGCCGAACGCTCGAGAACATCGAAGGGAGGCGGGGTGAGCGATCCTACCGATGGACTCGTCCGGTGGGTCGCTTCGTCCTGCCTGGCATCGATGAGACGGACGAGGAGCTCATCATCACGCTTGCCGGCGGCTACCCACCGGATCTGGGAGAGCAGCGGATCACCGTTCGCCTTGACGGAATCGATGCGGCGACCGTCGTGGTTCACCGTGGGTTCAGGGACTATAGTTTTCCAGTTCCTCCCGAGTGGTCTCCGACCGACCGACCGGCTGTTCTGGAGATCGAGACAACACCGCCTCTGAGGCCTGCGGAAACCGACGGTTCTTCGGACTCGCGCACCCTCGGTGTGGCCGTTGACCGAATACGCTGGGGCCCGCGGAACCTCCCATGAAGCTGATCGTACAGATCCCCTGCCACAACGAGTCGACCACCCTGGCCCAGACACTGGCTGCCATTCCGCGCCAGGTGGAAGGCGTGGACGTGGTCGAAATCCTCGTTGTCGACGATGGCAGCGACGATGGCACTAGCGATGTGGCGCTGGACAACGGCGCCGATGCGGTACTGCGTTTCACCCAGCGGCAGGGTCTGGGGAGAGCGTTCAAGGCCGGCATCGACGCGACGCTGCGAGCCGGGGCCGACATCATTGTCAATACCGACGGCGACAACCAGTACGACGGTGCCGACATACCGCGGCTGGTGGCGCCGATTCTCGCCGGCGAGGCCGACATGGCGGTCGGAGATCGTGACCCCGGATCCTTACGCCATTTCTCGCTAGCGAAACGCCTGCTACAGCGCCTCGGATCCTGGACGATGCGGCGACTGTCCGGCACCGCGGTCGCCGACTCCACCAGCGGCTTCCGCGCCTATAGCCGTGAGGCGGCGCTGCGCATCAACGTAATCAGCGAGTTCAGCTACACGCTGGAGACGTTGATCCAGGCCGGTACCCGCCGCCTGCGAATCGCCGACGTTCCCATCGAGGCGAACCACACCCCACGGGCGTCGCGACTGGCCAGCTCGACGCTCGATTACGTCAAGAACGCTAGCGCAACGATGGCTCGTGCCTACTCGATGTATCAGCCGTTGAAGCTGTTCTTCTACGTCGGCACGGTGTTCGTGCTCGCCGCGGTAGCAATCGGCCTGCGGTTCCTCTACCGATTTCTCTTCGTCGACGCCGCCGACGGCAACGTGCAGTCGCTGATCCTCGCCGCCATCCTCGCCATCGTGGGCTTTCAAACCATGAGCCTGGGAGTGCTAGCAGATCTACAGGCGGCCAACCGCAAGCTGCTCGAGGAGGTGCTATACCGACAGCGCCGCAGCGACGTCGAACGTCGCGAGGAGGTCTCCGTGCGCAGCCTCCCGGGGGTGCGAGCGACCGCCATCGCGACGAGCAGAGAGTCAGCGGTTCGGCACGTCGGAGATGAGCCCTGAGCCGGTCGCGCGCTGAAAGCCCGGCGCCTCCGGCTAGGCACGACTGATGCGCGTGCTCCATCTCGCCACCACGTACCCGCTCCATCGCGGCGATAGCAACGCCGCTTTCGTACAAGCGATCTGCGAGGGACTCGCCTGTCTCGGCCACGAGATCGAGGTGCTGGTCCCCTGGCATCCGGACCTGCAACTGGAGCGACCGGACTCAGCGGTCAAGCTGCATGCGTTCCGCTACACACCAACCCGGCGCTGGCACCCTTGGGGTTACGCGCAGGCATTGTCTGGCGACCGCCGACTGCGGCCTGACGCCTATCTGGCAGCGGTCCCCGCTGCGTGGACCGCATGGCGCGCCATCCGTCGCTTACAGGCGCGCCACCCATACGATCTACTGCACGCGCACTGGCTGGTTCCGAATGCGCCGATCGTTGCCGCCGCGCGGCGAGCCGACGGCCCGCCGCTGATTGTGTCGTGCCATGGCAGCGGCGTGTTTCTCGCTGAACGATTCGCCTGGGTACGGCGGTTGGCCGAGTTCGCGCTCGCACGTAGCGCTGCGGTCACCGCTTGTTCCGCAGATCTCACCCGCCGCGTCGCAGCCTTCGCCGGGTGCCCGCCGCCACGACGGCTGCCCTACGGCGTTGATACCCAGCGCTTCGTGCCACTCGACGCGGCCACACGGTCGGCAGTCCGACAGCAGCTGGGAGAACGACATGATGTGCCGGCCGAGGCGCCGTGGATACTGGCGGTCGGCCGACTCGTATACAAGAAGGGTTTCGACGTGCTGATCGAGGCCATGCCACGAGTGCTTGCTGAGCACCCAGAGGCACGTGCATTGATCGTCGGCTCGGGTCCGCTCGAGAACGAATTGCGGGCGCAGGCGGATGGCGTCGGCGTGACCGAGCGGGCAGCGTTCGTGGGCGCCGTTCCGCACCGCGAGTTGCCGATCTACTACGCCGCTGCTGACGCGGTTGCCGTGCCCTCGGTACACGGGCCGGCGGGCAACGTCGACGGACTACCGAACACGCTGATGGAGGCCCTTTCGAGCGCTACGCCCGTTGTTGCCAGCGCGGTCGCAGGAATTCCCGACGTGGTGGTCGACGGCGACAACGGCCTCCTGGTCGCGGAACGCGACGCCGCGGCTCTGGCCGCGGGTCTGCTACGTCTGCTCGATGACCCGCAGCTGCGGCGCGAGATCGGCGAACGGGCTCGCGGCAACGCCGAAGCCGAGCTCGACTGGACGCGGATCGCCGCTTCTTTCGATGACGTCTATCGAGCCGTTGGTGTCTGAGGTGGAGCAGGCGCGGCCGATGCGCGTGGACGTCGTCTTTCCGCGCTTCAAGAGCCTGTCGGGAGCCGAGCGTTCACTGCTCGAATGGGCCGCCGGTATGGCGCGCCAAGGCCATCGCGTGCGGATCGTCTGTCACCAGTTCGACGCGTCGTGCCAGGCACTTCTGGCGCCGGGTGTCACGCCGGTGGTGACCGGGACACGCCTCGACCGGTGGGGCAGCCACTACGCCAACGCATTGGTGGAGTATCTGCGATCCCCGGGCTTGTTGAGGCACATGCAGCCGGACGCCGATGCCTACCTGCTGTGCGGCGGGCCGTCGCTTCCGATCGCGGCGCTGGTGAAGATGCTGTCCCGGTGGCGCGGCGCCGTCGTCTATCACTGTTTCGAGCCACCGCGGGTGCTGTACCAGGATCGCGGCAGCATCTTGCGGAGCGTCGGTGCGGCGCGCGTGCTGCTGGCGCCCCTGATCGTGCTGTATCGCCCGATCGACCGATGGCTCGTTCGCGCTGTCAAAGCGATCACCACTGCTGGACCCTATTCCGCTGGCCGTATCGAGACGGTCTACGGTCGCCGCGCCCAGCCGCTTACCCACGGTCTCGATCACGCCGCGCTCGATGCTGCATGTGCCACCGAGGTGGCGGTGCAGCATAGCCTCGTCACGGTGAACACCCTGCACCCGCGCAAAAGAGTTGACCTGGTGCTGCGCGCTCTCGCCTTGCTCACCGATGCGGTGGGCGACGAGGCCGCACCGCCAACGTTACGGATCGTGGGTACCGGGCCCGAGCAACTGAGGCTGGAAGCGCTTGCGCAGGAGCTCGGTCTGCAGGAGCGAGTGGAGTTCGCCGGGTTCGTTCCCGACGCCGAGTTGCCGCTCCAGTACTGTACGGCGCGATGCTACGTGCACGCAGCGCGTGAAGAGTCGCTCGGGTTAACAGTTGGCGAAGCAGCCTATTGTGGCCTCCCGGTGGTTGCGGTAGCGGAGGGCGGTGTGATCGACAACGTCGACGACGGCCGCACCGGACGACTCGTCGACGCCACCCCGGAGGCGATCGCTGCGGCTGTCGCGGAGATCCTCTCGTCGCCGGCGATGGCAGAGCAGATGGGGGTGCAGGGACGCGCCCTGGTTGCGTCGCGTTTCTCGTGGCAGCGGGGCTCGGAGGAGCTGCTGGAGACGATTCGCAGCGCGATATAATCAGGGCCGCCGCGCGGGCCTCCGACGGCCTGCGCGCTCCTTCACCCGCGCCAGCGGCCGGCGCCTGTCGCCCCCGGATCCGCCTATGTCAGATTCGCACTCCTGGCGTCGTGAATGGGGCATGCTGATCCTCGCCGCCGTGGTCGCACTCCCACTCTTCACCCCACGCCTCTACGGGGCCGACGAGATCAAGTACATCACCCACCTGCGCTCGGTCTACTTCGACGGCGATCTCGACTACTTCAACGACTACGACCTGCTCCTGCGCCGCGCCCCGGTGGCGAACGACTGGCTGCACAATCTCCGTGACGCTCCCACGATCACCGGCCGTCGACTGAACGACGCGCCCATCGGCGCGGCGGTGTTGTGGTCGCCGTTCTATATCGCCGCCGACCTGGTAGCGGTGCTGGCCGGTGCCCTCGGTGCTGACGTCGATCGCAGTGGTTTCGGCGCGGTGTACGTCTGGGCTATCTGCCTATCCTCGCTCTTCTGGGGCCTTCTCGGTTTGGCGCTGACCTACCGCATCTGTCGACAGTTCAACGGAAGATGGGCCTCACAGCGAGCGGTCCTCGGCCTATGGTTCGCCTCGACGTTGGTGTTCTACCTGTACATCACTCCGCCGATGGCACACGCAAGCTCGTTGTTTGCGGTGGCGCTCTTCCTCTGGATCTGGCTGCGTACGCGCCCCGACCGGACGCCGACGCAGTGGTTAGCCCTGGGCGCCGCCGGCGGGCTGATGGTGCTGGTGCGCGAGCTGAACTGGCTGCTGTTCATTCCGCCGGCGGTCGACGAGGGATGGAAGCTGCTCGCGGATGTCCGGCGCGGGGGTCTGCGCGCCGCCCGCAGGCCGCTACAAGGGGCAGTGCTCATGGTGGTTGCAGTCGGCGTCGTGGTGGCGCCGCAGTTCCTGGTGTATCGGGCATTGCACGGTAGTTTCAGCCCCACCCCGTTCGTCCTGGACAAGTTCCTTGCCTATCCACGTCACGCGCTGGACGTCCTGTTTTCGGGTTTCCATGGGCTCTACTCGTGGACACCTGTCACTCTTCTGGGCACCCTCGGACTGTGGTTCTTCGGCCGCAAACATCCAGTGCTTGCTTCCGGAATGGCGGCGGCGTTCCTGGTGCAGGTGCTGGTCGTCGGGTCCTACGCCACCTGGGCGGGTGGGTCGTCGTTCGGTGCCCGGCGCTTCATCAACTGTGTGCCGATCTTTGCGGTGGGGCTCGCGGCGCTGATCGACCGGGTGCCGCGGTCGCGGCAGCGCTGGGTCGCCGTGACGCTCGCAGCGCTGATCGTTTGGAACTTCGGCTTGGCGCTGCAATACGCCACCGGAATCATTCCGCGCGACCAGCCAGTCGCCATGCGCACGATCGTGTTCAACCAGCTGGTGTACGTACCACAGCGCACGGCCGGCGTCGCCTGGCGCTTCTTCACCAATCGCTGGTCGCTGGTCGAGAACGCTCCGGGCGGAGGCGGATGAAGCGCAGCAGACCGCAAGCGTCCAACGGCGTTCTGCTGGTCACCGACGCTTATCCGCCCGGCTGTGGTGGTAGCGGCTGGAGCACTCACGCCCTCGCCCAGGCGCTGGTGGCTACGGGCTACGCCGTCGAAGTTCTGCAGGTCGACGGCCACTCCCGGCGCGCCGAGGACCGCGAGTACGAGGGCATCGCAGTGCACCGCGTCGGCATCGAAGCAGCACGCACAATTCGTCGCCGACTTGGCGCCGATGACTACTCCTTCGCCGCGGTTCGCGCGGCTGTGGCAGCCAAGCTCAGCGCCGACCCGTCGATCCGGGTGGTCCACGGTCAGCACCTTCATAGTGGTCCCGGTGCGATCGACGCGGCGCTGGCCGCCGGTCGAGCGGCGCTGGTTACAATCCGCGATTATTGGCCGGTGCGGCTTGACGGCGTCGCGTGGGCAGACGGTACCGGGGCTGCAGTAACCGACCAGGTGGCTCGGCTGACGGGTTTGCCGCTACCGCTTGCGGCGGTACTGGGCGGCTGGGGGCAACGCAGGTTGCGTGCCCGGCAGGTTGCCCTGTCACGGGCGCACCGAGTCATCGCGGTGAGCGACGCCGTTCGACAGCATCTGTCGATGATCGAGGGCGGCGTCGACGTGGTGCCGAATATCATCGACGCTGCCCGTTCGGCCCGCCTGGCGACGTCTACAAGCTCCGAGCTCGATGCGGCGCTTCCGGAGAGCTACCTGCTAGCGGTCGGGAAGCTGAACGCCACCAAAGGGTTCGACCGCATCGTTGACGAGCTTGCCGATGCCGATTGCCCCTGGACGCTGGTGGTGGCGGGGAGCGGACCCGCCGAGGAAAGGATGAGACAGCGAGCCCTTGCCCGAGGGCTTGATCTTCGCTTCGTTGGCTGGACCGAGGAGTCGGAGACGCTCCGCCTGATGCGGCGTGCTCGGGCGCTGGTACTGCCGAGTGTGTGGGAGGAGCCCCTGGCGCGAGTGCTTCTGGAGTCAATGTCGGTGGGCACCCCGGTCATTGCTCGCGCCACCGGCGGTACTCCGGAGGCGATCAACAGCGACCGCGATGGCTGGTTGTTTAATACGACCGGCCAGCTTTCCGCTGCACTTGCTGCCATCGCCGACGCGGATACACGCGCGCGTGTCGGGGCGGCCGCGCTGGTGAGCGCGCAGCAGCGATTCGCGCCGGCGGTCGTTATTCCTCGGATTAGAGAGCTATATGAGCAAGCCCTGAGGTCGAGCCGAGGTGAGTGATACCCCGCTGCGGCTGACGATCATCACGCGCCGGGTGCATCCTGCCCACGGTCCAGGGGGTCTGGAGCGTCACGTTCACGATCAGGTCGTGCACCTGTCGCGCGCCGGGATAGACATCACTCTGTGGGCTGAGGAGCCACGTGACCCGGAGCGTCGCCGCGCCGCCGAGCGGGTCTTGGGTCCTTTTGCCGAGCTGCGGTGGGTGCCGCCGGGACCGCTGCCGATCGGGGTCCGCAAGGGAACCGTGGTGCTCGACCGGGTCACCAACTATCCGCTGTGGGCCCGACGCGTAGCGCGCACTATCGTCGACCCCGGCGATATCGTTCATGTACACGGGCTAGCCGGACTCGGGGCCGCGGCAGCCAAACGCTCCGGACGCTGGCAGATGCCGCTGGTGCTTACAACGCAGGGGATGGAGGAGTTCCGTGCCTCGGGCCTGAAACACCTCGCCTATGCACCTTTCCAGGCCGGCATGCGTCGGATCGCCGCCGCCGCGGAGCGCGTCATCGTTACCGACCGGGCGTTGATGCCGACGGTGCAGGGACCGCTGGGCCTGGACGACGGACGGGTGACGCTGATCCCCAATGCTGTTGACCCCGACGGATGTGTGGCGGCAGCTGACGTCGACGCGGCGTCCGCGTTGCTTCGAGATCATGGTGTCGAAGATGCCCAGCCGCTATTGCTATCGATGGGCCGCCTGGCGCCCAACAAGGGATTCGAGGTGCTTGCGGTGGCGCTTGCCGACGTCGCGAAAACCCTGCCTTCGGGGTGGGCGTGGGTTCTGATTGGCGATGGCCCGACACGCAGTGTGATCGAAGCTACTGTGACCGCCGGCGGGGCCGGCGGGCGCAGCGTCCTCGTCGGGTTCGTCGAGGAGTCGGTCAAGCACGGGTTGCTGGCGCTGGCCGACTGGTTCGTCCATCCGACGTTGTACGAGGGTTCGAGCCTGGTGACCCTGGAAGCGATGGCGCACGGACTCCCGATAGTGGCCTCGCGTACCGGCGGGCTGCCGGACAAGATCGAGGACGGCCGCACGGGGTTCCTGGTTCCGCCTGGCGACCGAGCTGCCCTAGCGGCCGCCATCTCCTGCGCCCTCGAGGCAGACGGACCGACGATGGGCGCGGCCGGGCGGCGACTGCTTGACGAGCGCTACAGCTGGCGCGCGGCAACGGGACGGTTTCTGGCCCTGTATGACGAACTGTCGGGCCGCTGCTGAGCGATGGCTTTGGGATAAGATCGGCCCGTTGGGAACGGTCACCCTGTTCTCCCCCTTTTGAAGCAACCCGTCATGACCAACGTGCGCCGCTGCTGCATCGTGCCGCTGCTGTTCAGTATGGCGGTGTTTTGCGTCGGTTGCGTCTCGCGCAACGTCGAGACCATCGATCGGCAGCAGGCGTCGACGATAGCTGCGCCGCCCGAGCCACTGGACCCAGGCGCGCGCGCGTCGGTGTCGACGCCTCCCGGCGTGGAGGGAACGATAAGCGTCGATCCGGCCGTCGGTGTGGTTCCGGAGGGTGTTCTGTACATCATCGTGCGCGTGTCGGGTCGCGATGGCGGTCCGCCGCTGGCGGTAAAACCGCTGCCGGCAGATGTACCAATCAGCTTCACGATCAGCGAGGCGGATTCGATGATCCCCGGTACACCTCTGGTCGGAGACCTCGACATCATCGCTCGGCTGGATCAAGACGGCGATGCGTTTAGCCGCCAGGACGGGGATCTGGAGGGTCGCGCAGGTCCGGTTCAGGTCGGCGGCACGGTCGACATCGTGCTACGTCCGGCGGCCGCACAGACCGAATGATCGCGTCGGCCGCTTTCACCGACGACCAGCGATCGATCGGGGCCGAGCTGCGCCAGGTCGGCGGCGTGACCTACGCGGCTTCGTACGGCGATCTCGACGCCGAGTTGCGCGCCGCGCGCGATAGCGTCGGCCTGCTGTGGCAGCCCTGGCGCGCTTATCTCCGGGTGAGCGGCGGTGAGCGGCTGGGATTTCTGCACCGGCTGCTGACAGCCAACGTCGAGGCACTTCAGCCGGGCGATGGGGTTGCCAGCCTGCTGCTGGACAACCGTGGCAAGGTACAAGCGAGCCTCGACCTGTGGGCCGAGGATGATGCGGTGCTCATCGGCGCTGAGGTGACCGTCGCCGCAGCGGTGGTCGAAGGGCTGCGCCGCTACGTGCTGCGCTCCGCGGTGCACATCGACGCGTCCCAACTGGTGTCGCTGGCCGTGATCGGACCACGCCACGAGACCGTCATCAACGCGGTCGGGATCGACCCTGCGGTGGCGCCGGTGCTGCGAACCGCACGGCTCCCCGGCGGCGTCGAGCTCGCGCTGCCGGAATCGCGCGCGCGAGATCTGTTGCAATCGCTGCGGCAGATGGACCATCAGAGCGTGCGGCCCATCGGTCGGGATTGTGCCGAGGTTCTCCGAGTAGAGGCCGGGGTCCCGGCACACGGTGCCGAGCTCACCGGCAACGAGTTGCCGCAGGAGGCGCGGCTAGAGGCCGCGGTCGACTTCGAGAAGGGCTGCTATCTGGGTCAGGAGACGGTCGCACGCATCCACTACCGTGGCCACGTGAATCGCGTGCTGAGCGGGCTGCGACTCGAGTCATTCGCCCGCCCAGGCGCGACGTTGTGCAGCGACGGACGCGGTGTCGGCTCGGTGACCAGCAGCGTGTCATCGGATGTCCATGGCCCCATCGGTCTCGGATACGTGCGCCGTGAGCACGCCGATCCAGGCGCCGTGGTGCGTTTGGAGGACGGCTCCGGGGCCGAGGTCAATCAGCTCCCGTTTGGCGTTGGCCCCGGACACAGTTCGGCCACGCCAAACACCTAGGTTCGTTTCGTGCCTAGCTCATCATTCCAAGATGGAGGTCGGTGATGTCATCGTCCCGCGTTCGCATCACCTGGCTCGGTCATTCGACATTCCTGCTCACCGGGCCGGACGGCAACACGGTGCTCATCGACCCGTTCGTGATGAGCAATCCGCGGTGTCCGGATACGCTGAAGAGCTTCGCGCGTCTCGACGTCGTTGCCATTACCCACGGCCACTTCGACCACGTCGGAGACGCGGTTCAGGTATGTGCCGAGAACGACCCGACCGCGGTCGTGGCCATTATCGAAGTTGCGTCTTGGCTCCGTGGTCAGGGGGTCTCAGCGGACGCGATCGTGGAGATGAACATCGGCGGAACGGTACAGCTCGACGGGGTGTCGATCACCATGGTGCACGCGACACATACGGCCGGAATCCAGGACGGTGACAACATGCTCTACGGCGGTAGCCCCGCCGGGCTGGTGCTCGAGTTCGATGATCACACGAGCATCTATCACGCCGGTGATACCGATGTCTTCGGCGACATGGCGCTCATCGCAGAGTTGTTCGCACCGGATATCGCGCTGCTGCCGATTGGCGGCCACTACACGATGGGGCCGCGGTCTGCTGCCAAGGCGTGTGAGCTGCTGGGCGTTGGGCGCGTTGTGCCGATGCACTATGGCACTTGGCCCGTGCTTGCCGGGACTCCTGAGGATCTTCGCCAGGAGTGCGACCGGCGCGGCCTCAATGTCGAGGTTCTGTCGATCGATCCCGGCCAGACGATCGTATGAAGCGTCTGCCGTTTGCGCCTGCCGCTCTCGTGCTCGCGTGTGCCGCGGCCGAGACCTACGCGCAGAGTCCGCCGGGCGCCCACGTGCCCGTCGAAGAGCCGATGTATGCGATCGCGCTCGAGGCCGGATCGCTGCGCGCCGCGGCCGAGGTAACCGAGGATGGGCTGTTCGCGTTCGATGCCGGAGCGATCTTCCACTATCTCGGTGAGACCACCGACACCTTCGGGCGCGAGTGGGAGATGGTCGGCGATCCGGAGAGCTGGACGCGCCTCCAGCAATGGTATGTGGTCGCGGCCAGCGTCGACGAGCTGCGCGATCGGGTCGGGCCAGTCACTTTGATCGAGAGAGTGCCGGCGCCGGCGACACGCCCAGAACGCGATAGCGAGGTGGTCGAGCTGGAGGACGAGGAGCTGTCGCCGTTCAACCTCTACCTGGCTTCATTGCGCCTGCCGGTGGCGGTAGAGGTCGAATGGTGGAAGAACACCGTGGAACTGGACGCCAGCGAGGTGCACGCTGTCGGTGAGACGCTGGCGGTGCCGGCCTGGGCCGTGCCAGCGCCGGTGGTTGACGAGGCGATCCACTTGTTCGGGGGTCGCGAAGTTCTCGGTCCGTGGCCGCCGGAAGCCAGCTTCGGGGCGCTGCATGTCGCGTCGGTCCTACCGCTCGTGTTTCGTCGGACTGAGCACGGCTGGGAGTCGCTCGGCCGACTACGCACGAAGTTGCCGGTGCTGGGCCTGCTCAGCAACAGCCAACTGCAGCTGGACCCGAACCTGCCAGCCGAGGCCACCGGGTACGTCTTGCCGTGCTGGCGGCTGGCCGGCGGCCTGGATCCGCGCGGTTTGCCGGCCGGCCGAGTCGACGTACCGCCACCGCCACCGACGCGATTGACGGCCGGGGCGCGCCGAGACGAAGACCGATTCCTGGGGTCGTTCGATCTCACCACTCGCCTGTGGCCGGCCGCGACCGCGGAGATCGCGGTCCCCCGGCGGGTGGCGCCATCAGCGCTCGCAACCGGAGTGATGCTCCAAGATGTCAATCGACGCCAGGCCGTGTACCTGGAGCAGCGTCTACCAAAGACCGTGACCCGACGCCTTCGCGGCCGTGAGCTGCGTCTCGAGATCGTGGCGCGGGCAGCACCCGAGTCCGATGGCACCACGTCGACCGCAACCGTCGGCTTCGAGATCGAGGCCGGAGAGCTGCGCGAGGCGGGTACCGGTGCAGTGGGCGCACTGCCTGGCACGGCGAGCCTGGTGGTCACGGTCCCGGAGGATGCCGAGGAGATCATTGTTCGCCTGATGCCAGCGGACCGCAGCATCGCTGTTGGAGAGACTGGCCGGGCGATATTCGAGCGCGTGACGCTGGCGCCGACGGACTGGCCGGCAGCGCTGGCCCCGGCCCCGGTGATCTTGCGGAGAGTACGCGTCGATCTATACGCCCCGACGCCGCGTTATACGCGTGCTTCGATGGCCATCAGCACCAAGGAACCAGCAGCGCTGTCGAACGCCTGGAGGACCCTCGCCAGGGTCCAGCTGGACGCCGAGCTACGCCGCATGATCCTCGCCGAGGAGCTCGACTTCGAGATGGACGATCGGCACGTTCGGGTTGCCTGGGGCGAGCCGGTAGCACGCCATGAAAGCGGTGTCAGGCGCTGGGACTGGAGCGATCGATCGGCAACGTTCGATCCGACGGGTCGCCTGATCGCCTGGACCGAACAGGCCGAGGATGCAGACCTGCCGGTGCCGCGCTGTCTGGTACCGGCGGAGGCGGGTGCTCCGGCGGCTACAGACGGAGCCGTCAGCGGCGCAGTGAGCTCGGAGTGACTTCGCGGTCCGGTTGGCGATGGTGGGCGATGGTGGCCGCCTATATCGTCGGGCTGTTCGCGCTCCAACCTCGTCTCGGCTTTGTCGTCGATGCGCTCAAGGAGCGCTGGGGTGACGCCGCCCTCGCCACTGTCCTGACGCTGATCGCGGCGCTCGGGGGCGTGGCGCTGGTCGCGTCCGTGTCGCGAGTGTGGTCGGCAGCCACGATGCCGGAGCGCGCCGGTCTCGGCATCGCGGTGTTGCTGTACGTCCTCGGTGTCTGGGTGCTAGAAATCGCCCAGGAGCGACTTCACTATCTCGAGTACGGCTTGTTGGCAGCGCTCGTATACACAGGCCTGACTCGCGGCGGCTTGCGCCGGCCGCCAGCGGCGGTGATTGCCATCGTGGCAACAGCGCTGCTGGGCTGGCTTGATGAAGAGCTGCAAGGTCGGCTTTGGGAGCGCCGCTACTTTGACTGGCGCGACGTACGGCTCAACCTGCAGGCGGCGATTCTCGGGACTGGCGTCGCCGTTCCGTTTTGCAATGTGCTCGAGCGCCGGCGTCGGGACGATGCTTGATCTTTTACTGTCGCAGCGCGTCCACGAACGCAGTCCCATGCATGACCCGACGAGTATCGCCCTCGACCTGGATGTCGGCGAACAGGAGCGGAGCCCCCTCGGCGACCGGTGGCAGCTCGAGGGTGTTCGGACGCGCAGTTGATATCGGTGGCTCGACCGACGGCGCCGCGTCTTCCCTCGCGTCGGCCCCGGGAACAGGCGGAACGACGGGCTGGAAGCGTACCGTGAGCGTACCGCCTCGCGCGTGGCAGGCAATCGGCGACGCTGCGCGTTCTGTCGCCGCGGCTGCCAGCGCCGCAGCGATGCTGCCGGTTCCCGAGCTCAATGTCTCGGCCTCGACGCCACGCTCGTAGACGCGAAAATAGAGGTTTTGCTCATCGTCGATGCGTGCAAAGTCGACGTTGGCGCCGGCCGGCTTGAGGTCTGCGTGGTTGCGGATGGCGCGCCCCAGGTACCGCACCGGAAGGTCGTCTGGGTCCTCGTGCATGAGGACGAAGAAGGGAACACCCACCTGGACATATGTCCCGAGGAGGTCCCGGCCCTCTACGCGAATTCGACGCTGCGGCCAGACGGCCGCCGTACCGGGCACGCCGACCCGTACGTTCGTACCCTCGACCAGGCCGTCGACCACGCCGATGGCAGTTTGCAATCGTACCGGTGAGCTCGCCAGGCCCTCATCGACCAGGTAGCGCACGGCGCAGCGTGCAGCGTTGCCTGAGAACTGGGCCACGGACCCATCGGCATTCCACAGCTGCATGCGTCCGGCGATGCCGCTGCCCAGGTCGTTGAAGTCAATGTGAATCATCCCGTCCGCTCCGACGGAGATCCCGCGGCGGCAAAGTGCGCGAGCGTAGCCTGCAGCGCGCGCAGACGATGCACCGTTGCGCTCGTCGAGCACGATGAAATCGTTGCCTGCCCCGGAGTAGTGGCTGAACTCGAGAGGTCGACGGCTTGTAGCACTCATTGCTCTTCTGCAGCGTTCCCGACGCGGATCTTGACAACCGCTGGCGGGCTCACATTGCCGGCGTCGTCGACTGCTTCGATGGCATATTCCCAGGCCTGATCATCGGCCGTGGTCGGATCGGTGTAGCGTAGCTCGCTGATGACCACCGCGGTCAGCATGTCCCATCCGGAGTTGACCAGCTCGTTGCGGCGCCGCCGGCGCCGGCCTCCCTCGCCAGGGTCGTCCTCACCAACCTCGTCGGCGACTAAGGCTTCCCCCTCGTCGTCAACTTGGGCTTCGCTCTCGTCGTCGGGTTCGCCTTCCCGGTCGGCTTGCCGCAGGTCGTCGGGCTCGCCGTCCTGAGCGACCGGCTCATTGTCCGGCGAGAGACCCTGCGAGGATTGGCCATCGTCGGCAGACCTGTCGACAACAACGATGTCGTCGGCCGCGTCGTCCACTGCAGTCGCATCGTCGGCGATGCCATTGGCAACGGAGCCCGCCTCTGCCAAGAGGGCCGGGTCGCTCGCATCGCCGTCGACACGCGTCGCCTCTGCATCGGCAACTTCGGGCTCCGTCTCAGCGTCGTCGGCGCATCCAGACTCGTCGTCGGCGTCGTCATCTGCATCTTCTTCTTCGTCTTCTTCTTCGTCATGTTCGAGCATGTAGCGCGGGTCGCAGGGGTCGTCGACCAGCGTCCGACGGTAGACGCGATAGCCGACCAGATCGGGGACGGTAGAGGCGGCCCAGCGCAGCGTGATTCGCGTCGCTGCGCGCACGGCTTCCAACTCCAGGAGCTTCTCTGGCTCGAACGTGTCCACCACGTGCACCGGCGGTGTCAGCGCACCGCTGCCTTCCTTGGTCGGCCCTGCCGCCTCTATCGGTACCGTGAGCACCGTCGGGTTGGCCGGATCCAGGGCGACTCCCTGAGGGGGTTCAGGCTCGACCAGCAGTAGGCTGTCCTCCGTGCTCGGAGGTGCAGCGATGGCCCGCACCTCGTAGACGTATCGATCACCCCACGTCATCGAGGAGTCGAGATATTCGGTGCTCTCGATCGGCGCGTAGTTGATCGGCGTCACGGCCGCACTCTCCGCATCGACAAGCCGGCGGTAGATGTTGTAGCTGATCTCATCCGCGTCGATGAGCTCGCCCCAAACATCCCCTGCTGGCGCCGCCCACTCGAGGCTGGCGCCGTAGGGAGTAACTTCGATTTCCAGCTCCGCTGGCGCGAGCGGGACACTGCCCGGGGCGAGAGGCAGGAGCGTGTCTATGCGTCCCGCTTTGTCTTCGGTGTCCACAACACGCACCGCGAAGTAGTACCGCGTCCGCACCGGGCCGCTCGAGGAGGTGCCGATGTTGTGGTCGATCCTGGCGCGTCCGCTGACGACGTAGTCGTTGATGTCCTCAAAGGGGACCGCCGCAACAATCGCTGCGCGGGCTAGGAATTCGGCGACCGGGAGATCGCCTTCATAAGGGTGAGTACGCGCCAGCTGGGCCGCTTTTTCGACCACCAGCGAAGGCAGCGGCAATTCGGGCGGACGGCGCGTGTCGACAATCGCAGTCGGCATGCCGAGCAGATCCCAGAGCTCGTCGACGGATTCTTCGAACCACCGTGCAGCCTCCAGGATGATCCTCCCCTCGACACCAGCTTCCCTCCACTCGCGCAGGGCGTCTCGGGGCAACCCATCGAGCAGGCGCTGTTCCTCGGTAACCGGTTCCTGCCCGTCGGCGAGCTCGTCGTCGGTCGACGCATCGTCTGGTGAGGCTTCTTCTACGGGCGGAAGCACGACGCCCGCCGCCGCCGCTGCCTCCTCGGCCGCCAGTCGCTCTTCCGCCACCCGCCTCGCCTCGGCGCTCTCCGTCGCCATCTCAACGGCACGCCGGGCGAGCTCCAGGCGTTCGCCACGCTCGCGATCGAGCCCCTGCGCGAGCATCGAGGCGGTCAGCGCCGGGTAGCGCTCGGTGAGCATCAGAAGCTCCATACGGTCGATGGTCATCTCCTGATCGTTGCCCATGTCGACGGTGTCGGCGATGGGCGTGAATCGCACCAGGGCGCGCGTTCCCAGCTGCGATATCTCGGGGTTGGGTAGCGGTGGCGGTACGGTCCGCAGGGGCGCCATCGGGTCCCCCCGGGCGCCACAGGCGGCAGCGAGGACGGCCAGTACGCCGACCAGGGCGCCGTGGATCCTCACAGGATGTACCTCGACAGGTCCTCGTCCTGCACGGTGTCTGCGAGCGCGTTGTGCACATAGGCCGCGTCGATGGTGATCGAGTCCCCGCGGCGCTCGGGCGCTTCGAACGACAGCTCCTCCACTACCCGCTCCATCATCGTATGGAGCCGCCGTGCCCCGATGTTCTCCGTGCGCTCGTTCACCGTCTCCGCAAACTCGGCGATCGCCTCGATGGCGTCGTCGGTGAATTCCACATGAACGTCCTCGGTCAGCAGCAGCGCGCAGTACTGACGTACCAGCGAGTTCTCCGGCTCGGTGAGAATGCGGACCAACTCGTTCCGCCCCAGCGGGTCGAGCTCCACCCGCAGGGGGAAGCGTCCTTGGAGCTCGGGTATGAGATCGCTCGGCTTGGAGACGTGAAAGGCACCGGCGGCGAGGAAGAGGATGTGGTCGGTGCGGATCATGCCACTGCGAGTCTTGACCACCGTACCCTCGACGATCGGCAGGATGTCGCGCTGTACTCCCTCGCGTGAGACCTCCGGGCCGCGCGATCCTTCTCTTCCGGCAATCTTGTCGATCTCGTCCAGGAAGATGATGCCCGACGACTCGGCGCGCTCCAGCGCCTCGCGAACGACCTCGTCTTCGTCGATGAGAGCCTCCGCAGCCTCGCGCGTGAGATGCTCGAGCGCTTCGGGCACGGACATCCGCCGCCGCCTGGTGTTGCCACGGCCAGCGCCGAACATGCCCGGCAACATGTCCTTCAGGTTGACGTCCATCGTGTCGCTACCCTGTCCGGTGAACACCTGGAACGATGGCGCGCGACCGTCCGGTACATCGACCTCCACCATGCGCTCGTCGAGTGCCCCGGCGAGCAGTTGATCGCGGATCTTCTCGCGTGTGGCTCGACGAGTAGCGACGGGCTCGGCGTCCTCGTCCTCGGGACTGGCCACTGGTGCCGGTGGCAGCAGCACGTCGAGCAATCGGTCTTCGGCCTGTCGACGCGCTCTGACCTCGACCGCTGCGGCGTGCTCCTGTCGCACCATGTCGATAGCGATATCCAGCAGATCGCGCACCATCGACTCCACGTCGCGACCGACGTAGCCTACTTCCGTGAACTTGGTCGCCTCGACCTTCAGGAACGGTGATCCGGTCAATCGCGATAGTCGCCTGGATATCTCGGTCTTGCCGACGCCGGTGGGGCCGATCATCAGAATGTTCTTGGGCGCCACCTCGTCGACGAGATCGGCGGGTAAGCGCAGCCGCCGATAACGATTGCGAATCGCGATAGCCACCGACCGTTTGGCGGCCTGTTGGCCGACGACGTACCGATCCAGCAGCTCGACGATCTGCCGTGGTGTCAGGTCGTCGACGCTGTCTGCGTCGTGCTCGAGTTTTTCGGGAAGTGAGATTGCCATGGCCTAGTAGGCGTGCGGACCGGATGATTTGCCGATGTGCGGTCGCGTCATCGCGTTTCCAGCACTTCGACCCGTATGTTGTCGTTGGTGTAGATATCAATGCTCGCGGCGGTCAACAGCGCCTCGCGCACCACGTGTTCGGCGTCGAGCTCCGTATGGGCGATCAGCGCTCGCGCCGCAGCCAGCGCGACCGAGCCGCCCGAGCCGATTACCAAGATGCCGTCGTCGGGCTCGATGACGTCGCCGGTACCTGACAACAGGATCGACGCTTCAGCGTCTGCGACCACGAGCAGGGCCTGCAGATGCCGCAGGCTCTTGTCGGTTCTCCACTCGCCGCTGAGCTCCACAGCAGCGCGCCGTAGGTTTCCGTTGAAGCTCTCGAGCTTGTCCTCGAATCGAGTGAACAGCGCCAGTCCGTCGGCAGCCGAGCCAGCGAAGCCAGCCAGCACGGCATCGTTGTACATGCGACGCACCTTGCGGGCACCAGCTTTCATCACGGTGTGCTCCAGCGTGACCTGGCCGTCGCCGCCCATAGCCACCTGGTCGCCGCTCCGAACGCAGCAAATCGTGGTGCCGTGAAACCGACTCGTCATGCGCCGATTGTAGCAAGGGGCCGCTGAGGCTGCGGGTCAACCCCGGTAGGTCTCCCGGGTCGGCCGAGGACTGGCGCCGCGGCGCTTGGCGCGTGGGTGTGAGCCCCGATATACGTCCTGCAGCTGTCGGGTCGACAGGTGCGTATACCGCTGCGTCGTAGCGAGCGAGGCGTGACCCAGGAGCTCCTGTATCGCGCGTAGGTCGGCGCCCGAATTGAGCAGATGGGTAGCGAACGAATGTCGCAGAGCGTGCGGGGTAACGCGTTTTGTCATCGCCGCCTCCTCGAGTCGCCGTGCCAGCACCCGCCGCAACGCCGGCGTGCCGAGTCGACGGCCTCGTTGAGTCAACAGCAACGCGCGCTTGGCGTCGGGGCCCACGGTGGCCACTCCGTGGCCGGCTTTCGGCGGCCTGTCGAGCCATTGCCGGCGGATCGGGAGCCAGGCACACAGGGCTGCAGCCGCTGGCTCGCCGAACGGGACAATTCGCTCCTTGTCGCCCTTGCCCACAACACGCAGACAGCGCCCAGCCGCATCCACGTCCTGCACCGTGAGTCCCGCTAGCTCACTCGCTCGCAGGCCCGTGGCGTAGAGAAGCTCGAGCGCGACTCGGTCGCGGACGCCAACCGCTGAATCGTCGTTGAACTCCAGCAGCGCCGCGGCCTCGCTCTCGGTGAGGAAGGCGGGTGACTGCTGGGCGACCTTGGGATTGTGCACCTGGCGCGCCGGGTTGGAGGTCAGCACTCCCTCGCGGCACAGATAGCTGGCGAACGAACGTATGGCCGCCAGCTTGCGCCCGACAGTCACCGGGGACAACCGCGCGGCGTGCATACGCGCGGTCCATGCGCGTACCGATGCGGCGGTGATGGCCGCCGCCGCCAGACGGCTGCCGTCGCCTGGACGGCGCTCCGGGCGGTTACCGCGGTAGTCGGTTTCTTCTCCAGATTCCCATGCCTGCAGGAACGCGGCGAACTGATCGAGATCGGTCCGATACGCCCGCACCGTATGCTCGGAGGCCGCGTCTTCGAGACGAAGCGACTGCAGGAACTCATCGCGTCCGATCATTCGCGCGCCGCTCAAGCGGCGCTCCCCGCCATACGTCCGGGCTGCGTCATACGACTCCGCTCCGGCACTTGCGGCTCAGCTGTTGGCGTCGGCGCGCTCGGCGAGAAGTTCGTCGATCAGATACCGGAGCTGCTCGCTCTTGTTGGCCACCGCCCCCAGCCACTTCTTGCGAATTTTCCACTCGGAGTCGACCAGGTAGGTCATCGGGAAACCATAGATGGGGCCCCAGGACGCCTCGATGTCCGCGTTACCCATCACCACCGGGTAGTCGAGCGAGAACTCCTGCGTACCGACGCGGATCGGGCGCGAGATCCACTCGCTGACCTGCTCGGGGCTGCCGGATTGCAGCGTGATGCCAAGCATCTCCACACCCTTGTCGGCGTATTCCTCGTGCAAGCTGTTGTAGTGCGGAATCTCGGTCAGGCACGGAGCACACCAGGTGGCCCAGAAATCGACCACGACGATCTTGCCTTCAAGGTCCGCTGATCCTAGCGACGACCCGTCGAGATGGGTGACGACGAAAGCCGGCGCGGTAGCGCCCGGATCGAGTGTCAGGCCTGCAAGGTTGCTCCCCAGGCCCGGAACGTGCTCGTCCTCGGAGTGCGGGAAGGCCACATACCCGAGGGAGAACGCCAGCGCCCCCACCGCGAAGATGAGAACGGCTGGACGGACGGTCGTAGACATCGATAGTCCTCGTCAGCGGATCGCTTGCCGCAGGGCTGCGGATAGCCGCAACCGGTCGCCGACACACTCGATCCACTTGTCGAGCTCGTCGAGCGCTCGGCGTGAGCGCGCCTCACGGCGCTGCTTGCGATTGCGACGCCCACGCGTTGGCTCATCGAGCTCCGGCATGATGCCGAAGGTTATGTTCGTCGGCTGATAGTTTACCGCGCTCGCGTGGCTCATATAGAACGCCAAAGAGCCCAGGGCCGTGGTCCGGGGTACGGGCTCGATGTCGCCATCCAGCAGCAACATGCTGCAGTAGATGCCTGCCAACAGGCCGCCGGCAGCCGATTCGACGTAGCCTTCGGTGCCCGCTACTTGGCCGGCGAAGAAAAGATCGCCGCGGGCGCGCGTCTGCAGCGTCTCGCCTAGCAGCCTTGGCGCGTTGACGTAGGTGTTGCGGTGCACCACCCCAAAGCGTACGAATTCGACCTTCTCGAGCGCCGGAATAAGGCGTAGCACGCGGTCCTGTTCGCCCCACTTCATGCGCGTCTGGAAGCCGACCAGCGAGTAGTGCTCGGCGGCCAGGTCGTCCTGTCGGAGCTGGACGACCGCGAAGGGACGCCGGCCGCTGCGCGGGTCAACCAGACCCACTGGCTTCATCGGACCGAACAGGAGCGTCTTGCGCCCGCGCCGCCCTTGTTCCTCGATCGGCAGGCAGCCCTCGAAGAAGAGCCCCTGCTCAAAAGCCTGTAGCTCGGCGAGATCAGCGGCCATCAGAGCATCGTAGAAGCGATCGAACTCCGGCTCCGTCATCGGGCAATTGAGGTAATCGGCGCCACCCTTGTCATAGCGGCTCGCAAGAAAGGCCCGGTCGGTATCCACCGAATCAGCTCGAACGATCGGCGAGACGGCGTCGTAGAAATACAGATCCTCGACGCCGGCGAACTCCTGGATCGACTTCCCGAGCGACTCCGAGGTAAGTGGCCCGGTGGCGATGATCGTCGGTCCAGCCGGGATCTCTCGCACTTCCTCACGGATGATCTCCACGCTGTCGGCTGCCTCCAGCGCGGCGGTAATGTGCTGGGCGAACTTCCAGCGGTCGACAGCCAATGCCTTGCCCGCCGGGACCCGGTTGTCGTCGCCGGCCGCCATGAAAAGCGACCCCAGATGTCGCATTTCCTCGTGCAGTAGGCCGACGGCGTTGTCCAGGCCGTCGGAGCGCAGCGAGTTGCTACACACCATCTCGGCGAGGTACTGGCTCTTGTGCACCGGGGTCGGTCTCACAGGCCGCATCTCGTACAAGCGCACGCCGATGCCGCGCTGGGCCAGTTGCCAAGCGGCCTCGGATCCGGCCATTCCGCCGCCGACGATGGTGACCACTCGATCAGTGCTCATCGGCTCGGAATCGAAACCGGACGGGTTCGGAGGTTGCATCTGACGAAGCGGCGGCTCAAGCCTTGTTCGCTGCCTTCTTCTTGGCGACTTTCTTCTTGGCGGTCTTCTTCTTCTTGGCCTTGCGCTTGGTCTTCTTCTTTCGACGCGCCGGCCCCCGTTCGCGACGGCGCTCCAGGAGCTCGAGCGCTTGCTCGAGCGACAGCTCAGCGGGCTCGGTCATGTCTCTGGGCAACGAGGCGTTGATGTCGCCGTCGGTGACGTACGGGCCGTACCGACCCTCCAGTAGCTTGATAGCCGTACCGCCCAGTTGCTCGACGTTCTCGAAGATCTTGATCTGCTTGGCGGCTGCCCGCCCCCGTCTCTTTTCCTGCGCCAGCAGCTCGAGGGCGCGCTGGAGGGGCAAGTTCAACACGCTATCGTCGTCGGTCAGGCTGCGGGTGTCAGTGCCGCGCTTGATGTACGGACCGTAGCGACCGAGATGGACGACGATGTCCTCCCCCTCGCTGTCCTGTCCGACTACCATCGGTAGCTTCAACAGCTCCAGAGCGACGTCCAGCGACACTTCTGCCGGTGACATCCCCTTGAGTAACGACACCATCTTGGGCTTGGTCTTGGTGTCGGGGTCCGGGTCGCCAAGCTGGACGTAGGGCCCGTAGCGCCCCACCTTGACATAAACCGGCAACTCGGAGTCCGGGTGACTGCCGATCGGCTCGTCGCCTTTCTGGGCGTCGTCGATGAGCTCGGTGGCGCGTTCGATGACGAGCTCGTCCGGACAGATCTTGTCGGGGACATTGGCGGTCAGCTCGCCACGCTGAAGGAACGGACCATAGCGCCCTACGCGGACGATGATCTCGCGACCCTCCTCATCAACCCCGAGGGGAATCGAGCATACCTGCCGCGGATCGATCTCCTCGGCCTTGTCCTCGATCAGCGATTTGAGGCCGGGCATACCATTGCCGAAATAGAACTCCTTCAGATACGGCAAAGGCTCGCGCTCGCCGCGCGAGATCATGTCGAGACGATCCTCCATCCGCGCCGTGAAGCCGATGTCGATCAGATGATCGAGGTGCTCCTCCATCAGCTTTACCACCGCGAACGCGGTGAACGTCGGCACCAAGGCATTGCCCTTGCGGAAGGTGTACTCGCGCCGCTCGATCGTATCGATGATCGAGGCGTAGGTGCTCGGCCGTCCCACGCCCGATTCCTCCAGAGCCTTGACCAGTCCGGCCTCGGTGAGGCGTCGCGGGGGCGTAGTGCGATGGTCTTCGGTGTTGAGGGCGGCGAGAACCTCATCGCCGACGCTCATCGGTGGCAACAGGCGGTCGAGGTCCGCGAGTGCCTCCTCGCGGTCTGCGCGGCCCTCGACGTAGGCGCGCAGGAAACCGGGAAAATCGATCACGCTCCCGTGCGACACGAACCGTGCTTGGCGCCGGCCGCTGGCAGCCACGTGCACGGTCATCCGACGTCCCCGCGCGTCGGGCATCTGCGAAGCCATCGTCCGCTTCCAAATCAAGTCGTAGAGTCGTGCCTCGTCCTCACTCAGGGTGACGCGCACTTCATCGACCGGCACCAAACGGCTTCCAGCGGGGCGTATTGCCTCGTGGGCCTCTTGAGCGTTCTTGACCTTGTTACGAAAGACACGTGGCGCATCGGGCAGGAACTCGGGACCGTACCTTTCCGCGATGTTGGCGCGGGTCTGCTTGAGCGCGTCGCTCGACAGCGTCACTGAATCGGTCCTCATGTAGGTAATGAAACCGTTCTCGTAGAGCCGCTGTGCCGCCCGCATCGTGCGCCGTGCATGGAAGCGGAACTTGCGGTTGGCTTCCTGTTGCAGCGTCGAGGTCGTGAACGGTGGCGCCGGTGAGCGCTTGAATGGTTGCTCCTCCATCCCGTCGATGCTGAAGGTCTCGCCGCGGAGCTCGGTGGCCAGCGTTGCTGCCGTTTCCGCATCGAGCATGCGAATGGAGTCATCCTTCAACTTGCCCGTATCGGGATCGAAGTTGGCGCTGCGCGCCAGTCTGGCGCCCTCCAGCGTCTGCAGCCGACCGTCGAACGTGTCGTTGGCACCAGTGGTGAATTCGGCTGTCAGATCCCAGTACTCCGCCGCACGGAACCGCATCCGGGCGCGCTCACGCTCCACCAGCATGCGGATCGCGACGCTCTGCACTCGCCCTGCAGACAGGCGCGGAGCCACCTTGCGCCAGAGCACCGGCGACACCAAGTAACCGTAGAGGCGGTCGATGATGCGCCGCGCCTCCTGCGCTTCCACCAGGTTGCGGTTGAGCTCACGGGTCTGATCGAGCGACGCCTGTACGGCCCGACGCGTGATCTCGTGGAACACCATGCGGCGTACCGGGACCTTCGGCTGAAGAACTTCGATCAAATGCCAGCTGATCGCCTCCCCCTCGCGGTCCTCATCAGTAGCCAGCAGCAGCTCGTCGGCCTCTTTGAGGGCGCGCTTGAGGTCCGCGATGGTCGACTTCTTCGCTGGCTGGACGACGTAGAGTGGCTTGAAGGCGTCCTCGACTTGCACGCCCAGTCGCGCCCATTGCTCTCCCTTGTACTGTTTCGGGATCTCGGCGGCGTTGGCGGGAAGGTCGCGAATATGCCCGACGCTCGACTCGACGATGAAATCGGAGCCGAGGTACTTCGACAGCGTTTTCGCCTTGGTCGGCGATTCGACGATGACGAGGCGAGTGGTCATGGCAGGTTCCGATACTAGCCCAATGCGGCGCGAGCGCACGGCCCGTGAGCGGCGGCTGATTCTAGCAGGACCCGATCCTGCCGCCCGGCAGTGTGCGCACTAACGCGTGCACTTCCAAGCGCGAGATGGTCACCAGCGTGTCGGCCAATGGCCATCCAAGCCGCCGCGCCACCTCCGACGCAGCGAGGTCCCCCTCACAGCGTAGCAACTCCAGCAGCGCCCGTTCTCCGTGTTGGAGCTCTGCAGACGTGGCCGGAGCTGGCGGTCTCAACTCGGCAGAAACCGCCGTCGGTAGATGATCGAGCACGTCCGCCACGCCGGTGCATGGGTGGGCGCCGTCGGTGAGCAGTGCGTGGCAGCCGGCCGAGGTGGCGGAGGTGATGGGGCCTGGCACGACCAGCACCTCTCGCCCGTACTCGAGCGCCAATCCGGCCGTGATCCGTGCTCCGCTACGGGCTGCCGCCTCGACCACCACGGTCGCCCATGACAGGCCGGCGATGATCCGGTTGCGCTTCGGGAAGTGCCAGCGGCCGACTGCCGTCCCGGCCTCGTGTTTGCCACCAGCGCTCCGGAAGACGCGATGCGGCGTGCCAGCGTGCGATGCCGCCGTGGGTACACCGGGTACAGACCGCCGGGAAGTACGGCGACGGTTCTACCTCCCGCCTCGAGGCAGCCACGATGGGCGGCGGCATCGATACCGCGGGCCAGACCGGAGACCACCGTCAGGCCGGCACGCGCGAGGTCCATCGCCAGCCCTGTAGCGACCCTGCGGCCGTACGCGGAACAGGCACGTGATCCCACAACAGCTACACAAGGGTGCGCCGGGAGGCACCCTCTGACGTGCAGTAGCTCAGGGGGATCGGCGGCGGCGTCGAGGAGCTCCGGATAGGAGCTGCCGCCGCGGTGGATGGTAGTCGGCCGCGGGCGCTCGGGGTCGTCACCGATCGAATTCCGGCACCGTAGCAAACGCGTCATGACACCAAGGGATGGACATCGATCGACGAGGCGTACGGAGCAGGAGTGTGGCTTTGGGCACGGCCATCGCTTGCGGGCGCCATCTACGGATCAGTAGACTCAATCCTTGCCAACACCGCAGTTCGTTCCGGGTCCCCTTGGTAGGTCGTCTCGCCGCGATGGCAGTCAGTCCTGCCCGCGTCCTCTTCGTCCGACAGGCCGGAGGCATATGTCTCCCAATCGCCAGACGACCAATCATCGGCGGCCGACCGCGAGGCGTGGCGAGATGCGCATACGCGCCGTCGCCACGGTTTTCCTGTTGGGCGTCGGCCTTGCTTGTGCCATCACTCCGGTGGAGCGGCCAGGTAACCAGACCCGCTCGGGGGCAATGGCCGCCGACAATGGCTACTGGGAAGAGGCCGCGTTCCGCTGGCAGAAGGCGCTGGCCGCCGCCAGCGTAAACACACGTGCCCTGAACAACCTCGCCGTGCGCCATGAGCGTGAGGGTGAGTTCGACACCGCCAAGGAGTATTACGACCAAGCGCTGGGCCTGGCCGGGCCGGACGAACGGTTCTACGTCCTGCGCAACCATCGGCAGTTCTTGCCGATCTGGGAACGTATCGACTCGGATGAGGTCGACGCAGAAGCGATCGCCGAGGAAATGGCAGCCGAAGAGCCTACGGGCATCGTCAGCCAGGAATACGAGGGGGCCGAGCCGACACTCAGCTTCTTGGAGATCATGATCTCGGTCCCAGACCAGGGCCCGAATCTGGCCGGTTACACACGCATCCTGGTGGGTAACTTCGTGCCGCGTGACGATTCAGAGGCCAACCTCAACGATATTGCCGTGCGCTACTTGCGTCGACGGATAACGCAACGGACGTTCTTCGAGACGCAGGACCAGCTGGAACAGCCGTTAGACCCGGCGCTACGCGTCGCCAGCGTCTTGGACGACGCGGACTACTGGGTAGAGCGTGCCGAGGCTGCCGAGGCAGATCTGGTCCTGACCGGCTCGATCGGCCTCAACACCGAGCCCCGTTCAGAGATGGTGCGCGAGCGCATCCGCTCTCCAGACGGTCAGATACGCGAGGTGGCGCGTTTCCAGGACAACGTCGCCTACAAGCTCACCTACGACTACCTCGTGCTACGCGGCGAGGACGGATCGCGACTTCTTGACGGAATGCTCGAAGCCGAAACCTCGTTCCCTGCCGACGAGTCGGTGTCGAATTCGGATGCCGTGTTCGAGACCTTCGAGCAGCTGTTGCCGCAGCTTCTCGACGCCATCACGCCCCGACGCTCGGAGCAGAGCCGCTACTTGATCTACTGAGCCCAGGGAGGCTCCGCCCATGCCCACTCCGAAAGCCCGCATCCAGGTTCCCTCGAGCGCTACGACCTCCGTCGCACACACGACTCGTAGCTCGGTCGCGCGCACGACACTCATAGCATTGCTCGCCCTGGCGATACTGGTGACGCTCGCCCCGCACGCCGCCGGGCAGATGATCAACACGCCATACAGCAGCTACTTCGGGAGAAACAAGGTCACCTACGAGTCCTTCGATTTCTGGAAGTACACGGCGCCGCACTTCGACGTCTACTACTACCCCGAGGAAGAGCAGCATCTCGACGATGTGGTGGCATTTGCCGAGGACGCGTACCAGCGCGTCTCGCGCAAGCTCAACCATCAGTTGTCGGAGCGCATGCCGATCATCTTCTACCAGACGCACCAGGACTTCCAGCAGACACACATCCTGCCGTTCTTCCTGCCGGAGGGCGTGGCGGCTTTCGCTACACCGACCGAGAACCGTCTGTTGCTCCCGGTGGACGATCCGCCGGACGAGTTGCACAAGCTCATCATCCACGAGGTCACGCACCTATTCGAATTCGACTACTTCTTCGGTAACCGTCTCGGAGCGGCGATGCGGGCCCAGCCACCGGGCTGGGTAATGGAAGGTTTCGCCGAGTACATGTCGGCCGACCTGACGTCGCTGGACGAAATGATGCTGCGAGACGTTGTCCTCTCGGATGACATTCCGACCCTCGTCCAGATGACCCACAATCGCGGCTTCTTCGTCGACTACGTGCTCGGTGAAGTGGTGTGGCAGTACATCGAGGAAGAGCATGGCGACGAGGGCGTGCGGATCTTCCTTTCAGAGGTGCGGCGCGACCTCGGGCAGGACATAGAGCGCGACCTCGAGCGCGCCTTCAACGTCACGCCGTCGGAGTTCAACAACGACTTCCGAGCCTGGCTGCGCGAGCGCTACCTGCCGAACGTGCTCGACCGCCAGGAGGCGCCGGACTTCGCGCGCAATGTCATGCGCGACGTGCCGTTTCAGGACCGGCAGCTGGCGTTCAGCCCCGTCGTTTCGCCCGATGGCGACAGCTTCGCGGCGATTACGCTGAACAAGAAGACGCTGCAAATCGAGGCCTTCACGTTCGACCTGGAGACCGGCCGCCCGCTACGAAATCTGACCGGAGGTCGGCAGGGCGAGTTCGAGTACATCGTCGGCCAGGGGGTGACCGTCGGCTTTCAGGCGGGCAACGATCTTTCGTGGTCCCCGGACGGCAGCACGATCGCCTTCTTCGCTCGGACCCCGCCGACACGTACGCTCTTCATGCTAGACGCGCAAAGCGGCAAGGTACGAAAGAAATTCAAGACCGATCTTGATCAGGCGCTCTCGCCGAGCATCGCGCCGGATGGGCGTGTCGTGTTCGGTGCCCACCGCAACGGCGTACGCGACATCTACCTGTACGATCCGTCCAACGACACGCTGTCGAATCTCACGCAGGACGAGTTCTACGACTACGCACCGATCTGGTCGCCGGACGGCCGTAGCATCGTGTTCGCCTCGCATGTGCTGGGCGCCAAGAAGCTGTTCCGGATCGACTTGGCGCGGCCGCAGGAGCGCGTCCAATTGACGTTCGGGCGCTACAACGACACGCAGCCGAGCTTCTCGGCCGACGGCTCGCGCGTCTATTACGTCTCCGACCGGACGGGCGAGCACAACCTCTACTCGATCGAGCTGGCAAGCGAGACCGTCTACCGCTACACGAACATCCTCCACGGCACGTTCTTCCCGCAGGAGTTACCGAACTCCAACCGGCTCCTGTTCAGCAACTACGGCGACGGGACGTACGAGCTCTACACGATGGACTTGCCCGAGGCGGTGGAGCAATTCGTCGCCGTGGACGAGGCGTTGCCGGACGAGGAGGTCGACCGGCTGGAGATGGAGGCGGCGGCGATCGCCGATGTCGAGCTCAGCGACCAGAACCGCACCCAGTCGACGGGCGGCGGCTGGCACATCTCCAACATCCAGGTTGCCGGTGGGTATTCCAGCGGTATCGCCGGGGGCACGGTCCTTGCCAATACGTTCATCGAGATGCAGGACCTGCTCGGCAACCACAGCATCACGGCGATCCTGGGCTCGGTCCAGAGCCAGCGCAACTACACGGCCGTCTACCGGAATCAGTCGAAACGCTGGAACTGGGGCGCCCTGGCTACCAGCCAAAGGTCGTTCTTTTTCACCTTCGACCCGACGAACGGCTCGCTCGACCGTAACTCGATCTTCGGGCTGGACGGTGGCGAGCTGTTCGCCGACTATCCGTTCAGTCGCGACTGGCGGGCGGAGTTCTCGGTCGGCTACTACGACCGCGACTACATCCCGTCGGCCTTTATCCTCGAGGGAACCGGGGGCACGCTGGCGACCTTTGCCGACCACTTCCACAGCGGCAGCTACATGCCGATCGGCGTCAAAATCATCGGCGACAAGGCCCGGTTCAAGGAGTACGGTCCGTACGCCGGACGGCGGGTGAGCCTAGGGTTCGAAACATCTCCGGTGGTCGGAGATCTGAGGTTCTACAACGCCGAGATCGACATCCGCCAGTACTTTCAGATCACCAAGGACAGCCAACTGGCGATACGGCTTTGGGGATCCGGCAGCTTCGGCGATCATCCGACGGTGTTTTTCCTCGGTGGGCTGAACCAGCTGCGCGGCTACGACTATCTGCGTTTCTCCGGCAACCGCGCTTTCCTGATGAACCTCGAGTACCGGTTCCCATTGATCTTCGAGGCGCGCGCCGGGCAAATGGCCATACGCCATATTCGCGGCTTGCTCTTCGCGGACGTCGGCGGAGCCTGGTTCAAGGGCGACGAGTTCAAGCTGTTCGAGGACGGCCGGCTCGCGGATGCGCGCGGCTCGGTCGGAGTTGGGCTCAACATCAACCTGATGGGACTGCCGTTATGGTTCTTCTGGGCCCAGCGCACCAACGGTCAGGATTTCTTCGGCGGCCCCGACTTCGAGTTCTACCTCGGTCCGCTGTTTTGACCGCCGGAGGCCGGCGTGGGTCGCTTCAGGATCGATGACCCGGACATTGATGTAGCTGCACTCGAAGCTGAGGTCGAGGCGCAGATAGCGGCAAAGACCGGCAAGCTCTACTCCGAGGGCGACCTGGAGGAGCTGCGCCGCGCGACGCTGCAGCCGCGCGTCGGGCGCCAGAACATGTCGCACGGTGTGCTCGAGGAGATGCCGCAGGTGCGCCGAAAGCTGCGGTCGGTTGGCCCACCGCCTGGCCCGGTAGCGACGCGGATGCCCGATGGCGCCGCGGCAGCGTTGCACGGCGACGTCGAGTGCGCACCGCGCGCCGACATCAATCCGGCACGTGACATGTACACCTCGTCGAGCTCCGGGTTCAAGGGCCGTCTCCTCGGCGGGCTGCGTCGCCTGCTCCGCCCGCTGCTCCGTACCTCGAGCAACCTCGAGCACGTGCTCGTGGAGCTCGTGAACGAGATGCGCAGTCAGGACCAGCGATTGATCGAACAATTGCGCGCCGTTCGAGACAACCAGGAGGCCCAGCTTCGCGCGACGGCCGACCTACTGAAGGATTCCCTTGATCAGCGCATCGATCACACCGCGGATTGGGTCGGTGAGCACGTGTCGGATATGACCGGTCAGCTGGAGGGACGTCATGAGACGCAGCTACACTTGCTGCACAACCTGGTGTACGAGCTCTCGTATGCGCGCGGAGACATGGACTACCTTCAGGACCAGATCAGCGAGCTGAACCGTCACTTCGAGTGGCTCGAGGCACGCGAGCGCACGCTAGAAGGCCTGTTCATGGGGGGGGACGACGACGAGCGCTTGTGATCAGGAGCAATGGCTCGCGGCTTGCCCGCCAGCGCCGACTCGCCCTACAATGGGCGCTCGCGCCTCGGTAGCAGGCGCGCCCGCAGCCTCGCCGGGGCGGATAGGCGTTCCCGGGCGGGCCGGCGTGCCCACGCGAGCGCTTCCCGGCTGCGCGCAGCCCTGAATCTTCGCAGCTCAACGATCGGAATTGTCAGATGTACGCCGTCATCAGCACGGGTGGAAAGCAGTATCGGGTAGCCAAGGGTGACGTCGTTCGCGTCGAGCTCCTCGGCGATGACGTCGGTGCCAAGGTGTCGATCGATGCCGTGAGCCTGGTGGCCGCGGATGATCAGGTGCATGTCGGTACCCCCGTGGTCGCTGGCGCCAGCGTCGAAGCGACGGTGGTAGAGGTCGGTCGCGGGCAGAAGGTACTGGCCTTCAAGAAGAAGCGCCGCAAGGGCTACCGTCGCAAGATCGGACACCGCCAGGCTTATACGGCGTTGCAGATCGACGATATCGTGGCGCCGAGCGGCGCCAAGAAGCCGGCCGCCAAGAAGCCGGCCGCCAAGAAGCCGGCCGCCAAGAAGCCGGCCGCCAAGAAGCCGGCCGCCAAGAAGCCGGCCGCCAAGAAGCCGGCGGCCAAGAAACCGGCGGCCAAGAAACCGGCGGCGAAGAAGACAGCGGCCAAGGAAGAGGCTCCCAAGGAGGCCGCCGCGAAGAAAGTGGCCCCCAAGAAGGCGGCGTCGAAGAAAGCTGCCGCCAAGAAGCCGGCGGCGGCAACCACCGGTGACGACAATCTGAAGCGCATCGAAGGCATCGGCCCGAAGATCGAGAGCGTCCTCAAAGACGCCGGGATCTCGACGTTCGCCGCGCTGGCTGCTTCCGACGAGGCGGCATTGCGCGGCATCCTCGAAACGGCCGGCGGCCGCCTTCGGTCGCACGATCCGACGACCTGGCCCAAGCAGGCGGTCCTCGCCGCCGAGGAGCGCTGGGACGAGCTCAAGGAGCTCCAGGATCGATTGGCCGGCGGACGAGAGGGATAGACAAATGGCGCACAAGAAAGGTCAGGGGAGTAGCCGAAACGGTCGCGACAGCAACGCCCAGCGACTCGGTGTGAAGCGATTCGGAGGGCAGTTCGTGACCGGCGGGTCGATTCTGATCCGGCAACGCGGGACCCCATTCAAGCCCGGCCTGAACGTCGGGAGGGGGCGCGACGACACGCTGTTCGCGACCGCCGATGGGTACGTGAAGTTCCAGAACAAAGGCCATCGAGGGAAGTTCATCTCGGTCCTCCCCGAGGCCTGAGCCCCCGAGCCCGACGTCCGCCTACGCTCGATCGGCAACGCGGGCGTTCTTTTGTGGACATCGGTGGTGGCCCGATGTTTCGTGACCTCGTTCGTATTCGCGTCCAGTCCGGTGACGGCGGCCGGGGGTGCGTCTCGTTCCGGCGCGAGAAATACGTACCCTACGGTGGCCCCAACGGCGGTGATGGTGGCGACGGCGGCGACGTGTGGCTCGTTTGCGACGACGGCTACAACCACCTCGGCCACCTGCGGCGGGGCCAGTTGTTCAAGTCGTCGCCGGGAACGCACGGTCGGGGGAGCAACAAGCACGGTCGCGGTGGCGACCACATCGAGATTCCCCTGCCGCCGGGAACGGAAGTCTACGACGACGATGATGACGGGCTACTCGTCGATCTGGACCGCCCCGAGCGGCGGTTTCGAGTCGCCAGTGGGGGTCGCGGAGGTCGTGGGAACGCTCGCTTTGCCAACGCCACCCGCCAGGCACCGCGCTTCGCGCACCCAGGATCGCCGGGCGAGCGTCGCACGCTGCGTCTCGAGCTCAAGCTGATCGCCGCGATCGGGCTAATTGGACGCCCGAACGCCGGCAAGACCACGTTGCTGCGATCGCTGACCGGCTCGCAGGGGAAGGTCGGCGCGTATCCCTTCACGACGCTGGAGCCCAACCTCGGTGTGCTCGATACCGGCGAATGGAATCGGGTCGTGATCGCGGACGTTCCCGGCTTGATCAGCGGCGCTCATCGCGGCGAGGGGCTCGGCTTGACGTTTCTGCGTCATATCGAGCGCACGCGGGCGTTGGCGGTGCTGGTTGATGCGGCAAGCCTGGAGGGGGCACCGGCCGAACATTATCGTGAGCTTTGCGACGAGCTCCGGCTGTACCGCGAGGAGTTACTCGATCGCCCACGCATTCTGGTAGCCAACAAGATCGACCTGGCGCCGCCGCCGGAACGCCTTGCGGCACTTCGACAGCTCGCCGCGGACGAGGAGATCGCCTACTGTGAGGTTTCGGCCGCCGATGCAACGGGGCTCGACGCGCTCGTCGATTGGATCTGCGTCCAGACCCGGGGTGTGGCGGTAGGGGATGGACTCGCGGTTGCCGCGTCAGACACGGATCACAGGAGGGCAGACGATTGAAACAACGGCGCGTAGGCGTCTTCGGCGGCACATTCGACCCGCCGCATCTCGGGCATCTGCTCCTGGCGGAGACGATCCGCGAACAATTCGCGCTCGACGAGGTGTTGTTCGTGCCCTGCAACGAACCCCCGCACAAAGAGCGGCCAGACCTGACCCCGGCGACGCATCGTTACGCGATGGTGGTGGCCTCGACTCTGCAGAATCCGGCGTTCTCGCCATCTGCGCTCGAGGTGAATCGGCCTGGCAAGAGCTATAGCAGCGATACGGTCCGTGCGCTCGCCGATGAGCTTGGGCCGGAGGTCCGGTTGTTCTTCGTCGCCGGACTGGATTCCTTTCTTCAGATCGAGACCTGGAAGGAGAGCGAAGCGCTGCTTGGCGCATGCAGCTTCATCGTTGTTTCGCGACCCAACAACAGCTTCGAGCGCCTGCGGGAGGTATTGCCGGAGTCAGCCCACAGTCGCCTGGTCGACACGCGCGGCGATGCTGCTACCGACACGGTTACGAGCGATCTGCGTATCTATCTGTCGGATGCGGTTCACTTCGATCTTTCATCGACCGAGATTCGTCGTCGGGCTCAGGCTGGCGCCAGCATCCGGTATCGGGTCACCAGCGAGGTCGAGCGCTACATCCAAACTCACGAGCTCTACGTTGCCAGCGTGCCTGCTGAAACAGTGACGTCTGCTGCCGGCCACTGATGCCCGAATCGGAGTCGCAAAACGGAGAGTTCGGGAAAGCCATGCCGCCTGTAGTGACGGCTGCCCTTGCGGCGCTCGACGAGCACAAGGCCGAGCACAGCGTCGTGCTCGACATGCGGCAGACCGCGAGCTTTACCGACTACATGATTATCACCGGTGGTCGTAGCGAACGACACGTGCAGGCGCTGGGCGATGCGGTGGCGGAGCGTCTTCGTGACCAGGGTGTGAAGCCGAACCACATTGAGGGCCGGTCGGAGGCAACCTGGGTACTACTCGACTACATCGACCTGATCGTCCACGTCTTCACGCCGGCAACGCGGGACTTCTATCAGCTCGAGCGACTCTGGCGCGACGCGCCACTGCTGGAATGGGTGTCCGTTGAGCCGGTCGATGAGGCGTGAGCGCGCTCTCCTTCTGCTGGGTCGGTAAGACCAAGGCCGCGTACGCGGTCGAGGGGGTGACGGAATACGTCGGCCGGATCCAGCGGTATCGTGACTGCCGGGTTGCGACGGTTGCCGAAGAGCGCCGTGACGGTCGCTATTCCGAATCGCATCGGCTGGAGCGCGAAGGCCGCGGGGTGTTGTCACATATTCGTCAGCTGGAGCCCGCCTGGGTTGCGGTCCTGGGGGTCGACGGGAAGCCCATAACGTCGCGAGTGTTCGCCCGATTGGTCCAGCGTCAGTGCTTCGAAGATGCGCGATCCGTGGTGTTTGTTGTCGGCGGGCCAGATGGATTATCCTCTACGGTCCGCGAGCGGGCAGATCGGGTTGTCAGCCTGTCGCGGATGACGCTCCCGCACGACATGGCCCGGCTTTTGTTGGCGGAGCAAGTGTATCGCGCCATGACGATTATCCACGGGCACCCGTACGATCGTTAGTGTTTCAGGGAGCAGGATCACGCAGTCATGAGAGCCGTCCTGAAGAAGAAGTTCCGCGCCCTGCTCGACGAGCGCCGGCGTGAGCTCGTCGCAGCGTTCAAGCGGTCCAAGGAGACCCAGCGTCGCAATAGCGGCGAGGACGGTCCTCTGGACCTCGCCGACACCGCCACCGAGTTATATACGCAAGAGTTCAACTACAGCCTCTCGGAGAACGATCGCGCCCAGCTGCTGCTGATAGACGGTGCGCTCGAGCGCATGGACGACGGCGACTACGGCGATTGCGAAGAGTGTGGCGAGAAGATCAGTGAGACGCGGCTCAAGGCGATCCCATGGGCACCACTGTGCATTGAGTGCCAGGAGCGCAAAGAGGCGGTGAGTCGTTAGACCGCCGAGCGGGGCTGCTCCCATAGCTCGACCGACGGCTTGGGCTGACCGTCTCACCGGAGCATGTGGGATCGGGTTGTCCGCACCGTTGCCGACGGACTGTTGCCGCCGCGATGCCACCATTGTGCCGCGCCGGCGTTGCGGAACCCTTGGGCACCGTTCCTGTGCACGCGTTGCTCCACGCAACTGCGTCGGTGCGAATGGCTGCTTGATCTGGGCCTAGGGCTGCCGGGGCGGGGGTTACTGGTGTACGCCGGGCCCTGCCGGTCGCTCATCCGAGGTTTGAAGTTCCAGGGATACGAGCAGATAGGACGGCGGCTCGGGCGTGCGATGGTCACAATGCTCGAATCGATTCCGGCCGGGCCGGTTACCGTTGCCCCGATACCACTGCATTGGTGTCGTCAATGGGCTCGAGGACACAACCAGGCGGCGACCATCGCTCGGCCGATGGCCCGAGCGTGGCCGGAGGCCAGGCTGCGGATGCTGCTGCGCCGTAGACGGCCGACTGCGCCGCAGGTCGGTGCTGGTATTGAGGCGCGAGAGCGCAACCTGCGCGGTGCTTTCGCCGTTTCTCGACGCTACCGCGAAGGCGGATGCCCGCTGCGCGTGGTGCTAGTGGACGACGTCATCACCACGGGCGCGACGATGCGCGCTGCGGCGCTCTGTCTTCGCGCCGCCGGCGCCCGACGAGTATGGGCCTGTGCTGCGGCGGTAACCCCGGCACAACGAGCGGCAGTACAACGAGTCGCGATGTGAGGGTGCAGGCAGACAGCGCTACTTGGATTGCAGACGCTCGAGCATTTTCTCGCGTAGCTCGGTAGCCGGCGGAGCGAACCACGAGTCGACGAAACGCCGGTCCAGAGCCGCACGAGTTTGCTGAAACCGCTCCATGATCGGGGCGGTCAGGCTTCCCTTCATGGCCGCGAACTCAGCCGGCGACTTGTTGAGATCGTTGGCTATCTCACAGGCTCGATCAACGGCCTCGTCGGCACTGTCGGCGATATCGTCGAGCAACCCGACCCGCTCCGCCTTCTCCGGGGCGTAGAGCGCTCCGCCCAGAATGACGCGGCGCGCGTGCTCGGAAGCTAGCTTGTCGCGCAGGATCTCCGTGACCACGGCGGGTAAGGTCAGGCCGACAGCGATCTCGTTCATGCCTACCTTGAAGTCGCCCCGGGTTCCGATACGCCGGTCGCATGCCATGGCGAGCACACAGCCGCCGGCCACAGCGTGACCGTTGACGGCGGCGACGAGCGGGTAGCGTGTGGTCAACGCACGGGTCAAGAGCACCGAAAAGTCCTCGACGAACGCCGTGAGCTCATCGCGCGTGAACGCTCCGACCTCTACCAGGTTGAGCCCGGCCGAGAAGATACTGCCCACGCCCGTGAGCACAGTCGGTCGCTGCTCCGCGTCCAGGGCACCACTGATCGCCTGAACCGCTGTCGGTCCGAGCGCATTGCCGCTCCCGAGCTCCATGCGCAACAGGCGGACACCGTTTTGTTGCTCGTGTCGGATCATCGAGTCCCCTCTGTCGCGATGGTTGTTGCGGATGCTGCGAAACCGGGCACCCTAGCCCGGAGGCCAGGATAGCCGGCGGCCACCGAGGAGGTGCAGGTGGAGGTGGAATACCGTTTGTCCGGCGTCGGCGTTGCAGTTGAAGACGGTTCGATAGCCGGCGCCATCGAGTCCGCGGGATCGGGCGATATCGCGGGCCAGCGCAAGCAATCCACCGATCAAAGGCTCGTCTTCGGGGTGCACGTCGTTGAGGGTGGCAATGTGCTTTCGCGGCACGATCAACACGTGGGTCGGCGCTTGTGGGTTGACGTCCTCGAAGGCGACCGCGTGCTCGGTTTCGAGGACGATCGTCGCTGCAAGGTCGCCGGACACAATCCGGCAGAACAGACATTCATCAGCCATCGTTCCTCCGGTTATTCGCGGAATCGCTGCACCTCCGCGCCCGCGTCCGCCAGCTTGTTCACGAGGTTCCCGTAGCCACGATCGAGATGGTACAAGCGATCGATAATGGTCTCGCCCTCGGCAAGCAATCCCGCTAGCACCAATGAGGCCGAGGCGCGTAGGTCGGTGGCCATCACCGTTGCGCCAGTCAGCGAAGTCGGGCCGCTGACGATGGCGTTGCGCCCATCGATTCGGATGTCGGCCCCCATCCGAGACAGCTCCGGGACATGCATGAACCGGTTTTCGAAGATGTTCTCGCGTACGACGGAACGCCCGGTTGCCTGGGTCATGAGTACCATGAACTGCGCCTGCATGTCGGTTGGAAAGCCCGGGTACGGTTGCGTATGCAAGTCGACCGGACGGTGTTCTCCGCGCGACACCACGATGCGGTCGGGGTCGATGCGGACATTTGCGCCGGTAGCTGCCACCTTGTCGATAACCGCGCCGAGGTGATCGGGCCGGCACCCAACGAGCTCCAAACGGTCGCCGGCTAGCGCGCCAGCCACTAGGTAGGTACCGGTCTCGATCCGATCAGGGATGATCGGATGATGCGTACCATGAAGCGACGACACCCCATCAATCTCGACAGTGTCGGTGCCGGCGCCGCCGATACGTGCCCCCATCGCGGTGAGTAGGTCGGCCAGATCGGTGATCTCGGGCTCGGCCGCAGCATTGCGCAGCACGGTCACGCCTTCCGCCAGCGTCGCGGCCATCATGCAGTTCTCCGTGCCGCCCACCGTGGGCACGTCGAACACGACCTCTGCCCCAAGCAGGCGCTCGCAGCGCGCTTCCACGTAGCCTTGGTCGAGCTTCAACTCGGCGCCGAGTCGAGCCAGCCCTGCTAGGTGGCGATCGACCGGCCGGGCACCGATAGCGCAGCCGCCTGGCAGCGAGACGCGTGCCCGTCCGGTGCGTGCCAGCAGCGGTCCGAGGACCAGAAAGCTGGCTCGCATGGTCTTCACGAGATCGTAGGGCGCCTCAGATGCTGGCCTGCCAGTGCCACGCGTTACCACGACGCCGGGCGTCGGGCGGGTCACGTTGCTGCCGAGCTCGTCCAGCAGGCGGCAGGTCGTATCGACGTCGCGCACCTCGGGGACGTTCTCCAGGCGAACCTCGTCGTCGGTCAGCAGGGTTGCCGCCAGCGCCGGAAGCGCTGCGTTCTTGGCGCCGCCGATCGGCACGCGGCCGCGCAGGCGTTGGCCGCCGCGGATGCGGAGTTTCTCCATGACCAGATTGTAGTGGTCCGTGTTGATCGGGAAGTAACGATGGTCCGTGTCGGGTCGCTGCCGCCTGGGCTCAGCGGCGGCGCACGGTAAGGACCCGTGGAATGCCCTGGAAGTCGAGATCCACCTGCGGGTTCCACCACCGGCGGTCGTGTCGGAGTAGCTCCGACACGGCTTTTGCTTGTCCGAAGCCGAGCTCCAGGAGCATCGCGCAGGGCGAGATCAACCGTTCGGCCGCCTGGGGGATCAGTCGTGCGTAGATCTCGGTCCCCAACGGTCCCGCGTCCCAGGCAGCTGTCGGCTCGTGATCGCGCACCTCCGGCTGGGTGACATCCGACGCGCGGGCGTAGGGGGGGTTGCTGACCAGCAATCCGATGCCCGTGTGGGCCGAGTGCACTTGCAGCGCGGTGAGAAGGTCCCCCCGCACGAAGGCGATCTGGTCGGCCACACCGTTGTCGGCCGCACTGGCGGCAGCGAAGGCGAGAGCCGTCGCCGACGAATCGATAGCCAGCACGCGGCACTCGGCGCAGGCGCGCGCCAGCGCGATGGCGATTGCGCCGCTTCCGGTTCCGACCTCGACCACGAGGGGGTGAGCGGGATTCCACAGATGCCGTGCCGTCTCGGCTAGTTGTTCGGTCTCCGGCCGGGGGATGAACAGACCGGGAGCGACGCGAACCTCGAAATCCAGGAAGCTCGCACGTCCGATGAGGTACTGGAGGGGATGATGCGCGCAGCGGAGCTCGACGAGTGCCTCGAACGCGGCTGCAGCTCGAGAATCGACCACCTCCGAGAGTTGCGCCAGCAGCCCCGCATGATCGACTTGCAACGCGTGCCCCAGCAGCGCGGTGGCCTGGATTCTCGGCGCCTCTACTCCCGCCGCCTCCAGCCGCGAGGCCGCGTCACGGAGCGCCGCGTCAACTGTTCGGTGTGCGGCCGCCACCGCCGCGACTCCACGCCGAGCACATCAACTTGCCGCCTGGAACTCGGCTTTCAGACGTTCGGCCTCGAAGGCGCTGATCGCGTCTTCGAGCACCGCGTCCAGGTCGCCACCGAGGATCTCGGCGAGCTTGTGCACCGTAATGTGGACGCGATGATCCGTTACCCGGTTCTGCGGGAAATTGTAGGTGCGGATCTTCTCGCTGCGGTCGCCGGTGCCCACCATGTCGCGGCGCTCGGCGGCACGCTCGGCTTGCTGTTCATGCATCTTCTGGTCGTGCAGGCGTGAGCGCAGCACGCGCATCGCTTTCGCCAGGTTCTTGTGCTGCGATTTTTCGTCCTGGCACGAAACCACCAGGCCGCTGGGCATATGCGTGACGCGGATCGCCGAGTACGTCGTGTTCACGCTCTGGCCGCCGGGCCCCGACGAGCAGAAACGATCAATGCGCAGATCCTTGTCCTCGATGTGCACTTCGACGTCCTTTGCCTCGGGCATCACCGCCACCGTTACGGCGGAGGTATGGATACGTCCCGACGATTCGGTCTCGGGTACTCGCTGCACCCGATGAACGCCACTCTCGTACTTCAAGCGACTGTACGCGCCCTGTCCCTCGATTACGGCGATCACCTCCTTGAGCCCGCCAGTCCCGGTGCTGCTCTCGCTCATCACATCGACTTTCCAGCGCCGGGTCTCCGCATAGCGCGCGTACATCCGAAAGATCTCCGCCGCGAACAGCGCCGCCTCTTCTCCGCCGGTGCCGGCGCGGACTTCCAGCACGACATTCTTCGCGTCGTTCGGGTCCTTGGGCAGCAGCATGCGATAGAGCGCCTGCTCGAGATCGTCACGTTCGCCTCCCAGGCGAGCGATCTCCTCCTCGGCAAGCGCTTGCAATTCGGGGTCGGCCTCGTCGAGCAGCTCTTCGCTGTCGGCAATACCCTGTGTGAGGCTCTTCAGTTGACGATAGCCGCTGACGATCTGCTCGAGCTCGGCGTGTTGCTTGATCAGCTCGGTGTACCGGGTCGTGTCCTGGATGACTTCCGGGCGCACGATTTCGTCGTTGAGTGCGTCGAAGCGCGTCTCGAGCTCCTGAAGCCGGGCCAGGACCTGATCTTGCACGGTCGGAACGCGCCGACCACATGTGTGGTCGTGGCGCGTCGCTCCTTAGCTCTCGGCTTCGGGGTCGTCGTCCGCTTCCGTGCCGTCCGCGGCAACCGCAGCGTCCTCGGCAGCAGCGTCCTCGCCAGCGGCGTCCTCGGTAGCGGCGTCCTCGGCGTCCTCGGTAGCGGCGTCCTCGGCAGCGGCGTCCTCGGCGCAGCGGCGTCCTCGGTAGCGGCGTCGACCTCAGTGGCCGCTTCGGTTGCCGCGACGTCGCCTTCGGCGGCGCTGGCCTCGGGCTCGGCCTCCGCCGCCGCGACTGCGTCATCGCTGGCGGGCGCCGGCGTGGCCTTCTTGGCGTTCTTGGCCGCCACCTTCTCGATCTGCTGCTTAGCGTCGTCCTGCGCCTGGTAGAACTGCTGGTACTTGCGCTGGAATTTCTCTACGCGTCCGGCCGTGTCGACGAAACGCTGCTCGCCGGTGAAGAAAGGGTGCGATGCCGAGGAGATCTCGACCCGGATCACGTAGTGCTCGACGCCGTCGATCTGGCGCGTTTCGCCGCTCGTCTTGGTCGATCGGGTCACCAGCTCGAAATCAGCGGCGCTGTCCACGAAGACGACCGGGTGGTATTCCGGGTGGAGTCCTTCTTTCATGGGAGCGTTGTCCTGTTCTCGCTGTCCACAGCGGTGCCGTCAGCGAGTTATCGGAGGCGAGTGTCGCCACGGTGGGGCAGAAGGATCAAGAATACCATTCAACGATGATCTTCATCGACTCAGACTCACACACCGGGTTGGCCTCACCGTCCGAGTCAGCTCGCGGCGATTTGGGCGTCGAGAATCGACCACAGCTCGGCGCGGCCCTCGCCGGTAACCGCCGAGTAAGGAATCGGCCGCACACCCTGCGGTAGCTGGAGCTTGCGGGCGAACAGTTGAGCGGCGCGGGCGCGGCGTGATCGTGACAGCTTGTCGCACTTGGTGAGCACGTAGGTGGTGGAACGTTGGTTGGCCCGTAGCCACTCGATCATTTGCTCATCCAGTGGGGTCGGGCCGTCGCGCCGGATGTCGAGCAGCTGTATCGCCACCGCCATCGGCTGATTCGACTCCAGATAGGTCTCGATCAGAGTTGCCCACTGATGTTCGCGCACCTGCCGCGGTACGCGAGCATAGCCGTATCCGGGCAGATCGACGAAGTGACAACGGTGCCCGCCGCCCTCGATTCGATACCAGTGGATGGCGCGTGTACGGCCGGGCGCCTTGCTGGTACGGGCCATGCGCTTGCGATTGAGTAGCGAGTTGATGAGGCTCGACTTGCCGACGTTCGACCGGCCGAGGAACGCGATCTCAGGCAACATCTCAGGTGGGTAGTCCCCAGGACGGGAGGTCGTGAACGTCGGTCGAACGTCCTGGATCTTCACCGGGTGAGTCCTCGCGCCACGGCAGGCCTCGGCGAGCTCCGCCTCCGGAACCGGCGGTGTGGCTGCGCCTGCCAGGGGCCACTAGTGGGTTAGCGGCGGCTCCAGCCCATCATCCGGACGTCGGTCCGCGGCTAGGCCGCTATCCTGTTCCTCGTCTGGCAGCGGTGTCAGCGGCGAGATCAACGCGTGTTTGAGCACGTCGTCCATGGTCGAGACGAGGTGGAGCTTCAACTGCTCGCGGATCTCCTCGGGCACGTCCTTGAGGTCCTTCTCGTTCTCCACCGGCAACAGCACGGTGGCAAGGCCGATGCGATGCGCCGCGAGGACCTTCTCCTTGAGGCCACCAATCGGTAGAACATTGCCACGTAGAGTGATCTCGCCGGTCATTGCGACGTCATGCCGCACCGCTATCCCGGTCAGGGCCGATACCATCGCGGTCGCCAGCGTGATGCCCGCAGAGGGCCCATCTTTGGGAATCGCACCCTCGGGCACGTGTACGTGGAGGTCGAGCTTGGTGTAGAAGTCGCGTGCGACGCCCAGCCGCCCGGTACGCGAACGGATATAGGAGAGCGCCGCCTGGCCGGATTCCTGCATCACGTCGCCGAGCTTACCCGTGAGCGCGAGCTTCCCCTTGCCAGGCATGAGCGAGACCTCTATGTCGAGCTTCTCGCCGCCGCGCTCGGTCCAAGCGAGGCCGCAGGCGAGACCGACTGCGGCGCGCTCCTCGCGTCGCTTGCGCTTGTACCGCGGTACGCCCAGATACTCCTCGAGGCGTGCCTCATCGACGACGATCTTCGCGTCCTCGGGGATTGCCTGAGCCATTCGGCTACGAACCGGATGCGATTGTGCAAGCGGATCACGCGCCACGACAAAGATCTCCTCGGCCGTTAGCTCGCCGATATCGTCCGGTTCGCGGCCATCCGACGATGTTTCGTCGAGCGGCGCGTCGGTTTCTTCACCCGTAAGTTCGGCGCTCCCTTCGGCGCCATCGGTGTCGCCCTCGTCCAGGGTCTCACCCTCATCGTTGCCGTCAGGCTCAGGTGCGACCGCATCGAGTGTTTCGTCCAGAGGTTCCTCTTCGGCTCTGCGGCCTGCTTCCGACTGGGTCCGCGCGTCTTCTTCGGCGGCGAGCGCGATCTCGTTGTGGTGCTGCTTCACCAGATCATGGGCGCCTTTGCGGCACAGCTTGGCGAGCTCGCGCTCGAGCCGGCGGACCCCGGCCTCGCGCGTGTACTCGTCGATAACTTTGTCGAGTGCCGCATCGGTGACTTCGATCTGCCCGGGCAGCAGACCGTGATACGCCACTTGTTTGCCGAAAAGGTGACGCCGCGCGATCTCGACCTTCTCCTGTTGCGTGTAGCCGGACAGGTGGATGACCTCCATGCGGTCCTGCAACGGCCCGGGAACGGTGTGCAGCACGTTCGCCGTGCAGATGAACATCACACCTGACAGGTCGTACTCGACGTCCAGATAGTGGTCGACGAATGTGTGGTTCTGCTCCGGATCCAGCACTTCCATCAACGCTGCGGAGGGGTCGCCGCGGAAGTCCATGCTCATCTTGTCGATCTCGTCGAGCAGGAACACCGGGTTGACCACGCCCGCCTGCTTCATGCGCTGCATGATCTGCCCCGGAAAGGCGCCGATATACGTGCGCCGGTGACCGCGAATCTCGGCTTCGTCGCGCACGCCGCCGAGCGACTGGCGTACGAAATCGCGCTCCGTGGCGCGGGCGATCGACTTGGCGAGCGACGACTTGCCGGTGCCCGGCGGGCCGACGAAACACAGAATCGAGCCGCGCGGATTGTCCACCAGCTGGCGTACGGCGAGGAACTCCAGGATGCGCTCTTTGATGTCGTCGAGCCCGTGGTGATCCTCTTTGAGCACCTGCCCGGCGCGCTCCAGGTCGCGGTTCTCCAGGTTGCGGCGGAACCACGGCACCGAGACCAGCCAGTCGACGTAGTTGCGTGAGACCGTGGCCTCGGCGGACATTGGCGGCATGGCCTCGAGACGGTCGAGCTCCTGTTCCGCCTTGTCTGCGACCTCGGCCGGCAGGCGCGCCTCGGCGATGCGCCGGCGGAGCTGTTCGAGCTCCGATTCACGGTCGCCACGGCCGAGCTCCTTCTGGATCGCCTTGATCTTCTCGTTCAGGTAGTACTCGCGCTGCGCCTGCTCCATTTGCTTCTTGACGCGGCCTTGAATCTCCCGGTCCATCTTCACCTTTTCCATCTCGGTGCTGATGTACTGGGTGAGGCGATCCAGTCGCGCCTCGACGTCGACGATCTCGAGGATCTCTTGCTTGGCGGGCACGTCGAGCGGCAGGTGAGCAGCGATCGTATCGGCCAGGCGGCCGGGGTGATCCTTTTTCACCGCCGCCAGCACTGCTTCGTTCGGCAGGTTGGACGACAGCTTGACGTACTTCTCGAACAGCCGGACCAGACGCCGCGTCTTGCGTGACAGGAGCTCGTCGGGCTCAGGGTCCTCGATGGGCTTGACCACGACCTCGAGGAACCCGGTCTCGTCGGTGGGCTCGATAACTCGAGCTCGCTGCGCTCCTTCGACCAGCACCTTCACCGTGCCGTCCGGTCGTTTGAGGCTCTGGACGATGGTCGAGACGGTGCCGAGGCTGTAGATCTCCCCGGTGTCGGGATCCTCGGTCTCGGCGTCCTTCTGGGCCGACAGGAACAGCCGCTTGCCGGTCTCCATGGCGCGCTCGAGCGCGTTGACGGAGCGCGAGCGTCCGACGACGAACGGCATCATCATTCCGGGGAAGATGACGACATCCCTCAACGGCAGGAGGGGCAGTGTCTGGTATTCGCCGGTCGGTTGTTTCGCCATAGGTCGTGGGAGGTTTTGGTGGTGGCCGACAGGACGTCGGGCTGGTGCGCCTTCAAGACCGCGGCCGAGGGCCGAGCTACGGTGGAAAGACCCGGATGACGCGAACGTCAGCGAGTCGCTGCGCTGCTTCCCCCTACAGAGTAGAGGTTACACGGTGGCCGGAGATGGCCGCAAACCTCAAGTGGACCACGACTGTAGCGGCACGCGTCGGAGCGACGTGGGGCGCGGCACACCAGGCGAGGGAGCCTACCGACGCTGAAGCGCACTCTGGAGGGTGCCGAGAAGGGTGCTAGCCGGCCTTCTTGATCACCGCCAGCGGGTCGATCTTGTTCTCCACGACTTCGCGGGAGATGACGCATTCCTCGACGCCGATCTCGCTCGGCAGCTTGTACATGATCTCGAGCATGAAATCTTCCATGATGGCGCGGAGCCCACGTGCGCCGATGCCGCGGTCGATCGCCGCCTCGGCGATGGCGACCAACGAGTCGTCGGTGAAGTTGAGGCTCACGCCCTCGCAATCGAAGAGCTTCTGGTACTGCTTCACGAGGGCGTTCTTGGGCTGCGTCAGGATGGTGACCAGATCCTCACGGTTGAGCGAGTTCAGATGGCCGACGACCGGCAGGCGGCCGACAAACTCGGGAATGAGCCCGTAGCGGATCAGATCGGCCGGTTGTACCTGGGCGAAGAGATTCTCGTCGTTGGCCACCTCTGGCTTCACGTCGGCTGTGAACCCCATTCCCTGTCGCCCGAGCCGCTGCGAGATGATGCGGTCCAGGCCGACGAACGCGCCGCCAACAATGAACAACACGTTGGTCGTGTCGATCTGAAAGAACTCCTGATGTGGGTGCTTGCGCCCACCCTGCGGCGGAACGTTCGCTTGCACGCCCTCGAGGATCTTCAGCAACGCTTGCTGAACGCCCTCGCCCGAGACGTCACGCGTGATCGACGGGTTCTCGTCCTTGCGGGCGATCTTGTCGATCTCGTCGATGTAGATGATGCCGCGCTCGGTCTTCTCCTTGTCGTAGCCAGAGGCTTGAAAGAGCTTGAGCACGATGTTCTCGACGTCCTCGCCGACGTATCCGGCTTCGGTTAGGGTCGTAGCGTCGGCGATCGTGAACGGCACCTGCAGCACCCGAGCCAGCGTCTGCGCCAGCAGGGTCTTGCCGGTCCCGGTGGGACCGATCAGCAGGATGTTGCTCTTCGAGAGCTCGACATCGTCGCCTGTGCGTCGATCGATCAGGTCGCTGCGCCGATAATGGTTGTAGACCGCCACCGCAAGCTTCTTCTTGGCGGCGCCCTGTCCGACCACGTACTGATCGAGGAACGCCTTGATCTCCGCCGGCTTCGGCAGCTCGACGAGCTCACTCTTTTCCTCGAGATCGCGCTCCTCGGCAATGATGTCGGTGCAGATCTCGATGCACTCGTCGCAGATATAGACGTTGGGACCGGCGATCAACTTACGGACTTCGCTCTGGCTCTTGCTACAGAACGAGCAACGCAGCGATGAGTTTCCCGAGCTGGATCGGCTCATGTTCGGATTCCCTGAATGCCGGAAGCGCGCTCGCCCCATCGAGCGCACGGGGGTAGGCAGATTAGCTGATATCGCGCGAGTCGATGACCTCGTCTATCAAACCATACTCGACCGATTCGGCTGCCGTTAGAACGAAGTCGCGGTCGGCGTCCGTGGCGATCTGCTCCACAGACTGTCCGGTCCAGTTAGCCAGCATCTGGTTGAGCTGTTCGCGCAGCCGCAGGATCTCTCGGGCCTGGATCTGAATGTCCGCCGCGGTTCCCTGCATGCCACCCGAGGGCTGGTGGATCATGATTCGCGCGTTCGGCAGCGCGAAGCGCTTTCCCGGCGCGCCGGCGGCCAGCAGGACCGCGCCCATGCTCATTGCCTGCCCGATGCAGATCGTCGACACGTCGGGCCGGATGAACTGCATCGTATCGAGCATTGCCAGCCCATCGGTGACGGATCCGCCGGGGCTGTTGATGTAGAGCGAGATGTCGCGTTCCGGGTCCTCAGCCTCGAGAAACAAGAGCTGGGCGATGACCAAGTTGGCGATCATGTCGTCGATAGGGCTGCCAATGAAGATGATGTGGTCCTTGAGCAACCTCGAGTAGATGTCGTAGGCGCGCTCGCCGCGAGCAGTCTGCTCTACGACCATGGGGACCAGTGTCATCGCGCGCTCCGGTTAGGCAAGCGGCAGGCGATACGCCGCGTCGAATCGGGGTTGCTCAACCAAAAAAGAAGCGGCGCCAACCCAGTACCGATGACTCACTAAGTCCCGGAAACACTGGCGTTTTCGCCGCCATCGTCAATGATCGTAGCACGGTCCTGAAGGTGATCCAAAGCCAAACGTCGGCGCATCGTCAGGCGCAATCCCTCGTAGGCCCCCTCCTTCCGCATCTGCTGAACCACGGACGGAAGAGACCGCTCGTTTCCCCCCTCGCTTTGCGCTAGCTGAGAGCGAATTTCGCCAGTTACAGCCTCGTCATCGACCACAATCTGCTCGTCGTCGGCGATGCGGTCGAGCAACATCTCCTCGGCGATACCGTCGCTGGCCCGCTGCCGATTCTCGGCCCGGAACTCGGCCCAGTCGATCGCCTCGCGGGGGTCGACACCCTGCTGAGCGATGTCGGAAGCGAATCGCTGCGACATCTCGTCCAGGCGACGTTCGGTAAGCGATTCCGGCACATCGACCGGATTCTTCGTCCGTAGCTGCTCGAGCAACTGCTGCTCCACCGCACGCTCGGCCTTCTCCTCCATCGATCTGGTCAGATCAGAGCCCGCTTTTGCGCGAAGCGCGGCGAGGTCGTCGAAGCCGAGATCCTTGGCGAAGTCGTCGTCGATCGTGGGCAGCTGACGGCGCTTGATCTCGGACACCTGGACACGGCAACGGACTTCCTTGCCGGCGAGAAGCGAGTTCGGGTAAGCGTCGGCCAGCTCGGTGACGAATGTCCGCTCGTCGCCGACGGCGAGTCCTTCGAGCTGTGCATTGAGCCCCGGGATGGCGCCTTCCTCGCCGACACGGACATAGCGATTCTCGTCCAGCAGCTTCCTTCCCTTGCCGTCCTTGGCAAACAGCGCGATGTCGCAGCGGGCGAACATCCCGGCGGAGATGACCTCGCCGACGCTTGCCGGTGCCAGGCTGGCGGCGCGGTCGCGCAGGTTGGCCAGTGCCTCGTCGACCATCTCGTCGCTGAGCTCCGGGCGTTGCCTGGTCGCCGTCAGCTCAGCGTCGGCCACTACCACCTCGGGCGCTGTATCGAAGCTCACCGTGAACGTCAGCGGTTCGCCGGGACTGAACTCGACGTCCCCGAGCGCCGGAGAATCGAGCGGGTGCAGGTCACGCGCCTGCAGCTCGGAACGCACGAACTCGGGGATCGTCTCGTCCAGCACCCGCTGTCGGATCTGATTCCCGAATTGCTGAGTGACCATCGACAGAGGAGCCTTGCCGCGACGAAACCCCGCCAGTCGCGCGTGCTCGCGAAAGGCCTGCGCGGCTACCTCCAGTCGACGGCGCATGAGGTCGGCCGCTACTACGAGCCGCAGCGTGTGACGGACCCCATCCTGAGAGTGTTCGGCTTCATGATCGATCGTAGCGGTCATTCGTATCGCTTCCAGCGGTATTGAGAGTTCAGGGCGTATCGCGCCGTCGAGTCGGACACCGGCTAGCCCGAAGTGACCGGAATCATGCGAAAGGGGGGACTCGAACCCCCACGGGCGTTAGCCCACTGGCTCCTAAGGCCAGCGCGTCTGCCAATTCCGCCACTTTCGCGCGGCGCTTCCTCGCCGCCGGACCGTCGCTTGCCACGGGCGCGAAGCGATGAAAACCGACGGGCGAATGACAGGTCAACCTGTCGAAAATAGGTGAGCCGCCTAGGAATCGAACCTAGAACCTACGGATTAAGAGTCCGTTGCTCTGCCAGTTGAGCTAGCGGCCCAAGCAACCAGGCTCAGATTACCAACAACGAGCAAAAGAGATGCGCCCGGCAGGATTCGAACCTGCGACTTTCAGATCCGGAATCTGACGCTCTATCCGTGCTGAGCTACGGGCGCGCAGGGGTGAGCGAGGGGACTTGAACCCCCAACCTCTCGGGCCACAGCCGAGTGCTCTGCCCGTTGAGCTACGCTCACCACCCAGTGTCTCCCGAGACGGCAGCTCATCGAGTCACCGGCCCGGGACACTGAGCCCGCCATGGTACGCGTGGCCTCGGGGCGGGTCAATCGAGCTCTGGTGCGCGGTATAATCGCGACGTTCGCATTTTCTGCCCCTGCCGTCCGCGTCACCGTCGCCCCTTCATTCGCCCATGCCACGGAAACTCTCGCTTCGGCGCACCCTCCGTGTATTGATCGTCGTCTTGGTGGGCGGGGCTCTTGCCGCCCCCCTGGTTTCGTCGTCGGCCGGTGCGCTAGCGGCGCCGGACGACGAAGCGATGCTCGCCCTGGCCCTCGAACGACGACGGCTCGTGCGCGCCGATGACAACCTCGCACGGAACCAGGACAGGCGACTGGGCGCCAGCCGCGTCGTTGCCGGTGCCGATCTGCGGCGCTTGAGCCCCGAGCCCGGAGAGCTGCTGTCAGTTACAGAGAAGCGTTTTCGCGCTCTCGAGTTCAACGTCGGCGCCTCCCCCGGCGTCAAAACCAAGAAGGTCAAGTCGAGCTTCGTGGCGCGCGGGGTCGCGTTCGACTCGACGTCAGGTTTGCTGGCGATCGCCGCGGTATCGCGAGTGCTGCTGTTCGACGTCGCGAAAACGCGCAACAACCTCACCGAGCTGACGGCGCCAGGCGACCTGGCCGAATCGTTCGGTTTCGCCAACGATGTCCTCTTCGACGGGCGCGGGAGCCTGATCATCGCGGATCAGGGAGCGACGGTCGGCGGCCAGGCCTTGGCTGACGGGCGGGTTTGGCGCTATGACCTCGAGACCGGCGAGTTCTCGTTACTTGCGTCGCGCAAGGAGCTGTTCAACCCGAAGCTGCTGGCGAGCGACGCCAATGGCAACGTTTACTTCGTGGATGGTGAAGGCGGTCCGTTGATCACCCCGGTGTTCGCGGACCGCTGGGACTCGATCTGGCGTGTTACTGGTAAGAACCTGACCAAGACCAGGCAGGTGTGGAACGGTGTGGGAATCCAGGCAACGGCGTTCGATATCGACGCCGCTGGACGATACTGGTTCGCTAACGTGGCCGAATTGGCTCTGATCGTCAGCGGCGAGCTCAGGTTGCCGTGCCCCTTTCCACTGCCGTTCGAGTTCGTGACTGGCCTGGTGGCCGATAAGCAAGGCACGGCGTTCGTGCTCGACGGCGCCGACGTCAGAACGAGCGGCCGCTGGTTGTACGGCGTCGACATCGCCTGCACGACGATCGAGATTCTCTTCGGCAGCAAGCTGGGTGGAGCGCGCGGTCTGGCCGACGTCGAGGCCGCCGGCCGCTAAGCTTGCCCTCATCCCGTTCCAGCATGCCGCGAACCACCATCACAGGACACCTGCCGTTGTGCGCCTAGTTCTGGTGTCCCCGTATCACGGGGGTAGCCATGCGTCCTGGGCCGTGGGTCTGGCTGCGCACAGCGAGCACGAAATCGAGCCGCTGACGCTTCCGGGTCGCTTCTGGCAGTGGCGCATGCGCGGGGCGGCGATAACACTCGCTCGGCGCTACCTTAGTCGCCACCCCGCCGACCTGATCCTGGCTACCGACATGCTCGACGTGACAACGTTCCTGGCGTTGATTCGTCGGCAGGCGCCGGCGGTACCGCTCGTCCTGTACATGCACGAGAACCAGTTCACCTACCCGCTGCCGGACACGGGGAGTGAGCGGCAGTCAGATCAGCAAGCGGGGCCGGGCGGCGATCCGTTCGGGTTCGTGAATCTGGTCTCCATGCTGGCAGCGGATCGCGTCGTCTTCAACTCGTCATTCCATCGCGATTCGCTGCTCGCCAGGCTGCCCCGGTTTCTCCAAGCGACGCCAGACCATCATGAGCTCGACTGTGTTCAGCAGCTACATGATCGGAGCGAGGTGGTGTATCCGGGCATCCGGGTCGATGACCTCGGCGCGTCGCGGTCGACGCCGCGAGCTTCCGACCGCAGCGGTGAGCCGCCGCTGGTGCTGTGGAATCACCGCTGGGAGTACGACAAGAACCCGGCAGCGTTCTTTACTGCACTGCGCAACGTGGCGGATCGGGGTGTCGGCTTTCGGGTCGCCCTCTGCGGGGAGCAACCTGGCGGGGTGCCCGGCATTTTCGAGTCAGGTCTACGCGAGCTCGGTGACCGGGTGATCCACACCGGCTTCCTGTCGCGACCGGAATACGTCGACATGCTCTGCCGGGCGACTGTAGTGGTGTCGACCGCCTGGCACGAGTTCTTCGGCATCAGTGTGCTTGAGGCGGTCGCCGCCGGAGTGATTCCTCTTCTGCCGAGACGACTCAGCTATCCGGAGGTGCTGCCGCACCAAGCGCAGTCCTGGTGTTTCTACGAGGGCAGCGAGGATCTGGAAGACAAGCTCGCGGATGTGCTGATCGACCCGTCTCGCTGGCAAAGCGGAACCGGCGGCTTGGCGGTACAGGTGCGACAGCTCTACGGGTGGGATCGAATGGCGCCGTCCTACGATGACCTGTTCTGCCGCGCCGTTGCCGGCCGCTCCTAAGCGGCCAAGCTCAAGGCTGTGAGCTCGGAACCGGGACCTGAAGGAGTTGGCCGGGGTAGATGCGCGTCGACGCGAGCCCGTTCTGCGACTTGATTTGATCGGGCGTCGTGCCGTGGCTGCGGGCGATTCTCCAGAGCGTGTCGCGCTGGCTCACTCGGTAGGCGACCACATCCTCGAATTGACTGCCGGACCCGGAGCTCGTCGCTGCGGCGGTGAGCCGCTGCACGTACGCGGCATACGGTCGCGGGTAGAGCGCCACATGGTAGTGAGGCGGATACTTCTCCGCCGCCACCTCGAGCACGCCGCGCTGCTCGAGCGACAGCAGAACTCTCTCGAGCCAGCTGCGACACGACGGCTTGTTGTGGCGCCTCAGGTCGATTGCCATCCCTGTCGGGTGTACCGAGCGTGGCGAGGCGTTGCGCGGCTGGCCCGAATGAGGGCGCGTCAGGCTGGTAACGATCAGCTGTTCGCCACAGGCGGCGCGGAACTGTGCCCCCAACCGCTCCGCGAACAGCCTTACCTCCGGGCGTGCGTAAGGGTACGAAACGTCCTTGAGGCCGTAGTCGCGATTTCCCCTTAGCGGTACCAGCAGGCCGCCGCGAACGAAGCGGGCAACGTGCGTCCCGTCACGCAGGAAGGTGAAGTCGTGGGCGCGCGCCTGGCGGTTCTGTCGATCCAAGGAGGCGCGGCTGCCGCGCAGGCTCTGCGCATCGGCTGGACCCACGGACAGCGCCAGGGCAACTAGCGCAGCGAGAAGAAGCGGAACAGCCTTCTGCAACTTGAGAACATTTTCGAGGTGCACGAACGATTCAGATATGGACTGACAGTTCAAGGCTCTACGAGTCATCAGCTATTGTTGCCAAACAAAGAGAGTCGTACATATTCTCCGGCTCCGAAGAGGCTTCGTGCTCGAGCGGATGAGTCGGATCCGTCCGGGTCGTTCCTCTATCATTCGGCTATGGACGAGACAGCAGAACCCCGAAGTGGCCTGACCGACCAGGAACGCGGCCAACAGCGGCCACCAGTGCGCAGCAGTGCGCCTGCGAGGCCGCAGTCCGACGAGGTCGTCGCGGCCGTCCGCGCTCGGCAGGCGGAGGCGGTGGAGTTTCTTCGCACGCTCGCGCTGACCGAGACCCCGACGCTGGAGCCGCAGACGCAGGCAGTGGCGTTGCGGCAGGTGCGCGCCGGACTCGAGGGAGCTGGGATGCGATGTCGAGTGCATTCCGGCCACACCAGCGGCGGCATGCTGTTAGCGAGCTCGCCGCGCCACCGAGGCTCGCCCCTGCAACTGCTGCTCGGACACTGCGACACGGTGTGGCCGCTGGGCACACTGGAGACCATGCCAGTCGAGGTAGAGGGAGCGCGCATGCGCGGGCCCGGGGTGTACGACATGAAGTGCGGCGTTACACAAACGGTCTACGCGCTGCAGGTGCTGTGCGATTTGGGCCTGGAGCCCGAGGTCACGCCGGTCGTATTCATCAACTCCGACGAGGAGATCGGCAGCCACGATTCCGAGAAGTACATCTGCTGGCTGGCCCGTGCCGCCGACCGCGCGTTCGTCATGGAACCGTCACTGACGCCGGCAGGCCTGCTGAAGACGACTCGCAAGGGCGTTCGGCAGTACCGTGTCACGGTCACCGGCCGGGCGGCCCACGCTGGGCTTAACCCCGATGAAGGCATCAGCGCGATCTTGGAGATGTCGCGGCTCGTCGAAGCGCTCTTCGCCCTCAACGATGCGCAGCGAGGGGTCAGCATCAACGTCGGGCTGGTCGCCGGCGGCACGCGATCGAACGTCATCGCGGCGGAGTGCGTCGCGGACGTCGACGTGCGGGTTCCGACGCTGGATGATGCGGCGCGCATTGACGCCGCGATCCGTGGCCTGAAGACGTCACACCCTGATGCGACCGTCGAGGCGAGGCAGACCGAAGGACGATTGCCGATGGAGCAGACCGACGGTGGAAGAGCGCTCTGGGATGCTGCGCTCCGTCACGCGGAGAGCATGGGTTTCGGACTCCAGCACGGCCGTGCGGGCGGCGGATCGGACGGCAACATCACCAACCTCTACACCCCGACCCTCGACGGACTCGGGGCCGTCGGGGACGGGGCGCACGCACCCCACGAGTATGTTGATCTGGAGCGCATGGTCGAGCGTACGGCGTTGCTGGTGATGCTCTTGCTGGAACCGCCGCTGTCGTGACCCTGGACATACCCGTCGTCATTGGCAGCATTCGTCAGGGCCGCAACACGCCACGGCTGGCGCGCTTCATTCTGCGCCAGCTACGCGAGCGCGACGAGGTGCGATCGGAGCTCATCGATCTGCGTGAGCTCGATCTTCCGTTGCTCGAAGAGCGCCTCAGGTTCCTGGACGAGCCACCGCCCGCATTGGACAGGCTAGGCGAGCAGATCAACCGCGCCGACGCGGTAGTCATTGCCACTCCGGAGTACAACAAGGGCTACCCGGCAGCGCTGAAGAACGCGATCGACGCGCTGGGCGCAGAATGGCGCCGAAAGCCAGTGGGGATCGTGGCCCACTCGGTGGGGGCCTTCGGGGGCATGGTAGTACTGCAACAGCTCCGAATCGTGCTCATGAACCTCGGCGCCGTGCCGATCCCGGCAGCGATGACCTGCCCGCACGTCGACAAGACGTTCGCGCCCGACGGCGCCGCTCTGGATGAAGCATTCGAAGGCCGAGGCGAGCGCTTCGTCGACGAGCTGGTGTGGTACGCGCGGGCGTTGAGACGAGCGCGCATGGACGGCTGAGAGCTGGCGTCGGCGCCGCAGCGCGACGAAACGAAGATAGGGCGACAGTAGACAACGGCTTCGATCTCACCGTAGCCTGTCGATGGCCGACCCGAGGAGTCGGATGACGGCTATCCTTGCCGTGCTTTGGACGTCGGCAGCAGCTTTTTAGTGATGGGGAGAGGAGCATGCGCTTGAAGAAGATCATGTGCGCCACGGCGATCACTCTTGCGATCGGCGCTGGCGTTGCCGACGCTACGAGCTACGTGATGGTGGCCGACGAGGACCTCACCGATGGCGCATCGGTTATCGTGCTTGTCAACGTGATCTCGCGCGAGGTCGTTGAGGTCGGTCCGACCATCTTCACGGATTTTCTGGTGGAGCCACGCCGCGTCGTCAAGGGCGAGGCGCGCCCCCGCATGCGGCTGCGGCGCCTGGGTGGTGTATTGCCCGAGGGTCGTGGTTTGATCTTGGCAGGCATGCCGGAGCTCGAAATCGGCCGCGAAGCGCTGGTGTTCTTGAATGAGCGCGCCGATGGCACGTACGGGTTCAAACACCTCATGCTGGGTACGTTCCGTGTACGTACAATCGGTGGGGTGCGCCTAGCTCACCGGCCGGGCGACAGCGGCGTGGCGTTGGACGTCGATGATCCGCGTCGACAACACCGGCGCGCATCGCTTCTCCAGGCGCACCTGCCACGCGACCTGGAGCGCTTCATGGGCTGGATGGCCGAGCGCGGCCGGGAGCTCGCGCCCGGGCGACTACTACCTCGACGAGGAGATTCTAGCCGGTGCTCCTGTCGAGAAATTCAACTTGCTCCTCATACAGGGCGAGCTTGCGCACTGGCACGAATTCAGTCCGGGAGTGGACGGGTTCATCACCATGGTGATGCAGAAGACCGGCCTCAAAGGGCTCAAGGGCAAGGGCAAGACGGCGATGAAGACGACGCTGAAAGCGTGGTCCAAGATCTTCCGCGTCGACATACGGTTCGGCGGTAAGGACAAGAACGCCACCGCCGGGCTTGTCGAACGCGATGAAATCAGCGCCTGGCTGTTCGGCGACCCGAACGACGAGATCGAGGGCTCGTACAGCTGTGCGACCGGTGGCACGTTGGCAATCGGGGGACCCTTTGTCAGCAGCACCGGTGTGGCGCATTCGGCAACGGGTAGCGGCGGTAACCGCAGCTATTTTTGGGACGCGACAGAAGGCGACGTAGTATTCCAGGACGGAATCGAATGTAAGTTTGTTCGCTCCGGCGCCCGTGGACCGAACGACGATTTGATCGCTCAAGTCGGAGCGCACGAGGTCGGCCACGCGCTCGGGTTGGACCACTCGTGCGGCGACGATGATAGCGGTCCGTGCAATACCAAGAAGAAGGACGATGCCCTCATGCGTGCCAGCTTGCACGGCGATGGCCGTGGGGCTGCGATCAAGAAGGACGACAAGAACGGCGCCAAGGCGCTGGACTACAGCGGCTAGCTCGCCTCAGGATCAGCGGCGGAGGGCGCGAATTGCTCCCCTGACAGGGCTGTCGTAAGCTCCACTCGCTCTGTTTCAGTCTAGTTCCACCCGCGCGAGGCGAGATGCGCTCATGAGCGTCCCCGAGGAGAAATTCGTCGACGAGGCCGGGCACGACGATGCCCACGCGCACGGCGAACATCACGACGAGAGCTTCATCTGGAAGTACGTCTTCTCGACCGACCACAAGACCATCGGGATCCAGTACGGGCTGACGGCTCTGTTCTTCCTGTTGTTCGGCTTCTGCCTGATGATCATGATGCGCTGGCAACTGGCCAGTCCGGGCGCGCCGATTCCGTTCATTGGCGGATTCCTGGGTCAGGCGAACGCTCCCGGCGGCATCATGTTGCCGGAGTTCTACAACCAGCTCGGCGCCATGCACGGCACCATCATGGTGTTCCTGGCCGTCGTGCCGATGATCGTCGGCGCCTTCGGAAACTACGTCGTACCGCTGCAGATTGGCGCCCCCGACATGGCCTTTCCGAAGCTCAACATGCTGAGCTACTGGTCGTACTTCGTCGGCGGCGTGGTCATGTTGGTCAGCTTCTTCCTGCCGGGTGGGGCGGCCAACTCGGGCTGGACCTCGTACGCGCCACTTTCGATCATCGCCACGATGGGCCAATCCGCCTGGCTGATCGGAATGATCTTCCTGATCACCTCCTCGCTGCTCGGCTCGATGAACATCATCGTGACGATCTTCCAGCTGCGCGCGCCCGGCCTCACCTGGATGCGCCTGCCGTTTTTTTGCTGGGCGCAGCTGGTGACGTCGTTCCTGCTCGTTCTCGCGTTCCCGCCCCTCGAGGCGGCAGGCATCATGCAACTGATGGACCGGGTCGGGGGCACGAGCTTCTTCATGCCCAGCGGGCTCTACGTTTCGGGGCAAGCTCTGGAGTACGCCGGTGGCGGCTCGGTGCTCCTGTGGCAGCATCTCTTCTGGTTCCTGGCACACCCTGAGGTCTACGTGCTGGTCCTGCCGGCGATGGGGATCATTGCCGAGGTGATCGCCAACAACACCCGCAAGCCGCTCTGGGGTTACAAGGCGCTGGTGTACTCGGCCATCTTCCTCGGCTTCACGTCGTTCATCGTCTGGGCGCACCACATGTTCATGACCGGCATGGGCACCGTGATCAGCGCCTTCTTCCAGACCACCACGATGATCATCTCGATCCCGTCGGTGGTGATCTTGACGGCTTTATTCATCTCTCTTTGGGGCGCCTCGATCCGCTTCAACACGCCGATGTTGTTCGCCCTGGCTTTCCTGCCCATGTTCGGTATCGGCGGGCTCACGGGACTGCCGCTCGGTCTGGCGCCGACCGACATCCACCTGCACGACACCTACTACGTGATCGGGCACTTCCACTACGTCGTCGCACCCGGAACCATCTTCGGCATCTTCGCCGGTATCTACTTCTGGTTCCCGAAGATCACCGGCCGGATGATGAGCGAGACGCTCGGCAAGCTGCACTTCTGGACGTCGCTGGTGTTCATCAACGGCATCTTCGCGCCGATGTTCCTGCAGGGGCTGGCGGGCGTGTCGCGGCGGCTGTACGACGGCGGTGCGCAGTACTCGCACGCGCAGCCGGTGCTGCACTGGAACACGTTCATCTCGTACTCCGCCTTCCTGCTCCTGGCAGCGCAGGTTCTGTTCATCGTCAATTTCGTGTGGAGCATCTTCCGCGGCAAGCGAGCGACGGCCAATCCATGGGACGCCACCACCATCGAGTGGACGGCAACCAGCTCACCGCCGCTCGGACACGGCAACTTCGAGACCCTGCCGCGGGTATACCGGGGACCCTACGAGTACAGTGCCCCCGGCGCTGAAGACAGCTTCATCGCGCAAGACGCTGCGCCGCAGGAGGGATAGGCGATGGTCGAGATTCCCTACAACGTCGAGGCGCGGCCCGACACCGGCCTCTACAACGCCAAGCTCGGAATCTGGCTGTTCCTGGCCTCGGAAGTGATGCTCTTCGGGGCGTTGTTCTCGTCGTACATCCTGCTCCGAACCGGCGACCCGAACTGGTACCACGCCGACCTCAACGTCCCCATGGCGACGTTGAACACGATGTTCCTGATTACTTCGTCGGTCACGGTTGTGATGGCGTGGGCGTCGCTTCGACTCAACGACTTCCCCAAGTTCAGGCTGTACGGAATCGCCACCTTCTTGCTCGCCTCGGCGTTCATGGTGGTCAAAGCAATCGAGTACAACGAGGAGTTCACCCACGGTCTGTATCCGGCCACCAACAACTTCATGGCGGTGTACTTCACCATGACCGGCCTGCACGGGCTGCACGTTCTCGGTGGCATGGTGGTGATCGGCTACCTGCTCGGCCCGGGGGCTAAGATGTGGAACACCGAGCCGGAGCGGTTCACCAACCGCGCCGAGACGTTCGGGTTGTACTGGCACTTCGTCGACCTGGTGTGGATCTTCCTGTTCCCCGCCCTCTACTTGCTTTAGGGAGCCCCGGATGAGCGGCCATAGCCCAGAAGAGATTCAGGCAGAAGTTCGCACCTACATGATGGTGTTCGGTGCGCTGGCGGTTCTGACGATCGTTACCGTGGCGGTCAGCTACCTCGATTTGTCATCCGGTCCGGCAATCACCCTGGCGTTGGTGATCGCCAGCATCAAGGGCGGTTTGGTGGCCGGGTACTTCATGCATTTACTTGACGAGCAGAGACTGATCTACAGCATCTTGATATTGACTGTGGTGTTTTTCATCGTCCTGATGGCAGTGCCTGCCGGAACGATTGCCGACACAACCGGCGCGCCGATCCACGGCGAGGCGCCGGCGGCTCCGGCGGAGCACTGAGATGTCGCTCAAGGCGTTTCACGTGTTTTTCATCTGCGCCTCGATCGTACTCTGCTTCATGGTCGGCGCCTGGGCGCTACAGCAGTATCGACTCGGGGGCGCGACAACCAGCCTGGCATTGGCAATGGCTTTCTACGCCGGCGGTGCGGGCCTGGTTGTCTATGGCCTGCGGTTCGTGCGCAAGATGCGGGAGCTGGGAATCTGATGCGACGCTCGGCGTGCTTGATCGCGATGCTGACGTGCACCGCGGTGCTCGTTCCTTCCGTCGCCGAGGCGTGCCCGGTGTGCTACGGCGACATCGACGGTCCGGTGGCGCGCGGCATCAACAACGGCATCCTTGCGATGCTGGCCGTAGTCGGAGTCGTTCAGGTCGGCTTCGTGACGATGTTCATCGGCATGTGGCGCCGCAGCAAGCAGCTGCGCGAGCACAAGGAGAGCTTCAAGGTGATCGACGGAGGCGTGCGGTAAATGCTTGCGCTCTTGCAGGAGTGGATGCCGGTCAACGGTGCGGCCCACGGCCAGGCGCTGGACGAGATGTCGGCGCTGGTGCACTGGATCATGCTGATCCTGTTCATCGGTTGGGGGGCCTACTTCGCTTACGTACTGTTCCGGTTTCGCGCCGGCGCCAATCCGCGCGCCAGCTATGAGGGGTCGACGAGCCACTTCTCGCAGTACGTCGAGATCGGCGTCGGGGTCGTCGAGGTCGTGCTGCTGGTTTTCTTCGCCATACCGGCGTGGGCCAGCTGGGTTACCCCGCCGGCCGACGACGACGCGCTCGAGGTACGAGTGGTCGCCGAGCAGTTCCTGTGGAGCGTCCACTACAGCGGACCCGACGGCGTCTTCGGCCGTACGCAGCTCGAGTCGATCACACCAACCAACGCCATCGGGCTCGACCGCACGGACCCCTACGCGGTCGATGACGTCATCTCGACCAACCAGTTACACCTGCCGGTCGATCGCCCGGTGACGTTGCTGCTGACGTCGAAGGACGTGATCCACAGCTTTTCGTTGCAGCAGATGCGTGTGAAGCAGGACATCGTCCCCGGGCTCATGATTCCGGTGCACTTCACGCCCATCCTGGTGACCCCGGGCGAATCGCAATACCCGGCTTGCGCCGGCGACAAGACCTGCTGGGAGATCACCTGCGCGCAGCTCTGTGGCCTCGGTCACTTCCGCATGCGCGGCTTCTATACGATCCATGAGCAGGCGGATTTCGACGCCTGGATGGCCGAGCAAGTTGCCGCGGTGATGCCGCCTCCGCCTGCGGTAGCGGAGCCAGCCTCGGACGTGGAGGAAGCGCAGAATCCGTAGTCGTTCTCAGGAGGCTAGCAGTGCGCACCCTCGCTCACCGGGTCCGCCACGCCGCCGCGCTGGCGTTGCTGTTGCCGATGGTCACGGCGCTCGTAGCCTGCGGCGGGCCGCAGGCTACCGACGTCGGCGATGCCGACCTCGCCTTCCGGAACGTCAACGTCTTGCCGATGGACCAACCGGCCTCGCTGGCTGATCAGACCGTCGCGATCAGAGACGGGCGCATCGTCGCGATGGCGCCAGCGGGCGAGCTCGATGTCAGCTCGGTGGCTACCGTCATAGACGGATCCGGGAAGTACCTGATGCCCGGCGTTGCCGAGATGCACGGCCACTATCCGCAGGATGCGGCCGGGCAGTTCACCCGCGACGTCATGTTCCTGTATGTCGCCAACGGCGTCACGTTGGTGCGCGGCATGCAGGGCGGCTTGCAGCACCTGCCGCTTCGCGAGTCGCTCGCCCGCGGTGATCTCGTCGGCCCCCGGATTCTCGTCAGCGCGCCGATGCTCCACGGCCAAAGCGTCACCGAGACCGAACGGGCAATCGCGCTGGTGCGGAACGCCAGAGCGGCCGGGTTCGACCATCTCAAGGTGCACGAGGGTCTGAGCCTCGAGGTCTATGACGCCATTGCCGACACCGCCAACGAGGTCGGCATCACGTTCTCGGGCCACGTGACGAATTACGTCGGCCTGTATCACGCCCTCGAGAAGGGTCAGCGCACCATCGACCACCTGGACAATTATCTCGAAGCACTGGTGGCGGATCAGGAAGCGGTGGTCGAGCTGGGACTGTTCGACCTCGGCCAGCTGGCGAGTGACATCGACGATACCAGGATCGCCGCGGCCGTCACGGCGACGGTCGAGGCCGGCGCCGGCGTGGTGCCTACCATGGCTTTGTGGGAGGTGCTGTTCGGGGCGCGCACTGGCGAGGAGTGGTTAGAGGTGCGGCCCGAGACGCGCTACATGCCCCAGTCGATGGTAACCGGCTGGATCGAGGGCACCAACGCGCGAGTCGAGCAGCTCGGCGAAGACCGCCAGGCGGTCGCAAACATTCTGGCGCTGCGGCGCCGGGTCCTGGGAGCTCTCCATGCGGCCAGCGTGCCGGTGCTCCTGGGTACCGACTCGCCGCAGATCTTCAGCGTGCCCGGGTTCTCCATCCACCATGAGATGGAGCTCATGATTGATTCCGGTCTGAGCCCGTACGAAGTACTGTTTGCCGGCACCCAGGCGGTGGCGCAATTCTATGGCGCCAGCGATGACTACGGCTCGGTGGCGGTAGGCCGGCGTGCCGACCTGGTATTGCTGAATACCGACCCCACGGAAGACGTGGCCAACTTCGCCGATCGCTTCGGCGTCGTCGTCAACGGTCGGTGGATCAGCGAAGAAGATATCCAGGTGGAGCTCGAGGCGATCGCCGCTCGCGCCGCGGCCGACAGCCAGTAACGGCCGGGCGGCGCCTACAAGCACCCGGGAGCTAGTCGAGACCGATCTCGAGCTCGGCGGCGACGGTGCGCAGACGGCGGTCGGTGCTCCACAGGCGTGCATCGCTGAGCAGGGCCGCCGCCAGCAGGTGAACATCGACCAGTCCGAGGCCACGACCGGCCAACGCACGGTCTTCGATCAGGCGATCAACCTCGTGTGTGTCGGCGACCACGGAGCACGGCAAGGCGCGCAGCATACTCAGGATCTCGTCCCGTCGTGCCAGCGTTCGGGCGCCGAGCTCGGTGATTACGAACGGGTGAGTCAGGACTCGCTCGGTGCGCAGAAGGCGCATCAAGTCCAGGTCGCCGAGCCGCAGGTGGCGCACCCAGATCGAGGTGTCGGCCAGCACCACCGTTTCTATTCGCCGCGTGGGCGCCGCGCCGGTATGAGCTCGATGGTCTTCTCCGAGCCCCCCAGCTTCGCCAGACGGCGGGCGCTCTCCCGCGCGATCAACGCCTCGAGACCGGCCCGCACCAGCGCGGTCTTCTCGGCAATTCCTGTCAGCTCGCCGGCCCGCTGAAGGAGGGAGTCGTCGATGTTCAGCGTCGTACGCATACATACGAATATGCACTAAATACTCATAACATACAACTAATGCATATATATATGCACACCCGGAGCACAGACTGCCACCAGCTAGCAAGGAGTCCTGTACGGTGTTGCCATGCTCCCGAAACGGCAACGGCTCGGCTGCTTCGACGGCTGCAGCTACACGGTTTTGGTCGTCAACCACTCATCCGAGCGAGAATCGTCAGTACCGTGTCGATGTCTGTCTCGGTGTGGTCGGCATTCACCTGGAAACGAATCTCCTCGTCCCCGCGCGGCACCACCGGATAGGCAAGGCCGGTCGCTAGCACTCCGTGCTCGTACAGATGCTCGACGGTGGCGCGGGTGCGCTCGGTATCGCGAATCATTAGCGGCACTACCGGATGCTCTCCGGGGATTGTCTCCAGCCCGAGGTCGGCGAGTCCCTGCTGAAAGCGCGACGTGAGCTCACGCAGGTTCTGCAACAGCCGTCGCCCGAGCCCCGAGTCGAGGAGGTCCACCGCGCGGGTGGCGGCACTTGCCTCGGACGGCGTGATCGGATTCGAGTAGATGTACATCGGCGCGCTTTCGCGCAGAAAGCGAACCAGGGCGTCGGATCCGACAACGTAGCCGCCGTTCACCCCTAGCGCCTTGCCGAGCGTGCCAACCAAAATGTCGGCCGGTGGCGAGTCGCAGTATTCCTCGGTGCCGCGACCCGTGGCGCCGAACGCGCCGACCCCGTGCGAGTCGTCCACCAAGACGATGCAGTTCTCCTCGAAGTCAGCGTCGTGCCGGGCGGCGATCTCCATGATCTCGGCCAGCGGAGCGTGATCGCCGCGCATGCTGAAGATGCCATCGGTGATCACGAGCGCTCGCTGGGCGCTCGCTTTGGCGGTTTCGACGGCGTCCTCGAGCGCCCGCATGTCGACGTGCGGGTAGATTGCCTTGTCCAACGGCCGCGACAGGCGCATGGTGTTGATGATGGAATTGTGGTTCAGCGCGTCGCTGATGACCACCGTCTCCTTGGTGATCAGCGGGACCAGCGTCCCCATGATGGCGGCGTAGGCGGCGGAGAAGATCATCCCGGATTCGCGCCGATGAAAAGCGGCGAGCCGGGCCTCGAGCTCCAGGTGGGGGGCGTAGGTTCCGCTTATGAAGCGGACCGCGCCCGGCCCGGCGCCGTAGCGGCCGACGGCTCCCTCCTCGGCCTCGATGACCTCGGGTCGCAGCGACATGCCGAGATAGGAATTGGAGTTCATGCGAATGAACTCGCGATCGCCCTCGCCGTCCAGGTGGAACCGCGGGCCATGCTCACCATGTGGCGGCAGAGCCGCGGTGACCACTGCCTCGGTTCCTTTGGCGGTTCCGGCGTGCTCCAGCTCGGCTAGCTGGGCTCCGAGCGATGCGTCGAGTCGGTCGTGTGGCATCGGGATCGTCGAACCTGACGGGGGTTGCGCGCCGCTATCGATACTTCGACCAGGTCTTGGCGCCCATGTTGATCAACTTGGCGAGGTTGGAGTCCTTGTCGCCGGGGACCACGCCTTCGTAGAAGCTCGGACCGGAAAACGAGGGGAACTGTCCGCAATCGCGGCAGAGAGCGTTGGTCCCCAAGATCGTGTGCACATTCTGCGACACGTTGCCCTCGAGGTCCTCGTAGAACACGTTTTCCATGACGAGCCCGTGGGCGAATTTCTTCACCGGATCTTCACAGACATCGACCCGATTCCACAGCGGATGGCAGCCGCCGAAGTTGTGCCCGACCTCATGCGCGCCGGTCTTTCCCCCGTTATTGACGTTGCTTCGCTGAGCCACTGAATGGAGGGCGCGGTCAGCGTTGTCTGCATCGATGCTTCGTGGGCGGAACCCCAGACCGCCGCTGTTGCCAATGAAGTAGATCCCGGTGAAATCCCACTTCTTACTCTTGATGAATTTCTGCGCCTTGTCATAGGCACCATCGTTGGCGTCGGCGAGCTTCGAGAGGGCTTCGCTCCTGCTACCGCTGTCCGCGCCCTTCACGAGCTTGGCACCGCCCCATTTGAATCAATGCTCGACGTTCTGCGCCGCCATGGCGTCATTGAGCATGGTGACCGTGAGCTGCGCCACGGCGTTGATCGCATCGGTGCCACCGGCCTCGTTGCGAGCAGCCTTCGTGTAGACGGCGCCATACTTCATCGTCTTCTTGGCGCGCGCCGGAGGCGGGTCTCGACGAGCGGCGGGTTGGCTACTGCGCCGAACCAAGATGTCGTCGTCGTCCAGTGAGCTCGCGGTCAACGACGACACGTCGAGCTCGCGGACGGAGTCGACGCCGTTTCCAGCATAGTGCAGAGCGAAGCTGCGGCCGCCTATCGACAACGCACCTACAACGGCGTCGCCAACACGTTCGAACCGAGCCCAGGCGAGTGGACGACCCTCGATTCTGCCGCGCCAACTCACGCTTCCGGGCCGGTACGAGTCGACCGCGACGGCGATAGCAGTCACGTCGACGCCGTCGAACAGGTTCAGGCGGAGTCTCGTTCCGACGTCGCTTTGCTGGAGCAGCTGCACATCGACGATCGCTAGCCGCGTGCGCAGATACTGGAGGTCGTCGGGTCGCGGCTGTGGAGCCGTCACCAGGTTCGGGTCGATGCGCCTGGCGACATCGCTGAACACTACGCGAGGCGCCTGCGCGGTAGATTCACCTGCAAGACCGACCGCGAGAATCCCGGCGAGCGCCACAGCCAAAAGGGACGACATGAAGGTCCGGGAATGAGTCATGGTCTCCTCTCGTCGGCGGCCGCGTCGAGCACGAATCTAGCAGCGGCCGACCGCCCGGGCCAGCCGCCCCCCGGCCAGGCAGGGAGCGGCGCTAGAACTTTGAAGGGGCTGGTCCCCTGTAGTCCGCGGCATATATCAGAGGAATTGCCGTCACCTCCTCTTCGGACGACCTCCCTTCACCCTAGGTGGTGTGCCGCTCCTACCGTTCCCCTCCGCCTCGACGACTGCCCCTCCATGTCAGTCAGTCCGCAATGCCACGAGGGGATCGATCCGCGTCGCCCTCAGCGCCGGCACGAAGCTGGCCGCCGCAGCGGCGATCGCGAGCACCAGAGTTCCGATGCCATAGGCGGTCGGGTCGGTGGCGCTCACCCCGTAAAGCACGTTGGCCGCCGCGCGCGACAGCATCAGGCCACCGCCCAGACCGATCGCCACGCCGATCAGAGTCAATCGGGCGCCGCGCGCCATTACGGTTCGAACTACGTCGCCGGACCGCGCCCCGACTGCCATGCGGACGCCGATCTCATGGATCCCCCGCGACACGGTGAACGAGATCACGCCGTATAGCCCCACGGCTGCGAGCAGCAAAGCCAGAATGGCGAACGCCGACACCACGACGGCGGCGAGGCGGGCCGGCAAGAACGCCAGGCCCAAGGCGCCGTGCCCGGTGTTCAGATCGGATACCGGCATGGTCGGATCACGTTGCTGGATTGCCCGGCGCACCGTTTCGAGCGCCGCAGATGGGTCTCCCGCCGTGCGTACGTGAACGAACGTAAGCTCGCCGCGGTACTCCTGTGCCCGGGCGCCGTAGTAGAAGGGCTTGGGATCCTCGCCGAGGCTGAAGTACTTGCCCGTCGGCACGACTCCCACCACGTCGCGCTCCTCTCCGCCACTGCGAATCGTCTTACCGACGGGGTCGTCGCCGGGCCAGTAACGATCGGCGAACGCCTGGTTGACGATCGCGACGGGGGCTGCGTCGCGATCGTCGTCCGCGGCGAATGAGCGGCCGCGCAAGATCGGTATCCCCATAGCATCGAAGTAACCGTGATCCACCTCGCTGTAATCGAGGCTCGGCCAATCCTGTCCCTCGGGGATCTCGTATCCCTCGGGCAGCACGCTGCGCTGGTTGTTCATCAGCGACAGCGGCGTCGTGCCCGAGTACCCCACCGACTGGATGCCGGGCTGCGCCAGCAAGCTTCTACGCAACTCATCAAAGAAGGCGTCGAGCTCCTCTACCGGGTATCCCTGCAGGGCGGGATCGACGCTCGCGTGGATCAGTCCATCGGGATTGAAGCCGAGATCCAGGCGCTGCACCTGCTGCAGACTGCGCAGAACCATTCCAGCGGCAACGAGCAGCACCAGACACAGGGACACCTGGCCGACGACGAGGGCGTCGCGAAAGCGGGTCGAGCGCCCCCCGGAGCCCGGCGCGCCATCCTTGAGCGCGGCAACCAGATCCTGGCGCGTGGAGGTAATCGCGGGAGCCAACCCGAAAACCACCCCGGTCGCAACGGTCACCAGGAAGGTGAAAGCGAGTACCGCGCCGTCCATCCCGACATCGATTCTCAGCGGCAGTTCAGACGGCGGCTGGAACGACTTCACCAGCCCGATCAGCGCCACGCCCAGGAGTACCCCGAGCCCTCCGCCGAGCACCGAAAGCACGGTGCTCTCGGTCAGCAGCTGGCGGATAAGGCGCCCACGTCCCGCTCCCAGCGCCAGGCGGATGCCCACCTCTCGTGTGCGCGCCGTAGACCTGGCGATCAGAAGTCCGGCGACGTTGGCGCACGCCAACAGCAACACGAGGCCTACGACGCCGGACAGCAGCGACAGCATGGCGACGAAGCCGCCCCGGACCGCCGGGTGCAACGATGCCTTGCTCTCCGGATAGAAATCGATCGTGATGCCCGTGTTGGTGTCCGGGTACAGCTCTTCCAGGCGTACGTACAGGGTGTCAAGCGCCGTCTTGGCCTGTTGCATCGTGACGCCAGGACGCAACCGACCGGTGGCCGACTGGATCCAGTGGTTGCCGCGGCGGTTGAGATTGGAACCCGAGGGAGTCAGAGCGGGCTCCATGCTGAACGGGATCCAGAGCTCGGTGCGCATGGCGGTGTTGTTGCCGTCGTAGTTGGCCGGGGCTACCCCGACTACGGTTATCTCCCGCCCGTTCAGCAGCATGGTGCGCCCGAGGATTTCCGGATCGGCGCCGAAGGCGTCGCTCCAGAACCGATGATTGAGGACGGCCACCGGATGGGTACCCTCCGTCAGATCCTCCTCGGGCAGGAAGCTGCGCCCGATCCGCGGCTCGATGCCGAGAGCCTCGAAATGGTTGCCGGTGACGTAGGTGCCGAAGATGCGACGGCTCTGGCCGCCGGCGCTGAAGCTGAACATGGCGATGGTGTCGGCCAGGACCTCATCGAATACGTCGGTGGTAGCGGCCCGCATGTCGACCAGGTCGGGGTACGACCAGGACCCGAACCCCAGTCCGTTGTTGTAGTTGAGGTACATGCGCACGAGGCTCTCGGGGTCACGAATGGGGGCGGTCTGGTGCAGAAACCCGCGCACGAAGCTGAACGCTGCCGAGTTGGCTCCGATCCCGAGCGCCAGGCACAGCACCGCTGCCAGTGTGAACCCGGGACTGTTGATCAGCTGTCGGGCTCCGAACTTCAGATCTCGTGCGAAATCACCCACGACCTACCTCCCGCTCCACAGCCAGCGCGAACCCGGACACAAGCGTTGTCTCCAAGGTAGGACGAGGGTCACGGGCGTCCGGTTTCCTTTTGTGGCGGCGATACGCAGCTGCTATTCTCGCGCCCGACCTCTCTACCGGGCCCGCTTACGATCGTGCCAGACGTCGTCGAAACCGACTCACAACGCCGTGCTCGCAAGCTTGCTGGCTTGCTGGAGATGGGCTTCGAGTGCGTTGAGGGACCGCTCACCACCGAGGCCGAGGCAGTTGATGCTGGCTGGCGCGTATCTCAGTCGGTGCCGGCGATGGGGACGGTGGTCTCGTTGTCGGTGCTCCACGAGTCGCGTGGGCTGGCCGAGGATGCGATCGGTGGTGCCCTCGCCGAGATGGATCGCCTGATCGACATCCTCAATCGGCATGAGCCGGCGACGGCGATGGGGGCGCTCAACGACACCGGGGCGTTGCGAAGAGCCCCCGATGAGTTGGTGTACCTGTTGCGCCGGGCGCGCGGGTTCGAGCTGTTGACCGCCGGGGCGTTCGACATCGCGGTGGCACCAGTGGTGGATCTGCTGCGCCAGCGCCGCGAGTCCGGAGCCAGCGGGCTTCCGGAGGCCAGTGAGCTGGTTGATGCCCGGGCTCGTGTCGAAGCCGCCGGCGTGGACATCGACGGACGCCATATCCGCTTTCATGGCGAGCGCACCGCTGTGACGCTCGACGGAATGGCGAAGGGCTTCATCGTCGACCGCATGGCCCACGAGCTCGAAGCGCACGGTGCGGCCAGCTACCTGATCAACGCCGGCGGCGACATCCGGACCGCTGGAGGTCGAGACGGTCGGGCGCCATGGACCGTCGCGGTTCAGGATCCAGACAAGGCCGGCGAGTTCCCCGATATCCTGCAGCTGCACGACGGCGCGGTTGCCACATCCGGAAGCTACGAGATCTACTTCGATCGCGAGCGCACGCTGCACCACATCGTCGACTCCACCGGTGGATCGCCGGGCCACTCCAGCGGTGTGACCGTACGGGCGGCCACCGCGATGACCGCCGACGCGTTGGCCACGGCCGCGTTCGTGGCCGGGCCGGAACTCGGTATGCGCCTGGTGGCGTCGATACCCGGCGCCGCCTGCCTGATGGTCGCCGCTGACGGCTCCATCCTCAAATCTCCCAGGTGGTCGAACCAACCCGGGACCGCTACCCACGCTGGAGAACAATGACCGCTGCAGCCACGCAGTTCCGGAGTGGGCAGATTCTGGCCCTCGTAGCCTTGCGCATGCTGGTTGGCTGGCACCTGCTCTACGAGGGCTTCGCCAAGCTGACCAACTCGTACTGGACCTCAGCCGGTTTTCTGTCCGAAGCGCAGGGGCCGTTCGCCGGCTGGTTCCTGTGGCTCGTGTCCGATCCCGGGCGCTTGCAGCTAGTCGATCTGCTGAACAAGTGGGGCCTGACGCTCATCGGCCTGGCGCTGGTGGCGGGCCTGCGATCACGGCTGGCTGCGTTGCTGGGCATGATCCTGCTGGGGCTCTACTACCTGGCCAACCCGCCCCTACCGGGGCTGGAGACGTCGATTCCCGCCGAGGGCTCGTATGTGATCGTCAACAAGACCCTGATCGAGATCGCGGCCCTGATGGTAATCAGGGCCTTTCCTACCGATGACGTTGTGGGCCTCGGCAGACTGCTGCGGCGCGAGGGGGAGTCGGGATGAGCACGGATGGCGACGACCGGGCGCCGCAGCAGACGGGCGGTACACCCGGCAAGACCGGAAACCAAGGCAAGTCGATCGATCGGCGCGACCTTTTCAAGGGGCTGGCGTCCTTACCCGTACTGGGCACTCTCGGCTGGGGCGCCTGGCGCAAGAAGGCGTTGGCTGATGAGCGTCGCGAACAGGTGCTCGCCGAGCTCGGCGTAACCGGCGATGCCCCGGCGATCATCGATCGCGCACAGAGCCGGCCACCCGCCGATCGAATCAACCTCGGGATCATCGGCTTCGGTGGCGAGGGTGAGGCGCTCATGCGCGGCGCTGGTTTCGCACACCCGGATGTGACGGACGAATGGCGCCGCGCCGCCGACGAGGATCCGCGCAACACACGGCTCGCCGAGTTCATGCAGCAGGGCGATCTCAACGTCGCCTTCACCGGCGTCTGTGACGTGTTCGACGTTCGCGCCGAGCGCGCCATCGCAACCTCGGCCAACGAAACGCGTCCGGCCAACGCCGCGGGATCGCGACCGGCGTATCGGTTCCGACACTACGAGGAGTTGCTCAACTCGCCCGATGTCGACGCGGTGTTGATTGCCACGCCGGATCACTGGCACGCGCCCATGACCATCGCCGCCGCCGCGGCCGGCAAGCACGTGTACTGCGAGAAGGCGATGACTCGCGCCGAGGAAGAGGTGCTGCCGATGGTCGAGGCGGTCAAGTCATCGGGCATCAAGTTCCAGCTCGGGCACCAGAATCGTCAGCTCGAGAGCCACGAAAAGGCTCGCGAGATCATCGAGAAGGAAATCCTCGGCAAGGTGACCCTGGTGGAAACGACCACCAACCGCAACGATCCGTGGGGCGCCTGGGTATGGGATATCCACCCGGAAGGGAACCCGCACACTATCGACTGGGAACAGTTCCAGGGCAACGCTGCCAACCAGGTGCCGTTCAACCTCGAGCGGTTCTTTCGCTGGCGCTGCTGGTACGACTACGGCACCGGGTTGGCGGGCGACCTGCTGTCGCACGAGTACGATGCCCTCAACCAGATCATGAACCTCGGCGTTCCTAAATCGGCGGTGGCCTCCGGTGGCATCTATTTCTTCAAGGACGGCCGTGACGTGCCCGACGTGTTCCAGGTGGTCTACGAGTATCCGGATCGGGATCTGACCCTGGTGTACAGCGCCACGCTGGCCAGCGGTCGCGGTCGCGGCAAGGTGTTCATGGGACACGACGCCGCGATGGAGGTCGGTAGCGGCGTGCGCGTGATCGCCGAGCCGCAATCAACGCGCTACGCGGATCTGATCGAGCGCGAGGTGGTCGATGTCGACCGCCCGCTGCTGACGTACCGCCCCGGCTTCAAGGGGCTGGATGCCGTCACCACCGCCACCGAGGAGTACTTTGCCAGCCGCGGGTTGCTGTTCACCTATCAAGGCGGTCGACGCGTGAGCACGCACTGGCTACACATCAAGGACTGGCTCGACACCGTGCGGCATGGTGGCGAGCCGAGCTGCAACATCGATCGCGGCCTGGAGGAAGCGATCACCTGCCATATGGCGACGAAGTCGTACCAGCTCGGCCGCAAGGTCGAGTGGGACCCGGTGCAGCAGAGAATCGTTTAGCGGCCGCCGGGTTTCCGTTGGGCACGGCGCAGTGGAAAACACCGAAGCAGGGGGCGAGGGTTCGACCAGGCAGTCGCTAAATCAGCGCTTGAATCTACTGAGTTTTCGGTTGGTGGTCCCGGGAATAATGACTTCAACCTCGACGAAGAGTTGCGTTCCTTCGTCGTTCTCAGCGTCGACCACTACCTCGATACCCGGTGCTTCCAGACCTTGCCCACCGGCCGCGAACAGAAACTCTTCCGGGGTGATTTTCACTGTTCGCTCGATGTCCTCCCCTACTTCAGTGCCCTCTTCGAATTGAAGGATCGTCGTCTTAACGCCTAACTGGGGATCGATTTCGGCCGCCAACCAAGCGTTGAACAGCGAAAAGGACTTGGGCGGTGTGGAGTTCGACAGGCGCAGCCTGATACAGACCACTTGATTCGTCCCTGACAGCGCCTCTGCGGCCGGGACTAGTGCGTCCATATCTATGTCCTTGAAGAGGCTGACCTCGCGGGAGGCTGAGGGTTGCAGCTCGAAACTCGCGGAAAGCGAGACTGCCTGGGTATTGGTCAACTTCGTCAAGCGTCGCAGTCCCGCTTGGTCGTAGTCCAGGAGGCCTATGCTGCCGGCGATCGACGCGTCCCTCCATCGCCCCAGCAATGCGCGGATATCCACCCTCGACGTCACCGCCACCAGCGAGGGTGCGACGAACCTTCCGTTGCGAGCCTTGTAGTTCGCCGACAAGACAGCGTTCTTTAGCTTCCGAGCCGGCTTGTCGACGAAGAACTGCGCGAAGCGGTCGTTGCCGCCGAGGGCCTCGGTCGCCCGCGCCAGTTTCTTGGATGGCTTGCCCTTGACGGACCGGCGCCATTCGGCCTGGATCGAGCCCGGGGAGTTGATCCCGAAGTCCAAATCGCTGATCAGCATCCTGCCGGCCAGCGTGGCGCGCTTCAGATCGAGCTCCATGGCCGCTGCATAGACGCCATTGACGTCGACCTCGGGTGCTTCCAGGCGCGCTTCGCTGCCATCGCCGATCAGGTAGGTGACGGTCGACGAGACGTATACGAGGTGTCCGCTGTTTTCCTCCTGTGCCGCCGTAGGCCGTGGCGCGGTGCCGTCGAGGGCGGCGATGGCAAGCAGGAGAACGGCGATGCGGGGACGGCGGCAATTGGGTCGATGCATGTTCTGTCCTGACTGATCCGGAGAGCCGGCCTCGTGGGCTTTGGAAAACGAGCTCGGACGATCCCTTCAGTGTGCCGTGCCATGAGTATCAAGACTGGGGGACTCCGACAAGGCCGGGGTTTTGAGGAGCGTGTTGGCGGCTGCTATGCTCCGGCGTCCGCATCGGGAGAACATGGACCGCGGTTTGCAGACGACCCGTGCCCCGGCTCATGTGAGCGACTCGTGGAACAAGCTCCGTACGAGCTAGTCGAGGGACGATGAGCAGCAGGCTCCAGCTCGGCGTCATGATGTTCTTGCAGTACGCCATCTGGGGCGCCTGGGCCCCGGTGCTGTCGGCGTATCTCCTCGGCGACCTGAGCTTCGAAGGCACGCAGGTCGGGTTCATCTACTCGCTGCTGCCGCTCGCCACCATCATTGCGCCGTTCATCGGCGGCCAGATCGCCGATCGCTACTTTGCCTCCGAGCACACCGTCGCGGCGCTTCAGCTCGCCGGTGGGGGCGTGCTGCTCTACGCCTCGACGTTGACCGACTACAGCTCGCTGGCACTCGTGATGTTCCTGTACTGCCTGCTGTACGCGCCGACATTGGCGCTCACCAACTCGATCGCCATGAGCAACCTGGACAACTCCGAGGAAGGCTTCGGGAGGATCCGCGTCTGGGGAACGATCGGCTGGATTGCGGCGGGCTGGGCGTTGGCCGCCTGGCGCGCCAACGCCGGCGCCGGCGGATTGGCGATGGATGGCGACATGTTCCTTCTCGCGGGCGGTTTATCCGTCCTCATGGGAGTGCAGTCTTTCTTGCTGCCGCACACGCCGCCGCGCCGCGACAGCCGCAAGCCGTGGGCCTTCCTGGAAGCGCTGCGTATGCTCCGGGATCGCGACTTCTCGATCTTCATGTTGATCTCGTTCGTCGTGGCTACCGAGTTGCAGTTCTACTACGTGCTCACTGCCCCGTTTCTACAATCGTCGACCATCGGGATCTCGCCGGCGCGTGTTCCGGCGGTGATGACGGTGGCCCAGATCGCCGAGATCTTCGTGCTGGCGGTGATGCTGTCGTGGTTCCTGAAGCGGTATGGAATGCGTTCGACACTGGCCCTCGGAGTCATCGCCTGGCCAGTGCGCTACGTGGTCTTCGCCATCGGCTCGCCGTGGTGGCTGGTGGTGGCGTCGCTCACGCTGCATGGATTTTGCTTCGTCTTCTTCTTCGTTGCGGCGTTCATCTACGTCGATTCGGTGGCACCGAAGGACATCCGCGCTTCAGCCCAGAGCCTGATCGCGATCGTCACCCTCGGCGTCGGCAGCTTCGTTGGCAGCATCTTTGCCGGCTATGTGCAAAGCCGATTCACCGTGGACGGCGTGACCGATTGGTCCACCGTGTTCCTGGTACCCTGCGCCATCACAGTGCTATGCGCTGTGGCCTACTTGTTGTTTTTCAAGGATCAGCGCGCGGCCGGACCGGCCGTAGCCTGACGCCGTGGTGAAACGATCCCCATGACGCAGCGAAGGCTCGGCATCGGCATCATCGGCGGTGGCTTCGTCGGCTGCTTTCACATTCGATCCTTTGTCGGCGTCCGCGACGCCGATGTCCTCGGGGTCGTCAGTCGAAGTCGTGAGAGCGCCGCGACGGCAGCAGCGTTGGCGCGCGAGCTGCGCGTCGGCGAAGCGAAGGCCTTCGACTCGATCACCGAGATGGTCGCCGACCCGGTCATCGACGCGCTGTGGATCTGTTCGCCGAACTTCACTCGCATCGAGGTCATGGAGGAGATCGTCGATGCCCTGAAATCGGGCAAGGGGGAGCTCGTCGGCGTGGCCTGCGAGAAGCCGCTTGGACGAAACGTCGCCGAGGCGAGTCGCATGGTCGAGCTGGTGCGCGACGCTGAGCTTCTCGACGGGTATCTCGAGAACCAGCTGTTCACCCCGAGCGTGGTGCGCGGCAAGCAGATCGTCTGGGCACGAGGTGCGGCGCTGACCGGGCCGCCGTACTTGGCGCGCGCTGCCGAAGAGCACTCCGGCCCGCACATGCCCTGGTTCTGGTCCGGGGAGCTTCAAGGCGGTGGTGTGATGAACGACATGATGTGCCACTCGGTCGAGACGGCGCGATTCCTGCTGACGCCGCCGGAGGCGCCGCGCGAGGCGTTGACGCCGGTGCGGGTCACCGCCTACACGAACTGTCTCAAGTGGCAGCAGCCTCGCTATGCCGAGCAGCTCGCTCGCGCCAGCGATGGTGGCAACGACTACACGCAGCGGCCGTCGGAGGATTTCGCGCGCTCGCTGGTCGAATACCACGACCCGGACGGCAATCCACGTATCGTCGAGACGACGACCTCCTGGTGCTTCGTAGGCGCCGGTCTGCGGCTCACCATGGAGCTACTCGGTCCCGAGTACTCGATGTCGCTGAACTCACTCGACATGGGCCCGAAGCTCTTCTTCTCGCGCCAGGTGAGCGGTGCCGAGGGCGAGGACCTGGTCGAGAAGCAGAACGCAGAGGTGGGCCAGATGCCGGTGGTGGCGGATGAGGAAAGCGAGTACGGCTACGTGGGCGAGAACCGACACATGACGCGCTGCTTTCTCGAGGGCCGCCGACCGAGCGAGACGTTCGACGACGGCCTCAACGTCACCGAGCTGCTGATGACCGGGTACATGAGCGCCGAGACCGGTACCGCCATCGAGTTTCCTCCCCCCGACCTCGCAGATTTCATTCCCGCCGTGGCTCGCGGCGAGTGGAACCCCAAGAGCGACTAGTGGTCTGCTACAGGCCACGAGACACCCAGTACGCGTAGTTGCCGGAGATCCCCTGATGACCCAAGGTGTGAAACGACTGCCGTTACCCGCGATCGTGTTCAGCATCGGCGCCGCCACCGCGCTCGGAGTGGGCGCGGTGCGCTCCCTGGCTGCCGGTGACGAGGAGCGCCCGAGCCCGCCCGCGCTGGAGAGGTCGATGCCGGTGAGCGATGAAGGATACGAAGGCCTGATCCAGCAGCGACCCGACGGTAGCTTCCACAAGGGCGGCTGGAACCACTACGGACCCGGATACTTCATTCTCGACCCGGAAACCGGCGTGCTCGAATCCCATGGAGGCATGGGGTTGATGTGGTACAGCGCGCGCGAGTTTTCCGATTTCGCGCTCGAGCTCGAGTTCAAGACCAGCAAGCTGGAATCGAACTCGGGGGTGTTCGTACGGGTTCCCGGCGTTCCGAGCAGTGACGACTATATCTACCACTCGTTCGAGATCCAGATCCACGATGCCTCCGAGGAGGGAATCCACCGGACTGGCGCAGTCTACGACGCGGAGGCGGCGTCGCGCCTGGCGTCGCGACCTACGGGTGAGTGGAACCGAATGCGCGTGACGTTTGTCGGCGACCACATCACCGTCGCGATCAATGGCGAGACTGTGGTTGACTGGGATGCCGAGCCGCGCGGCAAGGTGGCCGATTTTGCTGCCTCCGGCTACGTCGGGCTGCAGAACCACGACCACGACAGCTCGGTCTGGTTCCGCAACCTCCGCGCCAAAGACCTGACCTCGGTGCCCTGATCTGCGGGGGCAACTCGCTAACCGGCGGAGCTCCGATCGACGTCCGAATCGTCACCCGCTGTAGGAGGATCACCCAGGTCCTCGTCGTCGCGCTTCGAGCGGCGGCGTTCCTCCAGCGCGTGACGGCGATCAGGCTCCAGCAGTGACTGGACCTCCAGCAGCGCGTTGCCGACGCGAGCCGACGAGCCGCCACGCCGCCACTCGTCACTCTCCCAGCGCTGCTCGCGTCGTTTCATCAGCCAGCCGATCCACAAGAAGGCGCCGACGAAGAGCACGATCACCAGCCCCAGCTGTGCCAGCTGACTCATGGTCGGCGAGGCGTGTGCCGGCGCTCGCTGTTCTCCGGTGTGCGCTGCTGTCGCCTCGACAAGTCAGGACATCTCGCCGGCGAGCTCGTCGCGGACCCGCTCCAGAAGCGCTTTGGTGGCGCGGATGCCATCTGGCTCCGACAATCGCGCGCCTTCGTACTCGATGCCAACGTGACCGCGATAGCCGGCGTTGCCGACGATGCGTAGCAGTCGGACGTAGTCGAGCTCGGCCTCGTTGCCGTCGGATCCGAAGTCGTGCGACTTAGCGCTCACGGCGCGCGCCATCGGCATGAGCTCACCGACGCCGACGTAGAAGTCGTACCAGTCGTCCTCGGCGATACGGAAGTTGCCGAAGTCGGGCAGGGTGCCGAGGCCGTGGTGGTCGCCCCGGGTAATCGTCTCGGCGAGCCACTTACCGTTGCTCGACAGGCCGCCGTGGTTCTCCACCAGCACGCTCAGGCCGTGATCTGAAGCGAAGCCCGCCAGGCGGCGCAGCCCGTCGGCTGCCAGCCGGCTTTGCTCCTTCCAGGCGCCCTCGGACGCAGCGTTGACCCGGACGCTGTGACAGCCGAGGAACGCCGCCGCCTCGACCCACTTGTAGTGATTCTCGATCGCCGCCGTGCGGGCGGCCGGGTCCGGATCGCCGAGCCGACCTTCGTTGTCGCACATGATCAGCAGGCTGCGTACACCCTCATCGTCGCATCGCGCTTGCATCTGGCGCAAATAGGCCATGTCGCGGGCGCGCTCGAAGAAGAACACGTTGACGTACTCGACTGCGTCGATGTCGTAGGTCCTACGTGCGCCGGTGATGAAGTCGAGGTGATCGAGCTCACCTCCAAGCAGCGCTCGGTGCTGCGACCACTCGGCGAGCGAGATCCTGAACCACGGCTCGTTCGTCTGACCGCGAGCCGAGATGGCAGGGAGAGCCGTTGCCGCGCCCAGCGCCGCTGCCTGATTCAAGAAGCGCCTGCGTGTGGTTCGGTTACTCATGTCAGGCTCGGGAGTTCAGTCGCTGAGCCGGCTGTCAACCCGCAGCCATTCCGACGGCACGCCCAGACGACGTGCCTCCGCTCGCAGCGCGCTTTCCAGCGCTCGCCAGGCGAGCAGCTCCTGACGATCAGCCGTCAAGTCGGTGTAGCGATCGCCGTTGCGCGCCCTGCCACGACTGCGCACAGCGGTGCGCTTTGCTTCCAGCCCCGAGATCTGGTCGCGCACCCAGGCCATTTTGTCTTGCCAGTAGGCACGGTCACCCGGGTCGAAGTAGAAGCTGTCGGGTGGCGTCGGGCTGGGCGTTGCTCGCGGTCTCGGCGTCGAGCGCGCCCGCAGCGGTCCGACAGGCTTTGTGGCCACTAGGCGCCGCTCGGTTGCACGGCGCGCCAGTCGCGGCGAGCGGCCGTCGTTGCGGCGAACCCGGCGCACGAAATCGGCGGGTAGCGTTACCTGCACACCGTGTGTGCGAAAGACGACAGTGCCGTTCTCGATGCGGGCGTCTTCGACCTGCAATACCCGGCCGTTCTTCAGCCAGACCGTATCGGCTACCGCCGGCGCCGCAACGCTGACGGTTAGCAGCCCGAGGAGAAGGGTGCGCATAGACCAACCATGCACCGCCGGGCGGTGTGACGTCTAGCAGGGGGTTCGAGAACTCAGGCGATCCGACAGACACAGGGTCGAGGATGCCTAGGCCAGCAGGCGCCACACCTGCGCGACGACGAAGGTTGTCGCGAACCCCATGACCAGTGGTAGCACGGTGGCGATCGTCGTCCAACGAGCGCTGCCGGTTTCCTTGTAGATCGTGTAGATCGTAGTCGAACAGGGGTTGTGGAGCAGCGAGAACAGCATCAAGTTGATCGCCGTCAACAGCGTCCAGCCTCCACTATCGATCAACAGTTCGCCAACTGCTCGCGTCGAGTCGAGCTCGAAGATGACGCCAGTGCCGGCGCCCGCCGTGCCACCCATGAGCACGGTGAGCATCAAAATGGTGGGAATCACCACTTCGTTGGCGGGGATCGCGAGAACGTAGGCGAGCAGAATTACACCGTTGAGGCCGAAGAACAGGCCGACAGGATCCAGCCCGTTGACGAGATGTTGTGCGATCGATACGTCGCCGATGGTCAAGTTTGCCGACAACCAGATGGCGGCGCCGGCCGGGACCGCGAAAACAATGGCCCGCCAGAGAACGAAGATCGTCCGGTCGATGAGCGACGTATATAGCGTCGACAGGAACCGCGGACGGCGGTAAGGCGGCAGCTCGAGGCTAAAGGTCGAAGCCTCCCCTTGAAGAACCGTCCGCGACAGCAGCAGCGACACCGCGAACGTCAGCACGATGCCGAGGACCGCAACGCCGACGACCGCCGCAGCCGACGCGAAGCCCGCTAGCGCCGGCGGCGCCATCGCGCCGATGAAAATCGAAGCGATAAGAATCTGCGTCGGCCAGCGTCCGTTGCAGAGGGCGAAGTTGTTCGTGATGATGGCGATAAGTCGTTCGCGCGGGCTGTCGATGATGCGCGTAGCGATGACGCCGGCGGCGTTACAGCCGAAGCCCATGCTCAGCGTCAGAGCCTGCTTGCCGTGCGCGCCCACTCGCTTGAAGAGGTTGTCGAGGTTAAACGCGACCCGTGCCAGGTAACCCAGATCCTCCAGCAAAGTGAATAGCGGGAAGAAGATGGCCATCGGTGGGAGCATGACGCTGATCACCCAGGCAGTCGACAGGTACACGCCGTCGAGCAGCAGGCCATCTAGCCACCAGGGGAGAGCGGCCGCTGCGGCGACCGATTTGAGCGCCGGATGGACGATCTCGAGCAGCAACGAGGCGATCATCGCCGACGGTACGTTGGCGCCGGAGATGGTCAGCCAGAACACGATCGTGAGCATGGCCAGCATCATCGGGAAGCCGAGCCAGCGGCTGGTCACCAGGCGGTCGATTGTCGCTCCGAGCCGCCAAGGGATGCGCGTTGTTGTCGACACTGCGGCCGCGATCTCGCTCGCCTGGCCGTGCAACGACCCGACGACACGGCCGTAGAAGTCCGTCGACCCGCGCATGTGCTCCCGGATTCTCGCGAGCAGGCGTTTGCCGCGCTCGGCTCGGCTGGCGGGCTGTAGCTGAATGACCCCGGCGCCCGGCGCGATCGGCGGGGCAGCTTCCGGCAGCAGCTGATCGAGATCGCCCTGGCGCACTGCCGCGGTCATCGGGGCGTCTTCGTCCAGCAACCGAAGTGCGATCCATCGTGCCGCGGGGATGCCCGGGTACTCGGTCTCGATGTCGGTGGCGGCCTTCGACAGCGGCTGGTCGAGGTCGGGATCGGCGCGCGTGAAATGGTAGGGGCTAGGGGCGGGGCCGTCGCGGACGACGATCTCGATCGCATCGATGAGCTCGGCGATGCCACGCCCGAAACGTGCCGCGGTGGCCACGACCGGAACGCCGAGGCGCTCCGAGAGCGCGTTCGTATCGATTTTCACTCCGTGCCGGACAGCTTCGTCGACGAGGTTGAGGCAGACGACGACGTGGTCGGTTACCTCGAGCACCTGCAACACGAAGCTGAGGTTCCGCTCCAGCTGCGTCGCGTCGATCACCACGACAGTCACGTCGGCAGCGCCGTATACGATCGAGTCGTGTGCCACCTGTTCTTCGGCTTGCGGGGTGATCAGCGTGTAGGTGCCCGGTAGGTCGACGAGCTTGAACGTGGCGTCAGCGTGCCTGTAGCTGCCTTCTGCCCGCGCCACCGTCTTACCGGGCCAGTTACCCGTGTGCTGCCGAAGCCCGGTGAGGGCGTTGAAGACGGTGCTCTTGCCGACGTTCGGGCACCCTGCCAGGGCTACGAGGTAGTCATACTCATCAGTCTGCAGACCCCATAGCTGAGGTCCTTGGCACAGCCGGCAAGCGTCGCAGGCCGCATCGGCGCGGTCGACGTCGAAGTCGATCGGCTGTGCTGTGGCCCCTCGCTCAGACATGCCGGTGTATCTCGATCATGCGTGCCTGTTCCTGTCGTAGCGCCACTGTCATCTGACGCACCTCATAGGCCACCGGATCGCCCAGAGGACTGTCCATCGTCGCCTGCACGGGGGTACCAGGGTAGAACCCGAGCTCGATCAGCCGTCGACGCTCCAGGGCCGGCAGTTGATGCGAGACGTCACGCACGGTGCCGCTCTCTCCGGGCGCCAGGTCGGCCAGCGTGCAGGTCGATCGCATGCATCTTTCCATTGCGACAGAGGGACAGGCTCACGGTGGGGAAGACATGCACATTTTTAGCCTTGCCTAAATTTACGTCAAGCCCCTATCTCGTGCGGGGCCGCCTGGAGGGGGTCGCTGGCAGAGGAAACATCGTGACCCTCCAGGTACACTCCTGCGATGCGCTTGCACTCCGTGCGTCACATGCCTTCCGTCGGTCTCGGCAACATCGCGCCGTGGGCGCTGCGACGCGGTTGGGAGGCACAGGAGACCCGCCCCTACGAAGGGGAAGCATTCCCGGAGCTCGAGGGCATCGATCTGCTCATCATCTTGGGCGGTCCGATGGGCGCCTGCGACGAGCACGAGCACGCCTGGTTGCGCGCCGAGCTCGACTTCGTGGAACGCGCCATCGCAGCCGGTACCAACGTGCTCGGTATCTGCCTCGGCGCCCAGATCGTGGCCCGCTTGTTAGGAGCCCGGGTTCAGCGCCATCGCCACCCGGAGCTCGGTTGGCACCTGGTGGAGCCGACCGTCGAAGGCAAGCGGGACGAACGCCTCGAGCCCTTTTTTGCTCCGCACCTACCGGTGATGCAGTGGCATTTCGATACCTTCGAGCTGCCCGCCGGCGCCACCCACCTGGCTTGCAGCGCGGCGTGTGAGAATCAGGCTTTCAGCTGGGGTACCAGCGTTGTCGGGCTGCAATTCCATCCGGAGCTGACCCGGGATATCGTGGCCGATATCTTGCGGCGCTACGATCCGCTCCCGGAAGGTGAGTTTGTGAGCCGCGCTGACGAGATGCTCGATGCGGCACGCTTCGAGCGCCTTGCCGCCGCCAACGGCCGTTTTCTTGACAATTTGGTAGCGCGAGCATTCGGACGCGGTGACGCTGAGCCCGCGTCGGCTCAAGCGTAGCTCAGGGTGGCTGAAAGCAGCGCCGCAGTGTCTCGGACGGCGCCGCCGACCCGGCTCAGCTCCGTGCCGGTAAGGCGCCCAGCCGGCCCGCCGACCGATATCGCCCCCAGCGGCTGTCCGGCAGTGTCTAGAACAGCCGCGGCGACGGCGTTGAAGCCCTCCGCCAGCTCGCCCTCGGCGGTCGCGTAGCCACGCTTCGCCGTTTGTTTTAGTTGCGCCTCGAGCTGTCGCTTGCTGGTGACCGTCTTGGTCGTCAAGCGGGCCAGTCGACCGGGCAACAATGCGGCGCGATCGTCCCGCCCGAGCGAGGCCAGCAGCGCCTTGCCCGTAGAGGTGGCGTGCATGGGCCACGACGTTCCGATCTCTCGGTTCACGCCCACCAGATGACAGCCGAGGACCTCGTCGACAATCAGGACGCTGGAGTCGAACTGCACCTCGAGGGTGGCTGTCTCGCCGCTGTCGGCCGCCAGGTTACGCAGATGTGGGTGTGCCAGGACGCGCAGCTGACTGGAGCGTCGCCCCTGATCGCCCAGCCGGAGTGCGGCCGGTCCGAGACGGTACTCTCCGCCAGCATCGCGGGTCACCAGATCTTCGCTCGTTAGCGCCCCGAGCAGGCGATGCGTCGTCGTGCGGGCGAGTCCCACCTCGTGCGTCAGGGCGGCAAGGTCGAGCCCGCCATGCGCGCTGAGCGTCTTGAGCAGACGCACGGCCCGCAGTACCGACTGGGTTCCGGCCGGCGCTGGACGTCTGCTCATGATGTCGAGCCCTCTGCGGCGATGCGGACAATCGTCAAGCACACGTCAGGTCGGCCGCCCTCGGGTCGACTAGCGCCGGACCTCGCTCTTCCAATCCCTGCCAATCCGAGCCGCGGCGTTCTTGCCGGGGATCCCGGTGATCCCGCCGCCCGGATGGCAACCGGGGCCGCCGAGGTACAAGCCGTCGATCGGAGTGCGGTGGTCGTACCAGCCGGCGATCGGCCGCATATATAGCAGCTGATCCATGGACAGCTCGCCGTGGTACGGATGCCCTCCGGGGATCCCGAGGTCGTGTTCTAGATCCGCGGGGGTGGTGATGTCAATGTGCTCGACCGAGGAGGCGAAGCCCGGCGCCTGCTGGTCAATCGTATCGACCACCGACTTGGCGAGATCGTCGCGCTTCAAGTCCCAGCTGGAGTCGCTGAAAGCGTGCGGGACGTACTGCACCCAGGCGTGCATCACATGCGTTCCTGCTGGAGCCAGGGTCGAATCCGAAAGGCTGGGGACGGTGACGTCGACGATCGGCCGCTCTGGCAGCAGCCCGTACTTCGCCGCGTCGAACGACTTCTCCAGATAGGTGAGGCTGTCGCCGATCTGCACCCTACCCGCCCAGGCGGATTCATCGAGACCGGGCACTTGAGGCAGAGCACTCGCAGCAATACGAACCGCCGCGACGGTTCCACGCATGCGAATGTTCTGCGCCGCGGCAACGTGGCTTGGATCGAGCCAGCCCTTGTCGAGCAACCCTGTCAGCGTTGTCCGTGGATCGATCGCCGACATCACGGCCTGGCAGGGAACCTCTTCGCCGTCCTCGAGCACCACTCCGACAGCGCGATCGTCGTCGACCCTGATTCGAGCCACGCGGGCCGAGCTGCGCAACTCGACGCCGGCCGCCTTGGCCGCTGCAACCAGGGCATCAGCGACGCTGCCGGTGCCGCCGACGGCGAATTGTGGTGCGCCGAAGATCGGACCGCCCCACGCGGGACGGTGGTAAAGGAGCGTGTAACCTCCGCCGGGCGACCATGGTCCCAGCCACGAAGCGGCCAGCCCGCGCCAGGCGATGGCGGCGCGCAGGCGCTCATCGTCAAAGCGCTCCTGGACGATGTCGCGCAGCGACATCGGCAGCAACCGCATGGCCTGCGGCATGTCGCGGCGTCCGAGTCGGCGCATGCGCCATCCCAGGGTCAAGAGCTCGAACACCGCGCTGATCCCGGCCGCTTCGATCTCCGGAAGCGCACCTCCCATCACTGGCTCGAGGGCGCTGGCGATTCGCGACAGCAGGAGCTCGAACTCTCGACAGGAACGCTGATCGGCAGGCGCGAGCTGCGATGACACCCCTCCATTGGCGATCTGGAGGGGTTCCGAGGCGCCCAGGACCGTCGTGTGATCGGCGCCGGTGACCGTCCGCAAGCCGTGTTTTTCGAGATCGAGGTCCGACACCACCGACGGATGCAACATGTCGACCGTGGCGAACAGCATCGGTGCGCGCACGCCGGGGGCAAACTCCACGCTCGCTGCCGAGCCGCCGAACGTCTCGCGCGCCTCGAGCACCATCACGCGGCGCCTGGCGCGGGCCAGGTAGGTAGCGGCGGTGAGCCCGTTGTGGCCGCCGCCGATCACAACCACGTCGTGGAATTCTTTCATGCGCTCAGGCCGTGTCCGCGATGATTCGTTGTGCCGCCAGCTGTCCGGGCGCCCCCATGATTCCGCCACCCGGATGACAGCCGGAGCCGCACATGTAGAAGCGCCGCAGGGGGGTGGTGAAGTCGGCGTAACCGGGTACCGGCCGCAGGAAGAAAAGCTGCTCGAGCGTCAGCTCGCCGTGGAAGATGTTGCCCTGCGTGAGCCCCATCTTCTGTTCCATGTCCCAGGGCGACAGGACCTGTCGGTGCAGGATGATGTCCTTGATGTTGGGCACGAACTCCGCCAGCGTGTCGATGACCGCGTCTCCGAACGCCTCGCGGTTGTCCTCCCAGGTGCCCTCGGCGAGCTCGTACGGCGCGTAGGCGCAGAAGATCGACATCACGTGCTTGCCGGGGGGAGCCATCGTCGGATCGATCAGCGAAGGAATGACGATGTCCATGTAGGGGTTGCGCGAGTGGCGACCGTACTTCGCATCGTCGTAGGCGCGCTCGAGATGCTCGATGTCGGGACTGATGGAAATCGCTCCTGACAGGTAAGGGATGCGCTGGTCGGCAGAGAGATGGCGCAGGCATGTCAGGTCGGGCAGGGCGTCAAGCGACAGGTTGACCTTGCCCGACGAGCCGCGGATCTTGTACCGCTCGATATCGGTACGGAAATCCTCCGGAAGGTGCTCGGGCTCGATCAGCTTCTGGAACGTGCGCTTCGGGTCGAGACTGGACACCAGGACGTTGGCTCGTATCTCGTCGCCACCCTCCAGCACCACGCCGGTCACCCGGTTGCCCTTGACCAGCACGCGCTCGACGCCGGCCTCGGTGCGAATTTCGGCGCCGAAGTGACGGGCCGCCGAGGCGATCGATTCCGACACCGCGCCCATCCCACCGCGAGGCAATCCCCAGGCGCGGAACTCACCGTCGATCTCGCCCATGTAATGGTGCAGCATCACATAGGCAGATCCGGGGGATCTCGGACCCAGGAACGTGCCGATGATGCCGCTCGATGCCAGCGTGCCGAGCAGTGCTGGTGTCTCGAACCACTGCTCGACGAAATCCGCCGAGCTCATCGTCATCAGCTTGGCCAGATCGTAGAGATAGTCCGAACGCTTGCCGAACGTGCGCGCGACCTCCGCGAGTTTCGACAGCGTCGCCGGCGCCAGCGACGTCGGGTCGGGTGGCGTCATCGACAACATCGGTCGAACGGTCTTGCCGAGGTGGTACATGAGCATGGCGAAATGCTCGTAGGCCTCGGCATCGGCCGCCGAGTGGCGCATCAGCTCGAGCCGTGTCTCCCCGGCGTCGTGCCAGCGCATCAGGTGGTCGCCGTTGCGCATCGGGGTCAGAGTACCGTCCAGCGGCAGCAGCTCGAATCCGTACTTCGGTAGTTCGAGGTCGGCGATGATCTGGGGTCGCAGCAGGCTCACCACATACGAGCAGACGGTGTACTTGAACCCCGGATAGAGCTCCTCGGTAACGCCCGCGCCGCCCACCAGATGGCGGCGCTCGAGCACCAGCACACGGCGACCGGCGCGCGCCAGATAGGCGGCACAGGTGAGGCCATTGTGCCCGCCGCCAATAATGATGGCGTCGCAGGATTGACTCATCGGAGCAGAAGGCTCTAGCTGGCGCGCGACTACGCGGGTCGAAGTGTCCGGACGGCGGGCTTACTCTTCCCGCTGCTCCTCGTTAAGATAGGGCGGCGCGAGTATCCCACATTGTGAACACAGTGGCTACCATGTGGAACGGTGGCCATCTGAAGGACGACGCTCAATCATGGCTATCGGCACTCCGTTTCATTCCCGCACCGAGCCGCTCTGCCACAGCTACGACTGGATGCAGTGGTCGGGTTATCTGAGCGTCAGCTCGTACAACGACTTCGTGCAGCCGGAATACGCGTCGATTCGCAACTCGGCGGCGTTGATTGATTTGTCGCCGCTCTACAAGTACGCGGTTGCCGGTGCTGACGCGGCGTCGCTGGTCGATCGGATAGTGACCCACGATGCAGCCGGAATGAGCCTCGGCCAGGTCGTCTACACGCCTTGGTGCGATGCGAGCGGAATGGTGCGTCAGGAAGGCACCGTCTTCCGCTACGAGGAAGATCGTTTCGAGATCTACGCGGCCGAGCCGGCATTCGAGTGGATCTTGCGCAACGCGGTCGGGTATCGGGCCGAGGTGACAGACCGTTCGGCCGAGGTCGCCATGCTGTCGCTTCAGGGGCCCCACTCGCGCGCCGTCCTCGACGACGCCACCGACGGCGCGATCGGTGATTTGGGCTTCTTTCGCTGCGTCAGGACGCGCATCGGCGGTGTCGACGTAGCGGTTTCGCGCACCGGATTTACCGGAGACCTCGGATATGAGATCTGGATCCCTGCCGGCGAGGCAGTGCCGGTGTGGGATCGCCTCATCAAGATTGGAGAACGGTGGCAGATTACGCCCTGTGGCCTCGTAGCGATGGACATCGCGCGCGTCGAAGCCGGATTGATCCTTATCAGCGTGGACTACATCAGTTCAGAGTTCGCGCACACTGACGACGACCTGGTGACGCCGTACGAGCTCGGGCTCGGATGGGCGGTCAAGCTTGATAAGGGTAACTTCGTCGGGCGCAAGGCACTGAAGGTAGCCAAGCAGGCGGGCCCACGCGCTCGGGTGGTCGGCCTCGAGATTGAATGGCAACCGCTCGAAGAGGCCTTCATGGCGGCCGATCTCATGCCCGATCTGCCAATGACGGTTTGTCGCGAGCCGGTGCCGATCTACTCGGCGGAGGGCCTCCAGGTGGGTCGAGCAACCAGCAAGGTGTGGTCGAAGTTGCTGAAGAAGTACATCGCTCTGGCAACGGTCGATGCGGATTCGGCCCGGCTCGGCACGCAGGTCGAGATGGAGATCACAGTGCAATATCGACGTTGTCGGGTCCCCTCGACCGTGGTCGAGGGGCACTTTTTCCGCCCGGATCGCATGCGCGCCTGATCACGACCCGGCGCTTGGCCGTCGACCGTCGGCGACCTCCGCTGGTACTAGTGGCCTGTAACAGATGAACGCCGCCATCCTACGGACAGATGGGCAGTTGCGGGCGATATCGGCGTTGCGCCTCCTCGACGATGCTCACTGCATCGCCTTCCTCGCCGCGCCTGGATCTCACCCGCAAATCCCATCTGCGATAGGCAACGTTCATCTGTTACAGGCCACTAGCCGCCGGGCCGTCTACACTGGGTCCAATGAGTGCCTCCGCACCGTCCTCGAAGATCGACGTCCATCTTATCGACGGGACGTACGAGCTGTTCAGGCACTTCTACGCTGTACCTCGTAGCCAGGACGTCGCCGGCAAAGAGGTCGGTGCCGTCCGCGGCGTGCTTGCCTCCGTGCTCCGGTTGCTGCGTGACGGAGCGACGCATATCGGCGTAGCGACGGATCATGTGATCGAGTCGTTCCGCAACGAGATGTGGGGCGACTACAAGCGGGGCGACGGCATCGACCCGGAGCTGCTGATGCAGTTCGAGCCTCTCGAGCGGGCCCTGGAGACAATGGGCGTGATCGTCTGGCCGATGCGTAAGTACGAGGCGGACGACGCGCTGGCCTCCGCGGCCGCGGCGCTCACGGCGGACGACGCCGTCGGCCGGGTGTTTATCTGCACCCCCGACAAGGATCTGGCGCAGTGCGTCGTCGACGATCGCGTTGTCCAGATGGATCGTCGGGCGCGGACCGTGCGAGGAGTGGCGGGCGTGCTGGAGAAGTTCGGTGTGCTGCCGGGATCGATCCCCGACTACCTGGCGCTGGTCGGTGACAGCGCCGACGGCTACCCAGGCGTACGCGGCTGGGGTGCCAAGTCCACCTCGACGCTCCTGCGCCAATACGGTTACCTCGAGGCGATTCCGCGACAGGCCGAAGCCTGGGAGGTACAGGTTCGAGGCGCCCAGAAGTTGGCCTCGGCGCTGGCCGACAGCTGGGACACCGCACTGCTGTTTCGTGATCTGGCAACTTTGCGCACCGACGCGATCGCCGTTGCGTCGGCCGAAACGTTGCGATGGAAGGGACCAACCGACGGCTTCGTTGAGCTGGCTACCGAGCTCGGAGCTCCGGGGCTTGCGGACCAGGCGGCGAAATTGGCCTGAGCCTATTCGCTCGTTCCGAGCCCCGCTCCGAAGTCATCATGCCCGGCCTCGCGCGCCCCTGCGACCCACTCATCGAGTCGGATTCTGCCGACCAGCTGCGGTTCGCGCGCCTCGATCCATTCGACGTCATTCTGGTTCCAGCTCGCAATCTGGCTGTGAGCTGCTCCCCAACGCTGGACACATCAGAACGAGAAGATCTCGGGGTTGGAGTGATCATCCTTCGGCAACCTGTTGGAGCTGTTGGACATACACAGCCGGCGGCAGATTCCCCAAGGAAGAATGCGGTCTCATTTCGTTGTAGTCGCGGCGCCAGGCCTGCAGCTGTTCCTGAGCCTCGGAGAGGCTCAGGAACCAGCTCACGCCCAAGCACTCGTCCCTGAGCTTGCCGTTGAAGCTCTCGATGTAGCCGTTCTCGACCGGTCGGCCGGGACTGATGAAGTCCAGTTGGATACCGGCCGTGTAAGCCCAAGCGTCGAAGTGTTTGGAAGTGAACTCCGTGCCGTTGTCGAGCGTCAAGGCGAGCGGCGCGCCTCGCTGTCCCACGACCTTCTCGAGCACCTCCGTGACTCGCCTGGAGGGCAGCGACACGTCCGCCTCCAGTGCTAGGCATTCGCGGCTGTGGATGTCGATCACCGTGAACACGCGGAACCTCCGGCCGTTGGCCAGTTCATCGCTGACGAAGTCCAGACTCCACCGCTCGTTGGGTGCCTCCGGTGCCGGCAGGTGAGCCCGCGGGCGCGCCGCGACCTTTCGTCGACGGGGTCGCGTTCGTACCTGCAGGCTCTCTTGCTGGTACAGCCGTAGCACTCGCTTGGCGTTGATCTTCCAGCCCTCCCGGCACAACAGCACATGTAATCGCCGATATCCGTAGCGTGGCCGAGCCGCCGCCAGGTCGCGGATTCTGAGTCGCAGTGCCTCTTGCGGATCCTTTCGGTGCCGATAGTAGAAACTGCTGCGCTGAAGTTGCATCAGCCCGCACGCGCGGCGCGTCCCGATCTTGTACCGCTGTCGGGTTCGACGCACCAGCTGGCGCTTGCGCGCGGGCCTCAGACTTTTCTTGCCAGCACATCCTGGAGAATCTGCTTGTCCAGGCTCAGATCGGCTACCAGCTTCTTGAGTTGGCCGTTCTCCCGCTCCAGCTCCTTGAGCCGTCGCAGCTCGCTTGGGGCCAGCCCGCCGTACTTGCTGCGCCACCGATAAAACGTCTGCTGGCTGATCCCGTACTTGCGGCACAGCTCCGGGATCGGTACCCCCAGCTCCACCTGCTTGATCGCCGTGACGATCTGCGCGGCGCTGAATCGGGACCTCTTCACGAGTTTCTCCTCCTCTTTCGATTACGGAGATTTTCTCGCTTCGATGCGTCCAGTTTCCAGGGGGCAGGTCAGCTGAAGGTGAAGATGCCGGCGCCGTTCAGCAGATCGGCTGTCTTCGCTCCGATGCCCCTGATCGCGGTCAGGTCGTCCCCAGTGGGAGGCTCTACGCGCAGCAAGCTGCGCATCTGGCGGCACTCGATCTCACGCTCATGGAGCTCGCGAAGTAGCCTTTCGCGCGTATCGTCGCCACGAATCATCTCGGTCTCGAGCGCCTCGATACGGGCGTCGCGGCGGTCGATGCGGGCGCCTGCCAGCTCCTCGTCGGCCTTGGAGCGCTCGATCTCGAGCACGGTTTCCGCCAGTTCGGCCTCGCGGTCGCGCAGCATTCCGGCAATACCGTCGAGCTCCAACTGGCGTTCGCGCAGACGTCGCTCATAGCTAGCTTCCATGTCGGCTTTGTCGGCCTGCAACGATTGCACCAGCGTTTCGTTCCTCGCCTGGGTCGTCTCCGCAGCCTGCAGCTCTGACACTCGGCTGCCGAGCTGCGACTGTGCGTCTACCGCCTGGGCGCGCTCCTGATCCAGCATGGCTCGGAGACCGGCTACCTCGTCCTCGAGACGACGCGCGGTTTCGTCGCCGGTGCGGATCTCCTCCAACTGCGCTTCGAGCGTGCGCCGCGAGCGATCCGTTTCCAGGTCGCGCTCTCGAAGCGACCGATCGCTTGCCGCGTTGCGCTCCTCGATCTCGGCCTGTATCGACTCGATGCGCTCGCGATCGTTCTTTACCTGCTGGTCGCGCCGCGCGAGCATCTCAGTTTGTTGGGCGAGCCTCTGCTCTAAGCGCTCGACGGTTGCATGGCGTTCTTCGAGAACGGCCGCGGACTCTTCCGCCTGACGCTGATTCTGTTCCGTGAGCTCGGCCACCTGGCGATCGAGTTCAACGCGGCGCTCGCCGTTCCGAGCCAGGCGCGCCTCGAGTGCGTGCAACGATTCGTTGAGCTCCTCGATGTGCAGCACGTGCGTACGAGTCTGCTCTTGGGATTCCAACAAGCGGGCTCCGCCCGAGTCGCTTCGCGACTGCATCTCCTTCAGTTGCTGGTCTCGACGCTCGATCTGCACGACGTAGTCGTTCTCGAGCCGCTTGGCCTCGTCACGGGCCAGGCGCAGCGCCTCGGCCCGCTGTTGAAAATCCTCGGTCAGCGCCGTCAAGCCGGCAGCGAGCTCGTCGCGTTCGCCGCGTAGGCTGTCGACGCGAGCGGTCGCCTTGCGGAGCTCCTCGCTGTCGAGGTCGATGCGCTCACTGAAACGCTGGCGCTCGTCACGCAGTCGCTGGATCTCTTCGGTGCGATCCTCCAGTCGTTGGCGGAGTTGTTGAACCTCGGCGTCGAGCTCGCTCAGTTGCTGACCGTATCTGTGCTCGAGATCTTCGAGCTCCTGCTGCATACGGGAGACGCGGTCGCCGTCGCCGCTGATCTCATCCGCAGTCATCGCCAGCCGTTCGGTCACTTCGTCGCGCGGGCGCCAACTGAGCGCGCTGCTCCTCACTCTGCGCCAAGGCTGCCCGCGCCTCTTCGAGCCAGATCTCGACGTCGGAGGCCGATCGATCGGTTTCGAGCTCGGCGATGCGCTCGTCCCGCCAGCTGACCTCGTCGGCGTGACGTGCTTCCAGATCGGCGATCACGGCGCGCGCTTCTTCGAGCTCCATAGAGACGGCTCGAGTACGGTCGTCGGACGCGGCCAGGCCGATTGGGGGCTTGCCTTCGTCCGGGTCCGGCGAACGCTCAATCCGTGCTCGCTCGTCCTCGAGCTTGGTGCGCAGACGCCCCAGCTCGTCGTCTCGCGTGGCCAGATTCTGCAAAGCCACGCGCAACTGTCCACCCTGGTTGTTGAGCTGATCGCGCAGCCTGTCGAGGTCACGATTCAACGCCCCGCTATCGGCGGCACCGGCATCGGCGGCTGGTGAGCCTTCGGCTGCCTGGCGACGCAGGGTTTCCAGCTCGCGGGTTATCTCCTGTAGTCGTCCCGCGTGTACCTCGCGATCGCTCGTGGTGATCTCGAGGGCGGTCTGGCGGTCGGCCAGCCGGTGTTCGAGGGCACTGTTCTCACTGCGCAGCGCCTCGATCTCGTCTTCCGAAGAGTGCACACGGACCTGGAGCTCGGCCAGCGCTTCATCGCGCCGCTGAAGCTCCTCCGACTCGGAGGCGCTGCCGCTGTCGCCCTCGGCCGCGCCGAGCTCGATCTGGGAGCGCAAGGCGTCACGATCCGTTTCGGCTACCTTGAGCTGGGTGCCCAGCTGATCGCGCTCGGCCTGCAGGCGGCGCAGCATTGCCGTCGGCGTACGTGACGCAGTGCGCTTGCCGGTGGCGGAGCCGATCAGGTAGCCGATGGCGGCTACCAGTAGGAGGCTGATGACTACGGTGACGGCAGGAGAGAGCATCCGGTTGCTTCCAGTTGCGGGTGCGACAATGGCAAGACCCCCAAGGCGGGGTACGCTCAGCAATTGAGTATCTCCAAGAGACGCGCGGCCGTCGATGCGTGGGTGTCAAGCGAGGCGCCGAATCCGGCCAGCACCCGACAACCGAGTCGCGTGGTCGCCGTCACGCAGCAATGGTATGGCGCCACCGCTACCGTCAGCCGACAACAGGCAGCTCACAAATACGAGGTACGCATGAGGATCAGGGGCGCCGTTCTGTTGGGCGTAGCGTTGGCCGCGACGATTACACTGCCGCTTCTCGGAGCCGATTCGGACCTCGACAGCGTGCTCGATGCGCTCCGGTGGCGGAACCTGGGACCGTTCCGCGCCGGCGCCTCGGTCTCGGCCATCGCCGTGCCGGAGGGCCCACCCCGGGCCCACAGCTACACCATGTACATCGCGACTCGCACCGGGGGGCTATGGCGCTCGACGAACAACGGCACCACTTTCGATCCGATCTTCGATGCTACAGGCCAGTATTCGATTGGTGCGGTGGCGCTGGCACCCTCGCATCCTGAGACCGTCTGGGTCGGCACTGGCGGCGCCGACAACGCCCGCAGCGCCTATTCCGGCGCCGGTGTCTTTCGTTCCTTGGACGGCGGCGGCACGTGGCAGCACATGGGACTTCGCGACGCGCATCACATTGCCCGTATCGTCGTTCATCCGACCGACCCGAGGATTGTTTGGGTGGCAGCGATGGGCCATCTGTTCTCCGCCAACGAAGAGCGCGGCGTGTTCAAGACCGAGGACGGGGGACGAAGCTGGCACAAGGTGCTCTATCTAGGCCCTGAAATCGGGGTTATCGACCTGGTGATCAACCGTGACACCCCTGAGGAGCTCTACGCGGCCACGTACGAGAAGCACCGCTATCCATGGCATTTCGAGGAGGGCGGCCCCGGCAGCGGGATCTTCAAGAGCACCGACAGCGGGGAGAGCTGGTCGCGCCTGAACGGTGGATTGCCGGAAGGCAAGATCGGGCGGATCGGGCTCGACATCTATCGTCGCAATCCGAACATCGTCTACGCGGTTGTAGAGAACGCCAACCTCCGGCCGCCGACACCCGAGGAACAGGCCGAGGCGCTTGAGCGCGGCGATACCGCACCAGAGCGCATCATCGGCGGTGAGGTCTATCGGAGCGATGATGCCGGCGAGACATGGGTGAAGATGAACCGATTGCAGGACGACGTTGGCGGAAAGGCAGCGTACTCGTTCAACCAGATCCGAGTCGCGCCGGATGACGATCAGCGCATCTACGTCACTACTGTGACCGTCGCCAACTCCGAGGACGGCGGCCGTACCTGGGCCGATCTCGACTGGCCACCGCGCCGGTTGTTCCCCAAGTTCTTCGGCGACGTGCGAGCGCTGTGGATCGACCCGTTGGATTCCCGCCGAATCATCGCCGGTACGGATGGTGGCGTCCATGTCTCGTACGACGGCGGCGCGACTTCCGATTTTCTCGACAACTTGCCGCTGGGTGAAGTCTATGCGGTTGGCGTTGACATGGAGGACCCCTACAACGTCTACGCCGGATTGCAAGACCACGAGTGCTGGAAGGGTCCGTCGAACTCCTGGTCTGGACAGGTATCGATCGAGGACTGGATCACCGTGTGCGTCAGCGACGGCATGTACAACAGCATCGATCCAGCCGACAGCCGCTGGCTGTACAACACGCGCCAGTTCGGCGGCCATCTGCGCGTCGATCAACGACTACGCCGGCGCACCGACATCATGCCCCGGCGCCCCGCCGATGAGTCGCCGTATCGGTTTACCTGGGTAACGCCGATCGTGCTCTCACCGCATCGCCCGGCGGTTGTTTACACCGGCGCGCAGGTATTGTTGCGATCTTCCAATCGCGGCGATACCTGGGAGGAGATCAGCCCCGATCTGACCAGCAACGATCCGGTGAAGATCGCCGGGCGCGGGCACATCCAGTACTGCACCATCACGACGATCTCCGAATCGCCGCTGGTGCCTGGTGTGATCTGGGTCGGTACCGACGACGGGCGCGTGTGGGTGACGCGCGATCACGGTGCCAGCTGGAGTCAGGCGACCGACGGGATGGTGTCGGCCGGTGCGCCGCGCGACCATTGGGTGAGCCGCGTTGTTGCCTCGTCACATCGACCAGGTACCGCGTACGTAACCAAGAACGGACGGCGGCGCGACGACCACCGTGCCTCGCTGTTCAGAACGACCGACTACGGTGCTACCTGGGAGGCGTTGGGAGGCGGATTGCAGCAGAGCCCCATCAACGTCGTGTTCGAGGACCGTGTCCGGGCCGAGCTGTTGTATGTCGGCAACGACCGAGGCGTGTCGGTTTCGATCGACCGGGGAGCGTCGTGGGCCGAGCTGCGGGCGGGTATGCCGAGGGTGCCGGTTCATGATCTGGTAGTGCACCCGCGCGAGAACGACCTGGTGGTGGGGACCTACGGCCGCGGAATCTGGATCACGGACGTCACCGTGCTACAGCAGCTGACGCCGGCGACTCTGGCGAGCGACATACATCTGTTCGAGATAGAGCCCAAGGGACATCGTGTCTCGAGCGGCTGGGGCAACTACGAGCTCTACGGCGATCGGCATGTGCGAACCCCGAACGAGCCCGCCGGAATAGTCATCAACTACTGGCTTCGCGAGTCGGCGCCGAGCGCCCGTTTGGTGATCCGTGGCGACAAGGCAAACGTCGTCGGACAGCTGCAGGCGCCAGCGAACGCGGGGCTCAACACGACGGTCTGGAGCGCACGAGTCGCGGACGCGCCGTTGCCTCCGGGTGTGTTCGAGGTCACGCTCGAGGTCGCGGGGGTGCACCGGAGCCGATCGGCGCGGATATGTGCTACGGCCGGAGCCACCTGCTGAGCAGATAGTCCCGCCTACCTGCTAAGGTGGATGGGTACCCTTGGGGGCCAAGTTTTGGGACGAGCATGAAGCCGAGCCGACGCGTCCTGTGGTTGATCATCGTCAGCGCCGGCCTCTCGGGCGTGAGCGCCCAAACGGGGAGGGCGCAAAGTCACGCCGGCGGCATGGTGCAGAGGGCCTTCCGGGACGCGGACGAGATCGAACAGGTGAAACCCTGCTGCCCAACGCGACCGACTGCCGCGCTGTCGGAAGCCGGCGGGCACGGTCCCCGGCCTCAACCCCGCCCGCCGGTGCGGGAAAGCCCGTTCGACGTCGAGACGCTGCGGCGGCTGAAAGACGCTGCGGCCAGCGATCCGGCAGCTCCAGCCGGGCGCCACCTTCGACTTGGCCCGGCCCCATCACAGCTATCGCGGGCGCCGGGGTTGAAGGCATCGTTCCCTGGCCTCGAGCAGGGAGAGCTCGGGCTCGGTGCCTTTCCACCTGACTCTCAGCTGGCCGTGGGTCCCGAGCAGGTGCTGCAGGCGGTGAACATCGCCATGCGACTCACCGACCGCTCCGGAGGCAATGCGTTCAGCCAGACTCTGACCGAACATTTCGGTCTCCCACCCAGTACCGGCGGCTCGCTGGAGCCCACGATCACCGATCCGAAGGCCTACTACGATCCTCTCTCCAAGCGGTTCTTTCTGGTGATTCTGGAGGTAGATTTCGCCAGGTCGGTCTACGCGCGGGCCTACCTTTCGGTGTCGCGCAGCAGCGCACCGACGTCGCTGAGCGACACAGACTGGTGCAAATACGCCATCAGTACGAAGCTCGGAAACACGTGGGGTGACTACCCGGGGCTGGGAATGAGCGAGCGGTGGCTGGCAATCAGCACCAACAACTTCCCCTTCACCGGTAGCTTCTCGTCCCAGTCGAGGCTCTTCGTCGCCGACAAGACCGCGCTCGCCGACAACTCTGCGGGTTGTCCGACGGCCAAGTTCTTCAAGTTCAATCTTCGCAAGAACGACCTCGGCGAGTTCTCGGTGCAGCCGGCACAGCATTATGAGTCCACCGGCCTCGCTGGGGAACCGCTGTTCGCCCTGAGCTCGGAGGTCCTCGGTGGCTCCACATACACTCTGTTTCGGATTACTACCAAGGGGGGGCGCGGTGCTCCCAGGCCGAAGCTCGCGCGTGCCGAGGTACGCGCCCTTGAGCGCTACACTTTCCCGCCGCAGGCGAGCCAGAGCGGCGGCGGTGAGTTGCTCGAGACCGGGGATCCGAGGGTGATGCAACAGGCGGTCTACCGGCACGGCCGCCTGTGGTTCACGCACGCAACAGGGTGTTCGTTGAAGGGTTCGCAGACGAACCTCGCGTGTGTTCGCGTCGGGCGGATCGAGCCCGGTGAGAGCGGTGGCACGATCGACTTCGAGGACACGTTCGGGCGCAAGAAGGAGTATTTCTTCTGGCCGGGCGTGGCGGTAACCCCGGGTGGTGACGTGGTGGCCGGGTTTCTGCGCAGCGGCGATAACAAGCTGCTCGGGACCGCGTACGCCGGGATGAAGCAAGGTGCATTGCGCTTCGGCGACGCGGCCGGCCTGCCGAGAGGCTTCGACAATGCGAAGTACGCCGCCACCGGCGAATGCACTCTGCAAACGCAAAGCGTCGTGCAGTTACCGACTGGTGAGCGTGCTGTGCGCGTGCGTACCGGTGACTACATCGGTATCGCCCCGGACCCGGTAACCGAAGACGTCTGGCTGACGGGCGAGCACGGCAAGTTCGGATTCGGCGGCCTATCGTGTTCGTGGGCCAGCAACATCACGCGAGTGCGCTACTAGGCCACCAGCTCGGCGTCGCGGGGCGACACGAGCGCCGCGGTCTGTGCAAGCCTGTGCATCACTGAGCGCGCTGCATCAGTGCGCGGCGACCTCGGTTCGCGGCGACCAGAAGCAGCGCCCCGCGGCGGCCACCGACGGCCCCCGGGGCAAACCCGACGACACGGGGCGATGAAGCGGGCGTCAGGAGTGGGCGCGCGTTGGCTCGGATCGAGCCTCGGCAAGGCGTCGGAGGTCTGATACCCGGGGGGTCGAGGCCGATCAACCTCCATAGCGGGCCGTTCGGCGAAGCGCCCGGCCGTTGGGAGATTTCTCATGGACGGCGGCCCACCGGTGCCCGAAGATGCACCCTGAGTTCGCTCCCGAGCCGCGTCCGAGAAGTCCAGGAAACCCAGGAGATTCACCACATGGGGAACGCCGCTCAGGATGTCCGCTACGCGCTCCGCGCGCTACGCAACAACCCAGGCTTCACGCTCGTCACTACGGCGACACTGGCCCTCGGGATCGGCGCGCTGACAGCGATCTTCAGTGTCGTCAACGCGGTGCTGCTGCGACCGCTTCCCTATGATGCTCCGGAGCAGCTGGTCATGCTGTGGGAGCGCAATGACAGCCAGGGGCTCGAGCGGTCGCCGGTCTCACCCGGGAATCTTGGTGACTGGCGCGAGCAGACACAGACGTTCCAGGCGATCTCGGGCTTCTGGCCGAACAACATGACGATTCGCGATCGCGACGACAATCCGACGCGGGTCAAGGCGGCGCTGGTTACCGTCGATCTGTTCCCGTTACTGGGCGCCTCGGCGGCGTTGGGCCGCACGTTCACCGCCGAGGAAGGCGTTCCGGGTGCGCCGCCCACTGCCATCCTCAGCCACGGTTTGTGGCAGCGCCGGTTCGGCAGCGACGCAGGCATCCTCAACCAGTCGATTACCGTCGAGGAGGTCCCGTACACCGTCGTCGGGATCATGCCCGCGCTGTTTGCTTTCCCACAGGAGGTGGACCTGTGGACCAACGTCAACTTTCCGCTGCAAGGCCGCTTCGGTCGTTGGATGAACGCCGTCGGCCGCATGAAAACGGGGGTGCAGCTGAGCGCGGCCGACGCCGACATGAAGGGTCTTACCGGTCGGATGGCACAGGCATATCCCAACTCCAACTCCGGTTGGAGCGCTAGCACTGCGACGCTTCAGGAAGTCGTGGTCGGCGATACGGGCCCGGCCCTGCTGGTGCTTCTCGGAGCGACCGCTGCGGTGCTGCTCATCGCCTGCGCCAACGTCGCCAACCTGCTGCTGACGCAGTCGGAGTCGCGCCACACCGAGATCGCCGTGCGTGCTGCATTGGGCGCCGGGCGTGGCCGTCTGGTGCGCCAGCTGCTCACCGAGAGCGTCGTGCTGGCGGCCGCCGGTGCCCTGTTGGGGGTGGCACTAGCGTGGGCCAGCCTGCGCGCCCTCGTGGCCATGGGTCCGGCCGGGTTGCCGCGCATGCAGGAGATCAGCATCGATGGCACGGTGCTCGCCTTCGCGTTGGCCGCAACGGTACTCACCGGCGTTGCCTTCGGGCTGGCTCCGGTCGTACGGCTGCTGCGCGCTGATCTTCAGGCAGCGCTCAAGGAGGGGGCGAAGGGCACCGTGGGAGCGCAGCGGCTGCGCCTGCGCAACGGGTTCGTGGTGGCGCAGCTGGCGCTGGCGGCGATTCTGGTCATCGGCGCCGGGCTCTTGCTGCGCTCCTTCGCCCGGCTCCAGGACACCGATGCCGGCTTCAATTCCAGCGGCGTTGTCACCATGCAGATGAACCTCTCCAACACCGTCTACCCGGCGGACGAATCCGTGGCGCAGTTTTACGGTCAGGTGATGGCGAGGTTCACTCGGCTGCCGGGGGTCGATGCCGCCGGGATGGCTTCGGCGCTGCCGTTGGGAGAGTCGCTCGATTACCAGGCCACGTTTCTCATTCTGGATCGCGAGCCGCCGCCGCCGGGTGAATCGAACCGAGCGTACTTCCGCCAGGTCGATCCGGGGTTCTTCCGTACGCTGGGCGTAGCGCTTATGGACGGTCGACCGTTCGAGCCAACGGACGACACTGCGGCCGTTGGCGTGGTGGCGGTCAACGAGGCATTCGCCCGGCAGTTCTTCACGACCGAAAATCCGATCGGCGAAAAGCTCACCAACACCCAGCTACGGTTCGGGCCGCTGGGCGCAATGCTGTTCAACGAGGTAGAGATCGTCGCTCTCGTCGACGACGTGCGCTACGCAGGGTTGCGCGTCGACTCCTCGCCGTCGGTCTATTTTCCGCACAAGCAGGCGCCGTTCCGGCTGATGAATGTGGTGTTGGGCACCAGTGGCGATCCTCGAGCGTTGATCGGACCGGCGCGCGAAGCGCTGCGGACGATGGATCCAGGTGTGCCCATCTCGCGCGTCGAGACAATGGACCAGATCGTCGCCCGGTCGCTAAGCAGCGACCGATTCAGCATGTGGCTCGCGGGCGCGTTCGGCGTCATTGCGCTCATGTTGGCGTCGGTCGGCATCTACGGCGTACTTGCCTACACCGTGGAGCATCGGGCAAAGGAGCTCGGAATCCGCATGGCCCTGGGGGCCGACACCAGCACCGTCCGCGCTCTCGTGATGCGCCATGGGGCGCTGCTGACGCTCGTTGGCCTCGGGCTCGGACTCATTGGGGCGGTGTGGGTCACGCGCTTCATGGCGAGTCAGCTCTATGGCGTCGAGGCGACGGATCCGCTGACGTTCGGAGGCGTAGCCGCGCTGCTGGCGCTGGTTGCGGCGGCGGCGAGCTGGATTCCGGTGCAGCGCGCCACCCGTGTGGATCCGGTGGTGGCACTGCGCGGCGAGTGACGGTTCAGGCGGTGCGCAACAGCTTCCCTGGGCGGGTGCCGAAGAGAGCCATCATCCCCAGGCCTAGCAGCAGCGGCAGGTAGAAGCTGAAGAAACGCCAGCCGGCGGTGAGGATTCCGAGGAGCCCCTCGACGACGAAGCCGTCGACGACGGCGACGAAAGAGGCCTCCGCACCCAGTGCGGCGCCCGGAGTGGGCACCAGCACCATCATCATGAATACGACCCACTGCAGCAGGAAGAACAGTACCGGGTCGGCTCCGGCCCCCAGACCGTAGAGGACGGCCGTGGCAACAGAGCAACGCGCTCCCCACAGCCCAGTGGTCAAGAGGACCGCGCCGAGGAACCGGAGCGTGCCGCGCTTGCCCACCAGCGTATAGGCAGACAGGAAGTCGTCGCGAACGCGACTCAGGGCGCCGCGCAAAGCGCTCGCGTCGTTCGCTATGCCGGTAGCGGCCCGGAACCGGCGTGCCAGCAGAAGCAGAACGACCACGGCGGCAATGCCGACGATCCACGGCGCCGCGGCGAGGGTCTTGGCAGCCAGCCGACCCAGCACTTCCTGCACCTCAGGTAGGGCCCAGCGTGCCGTGCCAAAGGCGATCGCCGGAGCCACACCCGTGAAGAAGACGATGTCGACGAGGTTGTCCAGCATCAACATCGAGGCAGCGGTACCGGTTCGGACGCCGCTGTCGACGAGCAGCCCTACCTTGACCGGGGCGCCGCCAATCGCCTTGGGACTGATCGACGAGCCCAGCTCGGTGCCGACAGCCACACGCAAGGCATCGCGAGCGCTGATGGGCGTGCCGAAGAACCGTGCCCACATCCACGATCTTGAGGCGGTAAAGGCCCAGGGTGCGATTCCGAGGACGGCGGCCACGCCGAGCCAGCCCGGCTCCACGGCGCGCATCGCTTCGGCTGCACCGAACCGTATCGACTGCCAGGCCAAGGCGAGGTTGACGGCGGCGCCGACCAGGATGATCGTCAGCCCCCATCTGGCGATCGTCGCAACCAGCCTCGAGCGAGACTCATCTGGCGAGCCGCTGTCCGTTGGTCCCGTAGCGCCGGCGCCGATCATCGTCGGCGGCTATCTCCAGACTCTCGTATGAGGGTAGAAGCGACGCCAGCCCTGCTCATACGCGAGCACCGACATTAGTAGCTCTCCGGCTGCGTTCTCGGCCTACGCCGTGAGCCCGTCGGCGTCGAAGCGTATGACCACAGTGTCGCCGGCGATGTTCATTCGCACCGGCGAGTCGGTGTTGGCGAGCGCAGGAAACGGGAAGAACCACGCATCGGCCCCGATTGCCAGTCCGAGTCCCAAGGCCGAGGTGTCGTGAGCCCCGTTCTGCGGTCGCCGTTGTCCCGGCACGAACTCGGAGTACACGTAGGGCCGCCCTTGCTCGTCGGGCAATGTCATGACACGGGTCTTCGGATGCCACCGTTGCCAGAACCCCCAGGTCGTTTGCATGGCCGGCGTGGCGCGGAGAGGCGTGTCCCTCATCTCGCCCGCAATTGCCTTGCCGGCGAGCTGTGACCACACGCTGCCGGTCTCCCGGTCCACCACCAGGAGGTTGTCGTCGAGCAAGCCCTCGGCGAAATCGAAGGTCAGATCACGGCCGCCTTGATGACGGGCGTACACGACGCCCGAGCCAGTCAGCGGTCACCAAGTCGGCGCCAGAGCCGTCGATCCGACCAGGTCGTTGAGCACCTCATAGGGCGCCAGATAACGGATGGGGTAGGCCATCGGCTGGTCATCGACGACGACGCCCAGGACGAGCTCATCGTCAGCGAGATTGGCCGCCGTCGCTGCCACCGAGGGAAAATCGACCGGCGACTCGTGCACCCGCATGTCGATCTCCTCGGCCGGGGCGCCCGGGCGTGGTTGCACGCGCGCGCGAACTGTACGCCGTCCGGCGACGCGTTCCTCCGCTAGCCGCTCTTGGGGACCGTCGTTGTTGCCGATATACGTGGCGATGAACCAGCTGCCATCGATGTTCGTCCAATGGACCACGTATTTGCCCACAAACCGGAAAGGCTGCCTGCCGTCCGGCGTGTCAGGGTGAGGGCGAAAGACGATGGTGTAGTGGCCGCGCTCGATGGCCGTGTCGCCGCGTAGCGTGATGGCGTCGCTCGAGGTTCGCTGGTCCCACGAGCCCAGCGCCAGCCCGCTGGCGACGTGCTCGCGAATAGCATCGCGGCCGACGACGGCCGGGGTCCCCGGCGGCATCAGGATGCCGTCCGCGGCGAAGATCGCGGCCACCCCTTCCGCATCGCCGGCGGCGTAGCGCTCGAAGAATTCGACGACGCGAGCATTCAGCGCCGCCTCGACTTCGGCCATCCCGGCCTGGGACGGCGCAACGGGCGAGAGCGTCAGTACGACGGCGCCGAAGACGGTTACAAGCATCTGTTGTCGACCTCGCTCCAGGGTGTTGACGCTGCGACCATGCTGCCCCATCGTTGCTCCGTCGGCCACTGGGCCGACTCGGTCGCGCGCGCCACAAACCGCAACGAACTTCTGTTTACACTAGGAGCCGGCGTGGGGTCGACATACAAGGCAGACGCGGTGGTGGTCGGCGGCGGGCTCGCCGGCCTGGCCGCGGCGCTCGAACTACTCGATGCTGGGCGCAGCGTCGTCATGCTCGAGCGTGGACCCGAGCACAAGCTGGGCGGGCTGGCACGATCGTCGTTCGGCGGGATTTTCATCGTCGGGTCGCCTGAACAGCGCCGCGCTGGGATCCGCGACACTGCCGACCTGGCGCTGCGTGATTGGTTGAGCTTCGGCGAGCACGGCGCCGAGGACGTCTGGCCACGTCGCTGGGCGGAATCCTATGTTTCGGGGTGCCGGGAGCTGGTCTATGACTGGCTGCGCGGCTACGGCGTGAAGTTCTTCCCGGTGGTGCATTGGGTCGAGCGCGGCCTGTACGGCGGCGGCAATACACTCCCACGGTTTCACGTCGTCTGGGGCACCGGCGAGAGGCTGGTGCTGGCGTTGTTGGAGCGACTCGAGGCCCATCCGCGTCGCGACCGCATGCTGCTGCTACACCGCCATCGCGTCACCGATCTCGAGAGCGTCAACGGCGCTTTCGTCGGCTGCTCGGGTGTCGTCGAGCCAGTGGGTGCTGACGACTCCAGCGACGCCGGTGAACAGGTCGTCGACGAGTTCGCCGCCGAGGGCGATTGCCTGGTGATCGCGGCTGGTGGGATCTGCGGCAACCTCGACCTGGTTCGACAGCACTGGCATAGCGACTGGGCAACACCGCCAGAAACACTCCTGAACGGATCACATCCGGCTGCGGACGGGCACCTGCATGCTGTCTCCGCGCGCCTAGGTGCCAACATCACCCACCTCGACAAGATGTGGAACTACGCCGCCGGCGTGCACCATTGGCGTCCGCAGCACGAGCACCACGGCATGTCGCTGGTGCCGCCAATGTCGGCGCTATGGCTCAACTGGCGCGGGGAGCGTCTGGGACCGCCGGCGATGATGGCGGGCTACGACACGCGCTATCTCGTCGAGACGGTCTGCAGCCAGGAACGCCAGTACTCCTGGCAAGTGTTCAACTGGCGTATCGGGATGAAGGAGCTTGCCGTCTCTGGAGCCGAGTTCAACCACGCCGTGCGCGAGCGCAAGCTGTTGCGGTTTCTGCTCACGACGCTTCGTGGCGACGCCGCCCTCGTGCGCGAGCTCACGGACCACTGTGAGGATTTCGTCACCGCTGATTCGGTGCCCGAGCTGGCCGAGCGAATGAATCAACTGGTCGGCGACGACGCCGTCGACGCGCAGACGCTGGCAGGGGAGATCGGCCGTTACGATGAGGCAGTATCCCGAGGCAAGAAGCTGCAGAACGACGACCAGATCCGGCGACTACATCATGTGCGTCGCGCCCGCGGCGATCGGGCGCGAACCTGCAAGCCGCGCCCGATCGACGACCCGCGCGCCCGTCCGCTCATCGCCGTTCGGGAGTTCATCATTACGCGTAAGAGCCTTGGTGGGCTGCAAACGGACCTGCAATCCCGCGTGCTCGACCATGCTGGGGAGCCGATGCCCGGCCTGTACGCTGTCGGCGAGGCGGCGGGTTTCGGCGGCGGCGGTATCCACGGTCTGAGGTCGCTCGAAGGAACGTGCCTGGGCGGCTGCATCTTTACCGGTCGTACTGCGGCGCAAGCCATCGTCAAGGGCTAACGTGCGCTTCGACCCGACCTCGACCGCCGATCACCGAGCATCAACCCTGGCGCTTCGATGAGCCGGCGGAGCGGCTCCTGGCTGGCAGTGCGTGCACTCGAGCAGCTCGGCATCCGCCACACGTTCGGGATTCCCGGCGTCCACAACACCGAGCTCTACGACGAGCTGGCGCGATCGGAGCAGATTACCCCGATCCTGGTCACTCACGAGGGCGGCGGTGCTTTCATGGCAGACGGCGTCAGCCGTACATCCGATACGGTTGGCTGCCTCGTGATCGTTCCGGCGGCCGGCCTGACCCACGCCATGAGTGGGATCGGCGAGGCCTATCTCGACGGCATTCCGATGCTGGTGCTGTCGGGAGGCATCTCGAAGCACCGTAGCGCAGATTCTGCGCCACGGCATTGCCCGCGAGGGGGCCCGACGATGGTATCGCCGCCAGCTGCTGCTGGCGCTGATGCCGTGGCGTCTGGTGGCGCTGCGGGGCCTGGCTCGCCAAAGCCCGCTGGGACGAAATCCGGCGCCTCGGCGACGATCGTTCGGCGGCACCGTTCCCGCGATCGTTCCGGGCCTGGTTGGTTGCCTGGGTGACCTTCGCTACTCCGTTCGCCTGCTGCTCAAGAGCCCCGGGTTCACCGCCCTGACGGTAATCGTGATGGCCGGGGGTCTCGGCGTTTCCGTTTTCACGTATTCGTTCCTCAACACGGTCATGTTCAAGGAGCTACCGCTCCCCGATGGCGGTTCCATTGTGCGCGTCATGGCGATTGTCGACGGCCGAACGACGCTACTCGACTCGGTCGACGCCATCAAATTGCGCTCCAGCGTCGATCGCCTGCACGAGTTCGGTTCCTACCGCACACTGCCTGTTTTGCTGCGCGGCTCGAGCACCGATCGGTCGATGTATGGGACCTACATCGACACGGATGTGTTCGACTTCTCCGGAACCCAGCCGGCGCTGGGTCGAGGCTTCAGAGCTGATGATGCGTTACCGGGCGCCGAACCGGTCACCGTGATCAGTCACCGCGTCTGGCACACGTCGTTCGGCGCCGACCCCGGCATCGTCGATCGGCTGGTGACGATCAACGGGACGTCGACGCGCGTCGTCGGCGTGATGCCGCAGGGCTACGCGTTTCCTGTGTTCGCCGAGATGTGGCTGCCGCAAGGACAACACGAGATCGAGACGACGCAACGAGGCGTGCAGTTCCCCAATGTCTACGCCAAGTTGCGTCCCGGCGTCAGCGCCGAGCAGGCCAACGCCGAGTTGCACGCCGTCGTGCAGCGCCTGCGTGGTGATGCCGGTGACGCCGTGCAGGATGGGACGATCGCAAGACAGCGCGGTGGTGCGCACCTTTCAGTTGGCGCAGATGGGCGATGAGGCGATGGCGGTCTTCGGAACCCTGCACCTAGTGGCGACGCTCATCCTGGTGCTGGCGTGCATCAATGTCGGCAACCTGTTGCTGTCGCGTGCCACCGAGCGCCTGCGCGAGACTACTATCCGGGTGGCTCTCGGGGCGCCGCGCCTGCGCCTCATCGTTCAAATGATGGGGGAGAGCTTCCTCATCTGCGTGCTAGGCGGCGGGCTTGCGATCGCGCTCGCCGCCAGCGCTCTCGCGACGCTCGATCGCCGCGCCCACGCAGCCATGCCAGAGGGCTTGGCCTTCTGTTGGAACTGGGGAATGGACGCCGAGACGGTCCTTGCTGCGTGCCTGATTACCGCCGCCACGCTCGTGCTCGTCGGTGGCGTACCCGCGTGGCGCGCGACTCGCTCTGACTGCAACGCCGTACTTCGTGATGGAACCAACGGTGCTCAGGGTCTCGAGACGGGACGCCTTTCGCGCGCCTTGGTGGTGACACAGGTGGCGTTGATCTCGATCCTGATGTTCCTCGGCGGCATGTCGGCCTTCGTGTCGTATCGCACCGCCAACGTCGACTTCGGGATGGACACTGAGCGCGTCCTAGTCGCCTCGGTCGCCTTGCCGGAAGATCGCTACGACACGACGGAGAAGAAGAGGCGGTTCTATGATCGGTTGGTGCACGGGCTCGATCGCCGAGGCTCGATCGACAAGGTGATCCTGCGCTCACGCTTCGGCACCGACAGCGAGGTTGCCAGCCCGCTGGCTGTCGCTGGGGTGTCCTACGAGTCGTCGAACCAACAGCCGAGGGCGTACCTGACGGCGGTAAGCGGTTCGACCGACGCCATCGGAATCCGTCTTCTGGCGGGACGTCAGTTCGATGAGCGCGACACTGCCGACGGCAGCCCCGTGGCCTTGGTGAGCGAATCCCTTGCCGGCGAGATTGCCGCCGGTGGCTCACCGCTCGGAGTGCGGGTGAGCCTGGGGAGCCTTGACGACGAGCCCGAGTGGATCGTCGTTGTCGGAGTGGTGACCGATGTCCTGGTGGGCAATCCGCTGAGCCGCGATCGAAGCTCGATGAGCCTCTACGTGCCGATCGCACAGCGGACGCCGAACGGGGTAGCTGCGACGCTGAAGTACCGCGGCGACCCTCGACCGGCCGTGCTGGCGTTCAACGACGTTGTCCGGGACCTCGATCACGAGATCATGCCCGGCGGTATCGTCAACCTCGACGAGATGCTGGGCATGATGGCGGCGATGGCCCGCGCCGCGGCGCAGATATTGGTGGGCTGCTTCGGATTCGCGCTGCTCCTGGCGGTTAGCGGGATCTATGGCCTTACGGCGCGCTCGGTCGCGCAGCGTACTCACGAGATCGGCGTGCGGCGTGCGGTCGGCGCCAGCGATCGGCGCATCATTCGTCTCTTCCTGCGCCACGGCGGACGGCAGTTCGCCGTCGGCCTGGCCATCGCCGCCACCGCCGGGGGGCTGGCTAGCGCGGTGCTGGAGCAATTCCTCGCTCTCGACACGCGGATCTACGTCGTCAGCGCTGTGCTCGTACCGTTGCTGATCGGCGCCATCGTGATGCTCGCCATCTACGTCCCGACACGCCGGGCGGTACGGCTCGAGCCCAGCGTAGCGCTCTGGCGCGAGTAGCACTCCGTGCCATCACCTACACCTGCGGTCGCGATGGCGTCGCGGTCGCCAACAACCGAGCCACGGCGGGAGCGGATGTCTAGCGAGCCGTGAATACGTCGTCGGCGAGCTCGTCCTCGATGCGCGTGTTGCGGCGGATCACATCGGCGAGCGTGGTGGACTCGATCTCGGCCAGCTCCCGGCCCCTGAACGCACGCTTGTAGAAGAAGCGATCACCGTCTCGTAACCGCTGAAACTGTTCCACGAGGATGGCGCGTACCGTCGGACCCACCATGGCGCCCGGTGCGTGTCGCTCGGCCATAGCCCCCACCCAGAGGTCGATATCGTCTACTTTCCGATACAGTCCCTGGAGCTCCGCGGCGATGCGAGGGTCGTGCGCGACTTGCTTGAAACTGGCCAGTCGCGGCAGCCCATAGCCTTCGCGCACGGTGTTGAAATCGGCCAGGCCATGATCGCGGCCGCGCTGGATATTGAGCGCCGCGAGGTCGAATCCACCCGCCTCCGGCCGTCCGAAGAGGAAGTTGCGGATCTCGTCGACCATCATGGTGTCGATCTTGAAGGCCTGCTGCGCCGCGGCACCGCGCAGACAGGGCTCGATGCCCACGTCCGGCGTGAGCTCGTGGGGAGCGAAGAAAGCCTGGCGGAGCTTCAAATGGCCGCGCGAGATGGGCTTGCCGTCGCGCCGTAGTCGCAGCAGTCGCGACGACACCATGCTGTGGCCGAAGCGATAGGCAGCGGTGGAAAACTCGGTACAGATGCCGGCGTCGGCGCTACGGTCCCAGCCGCGATAGCGACCGATCGCGCTCTTGCCGAGTAGGCGCGGCAGGAACTCGTTGTAGGTGATGGCCTGCACGATGCCGATTACCTTGGCGCGCGCACGCTCGTAGATCTTGTTGCCGTTCAACCCCGGCGATGCCTGGCGGACCAGACGCGCCTGACGATTGTGCTCGCGTACCCACAGCGTGTGCATCGTCAGCAGGCCAACATGCTCGTTGGCGCGGATATCGCCCGCAAGATGGAAGCTCCGCTGAGTGCCGCCAGCGTTGTCGAGGCCATCCTCGTTGAACGGCAGCATACGGCCGTCGCTGGTCAGCAGCTCGCCGCTACCGTCGTTGGCGCGCAGTGCGCGGGCGCGCCTGGTGTCAGACCCATAGACATTGGAGGCATCGACATAGGCCGTGATCAGGTTGAGCTGCTGACGCGGGTTGCTGAGGCTATCCCCCGTGGCCGGGTCGTAGATCGAGCGATGGAAGCGGATCGACTGTGTTCCGCTGTTGGTCGGATCGAAGAACGGATCACCGGCCGGTACGGCGATGTCCATTGTCTCCACCGGGCTCATACCGCCGGTAAGGTCGATGTCGTGATCGAGGAACTGCCCCCATAGCCAGAACATGTCGCTGGCGCCCTGCGGATCCAGCGTGCGGCGCTTTTGGCGTGCCACGCGGTTGCTGATCTCGCGAGCGCCGGGACGATTCGTCCCCGACGGCGACTCGATTCCATCGGCGTAGGCAGCCTCGGTGAGTCGTAGTAGCTGAACGCTGCTCGACCCGGCGCGCGGGTCGAGCCGGTTGTTGTCCCGACCGTCGATACTGCGATCGACTCCCACACCCCAAGCTCCCGTGCCACCGGGGGCGCTCAGCGCGATCGCCAGCACGCACACGAGGGCACCGCGGGCCGCTCCCGAGGTGAGCCTGGACCTTGACCTGGGCACGTCGTTCCTCCCGTCGGCAGAGAGCTGTCCGGTCGAACGTACTCTGCCGCTCACTCTCCACCGGGTGGGTCGTGAACAGGTCGGCCTCGGACAGGGGACAGACGCGGTCAGGTGCGGCCAATCGCGGCGTCACGCCGTCGAGTCCGAGCGCCATATCTCGATCTTGCGTTGGCCCGTTGGCGATGAAGTCGGCGCTGCTGCGGACACTAGAAGGTGCCCGGTCAATCCGAGCGGAGGCGTACCGGGATCCGCGCGACGAGTGGCCTGTTAGGCCACTAGAAGGCGGAGGTCACGCCGACGTCCTGCTCCTCGGCCTTGCGGAAAACATGGTAGGCCGAGGCCAGGTCCTGAACCACGAGGCCGAGCGACTTGTAAAGCGTGATGTCGTCGGGGCCGGTGCGCCCCTCGACGCGCCCCAGCGACACCTCGCCGACCTCGCCGAGGATGTGGTCGTCGTCGATGAGGCCTTCGTCGCGGGCCATCTGGAACTCCCCGGCCTGCGCCAGGGCGCCCGCACGAAGATCGACGAACAGTCGCGAGCGCGCTACTGCGGGTCCGTCGAGCTCCCGGATCCCGGGAAAACTGGTGCCGACGGCGTTGATATGCTGGCCCGGCTCCAACCAATCGCCGAAGAGGATGGGCTCCGGTGACGCCGTCACCGTGCAGATCACGTCCGCCCCCTCGACCGCCTCACGCGCGCTCTCCACGGCGCGTGCCGCTACGCCGAACTTGGCACCGTGCTCGTCAGCGAAGGCGCTCGCCTTGGAGAGGTGGCGTCCCCAGACGCGCACGTCATCGAACTTGCGCACGCACAGCATGCTCTCGAGATGCTGACGGCCCTGTGCCCCGTAGCCCATGATGGCCAGCGTCGTGACGTCGTCCCGAGCCAGCAGGCGCGTCGCCAGAGCGCTCGCGGCGGCGGTACGTATGGCGGTGATCTCGGAGGCGTCGACGATCGCGAAAGGGCGCCCGTGCTTCGTCTCGAACAGGGCCACCACCCCATGATGGCTGTGCATCCCGAGCGCGAAATTGCCCGGGAAGACACCGACCAGCTTCATACCGAAGACCTCCGGATCGGCCATGTATCCCGGCATCCAACCTAGCAGGCCCTCGGCCGGCAGGGCCATTTTCGCGCGCAGCGGCATCAGCGCATCACGGTCGGCCGAACACCGCATCGCGGCGTCGACTACCTCGATGCACTCACCCATCGGCAGTAGCTCGATCACCTGTTCCGGGTTGATGACGCGCAGCTTCACGGTGACCTCCCTTGAGATCCTGCCTCGGTCGGAATCCGACATGGTACGGTGGCGACGCTCGTGGCGCACCGGAGCGCGAGCGCCCGGACGGCATCCCGCGGCGGGTGCGAGGGAACAGATTACCGAGCGGCAGAAGTGCGCCGGTTCAGATCGCCGACATGAAAAGATCACGGAGATTTTGATCATGATCAACCGTCGACATCGCGCGGGTCGGAGCAAACATCAGTTGGCTGGTATCAGCATGGCGCTCGCCAGGACCAGCATTGCGTTCGCGGCTCTGATGGCGGTGGTGCTGTTGATCACGGCGGCGTTGCTGAGTGCCACCGGGCCCGCTGGCGCCACCCCGCAGCAGGCGGCGCAGCAAACCGCTGAAGAGGCTATTCCCGTTGTTCCCGACACCGAGTCGATGAGCGACGAGGACTTTGCGGTGCTGCTGGCTTCCGCGGAGCTCGGACCCTACGCGCGCGAGGCCGATGGTTACTGGTGGACCCAGTCGCTACGCAACGCCAGTGACACGTCCAATTTCCTGACCCATGCGGGGACGACGTTCGCGCTCAAAGCGATCGCGGCCACCGAGCATGACACCGCGGGAGTGGCGGACGTCGAGCGTTGAGCTCGACCTACGACGCGATCGTCATCGGCGGTGGCCACAACGGTCTTGCCTGCGCAGCGTATCTGGCGCGCGCCGGCATGGACGTCATCGTGCTCGAGCGCCGACACTTTCTCGGAGGGGCCGCGTCTACCGAGGAGCCGTGGCCCGGCTACAGCATCTCGTCAGCCGCGTATGTGACCAGCCTCGTACCACCGCGCATCATCTCCGAGCTCAACCTCGATCGTTTCGGCTACAAAGTCTCCATTCTCGAGCCTGACTACTGGCTGCCGTTCGACGACGGCACCGCGTTGACGCTGCATGGCGACGCTGCCAAGACCGCCGCCGAGATCGCGCGATTCTCCAAAGCGGACGCGGCCGCCTACTTGAAGTTCGACGAATACTTCGAGCACATCGGCGATCTGGTGCGCGACATGCTGTTCGTTATCCCGCCCCGTCTCGAGTGGCGTGAGATTCCCAAGTGGTTGTCGCTCGGCAGGCGATTCCGTCACTGGACAGCGCGCGACATTGCCGAGGTCACGCGGCTGTTCACGCTGTCCGGCGCCGATTTTCTCGACGAGTGGTTCGAGGACGAGCGCATCAAGGGCGCCATGGCGACGCAGACGATCATCGGCGGTTGGGGCGGGCCGATGAGTCCCGGATCGGCGTATGTGCTCATGCACCACTGGATCGGCGAGATCGACGGCCAATCGGGTGCCTGGGGATGGGTGCACGGCGGCATGGGAGCGCTGAGCAACGCCATCGCCGACTCGGCGCGTGCCGCCGGCGCCAAGGTTCGCTCCGAGGCCCCAGTGCGCCGCATCGTCATCCAGGACGGGCGGGCGTCGGGCGTCGAGCTCGAGAGCGGCGAGGTGTTGCACGCGCGGCGGGTGATCTCTTGCGCCCATCCGGTAACCACGTATTTCGACCTGGTCGGCAAGGGAAACCTCTCCGACGAGGTGGTGGCGGACGTCGGTCGGTATCGCAGTCGCTCCGGCTCGGTGAAGGTCAACTTGGCGTTGTCCGAGCTACCTCGGCCGACCGCCTGGGACGGGCCGATTCCGGGCGACCCGCACACCGGGCTGATCGCCATCTCGCCCTCGATCGAGTATCTCGAGCGCGCCTGGGACGACGCCAAGTACGGACGCACCTCCGAGCACCCATACCTGGAGGCGGTGTTTCCGACCGTCCACGAGCCGGGATTGGCTCCCGAGGGCAAGCACATCGGCTTGTTTTTCACGCAGTTCGGCCCGTATGACCTCCGGGAAGGGTCGTGGGACACCGAGCGCGAAGTGTACGGCCGGCGGATCCTGCGCAAGATGGAGGAGTACTGCCCGGGATTCGAGGCCTCTGTGGAGCACATGGAGGTGCTGGCGCCGCCGGACATAGAGGAGCGCTTCGGCCTGCTGGGCGGTAACATCTTCCAAGGCGACATGTCACCCGATCAGCTCTTCTGTTTCCGTCCGATCCCCGGATACGGAGACTACCGGTCGCCGGTCAAGAGCCTGTACCTGTGTGGCTCAGGTACCCACCCGGGTGGCGGCGTCATGGGCGTGCCGGGGCGCAACTGTGCGCAGGTGGTCGGTCGCGACGCCCGCCGTGGCTGGTTCGGTAGCTAGCTTGCCGACGTCACGGCGCCTTGCATCTGCGCCCTTGGCGGCGTAACCAGACCCGTCACACTTCCGCCACTGTCTCCTAGACGCTCGGCCACATCGCGTCCCCTGGGCTCCGGCGAGCCCGGGTGCTAGACTCCGGCGCCGCTACTGCGGGGTCACGACTCTTGCACGGCTACCGCGCGATCGAACGATTCAAGGGAGGCACACGATGGAGGTGAAAGCCGCAGTCCTCGAGGAGCCGGGCGCCGAGTTCAGCGTTGGCCCCGTCGATCTGGACGAGCCGCGCGGTAACGAGGTGCTGGTCAAAGTCGTCGCTACCGGGATCTGCCACACTGATCTGTCGGTGCGTGATCAGTACTATCCGGTGCCGCTGCCGGCAGTTCTCGGCCACGAAGGGGCCGGGATCGTCGAGCGTGTCGGCACCGACGTCACCAAGGTCAAGGAGGGTGACCACGTCGTCCTCAGCTTCCACTCATGCGGCGCCTGCGGCAATTGCAAGCAGGGCGCACCCGGTTACTGCGTGGAGCTGTTCGGACACAACTTCGGCGGTGCACGACCCGACGGATCGCCGGTCATGCATCGCGGAGACGACGTGGTCCACGGTGCCTTCTTCGGCCAGTCCTCCTTCGCCGACTACGCGCTGGCGTTCGAGAACAACGTCGTGAAGGTGCGCGAGGACGCGCCGCTGGAGATGCTCGGTCCGCTCGGCTGCGGCATCCAGACCGGCGCCGGAACGGTGCTCAACAACCTGCACCCGAGGGCCGGCGAGAGCATCGCGGTCTTCGGCGTCGGCACCGTTGGCTTGTCGTCGGTGATGGCCGCCAAGATCGCCGGCTGCGATCCGATCATTGCTGTCGATCTGAACCCAAAGCGGCTGGAGCTCGGCGCGGAGCTCGGCGCGACACACACGATCAATGCCTCGGACGCCAACCCGGTCGAGGCGATCCACGAGCTTACCGGCGGCGGTGCCAACTACTCGGTCGAGGCGACCGGGGTGCCCGAAGTGGTGCGCCAATCCGTCGACGCGCTCGGTCTCCAGGGGATTTGTGGCCTGCTCGGCACGTCGCCGCTGGGGACGGAAGTGACCCTCGATATGAACGCCATCCTGTTCGGCCGCACCGTGCGCGGCGTGATCGAGGGCGACGCGGTGCCCGATCTGTTCATCCCGCAGATGGTCGACATGTACATGGCCGGCAAGTTCCCGATCGATCGCCTGATGGAGTTCTACAACCTCGATCAGATCAACGAGGCGGTCGCCGCGACCGAGGGGGGCGGCACCGTGAAGCCCATCTTGCGCATGGGCTGAGCGGACGCGTCCACGGACGCACCGTCGTCGGGATCGATCCAGAGAGCGCGGCACCTCGACGCGGGGTGCCACTATCGCTGACGCTCTAGGCGCCATCGGGCCAGCAATCAGACGTCGAGAGTTCGCAGCTCGCGGCGCATGATCTTACCGGTGCTGGTCTTCGGCAGATCGTCGACGAATTGGACCGCACGCGGGACCTTGTAGGCTGCGAGGTGTTCGCGACAGTGGAGCACGATCGACTCCTCGTCGCCGATCGCGCCCTGCTTGAGCACGACGTACGCCTTGGCGATCTCGCCCTTCATCTCGTCGGGCTGACGCCCGACCGCCACCATGGCAACGTCGCGGTGGCCGGCGACGACGCGCTCGATCTCCGCCGGATAGACGTTGTAGCCTGCCGTGAGAATCATGTCCTTCTTCCGATCGACGATGGTGATGTAGCCGTCTTCGTCCATGCTGGCCAGGTCGCCCGTGTGCAGCCAGCCATCCGGCTCGATAGTCTCGGCGGTTCCCTGCTCGTTGCCGTAGTAGCCCTGCATGACGATCGGACCACGGGCCATGAGCTCACCGACCTTACCGTGCGGCAGGGTCTGCGCAGCGTCGTCGACGGACGCGATGCGCATCTCACAGCCGGGCAACGAGACGCCGATCGAGCCGTGCTTGTTGAGCCCATACCGTAGGTTGGTGGTGCCGAGACCGGCGAGCTCGGTCATCCCCCAGAGCTCGATGAGCGGGCAGCCGAAGCGCTGCTCGACCTCCTGCATCTTGTTGACCGCCATTGTTTGGCCGCCGACCGTGCAGCGCGTTAGCGACGACAGGTCGTAGTCGCCGAGCCCTGGGTGATCCAGCAAGTACAGGTACATCGTCGGCACGCCTTCGAACATTGTGGCGCCGTGCTCCTGGATCGACTGCAGGATCTCGTCCTGGACGAACAGCGGATGCAGAACCAGCTGCATGCCGTACATGAAGGCGCCGTTGAATATGACGTTGCCGTAGACGTGTGGACACGGCAGCGCCGTGACGATCACGTCGTCGTGCGTGCGCACGTGCATGTTCGCCGTCAGGGCAGCGTTGAGGATCACGCTGCGGTGGCTTTGCATCGCGCCCTTCGGGTGCCCGGTGGTGCCGGAGGTGTAGCAAATGGTCGATAACGTATCGGCCGAAATCTGGCGGATCTCGAAGGCCGGCCCGTTGCCCTCGATGAGCTCGTCGAACGATCGTGCGCCGACCGGTACCTGGTCGCCGAAGATGATGATCTCCTCGACGTCGGAGGATTCCTTCAGGCCGAGGATCGGCTCCCCTTTTTCGCGCGACGCCAGCACCGTCTTGGCACCGCAGTCCGCGGCCACGAACGCAACCTCCTCAGGAGTCAGCATGACGTTGATCGGATTGATCACCGCACCGGCCTTGAGTGCCGCGTAGTAGCTGACGATCCACTCCCAGCGGTTGGCGGAGTAGAGCGTCACGCGGTCTCCTGACGCGATGCCGAGCGCCTCCAGGCCCGCTGCGAGGCGATTCGAGAGGTCATCGAGGTGGCGGAACGAGAACGCCTCGCCGTCGAAGACCAATGCGGTCTTGTCGCCGTACTTGTCGGCGGCGGCGGGCAGGATCTCTCCGAGCGAGGTCAGCATCTCGAGGCCCTGTTACACCGGGCGCGGAGCACAAGTCAAATGGGGTGCCGTCACCCTTGACGGAGTCCGACGCCTGAAACTACGCTCCAATGACACGCTTTCGTCTCGGCCTTCGGTTCGTCGCGGGCCGTTAACACCTGGAGCCATCCATGCGGCAACGCGCCCTTACCGTATTTGTCCTCTGTGTGACGCTGATCGGCGCACAGCCGGCCGCGCCGCCGAACGGTAGCGCCATCCTCGCCGCTGACTACCCGTCGCTTTCCACCGCCGAGATGGGCCACGTCCGTCACATGATCAACCTCGCCAATCAGCTCGACGGCGACTGGTCGCTGATGGGCAACACGCCCGGCGGCGACAGCTTCGACGCCTACCAGTTCCAGATCGCCTTCGCAGCCTACGCGCTGAGCCTGGCGCAGTACCACAAGGTGCCGGCGCATCGCGACCTGTACCGAGAGGCGTCGAGCCGGCTGATCGAGAAGATGATCTACAAGGACGTCTGGCAGTACTGGGCGGCCATGAGCCAGTACGAGAAACGCGGTGCGGATCAGGACGGCAACAGCGCCGTGTATCGCGAGGACGGCTGGCAAGGATGGATCGACCCCAACATCAAGTCGAACATCATGTACAGCGGTCACCTGTTGCAGATGGTCAGCCTGCACGAGTCGCTGTTCGACGACCATCGCTACGACGAGCCCGGATCATTACCGTTCGTGTTCCCGGCAATCGAGTACGGCGGCGAGCCCCTGCGCATGGACTACGACCACGAGCGGCTGGCCACGGTGATTTACGACCAGTTCGTTGACAGCGACTTCCTCGGCATCGAATGCGAGCTCGGCGCCATCTACACCGAGTGCAACCAGCATCCGATCCTCGGCCTGATTCAGTACGACCAGACCCACGGGACCGACTACTCGGCCGAGGTCGAGCAAGGGTTCGCCAAGACGATCCACGAGCGGGAGTTCATCTCGCCCGAGACCCACACGACGATGTTCTACCTCCACACGCGGTCCGACGAGGTGATTCCGGCGTCGACAAAGTGGTCATCGATCGGCATGGCCTGGAGCGACGGCTGGAACGGCCAGGCACACCACGTCTGGGCCCGGCAGTACGTCAAGGACCTGTATCGCGAGCAGGTGAAGCTCTATATCCCGGCTATGTTCCAGGGAGATCCCGGCTCGGACATGGGCTGGACCTCGTCGTTCGACTTCGGCTGGTTCGCGGTGCTCGCGGCCGAGGTCGGTGACATGGAGACCGTTGCCACCATGCTCGAGTACGCCGACGAGCACTTCGGGCCCACCTGGCGGGACGGCGGTCTCTACTACCCGCACACGCCCGACTACCGAGAAAACTACAACCGCGACGAGAACGGATTCATCCACAACATCAGCCCGGTTACCGGCAACGTGCTTGTGGCGATGACGCGGCTCAACCCCGGGGACGGACTCTGGACCCTCTACAACGATCCGCGCGACGAGCGGTACTTCTCCGATCCGTTCATCAGCGGCGTGGAGTACATCGAGGCCAACGTGACGCAGGCGATCTGGGATCGCGACAAGTCGGCAATGATCGTCACGTTGACGCCGGGTCCGGTGGCCGTCGAAAGTACGACGTTCACGGTCAACCAGCTCGATCCCGCGATGTCTTATTCGATCTCTAAGGACGGGACACGCGTGGGGAGCATCAGCGGCGATTCAGCGAGCGCCGTTGACGGCGCGCAGTGGAACGCCGACGGGACATTGACCATCTCCACCGAGCTGGACGGCGCCCACAGCTTCGTGGTCGCTGCCGATCGTTAGCCCGCACGAACGTTGAAACAGCCCGCGCGATTCGCCCGCTGCGCGGTCTGGATCGCCTTTGCGGTGATCGCTGCGGGCTGCGCGGCGCCGCCGGACAGCACGGAGCAGGACGCTGAGACCGAAGCGCTCGTGCGTCAGTACCTGACCGACAACCCGGACTTCCTTCTCGACAACCCCGAGCTCCTGGACCGAGTCCGCGAGGTCGCCCGGACGCGGCAGGAGCAGCGCGAGGCCGAGGCGCGGCGCATCACGCTGGATGCCAGAGCGGACGTGGTCATCGATCCGCAGCTCACACCGGCGGTCGGACCCGCCGATGCATCGGTCACGATCATCGAGTTTTCCGACTATCAGTGCGCCCCATGCAAGGCGAGCTATCCGGAGATCGCCCTGGTGGCCGCGGCCGACCCTGACTTGCGCGTCGTCCACAAGCAGCTACCCGTATACGGAAGCCATTCGGTGATGGCCGCCCGGGCGGCGACGGCCGCCCATCGGCAGGGACGATTCGCGGCGTTCCACCACGCGTTGATGACCAGCGCCGCGCCGCTGACGACGGAGTTCGTCGAAACGATCGCCGCGGAGCTCGGCCTCGATCTCGCCGCCTTGCGACGAGACATGCGGGATCCGCAAGTGGTCGAGTACCTCGCCGCCGTCAAGAACCTCGCCGAGGATCTCGGCATCAACAGCACACCGACGTTCATCGTCGGCGATCAGCTGGTGCGTGGAGGCCTCACGGCCGAAGTCCTGAAGGAGCTACTGGCCGAGCAGCGCGTCGCAAGCGACTAGCAGGCCGTGGTGAAAGTGTGGTGGGTCTGGCGACAGGGTTTTGCGAGGCGCAGGCCAGGAGAGAGGAGGAGGCGATGGCTAGGGCATCGTGTGCGTCAGGCCGCCTTGCATCTGGCCCCAACTCGCCGTAACCAGACCCACCACACTTTCACCACGGCCTGCTAGCTGCGGCAGAGGCCAGCGGAGATCTCGCGTGCTCGACCAGGATCGCCGTACGGTCGAGGGCGCGTCGAGGCGCGGTTTCCGCGGCAGTCAGGGTGCTCTCGACAGTGCCTCGACAAGGCTACGAACCGCCGGCGCGAGCGCGATCCGCAACTCTGCCCGGGGCTGTGCCGCGGCATCGATCAACCCGAGTTGCTCGGTCGTCCAGCCACGCGGAGGCTCCGCTTCGCTCTCCAGGTAATCGAGGCTCGCGGCTCCGATGACAGCCAGGTTGGCCACGTCGGCGAACAGCGGCTGGATTTCCTGCACCAGCGGGGCATCGTCGAGCTCGGCGCTGGCGGCCAAGGCGTTCCGGCGCAAGTCGTCGAGGCGTGTGCGAATCGCCGCCGCGAGTGCCGGCGTCGGGGTGCCCAGGTAGGCGGCGACCTGATTGGTCAGATGGCGCGCAGCGGCGCTCTCGGGCCGCACCGTGTCGACCATACGGTTCATCGGGGTGCGGGTGCTGTATGTCCACTCGTGGTCGTCCCAGTGACGGTCGTAGTTCTTTACCGGCTCGAGAACGTCCGCGACGCGGCGCAGCGCCTCGATCGATCGGTACCCGGCCAGTCGCTGCAGCATCAGGCGATAGTCGATGGTGTGCTGTAGGCCCAGCCACTCGAGGTGCTGGCTGAGCGCATCGAGGCGTCGGTACATGTCGTCGACGTCGGTGGTGTCAGGGGGCGACCACAGCCGCTCGGCGATGGCTGCGGCGCGTGGCCAGATGCGTGAGTCGACGTTCTCCGCCGTCGCCATCTCGCCCCACATGCAGGCCTCGCCACCGAGGATTCTCGCCGCCACATCGGCCGGTAGATCAGCGGCGTCGCCGGCGCCCGGGTCGATCCCGTAGTGGCTCTCGGCCGAGTGATAGAGATCGAGGTAGTAGCCGTGCGACAGCACACCGCGATAGCCGCGGCGGGCCGCCGCCGCCAGCGCCGTCGGGCCCCGCCACGATTGCACGATCGTGGTCAGGGGTAGGTCGGGGTGCAACACCTCGTCCCATCCCATCATTTCTTTGCCGTGCTCAGTGAGGATGGTGGAGATGCGCTGGTTGAAGTACGCCTGCAGGTCGGCGTTGTCGGCCATCCCGCGCTCGACCATGAACGCCTGGACCGCCTGGCTGGCGTCCCACTGCACCCCGTTCACCTCGTCGCCGCCGATGTGGAACGTCGCATCCGGAAACAGCGCCGCCATCTCACCCAGCAGCACATCGAGAAACTCGTAGACCTCGTCGCGGGTCGGGTCGAGGACCGGGTCCTTGACCCCCCAGGTGTGGTCGAGCTCATAGGGGCCGGGCGCGCTGGCGAGCTCGGGATGACCGACGAACCAGCTGCTGGTGTGGCCGGGGATGTCGATCTCGGGCACGACGCGGATCCCCAAGTCGCGCGCATGGGCGACCACCTGGCGCACCTCGGCCTGGGTGTAGTAGCTGCCGTCGGATCCGAGCTCGTGCAGCCGCGGAAATGCCTTGCTCTCGACGCGGAACCCCTGATCCTCGATCAGGTGCCAGTGCAGGACGTTGAGCTTCACTGCCGCCATGCCGTCGAGCGTGCGGAGCAGGGTCTCGAGCGGCAGGAACATGCGGCCGGTGTCGATGAGTAGCCCACGCCATGGATACCGCGGCGCATCCTCGATGCTCAGTGCCGGAACGCCGAATCCGTCACGGTCGCTGGTCACCAGCTGCAGGAACGTCTCGAGCCCACGCAGGGCTCCGATCGGCGTCGGCGCCGTCAGATTGGCACCCTCGCCCGTGACCACGAGGGCGTACGACTCGTCGGCGTCGATCGATTGTACGGACTCTCCCGGGCCCGTCACCTCGATCTCGAGCACCGCCGTGCCGGTGCCGGTCGGCAGACGGGCCGCCTCCCATGCCGGGTCCGTCAACCGGCGGGGAAACCGCAAGCCGGTCTGGGCGCGTAGCCGTCGGTACAGGCGGTGCACGGCACGCGCCAGGCGTGGCTCGCGGTAGCCCACCAGCACCGCACGGAAGTCGCTTCGCAGCTGCAGCCGTCCGCTCCCGTGACTCACGGAGCTCGTCGCCGGCACCACGGCGAGCGGGCGCACAGAGCTCGGCGTGAGCATCAAGGGCAGCGCTGATTTGGTGGCCGCTTCCGGCGCCGTGTATCCCGGGGTCGTACCGACCGAGGCGATCCCTGCCAGGAGTGACAGGAACAGAATGAACGACACCTTCCTCACGTGAGTCCTCCCCGAGTCGTCGCTTCCGCTACCTTAGTGCAGCTTCGCGAATGGACAAGAGAGGGCAGCGGGATGAACGACGGTCACTCGGTAGCTGCGCCGAGCTTTTGGCTGGACGAGATGTCGGCGTCGCTCGTACCTAGGGCGCCGCTCGACGGCGACATTACGTCGGACGTGGCGATCGTCGGCGCCGGCTTCACCGGCCTGTGGACGGCTTACTACCTGCTGGCGAACGAACCGACATGTCGGGTTGTGCTGCTCGACGCCCATGTCGCCGGCTACGGCGCCTCCGGGCGTAATGGCGGCTTCTGCGACGCCATCATCCATGGGCTGCGGGCGTTGGTGGAGCGCGACCGCGAAGGCGCCGTCGAGCTGTGGCGAGCGATGATCGAAGCCGTCGACGAGGTCGGCAACGTAGCTCGAGCGCAGGAGCTCGACTTCGGATACAGCAAGGGAGGTTGCCTCCAAATTGCCGGCCTCCAGTTGCACCAAGGCAGCCTCAAGCGCGACATGGAAGAGCTCCACGCGCTGGGTTTCGACGATCAGGACTATCGATGGCTCGAGCCGGGGGAGGTACAGGACCGCGCCAACCTTGGCGGCCTCCCGCCGGCCTTCTTTACGCCGCACGCCGCCGCCGTGCAGCCTGCCAAGGTCGCGCGCCAGCTGGCCACGGCGATCGAGGGCATGGGGGCGAAGCTGTACGAGCAGACTGCGGCCATGGCCATCGAACGGGGCAGCGTCCGCACCGAACTTGGCACGATCTCGGCTCCGTTCGTGGTCAACGCCACCGAAGCGTATGGAATCACCCTGCGTGACAACCGGCGTTCGGTGCTGCCGCTCTACAACTACATGCTCGCCACCGAGCCGTTGGCTGCTTCGGTCTGGGACGAGATCGGCATGCACGATCGGGTGACGGTCGCCGACGGGTTTCGGGATCTCATCTATATGCAGCGCACAGCTGACGATCGCATCACGATCGGCGGGCGCGGCTCACGGTATCGTTACGGATCGACCATCGCGCGTCGGTACGAGCACGACCAGCGCATCTTCCGGTGGCTGAGCGCCGAGCTGAAACGGTTGTTTCCCTCGGTGGACGCGAGAATCACGCACCGCTGGGGTGGTGTTTTCGGTGTGCCGCGCGACATGACGCCGTCGGTAGGACTGGATCGTGACACTGGCCTTGCGTGGGCCGGTGGGTACGTGGGCTCGGGAGTCGCTGCCGCCAATCTGGCCGGTCGGACGCTCGCCGACCTGATGCTCGACCGCGATACGGAGCGCACGCGGTATCCGTGGGTGCGCCCGCCCTGTCCCTCCTGGGAGCCAGAGCCGCTGCGCTGGGTTGGCGTGCAGACTATGCTTCGCCTCGTGCACCTTGCCGACTGTTCCGACCGTCGTGCCCCGGCTGTGGCGCGGGCCCTCGACCGGCTGATCGCCTGGGTATCCCCGGGCTGGGAAATTGGCTAGTGGCCTGTAACAGATGGCCTGCTACCATCGCCTGCCTCCCCGCGCCTTGATCTCACCCGCAAATCCCATCTGCGATATGCAACGTTCATCTTTTACCGGCCACTAATGGCCGAGCTGCAGATTTCGAACATCGATCTCGCCGTGGTCGTCGGCTACGTGTTGGGGATGCTTGCCGTCGGCTACCTCGTCTACCGCAAGGCGCCCAGCTTCGAGGAGTACCTGGTCGCCGGGCGCTCGATGACCACACCGGTTCTGGTATGCACGCTGGCGTCGACCTACTACGGCCTCGACGTGCTGTTCGGCACTTCCGAGCTGGGGTTCAACGAGGGCGTGGTGGCGTTCTTCGGCTACTCCGAGCTGTCGCTCGGGATCTTCGTTTTCGCCGCGTTCGCGTTGTGTAAACGGCTCCATGAGGCCAACTTCACTTCGTTGCCGGAGATTCTCGAAAGGAACTACGGACGCACCACCGGGATCCTGGGTGCGGTGGCGTCGTTCCTGTATTCGATTCCGGCGATGGCCTTGTTCGCGCTCGGGCGCATCACCGAAGTGGTGTTCGGTCTCGACGCGATGGTGGGCGCCGCGATTCTTGGTGCTATCGCGCTCGCCTACACGTTGTTGGGCGGCCTCTGGGCAGTAGCCATCACCGATACGATCCAGTTCGTTCTCATGTGCCTCACGCTGGCCGTCGGCGTCCCGTTGCTGATGGTCGAGTTCGGGGGCTTCGCGGCCGTCGCGGCGAGCTCACCACCAGGACATCTCGCGATCTTCGGCGACATGCCGTTCTGGCTCCTGATGGCGTACGTCGCCACGAACGTCAGTTTCCTCGTTGATCCGGGCTTTTATCAGCGAATCTTCGCGGCCGGGAGCTACCGTCAGGCGCGCAACGCGCTGCTGATCGCCACGCTCATATGGATCGCTTATGACTGGCTCGTCACTGCCGGAGGCATGCTGGCCCGGGTCGCCGTCGCCGCCGGCGCGTTACCGGCCGACCTGCATTCCAACGACGCCTTGTTGGCGGCCGTTGTTCTCGCTCTGCCGGTAGGTCTGGTGGGCGTCTTCATCGCCGGCGTCCTCGCCACCGCCATGTCGACGATCGACTCGTACACGCTCGTCGCCGGCGCCAACATCTCGTTCGACATCTACCGTCCCCTGCGGAAGCCTGACGCGACAGACCAGGAGCTGTTATCGCTGACCCGCGCCGGCATTGTCTTTGCCTGGGCGGCCGGTTTTGTCCTGGCGTTCCTGTTCGACCGTATCCTGGCGCTCTGGGTCTTCATGGCCACCGGGCTCTCGTCGATGGTCCTGGTGCCGATCTTCGCGGCGCTCTACTGGAAGGGGCCGAAGAAGCCACTGGCCGGCGTATTGAGCTGCTCCCTCGGCCTCGTGAGCATGATCGCCTTCTATCTCTGGATCGCGCGCGTAGGTACCTACAATGATGTTTACGCGACCTACATCTGGCCGGTCTCGATCGGCGGCACGACGTTCCGGATCTGGCAGGAGTATGCGCTCTATTTCAGCCTGCCGATGAGCTTGGTGGGCTTCATCGTCGGGACGATCTTTGGCCAATGGCCCGGCGGGGACGTCGACGGAGTTTCGCCGGCCGGCGCTGAGCGACGCGCATGAACGGCTGGGACCTGTTTACCTGGATCAACGCGTTGGTGCTGGCCGGAAGTGCGCTGGTGATCTTCGTGCTCTTCCTAAGGCAAGCTCGCCAGGTGCTGTAGCAGCGGGAGCGTGACGAAGATGAATGACCTGTTCGGGATGGTCGTATCCGTGCACACCGGAAATCACGCCGATCTGCACAAGGACGAGCACCCGCAAGTTCTTGCCGAGCTGGACGGCTTCGTGGGCGATAAGCACCGCGGTCATTCTCGCGTCGCCTACGAGGGCGATGTCGACCCGGTGGGCACGGTGCGGCGCAACGAGCGCCAGTGGTCCGCGGTGTCGGTCGAAGAGCTCGAGGTCATCGGAAAGCGGATGGGTCTCCGGCAGCCGCTGGCAGCGTCCACGCTTGGCGCCAACCTGTGCCTGCAAGGCATCCCGGATTTATCTCAGCTGGCGCGTGGAACGCGGCTGCACTTTCCGTCCGGAGCCGTGTTGCGCGTCGAGGAGTGCAACCCGCCATGCGTGGAGATGGGGGCGGAGATCGCCGCCGCCTACGACACCAACTCCGGCGATGCGGTCGTCGCCAGCATGTTCCCCAAGCACGCGTTCAACCTGCGCGGCGTGGTCGGCGTGGTCGACGTCGCCGGCCCGATCAGGACCGGGGATCGGGTTGAAGTGGAGAGCATGCCGTAGCGGAGTGGCTACTTTCGAACCAGAGCTTCGAAGATCGCGTTCCGGATCCGCGGCGTCGGTCGATCATGGATCTCGGCGTTGTCCAGAGACTGGCCGACCTTCATGAGCATCTGGGAGCCGATCCAGCGAAGTGGCTCGGGCTCCCAGTTGCTGAAGTCAGGTCCGACGAGCGGCAGGTCGACGAGATCGCTATCTCGCTCTAGGATGAGATCGGCCAGAATGCGGCCGACGAGGTTCGACGCGCCGACGCCCTGGCCGACGTAGCCTCCACCCCACGCCAAGCCGGCCTGCCGGTCGATGCCGACGGCGGGTCGCCAGTTGCGCGGCACGCCCAGAGCGCCGCCCCAGCGATGCGTGACGAGGTGGTCCCGCAGGGCCGGGAAGAACGATTCCAGCACCTCTCGCACCTGAGCAAACGCCGGATCGCCGGGCGGAAAGCGGTCGCGGATCCCCGAGCCGAAGTAGTATGCACCGCGGCATCCGAACGCCATACGGTCGTCGGCAGTTCGCTGTCCGTAGGTGACCATGCGTCGCGGGTCGCCGAAGGTGATTCGGTCAACGAAGCCGATCTCGTCCCAGATCGACTGCCCTAGCGGTTCGGTGGCGATCATCATCGAGTGCACCGGGATCAGCATCCGCTTTTGACCGGCGATGGTACGTGTGTACCCTTCGGTAGTGCGGATCACGGTGTCGGCGGTGACCGACCCCGCCGTGGTTACGACGGAGCGCTGTCCCAGCGACAGAACCGGCGATCGCTCGTAGATCGCCACGCCGCGCCGCTCGACAGCCTCGGCGAGGCCGCGCACCAGCCGCACGGGGTGGAGCGCCGCAACCTCGGCCAGGAACACGCCTCCGTAGTTGCGCGCCGTGCGCACGTGGGCGGCGCACTCGTCGGCATCCATCCAGCGCACCTCGTCCTCGGTGGCGCCCAGTTCGCGCCACTCGGCGAGCTCCTCGCGCGCCTTATCGTAGAAGGGCTTCGAGGTGGCGACGGTGACATTGCCCGATTTCTTCCACTCGCAGTCGATCTCCTCCTGGCCGCACACCCGGGCGACCTCGTCGGGTGTGTTCAACAGCGCCCGTTGCAGGCGGATGGCCCCGTCGCGTTGCGCCGGATCCTCGAGTAGCTGGCCGATGCCGGCCATGGCGCCGAGGCACCAGCCGCCGTTGCGGCCCGAGGCTCCGAAGCCGGCGATCTCTGCTTCTAGGATGGCGATGCGTATATCGGGCTGTCGCTCGGTCAGGTAGTACGCTGTCCACAGGCCGCTGTATCCAGCTCCGACGATGACGATATCGACGTGCGCGTCGCTGTCGAGAACAGGTCGCGGTTGCAGCGGCTCCGGCACGGTGTCGTGCCACAAGCTCAGGTTGCGGTACTGGTTAGTCGTCACGCAGACCTCGCCGGCACAATACCGGTCACGGGTGTTGTTCGATACTCCGGCCGAGCGCCTCGATGCGCGCCGCTTCGCCGTGCCGGCCCAGTGCACGGAGCTCCGCGGCGAGCAGCGGATACGTCTGGGCTCGATCAGGGTTGAGCTCCTGCGCCCGCTGCAGCGCACCGACCGAGGAGGAATGGTCGCCGAGCGCGGCGTGGGTCATGCCGAGGTTGAAAGCGACCAGCCAATCGTCCTCGGCCAGCTCGGCGGCGCTTTCGAACAGCTCGAGCGCCCTGTCGAGGTCGTTCTGGCGGAAGTAGTACAGGCCCTGGATGTTGGCGAGGGCGATCTGCGACTGACGGTTGGATTCCAGTGTCCGCTGCTCGTCGCCGGCGGTGAGGGTTCTGTAACGCTCCATCATCTGCCGGCTCTCGTCGGTCTTGCCGGCATCCCGCAGCACCAGGGCGAGCGCATAGTAACCCTCCAGTAGATCAGGGTTGAGCTCCAGGGCGCGCCGGCAATACGTCTCGGCATCGGCGAGGTCGCCCATTTCTTGCCGCACCTGGCAGAGCTCCTTGTGGGCTACCGGGCTGCGGGGCGCGGTGCGAATGGCGCGGGTCAACAGATCAGCCGCCGCCTGCGGCTGCTTGCGGTTGACGTAGATGTTGGCGAGATGAATGTAGGCAGTGAGGCGCCTGGGGCGCAGCTGGATGGTGCGCTCGTACTCGGCAATCGCGGTGTCGAAGTCGCCCTGGTTTCGAGAAATGACTGCCAGATCGAGGTACGCGGGTCCCGCCGCCTCCCGTCCGTCGGCAGCCCGGAGCAGGGCAGGACGCGCCTCGGTGAAGTTGCCCATCTGCGACAGCATGCGCCCCTTGAGTAGGTAGAGCCGTGCATCTTCGATGCCGGCCGATTCGCAGTCCCCGATCAGACTCAACGCTTGCTCTGGCAGATTCAAGCGTCGATACGCGCGCCCCAGCGCCAGGCAGCTCTCGCCCTCGTGTGGCCGCTGCTCGAACACCTTCTCGAACGCTTCGGCGGCCTTCAGCACCGCGTCGAGCCCGGCGCCATGTTCGGTGAGGAGTCGCCCGAGCAGCAACCAGGCGTCGGTCGTCTGCGGCGCGACGGCGACGCATTCCTCGAGCTCTGCGATTGCGCGAGCGTGGTCGCCGAGGCCAGCGTAGGCCAGCGCCAACCCGTAGCGCGGCAGCGCCACCTCCGGGTTCAGCCGCGAGGCGGCGCGCAGCCAGGGGATCGCCTGCTCGTGCTGTCCGAGGCGCAGGAAGCCGGTGCCGAGGTTGAACTGGGTGACGAACAAGTCCGGCGCCACCTGGGCTGCTTGACTCAGCAACGGCATGGCTTCGTTGAAGTTGCCGAGCTCCAGCAACGCCCGCCCGACCTGGCTGAGCAGGACGGGATCGTCGGGTTCGAGCAGCAGCGCTTCGTCGAACGCCTGCAGTGCCACCTCGAAGTCACCGTTTTGAAGCGCCGCGGCGCCGGCGATCATCAGGGTTTGAAGCTCCGTCAGCTCCGGGGCAGCTTGCTCCTGCGCGGGAACCGGCTGCTGAGCGTGAAGGAGCCCGGCCGGCGGGGCAAAGACCACCAATGCGAGCGCGCCTGCGAGCGTCACCGATCGGCGGTTGCAGACAGCTGTCGCGAACCGCGCCGATCGGTATTGATCTGCCAAAGAACTGTCTATCGACATGGCTTTCAGCTTCCGGCCCGTGACAGCGCACGCTGCGCCAGATTGGCATTCATGCGGGACAGGTCGTCCCGGCCGAGTCGATTGTAGATGTCCGCCAACAAGAAATGACCCAGCGCACGATCCTGGTCCGGTATCCCGCCGGTGGCAAGCGCTCCTTCCACTAGCTCGATAGCCTCGTCGTAGCCCTGACCGCGCTCCAGATGGATGCGTGCCATGAACAGACGCGCGCGTGGGAATGTCGGATCGATCGTTAGCGCCAGCTGCAGATAGCGCTCCTCCTGGTCCAAATCCTGCAGGTTGCGATAGAGCACGCTGAGGTTGAACGCTGTCATCAGATGCTCGGGCGAGATCTCGAGCTCGCGGCGATAGGCAGCGATCGCTTCGCTTAATCGACCCTGGCGCTGGTACAGCTGCGCGAAGGTGAAATGCAGCTCCGGTAGCTCCGCGCTGAGCTCTTGGGCGCGAGCCAGCAATGGCGGCGCCAGGTCGAGCCGATCGATTTGCAAGTATGCGGCAGCCAGCCCCACGTGAGCCCCGGCCATATCGGGATCGAGCTCCAGCGCCTCGTTGAACGACGCGATGGCCTCCTGCGGGCGCCCGGTGCGTTGGTATATGCCTCCGAGAGTGAGTTGGACCCGGGCGTCCGGCGCCAGCACCTCGGAGAAGTCCGTGAGCACCCGTTCGGCGTCGGCGACCTGGCCGGAACGCATTTGCGCATTGGCGAGGAAAAGCACCAGGCCTATATCGTCGGGTCTTCTGGCAATGGCCTCCTCGAAGACCGGGATGGCTTCGGGGTAACGGCCCTGATCGATCAGCAGGTTGCCGAGCGCCTGATAGGCGTCCACCACTCCAGGGTCGGCGGCGATGATGCCACGAAACAGCGACTCCGCCTCGGCCAGCTCGGAACGCAGGGTCAGCGACCGGGCCCGCAAGAGGTCGTTGTAGATGTCGATTCTGTCCACCGGGTTGGGGCGGATCTCGGCGTCATCCTCGATGGTATCGGCGAAGCTACCGAGGTAGCCGAGGGCGGCGAGTCGTCGTCGGGTCTCCTCGTCGAGCGTCACCGCCTCGGCGAGTCCGCCGTCCTGCTCATACGTCGCCACCAGAGTCTCGGTCTGCTGACGGAGCTGCTCTGCCGTGGCGGCGCGCTGCGGCGACAGGTTCATCCCCTCATCCGGGTCCGTGGCGAGGTCATACAGCTCCGGCTCTGACGACATGATGAGCTTGTGCTCTGGGGTCATGAGGGCGCGCAGCTCGCTCCAACCGAAGTGCAGCCGCGGATAGTAGGTCTCGGAGTACACCAGACTGTCGGTGCGCGCCGGGGCGGCGGCACTGAGCAAGGGCGCCAGGCTCCGACTCTGGACCTCCGACGGGATCGACAATCCCGCCAGCGTCAGGATCGTGGGCATCACGTCGACCAGCGAAACAGGCTCGGCTCGCCGCACCCCCTGGTAGGCGGAGAACGGTGTGGCGATTACCAGCGGAACGTGGATTGCCTCTTCGTACAGAAAGAAGCCGTGCTCGATCTCACCGTGCTCGCCGAGGCTCTCACCGTGGTCCGCCGCCACGATCACGTGGGTATCCTCACGGCGGCCGCTGTTGTCGAGCCATGAGACCAGTCGACCGAGTTGGCTATCGGCATAGGCGATCTCGCCAACGTAGGGATGTCCCGGGTAGCGGTCGCGAAACTCGGGCGGCGGATCGTAGGGCGTGTGCGCATCGAACATGTGCACCCATAGGAAGAACGGCGTCGATGGATCCTGTCGCGCCCAACCCAGCGCCGCGTCGACGACCTCAGAGCCCGGCCGCTGGATGCTCGCCAGAGCGATCATGCGCGTTCGCGGCACCTCGAACTCGTCGAAATAGGTATCGAATCCCTGCGCCAGCCCGAACTGCCCGTCGAGCACGAACGCGGAGACAAACGCGCCGGTACGGTAACCGGCATCTCGGAACAGTTCTGCCAGCGTCGCCAGGTTGTCAGGCGCAACGAAAGCGCCGTTGTCACGCACGCCGTGGTACGGCGGAAAGGTGCCGCTCATCAACGACGTATGGGAGGGCAGGGTCAGCGGAGTGGGCGAATAGGCGCGCAAGAACGTCACCCCCTCCTCGGCTAGCCGGTCGAACACCGGCGTCTCGATGTCCTCGAAGCCGTAGGTGCCGATGCGATCCGCACGCGTCGTGTCGAGTGTCACCAACACGACGCTCATCTGCCGGTCGCCGCGCAGCGCATTGATGTCCGGTGCGGATGCCGGAGCGGACCAGAAGAGATAGCCGACGTAGCCCAGTGCGAGCACAAGGGCGCCGCCAACCACGGCGCGTACGGCGGCGGATTGCCAGGGCGTCGAGTTGCGGGTGGGCTTCGTCATGACGAGGGAAACGGATAGGGCGGTGCGAGCAATACGTCGAGCCGCGGCGCCGCCAGGCGCCGGCCAAGCGCACGTCTATATAGTCTATAGGGGCGGTGGGTCGGCGCGATGGCGAGCAGGCCCGCGGGCGCGAGGTACTTTATCTGTCCAGCTCGGATGCCGGTGCAACGCACATTCCTGGGCAACAGATTCCGGTTGAGGATGTCGGGCTTGCGAAATCGCTCTCGTGTATTCGGCGGTTCTTGCCTCCGAGCTTCGGTGATCGGGCTTGCTGTATTCCCGGGGCTCGCCTTCGGGGCCGCGAATGCGCAGCAGGACGAAGTAAACGCGCGGCTGCAGCGCGGAATCCAACTGCTGGCGGCGGCACGGTTGGACGATGCGATCGTCGAATTGGATGCGGCAGCGCGGCTGGAGCCGAGAAACTGGCAGGTCCGCTACCAGCTCGGGCGCGCTCTCTACGCCAGCGGTCGAGCGGAAGAGGCTGTAGCGCACCTGGTTGCCGCGCTCGGCCGCTCTCCCGAGCCGGGCCGGGTGCACTACCAACTGGCCCAGGCGTGGCTTCAGCTCGAGGAATGGCAGGAAACCGCGGATGCTATCGACGCCACCGAACAGGCGATGCCGGGGTTCCCCCCGGCGGGTTTTCTTCGCGGCGAGCTGTGCTACCGGCTCGGCCGAATCGAGGTGGCGCGACGCTACGTCGAGGCTGCTGCGGAGGCAATACCGGACTGGGACCGGCCGCGACTCAGCGCCGCCGTCCTCGCCGAGGAGGACGCCGATCCGGCAGCAGCGGCCGATTGGTACCGTGCCGCTCTGGAGCTGCGGCCGACCGATCCGACATTGTGGGTCCGACTGGGTAGTGCCCTGGCCGCTGCCGAGCAGCCGCGCGAGTCGGTGGCAGCCTACCGGCGGGCCCTGGGGATCGCACCTGATTACGAGGCGGCCCGCATCCGGCTGCTGTCGCAGCTCGATTCGGCCGGCGACCGGGAGGCGTTCGCAGCGGAGATCGACCGCATCCTCGAGCGCGACCCGGAGAATGGTTTGGCACGTTACCGGCGAGCTCAGTTGCTGAACCGCGAGGGGCAGCCGCAGGATGCTCTGGTAGATCTCGATCGCGCGCTGGCAACGTTCGCGGCCGCAACCCCTGCCCGCGGACAGGATCTCGATACCGTGGTGCGCAATGCCAAGGGGTTCCGATCCCGACTCCTTATGCAGCTGGGTCGTAACGATGACGCCGCTGCCGAGGCCCGGGCGCTGGTGGAAGGCGACCCGTGGTACCCGGAGCCCTTCTTCGTGCTCGGCACGGTCTTGATGCGTCAAGGGGATCCCGAGGGACGGCCGGTGCTCGAGCGCTTCAAGGCGCTGTCGGATGCACGCGAGCACCGTCGGACGGCGGGTGGCCTTGTCCGCGTCCGGGATCTGGAGCGGGCGATCGATGAGTACCGGAAGGCGCGCAGGTTGACGCCGGGCGAGCCGCGCGCAGCGCTCGGTCTGGCGTTGGCTCTACGAAGCCGCGGCGATTACGCGGAGGCGTTGAGTCTGTTGCTGCCGCCAACGCGAGATGTGTCGCTGATGGCAGAGTGGTACCGGGAGCTCGTGCTGGCGATGCACAGCAACGGACAGGTCGATGAGGCACGCAATCTCTGGGAAGAGCTGCGCACTCGTGGCTTCGTGCTCGGAGCCGAGGTTTGGGAACGGATGCGCCCGACCCTCTCCGTCTGCAGCTAGTGTCCTGTAACGGTAGCCGCTCCCGGCTTCCAGCCGCCACAGCTTCCTTTGTCTAACTGCTACAGCTTTCTTGCCTCTAACTCGTTCAACTTCGTACAAGCTCCTGGGAGTCCGCGGCACGGACCTGCCGACAGAATCCCAGGGCGCAATAAAGAGGGCCGGTTGCCCCGAAGAGCAACCGGCCCTCTGTGCTTCTACGCGGGGTTAGCCCGCGGTATGCCTCCGTCTACCAGACGAAGCGGATACCCAAGCGTGCCTCGCGAGGCTTCGACGGCCAACGCATCAGGCCGAACGAGGAGCCACCTTCGAGGGCGAACGTGTCGCCGATCGAATCGTCGACCTCGCCGCTAGAGTAGCCGCGGCGCCACGGGTTGGCTCTGTTGGTCAGGTTGAACACGTCGGCGATGAGCTCGATGCGGTTGTTGCCCACATCGAAGGCCTTCTGCAGCCGCAGGTCGACGTTGAACTGCGACGGCGCGCGACGGTTACCCCTGGGCTCCAAACGAATGTTGCGGATACGCGTATCGTTGAAGCTGATGCCGGTTGCACGAGCGCGGATATCCGGCTCCCACGGGCGACCCGACAGTGCCTGCAGATAGGTGCTGGCGAGGATCCCGCCCGGTAGGCGGTAGTTCGTCAGCAGCTTGAACTGCCAGGTGCGGTCGAAGTTCAGCGGACCGACGGTGAACGGATGACCGGCGAAGTTGGGCTTGTCGTGCTCACCGAACGCGGCGAAGCCCCAGTTCGTGGTCACCGTGTTGCCGATGTTCCCTTCGGACTTCTGATATGTGATCGAAGCATCGAAGTTGAACCCGGCACTCGGGCGCTTGCGGAAGGCCAGAATGGCCATGTGATGACTACGGAAGTAGTAGTCGTCGTTGGTCAACGACAGGTCTTCCGGGTTGTCATCCGTCCTGACGTACAGAGTCTGCGTCGTCCCGATGGTCGGGTTGGTGTACTCGACCGGAGAGTAGGTGTGGGAGTTGGCGTCGCTCTGGATCAGGAAGTCCGAGTCGCTCTTGTAGATGTAGTCGGCGGTCAACGCGTAGTCACGGCCGACTGCGATCTCCACGCCGACGTTGAAAGCGTCGGTGCGCGGCATCTTCAGGTCCGTGATCTCACGCGGCTCGCTGACCCAGCGGTCAACGAACGAGTCGGCGTTGATCGTATCTGCGACCAGCTGGGTGCCATCGATGTTGTTGTAATCGATCGCCGGCAGCAGGGCGAAGTAGTCATCCGCTGCTTCGTAGGCGTTCCCTGCCTGGGCGATTGGCCCGTAGGTGAGCGCCTTCTCGAAGTAGCGTCCCCAACCGATGTGGGCGACAAACTTGCCTTCACCGGTGACGTCCCAGTTCAGGCCTACGCGCGGGGCGTAGTTCTTGTAGTTGGTGAGGTTTCCACCGTTGAAGTTCGGGTCTCCACCAGGAATCGGAACCCCGGCGATACCACCCGACCGCGGACGCCGGGCGTCCGTGCGGCTACAGCAGTTGTCGTTGATGCGCGGGTTGTCGTAGCGGAAGCCCACGTTCGCCGTGATGTTGTCCGAGAACGTGATGTCATCCTGTACGAACGCGGCGTAGCGCCGCACACCCACGTCCAGATGGGCGTCATACGTATAGCCGTACGAGTACGTATAGCCATAGTAGTCGCCGACCCAGATCCAGCCCGGGCCGTAATCGCTGAGGAACAGCGACCACGTGTCTTCGAACTCCGCACCGATCTTGACGGTGTGGCTGCCGCCCAGGAAGTCGTCGACGTACTGGGTCAGGCTGGTGTTGATCTCGTGCCGACCGTTGGTCTCGTCCCAGTTGTAAACACTGGAGGAGTAGCTGATCCCGGTCTGCCACGCCACGATACCCGGCAAGGTGCATCCGGGCGGCTTGACACGATCGTTCTCGGCGTTGCACGAGTTGGCGAAACGGAAGTTGTCGCCAAGATAACCGGCATAGCGGAAGTCGAGGAAGCTGTCGTCCCCGAGCTCCGACTGCCAGGAGGCAAGCCAGGTCTGGCTACCGAAGGTGAACCCGTAGCCGATCGCGTTGCTGTCGCCAGCAGTGCGGCCGAGGTTCTCGTCGGTGCCCGGATCCGAGCTGAGCATCACGCCGAACGTGTTCTTGTCGTTGGCGAGGAAGTCCAACCGGCCATGGAACCGCTGACGCTTCGTGTTCTCGTAGATCGGGCTACCGAAATTGGCTTCGTTGTGACGCTGCAGGCCGTAGTTACCGAAGGCCATCAGCTTGTTGCGGATCACAGGCCCGCCGATCGTACCCGAGAAGTCGTGGTCGTACCTGAAGTCGCCACGCTTGTAGTCGTCGAAGCCACCGGAGTTGTCGCCCCGGAGGCTGCCGCTCGTGTAGTACCAGTTCAGTGAGCCACGGAACTCGTTGGTACCACCCTTGGTCACGATGTTGATCGTGGCACCGGTGAAGTTGCCGTACTCGGCCGAAGCACCAATACCGACCACCTGAACCTCGGCGACCGTATCGATGCTCGGGTTGACCCACGTGGCGCCCCAGTCGGGCTCCGTCACGTCGACGCCGTTGAGCTTGTAGGCGTTGGCCGACGAGCCACGACGATACCGGCCGGTACCATCAGACTCGACGTTGGCGCCAGCGCCGTACGCGCCACGATCGGTGAACCCAGCCGTCAGATCGCCAACCGCGACGAACTCACGCGCGATCGGGATGTTCTGGATGAGCTCCTCGCCGTAGTTGGCGTTGATCGATGACTCGGTCACATCGATCAGCGGTGTCTCACCACTGACGGTGACGGTCTCCGACACACCCTCGAGCTCGAGGATGAAGTTGGCGTGCGCGGTGATGCCGGTCTGCACAGAGACGTTGAACAACTGACCGGCGAAACCGGGCATCTCTACCGTGACGACGTAGCTTCCCGGTCGCAGCGCGCGGAAAACATAGTCGCCGGTGGCGCCGGTGACCTTCGTCAACGAGTCCTGGATCAGGTTTTGACCCGCGACCGTTACCGTCGCACCTGGCAAGCCGGCGCCGTCCGGATCTTGGACGACTCCCTCGACCTCACCCGTGGCCATCGCGCCCTGCGCGAAGGCCTGCACAGTGAAGAGAGGGGCGATCAACATGAGCGTCGCCACGACGGCGACGCTAACAAATCTGGCGATATGCCGGACCGTCATAGAGATCCTCCCTGTGTTGGGGGGTGCTGGAATACTCGACAACATACGCATACTGCTTGCAATCTTCATTCCGGTCTGGCCGCAATCGCTGTCAGACTGGATGCACAGGCTCTCCGTGGGCGCCGAGGTAGGCGTGCGCAGCCAGAATGCGGGCAACTGAGAGCCTGTTGCCGGGCGAATTCTGGCGTCAGAGCCCGGAATTCCGGCGTCTGAGCGACTCTCGATCCAAGTGGTTGGATGTCCGCTCCAAGTAGTTGAATTTAAGTGCCCCTACCCCTGGAGTTCGGTAGGCGGCCGAGTGCGTGAGAGTCGACACTGACGGCTGTTGAGCTAACCGACAACGCCGCTACCTCGCTTGAGCAGCTGCGCAGCGATGATCAGGCGCTGGATCTCCGATGTACCCTCCCAGATACGGTCCACGCGTAGCTCACGGAAGAAACGCTCGGCGACGTTCTCGCGCATGTAGCCCCGTCCACCGAACACCTGCACGGCGCGATCGGCGACTCGGTTTGCCATCTCCGAGGCGTAGAGCTTAGCCATCGAGCACTGCGCGTGTTGCAGCTTCACGTCGGCATCGGCGTCGATCTCGCGCGCCGTCTCGTAGGTCATCAGCCGCGCTGCCCACAGCTCGGTGACCGAGTCGGCGAGCATGAACTGGATCGCCTGGTATTCCGAGATCGGTCGGCCGTAGGCGATGCGCTGCTGCGCGAAGGCCGAGGCCTCGTCGATCAATCGCTCGGCGGCGCCGCAGCATCGGGCGGCGATCATCAGCCGCTCGTAGCGGAACCAGGCATGGGCGTACTGCATGCCGTCACCTTCATCGCCGACCAGATTCGCCGCTGGCACGCGAACGTCTGCGAAGCTGACGATCGGGTGATGGTGCGAGTAAGTGTGGGTATAGGCCGGTGTGCGGTCGACGTTGATGCCCGGGGTGTCGATGTCGACGAAGAACAGCGCGTGCTCGCCCGCTGGCAGCTTGCCCTGGAAGAACAGGTAGTCGGCATGGTTGTACGAGGTGACGTGCCACTTGACGCCGTTGAGGACGTAGTGGTCGCCGTCGCGAATCGCCGTCGACTCGATGGCGTCGACGTCGGATCCGGCGCCCTCCTCGGTGATGGCGTAGCACTCGCTACGCCGGCCCTCGACCGTCGGAATGATCCAGGTGTCGAGTTGATGTTGCGTGGCGAGGTCGACGATCCACTCAGGCGGAGTCCAGACGACCCAGCCCAGACCGTTGGTCACCGCCCCGATCTGCTCGGAGATCAGCGTCTGCTGCAGATAGGTGTAACCCGGGCCCCCGAGACTCTCGGGCATGTTCATCGCCCCGAGGCCGAGCTTCAGGACGCGCGCGTGCAACGACTCCGGCATCCCCGGAGGCAGGTTACCCTCATGAGCCTCGGCATATTCCTCGTGGGGAATGAGCTCCTCCTGTACGAAGGCCCGTGCTGTCGCCTGGATTTCACGGTCTTCCTCGCTCAGTCGATACATACAGTCACCGCGGGTTTCAGTCGCCTCGAGGCGCCCTACATTTCGTCAGCGCCGTCAACACTATTCAGATCTACCGAGATCTCACGGGCGTCCGGACAGGATCTGTCGGGCGGCGTTGCGTCCCGGCAATCCGGTCAAGACTCCCCCAGGATGGGATCCCGAGCCACACAGGTAGACGTTCCCCACCGGCGCCCCATAACGCGCCGAGCCCGGGATCGGCCGCATGAACAGCAGCTGATCGAGGGTCATCTCGCCATGGTGCAGGTTGCCCTCCGGCAGATCGAACCGCGCCTCCAGGTCGGCCGGTGTCAGCAGGTGCGAGCCGACGACCCTGTCGCCGGTGCCCGGTGCATACTCCTCCAAGGTCGCCAGCACGCAATCCAACAGTCGGGCTCGCTGATCTTCGCTCCAGCCTCCGTCGATGTGATACGGCGCGTACTGCACCGCGATCGACATGGTGTGGTGGCCGGCGGGCGACAGAGTGTCGTCGACCACCGACGGTATCGAGACATCCAGATACGGTCGCGCCGACATCTCGTCGTACTTGACGTGATCGTAAGCGCGCTGCAGATAGTCCATCGTCGGGGCGACTTGAATGTGGCCGCCGGTTCGCAGCTCGCTCGCAGGGATGCCGGTGAACTCGGGCAATGCGCTCAGTGCCAGGTGCACCCGGGCGCTGGACCCGCGGTACTTGATATTGCGCGCGTGTTGCACGGCGGCGGCCGACATGCGCGTCGGGTCGAGTAGCTCCAGGAGCGTCGTTCGGGGCGAAGCACCCGAGACCACGATGCCGGCCGCGATCGACGCGCCGCTCTGCAGCGAGACTCCGGTGGCCGCGCCGGCACCGTGGTCGATGGCGGTGACGGGCTCGCCCGTTCGTATCTCGACACCGGCGCCACGCGCCGCCCCGGCGAGCGCCTCGGACAGCGTGCCGGCACCGCCGCGCAGCAGTGACCCGGAGCGGAACAAGCCAGTGTCACTGCACGCCCAGCGGTGCAGGAGCAGATAGGCCGTGCCGGCCTCGCGCGGGCCCCAGGTCATGGCACGCACGCCGCTGGCGGCGATGGCGCCCTTCACCACCCCCGACTCGAACCACTCGTTGAGGAGGTCGGCAGCTGGCATCGGCAGCACCCGGGCGAGCTCCGGGACGTTCTTGCGGCCCATCTTGCGCAGCGGCCCGAGCAGGCCGAGCATGCCGATCAGATCGCGCCCGGTAACGTCCGGGATGTCGGGAGGGGTTACTCCCAGCAGGCCGCGAAGCGTGCCGGTGAGCTGCTGCATCAGATCGATGAATTGCGGATAGTGTGCCGCGTCAGCGGCGCTGTAGCGCTCGATCTCAGAGGCAGTGCGGGCGGCGTCGCGCCAGATCCGCAAACAGCTACCGTCCGGTTGCGGTGATAGCAGAACCGGGTCTGTCTCGATGCTCTCGCGCCCGAGTGCCGACAGACCCAGATCCGCAGCGATCTCCGGTGCCAGGTACGACGCCGCGGCGTTGGCGCAGGTGGAGAATCGATAGCCGGGTATCAACTCCTCGGTGACCGCCATGCCGCCGACCACCTGTCGCCGCTCGAGCACGAGAACGCGTCGCCCCGCTTTCGCCAGGTAGGTCGCCGCCACCAGGCTGTTGTGGCCTGCACCGACGACGACAACGTCGAATCGATCGGCCATCAGCTCGTCCCCCTGAGAATCTCGAGCGCAGCGAGACGGCCTGGCCCGCCAGTGATTCCGCCACCCGGATGCGTGCCCGATCCGCATTGGTAGTAGTTGCGGATCGGAGTGCGGTGCTGCGCCCAACCAGCAGCCGGGCGCAGGAAGAACAGCTGATCGAGGGTGAGCTCACCCTGGAAGATATTGCCGGTAGTGAGGGCGAACTCCTTCTCGATATCCCACGGCGAGAGCACCTGGCGGTGCAGGATCATGTCCTTGAGGTTGGGTGCGAACTGGGCGAGCGTGTCGACAACGGCATCGCCGAAGTTGTCGCGCTCGTCCTCCCAGGTGCCGTTCTCGAGCTCGTAGTTGGCGTACTGCACGAAGATCGACATCACGTGCTTGCCGGGCGGCGCCATCGATGGGTCGACCGCCGTCGGAACGACGACGTCCATGTAGGGGCGGCTGGAGAAGCCGCCGTACTTGGCCTCGTCATATGCCTTTTCCATGTAAGCGAGGCTCGGCGCGATCTCCACCATCCCGATGCCGTGCAGGTAGGATGGATCGGGGGCAGCGGAAAAATCGGGCAGCCCGTCGAGCGCCAGGTTGACCTTGCCCGAAGATCCCCGGAACTTGAACTTCTCGATTGACTCCACCAGTTCGGCGGGGAGGTCCTTGCGATCGAGCAGCTTCAGGAACGTGACCTTGGGGTCGCACCCGGAGACCACGACGTCGGCACGGATCTCTTCGCCGCTCTCGAGCGCAACGCCAACAGCGCGGCCGTTCTTGACCAGCACCTTCTCCACCGGGGCGCTGCAGCGCGTCTCCCCGCCGTAGGAGCGGGCGGCGCTGGCCAGCGCCTGGCTGACACCTCCGGTGCCGCCCTTCTGTGAGCCCCAAGCGGTAAAGGCGCCGTCGAGCTCGCCCATGTAGTGGTGCAGCAGTACGTATGCAGTGCCGGGCGAGCACGGGCCGAGCATTGTGCCGATGATGCCGCTGATCGACATTGCAGCCTTGATGACGTCGGTCTCGAAGAACTCGGCGAGGAAGTCGGCCGCGCTCATCGTCATGATCTTGTGGAGGTAGTGGAACTTGCGCTTGCCGAGTCCCTTCATGTGCCGGGACAGCTCACGCAACGTGCTGACATCGCGCAGGCTCGGCGATACCAGATCGGGCGGCACCATGCCCAGAATCGGCTTCACTGCGTACGCCATCTCGTACATCAGCTGGTTGAACTCTTCGTACCGGTCGGCGTCACGTACCGAGTGCCGCTTGATCTCTTCTCGTGTGCTCGCGGCGTCAGGCCAGAAGGCGATGTAGTTGCCGTCCTCCATCGGTGTGAAGGCACCGGTCAGCGGGACGACCTGCAGCCCGTGCTTGGGTAGGTCGAGCTCGCGGATGACTTCGGGTCGCAGCAGGCTTACGACGTACGAGCAGACCGTGAAAGTGAAGCCGGGAAACACCTCTTCGCTCACCGCCGCACCGCCGAGGATGTGGCGGCGCTCGAGCACCAGGACCTTGCGTCCCGCCTTGGCCAGATAGGCGGCCGTGGTCAAGCCGTTGTGTCCACCGCCAACGACGATGGCGTCGTACTTCGTCGTGCCATGAACGGCGGCGCTCATGATCGTTTCCTCGCCGGATCGAAGAACGGTGTTTTGACGACCCTGGAGGGGACCGTTCGGCGCACCGCCTCGACCGTCATCTCGATGTCCAGTGCGCTGCCGAGCACCGCGTGCTGCGGCTGGACGCGGGCTAGGGCGATGTACTTCTTCAGGGTGGGCGACCACATCCCGCTGGTGGCCTTACCCACCTGCTTGCCTCCCACATACACCGGGACCGACTCGCTCCAGGCTTCCCACGGTAGTTGCAGGGGCATCCCGAACTCGGCGTAGATGGCGTCGAGGGCCATGACATCGACGTCCAGGCCAACGGTGTTCCAGGCGAGGCCACGGGCTCGTTCTTCCTTCAGCGCCGCCTGGCCGACGAAGAAGGGTTTGTCGAGGTGGACCATCCAGCCGAGGCCGAGCTCTGTCGGGGTCGACTTCTGCACGTCGAAGATCGTCCTGCGACTGGAGATGAAGTCGACTTCTGCGAGCAATAGACCGGCCTCGATGCGCGCCATTTCGAGCGCCATGGTTCCGGCGGGTTTCACCCCGTAGCTGCTGCCGTGGTGAACAAGGACGTCCCACACCGTCTCGGCGTCGTCGGGGGCGATCCATACCTCGTAGCCGAGGTCACCGGTGTAGCCGGTGCGGGTCACCGTCACATGGACGTTGTCTATCCGGGTCTCGGTGGCGCGGAAGTAGCCGAGTGAGGCGATGTCGTCGCGCGTGGCTGCCTGCAACAGGTCGCGCGATGTGGGGCCCTGGAGCGCCAGCGCGGCAAAGGACTCGGAGACGTCCTGGACCTCGACGTCCATGCCGTAGCCGTTGTCCTCCAGCCACGCGAGGCTGGGGTCGGCGGTCGTTAACCGGTAGAGGTTCTCCTCCAGCCGCGCCAGCGCGCCGTCGTCGATGATGTACCCGGCGTCATCGCACCAGGCCGAGTACATCACCTGCCCAACGGCGCACCTGGTGATATCGCGCGTCAAGACGCGATCGAGCAACCGTGTGGCATCGAGCCCCTGAATGTGGAACTTGTGCAGCGGCGAGACGTCGAACAGTGCCGCCGCCATGCGCACCGCGTGGTACTCGTGCGTGTGTTCGAGCTCGTACATGGTCGCCGCCTGGTAGCCGGCCCACTCGACCCAGCTGTTGCTGGCGCAAAGTGGCGCGGTTCTCGAATGAAACGGCGTCGGTTGCATCGTTTCGCTCCCTGTTCCCCATGGCGTGCGAGCGGCCCGACGCGGGCCGCAGAGCAGCGCCTACGCTTCCTGTCCCTTCGAGCCCCCGTCGCTTCGCGGTACCACGAGGGTGTCGACCGCCACGCAGCCATCGGAGCCGGCGATCAGCGGATTGATGTCGACTCCGTCGACGAGGTCGCCGAGATCCGCGGCGAGCACCGAAAGCCGAACCATGGCATCGATGACTGCGCCGATATCCGCCGGCGCAGCGCCGCGGACACCAGCCAGCAGCCGGCGGGCCGTCAGGCCGTTCAGCAGGCGCTCGGCGCGAGGCCCGTCCAGCGGCGGTAAGGCGAAGGCACGATCGCGAACGATCTCCACCAGCACACCGCCTGTAGCCACCATGACAAGCGGCCCGAACTGGGCGTCGCGAACGACCCCCAAGGCCAGCTCCACGCCCGGCGGGGCCATTGCCTGCACCAACACGGGCGTGCCGAGTCGGTCGATCAGGGCGTCGCAGGCGGCCGCGAATGCGTCCGGTCCCTCGAGTCCAGTAATCACCCCACCAACGTCCGACTTGTGCGCCGCCCCCGGGACGGCGGTCTTGAGCACAACCGGCCATCCGAGGCGCGTTGCCGCTTCGACGGCCGCGTCGGTGGTCTCTGCCGTTTCGCTGTCGGCGACGGGAATGCCGTAGTCGCGCAGTAGTTGCAGGCCTTCGTGCTCGGTCCACGTCGTTGCCTCGCTGAGTCGCCGTCGCCAACGATTACGAACCTCGGCAGACACCGGCTGCGGTTCTGTGAACGGCGTCAAGGCTGCGAAGTCACGCCGTGCGAACAGTGAGCGGAAGGCCTTGAGTCCGGTGGCTGTGCCCTCCAGCAGCGGCACGCCCGCGGCGCGAATCAGCGTTGCAGAGTCCTCTGGAATCGACGCCGGCATGTTGCTCAGCACCGCCACCGGCTTGTCGGTGTTGCCGAAAATGTCAGCCGCCATCTGGTCGTATCCCTGGCCCGGGTCGTGTACGTAGTCGGCCAGGTCGACGACGAAGGCGAGCGCGGCGGCGTCGGGGTCGTCGAGCAACGCACGCATGCACTCGTGGAAGATCGCCACGAAGTTGGCGCCCGTGCCCCAGGCATCGACGGGATTGACGGCTGGTAAGCCCGGATCCAACGTCGCCGCCAGGCGGCCTACGGTTTCCTTCGATATCTGTGCCAGCGGCACGCCCACCTCGGCGGCGATGTCGATCAGATGGGCGCGCTCGCCGCCTGAGTCGTGGATCGCTGCCAGTCCCCCTGGGGCCGCCGCGCGGCCGGCGCACAACAGCTCCAGCGTGTCGACCATCTCGTCGAGCGTTGCGACGCGCGTGACGCCGTACTCACGAAAGACGGCTTCATAGGCGCCGTCCTCGCCCGCTAGGCCACCCGAGTGCGCCACTACCAGCTCACGGGCCAGCGCCTCGCGCCCGGTCTTCAGCACCACCACCGGCACGTCGCGCGCGTTGGCCATCTCGAGTGCCTCACGGAAGCCTGCCGGGTCGCGAACAGTCTCGAGGAATATCGCGATCGCGCCGGTCGATTCGAGCTCAAGCGCGTACTTCATATAGTCGGAAACGGTGGTAGCGAGCTCCATGCCGGCGGAGACCGCGAGGTTGAACTTCAGCCCGCGCTGGTTGTGGGTCATCGCGGTGTATGCCGAGCCGGAGTGACTCAGCCAGGTGATCGGCCCGAGCTCCAGATCGGCGAGCTCGGGATAGGCGAGAGCGCGGAGGCCGTTTTCCAGATTGAAGAACCCCATGCCGTTCCCGCCGCAGACCGGCATTGCATGGGCTTCTGCGATGTCGGCCAGGCGCCTGGAAAGCGGCGGCACACCGTCCTGCGGCTCCTCGTAGCAGCTGGCGAAGATCACTGCGGCGCGCGCCTCGCACTCCGCCGCCAGCTGCAGTTGGCTCTCGAGCAGCGAGTTCTTGACCCCGAGGATCACCAGGTCGACGCTTTCGGGTAGCTGATCAAGTGAGGCGTAGCACTCGAGGCCCTGGACTTCGTCATATCCAGGGTTGATCGGATAGATCGGGCCTTTGAACCGGCCCACTTTCAGCTCGGCGACGATGGTATGACCAGTGGACCCGGGTCGCTGGCTGGCTCCGACGATCGCCACAGATCTTGCCGCCAGCATGGGCGTCAATCGTGATTGCGACGTGACGGTATCGGGCATCGGTCGAGAAACGCCGCAGGGCTCGCACGCGAACGAATCCGCCGCGACCTGCCTCGGCAACGAGTCCTGGAGTCTGCGAAAACTGATCGGCCGTTCAGCCGCCGCAGACGATATCTCGCACAACTCCGGAAGGAAAGGCTGGCATGGTCTAGAATCACGGCATCGGCCGCCCGCCCACATCTTGAACAACTGTTCAGTAACGCTCGCGTAGGGTATGGCTCCACGACCCAAGATCAGCCGCAAGCGGCGCCAGGAGATCCTCGAGGCCGCGGTGGAGACGATTGTCGAGCGCGGCGTTTGCAAGGCGCGAATTGCCGACGTTGCGGAGCGCACCGGTACCAGCGCCGCCCTGGTGCTCTACTACTTCGAGTCCAAGGACCGACTGCTCACCGAGGCTCTGGCACATGCCGAGGACCGGTTCTATCTGGCGATCTTTGCGGAGCTGACCACGCTGGAGACTGCCAGCGAGAAGCTCGTGCGGCTCATCGAGCTCAGCTGCGGTCACGAAACCATGGCACCGATGCTGCGCGACGATTTCGCCCTCTGGATCGAGCTGTGGTCACGGGCGCTCCGCGACGCCGCTGCCGCAAAGAAGCGAGCCGCTGGCGATCGTCGCTGGCGCGCCACAATCGCCGATATCGTTCGTGAGGGCCAGTCGACCGGCGAGTTCGTGGCGGTCGACGTCGAGGACTTCGCCATGCACCTCGCCTCGCTTCTGGATGGCATCGCGGTGCAACACGTCCTCGGGGATCCGGAGGCCGACTATGTGCGCGCCCGCCGGATCTGCGTGCGCATGGCGTCGGAGTCCCTTGGTTTCGCGGTTCCGGTGTTGGAGCCCGTGCCGGTCTGAACCCCGCACGCCGCAGCGCCACCGTTCGAGGAAGGCACAATAGTCGCTCGCCTGACTTGCATTCGATGGGCGGTGTCGGCGAGGCTGCCTCGATGGTCTTTCACCCTCGCGATCCTGCCTGGCGCCGCGGTGCTCTCAGCCGCCGTGAGCTGCTGCGTATGGTCGGTGGCGTCGGGCTCGGCGCCAGCCTTGCCGGATGCGGAAACCGTGCCAGTTTCGCCACCGACGACCGACACCGGGTCCTCATCGGGACGCCCGAGAACCCGGTGCAGCATCCGCTGTTCGATGACAACCCCCCGATCGACAGCGGCCTCGATATCGAGGCAGGCCCGTTGCGGATCTTCAACTGGGCCGACTACGTCCACATCCCGGTCTTGAACGCGTTCTCGGAGCGCTACGGTGTCGACTGGGAGTACACGAGCTTCTACAACAACGAGGAAGCAATCCGGAAGCTGCGTACCAACGCGGGTCGTTTCGACGTGTACTTTCCGCCCGCAGAGCAGATACCCAAGTGCATCGCCGGCCAGTTGCTGCAGCCGCTCAACCACGATTACCTGCCCAACATGGCCTACCTCTGGCCGAGCCTGGCGAACCCCTTCTACGATCAGGGGTCGCGCTACTCGATTCCGTACGCGGTCTACCAAACCGGTATCACATGGCGGGAGGACATGGTCTCTCCGAACCTGGAGGCGATGACCAACCCCTGGCGCGTGTTCTGGGATCCTGAGTACTACGGGATTGCCGGCCTGTACGACGACTTCAAGGAGACCATTGCTCTCGGGCTATATGCGACCGGAAGCAACGACATCAACACGGCGGATCCGGTGTTGCTCGACAAGGCACGCCGCGAGCTTCTCGAGCTCATTGACCTGATCAACGTGCGCTTCACGATCGACGGTGCCTACGCGAAGATCGCGGAGCGTGCCTTCGGCATACACCATGCGTGGTCGGGCGATGTGGTACAGGCGCGCATCTACTTTCCTCAGGGTGAAGACGCCTCGGTGATGCGCTATTTCTGGCCACCACGTTCCGAGCGCTCAGAGGCGGGCGGCATGGTCCAAGTCGAGTCCTTCGCTATCCCTAAGAACGCTAAGCACCCCGTGCTGGCGCATCATTTCATCAATTTCATGATGGAGACCGAGAATGCGCTGAGCAATTTCGCGTGGATTGGCAATCCACCACCACTGACGACGTTGGATCCGGAGTCGTTCGTATCCGAAGGACATATTCCACCGAACCTCGCGACGACGATCACCACTGAAGCAGACTTCAGCATCGGGCAAGTACCGGTGCAACTTCCACCGGAAGTCGAAATGGAGTGGATGCGCGTCTGGGCGTCTGTTCAGTCGGGTGGCTAGCGGCGCCGACTCGCTGCGCAACCGAACCTGGTTGTGGCGCGCGCTTGCCGTCCCTGGAATCGCCTGGCTCCTCGTCTTTTACGTCACCCCGTTCTACACGCTGCTGTCGGTGGCGATGGGCGACCTGCACCCGGTGTTCACCAGTGCAGAGCCGGTGTGGAATCCGGTCTTCTGGAATCCGGCGATCTTCGCCGAGGTGCTGGGGGAGCTGTTCGGCGGTCGTCTGGGGGCGATTTTTCTTCGCACCCTCACCTACGTCGGCGTCGCGGCGACGCTGTGCCTGCTCATCGGCTATCCGGTCGCTTACTACCTCGCCCGTCACGCCGGCCGCTGGCGCGGGCTGTTGCTTGGTCTGATCGTTGCCCCGTTCTGGATCAATTACCTGATGCGCATGATGGCCTGGCAGAACCTGCTGGCAGTCGACGGTTACGTAAACAGATTCCTGATGTTCATCAACGTGCTGGATGTCCCCCGGGCCTGGCTGGTCGGCCATCATGAGACAGTGATTCTCGGGCTCGTATACGGCTACGTGCCGTTTCTGATCTTGCCGCTGTTCGCGGCCCTCGATCAGATCGACGACAGCGTGTTGGAGGCGGCGCGCGATCTCGGCGCCGGACCGGTGCGGACCTTCTTCCGTGTGACGTTGCCGCTGTCCAAGCAGGGCGTGCTCGCCGGAGTCGTGATCATCATGCTGCCGCTGTTCGGTGACTACTACACCCCGAATCTGCTGTCGGGCTCACCGCGCACCAGAATGATCGGTAATGAAATCGACCTATTCATCAACAGTGGTGTCGGCGGTGCGACAGGAGCAGCACTGACTGTGGTGCTGATGGCGTTCATTGCGCTTCTCATGGCGTACTACATGATGACTGTGATGGGAGCCGCGCGAGAGAACCGGCGATGATTGAACGGGTCATTCGATGGTGGCGAGATCCGTGGAGTCAGCCGCGACTGTTGCAACTGTTTGTCTGGGGCTACATCGCCTGGTCTCTCGTGCCGGTGATCATTGCGGTTCAGTTCGGGTTCAATGCCGGCCGATCCAGGAGCGTCTGGCAGGGATTCTCATTCCAGTGGTACTTCACGCATCCGGACTCATCGGTGTGGACCGACCCGTCGTTGATGACGGCCCTGACGCAGAGCCTCAAGCTCGCGGGTTTGACCATGCTGGTGGCCACCCCGCTCGGCGTGGCCCTGGCTCTCGGGCTGGCCCGCTGGCGGGGCCGGGGCTCGAAGCCAGCCAATTTCTTGCTGTTGTTGCCGATGGCCACGCCCGAGCTGGTGATGGGTGTGTCCCTATTCATGGTGTTCATCTATCTGTTTCCGTTTATCCGGCTCGGTACCTGGGCCCAGCTCATTGGCCACGTGACGTTCACGATCTCCTACGTCGTGATCGTCGTGCGAGGGCGCCTGTTCGCCATCGGGCGGGACTACGAGGAGGCGGCCATGGACTTGGGCGCCACACCGGTACAGGCGGTTCGTCTGATCTTGCTGCCTCTCATGGCGCCGGCGATCTTCGCCAGCCTGATGATCGCCTTCGCGGTGTCGATCGACGATTTCGTAATCAGCGCGTTTCTGTCCGGTGGAGCCGCATCGGAGACCATCCCAGTGCGGCTATACAGCGCCGCGCGGATGGCTCCGTCGCCAGCGCTAAACGCACTCGCGAGCGTGCTCCTGTTCCTGACGCTTCTTGCGGTCGTGGTAGCAGCGATGGTGATGCGGCGGTCGCGTGCTCGGTCCGGCGCCGGTGGCTCGGCCGTGGAGGAGTTCGCCCGGCTGAGCTGATCGACACGGCCGTGTCAGGCGCGGTAGCGTCCACTAGCGATGCCGCGTGCGACCTACCGACGCGAACTTCAGTTGTTCGCCAGTACGCGCAGTGCTGACGAGGCCAAGGCTACGGACACGCGGCTGCCCCTGGGGTGCGCCGGCGTGTCGCCACGATTCGTGATCATGGCCTGCACCGTTTGGCCGCCGTCGAGCTGAATGAACATCTGGGTGGTCGAGCCCATGTACACCAGCCGCTCCACTTCGCCGAGTAGCTGGTTGGGCCCTGCGTCATCGGCGGCGCCGATCTCCAGCCGTTCGGGTCGGAGCATGATCTTCACCGGGCCGCTGGCGTCGATATCGCCGCTGCCGGCGACCAGCTCGGTGCCGCCGATCCCGACGCGACAGCCACCGTCTGTGTGGCGGCCGAGAGCCTCCGCGTCGATGACGTTCGAGACACCCAGGAAATCGGCTACAAAGGCGCTCGCCGGTTCCTCGTAAACCTCACGCGGCGGACCGAGCTGGCGGATGGTGCCCTCGTGCATGACACACATGCGGTCCGACAGCGCCAGCGCTTCCTCCTGGTCGTGAGTGACATAGACGAAGGTAATGCCGACGCGCTCCTGGATGCGCTTCAGCTCCACTTGCAGTGTTTTCTTGAGCTGGGCGTCGAGGGCGCCGAGCGGCTCGTCGAGCAACAATACGGCGGGATCGAGCACCAACGCGCGCGCTAGCGCGACACGTTGCTGCTGTCCGCCGGACAGCCTGGTCGGTCGCCTATCGATCATTGCCTCCATCTGCACGAGCTCGAGCGCTTGCCTCACGCGGTCGCGGGTGTCCGTCTTCGAGAGGCCGCGAAAGCGCAGGCCGAAGCCGACGTTGTTGCCCACGTCGAGGTGTGGAAAAAGAGCGTAGCTTTGAAAGACCGTGTTGACGTTGCGCTTGTGCGGTGGGGTTTCCGACAGATCCTCGCCATCGAGGTAAATCCGGCCGGCGGTCGGTCGCTCGAAGCCGGCAACCATGCGCAGCATGGTGGTCTTGCCGCATCCCGACGGTCCGAGAAGTGAAAAGAACTCCCCGGGCGCTACTTCGAGGTCAACGTCACGCACGGCAATGAGGTCGCCGTACTGCTTTGCCAGGCCACTGAGGCGCAGATGGCCACCGTGTTCGCCGTTCGGGCCTGTTTTCACCCCGGGTCCTGCCTACCGGCTCTCCGCGCGGCTGCCGGTAGCCACGGGCAGCCGCCGGTCGGGCTCACTGCTTCAGGGCCTGCGCGAAGGTCCTGAAGTTGTCGACCAACAGCTGCGCGTCTTCCGATGTGTGCTGTATCGACAGCGTCCACTGCTCGGACTTGCCCCACGGAGGCAGGAACACGCCGCCGTTGTGCTGCACCAGGCAATGGAGATGGCTGAGATCTCCGTCGATCTCCAGGAACTCTCGGTAGTTGCTGATGCGCTCGGCACAGAAGGTCACACAGCCCTTGGCCCCGAAAGCCATCACGTGGGCGTCGAGCCCGTACTCCTCGATGATTGCCTCGATGCCGGTCTGCATATGCTCTCGGAGGGATTCGACATGCGCGTGGGCATCGTCGTCGAGGACCTCTGTGAGCATCGCCCGGCACGCCGCCATGGTCAGGGGATTGCCGTTGAACGTGCCGACCTGCTCGTACTCCTGATCGACGATCAGTCGCATGACCGCTTCGCTGCCGCCAACCGCGCCACACGGCACGCCACCACCGATCGCCTTGGCAAGGGTGATCAGGTCGGGCGTCACGCCAAGTCGTCGGGTTGCGCCTCCCGGGCCTACGGTGAGCCCAGTCTTGACCTCGTCGAACGTCAACAATGCGCCGTGACGATGCAGCAACTCCTTCAAGCCTTCTAGGTAGCCGTCGTGCGGACCGATGACGCCGGCGTTCAGCATGATCGGCTCGAGGATCATCCCCGCGATTCGATCGGGGTTCTCTACCAGCAGGCGCTCAACGATCTCCAGATCGTTGTAGTGCACGATCCAGGTCAGATCGGTGATTGCGGTTGGCAAGCCGCTGCCGGCCTGTGGACTATGTGGTCGTTCGATCGGCCCGATCTCGTCCGCCTCGTTGGCAACCGAGACCATGGCCGAGTCGTGGTGACCGTGGTAGCAGCCCTCGACCTTGAGAACGATGTCTCGACCGGTGGCGCAGCGCATCAGATGGAACGCGTCGAGCGTCGATTCGGTGCCGGAGTTCGTAAAACGCCAGAGTGGTTGATCGAATCGTCGCGACAGCTCTTCAGCGACGATGATCGCGTCGTCGTTCGGTTGGGCAAAATGGGTCCCGAGGGCGGCGCGCTCGCTCAAGGCGCGTACCAGCGCTGGGTGCGCGTGGCCAGCGAGCCCGACTCCGTAGCCGCCATGGAGGTCGACGTACTCGTTGCCATCGACGTCGTAGACCTTCGACCCTTTACCGTGGCTGATCCACACGGTCTGCGGTCGAGACATTTGCCAACTCGAAGTGGCTCCTCCCGCCAGCGATCGAAGCGCCCGCGCCGACAGCTCCCCCGATTTCGGCTGGCGCTCGACAAAGATACGCTCTTGCTCTTCGACGAGCTCGGCGAGACGTCCTCGGGTGTCGACGGTCGCTTCGGTGGTCTCAGCCATGGCAAACTACTCCCAAATATGCATTGAATGACGGTTCACCATCATAACGGTAGCCGGACGACCTGGTCCACCGAGGTCGCCACTGTGAAAGCTCGCATACGGCGCAGCGCGTATCGTCAGCTCGATGTCGATTACGTCACAACCTCGACACTAGAGTTTGAACAGCCGTTCAGGAAACGCCGGTCGGGAGGAGTTCGAGTCCATGTCCGCGCCACTTCCGACGCCCGCGCTGCAGGCAGTGCTGGCGCCGTTCGGGGACAGCCGCATGCTCCCTGGCGAGGCCTACACCTCGACCGAGGTCCTGGAGTGGGAGCTGGAACACATGTACGCCGGCGCCTGGGTGTGTGTCGGCCGTGCTGTGGATCTGGCTGATTCCGGCGCTCAGCTGGGCGTTTCGATCGGTGGCACGCAGGTACTGCTGACCCGTGCCGAAGACGGCGAATTGCGCGGGTTCTTCAACGTGTGCAGCCATCGCGGCCACGAGCTCATCGGCTGCGGCGAGTCACGCAAGGCTGGCACGATCCGCTGCCCGTACCACGCTTGGACGTACGCGCTCGACGGCGGCCTGGTAAACGCCAGGCATTGCGACGAGACGAGCTTCGACGCCGCTGACTTCGGCCTCGTCCCGGTTGCGGTGGCCGAGTGGGGCGGCTGGTTGGTAGTCAACTCTTCCGGAACCGCGGCCGATCTGGCCGCCTACACCGGCGCGCGGCTCGATACGACAATGGCCGCCTACGGCGCCGATTCGCTGGTCGAAGGCGCGCGCGATGACTACGTCGTCAAGGCCAACTGGAAGCTGATCATCGAGAACTACCACGAGTGCTACCACTGCGCGCTCATTCATCCGGAGCTGTGCCAGGTCAGCCCGGCGGACAGTGGCTATCTTTGGCAGCCCGATGGCGCCTGGGTGGGCGGCTCCATGGATATTGCGCCCGGAGCCGAGACGATGTCGCTGAGCGGCGCCAGCGGCGCCGAACCGCTACCGGGTCTCGCCGGCCCGCAGCTGCGCCAGATCCTGTACCTCGAGCTGTTCCCGAATCTGCTCATCAGCGCTCACCCCGACTACATCCTGACGCACACCCTCGAGCCGCTCGGCACCGATCGTACTCGGGTTGAATGTCGCTGGCTGTTCGCCCCGGAAGCCGTCGCCCGCGAGGGCTTCGATCCATCCTACGCGCGCGATTTCTGGGACATCACCAACAAGCAGGACTGGGCCGTCTGTGAGGGCGCGCAGCGCGGGATGCATACGGGTGCTTACCGCGGCGGTCCGCTGTCGGACGACGAGGAAGCCCTCTATCATCACCTCGCGATGGTCGCCCATACTTACTGTCGCGGCGCCCTTGATCCGCGCTGGGCCGAGGAGCTGGCCCGGCCGATTTCCCGTACCCCACCCCCGCCCGTCCTCAGTTTCTAGCAATCGCCTGCTGAGCTGTCTTCCAACCGCGAGCTGTACTGCTGCCCGCCGGCAGCAAAGGAGAGTTGTCGTGGCCCTGAGCACTGTCGAGACCTACGATCGCGCCCGCTGGCACACCGTCGCCGACGCCGTCAAACCCGAGGTGCGGCTGTTCATTGATGGCGAGCACGTCGACGCCATTCGCGGCGGCCGGTTCGAGAACGTCAACCCGACCGACGGCGAGGTATTTGCCGAGGTCGCGGCCGGAACCGAAGAGGACATCGACGCAGCAGTGGGCTCGGCGCTGCGCGCCTTTCGTGCCGGCGCCTGGTCGCGCATGGCGCCACGTGAGCGCATGCAGGTCCTCTATAACCTCGCCGCGCTGATCGATGAGCACTCCGAAGAGCTCGCTGTCCTCGAGACGCTCGACATGGGCAAGCCCATCTCCGACGTGATCGCCGTCGACTTGCCGGCGTGCGTCGAGACGTTCCAGTACTTCGGTGAGTGCATCGACAAGATCGAGAGCACCGTGACTGCCACCGAGGTCGATGTCCTGCACTACACCCTGCGCCAACCGCTCGGTGTGGTGGGCGCCATCTCACCGTGGAACTACCCGTTGCTGATGGCTACGTGGAAGGTGGCGCCGGCGCTGGCGGCGGGCAACTCGGTGGTGCTCAAGCCGGCCGAGCAGTCGCCGCTGAGCTGTATCCGACTTGCCGAGCTGTTCATGGAGGCCGGCGGACCGCCCGGAGTGTTCAACGTCGTCAACGGCATGGGTGAGGTGGCCGGCCGAGCCCTGGCGCTACACCACGACGTAGCCAAGATCACTTTCACGGGGTCGACCGAGGTCGGCAAGCTGATCCTCACCTACGCCGGCGAGTCGAACATGAAGCGCGTGTCGCTGGAGTGTGGCGGCAAGACGCCGCAGATTTTCATGGGCGATCTGCCGGACATGAGCCAGGCGGTCTCGGCCGCGTTCCACGGCATCTTCGCCAACATGGGCGAGGTCTGTAACGCCGGCTCGCGATTGCTCGTCGATCGCTCGATTCACGACGAGTTCGTCGAACAGTTCGTCGCCAGCGGCCGCGACGCCTACAAGCCGGGTGATCCACTCGATCCGGCGACCAACATGGGCCCGCTGGTGACGGCCGAGGCACAGGAGCGCGTGCTGAGCTACATCGAGGCTGGCAAAAGCGAGGGTGCCAAGGTCGAGTTCGGCGGTGATGTGCCGGATGGCGATCTGGCCGCCGGCGCTTTCGTCAACCCGACGCTGTTCACTGGCGTCGACAACAACATGAAGATCGCCCGCGAGGAGATCTTCGGGCCGGTGACCGGCGTGATTCCGGTCGACGGTGTCGACGAGGCGGTCGCGGTGGCCAACGATACCGTCTACGGCCTCGCGGCCGGCGTCTGGACGCGCGACTTGAACACCGCGCATCGGCTCATCCGCGATATCGAGGCCGGCGTGATCTGGGTCAACTGCTTCGACGAGGGCGACATGACGCAGCCCTTCGGCGGCATGAAGCAGTCGGGCAATGCCAAGGACAAGTGCTTCGAGAGCCTGCTGAACTACACCGATACGAAATCGGCCTGGATCCGGCACGGTTAACGGCGCCCCCAGACCATTCCATCGCGGTTGACGCGCGTCGTGCGCCTGGCGACCGCACACGTGAACAGGACTAGCCCAATGGCCTTCGAGACCATCGAGTACGAGCGCCGCGGACCGATTGGCGTTATCACGCTAAATCGGCCGCAGGTGCTCAACGCCATGAACGAACAGCTGCTCGACGAGCTCGACGCGGTGCTCGACCAGATCGAAAAGGACGCCGATGTTCGCGTCGTCGTCCTGCACGGCGCCGGACGCTCGTTCTGCTCCGGCTTTGACCTCAAGGACGAGGCCGAGCACGAAGGGAGCGTCAATGTCGTCGACCTCGCGCCGGTGCTGCAGCGCGACTTCGACTCCATCATGCGGCTGTGGAATTTTCCCAAGCCGACGATCTCGGCGGTGCACGGCTACGCCATCGCCGGCGGCTGCGAGTTCGCTCTCGCCTGCGATCTCACCGTTGCCGATGAGACCTTCAAGCTCGGCGAGCCCGATCTGCGATTTGGCGCCGGCGTGGTGGTGATGCTGCTGCCCTGGCTCACCGGCCCCAAGCAGGCGAAGGAGCTGTACTTCACCGGTGACGATCGAGTGTCGGCTGATCGCTGTCTGCAGATGGGACTGATCAACAAGGTTGTGGGCGAAGGCGAGCACCTCGATGCAGCGATGGAGATGGCGCGCAAGATCGCCGTCATCGACCCATTCTCGATGACGACTACCAAGAAGGCGATCAATCGCACCTACGACATCATGGGTATGCGCGAAGCGCTCGGCGACTCTCACGACATGGGCGTGCTCATCGAGGCCGCGGTGGTTCCGGAACGCGAGGAGTTCATGGCCATCGCCCGCAAGGACGGCCTGAAGGCGGCGATCGCCTGGCGCGACGCCCGCTTTGGGGATTCAGAGTCCTAGGCCAGCCGAAGATAGTTTTGCTTGGTGACTAGATGGGTAGCCTCGGTTCGCCCGCTGCGCGAGCTGCGGCCCAGCCGGGGGATTCCCGAGGGTTCGGTGTCCGCCGATTACGCACCGCCACCCGTGCAACCTGGGTGGAAAACGTGGTACAGATCCGCCACGACTAGTTGTGCATTCCGAGGACGTTGTTCACATCGGGGCTCACTTCTGAGATCAATGGGGTTGTCAAAGACACCAAAGCTCAGAAGGAGCGCCCGATGCAGTTGCATGGTAACGCCCGCACGACGCCATACCTACGCCGCGAGATGGTACGCCGTGTCCTGGAGCAGGCGAAGCCTGTGAAGGATACGGCGGCAGCCCTGAGCGTGTCGGAGCGGACGGTGTTCAAATGGCTGCGTCGATACCGGCAAGAAGGCGAGTCGGGACTGGTTGATCGGAGCAGCCGACCGCACCGGTGTCCGCATCAAACGACTCCCCGGACGGTGCGCAGGATCCAGCGGCTGCGTCGCCACAAGTTGACGGCCTGGCAGATCAGCCAGCGAGTGTGTGTGCCACGCTCCACGGTATCGGACTGGCTGCGTCGTTCGGGAATGGGTCGGCTCCAAGACCTGGAGCCCAAGGTGCCGGTGCGGCGTTACGAACGCAAACGACCTGGCGAGCTGCTACACCTGGATACCAAGAAGCTGGCGCGGATCACCAAGCCTGGCCACCGCATCCATGGCGACCGCTCCAAGCGTATCTATGGTGCTGGCTGGGAGTATGCCCATGTCGCCGTGGACGATCACTCGCGGGCCGCCTACACGGAAGTACTACCGGCTGAGGATCAGCACACCTGCACGGCCTTTCTCGCCCGGGCCGTGGAGATGTTCGCAACCCACGGCGTATCGATCCAACGCGTCATGACCGACAACGGCCCCGGCTACATCTCCAAGCGCTTCAATCTGCTGTGCCAGCAGCTCAACATCCGCCACATCTACACGAAGCCCTATACGCCGCGCACCAACGGCAAGGCCGAACGCTTCATCCGCACACTCAAGGAGCAGTGGGCCTACGGCACCTGCTACCGGACTTCGGCTCACCGAGCTCGCGCACTTGTCCCCTGGACGAATCGTTACAATCGTCACCGACCCCATGCTGGCATCGGCAGTCAGACGCCTATGTCCAGGCTCGAGGTGAGTCCGTGAACAACCTACTCAGAACTCACAACTAGTCCGCTCGATCCGGACTTGCTCGACTCCGGAGGTTCCCATGCCAAGCAGAAGAACAACCTGGTCCCTGATCGTAGTTGCCATTCTAGCTATCTTGCTGTCTACCCCCGCTGGCACCGCCGGCTGGGCGTCCGCCGCGGCTTCCGGGCAGGACGGTCACGGCGGCTACGAGGTGCGCAAGGACCGCAGCAACATGGTGCCGATGCGGGACGGGACGCTGCTGTCGACCGACATCTACTTCCCGGACGGTGCCGAGGGCCCGCTGTCGACCATTCTGATCCGGACGCCGTACAACAAGGAAAACACCTACCCGTATCGCCGCACCCAGGACCCTGCCGATCGCGGCTGGATCCCGACGTTCGTCTCCAAGGGATACGCGGTGGTGGTGCAGGACATCCGCGGGCGCTTCGAGTCCGCGGGCCGCTACCGGGTGCGCTACTCAGACCGCGATGACGGCTACGACACGGTGGAGTGGTTGATCAACCAGCCGTGGTCGAACGAGAAAGTCGCCACCTTCGGGTGCTCCTATCTGGGTGAGACTCAGCTTGCGCTGGCGGCCGCCAAGCACCCCAACCACGTCGCGGCGATCCCGCAGGCGCCGTCGGCGGCTTACTACGCCCCCGGTCGCCCGTGGTCATCGTTCGACGGCGGCGTGTTCGAGCTGGCGCAGACCGCCGGCTGGTTCCTCAACAGCGGCACGACGGTGTTCATGCAGCCGCCGGATCACGTCGATCGCGAGGAGTGGTTCAAGGGCGACATGGCGCGCAAGTTCATGGTCTTCCCGGACGCCGGTCGCGAGAATGCCTTCGAGGCCTACCAGCACCTGCCGGTGGTCGACATCGTCAAGAATCGCGGCATGACCCACACCGACTACGAGGAGTACGCCGCTAACCCGCCGGAGTCGGATTACTTCTACGACAACGACTTCGTGCGCTCCAACGACACCTTCGACACGGCGGCGCTGTACATCGACTCCTGGTACGACTTCGGCGTCGACGACACGCTGACGATGTTCAACCAGATGCGCGAGCAGGCGGTGAGCGAGCACGCGCGGCGCAACCAGTTCGTCATCGTTGCCCCGTCGACCCACTGCGGCTGGGAGCGCGCCACCGAGAACACCATCATCGGCGAACGTGAGCTCGGCGATGCGCGCAAGGACTTCCAGGACATTTACATGCGCTGGATGGCCCACTGGCTCGACGGCGAGGACAACGGCATTACCGACATGCCGCGCGTGCAGTACTACCTGATGGGTGCTAACGAGTGGCGCAGCGACGAGTACTGGCCCCCCACCGGCACCACGACCGAGAAGCTCTACCTGCAGTCGGGAGGCCGCGCCAACAGCCGTTTCGGCGACGGCACGCTCTCGTGGAGTGCACCTGATGGCGACCAGCCGGCCGATCGCTACACCTACGATCCGGGCACCCCGGTGCCCACCCGGGGCGGCAACACCTGCTGCACCGGGTTCACCGAGGGATCCGGCGGCTACGACCAGTCGACCAACGAGATGCGAGCCGACATCCTGGTGTACACCTCCGAGCCGCTCGAGGAGGGCATCGAAGTGAGCGGTGATCTCGGTGGGGTGCTCTACGTTGGTTCCGACGCCAAAGACACCGACTTCACACTGAAGCTGGTCGACGTCTATCCGGATGGTCGTGCCTTCAACATCCAGGAGGGCGCGCGGCGCATGCGCTACCGCGACAATCTCTCCGTCCCGGTGTGGATGGAAGAGGGCGAGGTCTACGAGATCCAACTCGACCTGCATGCCGCGTCCAACTACTTCGCCAAGGGCCACCGTATCCGCGTCGAGGTGTCGAGCTCCAACTTCCCGCGTTGGAGCCGCAACCTGAACACCGGCGGCAACAACTTCGACGAGACCGAGTGGGTGCTGGCGAATCAGATCGTGCATCACTCGGCGCAATACCCGTCGCACGTGATCCTGCCGATCGTGAGGTCGGGAGCGGTGGCCGACGAGGAGTAGGCGGCTTAGCGCCCGACATACGAGCAGGCCAAGTGGTGATGTCAGGCCCGGGTGGTCGGTACCTGTGCGCCCAAGGCGCGGAAACGAGGTGCTCCTGACGGTAAGCTGCGCGCCTCGAACTTGCAGGCGCTCATCAGCGGCTCGACTGAGAGAAGCGACCCGGATGCGGGCCGACGCTCCCGGCAGGTCAGCTCCGACGACCTGGTTCAATACCTATTAACATGACTATATGGACCTGATACAGTGTAATAACTATTGGTAATTGAACCGGCAAAGGAGGTCTATGGTGGATCCAGAAATCAGCGCCATGTCAAAGATCGCCGAAGCTCTACAGAACCTCGAAGAGAGCGCTCGCGTGCGCGTGCTCGCTTGGGCAGTCCAGAAATTTGAGCCTGCCACAGCCTCCGGAGGCGGCGGCTCGGCGAGCCCGGACATCACGGACGGGAGTTCGCCGCTTGACCGTTTCAACGAATTCCACGAGCTAGTTGACGCTGCTGATCCGCAGATTGGCCTTGAGCGCATCCTTGTGGCTGGCTATTGGTTCCAGGAGGTACAGAAACACGACAGCTTAGAGGCATTCGAACTCAACCGGGCGCTCAAGGATCTCGGTCATCCCGCCGGGAACATCACCCGGGACTTGTCCAGACTCATGGCACGGTCCCCGAAATTGGTTATTCAGGTCAGGAAAGAAGGCACGACCAAACAGGCGAGGAAAAAGTACAGGCTAACGCGGGCGGGCGTTCAGCAGGTCGAGAACATGATCGGTGAACGCGGACTATAGGGTCGGGCAACCAGGTTCGAGGGCGAGGGAACCACGCGGAGGTCCAAACTCCATGTGGGCGTGCTCGAACCTGGTGGCCGGAGGGTCCACACCTCCGGCTGCTCGACGCCTATAGCTTAACAATTAGCGTGGGCGAGGTACCGGCCAGCCGGTGTCCACGATGTCATCGCGTTCCGTTTCGAACCTTGATCCAGGCGTCGCGATGCCACCCAGCGGACCGCGCCCGCCCTTTGGCCACCGGGAGATCTGAGAGCATCCACAGCGTCGGATGGATCGACTCGCGCCTCGCTCCTTCCAACAGCCGCGTCGAACGTGGTACAGATCCACCAATGGTCCTCTGTCCGCACGCCGACCAAATCAACTTGGAGGCACCCGTGTCTGGAAAGAAAGCAACCTGGTCCCTGATCGTGATCGCGGCGCTGGTTGTCGCCCTGTCGATGCCTGGTGGCGCGGCGAGTTGGGCGTCCCAAGACGGTTACGAGGTGCGCCGTGACCGCAGCAACATGGTGCCGATGCGCGATGGTGTGCGCATGTCGACCGACCTGTATTTTCCCGATGGTGCCGAGGGTCCGCACTCGACCGTGCTCATCCGCACGCCCTACAACAAGGAGAACAGCGGCCGCGGCGACACCGTTGCGAGGTTCGTCGAAAAGGGCTACGTGGTGGCGGTGCAGGATATCCGTGGCCGCTACGAGTCCGAAGGCAACTATCGGCTGCGCTATTCAGATCGCGAGGACGGCTACGACACGGTGGAGTGGCTGATCAGCCAGCCGTGGTCTGACCAGAAGGTGGCCAGCTTCGGCTGCTCGTACCTGGGGGAGACACAGCTGGCACTGGCGGCCTCCAAGCACCCCAACCACATTGCGGCGTTGCCGCAGGCGCCGTCGTCGGCCTATTACCCGCCCGGCCGGCCCTGGGCGTCGTACGACGGTGGCGTGTTCGAGCTGGCGCAGACCGCCGGTTGGTTCATGGGCGCTGGCAGCACGGTGTTCCTGCAGCCGCCAGATCACCTCGATCGCGAGGAGTGGTTCAAGGGCGAAATGGCGCGCAAGTTCGAGAACTACGCCGATCCGCGTCGTGGCGTCGAAGGTGGTGGGCGCCGTAACCGCGTCGGTGCCTTCGATGCGCTGCCGGTGATCGACCTGGTCAAGAACACCGGCATGACGCACACCGACTACGAGGAGTACCTCTCCAACCCGCCGGAGTCGGATTACTTCTACGACAACGATTTCATCCGCTCCGACGACACCTTCGACGTACCGGCGCTGTACATCGACTCCTGGTACGACTTCGGCGTCGACGAGACCTTGACGATGTTCAACCAGATGCGCGGCAACGCTGTCAGCGAGCACGCGCGCAACAACCAGTTCGTCATCGTCGCCCCCTCGACCCATTGCGGCTGGGCGCGCGCCACCGAGAACACCATCATCGGCGAGCGCGAGCTCGGCGACGCCCGCAAGGACTTCCTCGACATCTACATGCGCTGGATGGCGCACTGGCTCGACGGCGACGACAACGGCATCACCGACATGCCAAGGGTGCAGTACTACCTGATGGGCGCCAACGAGTGGCGCGAGTCAGAAGTGTGGCCGCCGCAGGGCACCACCGACACCAAGCTGTTCCTGAACTCCGGTGGCCGCGCCAACAGCCGCTTCGGCGACGGCACGCTGTCGTGGAGCGCGCCTGATGGCGACCAGCCGGCCGATCGCTACACCTACGATCCCGGCACGCCGGTACCGACGCGCGGTGGCAACACCTGCTGCACGGGTCTGCCCGACGGATCCGGTGCCTACGACCAGTCGAACAACGAGATGCGCGCCGACGTCCTCGTCTACACTTCGGAGCCGTTGGACCAAGGCATTGAGATGAGCGGCGATATCAGCGCTGTGCTGTATGTCGGCTCTGACGCCAAGGACACCGACTTCATGCTCAAGCTGGTCGACGTGTACCCGGACGGCCGTGCCTTCAACTTGCAGTCGGGCGCCCGGCGGGTACGCTACCGTGACAACGACTCTGTCCCGGTTTGGATGGAGGAAGGCGAAGTCTACGAGATCCGACTCGACCTGCACTCGTCGTCCAACTACTTCGGCAAAGGCCACCGCATCCGTGTCGACGTGACGAGCAGCGACTTCCCGCGCTTTGACCGCAACATGAACACCGGCGGCAACAACTACGACGAGACCGAGTGGGTGCTGGCGAACCAGATCGTGCACCACTCGGCGCAGTACCCGTCGCACGTAAGCCTACCGATCGTGAGGTCGGGAGCGGTGGCCGACGACGAGGAGTAGGCAAGGTCGTCAGCCGGTCGTGAGCATTCCAGCCGCGATGCCGGTGACGGTTTCGCGGAAGAGGCTCTGCTCGTCGCGGCTCCAGCGCGGCTTCGAGAGCAGCTCGATCTGCAGCAAGTTGAGCGGGTGGATCATCGGCGCCCGGTAGTGGATCGATTCCTCGAGCCAAGGTCGATCCGGCAGCAGTGTGCCTTCGGAGGTGGCCGAGCAGGCAAGCTCGACGGCGGCGGCGTAGCCGCCGTCAAGTTTGCGCGCTAGTTCGCGTACCGCCGGCGGTGCCAGCGCCCGGCGATAGGCGAGCCAGAGCTCGGGCTCGGTCTTGGCGAGGGTGAACGACAGCAGGCGCAGGTAGCTGCGCAGCAGCGGGTCGCGGCGCCGCGCCGAGGTCAGGCGCTCGACGGCGTCCCGCGATTGAGCCACTCGGCTCCACGCCTCGCCGATTCCGAGCCAGGCGTGGAGCAGAAGCCGCGTCTGCGTCCAGCACAGCACCCACGGAATGGCCCGCAGCTTCTCGAGGCCCGCCTTCTTGCCGGAGCCTGCGCGCCGCGTGGGACGTGAGCCGATGGTCAGCGCTTGGAGCCGCGCGTAGGGCGTCGCGTCGCGGAGCAGCTCGTGGAATGTCTCGGAGCCGACGAGCTCGGCGAAGACGCGCTCCGAGGCCTCGGCCAGCTCGGCGGCGAGCTGGCCGACACCGCGATAGACCGGCGGGTCGGCCTGGATCGAGGCCACCTTGCGCACGAGACTGCGGAGAATCTCCGGTGTCGCCAGGGTGCGCTCGATCATCTCCCCCTGGAGCGTGTGCTTGTAGACCGAAAGCGCCGACGGCGGCCAGGTCGCCGCCAGGTCGTCGATCGTGCCCCCGCCCCGCCCAACGCTGCCGCCGGAGCCATGGAAGAAAACCATCCGCATGTCCTGGCGCTCGGCCCACGCCCCCAGCTCGCGCATCGCTCGATGGACGCCGACTCGGCTGGCCAGCATGCCCATGCGTTTGGCCGTGTCGGAGTAGCCAAGCATCACCTCAACCTGGCCCCGCCGACGTGCGCAGGCGCGGAACTCGCGATCCGTCCAGGCATCGCCGAGAATCTCGTGAGCCCGCGCGATCACCTCGGGCAGCTCGAAGAGCGGGATCACCGGAATGAGCGGCCGGCCCAACATCCGCGTTACGAGGCGCTGCGCCTGAATCAGATCGGATCCCTCGGACGTCATGCTCACGACGCAGCCGCGCGCGTACCAGTCGACCTGCCCGCCGTCGGCGATCCGCCCCAGGGTGCGCATCATGGCGGCGATCGGGGTGCCGCGCTCGAACCGGCCGCGCTCCTCGCGCAGCTCAAGCGGTACCACGAGCGAGGGGAAGACATCGAGCAGCGTGGCCAGGTTCGCCACCTGCGGCTGCTCGGCCGACACACGGCGCCGATAGGCGGACTGGAAGCGCCGGACGCTTCGCTGGAGCTTCAGGATGCGGCCGCCGTCGCCGGCCCTCACCCTGCGGACCGCTGCGAGCGCCTCCTCGAGGCCCGCCTGGGCCCGATCGACCGGCAGGCTGCCGAGCAACGAGGTGTCCTCGCGAACCGCCGCCATCAGGCTTGTTTCCACGAACTCGAGGAATCGCTGCCGAGCGAGCTGCAGCGACGCCCGGCTCTGGGCTGCTCCCACGCCCGGATGCCCGTCCTTGTCGCCTCCAACCCAGGTGCGCAGCAGCAACCGGTGGCCCGAGTCGTTGAGCGCGACGATCTCGTTGAGGATTGGGTCGGTGAGCAGCGAGTACAAGTGCGACGCCTCGTCCTCGACCGTCGGCTTGTGCGGCGGGTGGGTGCCGACGCGCCAGGCGAGCTGGAGAAGGTTGCCGAGCCGCGATCGGTCGATAGGTCGACCCGCCTGCAGCGATTCCACCAGCAGGTCCTGGACGCGGCGCAGCAGCCGGATGTTCTCCGGTGAGCGCGACTCGGTGGGATGCGCGGTCAGCACGAAGGTCATGCACGCCCTCGCCTCCGACCGCCCGCGGCGGCGTTCGCGCAGCCGATGGGTCCGGAAGGCGTTCTCGCACACGTTCACCAGCTCCAGGTAAAGGGTGTAGGCGCGAGCCACCAGCAGCTGGCGTTTCGCCGGAAGGGCGACAAGCCGTCGCCTGCCGCGCGTGAGCGCGGCGGCACGGCCGCGGCGACTCGAAGCTTCGCGGAACGCGACCATGTCGCGCCGCACCCGCTCGATGATCTCGTAGAGTTCGGCGCCCTCGGCCGCGGCCACGACCTCGCCGAGGATCGCCTGAACATCGCCCACCAGCGTTCGCAGCGCCGGCGGCAAATGTTGCCGCTCCTTCGTTCGCTTACCGGTCAATGCCTCCCCCGTTCCGCGGCTCGACTCGATCATAAGAGACCGGCCGGTGCTTTATGTCTGCTGCGACGCGAAGGACACCGACTTCATGCTCAAGCTCGTCGGCGACTATCCGGACGGACGCGCCTTCAACACCCAGGAACGCCCGCCGCATGCGCTACCGCGACACGACTCGGTCTCGGTGTGGATGGAACACGGCGAGGTCTACGAGATTCGGCTCGACCTTCATTCCTCGTCCAACTACTTCGGCAAAGGGCACCGCGTCCGGGTCCATGTAACGAGCAGCAACTTCCCGCGCTTTGACCGCAATATGAACACGGGCGGCAACAACTACGACGAGACCGAGTGGGTGCTGGCGAACCAGATCGTGCACCACTCAGCGCAGTACCCGTCGCACGTGAGCCTGCCGATCGTGAGGTCGGGAGCGGTGGCCGACGACGAATAGGAGGGACGTGGGGCTGCCACTCGTTGCTGCACCCGGCGCTTCGAAGGCCATGCGGTTTACGGAGCCAGAGTCGATTGCCACCAATCGCGCGCCTGGTGATTCATCCAGGCCTCGGTTGCACTTGCGGTAGTCAGCTGGTCGGAGAGAGCCTCGGCCGAGGCCGGCCTGTGCGCCGGGTCTTTGGCGAGACACGCCAGCACCGCGTCCTCTACCCCGGTGTCGAGCCGCCTGCCACACTGCGCTGACGGCGGCACCACGGGCCCTGTCAGGTGCCCGCGGGCGATATCGACGACGTTGTCCCCCGCGAAGACGAGCTCGCCGGTCAGCAGCCAGTAGCCGACACATCCCAGAGCGTAGATGTCGGCACGCCCATCAATGAGCTGCTCCCCCTGCAGCATCTCCGGCGCCATGAAGGCGGGTGTTCCCGCCACGCCAGCGTCAGCTACCAGACCTGTCGATTCGTTGCCGGGGTCGATGGCGTCCACCAGCCCGAAGTCGAGCACCTTGACGTAGTCGAAGCGATTGCCGAGGCGGCACACATAGATGTTGGCCGGCTTGATGTCGCGGTGCACGAGGCCCTGGCCATGAGCCTCCGGCAGGGATTCGCAAACCTGCCCAAGCAAGTGGGCGACACGAGATTCCGGGAGTGGGCCGAAGCGTTTGACGAGGTTCCTGAGGTCGAGTCCGTCGAGCAGCTCCATGACGTAGTAGAAGACCTGATCGTCGGTAATGCCGAAGTCGTAGATCTCCACGGTGTGGGGTGAGCGCAGGGTCGAGGTAGCGCGGACCTCGCGCTCGAAGCGCCCCAGCGTAGCTTCCACTTCGAGTGGGCTGCTGGTGTGCAGCCGGTCAGGACGGATGAGCTTGATCGCCGCCGGCCTGGGCAACAGCTGATGCTCACCGCGCCAGACCTCGCCCATCCCGCCTATTCCGATGCGGTCGATCAATCGATACTGTCCGAGCTGCCGGGCCTCGAAAACCTGCTCGCGAAGCGCGTGAATCAAACGCGCGCCACCGGCCGAGAACAGCAGGCCGATGAGCAGCATGAGAGCGAGGGTCGACACGCGTGTCGGCGTCAACACCGTGCCTAGTGTTGCTGCGTCGCCCGGGTACATTGCGCCTACCAGCCCGACGATCAGCGCCGGAAGCAGTGCCAGCGGAGTCGTCATACGAAGCGCTCGTTGCCAGGTGTTTGGGATGAATATCGCGTACGCAGTCATGACCACGACGTACTCGAGCACGGCGAAGTCCACGGCGAAGACGGTCGCGGCCTCGTCGTTGGCGGCGCTCCGATCTCGGATGTAATGGAAGCGGTCGATCGCGAACCAGGCCGAGACCACCCATACCATGATGAACTCGAGGCGACGGAGCTGGTCGAGCGTCAGCGACCTGGCGCCACGAAGCCAGATCGCCAATGCCGCGTACATGAAAACCAGGCTGGCCCGTACCCAGGGTAGAAAGCTACCTTGCGCCGCCAGTAGATCGCGAACGGCGAACATCGCCAGCTCCGCCGCGACGATCGCCGAAACGATCCGGAGGCGGTCGCGAAGCAGCTCGCGCGTCTCGCTGGTAATAGAGGCTGGCGTAGCCTGCAGGGTCGCTAGGCGTCGAGCGGGTTTGTCGCCAGTGCGTGCCGGATCGGCCGGCTGACGATCGCCCGACGGGGACAACGTGGTCGGGGTGTTGGTCGAGTCAGTATCCTGCATTCGGTTCTGCCAGTGTGCCCCCAGTCGGACAGTGTCGGGCGGTGGGTGAGAGTCCGTCAACCGAGAAGGAGAAAAATCGAATCAGGCCGACTTTCCTCGAAACGGGTACAGGAGCTGCCGGAGCCAGCTCGACGGCACGTCCCGCTCACCGCAGAGTCCGTAGGCGCTCGGCCACCGATCGGGGTGGTACAGGGTGCCGAACAGCCAGTCCCACAGCGGCGTGTGGACGCAGAAGTTCTTGTCGATGGCCTGCGGCTCGGCGGCGTGATGCCAGTGATGGAACCGCGGCGTTGCGACCACCGCGCGGAGCCCGCCGAATTCCCAGCGCACATTGGCGTGAATGAACGTCGCCTGCACAACGACCGCTACGACGTACATGTAGAGCGCGGTTTCGGAGAAGCCGAGGACGTAGATCGGCACGTAGGTCACCGCGCGAGTGACGACGGCATCCACCAGGTGTAGCCGTGAGCCCGCCAGCCAGTCCATCGCCTCGGCGGAGTGATGAATGGCGTGGAAGCGCCACAGGAACGGGATCTGGTGGAAAGCACGGTGCACCCAGTACTGGGTCAGGTCGGCAACCAGCAGGATCGCCGGCACCTGGACGAGGACCGGGATCCCGGAGACCGTGTCAGCGATCGGCGCGATCCGCGCCCAGTCGAAGAAGACCATGGCCGGTCGCATGGTGAGCAGGGTCATCACCTGGATTAGCAGGGTGTTCAGGAAGAAGTAGGTGAGGTCGACCTGCCATTCCCGGCGGAACGTGGGCTGCTCCGGATACTTCGCGAAGAATCGCTCCAGGGGGACATAAAAGGCCGAATACAGGACCAGGTTCAGCAGGAACCAGTCCATGCCGAGGAACGGACCGGAGACGACGCCGCCTTCCACCGGGACTCGCGACCCACCGAGCACGGCGGCGATAGCCGTCAGCGTGATGCCCACGGAGCCGAGTGCCTTGTTCGATCGGAGGCACAGGCTGACGACGCCGAGCAGGAAGGACGCGACCAGCGCCAGGTGCAACGCTGCGCGTACAAGCGGCAACGGGTAGTAGGCGCGTAGCTCCGGTACCGTGAGCAAGGACGGAAAGTGGAAGCAGAGCACGACCCCGAGCCCGACGATACCGAGAATCGCCGACAACAGGCCGCTGATCCAGCCGTGCCCGAACGACTGTGGCTCGGTGGTAGTCCACGCGATGTGCGGCTGCTGCTGTTCCCGCTCGTCGTTGCTCATCGACTTTCCGATCTCGCCGCAGCCATCCGTGGGTCTTCTCGTCCACTAGAAGTCGGTTGGCGCGCCGCCCTCCTCCTTGCGCCGGGTCACGAAGGCTTGAAGCTCCTCGTCGATCGCGTGATCGATCGGCGGAGGCTCGAACTCCGCCAGGATCTGTTTCCAGATCTTGTTGGCACGCTCCGGCGTCCGGACCGCGCCGCGCTCCTCCCAGCTCTCGAAGTTCGACCAGTCCGACAGGAACGGACTGTAGAACGCCGTCTCGTAGCGCTCCTGGGTGTGCGCGCAACCGAAGAAATGGCCACCGGGGCCGACCTCTCGCACCGCATCGACGGCGATGTCGGCCTCGGTCACCGAGGTCGGCTCGAGATAGGCGATGATCTGCTGCACCGTCTCGCAGTCCATCACGAACTTCTCGTACGAGGCGCACAACCCGCCTTCGAGCCAGCCGGCAGCGTGATAGACCATGTTCACTCGCGACGACACGGCGGACCAGAGCGAGAAGGCGCTCTCCCAGGCTGACTGGCTATCCGGGCAGTTGGCGGCGCAGGCGTTCGATGCCCGCAGTGGCAAGCCGTAGAAGCGCGCCATCTGGCCGGACATCTGGGTGGCGCGTATGTAGTCGGGGGTGCCGAACGCGGGCGCACCGGTCTTCATGTCGACGTTCGAGGTGAAGGTGCCGATGGCCGTCGCGCAACCCGGGTTGATCAGCTGCAGCAGGGCGATCGCGGCGAGGCCCTCGGCCATCGACAGCGTCACCGCTCCCACCATGGTCACCGGGGCCATGGCGCCGGCCAATGTGAAGGGCGTCACCACCACGGCCTGGCCGCGACGGGCCAATCGCATGGCGCCGTCGAGCATCGGGTAGTCGTGACGGAGCGGCGAGCTCGAGTTGATGTTGGTGTACATCCTCGGTGTTGCCTCGAACTGGTCGGGGGTTAGCTCACCGGCGATGCGGACCATCTCCATGACGTCCTCGACACGCTCCTTACCGAGGCTGTAGGCGTGGACCACCTTGTCGGTCAGCACCAGCTTGTCGTAGAGGCAGTCGAGGTGCCGGATCGAGGGATGCAGATCCATCGGCTCGACCGGGTACCCGCCGGCGAAATGGATGCAGTTGAAGTACTGGGTCAGCTTGATGAGGTCGCGGTAGCTGTCGCGCGTTCCCGTGCGCCGGCCGCGATCGAGATCGGAGCAGTTCGGCGGGTTGGAGACGTTGCCGAAGACCATGCGGTTGCCGCCGATCTCGATTCGCCGCTCCGGATTGCGCGGCGTGAGCGTGAAGCTCGGTGGTGCGTGCGGCAACTGCGCCATCACTACGTCGCGGCCGATGCGAACATTCTCCCCATCGACGATGCAGCCTGCTTGGCGCAGAACATCTACCGCGTCCGGGTGGAGGAACTCGATGCCGATTTCCTCCAGGATGCGCATGGCGCCGTCATGAACCGCCTGCACGCCGTCGGCGGTTAGCGGTTCCGTCGGCTGATCGCTATTGACCGGCAAGCTCCAAGGGAGCTGGGCGATCGCCGCGCCCTTGCCGCGTAGGTTGGCGGCCCGTCCACCGCTGCGCCGGCCGCGTCTGGGCGCCCTACTCACGATTGCATCGCCTGCCCCTGTCGCCGTCCGGTGGTCGCTCGCCAGCTCGCTCGCTCAAACGCTGTCGCGGCGCAGCGGCTGAGCCATGCAATGAACCCCGCCGCCGCCCTTGGTGAACATCGACACGTCGGGGTCGTAGACCTCGAAGCCCATTGCCCGAAGTCTCCCGTTCAAGTCGGTGCTATCGGCGGTCGAGAGGATGCGATCGTTGCCCAGCGCCATGACGTTGCAGCCCAGCGTCATGGTGTCCTGGAAGCTCACCGGCACGATCTCGATGCCCTTGCCCTCGAGCCAGGTGACGATCGAGGGATCGGTGGTCTCAAGACACACCGCACACGCCTTCTCGGACAGCATGCAGACCATCAAGTCGATGTGAACGTAGAACGGATCGATGGGCGCGTAGCGTACCTCCCAGCCCTCCGCCTCCATCCAGCCGCCAATCTGCCTGGCGGCGACTTCCTCGCAACGGAACCCGGTGTAACCGATCAGCACGCACTCGGGGCCGATGATGTTGAAGTCGCCGCCCTCGAAGTTGCCAGCCGACACGAGGTCGTACATCGGGATGCCGGCGCCGGCGTAAAAGCGCATGACCGATGCGTACTCGCCGCGGCGCCGGGGGTTGGCGAGCTGGCAGGCGACGGCGCCGTACGGCGTCATGAAGCTCGAGTCGCGCGCGTAGACCTGGTACGGAGTGGCCTCGTCGACCTCGAGCAGGTGTACGGTCACCCCGGCCGAACGGTACGCGTCCACCATTTCGCCGTGCTGGGCCATGGCGCGCGCGTGGTCGAACGTCTCGCCGGACTCGAGTGTCGCGCGGGTGATCGAGCTGAACTGCGCGTTGTCTTCCATCCAGTAGAAGCTGTCGGCGGGGCCAAGAAGCACGTCGCGCAGCGCCCCGTGTTCGGAGTCCATTCCCCATTCTTCGAGCGTCGGTGAGGCTCCGCCTTCGATCCGTGTTCTGAATGGCGTATCGGTCATCGTCGTTTGTCCTGGAACTGTGCCGGATGGCTTTGGGCTCCGTATACCACGCTTCGTACCGGCGGTCGCTGGACGCGCGCGCCCTCCGCTGGGCCGCTGCGCCGACCTGGTGGCTGACGAGCGGCCGGAGCGAGCTTCAGTCGGTGCGCAGAGCCTCGACAGGCTGGATCGACAACGCGCGTCGTAGCGGCACTGTGATGGCGATCAGGCTGGCCAGCGTTAGCGCGGTTGCCGCCAACCCGAAAGCCAGCGGGTTGCCAGGCTGGAGCTCGAACGGCGCCGTGCGAATCGCCGCGAGCAGCGCAACCGCGAGCACTGCACCGAGCGCCGTGCCCAGCGCCATCTGGACCGCGTTGCGGCGGAAAATGCTGGAGGCGACCCGGGCACGGCCTGCTCCCAGCGCTCGGCGGATACCGATCTGGCGAACCTGTCGGGTTACCGCGAACGATGCAAGCGCGTGCAGGCTCGCCGTCGAGATCACGAGCGCCAGCGCGCCAAGCGCGAGAAATCCGAGCCCGAGGCCACGGAAGAGGGCTACCGGCTCTGCCATTTGAGCCTCGAGGGTCTTGATCCATTGGACCTGGATGACCGGGTCCACTGCGCGCACTATCCGATGCATATCGGGGATCAGCGTTGCGGGGTCGCCTTCCACGCTCACGGCCATGCGCATGATATTGATGGGACGCATGGGGCGATAGACACCGTCGCCGTTCGCCGGGTTTCCTGGATTCAGGCCCAGGTCGGGGACCACTCCGACGATCTCGACCCATGGATAGCGCTCGGGATCTGCGATTTCGGATTGTGGCAGCATGCGGATTCGGCGGCCTATCGGATTGCCCCCACCGAAGTGCGCCGCGACGAACGGTTCGTTCACGACCGTCACCGGCAGGGATTCGTCAAGCTCCTCCGACCGGAAGTCACGACCACGCGTCGGTCGCACGCCGAGGAGATCGAACACGCCGGAGCCGACGTCCACGACCTCCGACCTCACCAGCCGCGCCACTGGTTGCTCGTCGATCTCTATTCGACGCGCATCGGTCTCGTTGCCCGGAAAACGCGAAGCGGAGGCGACTGCAGTCACCCGCCTCAGGTCGAGCAGTGCGGATTCGATGTCGCGACGCCGACGGTCCGCCGATTGCAGGAAGGCGAGACGGATGCGTTCACGTTCCTCTGGCACGAACGTCGCTTCCGGGTCACGGAGCTCATCCGGCCAGCCGAAGTAGAGCTGTGCGACCAGCGTCTGCTCGGCTGGCAGATCGACGCCGGTGAAGCCGAACGACAGCAGGCTGTGTCCGAGTACGGCAGCGGCTCCCAGGAAGCCCATCGAGACGGCGACCTCCACGACCACGATGGCTGCGGTCAGTCGACCGAATTGCAAGTCCGTGACCGAACGGCTACCTGTCTGGGCTGCTCCGCCCAGACCACCGCCGGTGGCGCGAAGGGCCGGAACGAGGCCGGCTACCAGAGCCACGGCGGCCGCCAGCACGATGGCACAGACCACGATCGGCCAGCGGAGCCGGAGATCGGTCCAGAACGGGAGGTCAGGCACACGGGCCGCGAACTCGGTCAGCAGCGCCCGAGCGAGCGCCAGGCCGAGAACGGCCGCGATCGCGACCATGACCGCCACCTCCAGCAGCAGTTGGGTGACGATCCGGGCTCGGTTCGCTCCAAGCGCACTGCGCACCGCGATTTCGGCGCCTCGCGCCAGATTGCGCGCGAGCACCAGGTTGGCGATGTTGGCAGCCATTACCAGCAGGAGTAGCAGCAATCCCGCCATGACCGACCAGACCATCGCCTCCTGGCCGAAGGCCGCCAATCCGAGTGTGAACGGAACCACCGTGTGGGCGACGACATGGTCGTCGGGGACCTGAGTCGGATCAAGTCGGGCAAGCGCCGACAGCTCGGCCTGAGCGACCTCCAGCGTGACGGCTGGAACCAGCCGTCCAACCATGCGCAGCTTCTCGGTCGTCGCGTCGGCCGCTCTCGGGTCGGTCTGGATCGGGATCCACATCTCGTCCGCCCACGGGAAGGCGAAGCCCGGCGGCATGACCGCGATCACCGAGTGCGGCTCATCACCTACACGAACCCGGGTGCCGATCGCGTCGAGGCTGCCGCCGAGCTCGGTTTGCCACAGTGTGTGCGGCAGCATGACCATCTTCTCGGAACCCGCCGCGACATCAGCCTGGGTCGGGAGACGACCGATAGCCGGCGCCACGCCGGTGAGCGCCAGCAAATCGGGCGTCGCGTAGACGGCGCGGAGCGGCTTGCCGAGACCCTCCTTACGGCCCAGAACTGTGTTGCGTGTGTAGTAGCCCGCCAGCTCGGCGAAGGCTCTCAGCGATTGGCGGCGGCGCCAGAACTCAGCGGCTCCGACATCGATGGGATAACCGCCGGTGCGGTCGATGTCCTGAACCAAGACAATGCGGTCGCCGTCGGGAAAGGGCAATACGCCGTAGAACGTGCCGCGGACTACCGCAAACGCTGCGGTCGCGACTCCGATCGCGATCGCCAGTGCGGCGATCGACACCGTGGTCAGCCACGGAGTGAGTCGTATGGACCGCCCTACTACGCGTAACTCGCTGGAGGTGAGGCGCACGCTGCGGACAGCCTCCACGAGTCGCTCGAGCACGAAACGCGCGGTGAAGGCACTAGATTGCAGGATCAACCAAGCGAGCGCCCGGGCGCGGGAGCGGCAAGCCCTGTGCCGGATGTAGGTCTCCTCGAGATCAACCAGAATGTCGTCGCGCCAGTCCGCAGGCAGTGCCCGCGTCAGCACCTTGCGCACGATCGTCGGCAATGCAGCGCCTGACCTCATGTCTCCTCCAGCCGCTGCTCGATGCCGGCCCACATGCGCATCAGCGATCGTCTCGACCGCCGCAGTAGCGCCAGACCGGCGGGCTTCACGGTGACAAAACGGCGTGGTTTGCCGCGCGGGGCGTCCTCGGCAGATTCGCGGCGCGTGGTGATGAGACCGGCGCGCTCGAGTCGTCGCAGCGCGACGTATACCGATGCTCGCGCGACGGAGCGCTCGGCAGTGGCGCCGAGCTCATCCACAATGGCGAGGCCATAGGCCCCGGCCCCCAGGCGGATGGCGGCCAGCAACACGAGCTCCTCGAACTCGCCGAGGTTGTCCTTCGCCACGACGGACTCCATACTCCGGCGGTCGCCATGCGGCCCAACATGTTCTCGCTGGGCATCATGGCGACATTGTTATCATGACTCTTAGAATGGTAACAATGTCATCATTAAGACCGCAAGCTACCCGAACATCTTCTGACGCAGAGGATCGCTGCAGCGGGGGACAACAGGCGATGGAATTCCAGCTGACCGACGAGCAGGAGATGGTCGTCGAGACCGTCCGCGCCTTCGTCGAAAAAGAGCTCATCCCTCACGAGGAAGAGGTGGAGCGAACCTGTGAGCTAAGCGACGAGCTGCGCGCGCAGATCCGCAAGGCGGCGATAGACGCCGGGCTCTGGGCCGCCAACATGCCGGAAGAGCTCGGCGGTGGCGGGCTCGACACGGTCACCCACATGCTGCTGGAGCGCGAGCTGGGTCGCACCAACCTGGCGTTGCACTGGGAGGTATACCGGCCCAGCAACATTCTCCAGGGGTGTACTGGAGATCAGATCGAGGAATACCTGATGCCGTGCATCCGCGGGGAGCGCTTCGACTGCGTGTCGATGAGCGAGCCGGACGCCGGCTCCGACGTTCGCGGCATCACCACACGAGCGGTGCAGGACGGCGACGACTGGGTGATCAACGGATCCAAGCACTTCGCCTCCTATGCCGACGTTGCCGACTTCATCATCCTGTTCGTCTCCACCGGGGTCGACGAGACGCCGCGCGGCCCCAAGGCTCGGGTCACCACGTTCCTGGTCGACAAGGACACCCCGGGGTTCACCTGGCATCGGGGCTCACAGGCGGTCGGGCTGCGCGGCTTCCATCACTGCGAGCTGTTCTTCGACGATTGCCGCGTTCCGGGCTCGAAAATGCTCGGTGAGGAAGGCAAGGGGTTCGAGCTCGCCAACACCTGGCTGTCGGCGGCCCGAATCGGCACGGCCGCAAACTCCATCGGCAAGGCGCGGCGAGCACTCGAAATGGCCACCGAATGGGCGGCGACGCGCAAGCAGTTCGGTCGCACGATCGGCAAGTTCCAGGGGGTGTCGTTCAAGCTCGCCGATATGGCCACCGAGCTCGAGGCCGGCGAGCTGTTGACGTTCCGCGCTGCTTGGAAGCACGACCAGGGCACGATGACCGAGAACGATGCCGCCATGGCAAAGCTCTACACCAGCGAGATGCTCGGGCGGGTGACCGACGAGGCGCTGCAGATCTTCGGCGGCATGGGCCTAGTCTCGGAGCTGCCGCTGGAGCGCATGTGGCGCGACGCCCGTGTGGAGCGCATCTGGGAGGGGACTAGCGAGATCCAGCGCCACATCATCGGGCGCATGCTGCTGCGGCCGCACGAGCAGCGCGCGGGGAACTAGGTTGGCGGTGTTCAGGTGCGGCGCGTGCCGGAGGTCGCCGCCGGGATCAGGGAGGTGCCACCAACCTGACGCTCTCGGGGCACCGGCGAGACGATGAGTATCCACAGCCTCCGCATCCACGGCACGCGACTGGTCTCCAGCCTGATGGAGATGGCGTCGATCGGCGCCACGCCGAAAGGCGGTGTCAACCGGCAGGCCTTGACCGACGGCGACCGCGAAGCGCGCGACCTGTTTGCTCGCTGGTGTACCGACGCCGGCTGTACCGTAGCTGTTGACGCCATGGGGAACATGTTCGCCCGTCGGCCGGGCATTGACGATACCCTGCCCCCGGTCGCGATGGCGAGCCATCTGGATAGCCAGCCTACTGGCGGAAAGTACGACGGCGCCTATGGCGTACTGGCCGGGCTCGAAGCTGTCCGCACTCTCAATGACGCGGGTGTCTGCACGGCTGCCCCCCTCGAAGTGATCAACTGGACCAACGAGGAGGGCGCCCGGTTTCCTCCGGCAATGATCGCGTCGGGGGCGTTCGCAGGCGTGTTTGATCTCGAGTACGCCTGGGGCCGGGCCGATCCAGAGGGTCGCACGATCGGCGAGGAACTGGATCGCATCGGCTACCGGGGCACGATGGCGGTCGGCGAGCATCCGCTCGGCGCCTGCTTCGAGCTGCACATCGAGCAGGGTCCCGTTCTCGAGCAGGCCGGCATCCCGGTCGGAATCGTCACCGGAGTGCAAGGCATGCGCTGGTACGACGTCGAGCTGACCGGCGCGGAGGCTCACGCCGGACCCACGCCGATGGAGGTGCGGCGCGACGCCCTCGCCGGCGCGGCCGCCCTGTTACCACGTATCTATGCGCTGGCGACCGATCGGGCGCCGTCTGGTCGGGCGACTGTCGGTGAGTTCCACACCGGCCGTGGCTCGCGCAATACCGTGCCGGGCAGCGTCGCGTTCACGATCGACATCCGACACCCGGAGGAGATCGAGCTCGAGGCCATGGACGCCGGGCTACGCGACGCGACCGCGGAGGCTGCAGCGGCGTTCCGTCTGGAGCACTCGATCGACCACATCTGGTCCGCCGCTCCTGTGGGGTTCGATTCCGGGTGCATCGCCGCTGTACGCAAGGCCGCCGACACCGTCGGGTGCGCCGCGATGGACATCGTCAGCGGTGCCGGACATGACGCGGTCTATGTGTCCCACGTCGCGCCGACGAGCATGATCTTCGTGCCTTGCAAGGACGGTCTCAGCCACAACGAGGCCGAGCACGCCGAGCCCTCCGATCTCGAAGCTGGCGCCAACGTGCTGCTGCACGCGGCGCTCGAGCGCGCCGGCGTGGTGGACTGAGGGCGCGTCGAATTCGCCCGGTGCTGGTCAACTGGCATCGAACGGGGCACCTTTTTCGGCTGCCGCTCAGGCGAGGCTTACCCGGTCACCCGTTCGCACAGTCCCCGGCGCTGCTACCGCGGCGTAGGCGCCGGCGCAGGGAAACTGGCCGATATCGCCAACCGGGATTCTGTTGTGGCGAGCGAGAGTCCGTAGAAGGTCGGTGTCCCTCGGCAGGTCGCCCTGCGCAAGAGTGGTCATCACGCATCGGGAGTCGGGCATCGCAACGCCGAGGCGCACAACTTCCCCGATCCAGAGTTCGGAACCCACCCAGTCGTTCTCCAGGAATCCTGGCTGCTCGGTGTCGATGATCAGGTTCATTCTGAACCGCCGCTCGTCGAAATCGCTCTGCGGACGGATATCGCGCAAGCGCTCGAGGGTGGAGGTCGTCAGGACCGAGATCGGGAACACGTCCATGAACGAGCCGGCGGGAACCGGCGAATCGACACCGAGCTCGGCGAAGAGCGCCGCACCGAGCTTCTGTTCGACCATCTCGTCCCGGTGGCCGGCCGGGTCGAGATCTCCGAGGTCCGGATGGTATATGTCGATGGTGAAGTCGTCCGGCGCCGCCCGGGCAAGCGTCACGTTGCGGTGGAAGAAGCTCGACAGCACGCGATCCACGTCGCCGGCGTCGCTTGCGACGTCGGTGCCGTCCGGCAAGGTGATGCGCACGGGCGGCAGCTGTCGCCCCGGCTGCGGAGCCTCGACGAAGCTCGCCTCGCAGTCGAGCAGCTCGGGAAACAGTCGAACGCTCTTGGCGCTGACCACTTTGCCGGTGTCGAGGTCGATGAGTGCATGGGCGCGGTCGCCCAAGAGTCCGTGCTCGGTGACAACCGCCTCTTGGAGTTGCTCTCCGCACATCGATTTGACCGGGAACCTCCAGAGGCCGGCGATGGTACCGAATGCGTCTCCGTTGCTCATGGGTCGCTCCTGAGATGCTCTGCCGTTTCCGACGGCTTGTGTGCGCGTAGATGCGTCGGCCGCAGCTCGCCGCTGTCGAGCACGGCCGTCATGGCGCGCCAGGCTTCGATTTCGCGGAGTGCGTTCTCCTCTCCGAGCAGCTCGTGGACGCGCTTGTTGAGGTCCCCACCCGCGGCCATGCGTTCGTGTTCGGTGCGGGCAATTTCACGATACCAAGCGTTGCGATCGATCAGTTGGCCGGACCCGAAACCGCTGGCGGCGAATGACCGGTCGTAGTCCTCGGGGGAGGCCGGAACGAACCCCAAACCTTCGGTTTCTATCCAGTAGCGCATGTCGGCGCTCGGGGGCTCCGGGTCGCGACGCAACCAGTCGCTGGCAACGAAGCTGCCGCCGGGGCGCAGCACGCGGAACACGTCGTCGAGGAACGCAGCCTTGTCGGGCATGTGGAGGATGGCGTCCTTGCTGAACACCGCGTCGACCGAAGCATCGTCGAGCTCCAGCGGCCCGGGCTCGACACATCGAAACGCGAGTTGCCGGCCGAAACCCTCGCGCTCCGCTCGTTCTCGGGCGCGGTCGATAAGTCCGGCGTTGACGTCGATTCCCAATACGTGTGCGACGCCGTGGGCGCGGACGAGCTCGACGTCGATGCCGCCGGTGCCGCAGCCAACGTCGAGCACCTCGGCGCCGGTCAGGTCGATGTCGTCCAGCAGCATCGCGACTTCCTCGGGGCCGCCGGGTGACATGTACCCGTCGCCCCAGACGAGCTCGAAGAGCCCGATCAGGTCGTCGTAGTCCATCGCGTCTTCGGTGCTCATGGTCGCCCAGCATATCGGCTGCGGGAGGTGCCGAAGTACACTCCTGCATTCGCCACTTCCCAGCGGGAGGGAACGCATGAAGCGTCAGGATCGCACCAGAGCAGTCAGCTATTCACTGATGCTCGCGGCTTCGATCACCCTCGTCGCCTGTGGGGCGCCCGCCGAGCCGGAGGGCGAGGCCACTGGCCCCGACGCTGCGCAAGATCCCGTGGGCGCGCAGATCGACCGCCCCTACACGGAACGCACCCTCGCTGCTCCGGACGGCGCTGAGCGAACCTGGTTGCTGCGGCTTCCTGAGGGCTACGAGGAGGGAACGCGCGCCGACGTGGTCTTCAGCTTTCACGGCGCTGGTTCCGATGCGCCGGCTCAGTTCAGCTATGCGGACTTCACCGCGCAGGCGGATCGCGACGGGGTGATCCTCGTGGTTCCCAATGCCAACAAGGTCTACCCGGACGCCACACACGGGCTCGCCGGCTACTGGAACCGTGCATGGGAGGCGAACCTGCGCGAACGAGACTACGACGTCGACTTCATCCTCGATCTGGTCAGCCTGCTGCGGCGCGAGCACACCACCGGCGACTTCTTCGCCACCGGCATGTCGGCCGGCGGTGACATGGTGTCGGCGCTCGCCTGTCACGCCGACAGTCCGTTCAAGGCCTACGGGGCAGTTACGTACATGTACTACAACGCGGCCGAGTGCGGCGCAGCGCCGCCGCGACCCTTCATCTACTTCCACGGCACCGATGACGGCGTGGTGCCCATTGCCGGCTCCGAGGCGCCTTGGAACGACCCTCCGGTACCCGAAGCGATGCAGCGGTGGGCCGATCACAACGGTTGCACGGGAGGGCCGGTCGAGCGGCCCGTGAGCGACGAGGTGATGCACTTGTCGTGGACCGGCTGCGATGCCAGCACCGAGTGGTACCGAATCGAGGGTGGCGGCCACACCTGGCCAGGCGCTGTGGAACGCGGCTCCGCGGGCCACACAACCGACGATATCTCTGCCAGCGATCTGATCTGGGAGTTGTTCTCCCGATGAGGTTGCCACGGGTGGAGAGAGCCGCTGACCCCACGTGCACTGTGCGCGCGCACGTCACGTGTCGACCTGGGTGGGCCTCATGAAGAGTCGAGATCGTGAGCTGGGGATGGGGCGGAAGATCAACCGTCGCGACTTCATCGACGGTGCCGGAATCGCCGTCACCGGCTCGTTGCTGTTCCCGTGGTCCGAGGCGCGCGCCATCGCGTCGCCGTCGGCTGCCCCTGCGGCTGCCGCTTCGGCGGCCGAGTACTACCCGCCGGCGCTCACCGGTATGCGTGGCAGTCACCCGGGCTCGTTCGACGTCGCCCATGCCATGCGCGACGGCAAGCGTTGGCAAACTACCGAGGTCGACGAAACCTACGATCTTGTCGTCGTTGGCGGCGGTATGAGCGGCCTGGCGGCGGCCTATTTCTTCCGCCAGCAGGCCGGGCCGGCCGCCAAGATCCTGATTATCGACAACCACGACGACTTTGGCGGCCACGCCAAGCGCAACGAGTTCACCTCCGGCGACCGCATGCTGCTGATGAACGGCGGCACGGTCGAGATCGAGGACTACTCGGCCTACGGCGAGGCTGCCAAGGGGCTGTTGCGTGAGCTCGGCATCGACCCCGAGCGCTATTCCGAGTACGTCGACCGCCGGGTCTACCGCTCGTTGGGGCTGCAGCGCGGCGTGTTCTTCGATCGTGAGACGTTCGGTGCCGATCATCTCGCCGTCGGCCAGGGGAGGAAACCGTGGGCCGAGTTCTTCGACGGCGCGCCGCTATCGGAACAGGTCAAGAACGATCTGATCCGGCTTCACGAGGGCGACATCGACTACCTGAAGGGGCTGTCGGCGGAGGAAAAGTGGAAGCGGCTGGAGGGCATGACGTACCAGGAGTTCCTGCTCGAGATCGCCAAGGTCGACAAAGGAGTCCTCCCGTACCTGCAGTCACGCGGCGACAGCTACTGGAATGTGCGCATCGAGTCGCTGCCGATGTCGCCGGCGATCTCATCGGGTTATCCGGGGCTTGACGCTCTCGGCCTGGCCGCCGACGACGAGGACAGCGGTGCCTACTTCCGGTTCCCAGACGGCAATGCGTCGATTACCCGGCTGATAGTCCGATCGATGATTCCCGAGATCAGCGACGCGGTGGACCCGGAAGCCATGATGACGGCGCGCTTCGACTATTCCATGCTCGATCGTGAGGACGCCCCAGTGCGCATCCGGCTCAACAGCACGGTGGTTCATGTCGAGCACGCCGGAAACTCTGAGAGCGCCGATACGGTCGAGGTCACCTACGTTCGAGAAGACGTCGCCCAGACCGTCCGTGCGCACCGGTGTGTGTTCGCCTGCTACAACGCCGCGATCCCGCACATTTGCCCGGAGCTGCCGGATCCGCAACGTAAGGCGCTGTCGTACGCGCTCAAGGCACCCCTGGTGTACACACGCGTGTTGCTGCGCGACTGGACCTCGTTCGCCAACTTGAGGCTGAGCGGTGCCTACTGCCCCGGCAGTTATCACACCAGTGTGCGCCTGGGAGATCCGGTGAGCATGGGTGCCTACGAGTGTCCGCGCACGCCGGAGGAGCCGATGGTGCTGCAGCTCACTCGCACGCCGCTCAGCCCCGGTCTGCCGATCCCCGACCAGTGGAAGGCCGGTCGCTGGGATCTGCTGACCACCAGCTTCGAGACCTTCGAGCGTGAGATCCGCGATCAACTCGGTCGGATGCTCTCGGGCGGCGGCTTCGATCCGGCGCGCGATATCGAGGCGATCACCGTCAACCGATGGCCGCACGGCTACGCCTGGGGCTTTGACCCCGATAGTGGCGATATCTACTGGACTACCGAGGAGTGGCCAAAGGAAAAACGCACGTGGGAGCGGGCCCGCGCGACGTTCGGTCGGATCGCCATCGCCAACTCCGACTCCGGCGCCAACGCGATGACCGAGGAGGCGATCGGCCAGGCGCACCGGGCCGTTCACGAGCTGCTGTCGACCTAGTCGCGTCTCGGCTGCGAGCGGCTGCCGGACGAGCGACGTTCAGACCGCATCGGGCGCTGCCTGAAGCCGCTGTCGACGCAGTTTGCCGTTGGCATAGATGCCGACACCGACGAGCGTCAGCACGCCGAGCATCCCGAAGACCGTGAAATAGAAGAACGTCTTGTCCTCGACCAGATCACCAGGAATCAGCGCGAACACGAAGGAGGCGACCGTCACGACCAGACCGGTGCCGCCGGCGAGATAGGCGCCCCACGGCGCGAAGGGCGCTCGCTGTGTGCCTTCCGGCACCGGGTCACGCTGCATCACCAGGAGCGCGCCGAACATGTACATGAACGGGATGAAGTAGACGACGATCTCGAGGCTAATGAAGACTCGGTAGATCTGCTGTGCGGTACCGCCCATGTTGCCGAGCACGATCAATGCAGCGGTGGCGACACCGAGCGTGATGACCGAAACGTGCGGGGTGGCGTACTTCGGGTGCAAGGTTCCGAACGCCGGCGGTAGATAACGATCCAGGCCGGCCACGAACGGCAGCCGCGCGCAGGTCGCCATCCACGCGCTCACCGTGCCGATGGCCGCAATGCACAGGCAGAGGGAGACAATCGAACCCAGCAATCCGCCGGCCGTCGCGCCGATGAGCTTGGTGCCTGCCACGCGCGCGGTATCCGTGAGCCCGGTCAAGCCGGTGACTTGTTCCACTGGCAGCACCACGAGGATGGCAGAGGAAATCAGAATGAACATTGCGACCATCATCAAACCGGCGGTCGCCAGCGCGCGCGGGACGTTGCGCCGCGGGTCCTGGACCTCCTCGCTCATGATCGACGCCGACTCGAGGCCGGTGAACCCATAGGCGATCGCGGCAAGCAGGATGACGTCGGACAGGCCGCCGAAGCTCGGCATCACGGTGCTGCTGGAGAACTCGCTTGCCGAGCCGAAGTTCATCCAGGTCAAGAAGCCCAGCACCGCCACGATCACTCCGGGCACCCACATGTTCAGATAGCCGCTGGCGTTGTGCAGGTACTTGGCGATGTCGAGGCCGAGAACGTTGACGACGACGACGAGCGCGATGCCGGCGAGCGAGAACGTGGCCAGGAAGCCGGGGTTCTCGGCGAGATGCGACCAGCGCGGGAAGATGAACGCCGCGTTGCTGGCCGAGAACAGCAGCACCGCGGGAAAGTAGACGAGGTTGGTGGCCCAGTAGAACCACGCGGTGATGAAGCCGTGAAACTCGCCGAAGGCGCGCTGCGCCCATATGTAGATGCCGCCTTCATCGGGATGTCGCGCCGTGAGCTCGACGACCGTGAAGGCCTGCGGGATATAGAAGAGAACGAAGCCGAGAACCCAGAGCACTACGACGCTGGGACCGTTCTCGGTCGACAGCGCAACGACTCGCATGGTGACGATGCAGGCGATATAGAAGAGCACCAGGTCGCGAGGCCCCATGACCTTCTTGAGCTTGCTCTTCTCGGCCAGCGCCTGCTCGGCGATTGTCTGCCCGCTCATCCGGTTAGCAACGCGGCACCTGCGTCTCCTGGTACGGGTCTGATCTCGCCTCGAGTCGGTGGTCGGTGTCAGGAACGGGCAGCTCGCTCCTGCTCGATCAAAGTGCGTCGGAGGATCTTCCCCGATGCCGACTTCGGAATGGCGTCGATGAACTCGACGATGCGGATCTTCTTGTGCGGCGCCACCTGCCCGGCGACGAAGCTCTGCAGCTCCTGCGCCAGCTCGTCGCTCGCCTCGGCCTCGCCCGCCTTCGTCACCACGAAGGCCTTTGGCAGCTCGCCGGCCTCGTCGTCAAGTACGCCGATCACGGCCACGTCGGCGACCGCGTCGTGGGTGAGGATCAACGACTCCAGCTCCGCCGGTGCGACCTGGAATCCCTTGTACTTGATGAGCTCCTTGACCCGGTCGACCACCCAGACATAGCCGCGCTCATCAGCCAGGGCGATGTCGCCGGTATGCAGCCAGCCATCCTCGTCGATGCATGCCGCGGTTGCCTCGGGGTTGTTCAGATAGCCGGCCATGACGTGCGGACCGCGCTGGCACAGCTCGCCGCGCTCGTGCGGGCCGAGCGCTTCGCCAGTCTCGACGTCGACAATTTTCGACTCGGCGTTCGGAACGCACGGGCCCACCGACGTCGGGTCGAGGGTCTCCGGTGGGTCGGAGTTCATGTGCCCCACCGGGCTGAGCTCGGTCATGCCCCACGCCTGGTTGATGCGCGCCCCGAGGCGCGCGTACACGTCGTCGGCGACGTCCTCTCCGAGTGGCGCGGCGCCGCAGACGATCTGGCGCACGTTCGGAATCGAGTAGTTGTCGACCACCGGATGCTTCGAAAGCAGCAGCGCGATCGGTGGCACCACATGCAGGTAGCTGACCTTGTAGCGCTCCAGCATGTCGAGGAACTTCTCGAGATCGAAGCGCGCCATGGTTACGAGGGTGCAGCCGAGCTTCAACGAATACAGCATCATGATCATGCCGTAGATGTGGAAGAACGGTAGGACACCCATCAGCACGTCGTCTTCAGCGGCGTGATACTCCGTTCCGGGAGCGACGCCGCCGATCTGGCACATGTTCGCCACCAGATTGTGGTGCGTCAGCATCACGCCCTTGGCGACGCCGGTCGTGCCGCTCGAATAGGGCAACACCGCGAGATCGGTGAGGGGATCGGTGGCGGCGGTCGGAAACTCCGCGGCGCCACCGTCGTCACGACGCATCAGCCCCGCGAACGGGGTGGCGCCATCGGCGTTGCCGAACACGAAGATCTCGGTGATGTTGGCGCCATCGGCGGCTGCTTGCGCCGTGTCGAGGAACTGCGGGTCGGTGATGATGGCCCTGGCGCGCGAGTTCTCGAGTTGATGACCGAGCTCGCCCTCGGTATACAACGGGTTTACGGTCGTCACCGTGCCGCCGAGCTTGCACACCGCCAGGAAGGCGACGGCGTATTCGGGGCAGTTGGGGCTGAAGAAGGCGATCACATCGCCTTTGCCGTAGCCGCGCTCGGCTAGCCTGGCGGCGACGGTAGCCACGGCGTCGACGAAGTCGGCGTAGGTGATCGCCTCGTCGGTGGCGCTGTCGACAAAGGCTGGCTTGTCGCCGCGGGCGCGCGCCTCTGCGAGCACGAAGTCGGTCAGCGGCTCGACCGGGATCTCGACATCTGGGTACGGGCTACGGAGAATCATGGCGCCGTACGATACCGTACCGGGAGCTCAGGATCGCCCCCGCAGCCGCCGGCGAACATCATCAGAGGAATTAACCGTCCCGGCGGCCGCCGGTATCATCAGCGGGGCCGCCCCGGAAGGCGCGGGTCTCGTCGTCGATTGAATTGACAACCGAGGGTCCAGTGCACGCGAACAATCGTTGGTGCCGATGATGGGAACGCGTAGGCCTGTGCACCGTCAGCCGATCCGTACTGCGCCACCATCGCCTCGGTGCACGCGACTGTTCGTGGTCGCGATCAGCCTGGCAGGAGGCGTCGCATTGGCGCACACGAACCCGCTCGGGCTCGTCGAGGTCGAGTGGCCCATGCCGGGCATCGCTCGCACGCTGTCTGGCGGATACCCGGACTCCCTCGGCTTGTTCGCTTTCCCGCGCCGCGCGCTGCCCGAGGTCGAAGAGATCGAAGGGCGACGCTGCGTTGTGGCCAGCTTCATCGCGCTCGATGTCGACGATGACCTGGCGTTCGATATCGACGAGATGGTGGAGCTCGAGCTCGTCTTCGATAGCCAGGCTACCGGTACGGTAAGCCTCTCCTATGATCGGAGCGCACGCAGTGAGGCCATCGTCCGGATGCCGCCGCCAGCCGAGGATCGTGGGCGCTGGCGTCGCGAGGTCGTCGCGTTGGACCGTGCCCGCTTCGCCAATCGCGGCATGGGACGAACCGATCTCGCGCTGTCGGCGGTCGGGGCAAACCGCCGGCAAGACACCGATGAGCCGAACACGCTGAGTCTGTGCTCGGCGGTGATCACGCGGTCGAACCGGACACCGGTACCGGGACCTTCAGGACGCCTGAACCTCCGCCTGACCGATGCAGCGACCGGGGAGACGACCGCGGCTCGCCTCGGCCTCTACGACGCCACCGGCCGCATGCCGCTGCCGAGCGATGATGCGCTGGTGGTCAACTTCTACGATGACGAGGTGCGGCAGATCTTTCTGCGTGGCCGAACGTTCGGCTTCCCACAGCCCTGGCCGGCTGAGAACAGGCACGTGTTCTACGGCGACGGCGAGTATCGGGCGGAGGTGCCTGCCGGTCTCTACCAGCTGGTGGTCTCCAAGGGGCCGGAATACCGGATCGTGCAACGGGAACTCAAGGTCGAGGTCGGTCGGGAGCTCGATGTTGAGATCGTGCTGCCGCGCTGGGAGGACATGCCCGCCCGCGATTGGTACTCGGGCGACGCTCACATCCACATCGAGCGCGCTGCGGAAACAGACAACGAGCGCGTCAGCGCCTACCTGCGCGCCGAGGATGTTCACGTTGCCAACACGTTGCAGATGCACAATCCGGGCGCCATCCACTTCCCCCAATACGCTTGGGGCATCGACGGCCAGCACCAAGTCGGTGATCATGTGTTAGTGCCGGGAATCGAAGGTCCGCGAACGGCGCAGCGCGGCCATACGATCTCGCTCAACATCCTCGACCCCTTGCACCGCCGCGACCGCTATTTCCTCTACCACGAGGCCTTCGAAGCGTACGCCGAGCAGGGCGGCATCAGCGGCTACGCCCACATAGGGCAGGAGGATTTCAACGGCTCGCGGGGGCTGGCGCTCGACGTGCCGTTCGGGCTGGTCGACTTCGTCGAGGTTCTGCAGGGCGGCTCGCTGTACACCGAGCTGTGGTACGAGTTCCTCAACCTCGGCTATCAGATCACGCCGGTGGCGGGATCCGACTTCCCGTACTACGACCAGGCGGGCGCGGTGCGAAGTTACGCTCGCGTCGAGGGCGAGCTCACGACCACGGCCTGGTTCCGCTCGCTGGAGGCCGGCAACACGTTCATCACCAACGGGCCGATGCTCACCTTCGAGGTCGACGGTCATCCGATGGGGTCGACGCTGCGCGCCGCGCCTGGAGCCAAGCTGCTCGTCGAGGCCACGGCACGTATCAACCCCGATGTCGATGAGCTCGATCGGCTGGAGCTGGTGGTTCACGGCGACGTCGTGGCAACGGTCTCGGAGGTCGAGCCTGACGGCTCGCTGAGGCTGCGCCACGAGCTGAGCGCCGCAACAGGAGCGTGGTTGGCCGTGCGTGCCTACGGCAGCGCGCAAGCAATCGCCCACTCTGCTCCGATCTACCTGCACGTGGACGGGGTGGGTTCCTGGAGCGCCGCGAAAGCACCCGCACTCTTGGAACAGATGCGCGCCCGATTGAACGACTTGCTGGACGCGCCGATCGTTCCTGGTGACGAGCTCGAATTCTGGGAGCTCGGCGAGGACTTCGAGGCCGTGTGGGAGCGTCAGCGACAGTTGCTACGGCAGCGCGTGGCCGCCGCCAACAGTCGCTACGACGATCTCTTGCGCGCGATCGAGCAGCAGCGTTGACTAGGGGCGCCGTCCGAGCCCAGGGCGGGCGACGGTAGGCTCCATAGGACTGTCAAAACCGCCTTGATTCACGACCGTTGGTATCCGGTGACCGGAGGGAGGAAAAGACTGTGACCATGCTGCCACGTTTCACTAGCCGCGCGGCCGCCGCTCGAGTCCGGAGCCAGCGAAGCTGCCTGGGGCTCGTCGTCTCCCTCGTGCTGGTCGCGCTGGTGGCCTCGGCCAATCCGGCCTGGGCGAGCTACTGCGTCTACGTGGGCAAGAACCTCACCATCGACGGCAGCGTGTTCCTGGGTGGCTACGGCGATGAGCCCTCCAGCCACTGGCTGGAGATCGTGGCGGCGCGCACGTTCCCGCCCGGCTCCAAGCTGTGGGTGGGCGTGACCGAGCGCGCCAACTACCCCGGCGTACTGAGTCAGATTCCGCAAGTGGCGCGGACGGCGAAGTACATCACCATGAACTACTCGGAGTACTCGGGCTTCCCGGCGCCGCTAACCAACGGTGGGCTCAACGAGCATGGTGTCGCGGCGCGGGATGTGTGGTCCCCATCGCGGCGCGAGCTGCAGGCAATGACGCCCAACCCGCAGACCGGCGGACCCAACTACAGCGACCTGGCGCGCCTCGTCATGGAGCGCGCGCATAGTGCGCGCGAGGCGGTCGAGATCATCGGCGCGCTGATTGCCGAGCACGGCTTCTCGACCTACGGCGGCAACTCGCACCTGTTCGCCGACGCCGACGAGGGCTGGGTGCTGATCAACTTCGCCGGCGGCCAGGGGCTGTGGGCTGCGGAGCGGCTCGGGCCAGACGATGTTCGAGTCTCGCGGCCGGGCTACATCGGAGACTTTCCGGTCGACTTCGAGAACAACTCCGACTACATGGCGTCGCCGAACTTCGTCAGCTTTGCGATTGAGCAAGGCTGGTACGACCCCGATTCTGGCCAGCCGTTCAACGTCAATGCGATCTATGGCGACGGCCAGCGGCGGCATCCGGCGGTGGTGTTGATCGAGGAGCGCATGAAGGCGCTCGCCGGCAAGGTCGGCCTGACTGACATGATCGCCGCTGTACGCACCACCGAGATCACCCGAGACTCCGCCGGCTACGGCCAGGTGGCGCACCTGCGCAAGGGCGTGCACAAGGAGCTCGGTGTTCTATGGGTAGCCGCCACTACCTCCGTAACCGCCCCGTTCATTCCCTTCTACATTGGCACCACCGACGCGCCCACGGAGCTGAAGCGACATCGGTACCTCACTGGCGGCGAGGCCACACAGTCCATGGTCGACGAAGAGGAGCGCGGCATCGAGTCGACACGCTTCGCGTTGCGCACCTACAAGCGCCTGCTCTACTTGACCGAGGAGCATCAGGACAAATTCCTGCCCGAGGTCACCGAGGCGCTGGAGGCGTTCGAAGCGCGATTGATCGAACGCCAGGAGAGTGTCGAGCGGACGGCGCTCAAGCTCTTCGAGGCCGGCGAGCCAGATTTGGCGCGCAAGTACCTGACGTACTACAGCAGCACCGAGGCGCTGGCCGGGTGGCGGTTGGGAGAGGCGCTCGCCAACAGCATCGAGGCGCGGACCAGGGCGCTATACGGCATCCGACAATGAGAGCGCACACTGGGCCGGTACTGGCTGGGACGCTCGCCGGGGTGCTTGCCGCCGGCTGCTCGCCGGGCCTGCAGCTGCCGGCAGACACGGTGCTCGTAAACGGCAACATCATCACGGTGGATGCGGTCGATACGATCGTCGAGGCGCTGGCGATCAACGACGGCAAGATCGTCGCCGTTGGAACGACGACCGAGATCGAGAAGCTGGCTGGAGCCGCGACGCGACGAATCGATCTTGTCGGGCTGACGGCAACCCCGGGGCTCATCGATACCCACAACCACTTCGCTGTTGGCGCTGCCGGTGCGCTGTTTACCCTTGACGTTTCGTATCCGGCCGTCGAATCGATCACCGATGTTGCCGATGCGGTTCGCGCCTCGATCGACGAACTGGAGCCCGGCGACTGGGTTACCGGCGGCGGATGGGACGAAGGCAAGCTTGCCGAGGGTCGCTACATTTACGCCAGCGATCTGGACCCGGTGTCGCCCGACAATCCGGTCTGGCTGACGCACACCACAGCCCACTACAGCGTTGGCAACTCCCTGGCGCTGGAGCTGGCAGGCATCACGCGGGCAACTCCGGACCCCCCAGGAGGCCTGATCGACCGCGACGCCGAGGGCAATCCGACCGGCGTGTTCAAGGACACCGCGACCTCGCTGGTACGACGCCACATTCCCGCCCGCGGTGACGATCGGCTGCGCGAGGCGATCGAACGCTACGTGCCCAGGCTCCACGAAGAGGGAATGACGGCCGTCAAGGACCCCGAGATCGGCTTCCGCACCTGGCGCGCCTACCAGGCGGCGCTGGCCTCGGGAAAGCTCACCGCGCGCATATTCGTTCTCTGGCGCACCGGGCAGACGCTCGAGGACACCCAGCGGCTCATCGAGCAGATCGATCCGTTCACCAAGCCGTGGATCTCGACCGGCGACGACATGTTGGTCTCGGGAGGCGTCAAGCTCTACGCCGACGGCAGCGGCGGCGCGCGCACTGCTTGGCTGCACGACGAGTGGAACAAGAACCTCGAAGAGGTCGATCAGGGCAACTTCGGCCTGCCGCGAGCGGCGCCGGAGGTGTTGCGCGGTCAGATCGCCGCGGTCCACTCGGCCGGCCTGCACCTCGGCGTCCACTCCATCGGCGATCGCGCCATCGACTTGGTGGTGGATGCGTTCGCCGACGCCCTCGAGGCCAGCCCGGCGTATGGCTTACGCCACAGCATTATCCACTCCAACATCCCTACCGATGCCGCCCTCGACACGATGGCCCGTCTGCAGGCCGATTACGACGCGGTATACCCGGAGGTGCAGCCGGGTTTCACCTGGTGGATCGGTGACACCTATGCTGGCAACTTCGGCCCGCAGCGGAATCAGCGATTGCTGGGACTCAAGACTTACCTCGATCGGGGCATCCGCTGGGGCAGCGGCTCCGACTACGACGTCACGTCCTTCGCGGCGCGCTACGGCCTCTGGGCCTCGGTGGCCCGGGAGACACTGATGGGCACGCACGGGCCAAACCCCTTCGGTACCGACGAGTCTGTTGATATCCAAACCGCGCTCCGTTCCTACACCGCCTGGAATGCCCGACAGTTGTTCATGGAGGACCGCATCGGCACCCTCGAGGTCGGCAAATATGCCGATATCGCGGTTTGGGATCGTGATCTCTACTCGGTGCCGACGGAGGAGATCAAGGAGATGCGGTGCCAGCTGACGCTGGTGAACGGAGAGATCGTCTACGAGGCGCCGGAAACCAGGCTCGTGACCGGGGTGGGGTGAGCCAATGCTCGAATGCCGCGCTCCAGCGCCGTCCCTGCTGGGGCGTTGCCACCGCACGCTCGGAGCGGCGGCGATCGGCGTACTTCTTGTCGTCACCACGAGCTCCAGATCGGCCGCGTCCCCCGCACCCACGGCACCCTCGACGGTTTTTCACGGCGGGCGCGTCTACACCGTTGATCCGGCCCGTCCCTGGGTCGAGGCGATCGGGATCGAGGACGGCAAGATCGTTGCCGTCGGCGGCGACGCTGAAGTGCTGGGACTGGCCACCGGCGCTACCGATCTGGTGGACCTCGACGGTCGCATGGTGCTTCCCGGCTTTCATGACCCGCATGTCCACGTGCTCGAAGCAGGCATCAACGAGGGGCTCTGTCTGTTCCCTTGGCGTCGGCCATTGGCGACCTACGAGCAGTCGGCTCGCAACTGCGCCAACCGCCAGCCGAATACGGAGTGGGTGCTCGGAGCCGGCGTATTCGTATCGGCCCTGCTGGATGGCGATGAGCTGCCGATTGACGTGCTGGATCGTGCAGTTCCGGATCGCCCCGTGCTGGTCCTCGACGATCTGGGTCACGGCGCTTGGGCGAACACGATGGCCATGGAGGCGGCTGGGTACCGGCGCAACAGTCCCGATCCGCAGGGCGGAATACTGCATCGCGACCCTGGCAGCGGGCGACTGACGGGGATCGTCTTCGAGAACGCGCAGCAGAAGCTGCGCGACGCAGCGTGGGCCCCGACCGACGAGAACCTCGAGGCGGCATATCAGGGGCTGCGCGGCAGCCTTGCCGAGCTCAACATGCACGGCATCACTTCGGTGAGTGATGCCGGTGGCTACTGGACGCGTGGTCACCACGAGGTGTGGCAGCAGGCCGAGCGGCAAGGTGAGCTCACGGTCCGCGCCAGCAACGCGCTGTACGTGTATCCGGACCGTCCGTTTGCTGCACAGATGGACGAGTTGGGTCGCCTGTACGCTAACGAGCCCGGACGCCTCCTGCGCTTCAACCAGGCAAAGATCTACGTCGACGGAATCCTAGATCTCGGCACCTCGGCACTGCTCGAAGCCTATCTCGATAGCCCCGGGCTCCCAAGCCCGTCGCCGTCCGGGTTCGTCTACTTCGAGCCAGATGTGTTGCAGGATTATGTTCAGGGGCTCGACGAGATCGGTTTCCAGGTGCACTTCCACGCCACCGGTGATCGTGGCGCCCGACTCGCGCTGGATGCAGTGCAGTCGGCACGGGTACGGAACAATGCCACGGACCGGCGCCATCGCATCAGCCACCTTTACCTGGTGGACGAGGTGGACCGTAGCCGGTTCCTGCAGCTTGGCGTTATCGCCGACCTGCAGATGCCCCCCGATGCCATCAATCGTGCCTACGCCCGTTACCTTAGTCGCTTCCTGAGCACCGACGCTGTCGATGGGTTGCTGCCGGTCCAGTCGTTGCTCGACGCCGGTGCCAAGACAGTCCTCAGCAGCGACTGGGACGCCGGGCCGTTGTCGCCGCTAGGTACCATCCAGAGGGCGCTGACACGCTTCTCGACGCCGCTTGGTAGCCTCGAAGACGCCATCCGCATGCATACGCTGGACGCCGCGTTTCTACTCCATCAGGCCGATATCACCGGCTCGATCGTCGTCGGCAAGCAAGCCGACCTCGTCGTACTCGAGCGCGATCTGTTCGATCTTCCGACGACGCAGATCGAGGATGTCCGGGTGCTGCTCACGCTGCTGGCCGGCAAGGAAGTCTTCCGCGCCGGCGGTTTCTAGCGGCGCTCAGCAGCCTGCACCGGACGATCGCCGGACACCGCCCTACCAGTTGAACGAGCGCGTCACCTTGAGCGTGATCGAGCGATCGTGGCGATCGAAGCGGAAGCCGTCGTAGTCGCCGGCTTGCCGATACACGAGGTAGATGTCGTCGCCAATGCTGTAGATGTAGCGCAGCCGGGCGAAGACCGACACGGTCTCGAAGAGGTTGTTGTACTGCACCAGCGCGTCGGTGAGCCAGCGATCGGAAAAGCTGTAGCTGGCGCGCGCGTTGAGCACGTTGCTGGTGAAGCTGCCGCCGGGCAGGTCGATGTTGTTGTAGCTGAAGCTCGGGGAGAACAACAGGTTCTCATTTACGCGGAACGTAAGGCCGGGGCTGAGCGTCACGATGGTGCCGTCGTAGAACTGGCCGATCTGGAACTCGCCGCCGACGCTTGCCCAACGCCCCCCGAAGGTGAAGTAGTAAGCGTACAGGCTCTCGAACGTGTACTCGCCGGGCGGGATGGTCACGTCGGGGTGGATCTGGAAGGGAAAGTCCAGCCGCTCGAAGCTATTCGAGTAGAAGACGCCGATCCCGTCGCCTGCCTCGGTGCTGATGAAGGGGCCGATCCACGACGTGCGGCTGATCAGGTCGCCCCGGGTGTCGTGGAAGGTCGTGTAGTTGAAATCGAGGTTCGCGGTCCGCAGCCACGGGATTCCGCTCGGCCGGTGGTTATAGGCGCCGCGGATCGTTTGCGCCACGACATCCTCCCGGAGGACGAACCCGAGATCGCTGCGGAAGTCCGAGTCTATGCGCATGATGTCGTAGCTGGCGCTCCACTGATCGCTCTGCCACCCGACCCGGAACTGGCCCGCGAACTTGCCTTCTTCCACGTCGCTGTCGGTGGCGCGGGCGCCGAACGCGGAGATGTTGAGGTTGTCGAAGAAAGTGAAGCTGGCGTCAGCGCCGACGACCGTGTTGAAGGCCCCGTCCGGACCCTCCACGTTGGTGATCAACGCGCCGACGCTCGATCGCGCCAGCACGTCCTGACGCCAGCGCAGCGCCGAGTAGCCTTCCCCTTCGCCGAACCCCGACTCGCCGGTGCGGACGTGCAGGAAGCCGACGTTACCGCTGCCGAGCTTGCCGGTCATTTTGGCGCCGAAGTCGATGGGAATGGGGATCCCGGTCGGCGACAGTCCGATGTTGCGCGAGTGGAACATTCGCAGCACCGGTGGTCCGAAGCCCCCGTCGCTACTTCCCCGTGGCCCGAAGCTGAAGTTGTTGGCCCCCTCGAGAAAGAAATCGCGCTTCTCCGGGAAGAAGAGCGAGAACCGCGTCAGGTTGACCCGCTGGTCGTCGATCTCGACCTGGGCGAAGTCGGTGTTGTAGGTCAGATCGGCGGTCAGGTTCGAGGTCAGCTGGATCTTCAGATCGTCGATGCCCAACTCCCTGTCGACGCTGTTGGTGCGCCCCGGGTCGTCGAACAGCGAGCTGGCGCTTCCGAGAAAATACGGCTTTAGGCGGAACCGTTGCGTGATCGATAGGTTTTGGAAGCCGCGCAGGTCGCCGGCCTGCGACACGGCGATGAATCGGAAATCTCGCCGGTAGTTGCTCCAAGCCACCTGCTCGTTCTTGCGACGGATGTTGCGCTCGAAGTCCACGCCCCAGTTGGCCAGGCCGGTAGAGAAGCGCAGGATGCTGAGCGGAATGATCAGCTCGGCCTCCCAACCGCGCGCAGTGATCTGTGCTGCGGCATTCCAGGCCTCGTCCCACTCGGAGTTGATCTGGCTCTCGTTGCGGATGGTGGCGTCGTAGCGGGCGCCCAGCGCGTTGACCGTGAACAGGAAGGCGCTGCGGCCGTCGTGGAAGGTGTCGAGCACGACGCTGAAAGTGTCGTCGGAGCCGCCACCACCACCGCCACCGCCGAAGAGGCCTCCTCCGCCGAGCGCATCACGCCGCAACTCGCTGGCGAGGATGGCGCTCGGGTTGTTGTCGTAGGCGATCAGCCCGATGTAGAGGTTCTCGTCGTCGTAGAGAATGCGCACCTCCGTACGCTCGGTGGCTGGTTGCCCCTCCTGTGGTTCGCGCTGCAGAAAATCGCTGGCGACGTCGGCTAGCGCCCAGGCGTCGTCGTCGACGACGCCATCCATCACGGGCGCTTCCACGGTGCGCGAGACGGCCATGTCCGGTGCAATCCCCGGCGTACGGTTCGTTCTCGGGCGCGCGGTCGCCGAGGTCAGCGCGGATGGTCCGAACACAGACTCGGTGATCTCGGGCGTAGGCCCGGCCGGGCCCGTTGGAGCCGTTGCGGTGTCGAGCGCGGGTCCGAGGGTATCGGCCGTTGGCAGGGAGGTACGGCTTCGGTCCAGCGGGACACGCATCGAGCCAGGGGTGGCGGAGTACTGGTCCGCCGGTCCGGTCGTTGCCCGGCTGGGATCGGTAATCGGGGCGTCCACCGTGCGAACAGGAGCATTGAGCTCGCCCGGTGACACCATGCGCACGGGAATATGCCTTCTCGGACTACGCGCCGGTGCGGCAGGTAGCGCCTGGAGCGCGCGTGGGCCGGTAGCCGGCCGCGCCTGGGGTAGACGCGTTTCGGTAGTCGGTCGTGCTTGGGGTACACGCGCCCCGGCAATCGGTGGCTCTTGAGGGACCGGCAAGCCCGTTGCCGGTGGCGCCGGGCGGCTGGCCGGCTTGTTCGGGTCGATCATGCGGACCGGAATCACGCGCCGGGGCCGCCGCCTGCCGGACTCCGCCTGGGCAGCTTGCTCGTCGCTGTCGCGCCTGCGCTCGGTCGAGCTTGCGCCCGACTGATCAGACGGCCGCGACCCCGCCCCGACCAGCAGCGCGATGCACAGGACGAGAACAGACTTGGACCAACTCATGCTCGGTGATTTCCGGGACGCTGTGGCTGCGGCGACGCTCCTGCTCTGTACGTTACAGTGTGGGCCTGACCCACGAAGTCAATCCGGCAGGCGCAGCCTGCGTGGCCGGCCATACAGGGCCACGGGCCGACCGCTGTGATGTCGAGACGTTCCTCGCCCCGGAGCTCCGCGAGCCTACAAACCAGCGACCCGAAGGAGATCGAGGCACGCATGGATAGACAGATCGAGCACCGTGTCTTCTGGCCGGCGCTCATCGTCATCGTGACGATATGCGTCAGCGCCATGATCGATCCAGCGGGAGTCGGCGCGCAAGTCAACCAGGCACGTGACTGGGTAAGCGACAACTTCGGGTGGCTCTACTTGTTCTCGGGTATCGCCTGCTTCGGGCTGCTCGCCTGGTTGGTACTGGGTCGTTTCGCCTCCGTCAAGCTCGGTGGGCGGGACGACAAGCCGGAGTTCTCGACGTTCACCTGGATCGCGATGCTGTTTTGCGGCGGCATCGGCTCCAGCCTCACGTATTGGGCCATGCTCGAGCCCATCTATTATCTGCAGGATCGCCCCTTCGGTGTCCAGAGCGGGTCGTCGCTGTCGTACGAGTGGGCTGCGATGTACGGGAATTTCCACTGGGGCTTGAGCGCCTGGGCTCTCTGGTGTGTCCCGGCGATCGTAATCGGCTACTCGTACCACGTGCGACGACAGCCGCGGCTCACCTTCAGCATGGCTTCGCAAACCGTGCTCGGGCGTTACACCAAAGGTCCGCTCGGCGTCGCCATGGACGTCGCCGTGATGTTCGGCATCATCGGCGGCGTGGGAACGTCGCTGGGCCTGGGAACGCCGCTGATCGCCGCCATCTCGGCAGAGATTCTCGGCATCGAGCAGGGCATCGGGCTCAACCTCGTGATCCTGTTCATTTGGACTCTGATCTTCGGAACCAGTGTCTACCTCGGCCTCGAGCGGGGAATCGCCCGCCTCAGCAACATCAATACCTACTTGGCGCTCCTGCTGGTCGCCTTCGTGTTGCTGGTCGGGCCGACGGTGTTCATCCTTGACCTGTTCAGCAACAGCATGGGCCTGATGCTGGACAACTTCTTCCGCATGAGCATGTGGACCGATCCCGTTGCCGAAGAAGGCTTCCCGCAGAAGTGGACGGTGTTCTACTGGGCCTGGTGGGTCGCGTACGCGCCAATGATGGGCCTGTTCGTCGCCCGGATCTCCCGCGGCCGCACGTTCCGCGAGGTCGTGTTCGCGATGTGCTTCTGGGGCTCGGTGGGTTGCTGGGCGTACTTCGCCGTCTTTGGCGGCTACAGCCTGCACCTTCAGAAGACCGGCCTGCTCGACGTGAGCCACTTGCTCAACGAAGTCGGTCCGGCGGAGACCGGCGCCCAGATCCTGGCCTCGCTGCCGATGAGCGGCTTGGTGCTGCCGAGCATGGTCGTGGTGCTGTTTATTTTCATGGCTACAACGCTCGACTCGTCGGCATACATTCTCGCCTCGGTGTCGACACGGGAGCTGCACGCCAACGAGGAACCGGCGCGTTGGAACCGCGTATTGTGGGCCGGTGTCCTCGGCCTGATGGCGATGATGATGCTCTCCATCGGAGGCCTCGAGGTGATTCAAGCGTCATCCATCGTGATGGCGTTGCCGGTGCTATTCGCCCTGTACATACTCGTCTGGGCTTTCGTGAAGGACCTGCTCGAGGACTACGGAGAGGCGCTCGCCCCGCCACCTCTGCCCGTGGTCGAGTACGAAGAGGGCGGGCGGCGTCGGGCCGATGACTCGACGCCAAACTGACCGGGATCGCCACGCCGCGAACCGGCCGCCGTCCGGTCCAGCGTGGCGCGCGCCCGGCAACCGGTTCGGAGCGGGTGTGTTTGTCGCCACGGTTCTGTGTGCGGCGCTCGCGCAGGCCCAGGGAGTCCACTTCGTACGGGTACCGGACAACGCCGGGATCAGTTTCGAGCACCAGTACGGCGGCGTCGACAAGGCGTACATATCGGAGTTCGGCGGATCGGGTGGTGCCTGGCTCGACTACGATCGCGACGGGGGGCTCGATCTGTTCCTGGTGAACGGTCTCGAGGGCCCCGGCGCCGATCCGGTCGCCGCTTCGATCGCCGGCCTTGCCGGCCGGCGCGGCAGCGATGGGCACCGCCTTTTCCGACGCCGGCACGACGGCTATGACGCCGTCCCCGACGGGGCCGGCGCCGGTGACCGTGTCTGGGGCAACGGAGCCGCGGTTGCGGACGTCGACAACGATGGCTTCCCCGATCTGCTGGTGACCGCGATTGGTCCGGACCGGCTGTATCGCAACAACGGTGACGGGACCTTCAGCGTTTGGTCGGCCGGCGTCGAAGATGAGGGCTGGGGTGCAAGCGCTGGTTTCGTCGACTGGGATGCCGACGGGTGGCTGGATCTCTACGTCGCCAAGTACGTCGATTTCGACGGCGCCGACACCCCGACGCTGGGCGATCGTTACTGCATGTACCAGGGCATAGATGTCTTCTGCGGGCCGGAGGGGCTCGACGGGGCGCGTGACGTGTTCTACAGGAACCGCGCCGACGGCAGGTTCGAGCCCTGGCCGAGCCAGCGAGTCGACCGCGAATCGACCTACGGGTTGGCGCTCGTGGCCACCGATTGCAACGGCGACGCGCGCTCCGAGATCTACGTCGCCAACGACTCGACCATCAACCTGCTGTATCGGCGCGACGATGCCGGGATGCTTGATGAGTGGGGGCTGTTCTCGGGAGCCGGCTACAGCAGCGAAGGGCTGGAGCAAGCCGGGATGGGCGCGACAGCAGCCGACTTCGACGCCGACGGGCAGTTCGACGTGCTGGTCAGCAACTTCCAGAACGACAACAACGCGCTCTATCGTAACCTCGGCGACTGCGCTTTCGAGGAGGTAAGCCAGTTGCTCGGCCTGGCGGCGAGCAGCCTCCCGCACATGGGTTGGGCGGTGCAGTTCTTCGACCCGGACGGCGACGCCGACGCCGATGTGTTCGTCGCCAACGGGCACATCTATCCACAGCTGGACGAATTCGAGCCCTATGCGCAACGCAACCTGTTGTCGCTGAATCGACTCCGTGAGGCTGGCGTGGCGCGCTTTGAGGAAGTGGGCTCGGCGGCCGGGCCCGGGATGGCGATCGAAGCGGCGTCGCGCGCTGCGCTCGTCGGCGACTACGACAACGATGCCGACGCGGACGTGCTGGTGACCAACATCAACGCAGCACCAGATCTCCTGCGCAACGACAGCCAGCCGAAGCTGCCAGCGCTACAGGTGCGACTCGTGGGGCGCGAGGCGAATCGGATGGGCTACGGATCCCGGGTCGGCGTGCGATCGGGAGACGATGTGCAGGTTCTGCAAGTAAGCAGCGGCGACGGGTACCTCGGGAGCAACGATGTGCGGTTGCTGGTTTACCTTCCGTCCGGAAGGGCTGACGAGCTCCGGGTTACCTGGGGCGTCGGTGAGGAGACGGTTCTCACGGATGTCGCGCCAGGGCGCATCGTCGTCGATCAGCAACGCGGCGTCGTCGCGCGGCGCGACTAGCGGACTGTCCACTGGTCCAGGTCCTGCTAGGGCCCTTCCCAGTCGATCTTGGCGTACTCACCGCTCTGGCCGCTGAGGTTCCAGTTGCGTCCCCAATCTCGGAACTTGCTCACCGTTCCCTGACACACGACGATATCGGGAGCCATCCAATAGGCGCTGTTGGTGACCTTCGTGACGCCCTTGCCGTTGAGGCCTTTGATCGGCTCCACGTGGCCATCGATGATCTTGGGGATGCCGATACGCCAGCCACGCCCCTCTTTCTCGAAGCTGATCGGAACTCGCTTGGTACCGAGGAAGTTGGCGATCATGATCGAGAACCACGAGACCGGGCCGCCTGCCTTGCCGGAGAGAATCTGCTCGAGCGCCTTGGCCTTTGCCGGCGTCGCCTTCTTGTCGATGTAGAGCGCTACGGTCCAGCCTCCTTCGGCGAGCGCGCCAGGTACATCCATCAACGCCGCCACCTTGAGGCCGTCGAGCTTCAGCCGGCCGGCGTTGCCCTCCTGGATATTGATCGTGTACCAGGTGTGGCAGACGCCGTGGCTGGGCTCGGCGGTGCCGAGCGAAACGACGCACGGGCAGAACACGTCGCAGTTGCAGCTCAGCACGATCTCGCCCCGAATTCTCCAGCGTGCGGCCATATGTTCTCCAGTTGCCGACGGTCGACTCAGGACATTAGCATCTGTCCGACTCCGAGGCTGATCAGGTAAAGCCCCCAGCTCGTTAGCAGGACGCCGGCTGCATAGCTGACCAGCCGCGGCGCCGGGGTGACCTTCTCCAGCAAGACGAAGGCGGCGATGACCGCCAGCCAGAGCAGGTTCATCACCCCGGCGAAGAACATCAGGGCCATCAGCGCCCAACAACAGCCGACGCAGTAGATCCCGTGCTCGAGTCCCATGGCCAGGGCGCCGCGCTGGCCGTCGCGCCAGCTGGTCATGAAGAAGGCGAGCGGCGAGCGGCAGTGCCTGAGACATGCCTGTTTCAGCGGCGTCCACTGGAAGACGCCAGCAGCGAGCAGCAGCAATCCACCAAAGAGCGGATTGGCAGCGGCACCGTCGGCGGTCACGAGCGCGGCGACGTGAAGCCGCCACTCCACGACGGTTGCCAGGCCGCTGAACACGGTCCAAACGGCAACGTAGCCCAGCACGAACGCGATCACCGGCGACGAGAGTCCCATGTTGGGGTCTTGCTGGCGCTTTATCTTGGCGAAAGCCAGCACCATCGGTGCCGCGGTCGGAACCATCATCGCGATCATCATGACCGCCCACATGAGAAACAGCAGCCCCACATCTGCCGGATCCCAGGGGAGTGTCCGGGCCACAGCGATGTGTCCTCCGTGCAGGTGCGGAAGCTCGCGCGCCAGCCTGACGGTGTAGGCCCAGGCCAGCAGCGAGCCGACAATCAGTCCGCCCAACACGAACATCCGGTCGTTGCGGAGCACGGTCTCGAGGGTCTCTGTGGCGGTCCATGCGCGCATGAGAGGGACCCTAGCAGGTGTCCGAAGCTGGCTCCGACGCTGGTGCCGACTTGACATCGGTGGTCCAAACGGCGATATGAGAAGACCCACCGCCGTGCCGGCGTGTGGCCGGAGCCCGCGCATTGCAAGGCTTGAGAACCGCCTCGGTCAGGAGACCTCGATGAAGATCTGTGAGCTTGGAGAACGTCCGCCACTCGGTGAGGTTCCTGAAGAGATGCACGCCTGCATCATCCGGCAGGACCGCTTCGGCGAGCCCCGAGACGCATTCCAGCACGAGGTCATTCCAATCCCGTCGATCGGGCCCGACGAGGTGTTGATCTACAACATGGCGTCGGGCATCAACTACAACAACGTCTGGGCGGCGCTCGGCAAACCGCTCGACGTCATCGCGGTGCGCCAGAAGGGCGGCGAGCCCGAGGACTTCCACGCCGGCGGCAGCGACTGCTCGGGGATCGTCTGGAAGGTCGGTGACGAGGTCACCAACGTGAAGCCCGGCGACGAGGTGGTTGTCCATAGCGGCTGGTGGCACCCGGAGGATCCATGGGTGCTGTCAGGGCGCGACCCGATGCTGGCAGAGAGCACCAAGATCTGGGGATACCAAACCAACTACGGCAGCTTCTGCCAGTTCGCCAAGGCGCAGGCGCACCAGTGCCAACCCAAGCCCAAGCACCTGACCTGGGAGCAAGCAGGCTGCTACATGCTGTGCGCCTCGACCGCCTACCGAATGCTGATGGGATGGGCACCGAACGTCGTCGAGCCCGACGACGTCGTGTTGATCTGGGGTGGCGCCGGGGGCCTCGGCTCGATGGGGATCCAGATCGCCGCCGCGGTCGGCGGCCGCCCGATCGCGGTTGTCTCCAGCGAGGACAAGGTCGACTTCTGCAAGCGCCTCGGCGCCATCGGGGTGATCAATCGCAAGGACTTCGACCACTGGGGGGTGATGCCGGACACCAACACCCCGGAATACGGCGCCTGGGCAAAGGGAGCGCGAGGCTTCGGCAAGGCGATCTGGGAGGCGGCTGGAGAGCGGGTGAGCCCGACGATCGTCTTCGACCATCCGGGCGAAGCGACCATCCCGACATCGATCTTCCTAGCCTCAACTGGTGGCATGGTGGTGATCTGTGCCGGCACAACTGGATACAACGCCACGCTCGACTTGCGTTATCACTGGATGCGCCAGAAGCGTTTCCAGGGCAGCCATCTGTCCAACGACGAGCAGGCGGCAGCGGTCAACCAACTGATCATCGACAAGAAAATGGATCCCTGTCTGTCGCATACGTTCGCGTTCGACGAGATCGGCGAGGCGCATCAGCAAATGCACGAGAACCGTCATCCCTACGGCAACATGGCGGCGCTGGTCAATGCCACGGAGGCCGGGCAAGGGGCTGGGTAGCATCTGCAAGGGTCCGTAGACGCACGCGGGCGCCGGCGCAAGGCGCCGAGCATCCGCTCCGGAGGAACCTTGGAACAACTAGATCGACGACTTGCAGACGGCGAGGTGATCCTCATCGACGGCGGTACCGGCACGGAGCTGGAGCGCCGCGGCGTATCGATGGATGGAGCTGCCTGGACTGCCGCCGCCGTCGCCACTGATCCCGACGTGGTGCGGCAGGTGCACGAGGACTACATCCGTGCCGGTGCCGAGATCATCATCACCAATACTTTCTCGACAGCCAAGCATCAACTAGAACCGGCCGGGCTCGGCGACCAGTTCCACGAGATCAACGCCAACGCGGCGATCCTCGCCAGCCAGGCGCGCGACAACGTCGCCGGAGGGCGCATCTACGTCGCCGGGTCGATCTCGTCGGTGCACTTCAGCCCCGACTACATCGTTCCGGTGGAAACGGCGGCGCAGAACTTCCGTGAGCAAGCCGACATCCTGGCTGGCGAGGGGGTGGATTTTCTGATCATGGAGATGATGTGGGATGTCGACTACTCCTCGGCCGCGATCAGCGCCGCGCTTGCCACCGGCTTGCCGGTGTGGATCGGCTTCACGACCAGGGTCGGAGACGACGGCCGTGTGCTGATGATCCAGGAGCGTAGTGACGAGCCGCTTGCCGAGGCGTTGGATGCGATCCTGCCGTTGGGTGGATCGGTTATGACCGTCATGCACACCGAGACCCAGGACGTTGCGGCGGCGCTCGCCGTGGTCCACGAGCGTTTTCAAGGGCCGATTGGGGCCTACGGTCACAGCGGCGAGTTCGTCATGCCGAATTGGCAGTTCAACGACATCATCTCACCCGAGGACTACCTCGCCGCCGCTCAGCAATGGGTACAGATGGGCACGCAGATCATCGGCGGCTGTTGCGGCATCGGCCCGGAACACGTCCGGTTGCTCAAGGAAGGCTTGCCGGCGCACGTTTCCGCTGCGTGAGGCGGCGCGAGAGACAGTCGGCGTCTAGTTGCGGTCGCTCGCGGACGCGGTGTGTGAGCTCTCCGCGACGACCTGCAGAGGCAACAACCGAATCTCCTGCCCATTTGCGGCGGCATCGACGACGCGCACCTCAACGAGATAGTCCCCCGGCTCCAAGTCCGTCGGCAGTTTCAGTGCCCCACGGTGCACCGTCAGGCTCGTGGGCGGGATCGACTGCCCGGGCACATCCGCGACCGATCGTCGCGCGTCGCGTCGGAAGATCGTCGCCGACACGAACGGGTCGATGCCGTGCACCACTTCAATGCTGGCGGCGATGGGCATGCCTTCCGGCACGCCCTGCCCGAGCAACGGCGTCAGCCCGGCACGTTGATTAACCGCCACGAGCATCGGATCGGACATACCCCAGCCGTCGACTAGCGAAGGGACGTCGACTTCGAGTCGCGCCGTACCCACGCGGTTGCCGCCGTCCTCGGCAATCACCATCCGCAGATCGTATTGGCCTGGATCGACGCTCCATTCGGTTGTGTACCGGAAGTGTCGGAAGGCGTTGTCGGGCGCGTAGCGAAACAGGTCCGGCCTCGGTTGCACGACCACGTGACTCTCGGCGCCGACCCCGCCGGCGCGGTTCAGCGCGATGGCATGCACCCGGAAGTATCGGATACCGAGCGTCTCGACCCAGCCATCGTCGGTGGTCACGTCCGGGCTCGAGATATCGATGCTCTCGAATGCCGGGGCCCAGCTGCCGGCGACCGACTCCGCAGGCAGCGGCAGGCCGGCGACTAGCAGGATGGTCGGCGTCCCGTCGTCGGAAAATCGCTGGTACGCGGCGGTGGGAACCGGGCGCCCTATTACCGATCCCGGCAATGCCAGCGCGGCGGCGATCTTGCGCGTGTTCAGCTCGGGGTCCGCCAGATCTCGGTAACCGGAGCGTGAGCGCATCTGCAGGCCGGGGCGCCGCAGGGCCATTTCGATCTGGTGGTACTCGCCATCGGCGTGCGGCGCCGGCGGCTCGTAAAAAACCAGGTAAAAGCGACTCGCGTCGCGCGTCTGCTGAACGAAAGCGTCTGACAGGTTGGTCCAGCCGATGAACGCACGGCCTCCCGTCCTGTTGGCGATGTCGTGGAGGGGAGCCGTGAGATCACGATAGGCAGGGCGTACGTGCCGGCGCAGCGCTTGTGAAACGAGGTTGTTGCCGACGTTGGCACCGGTTCCGATGTTGTTGAGCTCGGAGATCGGTCGTGGATCGACCGCGTAAATGCTCACGTTGCCGGTGTTCGCGGTCTCGTACAGCTGGTCCATCAGGTCCAGGATGCGACGGTTCGGGGCCGCACGTCCGAGGCGCGATCCGCTGGCCTCGATGGCGACCGCGTCGCGTATTGCGGCAGCGTAGGCCGAATAAGGTCCGCCTTCGCTGATCAGGGCCCCAGAGGAGATCCACACCAGGGCCGTACGGCCCTCCATGGCCGACAGCGCGTTGGTGAAGCGGAGAAGGGTAGTGAGCGTCTCCTCACCCCTGGCGCGTTCCAGCTCACCGTCTCGCCGTGCCCGCTCCTCGACTCCCTCGACGATCTCGCGCAGCCTCACGTTCTCGTCGGTCGGCACTCCCGCAGTAAACCCGGCGCCGGTGGTAGGGGAGTTCACCGCGTCGATAGCCAGCTCCATGTAGGGCTCGTAGTCCGTAGTCATGCGGGTGAAGATCGTCTTGCGCGTCAGGCCAGCCGTCGACAACTTCGTGGCGGCCTCACGCAGCACGTCGGGATCGGTGGTCAACGGAGCGAGCTCTTGCACTTCGCCGTGCTGGTTGATCATGAACACGCTGCGCGGTACGCGGAGGCTCTCGGAACCCTCGACGAACTCGCTGAACGTTGCGGCGAGCATGGGTTTGTTTGCCGGATCCAAGCTCGGCAGATCGACCAGATAGACAATCGCACCAAGTGTTCCGGGGGTCCTGGCAACGCGTGCGAGCTCCGGCTCGGCCACGTACCCAGGATTGTCGCCGCCGTTGGCGCTGGAGCTGTTATCTGTGGAAGATCCCGATGCCACGTCGATCGTTTCGCCGCTCTCCAGGTCTACCAGTTGCACGTTGAGGATTCGCTGCTCGACGCCGTCCTCGAAGAGTTGGAAATCCTCCCGCGTGAGGTTGTCGACGAAATTCCCGTCGCTGTCGGTGACGATAGCGTCGACGCGCACCCGCGTAACCGCGCTGCGGAATAGCGGTGTCTGGGCTGGCAGCGCCTCTTGGGCCACAGCTAGCGCCGGATCGACCATCCCGTTCGAGTGAATTGCCGCGGCGACGCTGTTCGATGGAGGCAGTACGGCTGCAGACGCCAACAGCAGCAACGCCAGCGTCAGAACGGGTAGTCGGAACCTTTCCATCGAGCGCACTCCTACGCTTCACAGTTTTGCGAGCCCCTGCAATCTATCTGCTGCACCGGCGCGATTACAATGGAGTTACCCCGTTTCGGTGGACAGTTGAACGCTTGGATTTGAGGTCGTAGCAGTAGTGCGGTGGGAACCTGTGGGAGCCGCGGAGCGGCTTCCAAGTGGCTGTGCGGATCGCGAAGCGATCTGCATGGACACGGCAGTTTCCACCGCCGAAGATCGGGTCTCGGAGTACCTCCTCTCGTAGACGATCGGGGACACGTTGTCGAGCGCGGAGTGGCGACGGCGCGGGTTGTAGAACCCCTCGATGAACTCGAACACTGCCATCCGCGCTTCGGCCTGGCTCTTGAAGCGCTCCCGCCACAGTAACTCCGTCTCGAGCGTCGCGAAGAAGCTCTCGGCCAGGGCGTTGTCGTAGCAGTCGCGAGCTGACCCGGTCGAGGGACGCACGCGGAGTTGACGGCACCGCTTGCCAAAGGCGATCGAGGTGTACTGCGTGCCCTGATCGGAGTGGTGGATGACGCTGTCAGGACGGCGTTGCCAGATCGCCATGTTGAGTGCTTCGAGCACCAACTCGGCGCGCAGGTGATTGGCCATCGACCAGCCCACCACCCGACGACTGAAGGCATCCATCACGATCGCCAGGTACAAGAACCCAGACCATGTCGACACGTACGTGATGTCGGCGACCCAGAGACGATCGGGCGCATCGGCCGTGAAGTCCCGATTCACCAGATCCGGTACTGGCCGTGCATCGGAGCCTCGACGCGTCGTTCGAACACGGCGCCGTCGGCTGACGCCTTCAAGCCCTGCCTGGCTCATCAGACGAGCCACTCGCTTACGTCCCACCCGGACACCGTCGGCTGCCAGTTCGGCATGCACCCGGGGCATGCCGTAGGTGGCACGGCTGGCCTGGTGGATCGTCTCGATGCGAGCTCGCAGCTGAGCGTCACGTCGCGCTCGAGCGCTGATCGGGCGGTCGCGCCACGCGTAGTAGCCGCTGGTGGAGACCTCCAGCACTCGGCACATCGTGGCGATCGGGTAGCAGGCCTGGCGAACTCTCACGAACCCGAAGACTTCTTGGGTACCGTGCCGGTCTCCCGAGACAACCAGGCCGCGGCTTTTGCCAGGATCTCCCGCTCCGTTTTCAACTGGCGGTTCTCTCGGCGTAGCCGTCGTAGTTCTTCTCGGTCCTCGCTCGTCAGCCCGTTGGCACTGAGCCCGTCATCTCGGTCCGCTTGCTTGATCCATGTGCGGATCGTCCAGTACGAGGGCTCGAACTCCTCGGCAAGCTCCTGCACGCTGCGCCCTGCTCGCGCCAGCTCAACGATCTGCCGGCGAAACTCGGGCGGATACGGTGGTCGTGTTCTTCGCATCGCGGACTCCTTTGGCCCTAGCCATAAGGTGTCCACGAAACCGGGTCAACTCCACAACGGGGGTCTGAGGCGCCAAATATATCAACGCATGAGGCTAGGCGGAGAACACACACATCCGCCTCGGGCAACGTCATCGTATGGTGCTGAATGAGCAGGGTTGCTCGCGCATCTCGGGCGTAAGTGGGTGAGCGCGGGTTTGGCGATGTTGCCCAAGGCGGATGCGTGGGTTCTCCGCCTTTCACCAGGTGCGATAACTGGACGCCGCAGCCCCGTTCACATCGGTGCCCGATGAGGGGAGGGGAGCTCATCGCCACATCCCGGCACCCCGGTCATTGACGTTCGCCCGCAGAGCCAGCGCGCGCCAACAAACAAAGGACCCAAAGGGTCCGAGCGTCGCGCTGCCGGCCGGAGCGTTGATCGGCAGAGCATATGTCCACCCACCAACAAGGACCCAAAGGGTCCGAGGACCGTGTCCCCGCTCTCGGTGTCACGTCGTCAGCGCACTCGACACCCAAACCCGTTCAGCAGGAGTCCCCCCCCCAAAAGCCGTGCGGTGATGTGGCCTTTTGCGACCGAGCCGCCGGCTAGTCTCGGTGGTGTGGCGCAAGGGTCAAGGGCATCGGACAGCAGCATCGCCAAACCCCCCGCTCATCCACCTACGCCCGAGACGCGCGAGCAACCCAGCTCATCCAGCACCAAACGTTGACGCTGCAGTCCTATGTCCTTGACCCTTGCGCCTCCCTCCGACAAATTCACCGACCTGCTCGCCGATTGCGTGAGGCAACTCTGCCTAGGCGCCGCCGCTGTGTAGAGTCTAGGCCCATGGGAATCGAGCTTGTTCGCAGGGCCGAGAGCTTCGTTGATCGCCCCGCGGTCGACGGATCAGGCGGAACAGCAACGTACTCGGCGTTGCTGGCGCGCTCGAGCACGGTCGCTGCCGCTCTGCTAGGCGACCGGGATGACCTGCGGGATCAACGTATAGCGTTTCTCGTGGCGCCGGGCGTCGACCACATTGCCGCGCAGTGGGGCATATGGCTAGCGGGCGGGGTGGCGGTTCCGCTGGCGCTGTCGCACCCGCAACCCGAGCTCGAGCGCACCGTTGCCGACTGTGAGCCCGCTGCCCTGGTCGGAGCTGGTGACGAGACCGCGCGGCTGCGTGACATTGCGGGTGGCGCGGGAGTCGAACTCTTGGAGATGCGCCGCCTGAGCGACAGAGCTACGGTGAAACCGCTCCCGCCAGTGGCGGCCGACCGCCCGGCGCTGATGGTCTACACCAGCGGCACGACGGGCGCGCCGAAGGGAGTCGTGACGACCCACTCGATGGTCCAGGCGCAGATGACGTCGCTGGCGCAGGCCTGGGGCTGGCGCCCCGACGACCGCATCCTGCACGTGCTGCCCTTGCACCACGTGCACGGGATGATCGTAGCGATGGATACGGCGCTGTGGGCGGGCGCTTGTTGCGAGTTCTCCGCGCCGTTCGACGCCGACGTGGTATGGCAGCGATTGTCTGGCGGCGACATCACCGTTTTCATGGCGGTCCCGACGATCTATGGACGTCTGATCGGCGCTTGGGAGCGCGCCTCGGTCGAGGTTCGAGCACGATGGTCGCGCGGTGCGGCAGGCCTGCGCTTGATGACCTCAGGCTCCGCGGCATTGCCGGCCGCGACGATGGAACGCTGGCAGGAGATCACCGGACAGCGTCTTCTGGAGCGCTATGGCATGACCGAGATCGGTATGGCACTTTCCAATCCACTCGATGGCGAACGCCGCGCCGGTTCCGTTGGGCAGCCATTACCCGACGTCGACGTCCACGTTGTCGACCGTGCTGGCATCGAGGTGGCACCCGGGGTTTCTGGGCAGATCGAGGTGCGGGGGCCACAGGTGTTTGGCGAGTATTGGCGGCGACCCGAGGAGACCATGGCCGCGTTCCGCGACGGTTGGTTCATGACGGGTGACGAGGGCCAGGTCGACGAAGGCTATTTCCGCATCCTCGGGCGGCGGAGCGTCGACATCATCAAGACGGGTGGATACAAGGTCTCAGCGCTGGAAATAGAGGAGGCCCTGCGTCAGCATGCCGAGATCGCCGACGCGGCCGTAGTCGGCGTTGCCGACGAGGAGTGGGGCGAGTGTGTGTGCGCCGCGGTCGTGGCGGTCAGTCGCGACCGCCCCAGCACAGAGGTGATCCGGAGCTGGTGCAAGGAGCGGCTGGCTCCCTACAAGGTGCCGTGCCAGCTTCACTACCTCGACCAGCTGCCGCGCAATGCGATGGGCAAAGTGACCAAGCCGGCCCTGCGGTCGTACTTCATCGGTGTCGGCTGAGATGAGTGCGATCATCGATTCGCTGGTGACCTACTGGCCGGTGCATTTATTGCTGGCGTTGTACACCAGCATGCTTGCGTACCACGCCTGGCGCGGCAATCACGAGACGCGCGGTCTGGCGGACTACTACGTTGGCGGCCGCTCGATGGGCGGGGTGACCCTCGGGTTGTCGTTTTTTGCCACCTATTCGAGCACCAACAGCTTCGTCGGCTTCGCCGGGCAGAGCTATGAGTGGGGGATCGCCTGGCTGCTGCTGGCGCCTCTCACCGTGATCATGTCGGCGCTGGCGTGGCGCTGTGTGGCGCCGCGGCTGCGTGGCTTCACCGCGGAGCTGGGATCGCTGACAATCCCCGATTTCATCGGCTTCCGGTTCGACAGCACGCCGGCCCGGGTAATGGCGGCATTGATCGTCGTGTTCGCTAGCTTCTTCTACATGACCGCGGTCTTCAAAGGCATCGGTACGCTGGTCCAGGCGTTCCTGGAGATCCCTTACGAGGCGGCGATCGTCGTCGTTTTCGTGATCGTTGTGGCGTACACGATGGCTGGTGGGTTCATCTCGGTTGTGAAGACCGACGCCGTGCAGGGCGTGGTGATGATCATCGCCGCCGTGCTGCTGTTCAGTGGCACTGTACGAGCTGCCGGCGGACTCGGTGCGCTTGCCGAGGTCCGCGACTCGTTGGAGACGGCACACCTGTTCTCCTGGAATGGGGCGCTGCCTTTCGTCTATGTGCTCGGGGTGCTGATGGCGGGGACGGCAAAGTTCGTCACCGAGCCGCGCCAGTTGTCGCGCTTCTACGCCCTCGAGAGTGTCGAAGCGGTCCGGGCCGGATTCTGGACGTCGACGCTTTCGTTCGCGCTGGTGTATTCACTGCTGGTTACGCTGGGTCTCTACGCCCGCCGCATCTACCCGAGCGGAATCGACGACACCGACCAGGTTGTACCGCTGCTGCTGACCGGCGGCGAAGTGTTCACACCAGGGGTCACCGCGTTCCTGTTGTTGGCGATGGTGGCAGCGGCGATGTCGTCGCTCGACAGCGTGCTGCTGGTGATGGCGTCGACGGCCGAGCGCGATATCGCTGGCGTGCTCAGCAGAACGGGAGTCGAGGGAGCCGAGCTTCGCAGGACGCGGATTTGGGTGGCGTTGTTCGCGTTGATCACGGCGCTTATCGCGCTACGTCCGCCGGGCGGCATCGTGTCGTTGACGGTACTGTCGGGAGCTCTGTTCGCAGCCTGCTTCGCCCCCGCGGTGCTGCTGGGACTCTACTGGCGTCGCGGAACCGGTCGCGCGGTACTGGCGTCGTTCGCCGGCGGGCTCGTAACGCTGCTGCTGTGGTCACGACTGCCGATTGCTTCCACCGTGCATCAGATCTTCCCGGCGGTGTTGTTCTCCACCCTCTTGTACGTCGTCGTCTCGGTGCGCGACTCGGCGGTCGAGTCGGAGACCCTGGACCGATTGTTCCGGGATGCGCAACGGAAGTGACGCGTTGGCTATAGCACACCCAGCGGTTGACACCCGAGCCGCTGACTGACGAAGTTGACGGAGAGTAACGGTCTTTCACGGACCCGGGAGGGGAGGATGGAGTTTCTCAGGGGTTTCGCCGGCATCGCGCACTGGCTCCCTCGACTTTCGCTTGCGGCCACATTCGCCTACCACGGGCTGCCGAAATTGACCGAATCCGGCGCTATGTCGGAGATGATGGGCATACCTGCGATCGTCGTCATGCTGCTCGGCGCGGCAGAGATCGCTGGCGCGGCGCTGATCGTATACGGCGGTGTCAGCTCTGATGCGGCGACACGCCTGGCCGGGCTCATCTTCTGCGTCGTCATGATCGGCGCCATCGCCACGGTGCATGCTGCCAACGGGTTCAACTCGATCGGCAACAGCGGTTATGAGTTCCAGTTGCTCGTTTTCGCGACATCGTTCTATTTCGCCGCCAAGGGAAACGACGCCAACTAGCGGCGTCGATGATCTTGCCCGCCCGGTAGTTTCGGGACGCGGCGGTATGGTCGTTGAACGTGGCGCCGCACCGTGCTACACGTATGCGTACCGTAGCGGTGATTTGCAGCAACTTGATGGGCCGCGCGGGGCGGTAAGGAGAGACCCATCTAAGTTGCCGCGCTCGCGGCATCTGCCGCGAGCTTTTTTGGTGGGGCAAGTCCACACCGAGGAGGAGCGCAGAGGAATCAAGCACGACGCGGCCGGGGCCGCGGCATGGAGAGAGCGGCGAGAGGACCGGCTCGCAGACCCGCTCGCCAACCGTCGTCCTGACGGTGGTAAAGCCGGCTGGGCACTCGTGGCCTGCACCAGGCACGAGCCCGGAACCATGTGCGAAATCACCCGCGCCGGCGGCGCGGCAATCCTTTTCGAAAGGACGTGTTCGATGTACGTTTCCAACTGGCTTTCCACCTGGCGAGAACATCTCTTTGGCCCCGACGCCGAGATCGACTACGACACCTTCGTGACCGGCCCGCGTCAACGGCACGAGGTGCCCTGCCGCGTCTGTGGCAGCCGTTGCGATGAGGCGCGGGCGATCATCGCTACCGCGCCCGAAGACGGTCCGCCGATGTTGATCGACCGCTTCGCTTGTCCGCATCGCGCCGCCGAGTGGCATCAACGGGCACGCCAGCTCGTGGTGCGCATCGAGTCGACTCCTAGCCTGCGCAACCGCCGGCTGCTATGGGCCGACCTCGACGCGATTCTGCGTCAGCAGAACATGCCCCTGCGCGCTGATTGACGGATGGTGACGGGTGGGAGTCAGGCGACGATCGAGTCTGCAGACCGCGGCAAGCGGTAAAACGTGAGCTCACCATCTTCGATCTCGACTTCCACCACGTCCCCCGCAGTGATCTGTGCCGACGCCATCAGCCGCGACACCGGGTCGACGATCAACCTTTCCATCGCGCGCCGGAGCGGGCGTGCTCCGAGCGCCGGGTCGGTTCCGGTGTCGATCACGAACGCTCTGGCTTCGGGGCTCGGCTTGATCAACAGCGGTACGCCTGCATGCACGAGGGCCCGCTGGCTTATGTCAACGAGGAACTTGTCGAATATGCGCCCGAGATGACCGCGGTGGAGTGACCGATACACCAGAACCTCGTCGAAACGGTTGAGGAACTCCACTGGAAACACGCTCCGCGCCGCCTCGGTGGCAATTGCTTGCAGCGCCTGCGCGTTGGCGTTCGGTTCAACGGCGGTGTGGAAGCCGATCGGAACGCGCTCGATTGCCTGACTCATCTCGCGACTGCCGACGTTCGAGGTCATCAGGATGATCGTCCGAGTGAGATCGGTCGTCCTGTTGTTGCCGAGCGTGACCTGGCCTTCCTCGAGGACACCGAGCAGCGTATTCCACAGCGTCGGGTGAGCTTTCTCGATCTCATCGAACAGGACGATCGAACACAGTCCGTCGCCGTCGTGCGCTTTCTCGATCAGCGCTTGAGCGTCGCCGGTGTGCTCCTCGCTGGCCTGGCGAAGTTGCCAGTGCGGTAGGTCGATGCGCTGTTGGCTCAGCAGCGGCTCGATGTCTCCGCCGACATAACCCGGGGGCGAACCGAGCAGCTTGGCAACCTCGTGCCCGTGGGCGTACTCCTCGCAGTTGATGCGGTGCAGCGCCGAGGCGGATCCGAACAAGGCTTCGGCCAACGCCAGCGCGGTCTCGGTCTTGCCCACTCCGGTAGGCCCGAGAAGCAATCCGGTGAGCAGCGGGCGTTGGGGATCGCGCAGCCCCGAAAGCACTCGTGCCCAGGAGCGAACCAGCGCTTCGATAGCATCGTCCTGTCCAATCACGCGCTGGCTCAAGTGCTGCGCCAGTGGCTCGCTATTCTCGAGGCGACAGTGCGGACGCATCGGCGTGCGCTTGCCGGCGACGCGGCGCAAGGAACGCGGCCTCGCGGGCTTGTTGCGCGCCTTTCTGATTTTCGGCTTCGGAGGGTCCGGACGGGCCCTTTCGGGTGGTCGGCTGCGGGCTTCGGGTAGCGTCGGTCTCGACCGTGGCTGCCTTTTTCATTGCCATCGCAGCACCTCCTGCCGCCGCGTGGGCGGCCGCGAGGGGACCCGCGGAGTGTACCTATAACTGTGCCGCACACCGGCAACTCGTTTCACGCCCGGGCGATATGGGGCGCCCGATCTGCCCCGCAACCACAGGCGCGGTATAACCACTGCGTTTGCGACCACGGCTGCCAGGAGCGAGCGTTTGAATCCGGCGAACCCGTCGTCCCGATCGGCACTGACGAGCAAGCAGCGACGCTACCTACGAGGCCTGGCACACGGCTTGGCGACCGTCGTTCACGTCGGCAGGCAGGGTGTCACTGCGGCGGTGCGATCACAGCTCGACGCCGCGCTCGAGGACCACGAGCTCATCAAGGTGCGGTTGAGCGCCGAGCGTTCGGAGCGGCCCGCCATTGCCGCGCAGCTGCTTGATGCTAGCGGCGCCCAGCAGGTTGGCTCGATCGGACGAGTGGTGATCCTCTACCGGCGTCGAACCGACGCCGAGCGCCGGACGATCGCTCTGCCCACCTGATGGAGGTCCGGGCGGAGCGCCGGTGATGCCGAATCAGACGCTCGGCCCGCAGTGGCGGAAGAACAGGCCCGATTCGGCGATCAGCTGGCGGTATCCCTCCTCCAGCTCGGCCTTGTACTCTTCCGTTCCGTCAAACACGATCTCGCGGATCCCTGCCTGGATCGCCTCCTTGGCGCAGCCGAAGCACGGACGCAGCGTGGTGTAGAGCGTGCCGCCTTCGGTGGAGTTGCCATGCCGGGCGGCGAACAGGAACGCGTTCTGTTCGGCGTGCACGCAGATGCAGGTGTCGTACCCGATCCCCGGTGCCGCATCGGATGCACAGCGCGGGCAGCCGCCGTCGGAGCAATTCCTCACCCCCATGGGCGACCCGTTGTATCCGGTGCTGATGATTGACTTGCCCACCACGATGAGCGCTCCGACGCTGCGCCGCACGCAGTTGGAGCGCGCCGCCACGGCGTGGGCAATCCCCATGTAGTAGTCGTCCCATCCCGGCCGCTTGACCTCGTCGCGCATCCCGTGGCTCCCGTTAGCCGCTACCTTACGTCGAGGCGCCGTGGCTGTCATGCTGCCCCCCGCGGGCGCTATCGCCGGCCCGCGGCGAGCTTCCTAGCGCGCCGGATAGAGGGCCGTCAGCGCCGTCCTGTCGGCATCTGACAGGCCATCGGTCGTTTCGATGTCGGCGCGCTCGTCGAGACGGGCCCGATAGCGCTGGATGTACAGCGGGATATCGCCGCCAAGCCGAAACGAGTACATGATGTCGTCGAAATCGGCGCTGTGCGGCAACCCCAGTGCATGACCGAATTCGTGCAGGCATGTCAGGTAAACGACGGCGTCGCGATAGAGCGGATCGCGTCGCGCGCGGCGCTCGAGTTCCGGTCCGAGCCCGCGGGTGGTCGGTCGAACGAAGATCGCCGCTCCTGGCATGCCGCGATAGCTGAATGGCTTCATCTCGCCGAACAGGCCTCCGGAAGCTGGCACCCAGTACAGATGCAGCAAAGCGTCCTCCCAGGGTGCAGGTCGCAGCTCGAGCTGACCGTCGGTGGCACGCTCCCAGGCTCGCAGTGCCCACACCGCGAGCTCGTCGTCTCCCGCCTGAAACCCGGTCTCGGTCTCGCCGGCCGGGATGTAGAAGCCGATTGGCATCCGGTTGTCGAGTAGACCGTAGCCTTGTGTCGAGGCAGTGACGCGGTTTGTTGGCGAGGCTGCGAGCAGCAGTATGCAGCCCACCGCTACAAGACGATGCATCACGGTGAGAGCGCCTCCAGGCTGAGCTCTACCAGCCGCATTGCCGGCCGGCGTTTTGCTCGTCCAGCCAGGTCTGTAGCGGGGCGAAGTAATCGAGGATCGCGGTTGCATCCATCTCGGTCTCACCGGTGAGAGCGGTGAGCGCTTCGCTCCATGGACGACTGGCGCCCATCTCGAGCATCGCGTTGAGCCGCGCTCCGGCCTCCTCGCTGCCATAGATCGTGCAGCGATGTAGCGGACCCTCGAAACCAGCCGCGTCGCACATCGCACGGTGGAACTGGAACTGCAAGATCCGGGCGATAAAGTAGCGCGTGTACGACACCATTGCGGGGATGTGGTACTTGGCCCCGGGGTCGAAGCTCTCCTCCGTGCGCTCGATTGGCGGAGCCACTCCTTGGTAGCGCTCGCGCAGCTCCCACCAGGTGCTGTTGAGCTCGTCCTCTGAGATTTCGCCACTGGAGATCTTCCAGCGCCACTGGTCGAGCAAGTACGTCCACGGCATCGCGGCAACACGATCGAGCGCCATGTTCAGCAACAGGCCGATATCGCCGGAGGCATCGGGGACATCGTCGATAAGACCGATCCGGTTCAGATACTCCGGCGTGATCGACAGTGCGATGGCGTCGCCAATGGCCTCGTGGAAGCCGGGGTTGGCGCCGCCCTGATACATGGTCGGCTGCTCGCGGTAGGCGCGCTGATAGAAGTTGTGGCCGAGCTCATGATGGATGGTGTCGAACGAGTCGGCCGTCTTGTCGATACACATCTTGATGCGGTAGTCCTCGCCATCCCCCATGTCCCAAGCACTGGCGTGACATACAACCTCGCGGTCGCGTGGCTTGGTGAACAGCGAACGCTCCCAGAACGTGTTCGGCAACGGCTCGAAGCCCAACGAGGTGAAGAACGTCTCGCCGGTGCGCACCATATCGAGCTCGGTCATCCGTGATCGCTGGATGCGCTCGCTGAGGTCATATCCCGTTTCTGACGATTTCGGTGCCAGGAGGTCGTAGACGTTTGTCCAGCTCTGCGCCCACATGTTGCCCAGCAGGTGGGCCGGGATGGGGCCCTCCGGAGGGACGATGCGGGAGCCATAGTAGTCGTGCAGTCCGGCACGGACATGGCAGTGGAGCGCCTCATAGAGTGGCTGCACCTGGCGCACCAGACGTTCGGCTTCGGCGGCGAAGGCGTCAGGCTCCATGTCGTAGTTGGAGCGCCACATTGCCCCCAGGTCGGCGAAGCCGAGCTCCCGGGCGCCCTGATCGGCGATCTCCATCACCCGCACGTAGCCGTCGCGCATCGGCGGCCCCATGGTGCGCCAGCCGTCCCAGACGTCCAGCAGCTCCTCGGGGTCGCGGCTGTTGGCCATGATCCCGACCATGTGGGGTTCCTGAAGGCACTCACCGTCCTCGCGGCAGTACTGGTGCGAGCCATAGGCTCCAGTGAGCTCGTTGGAGACCTGTGCCAGCTCGGAGATCAACTCCGCGTTCGCCGGTGCCGGTACCGGAAGCGCGCGCTTCAACATTCCCAGCTTGCGGCTGGTGTCGAACCCCAGATCAAGGCCGTCGAAGCGGGTGGATGCGATCGCCAGGTCGACCGCCGCCGTCGTGATGTTCTCCTGCGCGGCGGCAGCGATCTTGGCGCTGTCATATGTGATGTAGGTCGCTTGCACCCAGTCGGCGTTGGCCTGCACGCGGCCGAGTGCCGCCAGCTGCTGTTCGGCCTCGGCAACGAAGGCATCGGCCGCCTCTGGCGTCGCCGGGGCATCGCCGGCCGGGGAGCAAGCTGCCGTGCTCAAGAGCATCAGTAGACAGGTAGCGGTTCGTCGCATGGTGTTCATCCTCTCTTCTCAACCAGCGCCAGGACGCGGAGCGGACTGCCGCTGCCATCTACCAGCTTCAACGGTGCGGCGATCACCAACGCACCGGTGGCCGGCAACTGTTCGAGATTGCACAGGCTCGCGAGGCCGAGCTTGCCGGCTCCGTGCATCAGCGTGTGGGCCGGGAACGCGGGATCGAAGCCGCCCGCCTGACCGGCATCGGTGCCGACGGTTTCCACCCCGATGCCGAGAACGTCGCGCTCGGCCAGGGTGCGGATAGTGTCGGTGTGGAACCCGGGACTGTGCGGACCGTCGTCGTGGACGTTGAGGAACGCCTCGACTCCCTGCCGGGCGCTCCAGCCACTGTGCAACAGCACCCAACCGCCCGACGCGATAGGCCCGTGGACGTTTTCCCACGCCGCGAGCTCCTCGGGCGTGAGCAAGTAGTCGGGGTCGTCGTCCACCGCGGCTGTCACATCGATCACGCTGGCGGGACCGATGAAGCGTGCCGGTGGGATCGTATCCGTCGTGTTGTCGGGCAGATCCTTGCCGCTGATCCAGTGTCCGGGGGCATCGAAGTGAGTGCCGGTGTGCTCACCGAAGCTCACCGCGTTCCAGTACCAGGCCGGCCCGTCGTCGTCGAACCGCGAGATCTGCTCCACGGTGACGCCGGGCGACGGCGCGAACGGTGGTGGAAGAGCGATTACAGGGGTGTCTGCTTCGAGCGGTTGCGTGAGGTCGACGACGCGTACGTCGCCGCCCCGGAGCGCATCAACGAGCTGCGTCAGAAGGCCGTTCATGAGCTCTCCTGCAGGTAGCGGGCGAACTGGAATCGATTCTCCAGTAGCCCTAGATCGGTGACGAAGGCCTTCGGCCCCTGGTCGGCCACCTTGGCGACAATCGTAGCCAGCTCACGAGCTTCGCGAGCGGCGTCGAACTCAGCGATCAGCGAATCGATATCGGCGACGGTGCTGGTCCGAGGAACGCCTGCCCCCGCCGCGATTGCCGCCAGGTCGGACCCCGTCGCGGTAGCCGTGGGAAAGCCGCCAACCGATAGCAAGCTCTCGTTGTCGAAGATCAGATGCACCAGGTTGCCGGGCCGATAACGTCCCAGGGTCGTCAGCCCACCGAGATTCATCAGCGCCGATCCGTCGCCGTCTACGACCACCACCTGGCGCTGCGGTCGCGCCAGCGCCAGCCCCAGGCCCATTGACGATGCCAACCCCATTGCGTGCTGTAGATAGAAGTGGTTGGGGCGATGTCCCAGCGACTGGAGCTCTGCCGCCACCGCGCCCATGATCGTTACCACTACACAGTCGGCGAGGCGCTCGTAGAGCGCGCCGAGGGCGTCGACTCGTAGCATCCGCTCGGTCACCCTCACTCCTCCCACATCAGATCGCGACCGAGCAGCACCGCCACCGGCCGCAGTGATGAGTACGCCAGCGTCATCGCTTGCTCGACGCGATGTTGCACGTGTGTGGAAGCGTCCAGTCGAAGATGTCGAATGCGTAGCGCGTCGAGTACGTGCTCGGTCTGCCCCCCACCTTCGGTCTGCCATGGGTCGCGCTCGCCGAACGAGCCGCGGTCGCTGATGAGCATCAACAAGGGGATTCGATAGAGCTGTGCCCCCGAGACAATTCCGTTGATCGATGCCAGGAACCCGTGATTCTGCATCAGCATCGCCGATCGCACGCCGGCAAGGTGGGCGCCCATCGATACTCCGACGCCCTCTTCTTCCTTGGCGAGGCGCACGAGCGTCGCGTCGGGGTCCTCCTCCGCCAAGTGGATCAGATGCACCAGCCAGGTCTCCGGTAACGCTGACATGATCTCGACGCCGCACGATCTGAGCGCCTGATAGACGACGCGTGAGTTTTCCGACGAAACCGGCATGATGTTCCTCATAGTCGGGCAGCGCGCGGATTCTAGTACGCCGCCTATCGAGGACACAGGCTGTCGACAACGCGGGCTGTCGAGAACGCCGGCTGTCGAGAAGACAGCGCCGGCCTCTTGACGGGTGGCCGCCGGGCTTCCTACCGTCTGCAGATGGAAAGAGGACGCGGGTCGCCAGCGGCGGAAGGTCTGCGCCCAGCGCTCCTTTGCGCGCTGGCGCTGTTCACGCTGACTGCTGCCGGGGCGCCCGAGGCGCGCGGGACGTTCGGGTGGAACGCGCCGCACTCACCGCCCATGCAACAGCGTCCGAGCTTCCATGTCGACGTCGGCATGACCCGCGTCAAGGTCGCGGTCGTGGACCCTGACGGAGAGCCGGTAGCGGGCCTGGGTCCGGCCGATTTCCGCCTGCTCGAAGACGGCGTAGAACGGCAAGTGCAGCTGGTGCTCGATCCGCTCCGATTCTCACTCGACGTGGCGATGGTGCTGGATTTCAGCAACAGCGTTCGCCGTGACTGGTCCGAGGTTGCCGCAAGGCGCTCGGCGCACGCTTTCCTCGACCGGCTGTCCGAGGACGACTGCGTCTTCCTGCTGCCGTTCCACCAGCAGGTCGGCCCCGGCTTCTGGGGCGCTCCCGGAGATCCGGCGCTGCGGCGCGTCATCGACGAGTATTCGTTCGACGCGTACACGCGGCTGTACGACGCGGTCCTCGTTGCTCACGACGCTCTGGATCGTCGTCGGCCGGATTCAGCCTCTGCCGCCGCCGAGCAGCTGCGCGACACGTTGTACGACACCTGGATGGAGCCGGTAACGGATGCCGCCTGCGGCGAGCCACTGTCAGTGTCCGAAGCACGCGAGCGTCGCGCAGCGCTCGTGGTGTTGACCGACGGTGAAGATCTCGGCAGCCGAGCCAGCTACTCCGACGCCCTGATGGCGAGCTGGCGTTCCGAGGTACCGGTGTTCGCGGTCGCTGTCGGCATGGCTGCCGAGACCGCCATCCAGCGGCGCTCCTCCACATGGGCCAGCGGCAGGTCGACGACCATCGGCGCACCGAGTCGGCGGGTGCTGGCGCGTGAGGAATGGGAGAATCTGCGTACCCTGCGCGTGCAACTGGGCGAGCTCGTACGGGTCTCCGGTGGACAGCTGGTGCTGCAAAACGACCTGCGCGCAGGTTACGACGCCACCATGACCCTCTTGCGCAGCTACTACGTGTTGGCGTACGCGTCGCCCACTCCGGTTCAAGAGGGCTGGCACGACCTCGACGTCGAGCTCGTCGACGACCGCGGTGAGGTCATCGTGCAGCCGGGTCTGTATCGCAGCGCGGATAGCTACGTGAGCGTCGTCGGGGCGCTTCGTCGGGCGAGCGTAGCCATGGCCCTGGGTCAGTTCAGCGACGCCGCTGGACAGTTCGATCTCGCCGCCGCCAGCGGCCCGGATATCGGTGCGCCATTCTTCGGGCGCGGTCTGGCGATGGAAAAGCTGGCGCGCTGGGACGAAGCGCGCAGCGCCTACGAACGTTCCCTGCGATCCCATCCGGGCGCCACTGCCACTCACTTCCGTCTGGCGGAAGTCTGCGTCGAGCTCGGCGACTACGCGTCGGCATGGGAGCATGCCATCCGGGCGCAGCTGGGGGGTGTGGATATGAGTGAGCTGTTCGCCACGCTACGGCGACGCTCGTCGGCCCCGCCAGAGGTGGAGCAGCGCCTCGCGGGGCCCGTAGTGCACTTGACCAAACCGCGCGTTCCACGACTCGAGGCGCAAGTAGCGCTGAGAGACCTGCTACATGAGATTGCGACGGTGCTCGATGCCAGCCCACCGATCGCCTTGACACCAGCGGTCGCCGTGGCCGATTTCAGCATCGGTGTGTGGGTGCGCAAGCTCGACGACGACGGCGGCCTCATTGCACGGCTCGTGGTGCGCGAGCACGCATCGGAGCGGACGCACAACGAGCCCCTCGAGATCGAGGACATCGCCGACGCTGAGTTGGTCCAACAGGCCGCTCTCGAGGCGCTTGCCGGCGCGCGGGAGTGGATTCTGTCGCGGCACGACCGCTAGCTGCGGGGCACTAATGCAACGTGATCAGATACTTGATCGCGAAGGTACCGATCCAGTGTGAGCCGTAGTAGGCGGCGTCGAACATCGCGGCCATACCGTAGGCAGCCTGTTGTGCTGCGGTGGAGCGGTAGCGTTCAAAGCTGGGATGGTCGCTGCCCAGGACTGCTGCCAAGCGACTCAGACTCTCGGCGCGGGTAAACGCCAGCCCGATCAGGTGTGATTTGGCGCCCATCAGCCCACCGTCATCCGACACGCTCGCGCCCAGTTGCACCTGTTCGGCGAGCGCGGCGAAGCCGGCGCTATCCGGAGCTGGCAGGAACGTGTCGTGCCAGCTGGTGAATCCCGGTCTGTCGAGAACCCGCGCCATCAGCGTCGCCTCCTGCAGGCACGGCGACAAGAAATCGGACGCCGACGGCTCGTAGATAAGCGGACAATCGACGTCATCGCCGTACAGTGTTTCGGCGCGCGAGATCACCAGCTGTCGAACCTCGGCGTTGTCAGTAGCCTCGGCGTAGTCGAGCATCAGATCCATCGTGAAGGCGGTGTTGGCGTGGGTACCGACGCGCACCGGATAATCGAGGCTCTGGAGATACTGTGGTTACCGATCGACGAATATCTGTGCCAGCGGCGCGGTGTTCGCGGCCCAGGTAGCAGCATCGGGCTGCGTCGAGGTGCTCAGCGCAGCGTGCAGCGCGAGCAGCCACGCCCAGCCGTAGGGGCGCTCGAACGATCGGTTGTCGGTGAAGAACGACACCTCGCCTGCAAGCGCCTGCGCGTCGAGGTGCTCGTTGAGCTTTTCGACGATGAGCGGTGCGATGGGCGATTCCGGGAAGCGATCCAGAAGCTCGACCAGCGCCCAGGTCGAGTTCACCGCCGAGTGTCAGTCGAAACACCCGTAGAAGGAGCGCGTGGTCTCGAAGTCGGGGCGCAGCGTCGCCGGGCGTTCGTATAGATAGCTGGACCCGCTCGGTGCGGTATGCGGTCGGTCGAGACACGCCAGTGGCAGCGCTGCGAGCGCCAACGCGGTGGTTTCATCGAGCCGCGTATCACCGGGGCGAGCGGTCACCACATCAGTGCGTGCCTCTGGCTCCGCGGCGGGATCAGGCTGACATGCGCCCAGCGCGGCTAGTACCACGATCAGTATCTGAAGGCCGGGTCGGAAGGGGAACGTCGGCAGGGTCATTGGAGAAACCGCTCCTCGAACTCTGCTGAGCGGATAATCGCCAGCACCACATCGGAGTAGTTTCGGCGTTCGAGCTGCGGCAGCAGGTCCCGGGTCGCGCTGGAGTCCGGGCGACGCTCGAGCAAACCTTGATACAACCTCTCGAGGAGCTGTGCTGACGTCGCGCTGGCCGTGCTCTGAGCAAACTCGCCGCTGCGCAGCATGGCTTGTACTTGCTGCTCGAGACGCCCGCGCTGCACCTCCGAGACAGCGCCGGCGAAGCTGCCCGAGTCGACCTCACGCCCCAGAATGCCGAGATAGAGAGCGCGCGCGATAGCCTCGGCTTCCTGGCGCTCGTACCCGGAGACGGAGTCGCGCCGCACCTCGACATCGATGCGCCAGGCAAAGTTCAGGTTGCCGGGTACGTAGAGCTCGAGCCGGCATCGGCCGTCGGAACGGCGCGCCGAGATCCGAACTCTCCCCTCGTCCCGGCGCTCGACGTTCAACACGCTCCTGCAGTCGCGATCGGCGAACCCCAGTTCTAGGCGTTCCTGGGGAAAGCTACGACCGTCCTGGTCGCGTCCGCTGACCTCGATCTCGAGGTTGCCACGCGGTGGCACCTTTAGCGCGTCGTCGGGATCGTAGTCCTGCCATTCGTAGCTTGCGGTGTTGATCCGCAGCTCCGCCCGGCAGAGCACCGGGTAGCGCCAGTCGCCGCAATCCTGCAGCCCCGTTGGCGCCGCGACAGCCGCGGTCGCCTCTTCAAAGGCGCCCTCGGCTCGGGTTGCTCCGCCGGTCATCAGCAGCGGGATGGCAAGCAGTGAGGCAACGGTTCGGTGTTTCATCGGCAGCTCCGGTGTCTCGCATGGGCTGACAGCGCCTGCTATTTGACCGCGCCCAGCGACTTGTTGCCAGCCGAGGACGAGCGGCAGCGGGCTGGCCGAATGTCATGAGCTCGCGCGGGAGCAGGCTGGCGCATCCAATGAGCTCGCACGGTGGCGGGTCGACCGCATGTAATGAGATCGCACGGTGCCGGGTCGACCGCATGTAAGATGCGGTCCATGAGTGCGTTATGGCTCGATGCGTGCCGCGCGCCCCTGCCGAATCGTCGTCGTCGATGTCGACGCCGGACATGGCTCGCTCCAGCGCTGCTGGTCACGGGAGCTGCATGCATGGTCTCCGATGCCCCGGAAGGGACGTGTGGTCGATCGGTGGGCGCCGTCGTACCAGCGCCGCGAGGCTTCCATCGCGGCATGAACATCGAGCCTGTCGGCGGCTACGGGAGATCTATCGATCTTGCAGCGTTGCCGGCGAGCCTTGACGCGTTGGTCGATCTCGGGATCGATCACGTCGCCCTCATTCCGAGCTTCTTCCAACCGCGGCTCGGTGACGCCGACATCACCTGGCGCGTGTCGCGGCAGCGAGTGGAGTCGGATACGAGGACGGCGATCCGCATGGCGCACGAACGTGAGCTGGCAGTATTGCTTAAGCCGCATCTGTGGCTCGACGACCGATCTGATGGCGCCTGGCGGGGCGACATCGATCCGGATCCCTCGGCGTGGCCGGCGTGGGAGCGGGGCTACCGTGACGCCGTCCTCGGATTTGCCCGGCTCGCCGCACAGGAGCGTGTGGCAGGCATCTCGCTGGGCTCGGAGCTAACGAAGGTTGCCCTGGCGCATCCGGATTTCTGGCGCCGGCTGGCGTCCGACGTCAGGGACCTTTTCGCTGGCACGCTGACCTACGCCGCCAATTGGGATCGTGAGCTGGAGCAGATTGAATGGTGGGACGCTGTCGACTACATCGGGGTCGACGCGTTCTGGCCGCTGACCGATGATCGTGCCGAAGTTCTCGATATTGACCGGTGTCTCGAGCGCATGGCTCAGATCCGCGACGCGCTCGCGAGCCTGGCAGCACGTCACGACCGCCCCGTCCTGCTCACCGAGGTGGGCTACAAATCGGCGGCTGGAGCGGCGTACCGCCCCTGGGAATGGCACGACGATCAGGCTCCCGATGTCGACGTGCAAAGCACGGTCTATGCGTGCCTTGCCGAGACCTTCGGACACGTCGCCGGCGATGCCGCCTCAGTGTCCACGTTCGAGCCCGCCAGCTGGCTAGCCGGGGCGTATTTCTGGATCTGGTACGCCGATCTCGACTGGGGTGGACCGGCCAATAGCGACTTTACGCCACGCGCCAAGCCGGCCCAGGAGATTCTGCGCGCCTGGTTCGGGCCACGCTGACCGTCGGATCGCGTGGTGTCGAGGCTCAGGGTGCGAGCGGTCGTTTCGCGCCGCGCTTGCCGTCGAGACGGCTCTCGGCTTCGGCGATCAAGCGGTCGAGGCCGCTGCGCTGGGTGGCACTGACGGCAACCGCATCGTGCCTGGCAACCAAACCGGGCATTTCCGCCGCGGCCACGAGGTCTGCCTTGTTGAGCACCTTCAAGACCGGCATTCCCAGGGCATCGACCTCTTGGAGCACGCCGTTGACGGCGTCGATCTTGTCGTCGAGACGAGGATCCGATGCGTCGACCACGTGCAGCAACAGATCGGCATCGGCGAGCTCTTCCATCGTGGCACGGAAAGCGGCGACCAGGTCGCTCGGTAGCTCCGAGATGAAGCCGACGGTGTCGGTGATGATCACCTCGCCCTCGCGCGGGAAGCGCAGCCGCCGGCTCGTTGGGTCGAGCGTCATGAACAGCCGCTCCTCTGTCTCGATGTTCGACGCCGTAAGGGCGTTGAGCAGGGTGCTCTTGCCGGCGTTGGTGTAGCCGACGATCGACAGCACCGGGAGACCCTGTTGTCGCCGCCTCCGACGCCGTACATCGCGTTGCTTGGATAGCTGCTCCACTTGTTTCTCCAGGCGGCGGATTCGATCGCGAATGCGCCGCCGGCCGATCTCCAGAACCGTCTCGCCGGGTCCGCGACCACCGATGCCGCCGGTGAGACGCGACAGACCGGCGTCCTGGTCGGTCAAACGCGGGAGACAATAGCGTAGCTGTGCGAGCTCGACCTGAAGCTTGCCGTCACGGCTTCGCGCCCGCTGAGCGAAGATGTCGAGTATCAGCTGGGTGCGATCGATGGCTTTCATGCCGGTGGCGTCTTCGAAGGCGCGGGCCTGAGCGGGTTTGAGGTCGATGTCGAAGATCGCCACGTCAGCGTTGCGTCGCATCGCCTCGAGGATCAGTTCCTGGAGCTTGCCGCGACCGACGATGGTTTTCGGATGGATGCGGCGCTTCTGTCGCAGTGTGCCGGCGATCACGACGCCTGAGGAGCGCACTAGCTCTAGGGTTTCCTCGAAGTGCTCGTCTTGCGGCCTCGAGCCGATCACAAGTGCCCGCTCAGCATCCTTGGGGCCGCGCGCGCGCCCGACGACGCGGGCGAACTCTTCTTCGAGCGCTGCGATCGTGGAGCCGAAATCGAGCTCGAGCGACCGTACGTCACGGGCATGTTGGTGGACGAAGGGGTCGCCCGCGGGCTCTCCATCTTCCCGATCAGCGAGGGCTGCCGGGTCGAGGTAGGCGGCCTCGATCCGTCCGGGCAGGCCATCGGCGCGCGCCTCGATCATCGCCACCATGTCGAGGCGCAGAAGCGCCAGGTCGTTGAGGTCGTCGTCGGTGAGCGGCTCGCCGCGCAGATGTGTGTGTACCAGTCGCAGTCCGCGGAAACGGCCGGCGCCACCACGCAGACGGCCGATATCGGGGAGCATGAGCTTGTGCGCGTCGCCAACGACCACATGCCGAATGGCGCCGTTCCGGGCTACAAGCACGCCGACCTGCCGACCGAGCTCACGCGATAGTTCGGCAAGGTGACGGGCGAGCTCTCCGGAGACGACGCTGTCGGGTGGCACACGGCGTCGGAACGTTCTCTCCAGACTGCGCTTCTGCGAGGCCTGTAGGCCCTGCAACATGCCGGTTACAGGTTGTCTGGATATGAGCAGAGCCTCCGGCCATGTGCCAGCCGCAGCCAACAGAAGGCAGCGGACTGCCGTTACTGGACAACGGATCAGCCGCCGAGCCAGCCGCGCATCAGGTTCGCGACCATGAAACCAGTGTAGTTGCCTACCGCGTACCCCAACAGCCCGATGGCAACGCCGGGAAGCAGCCGGTCCGTGTAACCGCGGGCCGATGCCAACGCCACCGCTGAAGCCGGACCACCAACGTTAGCCTGTGATGCAACCGCCAGGGTGGCGGCATCGATCCCTAGTAACCGACCGACTCCAAAGATGCCGATGCCATGTATGGCGACGGTCGTTGCCGCGAACCAAAACACCGCCGGACCGACGCGGAAGATATTGGCCAACACCGACTGGGCGCCGTTGGCGGCCAGGAACAGCAGCAGAATGTAGTTACCAAGCAGCGCACCTCCGGCGAGCGACTTGATCCCGCGGACCTGCGCCAGCAACAGCACGATCGTCGTCAACCAGAGAATCTCTGGCAACGCCGGCATCAGGGCAGCGAGGCGTCCAGCAAGCCACACTGCGCCGATCGCTAGCGTCACCAATGCGGCCAGTTCGGCGATGGCGATCGGACGAACGCTGCTTTTGAGCGCCCGCGCGATGTCCGAGCTGGCCTCCCCGCGCGGTCTCTCTGGCGCCGGTTCTTCCGTCCGACGGCCGCGCGACAACAACAGCGGTGCGACCAGACAGGCAGCCATCCAGACGGCCGTGAGAGCCACGTCGGCGGCGACTGCCGCCGAGAATAAGTCGCTGCTGGTCTGGAAAGCGCGCCCGAGGGCGGCGAAGTTCATGCCGCCACCCGTGTAGGTGCCGGTGAACTGCCCGGCCAGCTTCCAGCTCTCGGGTCCGACGCTGGTGCCCCACAGCACGGCGCCGGTGATGGCTCCGGTTGCCGTGGCTGCGGCCCCAATGCCGAACGCCGCGAGCATGCTCAACCCCGCGTCTGCCAAAGAGCTCAGATTCACGTTGAGCAAGATCAACGCCACCGAAAGGTTGACGCCCGTGCTGCTCAGCCACTGGTAGGCTGGCGATGTTCCTGGCAGCACGCCGGAATTAGACAGCGCCATGCCGATGAGAATCCCCACCAGGGCCGCGCCAAGAGCGCGCAACGCCGCGAACCTCTCCTCGAGCCACAGCGCCAGGTACACCACGGCGGCAAGCACCAGGAGCACCGCCACCGGGTCGCGGATCAAGCTCCTACTCGGCCCTCCGGCCGACGACGAACGCACACAGGGCGACCCCCAGCGCAACCGCCAGAAGGACGCCCCCGATCAGCTCGTGGCCGCCCGAGAACAGGAGGGCGACACCAACCACGAAGAACGCGATCGCCGAAGCGACCAGCGTTACGACCAGCGGAGATCTGGACCGAACGATCCCGTCTGCTGACGGGTCGCTTCGGATCACCGCCTGGTCTCTGCAGCCAGCCCAGCGACTACCGTCAGGTGGCGACGCGGTCCTTGAGCCCCTTTGCCGCCTTGAACGCTGCAACCGTGGTCGCGGCGATGTGAATCGTCGCACCGGTGGCCGGGTTGCGGCCCATGCGTGCCTTGCGATGGCGAGTCTCGAAGTTCCCGAAGCCAGCGATCGAGACCTTGTTGCCCGCATCGAGCTCGACGGCAATGATCCCTTGATAAGGCTTGGTCGAGAAGATGCAGTCGATGATCTCCTCGGCCTTGGCCTTCGAAAGATCGCACTTGCCGGCCAGCTTCCCGGCCATATCAGCCTTGGTCATATTCCCCCCCACAGGAAATTGATGGTGTTTGATAGCTCCCAGGCTGGACCCTTGACGGCCCGTTGTCGAGCCCCATGCGAGGGTTTTTTCGTTATGCCACAAGGGGATTTCGGCGCCCGGCGTCGGTCGGCGGAGGGCTCAGAGCGGCGCGCAGAGCAGTTCGAGCCTCGACTCTGATCCATTTGATTGGAGCGTGTCGCGCAGGAATGTCGATTTTTCAGCGAAATGTTGAAAAATCGACATAACCATGTTAGGTTTCGTCGACTTCTGCAGGAGCAACAGAAGAGGAACGAAAGTGAACAAGCCTGGAACGCTGAGCCGTCGCGAACGCGAAGTCATGGACATCCTCCATCACCGGGGGCGGGCTACAGCTGCCGAGGTCCGAGCCGCCATGGCGAAAGCGCCGACCGACCCGGCGGTACGATCAATTCTGAGGATTCTGGTCGAGAAGGGCCAGATCGACTTCGAGCATCAGGGGCCGCGCTACGTCTATTCACCAACGATGCCTCCGGAAGCGGCGCGCAAATCGGCGCTCGACCACGTCTTACAAACGTTTTTCGACGGATCGACGGAAGGAGCGTTGGCTGCCCTGCTCGAGATCCGTAGCGACCGGCTTACCGATGCCGAGCGTCGGAGCCTGAAGCGCTTGATCGATCGTGCTGCTCGCGAGGGCCGCTGAGATGGGGCCGCTAGCCTCCGAGCTCGGGTTGCAGGCGACCGGGCCGTCCTTGCTAGCTCTGGCGATAAGGGGCACTGCGCTCATCGGACTGGCGTTCGCCATCGCCTTTCTCCTACGTCGCTCAGCAGGCGCCGCTCGCCACATTCTGTGGAGCGTGACCATCGCCAGCCTCCTGGTGCTGCCGTTGCTGTCGGGCCAGCTGCCCGTGTTGCCTGTGCCCCTGCCTGCGCGTCTGTCTGTGGCATCGCAACCCGGGCCGGCAGCTGCTCCGCCGTCTTGGCCCGTCACCACAAGCGCTGCGGTAACCAGCGCCGGGGATCCGACTCCGGACGCCAGTCGGCAGCTCGACCCCATGCCGGCCGGCGCCCCGAAGCGCGTTCGTGGCGTGAGCGCGACGCTGGCCCTTGTCGTCGTGTGGCTCAGAGGCGCGGGTGTAATGGCGGCGGCACTGGTGCTCGGACTGGCACGCGCCTGGCGAACCGTGAATGGGGCCACCCCGGTTCAGGATCCCGAGTGGCGTGCCGAGATCGATCGCGTCAGACAGCGGCTTGGTATCCGTCGCCGCGTTCGCCTGCTGTCGGCGCGCGACATCGGCATCCCACTCACAGGCGGCATCATCCGTCCCGTAGTGCTGCTTCCCGAACAGGCACACACCTGGGATGCCGTTCGGCGCCGGCTTGTGCTTCAGCACGAGCTCGTGCACGTACGGCGTCTCGATGCGCTTCGATAGCTGCTGACGCGACTGGTTTTGTGTGTTTACTGGTTCCATCCGTTGATATGGATCGCTTCGCGCATGGCAACGCTGGCGCGTGAGCAAGCATGCGATGAAGAGGTGATTGCCCTCGGCAACCTGCCGTCGGTGTATGCGCGGCATTTGCTGGAGCTGTCCGACGGGGCGCCACCACCGGCCGCCGTAGTCCCGATGATCAAACGTCCCCACCTGGAGAAACGACTGATGGCTATTCTCGAACTTCGTCGGCGAGGCACCAGCACTATGGTCGGTGCCATGACCGGTCTGGGCATGGTGATCGCAGCGTTGTCGGTCGCGGCCGCGCAGCCGCAGGAAGCGCCACCGCCACCACTGCCGCCGCTGCCCTTGCTGGCGCCGGTGCCGGTCCTGACTCCATTGCCCCAAGTCGCGCCCCGGCCAGCAACCTTGTCGGCACCGATCGACGTCCGGTTGCCCGAGATCGCGCCCGCAAGCGTGCTGGCGCTGGGCAACGTTCCGTTGCCCGACATGCCTTCGCTAGCAGCGCAGGCGCCCTCGCTGCCGGCACCGCCCGGCCGCCAGTGCTGGGCTCGCCGCACCGTTGCCTACCGTCAACGTGACCGGACTCGGCACGCTGGCGCCGATCGCCCCCCTGCCGACCGCGCTGTCGCCGGTCCCACAGGCCACGGGTGGGCGTCGCAGCTGCCAGCCCGAGAACATGCGCGGAAACTTCAGCGGCACGGTGAGTACTTGGGAAGACGCCAGCGGCACGACGTTTGTGGAGCGCTTCGGCTACGACAGCAGCGACCGTGTGATCCAGAAATACGTCGACGACCTGCGGCTGTGTATGCGGGTTCATGGCGCCGTTGACCTGGCGTCCGACGGCGGTCGCATCGGTCCGGTCGGTGAGGGCGGCTGGGTAGTTATCGAGTCGGAGATGGAGGGTGTCGTCAAGCGCCTCGAGATCACCTCCGCCGGCAACGGCTGGTCGGTCAACGGGCAAGAGCAGGCGGTCGACGCGAGCGCGCAGGTCTGGCGCGATCAGGTCCTGGCGGTGCTGGCCGATTACTGGGAGATCAGCCAGATCCGCGGGCAAGTGAGCAGCCTACGGGGGCAGATCTCGTCGGTACACGGGCAACGCAGCAGCCTTCACGGCCAGATCTCCTCGGCCCGCGGTCAGGTCAGCAGCATGCGGGGGAGGATCTCCTCGGCGCGCGGCCAGGTGAGCAGCTTGCGGGGTCGAATCTCGTAGACGAAGGGCCAGGTGAGCAGCATGCGCGGCCAGATCTCCTCGGCGCGTGGGCATGCGAGCAGTATGCGCGGTCGTATCTCGAGCCAGCGTGGCCGGATCTCTAGTCTGAACTCGGCGTCGCGCGCCGCGCAGGAGGAGGAAACCCGACAGCGGATCGCCGAGGAGGTCCGTGAAGCCGAGGAGGCTATCCTCGAGATCGAAGGTGAGATCGATGCCTACGACGTCGATGCGCAGGTTGCCGAGATCGAGCGACAGATCGAAGCGTTCGATATGGAATCCCGCGTCGCCGAGATCGAGAGCCAGATCGACACCTACGATGTCGAGGCCAAGGTTGCCGAGATCGAGCAACAGATCGAGGCCTTCGATCTGGAGTCACGAGTCGCCGAGATCGAGCAGCAGATCGAGGCGCTCGATGTCGAAGGCAAGGTGGAAGAGATCGAACGACGCATCGAGGAGCTCGATGCGGAGCGCCGCGTCGAGCAGATCCGGGCGGGTCTCGAACCCAAGCTGACGACCCTGCAACCGCTAGTGCGCTAGCAGTCTAGCGGCGCTTTGGCGGCTGACCGCCGGGCGGTCCCCGGCGTGGCGGTCGCCGGGCGAACTCCTCCAGACGCTGCCTCTGTCCGTCGTCGAGGTGCTCACCGAGATCCGCGATCATGGCGTACAGCGCTGCGCGCAGCTGGTCGCGCGATCCGCGGTCGATCTGATGGTTGCGGTCCGCGGTTGCTTCCAAGATCGGGCGGATCGCCTGGCGCTGCTGCTCGTCGCGCGGCTCGATGATGCGCTCCATGTGGTGTACGAAGCCCTGACGGTCGCCGAGCCCGCGGATCATCCCGGAGCGGAACTGCTGTATTGCTCCGCCAAGGAACACTCCCAGCACGACCCCGATCGCCAGCGTCGCGCCAAGCAATAGGGCCGAGCGGCTCTTGGGGCTCATAGCGATTCGCTCGCCTCGACGTCGGGTAGCTTGTCGACCAGACCATAGGCGGACTCGATCGAGACCGGTTCGAGGCCCAGGACGGCCTCCATGAACGATTGGCCCTCCACCGGTTGTGTCCACAGCACGCTGTAGCCGATCAACAACAGGGTCACCGTCGCTGCTGCCGCCGCCAGGCCCAGGAACTGTGGCATCAGCACCAGACCGCTGGTGTCCTCGTCCACGCGGTCCATTACACGGTCGGCGAATCCCGGCCCAAAGGTGCGCCGCGCATGAGCGTGGATCAGTCGCTCCGCGTCGGTCTCCCTGATTCGCTCAGTCATCCGGGTCAGCCGCCCATGGTCGGAGCATCGGTTCGAGTGTCTTCATCGCCCGCGAAAGCCGCGACATCACAGTGCCTTGTGGAACTCCGAGCCACTCTGCCGCCTCGCGGGTCGAATAACCCTCGATCATACGAAGAACCACCACTGCCCGATGCTCGGCTCCGAGGGAGCGGATCGCGGCCTGCACGGCGCCGGCGACATCGCTGCTGGCCACAGCTAGCTCGCCGCTCAACGCTGGCTCGGTCAGCGGTGCTTCGTCGGCAGAACGGTCGCGGCTCACGAAACGGTCGAGGAGTCGCCGTCGTCGCTTCAACGCGTTGAGCGACAGGTTGATGGCGATGCGCGTCAGGTAGGTCTTCACCGTTGCTTCACCGCGAAACCTGGCGAGCGATTTGTAGAAGCGCACGAAGACCTCCTGGCCCACGTCGTCGGCGTCCGCTCCGGGGCCCAGCATCCCGATTACCGTTGCTGCCACCGCTCCCTCATAGCGCTCTACCAGTGTCCTGAACGCCTGTTGGTCTCCCCTCCGTGCCCTGACGACCAGGCTCCGGTCATCGTTATCGGCCGCGGGCTGTCGGTCGGGCACAGGGGTTTCCATGACCGTCGCATATTAGACACTGCAGTCAACGGCCTCATTCCATATGTGGGTACATTCCTGACCGGCTAGACTTTCATTACGGGCCGACGGCGCTATCGGTCTTGCCCCGACGGCGCCGGCGGCTATCGGCTGTCACGGGGGAGGCGATGGGCCGGGGTATCAGGGTCGAAACCGTGTTGACGGCGGCGTTGTTAGCGGCGCTGGTTGCCTGTGGCCCGAGTCGGAACGTCGCGTCGCCTCCGCCGTCGACGTTGCTGCTGATCTCGATGGACGGGTTTCGCTCTGACTACATCCAGCGAGTTGAGACGCCGAACCTGGATCGTGTCATTGCCAGCGGGGTGCGCGCGGCGGGACTGACGCCGCCGTTTCCGAGCAAGACTTTTCCGAGCCACTACACGCTCGTTACCGGCCTGTATCCGGGTCACCACGGCATCATCTCCAACAATATCCGTGATCCACGTTGGCCGGAGTCCTTCGGTCTGAGCCAGCGTCGCGAGGTCGAGGACGGTCGGTGGTGGGGCGGCGAGCCGATCTGGGTGGCCGCACAGCGACAGGGTCTTCGGTCGGCCGTCTATTTCTGGCCCGGCTCCGAGGCGGCAATCAGGGGAGTGCGTCCAACCTACTGGCACAGGTTCGATGCCAGCGTTTCGTTCGAGGCGCGCGTCGACCAGGCGCTCGAATGGATCGACCTTCCGGCTAACGCCCGCCCGTCGTTCGTTGCCCTGTACTTCGGGGAGCCCAACGATAGCGGCCATCGATACGGTCCGCTGGCCGGCGAGACCCTGGCGGCGGTTCGGCGGGTCGATGCGATGATCGGACGTCTGCTCGACGGGCTCGACGAGCGCGGCCTGCACCAGTCGACAAATATCGTCCTGGTCGCCGACCACGGCATGGCGCAGATGGACGCGGAACGGGTAATCCTGGTCGATGACCTCGTAGCGCTCGACGACGATGAGGTCTTCGAGCAGGGGGCTTTGCTGCAATTGTTTCCACGGCCGGGTCGCGAGGCGCTGATCTACGATGCGCTGGCCGGTGCGCATCCGAACCTGCACGTGTATCGTCGCGACGAGCTACCGGAGCGGCTTCACCTGTACGACCATCCTCGCCTGCCGCCGATACTGGCAACGCCGGATGTGGGCTGGGAGGTGGTAACGCGCTCGCTGCGAGACCGCTGGGGCGACGGGATGATCGCTGGTGATCACGGTCAGGATCCGGAGCACCCTGACATGCAAGCTATCTTCGCCGCCTCCGGACCGGCGTTCGCCAGCGGCGTCACCGTGCCCGCGATCGAGGCTGTCGACGTCTACGACCTGCTGGCCGCCGCACTCGGAATTGACGTACCGGACAACGACGGCGACCCGGCTCGAGCGCTGGGAATTCTGCGCTAGCGTGCCGGAACGCTCGGCAAGCCGGCGATCGCGTCGATCAGCCGGCGTACGCGCCGCGGATCGACCGGATTTGAAACCTCACCCGCGCGCTTCACCGACGTGCCGACGATGAATCCGCTGGCGCCGGCGAGATCCGACAGTTTCGCCGCCGAGACGCCGGAACCCACCAGCACTGGTGCGCCAGCCGCAGCGGCGCAGACGCGCTTCAGCTCCGCTGCTTCGATAGGCTTGCCGGTCCCGCTACCGGACACGACCACCGCGTCGGCGCCGCCCCGCTGGAGGGCGTCCGCAACTTCCTGATCCGGGTCGTATGCCGCTAGGGGCGCCGAGTGCTTGACGTTGACGTCGGCGAAGATGCGCACCTGGCGGGCCCCGAGTAACTGGCGATCGCGCGACAGCAGGTGAGCGTTTCCCTGCACGATGCCCTGGTCCGTCAACCGTGCGCCGGTCAGCACGTTTACTCGCACGAAGTCGCCGCCGGCGGCCTGCGCAATGGCCAGCGCGGCGCATCCGTCGTTGCGCAGCACATTGACGCCAAGTGGTAGATCGAAGCGCTGCAGCAGCGCACTGGCGATGGCGGTCATATGGGCGACCGTGTGGGCCGGCACGCAATCGGGGTAGAACGGCGCATCGAAGTAGTTCTCCACCAACAACGCGTCGGTACCACCGGCCTGGAGAGCCCCAGCGTCGCGGAAGGCTGCTGTGCGCACCGCTTCGAGGTTACCGCCGTACTCCGGTGCGCCTGGAAGAGCGCGGAGGTGGACCATGCCCACCACCGGACGAGCCGGTCCGCCAAAGTCCAACGAGCGGCGATTCTCCTCTGCCCCTGCGGTCACCGGCCTTCCCGTGGTCCTACCCGGCCGATTGTTCCTCGCGCTTCCGTCGCGCGGCGTCGAGCTTACCCAGGTAACGGATCATGCGGTCGAGCCGTGCCCGCGCCTTGTCTCTCGACATCATCTCGAGCACCTCGAATATGCCGGGCGACGCCTTCTTGCCGGTGAGCGCAATGCGGACGGCGTGGATCAGATCGCTGGCCTCACGCTCCATGCCTTCGGCGATCTCGCGCAATGTTCGCTCGAGCTCTTCCTGCTCCCAGGGGTCGACCTGGAGCAGAGTTTCGCGGAACGCTTCGACGAGACCGAGCAAATCCTTGCCTTGGACGTGTTCCTTGACTCCGTCCGGGTGGTACGCGAAGGCCTCGGTGAGGAACGGTGCGATGTTGTCGGCAAGCTCATTCGTCGTTCGCGCCCGCGACTGCCACAGCTCGATCAGCGCGAAGAAGTAATCGCGCCGCTCCATATCGAGCTCCTCCTCCCAGCACCCACGAACGCGCAGCGCTTCACGAACCGCTTCGCGCAGCTCGCCGGCGGGCACCTTCGAGATGTACTCGCCGTTGAGCCAGGAGAGCTTTTCCAGATCGAACTTCGGGTTCGACTTGTTCACACCTTCGAGGGCGAACTCGCTCGTCAGCTCGGCAACGGTGAACACTTCGCGATCATCGCCGGCATTCCAGCCGAGCAGCGACAGGTAGTTGACTACGGCACCTGGCAGATAGCCCTTGTCGTGGAAATAGGTGACCGATGTCGCCCCATGGCGCTTCGAGAGACGCTTGCCGTCCTGTCCGAGGATCAGCGGCAGGTGGCCGAACTCCGGCAGCTTCGCATCGAGTGCCTGGTATACGAGCATCTGCTTTGGCGTGTTCGAAAGGTGGTCGGCGCCACGGATCACGTGCGTGATCCCCATCTCGATGTCGTCGACGACGTTGGAGAGGTGATAGGTGGGCTTCTCGTCCGAGCGCAGCAGCACGAAGTCCTCGATCAGGGAGCACTCGAAGGTCACCTCGCCCTGTACCGAGTCGGTAACCGAGATCGAGCCCTCGTCGGGAACCTTGAAACGCACCGTATGTGGCTCCTCAGCCTCGATGCGCTTCCGTACCTCATCCGTCGACAGATCGCGATCGGCGCCGCGGTATACCCAGTTGGCTTCCTCGTCTTCGTGAGTCTCCTGGGCTTCCTGGCGTTGTTCGTCGAGCTCTTCCTGGCTGGCGAAGCAGTAGTAGGCGTGACCCGAGTTCATCAACAGCGAGACATAGTCGCTGTACAGGTCCAGCCTGTCGCTCTGGCTTACTGGCCCCTCGTCCCAATCGAGCCCGAGCCAGGTGAGTGAGTGGAGGATCGAATCCAGGAACTCCTCTTGCGAGCGCTGCTCGTCGGTGTCCTCCAGACGCAGGATGAACTTCCCATCGTGGTGGCGCGCAAATAGCCAATTGTAGAGTGCCGTGCGAGCGCCGCCGACGTGTAGCTCGCCGGTCGGGCTGGGCGCGAAGCGGACGCGAACTTCGGACGTGTCAGACATCAGTTACCTCTCAGCGGGCAGAATGAAGGTCAGCAGTTACAGAAGGGGCGTCTCGCGGTAGGAAGAGCAACCTCGCGGGTGGCTCGGCGGGGCGAATCGACTCCTGATTGATGAACGGCCCCTGCCGGCCTCGACCGCGGGATGGTAGCCGGTCGGCGGCGGTCTCGCCAGCCGTGGCCTGTCGCTACTTCAATTGCGCGCCCGCACGAAGCCGCACACCTGACATTCGAGCGCCGTGCGCCGAGACGTGATCAAGATCATGCCAATCACCGCCAGAATCGCGCCTGGTATCAGCGACAGCCCGATTAGCGAGCTCAGCAGCAGAGTCCAGAAAGCCAGCGTCAGGAGCGTCACCCCACCGAACGGGCTGAATCGGTGTCGTTTGCTGAGCGTCCATGACCCGGGTGCATCGCACGATTGGCATACGTCGTCGGCCACTCCCGCAGTGCGCGTCGCGGCAGCGACCGGATCGGCAATGTCGACCAGCCCCGACCCGTCATGTGGTTCTAGCTCGGTGGTGCTCACGGCTCGGATTGTACGTGACCTCACAGACTGCCGGGGAAAAGGCGGAGGGGGTGGGATTCGAACCCACGGCACGGAATGAACCGTGCAACGGCTTAGCAGGCCGCCCTATTCGTCCGCTCTAGCACCCCTCCGACGGGACTTGATCTCTGCTCGCCGGCGACTCAGGCGGAGGCAGAAGGATTCGAACCTTCGGACCGCCTTTGAAAGCGGTCAACGGTTTTCAAGACCGCCGCATTCAGCCGGACTCTGCCATGCCTCCGGATGAGCGGTAGGTTACCAAGACCGAGCGGGTGAGGTAGCCCGACGGTCAGGCGCCGGGGCGCTCGATTGGCTCGATACGCTCGAGACCGTCGAGATACGGGCGCAGAGGCCCCGGCACCGTTATCGTGCCGTCCTCCTGCTGGTGGTTTTCGAGCAGGGCCACGAGTGCCCGCCCGACAGCCACCCCGGACCCGTTCAGGGTGTGTGCGAGCCGCGTCTTCCCATCAGCTTCCCGGCGATAGCGAATGTCGGCTCGACGCGCCTGGAAGTCCGTGCAGTTGCTGCACGAGGAGATCTCTCGATACTGATCCTGGGAGGGGATCCAGACCTCCAGGTCGTAGGTCTTGGCGGCGGCGAAGCCCATGTCGCCTGTCGATAGCGTGATGACGCGGTAGGGCAGCTCCAATCCCCGCAAGATGCCTTCCGCATCAGCGGTGAGCGTCTCCAGTGCCTCGAACGAAGAGTCCTCGTCGGTGATCCAAACGAGCTCGACCTTGTTGAACTGGTGCATGCGGATGAGCCCCCGGGTGTCGCGACCGTAGGAGCCTGCCTCACGCCGAAAGCAGGATGTGTGGGCGCAGTACTTCACCGGAAGATCCATTGCAGCGAGGATCTCGTCGCTGTGCAGGTTCACCAGTGGCACTTCCGACGTCGGAATCAGGTATAGCTCATCACTTTCGACGAAGAAGGCGTCGTCGGCGAACTTCGGGAGCTGGCCGCTTCCTTGCATGGCCTCCGGGGTCACCAGTAGCGGCGTGAGTACCTCCAGGTATCCGCTGCGGACGTGCGCATCCAGCATGTAGGCGGCGAGCGCCCGCTCGAGCCTCGCACCGGCGCCGAATTGGGTCGAGAAACGCGCACCGGAGACCTTCGCGGCGCGTGCGAAGTCGAGGATACCGAGTGCCTCCCCGAGGTCGACGTGGTCGCGTGGTTCGAAGCCGAGGCTCGGGGGCTCCCCCCAGGTGCGCTCGACACGGTTCGCCGTTTCATCCTCGCCAACCGGCACCGTGTCGTGCGGTAGGTTGGGCAAGCGCAGCAGGTCACGTCGAATCGCGGCATCGATTCCCTTGAGCTCGCCATCGAGATCCTTGATCCGATCTCCTACGCCACGCATCCGGGCCATGATCTCGCTGGCGTCATCCCCGCTGCTCTTGAGCACACCGATCCGCTTGCTGGTCTCGTTGCGCTCGGCCTGCAGCGACTCGAGCCTGCCGATGAGCCCCCGGCGCTCCTCATCGCGGGCCACCAAGGCGTCGATGTCGATCTCGGAGCGACGTTGCGCCAGGGATTCGCGAACGCGCTCCGGGGACTGGCGAATGATGCTGAAATCGAGCATGCGGGAGGCTCCGAATGGCGGGACGCGAGGCCGCGACTCAGAGCATACCCGGGCCGCGGATGGCGTACGAGCACGCATGGTAGCTTCGGGCTTCCAGTCGTTGACAGGAAAGGACCAGCATGAGCTTCCGCACGACGGTTATCCCCGTCGCCGGCTTGGGCACGCGTTTTCTGCCGGTTACCAAAGCAACTCCGAAGGAAATGCTGCCGGTCTTCGATCGACCCTTACTGCAGTACGCGGTGGAGGAGTCGGTTGCGGCGGGCAGTGAGCGAATTGTGTTGATAACAGCGCCCGGCAAGACGTCGGTGATGGAGCACTTCGCCGCCGACGCGGAACTCGAGGCCAAGCTCCGTGAGCGTGGCAACACCGTGATGCTCGAAACGGTCCAGTCGGTCGCCCGCCTCGCCCGCGTGGAAGCGGTCGAGCAACGGCAGCCGCGAGGCGTTGGGCATGCGATCCTGCAGGCGCGCGACGCCGTCGGCGACGAGCCTTTCGGGGTGATGTTCCCGGACGACTTCCTGCTGGCGGACGTGCCGGTTCTCGCGCAACTCCAACGCGTTCATGCGCAGCACGGTGGCATCGTAGTGGCAGTCGAGCGAGTGGCACACGAGCACGTCGACCGCTATGGCGTGATCAGCGCCGATCACGTTGCCGACAATGTCTACCGGGTCACCGACATGGTGGAGAAGCCCCCCATCAATGAGGCACCGACCGATCTGGCAATCGTTGGTCGGTACGTTCTTCCGGCGAGCATTTTCAGCATCCTCGCAGAAACTGACAGCGGCGTCGGCGGCGAGGTCCAGCTGACGGATGCCCTGAAGTCGGCGCTCGCTGAGGAACCCTGTCACGCGGTCGAGTTCAACGGACTGCGCTACGACTGCGGCAGCCGCTTCGGGCTTCTGCAGGCGACGGTGGAAGTAGCACGGCGTCATCCGGATGTCGGGGACCGATTCCGTCGCTACCTAAGTGAGATGGCCTGATCTACCGCGTTTCTCGCTAGTCGCTCTTCTTGCTCGCTTTTTTCGGGCTCGTGTCGCTCTTCGACTTGGCGCCGGTGTCGGACTTCTCTTTCGTGTCCTTCTTGCCGTCACCTTTCTTGCCGTCGCCAGATCCGTTAGTGCCGGCTTCCGACTCCTTCGTGCCCTTGTCCGCGTAGTCGGTCACGTACCAGCCGGTTCCCTTGAACTGGATCGCGGGGGCATGTACCAGCCGATCGACGCGGCCCTTGCATTCCGGGCACGTTCGCACGACGCGGTCAGAGAACTTCTGAATGCGCTCGAAGCGGTGGCTGCACTTGCGACACTCGTACTCGTAAATCGGCATCGGTGGTCACAGCGAGGAGAACGGGGGGCGGGGGGCGCCAAATATATCAACGTATGAGGCTAGGCGGATGCGTGTGTTCTCCGCCTTTCACCAGGTCGATAACTGGGACGCCGCAGCCCCGTTCACATCGGTGCCCGATGAGGGGAGGGGAGCTTATCGCTACACCCCGGCACTCCGGTCATTGACGTTCGCCCGCGGAGCCAGCGCTCGCCAACAAACGAAGGACCCACAGGGTCCGAGCGCCGCGGTGGCCGGCCTGAGCGTTGACCTCGCAGAGCAAGAGCCCACCCACAAACAAGGACCCAAAGGGTCCGAGGACCGTGCCCCCGCTCTCGGTGTCACGCCGTCAGCGCACTTGACACCCAAACCCGTTCAGCAGGAGTCCCCCCCCCCCCCCCAAAAAAGCCGTGCGGTGATGTGGCCTTTTGCGACCGAGCCGCCGGCTAGTCTCGGTGGTGTGGCGCAAGGGTCAAGGGCATCGGACAGCAGCATCGCCAAATCCCCCGCTCATCCACCTACGCCCGAGACGCGCGAGCAACCCAGCTCATCCAGCACCAAACGTTGACGCTGCAGTCCTATGTCCTTGACCCTTGCGCCTCCCTCCGACAAATCACGGCCTGCTCGCCGAATGCGTGAGGCCACTTCACCCCTTGGCCTCCATCCAGTTTGCGCCGACACTGATCTCGACAACCAGCGGTACATCGAGCTCGATGGCGCCTTCCATCTCTTCTTTGACCAGCGTCGTCACCTTGTCGACCTCGGGCTCGGGCACCTCGAGAACGAGCTCGTCGTGCACTTGGATGAGCATTCCGGCTCCCAGCTCGAGCTCGGCCAGGCGCGCGTGTAGGTTGACCATCGCCAGCTTGATGAGATCGGCGGCAGTTCCCTGGAGCGGTGTATTCACCGCGATGCGCTCTCCGAAGGAGCGCACCATCGGGCGGCCGCTCTGCAGCTCCGGGAGATGGCGGACCCGCCCCAGCAGGGTGGTTACGTAGCCTTCCTCACGCGCCCGGGCGACGGTCGCCTCGAGGTAATCGCGCACCCGCGGGTAGGCGCTCAAGTAGCGCTGGATGAAGTCCTTGGCCTCTGACAACGACACATCGAACTCGCGCGCCAAGCGCTGCGGGCCCATGCCATAGAGGACGCCGAAGTTGATTACCTTGGCCCGATCACGTTGCTCGTAGGTAACTTCGCCCGGCTCGACATGAAAGATCTCGGCTGCGGTGGCGCGATGGATATCGATACGGTCGCGAAATGCCTGTCGGAGGGATGGGTCTGACGACAGATGCGCCATGATCCGGAGCTCGATCTGCGAGTAGTCGGCCGTCATCAGCAGACAGCCGTCGGCGGGCACGAACGCGCGTCGGATCTGGCGCCCAGTCGACTTGCGAATGGGGATGTTCTGTAGGTTCGGGTTGCTGCTCGAGAGTCGTCCAGTCGCGGCCACCGCCTGATCAAACGACCCGTGGACGCGTCCCGTATCGGGTAGGACGTAGCCCGGGAGCGCGTCGACGTAAGTGCTCTGGAGTTTGGAGATCTCGCGGTACTCTAGGATCTGGCTGACGATCGGATATTCGGGGGCTAGCGCTTCGAGCACCTCGGCCTTGGTCGACCGGCTACCCTTGGCAGTCTTGCCCCCGGCGGGCAGCTCGAGCCGGTCGAAGAGAACTTCCGCCAGCTGTTTCGGGGAGTTGAGGTTGAAGGGACCTCCTGCGATCTCGTAGATCCCGGACTGCAGCCCGTCGATCCGCTCGGCGAATCGAGAGGACATATCTGCCAGGTAGGCTGCGTCGATCCGGACGCCGCGCAGCTCCATCGCTGCTAGCACCCGCATGAGCGGCATCTCCAGGTCGGCCAGTAGCGCCGCTAATCCGGGCTGTGCGTGCAGCTCGGCGTCGAAGGTGGCGGCCAGTCGCAGCGCTAGATCGGCCCGCTCGGCTGCGTAGCGCGTCGCCTCGACGACGGGGACAGCGTCGAATGTGGCTTTGCGGTCCGGGAGAATCTCCTTCAGCTCGATGGCGCGGGTGTTCAGCAAGTCGCTCGCTAGCGCTCCGAGGCCGTGGCTTTGCCGCGTCGGATGCAGAACATATGAGGCCAGCATGGTGTCGAGCTGTGTCTCCATGCCGTCGATACCGTGGCGCGCCAGCGTAATCAGGTCGCGCTTGAGGTCGTGGCCCACGATGTCGACGGCGTCATCGACGAGTAGCGGTGACAGCAGTTGCAAGCATTCTTCGGTGCGCATCGCGTTTGAGGCGCCCAGTCCCTGATGCGCCAGCGGCACATAGACGCCGGCGCCGACTTCCCAGCTCAGTCCCACGCCGACGATCCGCGCTCGCATCGGCAGCCCCGCGTCGACCCCGAGTTCGATCGCTACGCGGCCAGCTTCGCGAATCGCGCCGATCGCCGCCTCGAGCTCGTCGCGGTCGGCGACGGTACGGTATTCGCCCGCCGCTGGTTCGGGCTCCTGGGTGGTGTCGTCGAGCAACCGGCGGAACTCGAGCTCGGTGAAGATCTCGCGACAGGTGACGACGTCAGGACTGCTCATCAGCATCGCGTCGAGAGGCAGCTCGATCGGAAGGTCCGTGTGGATCGTAGCTAGCCGCTTCGACAGATACGCCTGCTCGGCATATTCGGACAGGTTGCGACCGTACTTGTATTTCACCAGGTCACCGGCGTGGTCGACGGCGTTCTCGAGCGAGCCATAAGCCTCCAGTAGCTCGCGGGCGCGTTTCGGACCGATTCCCGGCACCCCGGGAATGTCGTCAACGCTGTCACCCATCAGACCGAGCAGATCGGTCATCAGCCGGGGCGGGACGCCGTATTTCTTCTTCACCTCCTGGGGGCCGTAGAGGCGGCGTTGATTGCGCTCGGTCAGCAAGTGGACCCTTTCGCTGACGAGCTGCAGAAGGTCCTTGTCCTCCGACATGATGATGGTCCGCAAGCCGCCCTCCTCGGCTCGGGCTGCGAGCGTGCCGATCACGTCGTCGGCCTCATATTCCGGCACCTCGAGGATCGGGATGCCCATCGCGTCGATGATGCGGCGGATCCAGGGAATCTGTGCCAACAAGTCCTCAGGCGTCGCTGATCGACTGGACTTGTAGTCGGCGTATTCTCGATGGCGGATCGTAGGCCCCGGCGGATCGAACACGATGGCGCAATAGTCCGGCGCCTCGTCGGCGATCAGCTTGCGAAGCATGGTGACGAAGCCGAGGGTGGCGTTAGTGGGGATTCCGCCCGAGGTGGTGAGCTCCGGCAACGCATGGTACGCGCGATGGATCTGGTTCAGGGCATCGATCAGACACAGCTTCTTGGCGGGCATGTTCTCGGCTGGCAGGCGCAAAGCGCTGCGCACTAGAGGGCGAGAAGTGTGTGCGGATGCTACTGCGGCACGCGGAGAGGCGCCAACAACGGGGCCAAGCTAGAATAGAGAGGTGCAGAATCGGTGATACCGGCCATCTGACAGGTGCAACACGGCGTCGATTGACGCTGTATTGACCCTGTCCGAAGGGCGGTGTTAGATTCGCATTCGTCCTACCCCCTGCGCATACGACATGCCAAGGCACGCATTGGCTCGGATACGTCCCCAATCGATCCGGGTGATCGCACTGACGCTGGTAGTCCTGGTGACGACCGGCATCCCTGCGACCGCCGCGGCGCAATCTCAGGTCGCATTGACGACGCAGCAACTGGTCGGCGTCGTACAGGACTCCCGCGGCCTCCCCTTGCTGGGTGCGTTCGTGGCGGTGATTGCCTTGGGCGACGACCAGCCCGCGGCGATCGTCGTGACCGACGTCACCGGCGGCTTCGAGGTCAAGAACCTGCCGTCCGGTGTCTACGCGCTCCTAGTAGGGAGCCTGGGATTCGCCGGCACGATGATGCAAGGCCTCAACGTGCCCGGTACCGCACCGTTGACGCTGCAACTCGAAGCGGATCCGTCACGTAGCTTGTCGGCCTTCAGCGCGCCGCTAGACATGAGCTGGGCGCTGCGCTCGAAGAAGCGCGACGTGCTGCGACAGACGGACGGGACAATTGTGGTTGACGCCGGTACCGATGCTGCGACGCCGACCTACACCGCTGCACAGACCGATGGGGTTGTCCGTGGGATCTCCGCTGTTTCCGGCGAGCTGCGCCTCTGGAGTGTCACCAACGTAAGCAACGCGGAGACAATCGGCGTCACGTCGCTTTCGCTCGGTACCCCCGAGAGCTGGAGCCTTCGCGCCCACGTGGACGGCTCGGGCGCCCTGTGGGCCGCGAGCGATGTGACGCGCAAGCTCGGCGACCACGAGCTACAAGTGGGGTTTGGCTACGTAGGCGGAACCTTCGATCTGCTCGGCCCGACCCATCGTGGATACGCCCCGGGCGACGCTTGGATCGGTCGCCTCGACGTGCGCGATACGTGGCGGATCTCCCGCCCGCTGAGCGTTTCGGTGGGCGCTCGCTACGAGCATCAGAACTATCTTGCCGAATCGGCCCTCGTATCGCCCAGCGTCGAGGTGACGTATCAGCCCAGCGAGCTGACGCGCATTTCTGCCGGAGCGACCCAGAGCTCGACGGGGGTCGGACTGGCCGACGATCAGGGGTTCGAGGTGTTGTCACTTCTCCGCCAGGCGGAGCTTCGTATCGGCAATACGAGCCGTGTGCAACCTGAGAGGTCTCGTCGCTACCACGTCGAGGTCGAGCAGCGCGTCGGCCCCGCAGCTGTCAGCGCTCGCGCCTACTTCGACGACGTGACCGACGAGTTGCTCGGCGTCTTCGTCTCCGGCCCGGGCGGGGTGGGCAACTATCTGCTCTTCAACGTCGGCGATTCCTCCGCCGCCGGATTCGAGCTTGCGGTCGCCGGGGAACTGCTCGACACGCTCACGGGGAACGTCTCGGGCGAGGTCAGCTATGCGGTACGCGGTCGGGACACGCCGTATTCGTTCAGGACGCCAGGCCAGCTGGTGGCCAGCCTGCCGGAGATAGACAGCAGCTCGGTGCAGCGGACGCACGAGATGCAGGCGTCCGTAGCCGCCGAGCTTGCGCCGTCGCGGACGTATTTCCAGGCGAGTTACAACTGGCGTTCGGGCATGCCTGTAGTTCAAGAGGGCGATGTGCGATACGACTTTGGGCGCCTCGACCTGCGACTTCGGCAACCCCTGCCCTTCCGTTCCGCACGGGCGGAATGGTCGGCGATGGTCCAGGTCCGTAACCTGCTCGGGCCAACGTACGATCGCCTCTACAACGTATCGCTGGCCGAGCTCGTGGGTCTCACCCGCGGCATAGCTGGCGGACTGGCGGTGCGTTTTTGAGAAACTAGACCAAGCGGCTCGCGCCTCCCCTGGGGCGGTCGGCGCGCGGCGTTTGGATGCAATCAGGAACATGGGCTCGAAAGTGCGGCGAGGGAGGCAAACCCCTCGCTTTTTTTTTTGTCGGCGACCACCGTCAATCCAACTAGTTGAAGTTAATGACCAAAACTTTGGATACTCGATTGACGTGAATCGTCACATATACCGGCCTGGACCCCTGTGTACGGGGCGATTCTGGTCCTGCGGGCCGCTAGGCCGAAGTGGTACGCCTCTTGCGTAAATTCCTGGTGAGACCTCGCTACCAGTCTGTCCGGGCCGAGCAACCCCGATGACCAATCAACGCCAACGTATCGACGTGCTGCAGATCGTCGGGCTAATCGTTCTTGCTGGCGCGCTGGTCTTTCTTGGGGTGATCTCATTCACCAATCAGCTGAGCTGGCGGGAGCCTACCGACGGGGTGCGCTGGGAGCTTCGCGGAGATCAGGTGATTGCCGCGGCCGTCGAGACCGCCGGGGCCGGCGCCGACGCCGGGTTGCACGCCGGAGACGCCTTGTTGAGCGTCGACAGTCAACCACCGCTCGATCCGGTGGTGGTGGAGATCATGCTCTTCAACCGCGACGTCGGTGAACGGGTCGAGTACATCGTGCAGCGGGCGGGGGCCGATATTCTCGTCCCGCTGATCGTCGGCGGCCGGCGTGTAGAGACCGGCTACTACTACTATCTGGCCTTCGTGGGACTAGCGTTCCTGGTGGTCGGCATTTTCTCGCTGTTGCGCGGCTCCGATCCATCTAGTCGTCGGTTCTTCGCCCTGGCGGTAGCGTTCTATGTGCTATTGACGCTCTCGGCCACGACGCGCGCCGCAGATCCCTGGAACAACCTGATCTCGTGGCTTGACCAGATTGCGCGGGCCGTTGTTCCGGGCTTGTTTGTATATTTCGCGCTCACCTTTCCGCGGCCCAAGCGAGAATTCGAAGAGGCTCGTTCCGCACTGACGCTGGCGATGATCGCCCCAGGCGCGTTGCTGTTCGCGATTAATCTGGCGTCGCGGTTTGCCGGTCGCTGGCTGGGACTGTCGGTGGTCGGTGCCGATCGGCTGTTTCAGATCGGGGCAGTGGGCGAGCTCTTGTACTTCGCTCTCGCGATTGTTCTCTGCCTGGCGATCTTTGCGCACACCTACCGGAACTCCACCAGTCCGGCGGAGCGCATGCGCCTGAAGTGGCTCGTCGGCGGCATTGCCGTCGGCTTCCTGCCGTTCCTGGCGATCTATCTCCCGATGGAGGTGCTGGGCCTCGAGTACGTGCCCTTGACGAACCTGTCGATGGTACCGCTGATGTTGGTGCCGCTATCGTTCGCCTACGCCGCGGTGGGTTTCCGTCTCTGGGACGTCGAGGTCATTCTCAAGCAGAGCATCACGTATGCCGTCGCGATTCTGATCGTGCTCGGGGTTTTCTTCGTATCGCAGTGGTCCCTGGCGCTGCTCCTCGGCCCAGAAGACCAGCTGGTGCAGACCGCATCGCTTCTGGCGACGTTGCTGGTGGCGATCGGTTTCGCCCCGTTGCGCGACAAGCTCGGCGATCTCGCCGATCGCGTGTACTACCGAGAGAGCTACCGTGCGCGCCGCACACTGATGGATTTCGGACGGGAGCTCAACAGCGAGACTGACCTGTCCCGTGTCGTCGACTTGCTCGCCCAGCGGGTTCGCGAGACGCTTCACGTGGGGCGTGTTGCGGTGTTGCTGCGGGCGCAAGAGCGCGATCCGCTGCGCGTCGTCCCGGTCGACGGCTCGCTTTCCGACGGTCGGCAACTGTCGTCGACGTTCTCGCAGTTCGTCGCTGGCGCGCTGGCCAAGCGCGAGTTCCTTTACGTTGATGACCTCGGAAGCCTGCTGGACGAGTACCCCGACGACCGCGAGATCCTCGAGACCGAGGATCTGTCGTACTTCCTTCCGCTGGACGTCAAGGGCGACATCATCGGCGTTCTGGCACTGGGCCGAAAGCTGTCCGGCGACTACCTGTCGACCGAGGACCTGAAGGTGTTGCAGCCGCTCGCGGCGCATCTGGCGCTGGCGATCGACAACGCTCTGCTGTACCGCGAGGTCCAACGCCGTGCCCGCGATCTCGAGCGGCTGAAGGAGTACAGCGAGAACGTTGTCGAGAGCATCAAGGCCGGCGTGATGGTTCTCGACGAGAACGGGCGGGTCCAGTCATGGAATCGGTCGTTGGCGCGTCTGCACGGCGTTGAGCCGGAACAGGCTCTGGGCCTCGCCGTCGAAGACCTGTTTCCCGCCAGCTTTAACCGAATACTCAGTGAGGCGCGGGGCAAGCTCCACCGCGGCCTCGAGCCGGTGACTTCCGCCTATCGTATTCCGCTCCGAACTCGCGCTGGCGAGGACCGCGTCGTCACGCTCTCGATGGCGCCCCTTGTGGGCGAGGAGGGCGCCGAAGGCACGGTCATCATCGTCGACGACGTCACCGAGCGCGCCGAGCTCGAATCGCAGCTGCAGCAAGCGGAGAAGCTCACCTCGGTCGGGTTGCTCGCCGCCGGTGTGGCTCACGAGGTGAACACGCCCCTCACCGGGATCTCGAGCTATGTACAGATGCTGCAGCGCAAGCTTCCAGAGACCGACCCGCGGCTCGCCATTCTCGAGAAAATCGAGAAGCAATCGTTCCGTGCGTCTCAGATCGTCAACAACTTGTTGAACTTCTCGCGCCAGGAGACCGGCGAGTTCAGGCATGTTCATCTCAACGACGTCGTGCATGAGACGCTGGCGCTGGCGGAGATCCAACTCAACAAGCGCAGCATCAAGATCACCACGGAGCTTGGCGGCGACGTAGCGCCGGTGACCGGTGACCCGATCAAACTGCAGCAGGTGCTCATGAACCTGCTGCTCAACGCCCGCGACGCCATGCCGACGGGTGGTGAGCTTCGCATCGAGACGACGCAGAATAACGGCGCCTCGGTGCTTCGAGTCAGCGACACCGGAACAGGTATCAAGGAAAGCGATCTCGAGAAGGTCTACGATCCGTTCTTCACCACCAAGGGCGTTGGCAAGGGCACCGGACTCGGGCTGTCGGTGAGCTACGGCATCATTCAGGAACACCGCGGCACCATCGCAGTGGAGAGCGATCCGGATACGGGCACGACGTTCCGCATCACGCTTCCGTCGACGGTCGCCGACGAACACGCCGCCGCTAGCTAGCGCAAATCCCACCGCGTGCCGGCAGTGCGATGCCGGCCGGGCAGGTAGAGCCTTTGTCGAACAAACAGACCATCCTGGTGGTCGACGACGAGCCGATCATGCAGGAGATCCTCTCGGAGTTCCTCACTGGAGAGGGCTACGAGGTCGACGTCGCGCAGTCCGGGGAGGAGGGACTCGAGCTGGCGCAGGCACGACCATACGACTGTGCCGTAGTCGACCTGATGATGCCCGGCATCGACGGTATCCAGACTACCGAGTCGCTCAAACAGATCGATCGTACGCTGCCGGTGATCATGATCACGGCCTATGCTTCGGTCGAGTCGGCCGTCGAGGCGATGAAGCGCGGCGCGCACGAGTACATCACCAAGCCGTTCAAGAACGACGAGGTACTGCTGGTGGTGCAGAGCGCCATCAAATGGCGCGAGCTCGAACTGGAAGTGCAGAGCCTGCGGCGCGCACTGCGCGAGAAGTACCGCTTCGAGAACATCATCGGCAAGAACCGCAAGATGCAGGAGGTTTACGCTCTTATCTCGCAGGCGGCGCCATCGCGGTCGACGATCCTCATTCATGGCGACAGCGGTACCGGCAAGGAGCTCGTTGCCAAGGCGATTCACGCCAACAGCACTCGGGCGGACAACGCCTTCGTTACCGTCAACTCGGGCGCGATGCCCAGTGAGCTACTCGAGAGCAACCTCTTCGGTCACGTCAAGGGGGCGTTCACTGGTGCCGTAGCCAGCAAGAAAGGCCTGTTCGAAGTTGCCGATGGCGGCACGCTGTTCTTCGATGAGATCGGCAACATCGCTCCTGATGTACAAGCGAAGCTGCTACGGGTAGTACAAGAAAAGGAGTTCATGCGCGTCGGCGGTCTCGACAATATCAAGACCGACGTTCGCATCATCTGCGCCACCAACGTCAACCTGCGTAACAAGGTGGCGATGGGTGAGTTCCGCGAGGATCTCTACTATCGACTCAACGTCATCTCGATCAAGATCCCGCCGCTGCGTGATCGATCCGACGACATCCCGTTGCTGACTCAGTACTTCCTCGACAAGTACTCGGAAGAGAATGGTCGCGAGGGTATGCGTGTCGACGAGGAGGCCATCGAAGTGCTGCGAACATTCGATTGGCCCGGCAACGTACGCGAGCTGGAGAACGCCATCGAGCGTGCCGTTGTGCTGGCGCCGCCGGACGGCGTGATTCTTGCCGAGCTGGTTCGCGAGTACATCGATCCGCGGCCGATGGACGCCGCTTCGCTGCCAAACCCGATGCTGGGTGCGGCGCCGCTCAAGGAGATGGTGGGCGAGTTCCAGAAGCGACTGATCCTACGGGCGCTGGAGCAGACCGACTGGGTGCAGAAGGACGCCGCTTCCCTACTCGACGTCAAACCGACGACTCTGAACGAGATGATCAAGCGCTACGGGATTCGCGAAGTTGTCAAGGAGCGTGGCTAGCATCGTGGACCGAACGTCGCTCGTCTGGACATCGCTGCTCCTGGCGGCAGTAGCGGGCGGAGCCTACTCGCAGGAATCGACGGCGGGCTTCGAGCGCCGCGACGTGAGCGTGGCGACCCCGGCCTACAACCTTCAGCAGGGCGACTTCGACGGCGACGGTGATGTCGATCTGGCGACCGCCGATCAGCAGGCGAACAGTGTCTCGATACTGCTGAACGATGGCCGCGGCAACTTCGCAGCCGGCTTGCCGATGGACGGGTTTCAGCGCCCCGAAGCGCTCGCCGCGGCGGATGTCGATGCCGACGGTGATCTGGATCTGGCGATTGTCAACGCCGGCGCCGACGAGGTCGTGCTGCTGATGAACGCCGGCGACGCCCGCTTCCGTGCCGGCGCGGCAACCACGGTTGGAACCAGCCCACACGCGGTCGTCGCCGTGGATATCGATGCCGACGGCGACATCGACTTGGCGGTCTCGGACTTCGGTTCGGCAACCGTCTCGTTGCTGGTCAACGATGGCATCGGCGGCTTCACGCTTTCCAGCACTGTGGCGGCGAGCCCGGGCACGGAGCGGGCTGTGGTCGCTGATCTGGATTCCGACGGTGATTTGGACCTCGCAGTCTCCAGCTTCAGCGCCGCCACGGTGAACGTGTTGCTGAACGACGGCGCCGGTGGCTTCTCGGCCGACGCGGCGCTGACCCTCGGAACCCGCCACCACATTGCGGCAGGTGGTGACCTCGACGGCGATGGCGACATCGACATGATCGTCACCAGCTCGGGTACCGGCGAGGCGATGGTGCTGGAGAACCGCGCCGGCTCGCTGGAGCATGACGTTTCCGTGATCGTGCCCGAGACTCCGTGGGCCGCCGTGGCGCTCGACTATGACGGTGACGGCGATCTCGACATGGCGATTGCTGACTATTCCGGCCACCGGATCTCGATGCTCGACAACGACGGCAGCGGTGAGCTCGAGGTGGCGTTCTCCGTGCCCGTCGGCGAGCAACCCCACCAGGTCGTTGCAGCAGACTTCAACGGCGACGGCGTGCCGGACCTGGCGACCGCCAACGACGCCGAGGCCTCGATAACGATCTTGCTGAACCAGGGCTCCTGAGCCCTTGCCCGCACCCGACAGCCGCCGCCGTCGCCGATCGCAACGGACGGCGATCGAATCGCCGGTCACCGACGCACATGCGCTGGCCGGCGTCACGCGACGCGACTTTCTCAAGCGCGCCGCGGCGCTGTCGCTGTCGTCCGCCGCCGGCCTGTCGCTCGTCGCCTGCCGGCCGGGTAGTTCGGACACGGCAGTCGATCGCTCGGCGCCATCGGATCTCGCCCGTCTCGATGGTATGGGGATGTCGGAGCTCGTCCGCAACGGCCAGATCACACCGCTCGAGCTGGTCGAAGCGGCGATCCGGCGTACCGAGCAGCTCAACGCCCGTCTCGGTGCTGTGGTGCCGAGTGTGTTCGACGCACAATCGGCGCTCGCACGGGCCGAGCAAGCCCCCGGCCAGGGGCGGTTGGTCGGTGTGCCGGTGATGATCAAGAACCTCACCGACTATGAAGGTGCATGCATCGATTCGGGGTCGCGGCTATACGCCCGCGCGATCGAGCGCGGCACCCTGCCGCCAGAGGAAACCTCGCAGCTGATTACAGCCATGGAAGCTTCGGGCATGATCGTTACCGGCGTCACAAACTCACCGGAGCTCGGGCTCATCGACACCACCGAACCGATCCTGCACGGACCAACGCACAACCCGTGGAATCTCGATTACTCGCCCGGTGGCTCGAGCGGCGGCTCGGCCGCTGCGGTGGCTGCGGGCATCGTTCCCATCGCCCACGGCAACGACGGCGGCGGCTCGATCCGCCTGCCCGCGTCTCACTGCGGGATCTTCGGGCTCAAACCGAGCCGTGGTCGCGAGCGCGGCTCGGCGAGCGCCAACGCCGACCTGGCCATCTCGTCCGACCTTTGCCTGACTCGCTCGGTACGTGACACGGCCGCGTTCCTCAGCATCGTCGAGGACCCGGGCAAGGAAGGCTTGTCACCCGTCGGTTTCGTGGCCGGGCCTTCGTCGCGACGCCTCCGAGTTGCGCTGATGACCGAGTCGTTTCACGGCGTTGCGCCCCATCCGGAGGTGGAACAGGGCGTCAGGGACGCGGCGGTGCTGTGCGAGCAGCTCGGCCATGAAGTCGAGGAGGTCGCCCTTCCGGTTCCGGGTGAGGAGTTCATCGACGCGTTCATCGGGTTTTGGGCCACCTCGACGGTGCGGTTCGAGTCGCTCGTAGCCGACTGGCTGGGGCTCGAGGTCGCGGCTGCCGAGGTGCTGGAACCGTGGACTCTCGGCCTCATCGGAATGGCCCACGAGCGCGGTCGTGAGACCTCGATCCTGCGGGCGATGGATGTATTCACGCGCGCCAACCAGCAGATGCGCGCGCTGTTCGACGGCTACGACGTCATGCTGTCGCCGGTGTTCCGGGTTCCACCGTTTCTGCTCGGGTATCACGATCCAACGGGCGACTTCGATACGATCCTCGAGCGTGTGCTCGACGCTGTGGCCTACACGCCGTTGCAGAACGCTACTGGCATGCCGGGAATGTCGGTTCCGCTGCACTGGACGGCGGAGGAGCTGCCCGTCGGCGTGCAGTTCTCTGCCTGGCGTGGTGAGGAGCGAACGCTGCTAGAGCTCGCCTACGAGCTCGAGGAGGCTCGGCCTTGGTCTCAGCGGACGCCGCCGATCTTTGCGCGCTGAAGGTTATCGGGCCTCGAGACGCACGGCTCGACACTGGTCACCGCAGGGTGCGAGTGGACCTTCGGCAGCGGGCGTAGCAATGTACCCGCTCGGATTCGCGATCAGCGGCCTGAACCGAAGATCCAACCAAATCTGCGAAGCACCGGAGTGATCATGGCCAGCAGCCACCAAATCGTCGATCTGGTCGGGCACGATCGCGAGATGATCGGTCGACTGGGCCCGCTGGTGTTTGAAGCCCTCAAGCAGCACTCGCCGAACTGGCTACCGACAGTCAACGACGCCACCCTCGAGATCCTCGAATCGCTGACGCCTGGCCGTCTCAGTCGGGTGCTGATCGACGACGCCCGCGAACCCGTCGGCTGGATCGGCATCGTCCCTCACAGCGGCGGCCGCGTATGGGAGATCCATCCGATCGCGGTGGCAACGGCGCACCAGGGCAAAGGCTACGGGCGAGTGCTCATCGAGGACGTCGAGCGACACGCGCGCCAGCAGGGTGTTTTGACGCTGTGGGCTGGCACCAGCGACGAGATGGGGTCGACCAACCTGGCGGACGCTGATCTCTACGCTGATCCGTCGGCGGCGATCTCCGGCATCGAGAGCATCAAGCCGCACGCCTGGGAGTTCTGGGCCAGCGTCGGTTTCACCATCGTAGGTCTGATGCCGGATGCAGAAGGGCGGGGCAAGCCGAGTATCGTTCTGGCCAAACGGGTGGAGTAAACGAATGTCAGATGGCGCTCGATGGTTCCTACGCATCGCTCTGGCGGCGGGGTTCCTGTCGGCGGTGGCGGATCGATTCGGTCTCTGGGGCCCGCCCGGGGCGCCCGGAGTAGCGTGGGGGAATTGGTCGGAGTTTCTCGACTATGTGGCGGCGCTGAACTGGTTCCTTCCGGCGTTCCTGGTGCCGATCGTTGGCTGGGTGGCGACCTTGGGCGAGGTGGGCTTCGCCGTCGCGTTGCTGATGGGCTGGCGGCTGCGCTGGGTAGCGAACGCCAGCGGTTTGCTCCTGCTGCTGTTCGCTCTGGCGATGACGATCTCCGAGGGGATCAAGTCGCCGCTCGATTCGTCGGTATGCGCGGCTGCGGCAGGCGCCTTTCTCCTGGCAGCGGGCACCACCGAAGAGCGCCGGCTGTACTGAGCTTCGGCATGAACGATTGCCGAGCGTCATACCGGATGGCGGCTGCAGCGGTGCGAGTCTCGAGATCGAGCCGTACGCGCCCGAGGTGTCGCGCTGGAGCGCTGGAGCAAGTCGCCCACGCCCGTCTACGAGGAGCAGGCGTGGGCAAGCATTCGACGAACAAGAGATCGGCAACCACGATGTGGCCCTCGGTCGTCGAGCGTAGCCGGCAGCCCTTCCCAGTCGAGCCGGTTCGCTCGCTCGACGCGATCCACCTCTCGAGCGCCCTCGAGGCGCGGCGTGCTCTTCCTGGGCTGCACGTGCTCAGCCTCGACGACCGCGTACGGCAGAACGCGTTGAAGCCCGGCTTCGAAGTGGTTCCTGCGGCCGCTTAGTGCGAGGTCGCTCAGCGTACGGTGGCGGCCTGACTCGATCTCGAGTCACGGACCTCGGAACAGCGCTCATCATCGCGGTACTCTCTGGAGCCGCGGGCTTCCCGGCAAGCGGGCCCCGTTGCCAGGTTTCATGACCATTGGAGCGGCCGTATGAGCCTCGAATCGGTAGCACAGCACCAAGTCCCTCGGCGTTCGACGCGAATCCCGCGTGGGGCCGAACCGCTTCTTCGCGGCGCCTGCGTAGTGGCCTGCCTCGGCGTCGTCGCTTGCACCGGTGGCCCTGTGACCCCGGCGGCCGACGTTGCCGACATCGCGCTGGTCAACGGCAAGATCATTACCGTCGATGCGACGGACACCGTCGCCGAAGCCGTGGCGGTGAAGGACGGTCGCATTGTTGCCGTTGGCACGAGCGCTGAGATCGAGGCGTTGGTCGGTTCATCAACACAGCGGATCGACCTCGGCGGCCGGGCGGCAACGCCGGGGCTGCTCGACGCCCACGCTCACTTCGGCAATGGCGGCGCTACGCGCCTGTACGTGTTGGATCTCAGCTATCCGGACGTCACCTCGGTCGTCGACGTGGTCGCCAAAGTCGCAGAGCGCGTGGCGCTGGCGGCGCCGGGGGAATGGGTGCGTGGTCGCGGCTGGGACGAGGGCAAGTTCGAGGAGCTGCGCTACGTCACCGCCGCCGACCTCGACGCGGTGTCACCGGACAACCCCGTCTGGCTGACGCATACGATGGGCCACTACGGGGCCGCCAACAGCCTGGCGCTCGAGCGCGCTGAAATCACAGCTGATACCTCCGACCCGCCGGGCGGCACGATCGATCGCGACGCTGACGGCAACGCCACCGGCGTTCTCAAGGAGCGCGCCCAGGGGCTGGTCAGCGGCTTGATTCCGCCGCTGAGCCCCGAGCAGGTGCGCGATGGCATGCGCGATCTGGCGAAGGCGTTCAACGCCGAGGGGATGACCGGCCTGAAGGACCCGGGCATCGGCCAGGAGACCTGGGACGCCTACGCCGACGTGCTCGCCGACGGCGATCTGTCGGTCAGGGTTTTCGTGCTCTGGCGCAGCCGCGGCGACCTGAGCGAAGCAGAGGCGCTGGCGGAGCGCGTCGCGGCGTTCACCCGGCCGTACGAGTCGACCGGCGATGATCGTTTGATCTCCGGTGGTATCAAGCTGATGATCGACGGCAGCGGAGGAGCGCGGACGGCGTGGATGCACGACGACTGGAACCGCGACTTCAATCAGGTGGACACCGGCAACCGCGGCTACCCGGTGGAAGAGGCGCAGCTGGTGCGCGACAAGATCCGGCTGTTCCACGACGCCGGCCTGCACGTCAGCACCCACTCGATCGGCGATCGCGGCATCGACTGGGTGGTCGACAGCTACGCCATTGCGTTGGCGGACAATCCCCGTTCCGGAATGCGTCACGGCATCATCCACGCCAACGTGCCAACGGATCACGCGATCGACACGATGGCGCGCCTGGAGCGCGAGTTCGACGCCGCCTACCCGGAGCCCTCGCCACCCTTCATGTGGTGGATCGGTGATACCTACGCCGGGAACTTCGGCCCGAGCCGCGCGCTGCGGCTTAACCCGTTCGCGACCTTCGTCGACAATGGGATCACCTGGGCGAGCGCCTCCGACTTCAGCGTCACGCCGTTCGAGGCCCGCTATGGGTTGTGGGCGTCGGTGGCCCGCGAGACGCTGCTCGGGGTCTACGGCTCCAACCCATGGGGGATGGAGGAGTCGGTGGATATTCGTACTGCACTGCGCTCCTACACCATCTGGAGTGCCCGACAGATGTTTCTGGAGGATGAGATCGGCTCGATCGAGGTGGGGAAGTACGCCGATCTCGCGGTCTGGGACCGCGACCCTTATACGGCCCCCACAGCCGACATCAAGGAGATGGTTTGCGAGCTGACGCTCTTCGATGGTCGTGTCGTGTACGTCAGCCCGCAGACCGCGCTCGACATCCCGTAAAACGTCACGTTCCCACGGAGTCAGCCATGCCCAGATATCGCTCATGCGTCGCGGTGGCGTTTCGCGCGCTCATCGTCGCCGCTTTCCTGATCAGCCCAGCGCTCGCGGCGCCGTCGGCCGCCCAGTCGCCGGGCAGGCCGCGCACCATGACCTTCCTCGACATGCAGCATATGGCCCGCGCCGGCTCGTTCGCCCCCAGCCCGGACGGCACCTGGATGCTGTACACCGTATCCACCCCCGACTGGGCGGAGGCATCGCAGCAGACTGACATCCATCTGGTGTCACTGTTGCAGGGTGTGGCGTCGGGCCGCCGCATGACCTACACGGACGACCGCAACGAGAGATCCCCTGCCTGGTCAGGCGACGGGCGTTTCTTCGTTTTCGCCTCGGACCGTGATCGTGCTCGGGACCGAAGCCCCGACGACGGTGACTCGATTGGCGGGGACCAGCTGTACCTCATGCGTCCGGACGGTGGCGAGGCGAGGCGCGTAACCGATGCTGACGACGGGGTATCGGACTTCGCCTTCAGCACCGACGGGCTTTGGCTGGTCTACCGCAGCGGCGAATCCGGCCAGCAGCAGCTGTTCAGGCTGCCGGTGCAGGGCATCGACACGGCTACCGCGGAGCAGCTCACCGACCACGCTGCCGGTGTCGAGGACTGGGACTGGGCCCCCGACAGCGGCCGCATCTACTTCACCCGCCCCGACAGCGCCGACGCCGATGAGCGGCTGCGGGCGGAGAAGAAGTTCACCGTCGATATCCGCAATCAGGTGACGCCGTTGTCGAGCCTGTGGGCGCTCGAGATCGACTCGCTGACGGCGACGCGGCTCACCGACGACCCGAGCATGAGCGTGGCGAGCTTCACGGTGTCGGACGATGGCCGCTGGGTGGGCTTCACGGGCTCTTCGGCCGAGCGTTACGAGCGCAACATCACCGAGGAACGGATCAACGCCGATCTGTACCTGCTGGAGACCGCGACCGGTGAAGTGGAGCGCCTGACGGACAACGACGAGGTCGGCGAGAGCGGCATGAGCTTCTCCCCCGACGGTCGCCTACTGGCGTTCTCCGCCCCCGACGACATGTCTGCCTACAGCATGAGGAACCGGCGCATCTACGTGCGCGAGGTTGCCGATCGCGGCGGTGCGTTCCGTAAGATCGGCGCCGGCTTCGACGGCCACGCATCGCCGGGGTTCTGGTCCGACGACGGCGGTACCATCTACTTCAACGGCGGCGTTCGCGTCACCCGCCAGCTGCACTCCCTCGACATCAGCGACGATAGCGTGCAGCAGCTGACGCACGAGGCGGCGGCGCTCAGAGTCAGCCGCGACGAGGACTCCGGAGTGCTGTTGATCAACTACTCCGATCCGAGCACTCCGCCGACGCTGTTCACCGTTGCCAGCGTCGCGGACGTCGGTACGCGTTCGAGCTGGAAGCAGCTCGTCGACGTCAACCGTCAGGTCGAGGGCATTGCACTTGGCGAGGAGACCGAGGTCACCTGGACGTCGACCGATGGCAAGCAAGTCGGCGGCGTGCTGGTGAAGCCCGTCGGCTACGAGGAAGGGAAGCGCTACCCGCTCATCGTCGCCATCCACGGCGGTCCCGCCGGCGCCGACACACTGCGGTTCAACGGCGGCTATGGATCGCAGGTGTACGCCGGCGCCGGCTATGCCGTGCTCAAGCCCAACTACCGCGGGTCTTCGAACTACGGCGAGGAGCATCGCACCGAGATCGTCGGCAACTACTTCCCGCAGGGCTACGACGACATCATGACCGGGGTGGATCATCTGATCGCCGAGGGCATCGTCGATCCCGACCGCATGGGAGCGCTCGGCTGGAGCGCCGGTGGCCACTGGTCGAACTGGATCCTCACCCACACCGACCGCTTCAGGGCGATCAGCTCGGGTGCCGGAACGTCGAACTGGATCTCGATGTACGCCCAGAGCGACGTACAGCGCAATCGCCAGTTCTATCTCGGCAACGATCTCCCGTACGATAACTACGATGCTTACTGGGAGCAGTCGCCGATGAAGTACATCAAGAACGCCAAGACCCCGACGATGATTCACGTGGTCGAGGACGATCCACGCGTTCCCAGCCCGCAGTCGGTCGAGCTGCACATGGCCCTCAAAAAGCTCGGGGTGCCCACCGAGCTGTTCATGTACCCGGGCCGCAGCCACGGTATTCCTGACCCGCGCAATCGGCTGGTGAAGGCGGTCAGCGAAATGGCGTGGATGGATTACTACGTGCGCGGCATGGGTGAGAAGTTTGCCTGGCGCGACGTGCTCAAGACGCTCGACGGCACGGCAGAGGCGACCGAGGCGGCGGGAGGCAGCTGACGGCTGCGCGCAAACCTGGAAGTAGGTCCAGCGCGTGGAGTCCAACGCGCGATTGATCGGGGAGCAAGGCCACCGTGTCCGATGCCGCCGTACGTTTCGACGACATCCACAAGAGCTACGGCGAGACCGTGGCGTTGCGCGGCGTGTCGTTCGAGGTGCGTCGGGGCGAGGTGTTCGGGCTGCTGGGTCCGAACGGTGCCGGCAAGACCAGCCTGATCCGTATCCTGCTCGACATCATTCGCGCCGACGAGGGCGGCGTTCATCTGTTCGGCGAGCCGCTGACGCACGCGCTGCTCGATCGTGTCGGCTACCTGCCGGAGGAGCGCGGGCTCTACAAGAAGCAGAAGATCGTCGATGTGCTGGCATACTTCGGCCGCCTGCACGGATTGACTCGCGCCGACGCTCGCCAACGTGCGCTCGCCTGGCTGGATCGCGTCGGCTTGCCCGACGTTGCCACCTGGAAGGTCGATCGACTCAGCAAGGGCATGAGCCAGAAGGTGCAAGTGGCCGGCACGTTGCTGTTCGAGCCCGATCTGTGCGTGCTCGACGAGCCGTTCACCGGACTCGATCCGGTCAACGTGCGTTTGGTGCAGGAGCTCATCGAGGAGCGGCGTGACGCCGGCATGACCACCATCCTGTCGACACACCGGATGAACGCCGTCGAGGAGCTCTGCGATCGAGTCGCGCTGATCGATCACGGTAGCCTCATGGTGTTCGGCGAGACGGAGGCGGTGCGCCGGGAGCATTCGGCCGGCGACATTCTGGTATCGCTGTCTGCGCCGCCGCCGAAGCTGGCGGAGATTCTCCAGGCTACCGATGGCGGCGACGGCAACTGGTTGCTGCGGCCACGGCAGGGGCTGGCAGTCGACGGGCTGGTGCGCGCCCTCGTCGAGGCCGGGGCCGCCGTCCACCGTGTCGAGGCGGCGCTGGCCTCGATGGAGGAGGTGTTCGTGACCGTCGTGCAGCGGGAGCGCGAGCACTGATGCGGCGGCGCCAGGTGGCATCCGTAGCCGAGTTCGAGTTCCTTTCGATCGTGCGTACCAAGGGTTACCTACTGGCAACTCTGGGTATGCCGGCATTGATCCTGGTGTATGCGGTTTTCGCAAACTGGTTCGGCGCCTTCATCGAGATGTCCATCGATGGCGACCCGCAGGTGTTCGGCGTGATCGACCACGCCGGGCAACTGGATCTGCGCGAGGACCTGGTCGGTTCGTTACTCGACCTGCCCGAGCCGGCCCGCATGGCTCTGGAACAGAGCGGTGCCGACAGCCTGGGGCCGATCGCGCACTTCACCGACACCGTGTTTCGCGGTTTCGACGACTCGGCTGCTGCTACGGGCGCGTTTCTTGCCGGTGAGATCAGCGGTTACATCGTCATACCGGCCGACTTCGTGCAGTCTGGCGACGTTGACGTGTACACCAGTGACGATGTCCGTGCGCCACGTGGGACGGCGCGCGAAAACCTCGCCGGCCTCCTGCTGGAGGGCTTTCAGCAGCAGGTTCCCGAGACGATCCGGGCTCGACTGGCGGATCCGATCGCGAGTCATCGGGACTGGGTGATCGACGACGTCGGGGCGACACACCCGTACGATCGACTAACCGCGATCTTGCGCCTCCTGGTGCCCGGCGCGTTCACCATGACGTTCCTGATCGCTTTGCTCACCACCACCGGTTACCTGGTGCAGGGTGTCTCCATCGAGAAAGAGAATCGTGTCGTCGAGGTCCTGCTGTCGTCCACCTCGCCGGACGAGATCCTCGGCGGCAAGTTGCTGGGGCTCGGCGCGGCGGGATTGCTCCAGGTGCTCGTTTGGTTCTCGATGGTGATCTTCGGCGCCACGATCGCCGCCGGCATCGCCATCGCCGCCGGGGTGACGGTTCCCTGGAAAGCGCTCATCACCGGGACGCTCTTCTTCGTAGCGGCGTATTTCTTCTATGGCGCGATGATGCTGGCCTTCGCCTCCTTCGGCAACAGCCAGCAGGAAGGGCAGAAACTGGCGGCGGTGTGGACCATGCTGGCGGTGCTGCCGATGATGCTCTTCCCCGCCCTTCTCAACACGCCCCACGGCACCATCGCGTGGGTCATGACGTTCATTCCGTTCAGTGCACCGCTGACGGTGCTCGGCCGCGTAGCACTGGATCCGGATGGTGTGCAGATCTGGGAGCTGACGCTCTCGCTCGCCATCCTGGTCTTCTCGACCTGGCTGGCGCTCAAGCTCGGCGCTCGACTCTTCCGGATCGGCCTGCTGGCGCTCGGAAGCCGTCCGAAGCTGAAGGAAATCTGGCGGCAGGCACGCGCTAGCTGACGGAAATCTGGCGCCAGGCTTGGGCCGGCTGACAGGAATCTCACCGCAGGTCGCGCGCCGGCTAAAGGACCTCTCGCGGCCAGGCTCGCGCCGATTTGAGGAGCCTTGCGCCGGCCGCGGTCGGTCCGCCAGAGGTTCCACTGCTCCACCGCTCCTCGCCGATCGGTACAGGGAACGTCGCGTTGACCCGCCTGTGCGCGCTGTAGGAGTCGAAGAACCTGTCGAGCCAGGCGGCGACGGAGGACGAGTCTTGCTGCATGGCGCGGATTGAAACACATGCGAAACTGCCACCATGCGAAGGATCGATCTGGTGCGGATGGTCGGCGCGATCGCGCTCGGACTGATGATGCTGGCGCCGGCTGCATGCACCCGGCAGGAAGTCGCGGCCCGACCGCCGAACATCATCCTCATCCTCGCCGACGACCTGGGGTACGGCGAGCTCGGTTCCTACGGGCAGCGGCACATCCGTACGCCGAGCCTCGACCGCATGGCGGCCGAGGGCATCCGGTTCACGCAGCATTACTCGGGTAGCCCGGTTTGTGCGCCCTCGCGCGGCACCCTGCTGACCGGGCTTCATACTGGCCATGCGTACATCCGCGACAACGACGAGATGGCCGATCGCGGCGACATCTGGTTCGACCTCAGCCTCGAGGGCCAGCGCCCACTGCTTCCCGACACCGTTACCATACCCGGCCTGCTGCAACGTGCGGGGTACGTCACCGGCGCGATGGGGAAATGGGGTCTGGGCGGGCCGGGTAGCACCGGCGCTCCGAAGCAACAGGGCTTCGATCGTTGGTACGGGTACCTGGGTCAGCGTCTGGCGCACAATTACTACCCGCAGCACCTGTGGAGTGACGGTGTTCGGGAGATGCTCGACGGCAACGAGTACTTCCACCCGCACCAGCCCTTGCCGCCCGAAGCCGATCCGTCGGATCCGGTTTCCTACGAGCCTTACTCCGGGCAGCAATACTCGATGGATCGCATCGTCGAGGAGGCGCTGAGCTTCGTCGAGCAGCACCAGGACCGGCCCTTCTTTCTGTTTCTACCGTTCATCGTGCCCCACCTTGCCCTGCAGGTACCGCAAGACTCGCTGGACGAGTACGTCGGTGCCTTCGAGGAGACCCCGTACCTCGGCGATCAGGGCTATCTTCCGCACCCGACGCCGCGCGCCGCCTACGCGGCGATGATCACTCGCATGGACCGCGAGATCGGCCGTATTGGCGCTCGCGTCGCTGAGCTTGGCCTCGATGCCGGCACGCTCACCATATTCACCAGCGACAACGGCCCCAGCTGGGTCGGCGGCGTCGATCGGGAGTTCTTCACCAGCTCCGGGCCGCTGCGCGGGCGCAAGGCGCAGCTGTACGAAGGAGGCGTGCGGGTGCCGATGATCGCCCGCTGGCCGGGCCGCATCGCCGCCGGCGGCGTCAGCGATCAGCTCTCGGCATTCTGGGATTTCATGCCGACGCTCGCCGAGGTGGCCGGGGTTGCCGTGCCGACCGAGAGCGACGGCGTTTCGCTGCTGCCGACCCTGCTGGGTCGTCCCGAGCAGCAGGGGCGGCACGAGTACCTGTACTGGGAATTCGGCGGACGTCAGGCCGTCAGGCTGGATGACTGGAAAGCCCTGCGGCATCGCGTTGGCGGTCCGATCGAGCTGTACGATCTGGCGGTCGACATCGGTGAGATACGCGATGTTGCGGCCAACGAGCCCAGCGTCGTGGCGCGCATCGAGCAGATCCTACGGACGGCGCGTACCGAATCCGTGCTGTTCCCGTTAGTGCGGACAAACTGAGGCGTCTTCCGGCGGTGCTTCTACCACGGCCTGTCAGACCATCGGCGCAGCTCCGGGCCGGTAGGCTCCACCATCGCGAGTCGCGGTCGTCATGATGGACGCGCACCAGTGGGATGCGTACTACTCCGCCAACCAGGACCCGTGGACGCGACCCGACAGTGATCTGGTGGACGAGGCGGGTAGATTGGCCCCCGGCCGAGCGCTGGATCTCGGTGCCGGAGAAGGTGCCAACAGCCTCTGGCTTGCGCGTCAGGGTTGGCGGGTGACGGCGGTCGATCAGTCGCCGGCGGCGATCGGCACGCTCCTGAAGCTCGCCGCCGAGGAAGCCTTGCCGGTGCGCGGTGAGGTGGCGGACGTCGTCGACTACCGTGCCGACGCCGGCTTCGACCTGGTGCTCGTCTGCTACATGCACCTGCCGACTGCGGTTCGCGCGCCAATGCTGGCGAGCGCCGCCTCGACGGTCGCGCCTGGGGGCGTGCTGCTGCTCATCGGTATTCCACCGGCGCTCGGGCCGGTTGCCGCTGCGCTGCCAGAGGATCTTCTCGCGTCTCCCGACGAGGTCACGGCGTCCCTTTCCAGCCTCACCATCGAACGCTGTGAGGTGCACCACCGGACGATCGGTTGTGCGGAAGGTGACTTCGAATCCGACGTGATGCTGGTACGTGCCCGTCGTCCCGCTGCTGTGAGCCCCGAAGAACCGGGGCGCACGCCCTGAACGCTTTCCCGAACATCACGGAGTGATCGATGGAGATCTTCAGCCTCGAGAATCTGGTGACCCTGGGGCTGCTCACGCTGCTCCAGGGCGTGCTCGGGTTCGACAACATGCTGTACATCGCCCTCGAGTCGAAGCGGGCGCCGGCTCACCGTCAGGCGTCGGTTCGACGCTGGGGAATCGGCATCGCCATCCTGCTGCGCATCGTACTGCTGTTCGCGCTGACCAGCATGATCGCTGCTTTCCAGGCGCCCATCCTCACCCTGCAACGCAGCGGATGGATCGAGGCCGAGCTCAACTTCCACAGCGTCATCGTGCTGCTCGGCGGCGCCTTCATCATCTACACCGCCACCAAAGAGATTCTGCACATGGTCGGAATCGACGATCTGGAGCACCAGGAGCGCGGTGAGCGGCCGCTGGCCACCGTCGTGCTGTGGATCGTGGCGATGAACATGGTGTTTTCCTTCGACTCGATCCTCGGCGCCATGGCGCTCACCGATGTCTTCTGGGTGATGGCGACGGCGATCGTCATCGGCGGGCTGATGATGATCGTCCTCGCCGACAGCGTGGCGACGTTCCTGCAGCGCAACCGCATGTACGAGGTACTGGGGCTGTTCATTCTCTTCGTCGTCGGCATCATGCTGCTGTCGGAGGGCGGCCATCTGGCGCACCTGCGTCTGCTCGGCAACGAGGTCACACCGATGAGCAAGACGACGTTCTACTTCGTCATCGGCGTGCTCGTGCTGACCGATATCGTCCAGAGTCGGTATCAGAGGAAGCTCCTGGCCGGGCGCCTGCACCAGGCGTGAGGCTCGACGTGGAGCCTGCATCGGGGACCTCATGTCCGGCGGTAGGCGGCATCGATGCGGTTACCACGCTGCAACATTTCGCCGTGGTGACCTACGCCGTCGATCCGGCGCGACTCCACCGCGTCGTGCCGTTCAACGCGCTTCGAGCTGCTGGATCGCCTCGGCTTCGTGCCGCTGACCGAGCAGAGCAACCCCTGCGGGGTGCTCATCCAGCCGCGCATCGAGTTCATCATCCACCTGCCGCCGCGGCGCGTTTGAGCTACCGTGGACGTTCTCGTACTGAGGCCACGGCGACGGAGCTCAGCAGCTCCGACCTCAGAGCATCAGCAGATAGGTGAATTTCAGGATAATCGCGCGGTTCTTCGGCCGGCTCGGCGTGCCGGTGCCCCAATCCTGGTTGTACACCAGGAAGAGATCGGCGCCGGGTCGGTAGATCCAGTTGAGGCGCGAGTTCAACGTCAGCAGGTCGGCCGAGCTGTTGTACTGCACCAGCGTGTTCCAGAACAGGTCGGGCGAGAACGCCAGCTTGATGCGCTCGCGGACGACGCTGGCCTTGAAGGAGCCTCCCGGGAGGTCGACGTCGTTGTAGCTCCAGACGCTCTCGGCCGACAGCAGCTTGCTTAGGCGCAGGGTCAGGGTGCTGTTGCCCATGAGGCGCGTGCCTTCGAAGAACCCACCCTTGGTGTAGAAGCCGAAGAACGAGACCGGCCGGCTGCCGTCCGTCCGTAGGAACAGGCCGACGTCGGTGAAACCGTAATCGCCGGCCGGGATGATGATGCCGTCCTGGATCTCGAAGTCGTCGAAGAGCCGCTCGAAGTTATGGCTGGCGAACAACGAGATACGGTCGCCATTGCGGGTCTCGAAGCCGAAGAACCGCACCGTTGCGTCGAGCGTCTCGACGGTGCCATCGGAACGCGTGACGATTTCGGTGCGTTGATTGAACGTCAGGTTGCGCCAGCCGAGATTGTTCGCCGGTCGGGGCTCGAAGTCGACGTTGTACTCGTAGCGCCGGATTCCGTCGCGTTGCAGGAATCCCATCTCCGGGCGGAAGTCCTCGCGGATCTCGGTGACGCTGGCGCGCGCCCGCCATACGCGACCGCGGTAGTTGAAGCCGGCGCCACCGGCCCAGTCGGTGACCGCCGCGAGCCCGGGTGCCTTATCGCGGCTGGCGGCGAAGAACCCGGTGAGGTTCACCTGACGCGATGGGTTGATGTCGGCGTCGAAGCCGACGACCCGGTTCCATTCGTCGCCGTTGACCTGCTTGTTGGTGAAGATCGCGCCGATGCTGGAGCGCTCGCCGATGTTGCGCTTGATTCGCCCCACACCCCAGTTGGTCGCCGCCACGTCGACGTCGCCGTCGTCGCCGAGGCCGCTGACAGCGCTGGTCTGCACGTCGAGCATGCCGAAGTTCCAGCCACCGGCACGACCGGTAAAGCGGGCACCGGCCTGCAACGGGATGATGCCGCCTTGATCGAGGCCGATGCGCCGCGAGAAGAACATCCTCAACAGCGGGCCGCGCATCCCGCCTCCGCGGCCCTGACTGGGGCCGAAACCGAAGATTCCGGCGTTCTCGAGAAAGAACTCGCGCTTTTCGGGGAAGAAGAGCGAGAACCGGGTGAGGTTTATGCGCTCGTCATCGGCCTCCGCCTGGGCGAAGTCGGTGTTGGCGGTGAGATCCAGCGTCATGCTGTTGCTGACGCCCCAGCGCAGCAGGTCGAGGCCACCGTCGAACTGCTCGCCCGGGCTATCGGCCGGGGTCTCGAAATCGCGTCCGCTGGTGGCGACGCCAAACGGCTTGGCGCGCAGGTTGACGCCTGGCTCGAGGCCCCCCATGCCGGTGAGGTCGCCGGCCAGGGACATGCGTGGCAGATTCGCGTCGCGTCCTACCGGGGCCCACAAGACCTCCTCATTGGTGGCTCGGACGAGTCGACGGACGTTCAAGCCCCAGACGTCGGTGGCGGTGTCGAATCGCAGGGTGGAGAACGGAATAGAGAGCTCGGCACTCCACCCCTCGGGCGTGCGTGTGGCAGCGGCGTCCCAGAACCCGTCCCACTCGAAGTTGGGGTTGTCCTCGTTCTCGATCAGCGCATCGGCGCGGGCGCCGTTGGGGTTGGTCTCGAAGTAGAAGGCATTGCGCCGGTCGAGGAATGTGTCCAGGACGATGACGATCGAGTCGTCGTTGCCGTAGGCGCCCTGGGCGCCGCGGAAGCCGCCGAACGAGCCTGAACCGTCGCGTTGTAGCTCCTTGGCGACGATCGTCTCGGGGTCATCGTGGAATGCCATCACCGCCACGTAGAGTCGGTCGCCGTCGCGCGCGATGCGCACTTCAGTGCGCTCGTTTGCCGGCTGCCCGGTGTCGGGATTCCGCTGCTCGAACCCGGTCGCGACCTCGGCGAGCTGCCAGAACGGCTCGTCAAGGTGCCCATCGAGTGCAACGCGTTCGTCAATGACGAGAGCGCTCACCGAACGGTCGGATGACTGCGCGATGGCCGGCACGGTGACAAGCATCAGTAGTATGCCGACCACGGCAAGGTGGCTCCATAAGCCCGGCGTTAAGGGCGCGCGCTGCGCGCCGGCGGCGATCGTCATCGTCAGGCAGGGGAGGGAGGCCGATCCCCTGAGCGAGGATCGTATTGCTCAGGGATCTGCGGCGCGGCGGAGCCTATCATGGGGTGCGCCGGCGGATGATCCATCCTTACACATCCTTACAATGTGGCTAGCGCGATCCCTAGCGCACGCGACGCGGCACGTAGACTTGCCGGCCAGCTTCCATGGCGTCGATTTGTGCCATGAGGTCGTCGAAGTCGTCGGCGTCGTCAACGAAGTCAATCTCAGTGGTGTTGATCACCAGAAGCGGCGACTCGTCATATTGCAGGTAGTAGTGCGCGTAGGCTTGGTTGACCTGTTCCAGGTAGTCACGCGAGATGCTGCGCTCCTCGGGGCGGTTCCGCATCTTGACGCGCTGCAGGAGTACCTCGGTCGAGCCCTGCAAGTAGACGACCAGATCCGGTTTCGGTACCTGCGGTGAGAGCACACCGTAGAGCTTGTCGTACAGCAGTAGCTCGCTGTCGGTGAGCGTGAGGTGCGCGAAGACCTGGTCCTTCTGCAGGGTGAAGTCAGCGACCGTGAAGCGTGAGAACAGATCACTCTGTCGGGCCTGGGTCAACAGCTGGAAGCGTGACAGCAAGTAGTAGAGCTGAGCCTGGAACGCCGCCCCCGTCTTCTCCTGATAGAAGGACTCCAGGAAGGGGTTCTCGGGATCCTCCAGGATTTTCGTTGCCCCGAGGTGCTCCACCATCAGGTTTACCAGGCTGGTCTTGCCCACGCCGATCGGGCCGTCCAGGGCCAGGTAGTTCTTGCGCATCAGACGGTCGGCGGAGACAGCAGCCAGACGCCCTCGCTCGTGTCCAGTCGAGCGAGCAGGTCGCCGATCGAGACACCGGAGGCCGGGTGCACCAGATCCGGCGCCAGCTCCGCCAGGGGGCACAGGACGAATTGGCGCATGTGCATGCTGGGATGGGGGATCTGCAGTCCGGGTTCGTCCACGACGCGAAGATCATAGAGCAGAACGTCCACGTCCAGTGTTCGAGCCTCGATGACACACCCGGTGCGGCACCGTCCGCAAGCCTGCTCCACCTCCGAGGCGGCGGCGAGCAGAGCCCGGGGCTCCGGCGGCTCGCAGATCTCGACAACGCAGTTGAGGAACCAGGGGAGCGTCCGGTCGCCGACCGGCTCGGTCAGGTAAAACGAAGACACGTCGCCGACCGCGAGTCCGCCGCGGCGCAATCCAGCGATCCCGCGACGCAGCCATGCGGCGCGGTTTCCTAAGTTCGAACCGAGTCCCAGGAAGGCCTTGATCATCCCTTAGCACCTGCTAGCATGCGCCTGGTGCGGGCGGCAGACGGACGCGCCGTCGGCATCGTTTCTCGTCGCACGCCGCGGCATCGTCTCATGCCGTGCTTGCCCGCTTGGAAGCCCGCTACCTATACTGCCAGCCGGCTCCCTTCTCTCTGCACCCTTTGGTGCTCTCCGTCCGGTTGATGTCCGATCTCCTCACACGCATCGAAGACCGCAGTGCACACGTCTGCGTCATCGGTCTCGGGTATGTCGGCCTACCGCTCGCCGTGAGCTTCGCCGAAGCCGGCTTTCGGGTCACTGGCCTGGACCTCGATGACTCCAAGGTCGATGCGATTCGGCGCGGCGAGTCCTACATTCCGGACATCGCGACGGAGCGCCTGCGGGCGCAAGTCGACGCCGGACGGATCGATGCGACCACTGACGCGGCGGTTCTCAGCACCGTCGACAGCGTCCACATCTGCGTCCCGACCCCACTGAGCAAGACGCGTGATCCCGACATCTCGTACGTCGTTGCCTCGGCCGATCGCGTCGCCGAGTCGATGCACGACGACATGCTCGTGGTGCTGGAGAGCACCACATATCCGGGCACAACCGAAGAGGTCCTGCTTCCGCGGCTTCAGAACACCGAGCGCCGCGCCGGTCGCGACTACTTCCTCGCCTTCTCCCCCGAGCGCATCGACCCCGGCAACGAGACCTTCATGCTCGAGAACACTCCCAAGGTCATCGGCGGGATGACGCCTGAATGCACCCGTGTCGCGTCGGCGCTCTATGGCACCATCGTCGGCACCGTCCACACGGTGTCATCGCCGCGGGCCGCAGAGCTCGTTAAGCTGCTCGAGAACACCTTTCGTGCCGTTAACATCGGTCTGGCCAATGAGATGGCGCTCATGTGCGATCGGCTCGGCATCGATACCTGGGAAGTAATCCAGGCCGCCGCCACGAAGCCCTTCGGCTTCATGCCTTTCTACCCGGGCCCAGGTCTGGGTGGCCACTGCATACCGATCGACCCGCACTACCTGACCTGGAAGGTACGTACGCTGGACTATCAGGCGCGGCTCATAGAGGTGGCTTCCGAGATCAACGCCGGGATGCCGCAACACATCGTGCAGAAGGTGGTCGCGGCGCTCAACGAGCATCGCAAGAGCGTCAACGGCTCACGAATCTTGATGATCGGCGTGGCCTACAAACGCGATGTCGACGACACGCGTGAGTCGCCGGCCATCGATATCATGCAGCTGCTCGCCGCCCGCGGAGCCGAGGTGTCCTACCACGACCCGTTCGTACCAGCGCTCGAGAACGTCGAGGGTCTCGATTCGTTGCGCTCTGTGGACCGGCTGCTCGACGCCTGCGCCGAATCGGACTGTGTGGTTGTGGGGACCGACCACAGCAATATCGATTGGGCCGAGGTCATCGGCGCGTCGCCACTGATGGTGGATACACGCAACGTCTCCAACGGAGAGACCCCGCCGCACCTCGTGCGTCTGTAGGTCGATGACCGAGGAAAAACTGAAGGTCGTCGCCAGCAACCGTCGGGCACGCAAGAACTACGAGATCCTCGACTCTTACGAGGCCGGCATTGCCTTGCTTGGCTCAGAGGTGAAGTCGCTCCGACTAGGCAACGCCACCCTCAAGGATTCCTATGCCTCGATCCGCGACGGTGAGGTGTGGCTCAACAACCTCCACATCGGTCCGTATGCCCCCGCCGGCAAGCACAACCAGCACGACCCTGAGCGTGCCCGCAAGCTCCTGCTGAAACGTCGCGAGATCGACCGCTTGTTCGGTCGCCAGATCGAAAAAGGCTTCACCCTTGTGCCGCTGCGTATCTACTTCCGCAACGGGCGCGCCAAGGTCGAGATAGCGGTGGCGCGCGGCAAGCGAGCCTATGACAAGCGCGACATCCTGAAGCGAGAAGCGGCGGAGCGGGAGGTGGAGCAGGCTATGCGGAGGCGGAGGTAGGCGCGATGAGTGGGGTGGGCGTGAGGACAACGTCACCGCCTGGTAGTTGATCGGCCGTTCTTGCTCGCGCGTCTAGGGCGTCGGTCGCTAAACGCATGGTTTGGCGATGCTGTTCTCACGCCCACCCCACTCATCGCGCTGCCGCCGACGGGAGAGCCTGCTCCGCCGCCGAAGTGCCGCATCCAACTCAGGACTTGCGGGGGAATTCCTGCTCAACAGGGCTCGGTGTCGAACGCGCTGGCGGGCGGTTACCGAGAGAGACGCTGAGTCCTCGCCCCTGCGGGGCTTTGTTTGTGGGCGATTGGCGGCGCGGTGGGTCAAGGTGTCTGGACGACGTGCCGCGGGAGTTGAGGATGAGGGTCCCTTTCCGCGACCATGCGCCGACGTTGCGTGATTGCAGTGGTGCCGATGGCAAGAGCGGTGCCGGGCGGGATACACACGCATCCCCCGTAGGCGGCATCGCCACACCAAGCGCTCGGCTATCGACGCCTGAGACGCGCGAGCAAGAACGCCGATCAACTATCCAAGTCGACGTCGCCCGAGGGGGATGCGTGTGTATCCCGCCCACCCCAGCCATCGCGCTGCCGCCGACGAGGGAGCCTCCTCCGCCGCCGAAGTGCCGCATCCAACTCCGGACTTGCGGGGGGATTCCCGCTGAACGGGGCTTGGTGTCGAACGCGCTGGCACGCTAGCACCGAGAGAAAGGCTGAGCCCTCGCCCCTGCGGGGCATTGTTTGTAGGCGATTGACGGTGCGGTGGGTCAAGGTGTCTGGACGACGTGCCGTGGGGTCGAGGATGAGGTGTCCCCTTCCCGCGACCATCCGCCGATGCTGATTGATCGAAGCGGCGCCGACAGCAGAGGCGATGCTGGGGGAAACACACGGCATCCCCCATAGGCGGCATCGCCACACCAAGCGCTCGGCTATCGACGCCCGAGACGCGCGAGCAAGAACGCCGATCAACTATCCAAGTCGACGTCGCCCAAGGGGGATGCCGTGTGTTTCGCCCCACCTCCCCCCACCAAATCGGCCGCTAGCTCCATCGCCGCCAGCATCGACCGATGGTCAGCATCGCCAGATTCCGCCAACTCGTACGCTGTGCCGTGATCCGGAGAGGTGCGGATGTAGGGGAGCCCCAGGGTGAGGTTCACCGTTGGCCGGGGGGCCCGCTTCGCGAGGATCGTTCCCTGGTCGTGATAGAGGGCTAGCACCACGTCGAGCTCGGGGCGTAGGAAAATGGAGTCCGCTGCGTAGGGGCCCCGGGCTTCTATTCCGTCGGCGCGGGTGGCGGCGATGGCCGGATACAGGAGGCGAGCTTCCTCCGTCCCCAGGCGCCCTCCCTCGCCGGCGTGCGGGTTGAGCGCTGCAACGCCGATCGTCGGGAGCTTGCCGAAGCATGCCGACCAGCGGTCGTGCAACGTGCGCAGCGTTGCCTCGACGGTGTCCGTTCGAATGAGTGCTATCGCCGTGGCCGTCGGCAGGTGCGTTGTCAGCAGCGCGATGTGCGGGCGGGGCCCGGCGAACAGCATGATCGGGTCGTCGACGCCAGCTCGCTGGGCGAGGTATTCGGTGTGACCGCGGAAGCCGGGCTCGACGGTGGCGATGAGGTCCTTGTTGACCGGCGCCGTCACCAGGGCGTCGACTTCCCCAGCGCGAGCCAGGCGATCACCGTAATCTATGCTGTCGAGGGCCGGGCGGCCCTGCGACCGCTGTGGGTGCCCGGGTCGGAAGCCCTCTGCCGCTGTCGAACAGCCGAGTAACCATGGACCGCGATGGCCGGCCTGCCGGGCGTGACGCACTGCGTCGACCCCATCGGACGTGTGGAAACGGGCGCCGTCGATGCCCGCGCGCTCGGCGTGCAGGTGGAACACGGCGGGATCGCCCACGAGCAGACAGTCAGCGGTTTCGAGCTCGGCGGCGGCACGCAGCAGGACCTGTGGACCGATCCCTGCCGGGTCGCCCATGCTGCAGCCGAGCAGGTGTCTCATGATGCTGGCCGATGCGCGCCGAGCCGCTCGCCGACGGCGATCAACGTGTGCTCCAATGACAGCTTCACGTTGGGTTGAATCCCGGTGGTGAGACGCTCGATGCCCTCGTTCAGCGCCTCGAGCGCCCGGGCAGCCGCCTCGGGGGCAATGTGTTGCGACCAGACGGACCAGGCCTCAGATCGGTCGGCGTTGACCAGACTGGATCGGTCGCCGTCAGCCGCCACCACGAGCAGGTCACGGAGGATGTCGCGGCCGACCTCCAGGGTGCTGGCAGCGCGCTGGGTGGCGGTGTCGCCATTGCCGATCGATGCGAGGCTCTCGGCGGCGGTAACCACACCGGCGCCTCCGACCTGCGCCAGCCGGAGCGCCTCGACCACCGCCTCGAGCAGGGCATCGTAGCCGTCGAGATCGATGGCCAGCGCCCGTCCGATACTTCCCGGAGCTAGCGCTGCGCGCAGCCGCGCCTCGTCCGGCTCAAGGCCGCGCTTTTCGGTCAGATAGGTGCGCGCAACGGGCAGGGGCACCGGCGAGAAGCGCAGAGATTGACAGCGCGAGCGGACGGTCGACAACAGGCTGCCCGCCGCCGACGTGACGAGCACGATCACCGACGATGACGGAGGCTCCTCGAGCGTCTTGAGGAACGCGTTCTGCGCTTCGCTGGTAAGCGTATGGGCGTCGTCCGCCACGACGACCCGGCGGGTGCCCTCGTGCGGGCGGTATGCCGTGGCGGCGACGGCATGCCGCACGGCCTTGATCCCCACCGTGCGAGGCTCGGGCGCCATCCACACCACATCCGGGTGCAGGCCGCGCTCGATCTTCCGACAGGACACACAGGTCCCGCAGGCGTCGCCGGGCCCCTTCTCGGTGCAGTTGAGCGCCTGTGCAAGGATGCCGGCGCAGGTCGCCTTGCCGACCCCGGGAGGACCGGCGAACAGCAGCGCGTGCGGCAGCCGCGCGCCGTCGAGCGCCCGGCGGAGGGCGCTGACGACCGACTCCTGGCCGACGAGGGCGTCGAAGCCGTGACCGTCGGTGCTTGGCGGCGGGGTGGTCAGCGACTGTGGCGCTTTGGCGCCGGAACGTGCGGTCACAGATACATCCGGCTGCTGGTGGCACGATGGTGGGTGTCGGAGAGCCAGGATAGTACTCGCCCGTTCATCTCACGCTCGCATAGACAAGGGAATCGCCGCTGCGGTACGACGCCGGAGTCGACATCGTCGAGCACCACGGCGCTGACAGGCGTCGCGCCGCCGGCTCCCAGACAGTGCTCGTCTAACGGACATCGCCCAACGGCATCGCCAGATCATCGAGCACGGCCGCGAATCGAGGCTCGTCACGCAGTTGGCGCAGGTATGGGTCCTCGAGGATGGCGGCGAGCCGTAGGGATCGGCGCTGGGCCGCCATCTCGATCAACGACAGCGCCTCGTCGATCTCGCCCAAACCGAGCCGCACCGTCGCCGCCGCGAGGGCGGTGACGGTCTCGTCGCCGGTGCGCCGCAGATCGTCCAGTACGCTCAGGGCGCGCTGAGGCTGGCCGGCACGCGCATAGGCGTACCCCACCGCTCCGAGGTCGAGATCATGCCCGGGGGTCGTCGCTGCTCGGGTGCAGGCGCCGAGCGCCTGCTCGAAGCGCTCCTGCAGGTTGTCGATGGCGCAGAGCACCCCATAGGCCTGGCCGCCGGCATTGTCCAGCTCCAGCGCTCGTCGAGCCAGATCGAGGGCAGTGGCGTACTGGCCGGACAGCATCAAGTTGCGCGCATGGCTCAGCAGCACTGGGGCTGCATCGTCGTTGTTGTCGACCGCGCGGCTGGAATGGACGACGGCCTCCTCTACCCGCCCTAGCCGGCGAAGATAGCGACCGTAGCGTTCCAAAACGATGGATGAGCGTGGGTCTAGCTGAAGCGCGGTAAGGAACCTTCGCTGCGCCTCTGGCCAGTCCTGATTCAGCTCTGCCGCCACCGCTGCGAGCACCGCGTGCGCCGGGCCGCTGCGCGGATTCTGGTCGAGCGCGGCGTAAGCCGCCGCCCGGGCTTCGGCATATGCCGAGGTCGGATCGGACCAGTTGTTCCAGCCCAGGGTGGCATGCACATCAGCGAGCGCGGCCCAGGCCTCGGAGTAGCCGGGATCGATCGCAAGCGCCTGGCGGAACTCCTCGAGGCTGCGAACCGAATCTACCGGCGTGCCGCGCGCCGCCAGTCGCCGAGCACGGTCGAGCGCCTGGCGCGCCTCGGCGATCTCCACCGCGGGTCGCTCGACGGCCCCCTGGCGCAGCATCAGCGCGAGGGTGATCTCGCGCGACGCCTGGTTGGCGATCTCCTGCTCGATCTGCAGAAGATCACCGCGCGATTCTTGGTAAACGCCGGCCCAGACGAGCTCCTCGGTATTCCCGTCGACGAGCTCCAGACTCACCAGTATGCGACCCGCCGACTGCTGCACGGTGCCGTCGATGAGGGCATCGACTCGCAACGACTCGGCGATCGATCGTAAGGATGCTCGAGCGTCGCGCGCCTGGCGGGCTGCCATGCCCGACACCACACGGAGGGTTCGCACGGTGGCGAGCTGGGTGATCAGCTGGTCTGTGAGTCCCTCGGCGAAGAATCGTTGCTCGGGGTCATCCGAAAGCGCCCGCAACGACAGCACCGCGATCGACTCGATGTCGGTGCCCGCGTCGTTCGGTGCCCGTGTCGCCCACCAGCCGCCGAGTAGCGCGATGGCGATTACGCTGGCCAGCAGCGGTTGCCACAGCCGTCTGATCGGAGGGCGCCGCGGAGCGGATGCGTCGCTGGGCGCGTCGGTCGCCACGGCGCGAACTCCGGCGACGATCCGGTAGCCTCGCTTGGGCAGCGTCTCGACGTATCGTGGATTCCGGGCGTCGTCGCCCAGCGCTCGGCGTAGCTCCGAGATGCAGCGGCTGAGCGCCGCTTCGCCGACGAAGCTGTCGGCCCAGACGGCGTCGATGAGCTGCTCCTTGGAGAGGACCTGGCCGGGGTGCTCGACAAGCTCCAGGAGCACCTCCATGACCTTGGGCTCCAGCCGCACCGACGTCTTGCCTCGGCTGACGGTGCCGGACGACGGATCGACCGACCAGTCGGCCAGCTCGAACCGGGAGTGGGGTTTCGCTGCGCTCATTCGATCGTCGCCAGTGTGGTGCCGCCCTCCACGCCGGCGCCCTCCTCGACGAGCACCTCGACCACGGTGCCGCCGCGCGGGGCCTTGAGCTCGTTTTCCATCTTCATTGCCTCGAGAACGATGATTCCGTCGCCCGGCTCCACGACGGTGCCCGCCGGCGCCAACACTTTAGCCACCCGACCCGGAATCGGCGCCGTGATCGCTACCTTGCCATCGCCATCCGTGTTTACCGCGGCGACCCGGTGCCGGCGTGCGTCAGCAGCTCGCGCGCGCACGACATGGCTAAGCAGATGCAACTCGAACACATCTGGATCTCCCTCCATCTCATCTACGTGGACATCGTAGGAGCGGTCGTTGACGAGCAGGGAATAGTTACCCGGCTCGGGCATACGCCAGTCGATCTGGATGGCCGCCGCCGCTTCACCGTCGCTGTTCGTGTCGCCAAGCCGCCACATCTGGATGGCACCGTTGTCTCGACGGACTCGGTAGCGTCGCGGGTCGTCTTCGCCCTCGATGTTGACCTCGATGATCATCGCGACCCGCCTCGCAGACCGCGGGTGCGCCCAGCCATCTTCCAGCTTGATGATCCGGCGTCTCGAATCTGGAAGGCACGGGCCTCCTCGCGTCGGAAGGCGTGTAACGCGGCGCTGATCGCGGCGACGTCGACGAGCTCCGCGTGCCGCTCATGGCGCGGACCGAGCGGGCTCGGGTCGCCGAGCAGCCGGTCGAGGTAGCCGGTGTCGACCTTACCCTCGATGAATTCTGACTCCTGCATGATGTGCTGGAAGAGCGGAATGGTGGTCGAGATGCCGACCACCTTGTACTCCTGCAGAGCCCGACGCATGCGGCTCAACGCGGCCGGCCGATCCGGGCCCCAGGCAATCAGTTTGGAGATCATCGGATCGTAGAAGATCTGTACTTCGTAGCCTTCATACAGCGCCGAGTCTTCGCGCACGCCGGGGCCTCCCGGGACCCGCAACCCCTCGATCAAACCCGGCGCCGGAGCGAAGTTGTTGGACGGATCCTCGGCGTAGATGCGGCACTCGATGGCATGGCCCCGCACCCGCACGTCGTCTTGATCCCAGGGGAGCTGCTCGCCACGCGCGATTGCAATCTGAGCCGCGACGAGGTCGATGCCGGTCACTATTTCGGTGACCGCATGCTCTACCTGGAGTCGTGCGTTGACCTCGATGAAGTAGAACCTGCCTTGTGGATCAACGAGGAACTCCACTGTGCCGGCGTTGGTGTAGTCGGCCTTGGCAGCGATCGCCAGAGCGGCCTTCCCCATTCGATCGCGCAGATCGTCATCGAGCGCTGGCGACGGGGCCTCTTCCACTACCTTTTGGTGCCGCCGCTGTATCGAACACTCACGCTCACCGAGATGGATTCGATTGCCGTGATGGTCGCAAAGCAGCTGGATCTCGACGTGGCGCGGCTGAAGGATGACCTTCTCCAGGTAGACGCGCCCATCGCCGAACGATGAGGTGGCCTCGCTGGCGGCGGCGCGGAAGGCGGATTCCATGTCGTCTGGGGCGGCCACCTGGCGCATCCCCTTACCGCCGCCACCCGCAACCGCCTTCAGCATCACCGGGTAACCGAGCTGATCGGCCAACACGAGGGCGTCGGCCGCCCCGTCCAGGGGGCCGGAACTCCCCGGCACGGTTGGCGCATCGGCTTCGCGGGCCATCTCCCGCGCACGGTTCTTGTCGCCTAGCGACGCCATGACCTCGGGCCGCGGGCCGATGAATATCAACCCTGCGTCGCTGACGGCGCGGGCGAATGCGGGGTTCTCGGCCAGGAACCCGTACCCGGGATGCACCGCGTCTGCGCCTGCCGCGTCGGCGACCGACATGAGCCGATCGATGCGCAAATAAGACTCGGACGCCGCCGCGGGCCCCAGCCGATAGGCGCGGTTCGCTAGGCGAACATGCAACGCCTCGCGGTCGGCGTCCGAGTAAACCGCTACCGCTTCAATGCCAAGATCGCGGCAGGCGCGGATGATACGCACTGCGATCTCGCCTCGGTTCGCCACGAGGATACGCCGGATCTGTGTCATGCGCGAAAGGTATCTCCCGCGTCCGTCGTCTGCCAACGCGATCACAGGTTATCGAGCCCTACCGTGAACCCGGTGCGCCCGTCGACGCTGGATCGCTGTCTCGATGCTCACGGAGCCCGACGGGCTCTACGCTAGCTCCCCTGGGTGGCAGTCAGCCAGGTGTCGATCTGATCGTCGAGCGATTGCAGCGGGATCGGGCCGTGTTCAAGGACGGCATCGTGAAAGGCGCCGAGGTCGAAGCCCGGTCCCAGCGCCTCCTCGGCGCGAGCCCGGAGCTCGAGGAACTTCAGCTCACCCACTTTGTAGGCGACCGCCTGCGCGGGGTTGTCTTGATAGCGGCGAACCTCGAGGCGTATCTGTTCGATTGGCAAGGAGGTGTTGTTGCGAAACAGCTCTTCACCGCGGCGACGATCCCAGTCGAAGGCATGCAGGCCCGTATCCACCACCAGTCGAATGGCGCGCCACATTTCGAGGTTGAGTCGCCCAAACTCGGTCATCGGATGGCGGTACACGCCGAGCTCCTCACCGAGGCTCTCGGCATACAGTCCCCAGCCTTCGACGAAGGCGGTCACCGTGGTTCGGCTGCGCCAACCGGCGTCGTCATCGGGCGCTTGCGCCCACGACATCTGTAGATGGTGCCCCGGCACAGCTTCGTGTAGCAGCAGCGCCTCGAGCACGAACAACGGTACCTGACGCGGATCTGCATTCAACAAGACGTAGCCGGTGGATCGTCCGCGGAGTCCCTCGTTGCCGCGACGGTACTGGGCCATGAACCCGCGTTGTCCTCGTGGTAGCAACTCGACGCTGTAAGGAACCTCTGGTCGCCGGGTGAACGCTCCGTCGAGGCGATGGTCGATGCGGGCAGCGATCCCTCGAGCGATCGACCTGAGCTCCTGGCGCGAGCCGGCGTAGAGTCGGTCGTCGGTGCGCGCCGCCTGCAGGAAGGCGTCCAGATCGGCGTTCGGGTTCTGTGCCTGGACAAGATCCAGCATCGCCTGACGGATACGCTCGATCTCACGAAGTCCGAGCTCGTGTAGCCGGCGGGGATCGAGCTTCTGGCCGGTGTGCCGCAGGATGAGCGTCGAGTACCCGATTTCGTCGAAACCGTTGGAGTCGGGGTCGAGATACCGTTCCACCGCCAACTGCGCCCGCCACTCGAGCACATCGAGGTCGATCCGACCGGCGGGGCTCAGCTCGTGTCGTGGAATCGCCCTGGCGCGGCTAAGCAGATCGACGTAAAGCGTGCCCACGCGAGCCAGATTGATCTGGCATCGCTCTGAGCGCAGGTCGCGACATCCGAGATCAGAGCGCCGCCGCCGCGTCTCGGCGAGCTTCTCGAAGGTATCGATGAGCACGCCGAGCTCGAGTTGCGCCGCTTCCGCCGGCGCCATTTTGTGCTGACGGTTGCGCCACTACCCTGACGATGAGCGGGGCCCGAGGGGCGAGCGTCGCCACCGCGAGTATCACTGAGAGCGACGTCAGGGTAGCGGCGCTCCGTATCGGCCGGTGCGTCATTCCTGCCTCCCGTCCAGGAGCGCGCATGTACCCGAGCGCAGGCCCACCGAACGCTTCCCGCGCCCGGGCACAAGGCGTTCTCTCTGGGTAGGAGCCCCGAGCAGCCGTTTTCGTTGAGGTCTTGTTCGACTCCCCGAATTGGCGGTGCGCCGATCCCCGAGTTGCCGGTGCGCCGACCTCTGTGCACCGGTCGCGTGTAAAGCCGCCGGGCTACTGCAATCAGAGCGGTATGTTGCCGTGTTTCTTGGGAGGGTTGGTGTCGGTCTTGGTATCAAGCGCCAGAAGCGCACGAATGAGCTTTGGCCGGGTGTCGCGAGGGTGAATCACCTCGTCGACCCAACCACGTTCGGCCGCGACGTAGGGGTTGGCGAACTTGTCCCGGAATTCCTCGACCTTCTGCGCTCGCAGCGTCTCTCCGTCTTCGGCGGCCGCGAGCTCGCGGCGAAACAGCACGTTGACGGCCCCCTCGGGCCCCATCACGGCGATTTCCGCCGCCGGATAAGCGAAGTTCGCATCGGTGCGGATGTGCTTCGAAGCCATGACGCAATACGCTCCGCCGTAGGCCTTGCGCGTGATCACCGTAAGCTTGGGCACCGTCGCCTCGGCGAAGGCGTAGAGCAGCTTCGCCCCGTGCTTGATGATGCCGCCGAATTCCTGCTCGGTACCCGGCAGGAAGCCAGGCACATCTTCGAATACCACCAGCGGGATATTGAACGCATCGCAGAAGCGGACGAAGCGAGCACCCTTGAGCGAGGCGTCAATATCGAGCGTCCCGGCGAGGTGGTCAGGCTGGTTGGCGACGACTCCCACCGGCATACCGTGCAGGCGCGCGAACCCGGTAACCAGGTTGCGAGCGTAGCCTACGTGTACCTGAAGGAACTTGCCGTCGTCGACGACACGGTTGATCAGGTCGACGATGTCGTAGGGCCGGTTGGGGTCGCCGGGCACGATCTCGTCGAGCTCGGGATCCGCCCGTCGCGGATCGTCCGTTGGGTCGAGTCGCGGCGGATCCTCGCGGTTGTTGCTGGGCAGATACGACAACAGCTCGCGGATGAGGGCCAGACACTCCTGATCGTTGGCCGAGGAGAAATGTGCCACGCCGCTGCGCGCGCTGTGCACCGCGGCACCACCGAGATCCTGTGCCGAAACGTCTTCGTGCATGACCGTCTTGAGGACATCTGGGCCGGTCAAGAACATGTACGACGTGTTTTCGACCATGGCGACGAAATCAGTGATGGCCGGGGAGTAGACGGCCCCGCCGGCGCATGGTCCCATGATCGCCGAGATCTGCGGGATTACGCCGGAAGCCAGGGTGTTTCGGAGAAAAATTTCCGAGTACCCGGCCAGCGATGCCACCCCCTCCTGGATCCGGGCGCCACCCGAGTCGTTGAGGCCGATGACTGGTGCCCCCACCTTGATGGCCAGGTCCATTACCTTGCACACCTTCCAGGCGTTGCTCTCCGAGACCGAGCCGCCAAAGACGGTGAAGTCCTGAGCGAACACATACACGAGGCGACCGTCGATGTGTCCGAAACCGGACACCACCCCGTCGCCTTCGATCTGCCGCTCGTGCATCCCGAAATCGCGGCACCGGTGCCGAACGTGCGCGTCGAGCTCCTGGAACGACTCCGGGTCCAGGAGATAATCGAGTCGCTCGCGTGCGCTCAATTTTCCTGCGCCGTGTTGACGTTTCAACCGGGCGTCACCGCCACCGGAACGGGCGGACTGGCGCCGGCGCTCGAGCTCGGCTGCTGGGTCGTCGTGGGACACGGCGATGGGCCGGCTGGGGGTCAGCCCTCGGCGCCGGCCGGGACGGCGAGGTTGGCAACGAGCTCGCGCGCCCCTTCCCAGTCGGCCAGGAAGGCCGCGAGCCCCTTGTCGGTAAGCGGATGCTTGAACATCGAATCGAACACCTTGGTCGGGATCGTGACGATGTCGGCTCCCATCATCCCGGCGTCGAGCACATGCTTCGGGTTGCGCACCGAGCCCACCAGTACCTCGGTGGCGTAACCGTAGTTCTCGTACATGGCGACGATCTGCTGGACCATCTCCATTCCGTCGTGCCCGATGTCGTCAAGGCGACCTGCGAAAGGCGAGATGATGGTCGCTCCGGCCTTCGCGGCGAGTAACGCTTGAAGGGGCGAGAAGCACAGCGTCACGTTGGTGCGGATGCCCTCTTGCGACAACGTCGCCACTGCTCGAATGCCGTCGCGAAGCAACGGGATCTTGACGACGATGTTCTCGTGTATGGGCGCCAGACGACGGGCCTCGTCGACCATGCCGTCGTAGTCGGTGGACAGCACCTCGGCGCTGATCGGACCGTCGACGATGTCGCAGATCTCAACGATCACATCGGCGAAAGGACGCCCTTCCTTGGCGACCAAGGACGGGTTTGTGGTCACTCCGTCAAGCACGCCGGTCTCGGCGGCCGCACGGATCTCGTCGATGTTCGCGGTGTCGAGGAAAATCTTCATCGGATAGCCTCCCGAGAGATTTCGTAGCGCCGCCGAAAGCCCCTATCCCCGAATCGGCAGTCGCAGCGCGGCTAGTCTAGCAGTTGCCGCCGGTAGCTACCCCTGCAGGCGCCAATCGTAGATCGGATACGCATCGGTGAGCTCGCGCACCTGCCGGACAACGTCGACGATTACCTCCGGGTCGCCGCGTGCTTCCAGCACCCGTGCGATCCAGTCGACGATCTGGTGCATGTGTTGCTCTGTCATGCCGCGCGAGGTGGTGGCCGGTGTGCCGATACGCAATCCCGAGGTCACCAACGGGGAGCGCTCGTCGAACGGAATCGTGTTCTTGTTCACCACGATACCGGCCTCGTCGAGCCATGCCTCGGCCTCCTTTCCGGTGATCCCATGCTCGCCGACATCGACAAGCACCAAATGGGTGTCGGTGCCACCCGAAACGCATCGATAGCCCACCGCGTCGAATCGCGCCGCCAGCGCCTTGGCATTGGCGATGATTTGCGCGGCGTATACCCGGAAGCCTTCCTCCGACGCCTCTCCTAGGCATACTGCTTTGGCGGCGATCAGATGCTGGAAGGGTCCACCTTGGATGCCCGGGAACACCGCCCGGTCGAGCTCGGCGGCGCGTTCCTCGCGGCACAGGACGATGCCGCCACGTGGTCCGCGTAACGTCTTGTGGGTTGTGGAGCTGACGAAGTCGGCGTGCGGGCATGGGTTGGGGTGGAGACCCGCCGCCACTAGCCCGGCCGGGTGAGCCATGTCGGCATGGAGAACAGCTCCGACCTCGTCGGCGATCTCCCGACAGCGAGCGAAATCGATGTGGCGGGGGTAGGCGGAGAAGCCCACGACGATGAGCTTGGGTCGATGCTCATGCGCAATTGCCGCCATGGCGTCGTAGTCGAGCACCTCCGTATCCCGGTTCACGCCATAGGTGACGATGTTGTACAGCTGTCCTGAGAACGACAGCCGATGCCCGTGTGACAGGTGCCCGCCCTCTGGCAGCGCCATCCCCATGAGGGTGTCGCCAGGCTTCAAGGCGGCGTAGTAGACGCCCATGTTGGCCTGCGTGCCACAGTGAGGCTGGACATTCGCGTGCTCGGCGCCGAACAGCTTGCACGCCCGTTCGATCGCCAGCGTCTCGGTCATGTCGACGAACTCGCAGCCGCCGTAGTAGCGCTTGCCTGGATAGCCCTCTGAGTACTTGTTCGACATCACCGAGCCACAGGCCTGCAAGACTGCCTCGGAGCTGTAGTTTTCGCTGGCGATCAGAACCAGCTTGCGTGACTGCTTCTCGGTTTCCTGGCGTACGACGGCCCAGACCTCGGGGTCGATGACGTCGAGACCTCGAGCCAGGTACTCGCCGGTATGTGGCGCGGACGCAGAGGTGTCGACCATTCGGAAGCTCCTGGCCCCAGGGGCAGTGGTCAGTGTCAGGGGTCTAAGACGGCCATTATAGGGGCCGGCGCGGGCGCGTTGGTGTCATGAGCATGTTGCGCCAGCGGACGTATAATCGATCCCACAGGGTGGACGCGCGGCAGGGGGCGCCGGGCGAAGCGACCCTCCGTATCGAAGGGGTCTTTGTGGAGGGACCCCGCATCGAGGGACGGCCCATGAAGGCAGGTGGGATGATGTCGTCGCGATTCAGTTTCGCGCGCCCGCTGTTGGCGGTGCCCGTGGCGGCCATGGCGATCGGCGCTTGCTTTCTTTGGGGCTACCAAACCCACCGCACCGAGACCTTCCCCTACACCGTCCTCTCGTGGTTCTTAGTCGACACGGATGCCAAGCCCTATAGCTGGATTCGCCCTCACGGGCGCCCGCTGAGCAACCTTCGTTCGCTCGCGTATGTGGGCGCGAATTTCGATCCGGAATCCGATCGACGCGGTGTTCAGGTGCACGACCCGGAGCTTGCCTGGGAAGGGCTCAACTTCTACTACTCGGCGTTCGAGGGGCCGTTCTTGCTGATCGACATGGATGGGCGCGAGGTGCGGCGCTGGTCGGATTCAGGGGCGCTGGTCTCGCACGCTGAGCTGCTACCGGACGCCGGACTCATCGTGGTTCGGTTCGACAAGCAGGTCGTACGTCTCGACTCTGAGTCGCGCCCGCGCTGGGTGGCCAACGTTCGCGCCCATCATGACGTCGCGATTCACGGCGATGATCTGTGGACGCTGTCGAGACGAGAGCGCCCGATTCCGGCGCTGCATCCGACTCAGGACATCCTTGAAGATACGGTCACGGTGTTGTCTCTAGAGACGGGGGAGGTACGCGAAGAGCTTTCTCTGCTCGACGTTGTGCGCTCCTCGCCCTACCGTTTCCTGCTGGCCAGCGTTGCGGGGCGCGCCTACGTCGCCGAAGACGGCCCGCTAGATACCCTGCATACGAACCACGTCTCCGTATTCGATGGATCGCTGGTCTCGGTTTCACCGTTGTTCGGCGCCGGCAACGTGCTGCTTTCGATGCGCCACCTGAACGCCATCATGATCCTCGACGGATCTACGCGCGAAGTGCTGTGGATCTGGGGCCCGTCCAATCTCTATGGACAACATCACCCCACGCTCCTTTCTAGCGGGCGCCTGCTGGTGTTCGACAACGGGGTTGCGAGCTCACGGGTGCTGGAAGTCGATCCACTGTCCAACGAGATCGGCTGGAGCTACGCGTCGGCGGATTTCCACACCCCGCTGCGCGGCAGCGCGCAGCGGCTGGCGAACGGCAACACGCTGATCACGGAGTCGGATGCAGGTCGTGTGTTCGAGGTAACGACGGCGGGTGACATCGTTTGGGAGTTCGTCAACCCTGACGTGACGGAGGCCGGCGAGCGCAGCGTGATCTGGCGCATGATGCGGGTACCGAGCGGCGATTGGAAGGGAAGCTGAAGTGCGGCGTATTGCAAGCAGGCTCGCCCTCGCCCTGACCCTCGCCCTTGCGATCGGATGCGCCCGTGGGGGGTGGATTCGCGATCGTCCGAGGCTCGCTGAACAAGCGCGCATGAGTCCAGGCAGTTTTCTCGGCCCGGCGCTGAAGCTGACGGCTCCACTCGAGGGGCTCGTCGGCTCGTACACCATGCGGTTCTCGCGCGGGATCGGGCGCCGCACCGTCGACACGTTCATTTCGGTTCGCCGGCCAGCGGATCTCGACATCCTGGTGCTCGATCCGACCGGCGGCACACAAGCCTACTTGCGCGCCAACGCGGTCGAAGTCGGCCTGTTTCTTCGCGAGGAGCGGCTCCTTTACCGGGGGCCGTCGACGCGCGCGTCATTCGAGCAGGCCGTCGGCTTCGGGTTGTCCGCTGGCGATGTGGTAGCGGCGTTGCTCGGCTACGCGATCGATCCGGCCAGCCATCCGCCTGGTCAGCCGATCTGGGATGAAGAAGCCCGCCGGGTGCGCGTCGACTATGGAGCGGAGGCGAGCGTCTGGCTGCTGCCGCCAACGCTGGGGTTTGATCGTGTCGAGCACCGGAGTGCAGACGGCAGCGTCAACGTCGAGGTGCTGGCCTCGACCGCCGCCATGGTCGTGGGCCAGACGGTACCGGTGCCGTCGAGCCTCGAGCTTCGCGTCGAGCCCGACGGCTACGGAATCACGATGCAGCTGCTGGGCGAGCCGTCGCCGAACTTCGAGTTCCCGGCGCGGCATTTCGAGCTCCAGATTCCAGCGGGGGTCTTGCAGCTGCCGATCTCCGACCTCGGCCGCGAAGGTGGCTTGTTCAGGCGCCAGGCCCCCGAGGAGCACTAGTGGCCTGTAACAGATGATCGTTGCCTATCGCAGATGGGATTTGCGGGTGAGATCAAGGCGCGGCGACGCTGTCGATGTGAGCAGATCATCAGTTGCAGGCCACTAGCCTGACGCACGGCGCCGTGTCGAGTCTGCGCCACGACGATGTCTTCGCGTTGTTTGATGCCAAAAAAGTGGGGCGCTTATAATGGTGCGCGTCTGAAACGTAGCCCTTAACGGGTCGCGTCCCGGAGACGCTTCCTCGGGACTGCTGCGTCCACAGGCAGTTGGTTTCTTGGGGCGTCGCCAAGCCAGGCAAGGCACCGGTCTTTGGATCCGGCATTCGCAGGTTCGAATCCTGCCGCCCCAGCTAATCCGTCGCGGCGTATATCGCCTCGACATCTCGGATCGCGGCCCTGACGGTAAGTGGCTCGATGTCCAACACCGACCGTAAGATAAAGATCTTCGCCGGCAACGCCTGCCCGGCGCTCGCAGAAGCGATCGCGGGGTCGATGGGCTTGCCCTTGAGCGCGATTGATGTCGGCCTGTTCGCTGACGGCGAGGTGCGCTGCCAGTTCGAGGAGAACGTGCGCGGCGTCGAGGTGTTCCTCATCCAGTCGACATGTCGGCCCGTCAACGACAGCCTCATGGAGTTGCTGGTGATGATCGACGCCGCCAAGCGCGCGTCGGCCCATCACATTACCGCCGTGATCCCGTACTTCGGCTATGCGCGGCAGGACAAGAAGGACAGCCCGCGGGTACCGATCTCGGCGAAGCTGGTTGCCGACCTGCTGACCACCGCCGGAACGTCAAGGGTGCTGGCGATGGATCTGCATGCCGGGCAGATCCAGGGATACTTCAATATTCCCCTCGACCATCTCTTCGCAGCGCCCGTTGCGGTGCGCCGAATCGGCGCCATCGATGGCGACCTGGTCATGGTTTCGCCCGATGCCGGAGGTGTGGAGCGTGCTCGAGCCATCGCCAAGCGGCTCGAAGCCGGGTTGGCGGTGATCGACAAGCGTCGCCGGGTGGCCAACAAAGTCGAGGGTATGACTGTCGTCGGTGATGTCCGTGATGCGGTGTGCTGCTTCTACGATGACATGGTCGACACTGCGGGTACGTTGACCACGGGCGCCAACGCCGTGCTGGAAGAAGGGGCGCGCGAGGTCTACGCGTTTGCCACCCACGCGGTACTCTCATCGCCGGCCATCGAGCGCATCGAGGCGAGTCCGCTGAAACGGGTCTTCGTGACCGACACGATTCCGCTGCCGCCCGAAGCCGCCGGCTGCGACAAGATCGAGGTGCTCTCGGTCGCAGGAATCTTCGGTGAGGCGATACGCAGCATCTACGAGGAAACCAGCATCTCGAGGCTGTTTATCTGATCTCGCCGGTTGTTCAATTCCAGAGGTAGCGAACGATGACAGACACACAGCTGCTCGAGGTAGAGCTTCGCGAGCCCGGTACGAGCAACAAGGCTGGCCGACTACGCCGCGCCGGCAAAGTCCCGGCAGTGCTATACGGCGGCGGCCGCGACACGCGTTCGATCTCGGTCGACCCCCGGACGCTGATCGAGATCCTGCGATCCGAGCACGGCCAGAACTCGATTCTCAACCTCAAGGTCGGCGACGGAGCAGAGCAGACAGCCCTGATCCACGACTACCAGGTAGATCCGATCAGTCGCAGGCTCCAGCACGTCGACTTTCGTCGCATCGATCTGAAGGTCGAGATCGAGGTCAATGTACCCGTCGAGGTCGTTGGCGAGGCGTTGGGCGTCCGGGTGGATCGGGGCATCCTCGACATGATCCTGCGAGAGGTGCACGTCAAGTGCCTGCCGACCGACATCCCCGACAACCTCAAGGTTGACGTCACCGAGCTCGTTATAGGCGATGTCGCTCAGGTGTCCGACCTCGAGATTCCGGCGGGCGTCGAGCTGCTGGTGGATCTGGATCAGACTGTCCTAACCATCGCCCCGCCGACGGTCGCAATCGAGGACGAAGTGACCGAGGAAGAAGAAGATCTTCTCGGGGAGATGGAAGAGCCGGAGCTCATCGGCCGGGAGGACGAGGAAGCGTCTGAGGACGACGAGTAGCGGCGACCATGCAAGCCCTGGCCGGGCTCGGAAACCCCGGCAGCGAGTACCTGCACAGCCGCCACAACGCCGGCTGGATGCTGCTCGACCGGCTCCGAGACGCCGGCAAGGTAGTCGAGGCGCGTCGCAAGGAATCGGTGCAGCTCGAGCGACTCAAGCTGGGGTCAACGGCGTTCTGGTTGATGCGCCCGCTGCTCTTCATGAACAACAGCGGCGTCGGGGTCTCTGACGCCTGCCGAGCATTGCGGATCGAGCCCGGCGAGGTGCTGGTGGCGTACGACGAGATCGACTTGCCGCTGGGGTCGCTGCGAATGCGACCGTCAGGTGGTGACGCTGGGCACCGGGGCCTGCAGTCGGTGCTCGATGAGCTCGGCACGCAGCAGGTGCCGCGTTTGCGTCTCGGCGTCCGCGGCGCGGGCCGTGGCCGTGACACCGCCGGATACGTTCTGGAGGCCTTTGACGAAAGCGAGCGCGCCGCAGTCGACGAAATGCTCGACCGCGCGGTCGCGGCGGTACGGACGATCCTGCGCCGTGGTCTGAGCGTGGCGATGAACACATACAATCAGCGACCGAAGACCGAACCCACGAACCCGCAAGAGACACCCGACTAACCGGAGCAAGAGAATGAGCAACATCCCCATCGAGGCTGTTCCCGTGCTGGGTGGGATCGGCCTGGCGATCGCCCTGGCCATCCTCATGGTGATCCGACGGCGCGACGTCGGCACCGATCAGATGGCCGATATCGCCGCCCAGATCCACGACGGTGCGATGGTGTTCTTGCGTCGCGAGTACAGCCTGCTGGCGGTCTTTGTCGCCATTGTCGCTGGCTTGCTCGGCTATTTCGTGTCGACGTCGACGTCCGCGGCGTTCATCACTGGCGCGGCGTGTTCGATCGCCGCCGGTTTCGCCGGCATGACGTCGGCAACCTCGGCCAACGTGCGCACCGCAGCGGCGGCGAAGAACGACGGCCGCGATGCGGCGCTGATGGTGGCGTTTCTCGGTGGTTCCGTCATGGGGCTTTCGGTCGCAAGCCTCGGGCTGCTCGGCGTTGGCGTTTGGTACCTCTGGTATGGCACCCCCGACACCGCCCACGTGATCAACGGATTTGCCATGGGAGCGTCGTCGATCGCCCTGTTCGCGCGGGTCGGCGGCGGCATCTACACCAAGGCTGCGGATGTTGGTGCCGATCTGGTGGGCAAGGTCGAGGCCGGCATTCCGGAGGACGACCCGCGCAACCCCGGTGTTATCGCCGACAACGTCGGTGACAACGTCGGCGATGTCGCCGGCATGGGCGCCGACATCTTCGAATCCTATGTGGGCTCGATTATCGCCACGGTTGCCATTGCCGCGACGCTCTTCGGCGAGGATCTGATCGCCATGGCGGCCGATCCCGTGATCGAGGCGGCGCAGGTCAAAAGCTGGCTGATGAGCCTGCCGCTAATGCTTGCGTTCCTGGGCCTCGTCTGCTCGCTGCTGGGCATCGCGTCGATGGCGATCCTGAAACGGTTCGATGCGGCGGCGGCTCTGCGCTGGGCGACGATCATCGCTGCTGGCTTGTTCGTCGGTGCAGCATACCTCTACATCGATGCCATCCCGGTGAACAACGGCGTCGGGGCGGCTATCTTCTGGGGGACTCTTGTCGGTCTGCTGATCTCTTTCATTACCGAGTACTACACGTCTGCGGCGCCGGTGCGTCGTATCGCCGCCTCGTCGGAGACTGGCTCGGCAACGAACATCATCAACGGCCTGGCGGTCGGTTTCGAATCCACCGCGCTCCCGGTGCTGGCGATCTGCGCCGCGATCTACTTCGCTTTCGGCGCCGCTGGCCTGTATGGAATCGGTATCGCCGCAGTTGGTATGTTGGCCACCGTGGGCGTCACCATGAGCGTGGACGCCTATGGTCCGGTGGCGGACAACGCCGGCGGCATCTCTGAGATGGCGGGTCTCGGACCTGAGGTACGCAAGATCACCGATAGCCTCGACGCCGTGGGCAACACGACGGCCGCGATCGGGAAGGGCTTCGCCATTGGCTCAGCGGCCCTGACTGCGCTGGCGCTGTTCGCCGCCTACACGCAGTCGGTGTCGGACGCGATGCGCCAGGCCGGCGATCTCGGCGGGCTCGTGATCCTGCTGACCAACCCGTATGTCGTTGTTGGCATGATGCTCGGCGGGGTGGTGCCTTATCTGGCGGCAGGCCTGACGATGACCGCGGTCGGTCGCGCGGCGGGGCAGCTGGTCGAGGAGATTCGCCGGCAGTTCCGCGAGATTCCCGGCATCATGGAGGGTACTGGCAAGCCCGACCCCGCGAGGTGTGTGTCGATTGCCGCCGATGCGGCTCTCAAGGAGATGGTGCTGCCTGGTCTGCTCGCCGTGATCGCGCCGGTTGTAGTCGGCTTCGGCCTTGGCCCCGAAGCCCTGGGCGGAATGCTGGCTGGCGCGACTGTCGTCGGTGTCCTTCTGGCGCTGATGATGTCCAACGGCGGCGGTGCCTGGGACAATGCCAAGAAGTACATCGAGGAGGGCCACCACGGCGGCAAGGGCTCCGACGCTCACAAGGCGGCCGTCGTCGGCGACACAGTGGGCGATCCGTTCAAGGATACGAGTGGCCCGTCGATGAACATCTTGATAAAGTTGATGTCTGTCGTATCGCTCGTTATCGCACCGCTTCTGGTGTGAGAGGCGTGCCCTGCTGATCCGCTGAAATCGGCACTCCGTGCGAGCGCTCCTCGCCCCTCCGGGGGCCAACTTGTCCGAGAGGAGAGCAATGAGCAACTTCTACGAGATCCTCGTGATCGTGTCTCCCGACGAGACCGACGAGGGAGTCGACGCGGTCACCGGCGGATTGCGGCAGCAGCTTGCCGCCTCCGGTGGCGAGGTTGTCAACGTCGAGAGGTGGGGCCGTCGCAAGCTCGCCTATCCCATCGGCAAGCACGCCGAAGGTGTCTACCTGCTGATCCACGTCAAAGGGGACGTTGCCTTACCCGCTGCGTTCCGCGGATACACCAAGATTCGCGAGTCGATCCTGCGGGAAATGGTGGTCCGTCTGACTGAGACGCACGAGACAGCCATCCGAGAGGCGCTGTTGGAGAAAGGGCCGGAGGACCAGGCGTTGGCGACGGCGCAAATGGAAGCTGCCGAGGAACGCGCCGCCGCCAAGCGTGCCGAGGCGGCGACATCGGTTTCCGATCGCGAGGAAGCGACCGAGTCTCCGGACGCGGCTGTCGACGGCGATGAAACAGGTGTGGTCGCCGAGCCCGCTGCCGCAGACGAGCCTGCAGCCTCCGACGTGATCGCCTCCGATGATACGGACGATGAGTCGGCAGCTGATACGGACGATGAGTCGGCAGCTGATACGGACGATGAGTCGGCAGCTGATACGGACGATGAGTCGGTGGCTGATACGGACGATGAGTCGGTGGCTGATACGGACGATGAGTCGGTGGCTGATACGGACGATGAGTCGGTGGCTGATACGGACGATGAGTCGGCAGTTGATACGGATGAAGAGCCGGAAGCTGAAGCGCTGTCGGCTGATGACAGTCCCGATGACGGCGCCGAACACGAACCCGGGAAGGAGGACTGAGCGATGCGCTCCTTTCGTCCACGACGCAAGAAGGTCAGCAAGCTCACGAAGTCGAACGCGCAATACGTCGACTACAAGGACGTCGAGCTACTGAGGCAGTACATCGACCCCCGCGGCAAGATCATTCCGCGTCGGACGAACGGCAACTCTGCGCGCCATCAGCGCATGCTGACGCGAGCTGTGAAGCGTGCGCGCTACATGGCACTGTTGCCATACGTCTCTGAGTGAGGCCACCGACAGCCGAGCCGCATAGCCGCCGGCTGCCGGACTCATCGAGGACACGACTATGAAGCTGATTCTGAGAGCGAGCGTTACCCATTTGGGCGAGCCGGGTGATCTCGTAGAAGTGAAGAAAGGGTACGCACGCAACTACCTGCTCCCGAAGCAACTCGCCATTCGTGCCACGGACGCCAACGTCCGCTCGATCGATCATGAGCTGACGAAGCTTCGTGCCGAGGCTGCTGAGAAGCGTGCGCAAGCCGAGATCGTCGCGAAGTCGCTCGCTGATGTGTCGTTGGCCTTTCAACGCAAGGTGGCGGATATCGGAGCGGGAACGCTTTACGGGTCGGTAAGCGTCGCCGATATCGGCGATGAGTTGGAGGAGCGCGGCTTCGCGATCCAGAAGGGCGAGATTCACCTCGAGCAACCGATCAAGCATCTCGGTGAGTACGATGTGGCACTGTCGTTGGCGCATGGCGTTGCGGCGTCGGTGCACGTGACGGTGACCGGAGAAGACGGAGCCGCAGAGGCCGCTGCCCCGTCCGCTGCGGTCAGCGACGTCGTCGAGAGCGAAGAACTTGCTTCAGACGAGGATGCAGCGCCTGCTGCCGACCCGGCAGCCGACGAGGTTCCTTCCGAAGACGCCGACGTCTGAGTATCGGCGCAGGTGTCTTGCAACGCGCCACGGTGACGGACATCGGCGAAGTGCTCGCACGTGGTGGCCCGGCTACGGCGATCGCTGTTCGTGCCATGACGCTCAAGTGGAGGGTGCGGCGATGAACATCCTCGGAATCTCGGCCTTCTACCACGACTCGGCGGCGTGCCTGGTGCGCGACGACACCATCGTGGCGGCGGCCCAAGAGGAGCGCTTCACGCGCAAGAAGCACGACTTCCGCTTCCCCGCCCACGCAATCGAGTATTGCCTGCGGGCCGGCAAGATCGACGCCGCAGACCTCGATGCGGTCGCCTTCTACGATAAGCCGTGGAGCAAGTTCGAGCGGCTGCTGGAGACCTATCTGGCGTTTGCACCGCAGGGCGTCGCTTCGTTTCTGAAGGCGATGCCGCTGTGGCTCAAGCAGAAGCTCTGGATGGGCGAACTGATCGCCAAAGAAACCGGTTTCGAGGGCGACATGCTCTACCCCGAGCACCACCAGTCGCACGCCGCCTCGGCCTTCTTCCCATCGCCCTTCGAATCGGCGGCCATCTTGACGATGGACGGCGTAGGCGAGTGGGCGACGGCCTCGTGGGGCGCCGGCGTGGACAACAGCATCGAGCTCTCCGCCGAGCTCAGGTTCCCCCACAGTCTGGGCCTGCTGTATACGGCGTTCACCTACTACACCGGCTTCCGGGTGAACTCCGGAGAGTACAAGGTCATGGGCCTGGCGCCCTACGGTGAGCCGAAGTACGTCGACTTGATCCTCGACGAGTTGATGGACTTACGCGACGACGGTTCCTTCCGCCTCGACATGAAGTACTTCAACTACTGTCAGGGCCTCACCATGACGTCGGAGGCGTTCCACGATCTCTTCGGTGCGCCGCCGCGCCAGCCAGAGAGCGAGCTCACCCAGCGCGAGATGGACCTGGCGCGGTCCGTCCAGGACGTCTGCGAGGAAGTGATGCTACGCATGGCGCGACACGTCCGAGCCGAGACCGGCGAGCGCAACCTCGTGATGGCCGGCGGCGTGGCCTTAAACTGCGTCGGCAACGGCAAGATTCTGCGCGCTGGCATCTTCGACGATATCTGGATTCAGCCCGCCGCCGGAGACGCCGGCGGCGCCTTGGGCGCGGCGCTTTTCGCAGCCCACCAGATTCATGCAGTGCCACGCTACACAGCAGCCGGCGGCCGCGACCTGCAGAGCGGCTCCTACCTGGGACCGTCATGGACCGGAGAGGAGATCGAGGCGTGGCTGCTCGAGCAGGGTCACCCGTACGAGCGTCACACCGAAGAGACGATCCCGGGCGTCGCCGCCTACGAGCTGGCGGCCGGGCATGTGGTCGGCTGGTTCAGTGGGCGCATGGAGTTCGGACCGCGAGCGCTAGGGGCTCGAAGCATCGTCGGTGACTCCCGCGATCGGGAGATGCAGCGCAAGCTCAACCTCAAGATCAAGTATCGCGAGTCATTCCGACCTTTCGCGCCCAGCTGTCTGGTAGAGGATGTGTCGGAGTACTTCGAGCTCGACAGGCCCTCTCCGTACATGTTGCTGGTCGCGCCCGTCCGGGAGGAGCGTCGAGTCCCGATGACAGCCGAGCAGACGCGGTTGTTCGGTATCAGCAAGTTGAACGTCCCGCGATCAGATATCCCGGCGGTTACGCACGTCGACTACTCAGCCCGTGTGCAGACGGTCGACGCACGAGACCACGCGCAGTACCACCGGCTGATCGAAGAGTTCAAGGAGCGCACCGGGTACGGCATCATCGTCAACACGTCGTTCAATGTTCGCGGCGAGCCGATCGTGTGTACGCCGCAGGATGCCTATCTCTGCTTCATGCGCACCGAGATGGACATTCTAGTGATGCAGGATTGCGTGCTGAAGAAATCCGACCAGCCGGCTCTCGGGGACGATGTGGACTGGCGTGACCTCTACGAGCTGGACTAGCTAAACGTGGCCAAGCGAAAGCAAGAAACCGACGCGCAACGCTTGCGGAAGTTCGGCATCGTGATGGCCGTCGCCTTCGCAGCGATCGGATCATTGCTACTTTGGCGGGCGCGGGCGACGGGGCCTTATCTGTTGTACGTCGCCGCGGCGTTCCTCGTCGTCGGGCTGGTCGTGCCTCGCGTGCTGGCGCCGATCGAGCGCCTGTGGATGGCGCTGGCCCGGGTTCTGCAGGTGATTGTGACAACGCTGATCTTGACGCTGACCTTTTACGTCGTCATGACCCCGCTGGGCTTCTTGATGCGCCTGTCCGGCAAGGACCTTCTGGGCATGCGACGAGATCCCGACGCGGAGAGCTACTGGGTTCCGGTGGAACCGGATGGCCCCACGTCGCGTCCGGACAAGCCCTACTGAGCATGGGCCGCGAAAGCCCCGGGCGATGCTGGTATTCTCCGTGACGGACAGCAGTACGTTGGAGCAGGAGGTATAGGGATGTCGAGGCTAGGACTCATCTGGGGTTTTCTGAGATCCCGAAAGAAGTGGTGGCTCACCCCCATCGTGGTGTTCCTCGTGATGCTGAGCCTGTTGATCGTGCTATCTGAAGGCTCTGCCGTCGCCCCGTTCATCTATGCGCTCTTCTAGCGCGTGGCGTGAGTCAGATCTCACGCGTGCCACCCCGTAGCGTCGGAGAGCGATCTTGCCGCAGGAGGTCACCACCGAGCGCTCGCTGCCTCACAACGTAGAGGTAGAGCGCTCGATCCTCGGCGCCGTGCTGCTCGACAACCAAGCCCTGAACGCCGCCGCCCAGGTGCTCTCCCCAGATGACTTCTTCAGTGATGCCAATCGGCTGATCTATGAAGCCATGGCGTGGTTGTCGGAGCGTTCCGAGGCTATCGACACGGTGACCCTGCGCGAGGAGCTCGTGCGCCGTGATGTCCTGGAGCGCGCCGGCGGAGCGGCGTATATCTCGAGTCTGATCGACGGGTTACCGGCGGCCGCCAACGTCGATCAGTACGCCCGCATCATCAAAGACAAGGCGGCGCTGCGGAATCTCATCGGGGCGTCGAACTCCATCATCCGTATGGCCCTAGAGGGCGCTATCGAGACGGATGACTTGTTGGATCGCGCCGAGCATTCGATCTTCGCTATCAGCGAGAGCAAAATCCGGCGCGGATTCCTGTCGGTTCGCGACGTCGCCTTCGACGCCATGAAGGAAATCGAAGAGCTGATGGAGCGCGGCGACTATGTCACCGGTGTTCCCACCGGTTTCAAACGACTCGATGCGCTGACCGCCGGTTTGCAGCAGGGCGACCTGGTGATCCTGGCGGGCCGTCCCTCGATGGGTAAGACAGCGCTGGCACTCAACGTCGCCCAACATGTGGCGCTCGAAGCCAGCGGCACCGTCGGGGTGTTCTCACTGGAGATGTCCGTACAGCAGGTGATCCGCAGGTTGGTCACCGCTGTGGCTCAGGTAGATGCGCACAAGCTCGCCACCGGGTTCCTGTCGAGCGGTGACAAGGACCGCTTGCTCGATGGTTTGCACAAGCTGTCCGAGACCAAGATATTCATTGACGACTCTGCCTCCCTCACGGCTCTCGAGATGCGCGCGAAAGCCCGCCGGCTGAAGGCCGAGCATGGGCTTGATCTGCTGATCGTCGACTACCTGCAGCTGGTTCGCGGCAGCATCCGGACCGATAACCGCAACCTCGAACTCGGCGAGATCTCACGCTCGCTCAAGGCGCTTGCGAAGGAACTGCAGGTCCCCGTATTGGCTTTGTCGCAGCTGTCGCGAGCGACCGAGACACGGTCCGGCCACCGCCCGCAGCTGTCGGATCTGCGCGAGTCCGGCAACCTCGAGCAGGACGCCGACGTGGTGGCGTTCATCTTTCGTCCCGAGGTTTACAACCAGGAAGACCCAGAGCTCGAGGGCCTCGCGGAGCTGATCATCGCTAAGCAGCGGAACGGCCCGATCGGTAGCGTCCCGCTCGCCTTTCTGAAGCCCTACACCCTGTTCAGGGATCGCGCCGATAGCGGGGGCACCTACTGATCGGTGCGCCACCGAGCGCGCAGCTAACATAGGCGCATGCGCGAAGCTCCCTCGCCGATGCCCAGCTCCTGCCGGCCGACCGTAGCCGAGATCGATCTGGCCACCTGCGTGCACAATCTCCGTCGCCTACGCGACAAGGTCGGCGCCATCGACATCTGGCCGGTGGTCAAGGCCGACGCGTACGGACATGGAGCCACCGCCGTCGCCGCCGCGCTGTGCGCCGAGCGCGTCGCCGGATTCTGCGTGGCGACGGCGAGCGAAGGGCGCCAGCTTCGCCAGGCAGGCATCGAAACGCCGATCCTGGTGATGGCGGGGCTCGCCGCGTCGACTCCCGAAGACGCCTTTCGAATGGTTGTCGAATATGGTCTCGCCGCCGGGATACAGGATGCCTCCACCGGTGCACAACTGGCCGACATCGCCGGCGAGCTCGGTATCGGCCCAGCCTCCGTTCATCTGAAGGTGGACACAGGTATGGGCCGGCTCGGTATCGTTCCGGACCAGGTCACCCACCTGGCGCGGGCTTTGGCCGACGAGCCGACGCTGTCGTTCGACGGTCTGTTCTCGAATCTCGCCAGCGGCGACAGCTTCTTGGACTCGGATCCAGGGTTCGACTTCGCACGGCAGCAGATCGACATCTTCGATCAGATATGCGCCGTTCTGGAGCAGGACGACATCCTGCCGGCGAATCGAACGCTGGCGAACAGCGCCAGTCTGATGCACCACCCCGAGTCGTGGCAGGGCCCGACGTGTACCGGGGTACGGCCGGGCCTGGCTATCTACGGTGCCTCCCTGACCCCCGGGAAGGGAATCGCTGACCTGCATCCAGCGATGCGGCTGGTGACCGCGATCACGGCGATCCGCCACCTTCCGAAGGGCGTCACCGTGGGGTACGGGATGACCGCTACGACCTACAGAAACACCCGAGTGGCGGCGTTGCCGCTGGGATACCATGACGGTATTCCGCGTGCCCTCAGCAACCGTGGCTGGGTATCGGTGGCCGGCCAGCGCGCGCCGATCATCGGCAGAATCAGCATGGATCTCACTCTCGTCGACGTTACCGATGTGTCCGCAGCTCGGGTCGGCGACGAAGTTGTCGTGTTCGGTACCGTTGATCCTGCGCTCGTGGTCGACGAGGAGGTCAAGGCCGAGGGGTACTCTGACACCCTGGCGGCGGCGGTGGCGGCCGCCGACGAGGCCGATACCACGCCGGTAGCCGTCCCGGACGCCGAAACGGCGGCATGCATCAGCGTGGAAGAGGTCGCCGAGTGGGCCGGGACGATCCCACACGAGATCCTGTGCAGGGTCGGCTCCAGAGTGCCCCGCCGTTACTCCAGAACCGACGGAATCTCCGCCACGGACGACGCGCGATGAGCCGATTCGTGGCTGGTATTGGACGGTTCGTGATCGGATTCGTCGAATCGACGGGCGAAGCCGGGCTTCTGTTTTGGTATTCGCTGGCGAGCCTGACTCGGCGACCATGGTATCTGCGTAACTGGTTTCAACAGATGCTCGAGATCGGTAATCGCTCGCTACCGGTCATTGTCGTGACGGCCGTCTTCTCAGGAGCCGTATTCGCGTTGCAGACCTGGGAGGGGTTCGAGCAGTTCGGTGCCACGACGCTGGTGGCATTCTCGGTTGCGTTGGCGATGACGCGCGAGCTCATCCCGGTGCTGGGCTCGCTGATGGTCGCCGGGCGGGCCGGCGGGGCGATGGCGGCGGAGATCGGTACGATGCGCGTTACCGAGCAGATCGACGCCATGGAAGCGATGGCGACGGACCCGGTGAAGTACCTCGTCGTGCCGCGTGTCGTTGCCGCGGCGACGATGCTGCCGGTAGTGGTGGTTATCGGCGACCTGCTGGGGATTCTCGGCGGCTATACGGTGTCCGTGTACATGAACGACGCACGGCCAACCGCCTACTGGGATGCCAGCTTCGCCTTCATTACCGTCGATGACGTTACCTCCGGGTTGATCAAAGCGTCGATCTTCGGCGTCATGATCGCGGTCTTTTCCTGCACTCGCGGCTTCAACACCAGTGGCGGCGCCGAGGGTGTCGGGCGGGCGACTACCGCTGCGGTCGTGACCAGCAGCATGGCGATCCTGGTTTCCGATTTCTTTCTTACCAAGGCGCTGCTCGTGCTATGGGACATGTGACCGAGAAGCCGTTCATTCGCGTTCGCGAGCTGCACAAGAGCTTCGGCGACCTGCCTGTATTGCGCGGTGTCGATCTCGATATCGCCCGCGGCGAATCGCTGGTGATCATCGGCAGCTCCGGTACCGGCAAGAGCGTGCTGATCAAGCACATCATCGGGTTGTTGGTCCCCGACGAGGGTGAGGTGGTGGTCGATGGAGCATCGGTGTCCGGGCTCGGGCGCGACGGCCTCTCGAAGCTGCGCCGGCGGATGGGCATGCTCTTCCAATACGCGGCGCTGTTCGATTCGATGAACGTCGGCGATAACGTCGCTTTTGCTCTCCGTCAACAGCGCAACTGGCCGGAGTCACGCGTACACGAGCGCGTGCGCGAGGTGCTCGGCTGGGTGGGTTTGAAAGGCAGCGAGGACAAGATACCGGCGGAGCTCTCCGGCGGAATGAAGAAACGCGTCGGGCTGGCGCGTGCGATCGCGCTCGACCCGGAGATCATTCTCTACGACGAGCCCACGACCGGCCTTGATCCGATTCTCGCCGACCAGATCAATGACCTGATCGTCGACCTTAACGAGCGCCTCAACGCTACTTCGCTGACCATCACTCACGACATGGTTTCCGCCTACAAGGTCGCGGATCGAATTGCGATGCTGTATCAGGGCAAGATCGAGGAAGTCGGCACGCCGCAGGAGATTCAGGAGAGTGACAATGCCGTCGTTCAGCAGTTCATCAACGGGCGCGCCGATGGACCCATCAAGATGATGTAGCAGGCCCGCCACACTCTCACCACGGCCTGCTAGCTATCCGACCTGTATCCGATCCAGGCTCAAGCCGGCGCTTGATAGGCGAAGTTCAGGCGGGCGGACGTCAGGGGAGGCAGCGCCAAGTCTTTGTCCGATAGCATGAGCTCTTGGCGCCCGAACGGCCACTGGATCCCGAGCGCCGGGTCGAAGGGGTTGATTCCGGCTTCTGACTTTGGGGCGTACTCGGCGGTAAGCACATAGAGGAAGTGGGTGTCGTCCTCGAGCGCACAGAAACCGTGCGCGAATCCAGCGGGGATCCACAGCAAGTTCCGATTCTCCCCGCTGAGCTCGACCGCGACGTGCTCACCGAACCACGGCGAGCCGCGGCGCACATCGATGGCGACGTCCAGCACCGCGCCACGCAACACCCGCACGAGCTTGCCTTGCCCGGCCGGCTCGAGCTGGTAGTGCATGCCGCGCAGCACCTTGGCCTCGGAGATCGACTCGTTGACTTGTGCCACCTGGACGTCGGGTCCGTGGGCGGCAAGCACAGAGTGCTTGAAGGTCTCGAGAAAGCCGCCGCGATCATCGCGTAGCAACTCCGACCGGATCATGAGCACATCGGGGATGTGCATAGGCGCTAGTTCGAGGGGCATGAGCCTCGCTGCTCTCGGGGGGGGTAAGCACGGCAAACCCGGAGTCGGCCTCCGACCGCGCGGTGCGGGCCTCAGACCGAAGGGTCGGCCAATCTACCATGGTGCGAACGGGGCCCAACGCGCAGCGTCGGCGAGCAGCCGGTATTCTTAGTCGTACGGGGCCGCCGGATACGCAGATGTCCGGCGCCTTCGCGGAGGCGAGCGTATGCGTTCGGAAATCAAGGTCGGGGCGTTGGTGCTGGTGGCGATCGTCGCGCTGGCGTATTTCGTCATCAAGATCGAGGACATCGGTAGCTTCCGTAGCGAGGATGGCTATGTGATCAATGTCCGCTTCGAGAACGCCGCCGGCATCGGCGAAGACGATCCGGTCATGCTCGCCGGGGTGCGTGTCGGAACGGTGTCGGGGGTGCGGCTGAACATGCAAGAGGGCGTCGCCGAGGTCGCGCTTCGACTGCAGCGCGCGGTGGAGGTGCACGACGACGCGGTGGCGGTCGTCGGATCTACCGGAATGCTCGGAGACCGTGTGCTCGATCTGCGGCCGGGCTCGCCCGATCGGCCTCTCGTCGCGGCGGGCGGGTGGATCCGCGGCGGCGACCCGGTCTCGGTGGATCAGATGGTCGACGTCGTTTCGGGCATCGCGCGCAATCTCGAGCTCACGACGCGCACCTTGTCGGCGGTGCTCGGCACCGAAGAAGGCGAGGCGTCGCTGCGGGAGATTCTCGGCAACGTCCAGAACGTCACCGAGCGCTTCGAAGAGATCCTGACGCAGAACCGCGCCAGCATCGACTCGGGCTTCGGGAATATGGATTCGGCTTTCGGCAACATCAGCGAGCTGTCGGTGACTCTCAGGGAGAGCCTGCCGCTGCTGGTCGAGGAAATGCGCGGCCTTTCCGCGGAGGTGTCTGCCGCCATCGAGCGCAACAGCGACGGGTTGGGCGACGCCGGTGAGAACCTGCGCGATGTGTCGGAACGACTGCAACGGTCTGCCGCTGACCTGGAGGAGATCCTCGGCAAGGCCAACCGAGGCGAGGGTACGGTCGGTAGGCTGGTCAACGAGTCGGACACTGTCGATCGACTCAACGAAGCTCTCGATTCTGTCGATGACAGCCTGGCCGCGGCCGATACGTTCTTTCGTCGCGTTGGCGAAGCGCAGTTCAGCTTCGAGTGGCGGTCGGAGTTCTACGAGCGTCTGGAGTCGAGCAAGAACTACTTCGGGCTTCGTCTCGAGCTCGGTGAACAAGGGTCGGGTCGGGGATTCGAGTTCCATATTGTCGACGACAACATCGGCGGTATCACCGAGACCAACATCACGACACAGACTTTCGATCCCGTTACCGGCGACCTGCTCACTACCCAACTCGAGCGCAAGCTGGTCCGCACCGAGGGCTTCCGAGTCAGCGCCTTGATGGCGCAGAGGTTCGGTCGATTCCAGGTTCGCGGTGGCATTCTCGAGTCACAGGCAGGCTTCGGGATCGACTTCTTTGCCGCTCGGGACCGTCTGCGCCTCATCGGCGAGGTCTGGGATCTGGGCCGCGACCCGGACCCGCACGTCAAGCTCCGGTTCCAGTGGAACCTCGGCAGCCGCTTCTTCCTGACCGGCGGATGGGACGATGCGTTGCGCTCAGGGTTGCGCAGCTACTATCTCGGAGGCGGATATAGCTTCACGCGATAGGGTCATCGTCTTCGGGGGCTTCGGCCAGGTAGGCGAAGCGCTTGTAGCTGCGGCGGCGGACGCCGGGCATGATCCGGAAGGTGTCGTGCAGCTCGGTCGCGGCGACGTCGACATCACCGACGCCACGCGTGTCGAGGAGTTGTTGCAAGACGAGAGAGCGCGCGCGGCGGTCAACTGCGCCGTCTTTCAGCCCGTCGACCGTTGCGAGACCGAGACCGATCAGGCCTTCCGGGTGAACTCGATGGCGGCGGGGGCTCTGGCGCACGCCTGCAAGCGAGCGTCGACACGGCTGGTCCACCTGTCGACCGACTACGTGTTCGGCGGCCCGCGCCGCGTTCCGTATCGAGAGTCCGATCTGCCGGCGCCGCAGAGCGTCTACGCAGCCTCGAAGCTCGCCGGCGAGCACTTGGTGCTGGCAGCTTCCCAGATGCACACGGTCGTGCGCACATCGGCGGTCTACGGGAACGCCCGCCAGGGACACGGAACGCCGCCTTTCATCGAGCGCATGCTGGAGCGTGCTCGGCAGGAGGCTGAAACTCGAGTCGTGAACGACCAGGTGGTGAGTCCTACCTACGCGCTCGATTTGGCTTCAGCGATTTGGGGATTGCTGGGTTGCGGCGCCTGCGGACTGTTCCACGTTGCCAATCAAGGACAGGCGACGTGGTTCGAGGTTGCCGAGATCGCCTTCGAAGCCGTCGGCGCGCGACGCCACCTGGGGCCCACCACCGCCGTCGAGTTCGGTGCACCGGCCAAGCGCCCGGACTACAGCGCTCTGGATAATGCCGCGCTGCGCCAACTCGGGTTGCACGATCTGCCGCACTGGCGCGAGGCGATGGGGCGGTATTTCGCCGCCAACCATCCGGATTTGACCCCGCCTCTCTGAGCCCGAATCCTGCGGCCGTTCGTATCCAAGCGAACAAGTCCTTTCCTCTCAGTAAGTTACCTTGGTACTCGAACCGTCGTCTTAAATCTTAGTATTGATCATAATAAGACTTGATAAGAAACACATCAGATTTTATGATGTCCTCAGTTGTTACACCAGTTGTTTACGCCAGTTGTTACGCACAGGACGGGGCGCCAACGCCTCTCAGTTTTTCGGTTCCGAAGGAGGACTACCAATGCTGGTTCGACGCACGAACACTTTCCCTCACCTGGTACACCTGCAGCGCAGTTTCGACGACGCCTTTGGCCGCAATTGGGGCCACTTCTTCGGCAATCGTGGCGCAGGGTTGGATGATGCCGTTGATGGGCCCGCGTGGAGGCCGGCGGTGGATGTCGTCGAGCAGGAGGATCAGATCCTGCTGCGCGCGGAGCTACCTGGTCTCACGGACGGCGATGTCGAGATCACGCTCGAGGACGGCAAGCTCACCCTCAAGGGGGAGAAGCAGTTCAACGACGAGGCCTCAGATGGTCACTACCGCCGCATCGAGAGTGGCTACGGCAGCTTCTCGCGTACCTTCAATCTCCCGACAACAGTAGATCAGGAGCGCATCGATGCGCGGTTCACCGACGGCCTGCTGGTGGTCAGCCTTCCGAAGGCCGAACAGGCCAAGCCTAAGAAGATCGCGGTGACCGTTAACTAGCTCGTCGCCGAGAGATCCCTCGGTCAAAGCCCGGGCGCCTGCGTGCTCCCGGGCTTTTCCTTTGCCCTGCAGGCCGCTACCGTAAACTGGCGTCCACCACGCTTTCCTTGGTCGAACCGAGTGCCCCGCCCGAAGCCTCCTAACGAGCCTCCGTTCGTGAACAAGCGATACTTGCAGCTGGCGATCGGCGCTGCGGTGAGCGCAGTGTTCTTGTGGATCGCCACGCGCGAGGTTTCGATCGCCGAAGTGTGGCGCATCATGCGGAGTGCCGAGCCCGTGTGGCTGGCGCTGGTTGCCGCCGTGTCGCTGCTTTCGCTCCACGCTCGGGCACAACGCTGGCGCATGCTGTTCGCGCACTTGCAGCCAGTGCCCGTGGGCGCGCTCTTCGCTTCCCAAGCGCTGGGGTTTGCTGCCAACGCGGTGTTGCCGTTGCGCGCCGGCGAGGCCGTGAAGGCCTACTCTATTGCCCGCAAACAGCAGTTGCCGTTCTCCACCACGTTCGCCACCGTGGTGCTGGAGCGCGTGTTAGACATGGTCACCGTCGGCGCCATGCTTGCGGTCGCCATCAGCCTGGTTCCCATCCCGGATAGTGCCGGGCCGCAGGTGACCGCGGCCGTGCGGCTGCTCGGGGCGGTAGCGGCGCTCGTCACGACCCTGATCCTGGCTCTGATTCTGTTCCAGGGGCCTTTTCTCAGCTGCCTTGACCGAATCACCGACCCGTTACCGACCAGCGTCGGAGGACCGCTGCGTGCGATCGCGCACTCCTTTGCCGACGGCCTCCATGCACTCACGGATCTGCGTCAACTGCTGTGGCTCCTGCTGGCAAGTGTCTACGTTTGGGCGACGCTGGCGGCCCCGTTCGCTCTTGCGGCAGTTGCCATGGACTTGGGATCCGCCTACGGAGCTCCGCTGTTCCGCTTGACCATCGTCGCTACCACCCTAGTGGCCGTGTTCGTCATGATCCCGGCGGCGCCCGGTTTCGTCGGCACCTTTCAGGCCGGCTGCATTGTCGCGCTCGGTATCTTCGGGGTGCCCAAGGGGGAAGCGCTGGGCTACTCGCTGCTGATTCATGCGCTGACTTTCGCGCCGTCGACCCTCATCGGGCTCTGGGTTCTTGCCTCCGAGGGGTTGAAGCTAGGCGATGTGGCCTCTGCCAAGGCCGGTGCAACCGTGACGCAACGGCTTTCCCATGACGCCGTGGAAGCGGGCTCCGAGCCGCCCGACGTGATATAGAACTCAGGGGCGAAGGCTCTTTGGGGGAGAGCCGATGAAGAGAATCATCATCACCGGGGGTACCTCGGGGATCGGGCTCGCGATCGTGCGTCGAATGGCAGCCGCTGGTCACACGGTGGACGTCATCGCCAGGCGCGAGCCCGCGCAGTGGGCGGAGAGCTCGGGTGAGCTCGCTGGAGACGTCGGGTATCACCAGGCCGACGTGCGCCACCTCGACGACACGGCAGCCCTGCTTGAATCGATCGCCGATACCCGAGATGGCCTCGACGTCCTGATCAACAACGCCGGTGTGATGCGTTTTCAAAACGCCCACGATGCTGATGCTGCCACCATCGATGAGCACCTGCAGACCAATCTGTCGGCACCGCTGCGCCTCAGCGCCGCCGCGCTGAGCGTGATGAAGATGCGCCAGACACCCGGGCTCATCGTCAACATAGCGTCGGTCGCCGGTCTCAAGGCCTCGCCGAAGTTATCCGTCTATGCGGCCTCCAAGGCCGGCTTGATCCATTACACGCGCAGCATCGCCGCCGAGTATGCCGGCGCCGGGATCCGGGCGATCGCCGTGGCGCCGGGTGCGGTGAAGACCAATCTCGCCAGCCGCGCCATGTTTGCGATGATCGAGAAGTCCGTACCCCTCGGGAAGCTGCAGAGTGCCGATGAGGTCGCCAGTCTGGTGGGCTGGTTGGTTTCCGATGATGCCGCCGATGTGACGGGGGCCGTGTTCTCTGTCGACGGCGGTATGGCGCTCTGATGCCGGGATCATCCGAGTCACTACCTACTGGAGACACGATGGCCGTGGTCGAGCGACTGGCGGCGGTGTTCGAGGAGACGTTTGCGCACGAGCCGACGAGCTTCGGTCCCCACACTGTCCCGGACGACGTCAAGAAATGGGATTCGATTGGCCATATGAGCCTGGTGGCCGCGCTGGAGGACGCTTTCGGCGTCGAGTTCGAGGTCGATGAGATCATGGAGATGGTCGACGTGCAGAAGATCCTCGAGATCCTGGCAAACAAGGGGATCGGGTGACCAGTAGCGCGGCAGTGGGCTCGCAGGATTACGCACACAAGTCGTCCGGCAACGTTGCCGAACAGCTTCTCGGGGCGGGTGGCGCCACCGATCCGGCGCTCCTGATCGGCACCGACACAGTTACCTACGCCGAGCTTCGTGGATGTGTCCGTCGGGCGGCCAACCAGCTGCAGGCGCGCCGCCAACCGGCGGGTTCGCGTATCGGATTGGTGGCCGAAAACGGCCTCTTCTTCGTGGTTGCCTACCTGGCGACGATCCACGCCGGACTATGCATCGTTCCGTTGCCGCCAACGTTGCCGCCGAAGCACCTGCGGCGCATCTGCGCCGACACCGACATGCAGCTGATGCTGGTTTCGACACACGTGGCGCGTGATGCTGACATTGTCGACAATATCATTGCAGCTGGCATGGAGCTGTGGTCCGACGACGAGCTCAGGTTGAACGGTGGAGCCTCCGCGCCCGCGCCCGCGCCCGCGCCCGCGCCGGCAGTCGCGTCGCCGGAACCTTGCGAGCCGGCGCGCACCCTAGCGGCGCTTTTCTTCACATCCGGCTCCACTGGTGTTCCGAAGGGCGTCATGATCAGCCACCGCAACATTGCCACGAATACGCGCGACATCCTCGAGTACATGGGGCTCGCGCGGACCGATCGCGCCATGCTGGTGCTGCCGTTGCACTATTGCTACGGCCTCTCGGTGCTGCATGCGCACCTGCTGTCAGGCGCATCCGTGGTGATCAACAACGCGTTCATGTTTCCGGAGAAAGTGCTCGACGATATGGAGGCCAAGTCTTGTAGCGGCCTCGCCGGTGTCCCGTCGACCTACCAGATCCTGCTGCGCCGAAGCCATTTCAAAGAGCGCGACTTCCCGGCCCTCCGCTGGCTTCAGCAAGCGGGCGGGAGCCTACCCGAGCCGTTCATCCGTGAGATCCGTGGTGCCTTCCCCGAGGTGAGCCTGTACGTGATGTATGGCCAGACGGAGGCCACTGCCAGGCTCTCCTATGTGCCGCCGGAACGGCTTGGCGACAAGCTCGGCTCTATCGGCCGGGGCTTGCCGTCGACCGTCCTGGAGGTGCTGAAAGAGGATGGCTCGCCAGTGCGTCCAGGATCTGACGAGGTCGGCGAGATCGTCGCTACTGGCGACAACGTGAGCCCCGGCTACTGGAACGACGCCGACGGTACGCAGAAGTACTTCGGTGGCGGCAAGCTGCGAACGCGAGACCTGGCCCGTGTCGACAGCGAAGGGTTCATCTTCATCGTTGACCGCGCCCGTGACTTCATTAAGTCGATGGGTATCCGCATCAGCCCCAGAGAGATCGAGGAGGTTATCGCGTCGCTGTCCACAGTAGTCGAGGTCGCGGTCATAGGCGTGCCGGACGAGATTTGGGGCGAGGCAATCAAGGCAGTAGTGGTCCCCGTACACCCAGGAGACCTCGACGATCGATCGATCGTGCGCCATTGCCGCGAGCACTTGCCCAACCACATGATTCCGACAATCGTGGAGATTACCGACCATCTTCCGAAGAACGCCGCTGGCAAGGTGTTGAAGCCGCGACTGCGCCAAGCGGCCCTGGACCACCGGACGGGCAGGTGAGCACTCCTGATCTGGTCGACGCCGGCCGTGTCGAGGTGGGCGAAGCGATCGATGCCCTGATCGGCGGAGATCAGTTCACCGCCAAGCAGGCTGACAAGGAGCGCGATCTGCTGGAAATCCTACGGCCCTTGTGCGAGCAAGTGGCGGCCGCGTGCCCACCCTACGAGCGCTTCCTCGCTCGCCTTGGTAGAGATCCTTCAGAATGGACGCGGGTCGCCGATGTACCGCCTTTGCCGGTCACCATGTTCAAGCGCTTCGAGTTGTCCGCCGTGCCGCCGGATCAGGTGGTCCGAGAGCTCCATTCGTCGTCGACCACTGGCCAATCGCCCAGCCGGATCTTCATTGACAAGACCACGGCGTTCCGACAGTCGCGGGCGCTGGTATCGATTCTCAAAGACGCTGTGGGCGGCAAGCGGCGGCCCTATCTCGTCATCGACGCCGAGGAGGCTGCCGCAGCCGGGGATATGCTGACAGCGCGCGGCGCTGCAATTCGCGGCCTCGGCAGCTTCGCGAAGTCCACTACCTATGCGCTGCGATCTGCGGACAGGGGTGACCTGGAGCCCGACTGGGAAGCAATCGAGAACTTTTTCGAGTCGCACGGTAACGAGCCCGTGCTGATCTTCGGGTTCACGTTCATCGTCTGGACGCGGTTCGTCCGCGCTGCCGAGGAGCGCGGAGCGCGCTTCGCCGCCTCGCGCGCCGTGCTGCTGCACTCCGGAGGTTGGAAGAAGCTGGAGGCCGACGCGGTTTCGAAGAGCGTCTTCAACCAGCGTGTCGGTGAGGTGGTGGGTGTGCGCAGCCAGGCCGTGCTCGACTTCTACGGCATGGTCGAGCAAGTCGGCACCGTTTTCGTCGATTGTCCGGCTGGCAACAAGCACGCCCCGGCGTTCGCCGATGTGGTTATATCCGCAAACCGCATACCCTCGAGTCGGTAGCGCCGGGAGAGACCGGAATCATCGAAGTCGTCAGCGTGTTGCCGACCAGTTATCCGGGTCAAGCGCTGCTGACTGACGATCAAGGAACGCTGATCGGCGTCGACGATTGCCCGTGTGGGCGGTCAGGGCAGTACTTTCGTTTCACCCGCCGGGTCTCGCGCGCCGAGGTGCGCGGTTGCGGCGACACTTTCGCGGCCAGGCAATGAACGGCGTCCATTTCCGACCCGGCGCGCATCCCGAGCCGTTCGATGACCTGGGCGCGATCGTCGAGGCGCTGCAATCGCGACGCGACTCGACGGCGGCGTTATCGACTACATCGTTGCTGAACCTGCTGGCGGTCTTCGGTGGCCGCCTGCTCGAAGATCCACGCACCCGAGGCCTGGACGGGCTCACCTTCCTGTCGGCGTGGCTAAGGCGGTCCAACCTCGAGAAGATGCTGGAGTTGAACCTGGGCGACGGCCGCGTCTCGGCGCTGAGTGGCTTCATCGAAGCGAACGGTCAGGAGCTTGCCGCCAAGCCCCACGGCCTGGTGTCGATGTGGATGGCGGGTAACGTGCCCACGCTGCCGGTCTTCGCCCTGGTGCCGGCGTTGTTGGCCAGAAACGTGTGCCTCCTGAAGCTCGCCGAGGCAGAGCCGAGCGCCATCGCGGCGATGCTCGAGGTGCTGGCCGGCTGCTCGGTTGAGGGTCTCTCGGGCGAAGAGCTCTGCGCATCCTTCGCGGTTGTCTGGTTCAGCTCGAGTGAGCGCGACCTGAGTATCGCGATGTCGCTGGCGGCCGATGCCAAGGTGACCTGGGGCGGCCAGGCGGCGATCGAAGGCATCCGGGTGCTACCGCAGCAGCCACATTGCGTGAACGTAGAGTTCGGCCCCAAGTACTCGATCGGTGTCGTCGGGCGTGCTGTGCTCACGCAGCCGTCGGAGCTCGATGATGTGGTCGCCGCGTTCGTACGCGACATAGCGATCTTCGATCAGCGCGCCTGCTCATCGCCGCAAACGATCTTCGTCGAGGGAACCAACGGCGCGCTGGTCGACGTCGGCGCACGCTTTGCAGCAGCGCTTGATCGGTTGCCGCCGAAGCCCGAGCTCGATGCCTACACCACCGTACAGATCGCCAACGCTCGTGCGGAGTGGGCACTCGACGATGAGCGCGACGTGATCGCGTCACGTGGAGGCACCAACTGGACCGTTTGCATGGACACCGATGTGTCGCTCAAGGAAGCCGTCCAGTCACGCACGGTCTTCCTCACCGCGGTGGAATCGTGGCGCCAGGTGGTGCCGTTGATCGATCCGGGGGTACAGACGGTCGGGATTGCGCTTGGTGATGACGACCAGGCGCGAGCGTTTGCCGAGGTCGCCACCCTTGCCGGCGCAGCGCGGTGCGTGCGCCCCGGTTTGATGAACGTGCAGGAGTCTCCCTGGGACGGGAAGCTGCTGATCAACCAGCTTGTGCGTTGGGTGACGCTGAAAGCCTAACAACGCCCATGCTCGACAGATCCACTGTGAAGCCCTCAGACGGGCTCGGGACAGGGGGTGAGGTGCGATGAGCGCCGGCTTCGGATTGGGATCGGCGCCGGGCCCCGATGTGGGTATCGGCGCCGGCTGCACCTACGATGACTCGGTCCGCTGGGGCGCCGGCGTGAACCTGGGGAACAACGTTCACGTCGCACCCGGGGCGGTCCTGTACGACGGGGTCAGTATCGGCGACAACGTCTGGGTGGGCGCCGGGTGCAGCCTCGGCGAGCCAACCTACGACTTCTATCGTGACCGTGATGGCTACGTTGCCAGTCCGACGCGCGTCGGTAGCGGCTCGATTCTCCGTCGCGGCACGATCATCAACGCCGGGACCACGGTGGGGGAGAATTTCCAGACCGGTCCGTACGTTGCCGTGCGTGAGAACAGCCGGGTCGGTAACAACTGCTCGATCGGTAACAACTGCGACATTCAGCTGAACGTCGAGATCGGCGATTACGTGCGGTTGCACTCCTATGTGACGGTTGGCTCCGGGACCCGGATCGGCCCGTTCGTCTGGGTACATCCGTTCGTCGTGTTCACAAACGATCGAGCGTTTCCGGTCTTCGCCGTAGAGGAGCCTCCGCTGGTGGCCCCGTTTTGTGCCATCGCGGTGCACGCAACGATCCTCCCTGGAGCGCGCCTCGGCGTGCACGCGATCGTCGGCGCCAACTCGAAGGTGGGTGGCGACGTGCCGGCGTACGCATTCATGGACGGATCCCCGGCCGAGAATCGCATCGATTGCCGCCGCATACTGCACAAGATCGGTGACCAGGTGCTGCAGCCCTATCCGTGGATCCGTTGTACCGATCGCGACTACCCCTGGGCGGACATATCTCCCGATGAGCGACATGTCGAAGACTGGGTGCCCGAAGAATGGAGCGACTTCCTTTGAAGGTGCTCGGCTTCTCGCCGGTCTTCAATCAGGCGGATGACCTCCCGAAACTGCTTGACGAGCTGCGTGCGACAGGGCCGGCCTGCGACGAATTCCTCCTGGTGAACAACGGGTCCAACGATGGTTCTGAGCACATCATCCGCTCGTCCGGCTGGCCGGCGGTCGAAACGGAGCGCAATCGCGGCGTCGGCTGGGCCATCATCGCCGCGACCGAGTGGGCTCGGCGGCACGGCTACGACGTGCTCGTGGGGCTGGCATCGAACGGCAAGATGCTGCCAGCCGAGATGGATCGTGTCGTCGGGCCGATACGGCGCAATGAAGCAGACTACGTTACTGGCAGCCGCTATCTGGATGGCGGAGCCTCACCCAATCTGCCCGCGTTCCGTCGTCACGCCATACCGCTCGTCAACCTGGCCGTTCGGCTGGCCACCGGCGCGCGCCTTACGGACGCAACTTGCGGCTACCGTGCGTTCCGGGTCGATATCTTCGATCGGGCGCGCTTCGACTGGCGGGCCGAGTGGCTGTGGACCTACGCATTCGAGCCCTACCTGTACGGCAAGGTGCTGCTCGCCGGGGAGGCGGTCCGCTGGCTCGAGGTTCCGATCACCATGCGGTACCCGCGCCGGGGACATAGCTACACGAAGATCCGCCCCGGTCTCGACTGGTGGCACATGATCTATCCTTTCTTCTGGGCACGTGTTGAGCGCGCGCGGTTCGGGGAGCCTCGCGCGTGACCGCGGTCTGCCGGCGACTCGCGACGCTATAATCCCGCCATCATTCGTCATACCGCTTTCATACACGGGTGCCGCTCGGGTGACCCGGAGGTCATACGCAATGAACATCATTCGTGCGCTCTTTGTGCTGAGCTGCGCGGCCATCGGATTTCTCGGGATTCCGGGTGGAATCGCTGGTCTGCTTGTCGGGCTGCTGTTCGCGGCCGTAGTCGTGTTGCTGGAGGTCAAGCTCCACGGCCTTCATCCGAACGTCCTCATGGGTGGCGTTGTAGGCACGTTCATGGGGTTGGTGCTGGCGATGGCCTTCGGCATCGTCGGCAGGCAGCTCGACCTGAGCGTCACCGCCGAAGCCGTGATCCAGGGCGTTGCGGTGCTGACCTTGGCGTATCTGGGTATGGTGATCGGTTCGCTCAAGGGGCAATCCGGCGAGTGGTGGATCCCCTGGAAGCCGTTCCTCGACGATCAGCGCTCCGGTGTCGCCGACAAGATCCTCGATACATCGGTGATCATCGATGGCCGGATCGCCGAAATCGCGGCCACCGGCTTCGTCGACGGCACCTTGCTAGTGCCGCAGTTCGTGCTCAACGAGCTGCAGCAGGTGGCTGATTCGAACGACGCGCTCAAACGCGCCCGCGGCCGCCGTGGTCTCGATATCCTCCACGACTTGCAACGCAGCGTCGACCTCGACGTACAGATCGATCCGACGGATTTCCCCGGTGTTGCCGAGGTTGATTCGAAGCTCATCGAGCTCGGGATTCGACGCGGCGGCGTGGTGCTGACGAACGACTTCAATCTCGCCAAGGTGGCGCAAGTTCGCGGCGTCAAGGTTCTCAACGTCAACGATCTGGCGAACGCGGTCAAGCCCGCGTTCCTTCCTGGCGAGCCGATGTCGGTGTTTGTCGTCAAGGAGGGCAAGGAAGCTGGTCAGGGTGTCGGCTATCTCGATGACGGCACGATGGTGGTCGTCGATGGCGCTAGCGTGCATCGCGGATCGACCGTTGATCTGGTGGTGACATCGGTTCTTCAAACGAGCGCCGGGAAGATGATCTTCGGCCGCCGAGCGGGGAGCTCGGAGCGGAGCGCCCCGGAGTCCGCGGAGCCTGCCGCGATCGCCACTCCGTAGGGGAGCGGCCCGATGACCGATGCGTTCGAGCGCTCGTCCGACGCCGACCTGGTTCGCGCTGCCGGCCGCGGGGATACGGGTGCGTTCCGGCAGCTGTATGACCGCAAGCACCGCCGCGTCCAACGCGTCGCCTATCAGATGTTGGGAAACCACGCCGCGGCGGAGGACGTAGTGCAGGAGGCGTTCGTAGCGCTTTGGCGGCACTGCCCGCGCTACCGGACCCGGTTTACCGTTGACGCATGGCTCACCCGCATTGTCACCAACAAGGCGATCGACCGATGGCGCGTGGAGAGGCGCCACCCGGTGCCGCTGGGCGAACGCCAGGAGGCCGGCGCCGGACGTCGTTCAAGCTCATTGGCGCCGGGTGGGGGGACGCCGGAGAGCGCAGCTCAGCGCCTGCCGGCGGATGAACTGGCCGACCCGACCTTGGCGCTCCGCTGGGAGGAGGTGCAGCGGATCTGGGACGAGCTCGCGGCCGAGCTTCCGGAACAGCAGCGAGCCGCCTTTGTTCTCCGCGAGATTGAAGACGTTCCGGCACGAGAGGTTGCCAGCGTGCTTGGCTGCAGCACCTCGACAGTACGCAGTCATGTAGCGCTGGCGCGCCGACAGCTACGCCGTGGCATCGTCGATCGCTACCCAGAGTACGCTACGGTCACCGCGGACCGTTCCGGATAGCGTCGCGCCCACGACGCCGTTTTTCGAGTTATCATCCGACTATTGGCGTTGGGGGGCGCTGACGGCGCACGACGCGCGTAATATCGGCCGGGGCAGGGCGAGATTCGTCCCGGGTGGATTCGCGTCGGCGGTGCCGCGTGGGGGAGCGGTGATTCGAGTCGCGGTTGTGGGCGCCGGTCGCTGGGGTCCGAACCTCATCAACAACCTCTACACGCATACCGACGCGTGGGTCTCGTGGGTGGCCGATACCAACGCTGAACGCCTCGCCACCGTGGCTGGTCGGTTCCCCGGGGTGCAGACGACGGACGACGCGGCAGCGGCGATCTGCGCCGAAGATGTCGATGCGGTCATCGTTGCCACCCCCACCAATACGCATTACGAGCTCGCTACCGTAGCGCTCGAAGCCGGCAAGCACGTGCTGGTGGAGAAACCGCTTGCCGATACCGTCGAGCATGCAGAGTCGCTCTGCGCGCTGGCACAACGCACCGGGCAGGTGCTCATGGTGGGGCACATCTTCGTCTACAACGCCGCCGCGCGCCGGGCGAAGGAGTATATCGGCGAGGGCGAGCTCGGTCGCGTCTACTACATGTCGATGGAGCGTACGAATCTCGGACCGATCCGGGTCGACGTCAACGCCGCGTGGGATCTGGCAGCCCACGACGTGTCGCTCGCCAGCTACTGGCTCAACGGCAATCCGATCACCGCTTCTGCCGTTGGTGGTGCCTGGATCAATCCGGGCGTCGAGGACGCAGTTTTCGCCACGTTGCGCTATCCCGGCGACGTCCTGGTTCATCTGCATGCGTCGTGGCTCAACCCGCGGAAGTCGCGCGCTATCACAGTCGTCGGCGAGCGTCGCATGCTGACTTTCGATGACGTCAACCTGTCGGAGCCACTGCGGATCTACGACAAGAAGGTGCGCGACGAGCGCATCGACGTGCCGTTCGTCGACACGTTCGCCAGCTTTCGGATGAGCGTTCGCGAGGGCGACATCGTGATTCCGCGTGTGCATATGACGGAACCGCTGAAGGCCGAAGTGGATCATTTCTTGGAGTGCGTCCAGGCGGGTGACCGGCCGTTGTCCGCCGGGCCCGAAGGGCTCGCCGTGGTGCGTACGTTGGATGCGATCGGCCGTTCGCTCGCGGGCGGCGGCGTGGAGATACAGGTGTGACATGAAGATCCCGCTGGTTGACCTGAAGCTGCAGCACGCCTTGATCGCCGACGAAGTCTCTGCCGGACTGGATCAGGTGTTCGCCGACACCGCGTTCATCCTCGGGCCGCAGGTGGGGGAGTTCGAGGCGGAGCTCGCCGAATTCCAGGAGGTACCGTATTGCGCCGGCGTTGGCAGCGGCACCGACGCGCTGGAGCTCGCCCTGCGTGCGCTGGGCGTCGGTCCCGGTGACGAGGTGATCTTGCCGGCAAACACCTTTATCGCCACTGCCCTAGCGGTGACGCGCGCTGGAGCCATCCCGGTGCTGGTGGACTGCGACGCTGACCATCATCTGATCGATGTCGAGCTGGCAGAAGAAGCCGTTGGGCCTCGCACGCGCGCGATCATCCCGGTGCATCTGTACGGCCAGCTGGCGCCGATGGAGCAGCTGCTCGAGCTTGCCGCTCGCCACCACCTCATCGTGGTCGAGGACGCCGCCCAGGCCCACGGCGCCCGCCGGAACGGCCGGGCAGCGGGAAGCTTCGGGCTGGCAGCAGGATTTAGCTTCTACCCGGGAAAGAACCTCGGAGCGTACGGCGACGCCGGCGCCGTGGTCACTCACGATGCCGATGTGTATGACGCGGTTCGGCGGTTGCGGAACTGGGGCAGTGATCGCAAATATCACCATCCCGAGATGGGCTTCAACTCTCGGCTCGATACCGTGCAGGCCGTCGTTCTGTTGGCGAAGCTGCGGCATCTGGCGCTCGGTAACCAGCAGCGGCGCGAGGCGGCGGCACGTTATGAGGAACTCCTTGCCGACGTCCCGGAGGTGGCCCCGCCGAGCGTGCTCGACGGTAACGAGTCAGTCTGGCATCTCTACGTCGTGCGCGTGGCAGAGCGCGATCGTGTCCTTCAGCAACTCAACGAAGGGGGCATCGGCGCCGGGATCCACTATCCGATTCCGATCCATCTGCAGGGTGCCTACGCCGAGCTCGGGCAGGGACCGGGATCGTTTCCAGTGACCGAGCAGGCCGCCGCCGAGATCCTGTCGCTGCCGATGTTCGCGGGAATCACCCAGGTGCAGCAGGAGCGCACGGTCGAAGTGTTGCGGCAGGCCGTGACGGGATCGACACTCCGGTTGGTTGCCGGCTGATGGTCGGTCTGTGACCACCATGTCGCAGGCGATCAATCGCGTTCCGGCCGCCAACCTGCCCCGATCCACACGTCGAGGATCCCGATCAACTCCTTCACCACACTCTGGCCATCCGTGGTGTTGGTCCACCAGCGGTCCGGCTCGAACGGGTCGGCCCGCGACCACCGCACCCTGGCCTCGATCGTGGAATCGTCAGCCCGGTTCCACAGCATCCGGACACGACGCGAGTGCGCCTTCGAGGTGACCAGGATGATGCTCGTGCGGTCCAGCCGCTGCATCGCGGTGCGCACCGTGTCGATTTCGTCACGAGTGTTCATGACCGGCTCGTCCAGCAGCCGGATCGCGCTTGCCGGAACGCCGAGACGCTGCAGCACCTGACCTCGCCAGTAATGGGATGCGGGCATGCGTACGCCTAGGCGTTCGAGCGCGCGGCTGCGGTCGTTGGGGCGCAGCGGAGCCATCCAGATCTCGGGCGCATGTCCCTGACTGTAGAGCTCGGCTGCCTCGATGGATCGGAACGGGATTCCGCCAGCGTGAACGAAGATCGCGTCGGCTTGGCCCATCTCGTCCTCGACGACGAGCCAGCCTCCGATGGCCCCCAGCAGCCACGGGCCAACCTGGACCAACAGGAAGAGCACGGTGGCAATCGCCACCGGCCACCGTCGCCAGCTCCGCCGCGGCGAACCTGCGCCGGTGGTGGCGTCGGGGTCGAGGGGCGGATGGCCGTCGGGCGAGTACGGCGGCGCATCCGTCGTCGCTGACGGATCGGGTCCTCGGTCCGGCATTCCTGTTTCCATCCTCTGCAGGATAGACCACACCGCGCGCGATCGTCTTGGACGCTTCGGGCAGGTGGTTCGTATACATGCCAGGAGGAGTTTCATGACCAACGAGCATCAACCCGAGAAGATCTTTCGTGATCTCCGGCGCAGTTGCAGCGCGGAGCGCGATTCCGAAGCGCTATGGCAGCGTATCGAGGCGCGGCTGGAGCCTCAGCCAGCGGGGATCGGGAGCCGACTGACGCAACTGCTGGCAGCGGCGAACCGACGTCCGGTGATGCGCTTGGCCGCTGCGCTCATCGTGGTGACCGTCCTGGCGGTGTCGCTCTGGCGGTCGCCGAACGACGTCGGAGAGCTTGCTTCTATCGCGGCGATGCCGTCACCGCCGGTCGGCGTGCCGGCTGGTTCTGCATGGGAGCTGGACGTGCGCCTGGTGCGCGGATTCGACGGCGCTCCGCCCAGCGACGTGCGCACCGAGGCCATCGACGGCGCCGGCGGGGCGAGTCGGTTAGCGGACCTGCGGGCCGATCTCGGTGCACTGGTGCAGTTCGACGACTTCGGTCTGGTCGGCGAATGGACCGGTGGCCTAGGTGATGGCCGCAAGGACATCCAGCTGTCGGCCAGCCGGAGCCTGGCCTTTGAGATCGCTGGCGTCGACGACGACGCTGGCTCGTTGCAGCTTCGCAACATCTGGCTCGACGGCGCGGAGCGCTTCAAGGTCGCGTCCGAGATGACGCTGACTCCCGGTGTTCCCCACCTGATCGGCGTTCGCCCTGGGGTCGATGTTGACGTCGCCTCGTTGTTCCTCGCCATCGGCGTGCGATCGCGCCCGGCGCCGGAGACCAATCGCGGTGCCGGCGAGCCGGAATAGCGGGCCCCTCCGATGCCTGACTTTCGCTGCCGCGTCGGCGGTCCCGATGGTGCCATCGCCGAGCGCTACGTCTCGGCAGTATCGGTGCCGGCGGCGCGCGAGCAACTGGCGGCGGATGGCCTCGAGGTCTTCGATGTCGTCGAGGGCGGCGCCTCCAGCGCCTTGCCGACGTTGCGTAAGCTGGCCTCCATTCAGCTTGGCGGAGGCGCCGCCGACTCTGGGGGAGGCCTCTTCCGGCGCCGTCGCACGCACGTGGCCCCCGCAGAGTTGCTGTTGCTGAACCAGGAGCTCGCGGCGCTGGTGAACGCTGGCCTACCGTTGCTCCGCTGTGTCGACATCCTCCGCACGCGGCGCGCTGGCTCGGTGGTCGGAAGCATGCTGGATCGAGTCCGTGGCCTACTCGCCGGTGGCGAGGGCATCTCCGGGGCGTTTCGTCCAGAGATCGAACGCGTGCGATTGCCGGAGCTGTTCGTAACATCGCTGGAGGTCGGAGAAGCGAGCGGTGACCTGGTCACGGCGATCCGGCGCTACCAGGCACACCTTGACAAGTCGCTGAAGCTCCGCGGACGGGTTCGCGCCGCGATGATGTATCCGATCGTGCTAGCCGCCGTGTCCCTGGCTGTGGTGCTCATCCTGCTGGTGCTGGTAATTCCGCAGTTCGCTGACTTCTATGCTTCGTCCGGGGCGCAGCTCCCCTTCACGACGCGTGCGCTGGTGGGGCTCGCGGGATTCGTCTCCGGCTACGGCTTGCTGCTGCTCGGGCTGATAGCCGTCGCTGTCTGGGGCCTACGACACTGGACCAGAACACCGGTCGGCCGGAAGTCAGTCGATGAGTGGAAGCTGCGAGTGCCCGTGATCGGCGCGCTGGTGCGCCGCTACTGCGGCCTCGAGACCGCGCGCACGTTGGCGACCCTGCTGCGCGGCGGTGCACCGCTCGTGACCGCGCTGCGGGTGACCGCCGAAGGCACGAGCAATCGTGCCTTTCGTCGCCGGCTGGTGCATGTGAGCGAGCAGGTGACCCAGGGCACCAGCCTGCACTCGGCATTCGAGAACTACGGCATGCTCGAGCCCCTCGGCCTCGAGATGGTGCAGGTTGGCGAGGCGACGGGGGCGCTGGAAGAGATGCTCGAGCACGTCGCTGCTACTTACGACGATGTGCTCGATCGGCAGGTGACTACCGCCGTAGGGCTTCTGGAGCCGGCGATGCTCGTCACCATGGGCCTGCTCGTCGCGGTCATCCTGATGTCGCTGTACCTACCGCTGTTTCAGACCGTGCAGGTGGTGGGATGAGGACGCCACTAGGATCGAACGAGCGTCTGGACCCAGTGGCCGGCGAGGGCGGCACCGAGCTTCTGTCGGCGTACGAACGGCGTGCCGACGAGCTCGGCATTCCGTACGTCGAGCTCGATGAGCTGCAGCTCGACCGGGCCCTGCTGGCCGAGGTACCAATCGAGCTGATGGTGCGGTACGCGTTCATACCACTGTGCCGCGAGCGCGACGACTCGCTGGCGATTGCAATGTCCGACCCGGCCGACGTCGCCGCTCTGGACGCGCTCGAGGGACTGCTCGATACCTCCGTCACCGTCCGCGCTGCCGCGCCCGACGCGGTGGAGCGGGCGTTGCGGCGCGCCGGTGCCGGTGAGCGCATCCTGGCCTCCGTGCAGCAGACGTTCGAGTCGGGTGGCGTCGCCGACGACGAGGAAGAGGGCGGCCTGACGCTCGCCGGTCTGGCCACAGACGCGGGACATCCGATCGTGCGGCTGGTCGATACGACTTTGTTGAACGCGCTCGAACGCCGCGCCTCGGATATTCACGTCGAGACGCGCGATGACGCGGTTTGGATCAAGTACCGCGTCGACGGCGTCCTGTATCCGGCGATGGAGCCGATCGAGCTCCGCCACCACGACGCCATCCTGTCGCGCGTGAAGGTGATGTCTGATCTCGACATTGCCGAAAAACGGATTCCTCAGGATGGGCGCTTCAAACTCAACCTACAGAGCCGAAAGGTGGACTTTCGTGTCTCGATCATGCCGTCGATACACGGCGAGGACGCCGTTATCCGCATCCTGGACAAGGAGTACCTGTCGGAGGAGTTCTCCGAGCTCCGACTCGACACGCTCGGTTTTACCGACGCCGACATGCTTAAGATCCGCAAGTACAGCCGCGAGCCCTACGGCATGTTTCTCGTCACCGGCCCCACCGGCTCCGGCAAGACGACGACGTTGTATGCGGCGCTGTCGGAGATCCGTAGCGAGGAGCAGAAGCTCATCACCATCGAGGATCCGGTCGAGTACCAGCTGCCAGGTATTACCCAGATCCCGGTCAACGAGAAGAAGGGGCTGACGTTCGCGCGTGGACTCCGATCGGTATTGCGTCACGATCCCGACATCATCATGGTCGGCGAGATCCGCGACCCGGAGACAGCCAACATCGCTGTCCAATCCGCGCTCACGGGTCATCTCGTGTTCACCACAGTGCACGCCAACAACGTAGTAGATGTCATCGGCCGGCTGATGAACATGGAGGTCGAGGAATACCAGTTCGTGTCGGCGCTCAACTGTGTCCTCGCCCAGCGGCTGGTGCGGCTGATCTGCAATCAGTGCAAGCGAACCGTGGAGCCAAGCGCGCGGTTGCTGCAGGACTCGGGGCTGAGTGCTGGCGATCTGGACTCGGGGCGGCTGTATGAGGGTGCCGGCTGCGCCGAGTGCCGAGGTACGGGCTACTACGGACGCACGGTGATCGCCGAGTTGCTGGACCTGTCCGACACGGTGCGCGAGATGATTCTGGGGCGCCGTCCGACTTCGGAAATCCGACGACAGGCAGCCAGCGAAGGAATCAAATTCCTGCGCGACTCAGCGCTCGAGAAGGTGAGGGCCGGCCTGACGACACTGCAGGAAATCAACAAAGTGACCTTCGTCGACTGAGGCGGTATGGGGTACTGGGCGAGCAAGGAACGGGTGGCTGTCGGTCTCGGGAAGGATCGCGTGCGTCTGCTGGTTACACGCGGAAACGGCTCCGTGAAGGTCGTGCACAGCGGCTTTCGGGGGCTGCCGGAAGGCGCACTTCGCGGCGGGCTGCGGGCGCCCGTCTCAACCGATCGGCAGGCGCTGGCGACGCTCCTGAGCGAGCTCGTGGACGAGGCTCGTAACGCCGGTGTCTTGCGCCGCCGACCCGACCTCGTGGCTTTGGTGATCACCGACGGCTCGCTCAAGGTGGCGGCGGCGCCAATACAAGGCGAAGTGCCCCGTGTCACCGAAGGGGGTCGTATGGCTCGGTGGGTGCTGCGCGAGCTTCTCCCCGTGGAAGGCGACGCGGCGCGCGTAGATTGGTCGATCATGACGACGCCGGCTTCAGCCGCGGACGAGCCTGGTCGGTGGATGTTGAGCGTTGGCGGCGATGCCAGCCTGCTGCAGGAGTACGAGTCACTGGTCGATCCGCTCGGATGGACGGTGGAACGCATTGTCCCCTGGACGTTTGCCGCCGCCTCGGTCGAGGACGGGGTCCAAGCGTCGCCGGAAGGCGAACCTACCGCTGACGATGAGCCTGCTCGCCGACTCATCCTCTGCGAGGCGGACGGGACGCTCGCCTGCCTGTTCGAAGCTTTCGGTGTACCGCGGTTCCACCGCGCGTGGCGCGCGCGGGTCGCCGGCGATCGAGTCGCCGACGAGCTGCCGTCGCTGCGACGCTACGTCAACGACCACCTCGAGATGACCATCGGACAGGTCTGTCTGTGCGGTACCGCTGATTGGGTGCGGGCGGCGGCGGCGGCGTGCGATGCGGTCGATCTGGAGGTACGGCAGGTGAGTCCCGAAGAAGCCATGGCCGGAGCGCTAAACGGATGAAGCGCTTGCCGATCAATCTTGCGGCTCAGCCGATCGAGCGCGTACGCGCGGCGCGCCGGAAAGTTGCTTACGCTGCTGTTTTCGCGCTGGTCGTGACCCTGGCACACGTGGCGCTGCTGGGTTGGGTTACGCGCGGTTCGGGCGCTGCGGAGGCGGCACCGGTAGCCACAATTGACGCCTCAACACTGAGCGAGTGGCAGGCCGAGGTCGATCGATTGGTTGCGGTTGCCGATGTGGAGCGGGCTCGCGCCGCCGGCACCGCAGTCGCGAGCGGCAACCAGCTCATCGCCTGGCGGACGATTCCGTGGCGCTCGATTTTCGCCGACCTGGAGCAGGTGCTCCCGCGGCGTGCCCGACTCGAGGTGGTGGCGCCCGGAATCGATGGCGACGGCGCGGTGCGCATCCAGATGACAGCAGCGGCGCAAGATACCGGCCCGTTGCAGGATCTTCTGCTAGAGCTCGAGTCGCACGCTTCCTTCGACGAGGTCTGGCCGGATCGGGAACAGACATTGCCCGATGGATCGTCGCAAATGATCCTTCGAGCGCTGTACGTGCGTCGTGCCGAGGCCGCGGATGAGCGGGCCACAGCGGACTCAGCCGAAGTCGTGATCGCCGGCCCGGTGGTGACTCCGAATGTGCGGGGCGAGCAATGATCGAGCCTCGCGGATCGCGCTGGCCGCGTATGGAAAGCGAGGTCGGCGCACTGTCGATCAATTTCGGTCCGGGGTGGAGCGCCGTGCTGCCGCAGCTTCTCGGCGTCGTTTTGTTGCTGTTGGCCAACCTGGCGATCTTCCTGGGGTTCACCTGGCCGCGGTGGAGCTCGATCGTCGCGGTCGACACGGCGTCGCGCGAAGGCGTTGCCGCCCACGCGGCGCTGGGACCCGCGTTGGAGCGTGCGCGCGGTGTGTATGGCGGTGTGCTCGAAGCGGAATCCGGGGTCACAGACCTTCGCGGCCGCATCGGTGGTGGAGCGGTGTCGGAGGTCGTGTCGACGCTGCGTTCGGCGGTCGACGCGGCCGGCCTCGGCGCGGCTCGCGTCGGCTACGCGGTGCAAAGAGTACCTGAGCTCGGGTTGATGCAACTGCAGATCGATCTCCCGCTACGTGGGAGCTACCGGCAGCTGCGGCGCTTTCTCGATGAGCTGCTGGCAGGGCCGATGTTCGTGGTGCTCGAGCGCATCGGCGCATCGACACCTTCGCTCAACGACGCGACCGGCCAGCTGTTGATGTCGACGACAGCTTCCGTGTTCGTACGAGATGCCGACGGCAGCGTGGAGATCTCCGCGGCGGCCGAGCCGCCGAGCACGACCACTGATCCGCTGGTGCTGGCTGGCTTGCTGGCGGAACGCCTGAGGCGTCTACCAGCCATGCAGCTGTTGCCGCACGAGCTCGAGCTGCGCTTGCAGCAGCTGGATGCTCCGCCGCCCGCAGAGACCCGGACTCGGCGCAACCTCTTTGCGTTTCCAACACCGGCCACGGCCGCCGGGCCGAGTCCGGAGCAGAGTCTCGCCACTCTTGCCGAGCAGTTCACTCCCGAGCCGGTGACCCCATATCAGCTCATCGGTGTCACCCGCACGCGCGTTGGGCTGCTGGCAACGCTAAGCGACGGCGACAGCGTGCTGCTGGTGAGCCGCGGCGAGGTGCTACCGGACGGTTATCGCGTAGCGAATATCGATCTCACGAGTGTGGATCTGGAAGCCGGCAACGAGAGCACGCGGCTGTCCCTACGAAGAGAAGAGAGCCCCCAAGAGTAACGGAGCGAGACCGATGAGCCGCAACGACCGTGCAGCCGACCCCAGAGCTCGATGGCGCCATCGCGGCGTGAGTGCCTGCCTGCTTGTCGTCCTGATGAGCACAGTGGCGTGTGCTAGCGGAGGCGGCGTAATCAAACAGGCCGATGCTCACGCCAGGATCGGCGAGTGGGACGCCGCGATCACTTATTACCAACAGGTGCTGAGGGAGGATCCGGGCAATCGCAGCGCCAGGTCGAAGTTGCTCCTGGCGCAGACCAACGCGTCGCAGTTCCATCGCGTCCAGGGCAAGGCATTGGCAGCGAACGGGGATCTGCAGCGAGCGCAGCTCGAGCTCGAGCTTGCCGTGCGACTGGATCGTACGCATCAGGCAGCTGTGGTCGAGCTTCGCAAGGTAAACGAGGCGCTGGAGGCTGAGCGCGCCCTTCGCGAGGAAGAGCGAACCTCCATCGAGCGCGCGGTCGACGCATCCATGGATGCCGCATCGCCACTGCCTGAGCTCGAGCATCACGCCATCGGCGAGATGTCGTTCGACTACCGGCGCGCCAGGGTAAAGGACATCTACCGCGCGATGGGGCGCCTGGGCGGCATCAACGTGCTGTTCGATCCCGACGTCGATAACCCGAATACGTCGTTCTTTCTGGCCGATGTCGGCTACGAGCGAGCTCTGGGTATTCTGACCGCGGCCCACGGCCACTTCTACCGGGTAATGTCATCGAACACACTCCTGATCGCCGAGGACACCCAACAGAAGCGGCGGCAGTATGAGCCGCAGGTAATGCGCACGTTCTACCTCTCGAACGGTGAGGCGGAACAGATCTCCAGCACGTTGCAGACCATTCTGGGCGCGCGCCAGGTGATGCCCACGCCAGCTCTCAACGCGGTCACCATTCGCGACTCCGCGGAGGTAGTGGAGGTCGCCGAGCGCATGGTCAGGTCATTGGACAAGGCCGGGGGTGAAGTACTGCTCCACGTGGAGATCTTCGAAGTCAACCGCTCGGTCATGGATGACTACGGGCTGTCGCTGCTGCCGGACTACTCGACGACGGCATCGGTTAGCCAGGGCGAGACCGGCATCTCGCTCGCCGAACTGGGCAGCCTGACCACTCAGGACGCCTTCCTCACGATCCCGTCGTTGCGCTATCAGTTCATGAAACAGGACTCCTCGTTCCGGCTCATCGCGCAGCCGCAGCTGCGGGCCTCCGACGGGCAGATCTCCTCACTGTTGGTCGGTGAGCAACGGCCGATCATTAGCACGACGTTCAATCCGACTAGCACGGTAGGCGGCAACGTGGTGCCGATTTCTTCCACCGAGTATCGGGATGTCGGCATCGTTATCGATGCTACGCCGAGGGTCCATCACGACGGCACGGTCACGCTGCAGCTGGTGCTGCAGGTGACAGCGGTTCAGGAGGGTAGCGGCGTCCTCGAGCAGCCGGTGTTCACTGCCCGCACGTTGACCACCACGTTGCGGCTAATGGAAGGCGAGACCAACCTGCTGGCCGGTTTGCTCCGCGACGACGAGCGCACGGTTTACACAGGCTTGCCGATCCTGTCCGAGATCCCGGTGCTCAAGAATCTCTTCGGCAGTACCTCACAGGCCGTTCTGCAGACCGATATCGTCATGTCGATCACGCCATACATCGTGCGGATGGCTGACATCACCGAAGCGGATCTGGCGGCGGTGTATGTCGGCACCGAGGACGCGATCAGCGGGGGCGGTGGGCGACGCGGCGGCCGAGGTCGGGCTGGTGGCGAGACCGAGGATGATCAGGACATCGGCGATACCGATCCGATCCTCGTCAGCCTGATGCCTGAACAGCAGAGCGCCCAGGTGGGCCAGACGCTGACCGTCGATATCACGACGGATGGCGACGACGACATCAACAACGTCGGATTGAGGGTGAACTGGAACCCGCAGGTGCTGCAGTTCGTCGAAGCCCGCGAAGGGCGCCTGCTGGATTCGGACGGCTCGGAGACGACCTTCTCCAGCAGCGCCGCCACGCAGGGCACCGTGGCGATCGGAATCGGGCGCCTCGGCCAGGTGGGAGGAGTACGGGCCCGTGGTGTGCTCGCGACTTTGCATTTCCGAGTTGTAGGTGAGGGTCAGACCCCGGTGCAGATCATCTCGGCGGCACTGCGCGACGAGGAAGGACGGCCGCTGCCGGTGGCATTCCGCGCCGCGGCTATCGAGACCCAGGAATAGGGTGATGGATCCCGGCCATCAACCACGTGGGCGGACAAGCGGCGGCTTTACCCTCATCGAGATGGTGATCGTCGTGGCGATTGTAGGGATACTTGCCGCCGCGGCGCTGCCTCTCGCACGCTGGACGGTGAAGCGTAATCGCGAGTTCGAGCTGCAGCAGAACCTACGTATCCTGCGCAACGCCATCGACGAGTATCGGGATGCAGCGAACGCTGGCCTGATTCAGGTGGGAGAGGGAACGACCGGGTATCCAGCGAGCCTGGATGAGTTGCTCGAGGGTGTGCCCCTGCTGGGGCAGATGCCTCCAGTGGCTCCGGCGGTGTCTGACACCTACAGCGCCACCGGCCCCGGCCTCACCGGTGGCCTCCAGGGTCAACTGGGTGGTGCGCAGGGCCAGGGCACAGCTCAAGGCCTTCCCGGGGCGCCCGCCCAGGCGACCGGTTTCGGAACCATCCAGCCGCAGGGTCAGTCTGGCGGCGGGTTTGGCTCGCTGAGCCGGCCCGGCCAGCAGGGCGGAACCACCGCGGCGCGCGGCCCGTTCGGTCAGCAGCAGTTTGGCGCCGGCTCGGCCACCCTCCCGGGAGGTCGGGGCGCGGGTTCCGGGAGCAATCTCGCGACTACCGGGCAGCGCCCGGGAGCGACCCCGTTTTCACCCGGTGGCGGCACACAGGGCGGCCAGCAGGCCGGCGGTGGGTTGAGTGGTCTGCTCGGTGCCACCCAAGGGCAGGCTGCCCAGCAACAGCCGGTGCTCGGTCCCGACGGCCAGCCGATCAAGCTGATTTTTCTGCGCCGATTGCCGGTGGATCCGTTTACCGGCAAAGCGGAATGGGGCATGCGCTGCTACGGCGAGCCGCCCGATGATCGCCTCTGGTGCGGCAAGGATGTATTCGATGTCTACTCCAAGAGCCTTGCGGAGGCGATCGATGGCACGCGTTACCGCGACTGGTGACGGTTGCTCTCAGCCGCGCCGCAGGGAACGTTGATGCGACCGACCGTAGAGACCAGCGTGGTGCAAATCGCCGGACCGCGCGAGGTGCGGATCGAGAGCGAGACCCTGATCCTCGAGGGTATCGGTCAGCGTGAAGTCGCCGCCGAGACGCTCTACACGGCGATCTCGCCCGGTACCGAGCTTGCCGCATACGAGGGCTTGCAGCCGCTGCGGCCCGATCGCAAGTTCACCAAGGTTGTCGGCTACTGCAACCTGGCACGCGTCATCGCGGTCGGCGACTGGGTGACCCGTTTTGGTGTGGGCGACCTTGTCCTCACCCTGGAGTCGCATCGCAGCCACTTCGTCTGTGCCGATGACGAGATCCTGTTGCGTCTGCCGCATCGGGAGTATGACGAGCAACAGCTCGCCGAAGCGGCGACAACCTACCTGTTTCATCAGGGATACAGCGCTCTCCTGCGCGGCGAGCTGAAGCCGGGCCAGTATGTCGGGGTCGTCGGGCTGGGCACCCTGGGCCTGGCCACCGTCGCGGTCGCGAGTCGATTCGGCGCCCGCGTGTTCGCCTTCAGTGATCTGCCATCGGCGGAGATCGCGTTGAGCTTCGGCGCGCGGATCCTGTTCGGCAAGATGCACGATAACGACATGCGACAACGGATTGCGGCCAGCACGGCCAAGACCGGTATCGACATGGTGGTGCTAACGAGCAGCAATTGGGATGACCTACGGCTGGCAGTGGAGCTGGTCCGGCCAGGGGGTCGTGTCTGTTTGCTGGGTTTTCCGGGGCGGCGCCAGCCGACGCCGCCTTTCAATCCGCTGGATCCGCGGTGGTTTTATCGCAAACAGCTGAGCTTGATCTCGTGCGGCTACACCCCTGACGTGGAGATCGACGCGCGCGATATTCGCTTCACCATCCGGCGCAACGTCGCATACTTGCTGGAGCTCATCCTCGACGGCAGCTTGCCGGCGCGGGAGCTCGTCTCCACGGTGGTGTCGTGGCGCAGCATCGCGGATATTTACGAACGCATAGCGGCGCGCGAGGAGGGGCTGCGAACAGCGGTCCTGAAGTGGTCCGGCGAGGAGGCTGCCGATGAGTGAGGCGCACCCGATGTTCCGACGACGCGATAGCGGGAGAGGTGCCTCTGGATTCTCGTTGCTCGAGCTCATCGTGGTGATGGCGGTGCTCGGTATCCTGGTGGTCTATGCGCTGCCGGCCTATCAGGACGCGGCGCTGCGGGCGCGCGAGGCGGTGCTCAAGGAGGACTTGCAGCGCTTGCGGGAGAGCCTGGAGCAGTACCTCACCGACAAGGGCGTCTATCCCGAAGCACTGGACGACCTCGTACGTGATGGTTATTTGCGTAGGCTGCCGGTGGATCCGTTGACCGGTGCGGACGATAGCTGGGAGACGGAAGTGGCGCCTTGGATGATGGTTGATCAGGGGCAGCCCGCCGGAATCTGGAACGTGTACTCAGGTGCCGACGGCGACGGTCTCAACGGCGTTCCGTACGCGGAGTGGTAGTCGATGCGGTTGTCTGATCGCGGCGACGAGTCGGGCTACACGCTTGTCGGCCTGATGGTCGTTGTCGCCGTGATCAACGTCTCGCTCGCTGTCGCGGTCACCTCGACGCGTACGCTAGGGAGCCGGGCACGCGAAGCGGAGCTCCTCTGGCGAGGGCAGCAGATTGCTCGCGCCATCGGATGCTACGAACAAGCCAACAACGGGCAGCCGCTGATCCGCCTCGAGCAGCTGGTCGAAGCCAACTGCTTGCGCCGGGTGTTCCGCGACCCGATGGTGCGCGACGGTCAATGGCGCGTCCTCCGTCAACAGGATGTTGCCGACGGGACCGTCGCTGCGCTGCTCGCCGACGAAGTGGGCGACGGCAACTCACCTGCTGACGGCAGCGGCGGTATCGGATTGACGGCCCAGAGCTCTGCTGCCGGCGGATTGGGTAACTCCAGCGGTGCTGCGGCCGGCCTGGGGGCGACCAGCATGACCCTGGGGCAGCAACGCCCGGGGGTGACGTCGGGTTCTGTCGCCGGTCGGCTTCCGGGGCGGTCCAGCACACTCACGGCAGGCTCTCGCGGGGCAGACGACAACCGAATAGTCGGCATCGTCTCGTCCTCGGGCGAGGATTCATTGCGAGTGTTCGGCGGCAAGGCTAAGTACAGCCAGTGGGTGTTTCTCGGCGGCCAGGCGGCCGCTGCCGGTGCGATGATGGGCCCCGGGGCCATCGGGGCCGCTGGTGGAAGCCCTCCGGTACCCCCGCGTATGGGGTTGACATCCCGGCGATAGCCGCCCCGTATCACCCGCTAGCCGCCTGCAGCGTACGGATGGCCTCTGGACCGCAAACGGTGGCCAAAGCGGTCCATTACTAATGGAAAGTATGTTTTAACGACTTTATTTATGTTTTGCATCGTAATCGAGATATATGCGATCTTTGAACTGACGTTTATGTTGAGCGTTTCGTGGCCACTACACGAACGTCCGCCGGCCGTCTCCTTTGGAGGCAGCGGGGCGTTCCTTGTAGAGCCCGTGGAGTAGACCTTGGCAGCAGGCAGGCGGCAAACATCCAAGGCAGGCGCGGCGACCAGCGGTCGTGGGGGCGCAAGTGCGCCCAACCGGCTCGGCCGTATTGTCGTCGAGTCGGGACTGGTCTCGGAGGCCGATGTAGAGCGCGCTCTGCAAATGCAGACCGAGACCGGTGAGCGCCTCGGCAATGTCCTCGTCGTGCTCGAGCTGCTGAGCGAAGAAGATCTCGTCGACTTGCTGTCGCGTCAGTTTGGCGTCCCGGCCGCCGATCTGGATCATCTGGACGTGCCCGCAAATGTCCTGAGCCTAGTTCCGCAGGAAATGGCGAAGCGCTATCTTGCCGTCCCGGTGGCGGCCGACTCGCAGAGCCTCAGCCTGGCCATGGTCGATCCGACGGACGTGGTGGCCATCGACGACATCGAGTTCGCGACTGGTCTGCGAGTACAGCCCATGGTCGCTGCCGATCGTGCGGTGAGCGACGCGATCAACGCACTCTACGGCGATCACGCAGACGCCAAGATGCGCCAAATGATGACGGATCTCGAGGAAGAGATCCGTAGTCCCGGTGACCTGGAGATCGTCGAGGAAGACGATGACATCGATCTCGAGGCGCTCTCCAAGGCCAGCGGCGACGCGCCGGTCATCAAGCTCGTCAACCTGTTGCTCACAGATGCTCTGCGTCGTGCTGCGTCGGACATTCACATTGAACCGTACGAGAAGCGGCTACGCGTCCGTTACCGCATCGATGGTTTGCTCTATGAAGTCATGGAGCCTCCAAAGCACCTGCAACAGGCGATTTCGTCGCGTATCAAGATCATGTCCGAGCTCGACATCTCCGAGCGACGGCGGCCACAGGATGGGCGCATCAAGATCCGCGTCAAGCTCGACGATCGCATGCGGGAGCTCGACCTACGCGTTTCGACGCTGCCGACGATCTGGGGCGAGAAGATCGTCATGCGGCTCCTCGACCCGGAGGGCCTCAAGCTCAACCTGGCGGATCTCGGATTCGAAAAGGCGTCGCTGGAGCGTTTTGAGCAAGCAGTACGGCTCCCGTTCGGCATCGTGCTGGTGACCGGTCCGACCGGATCGGGGAAGACGAACACGCTGTACTCTGCGCTTTCGACGATCAACAACACCGATACGAACATCATGACAGCCGAAGACCCGGTCGAGTTCAACCTCGAGGGAATCAACCAAGTACAGATTAACGACAATGTGGGGCTGAACTTCGCCGTGGCGCTGAAAGCCTTTCTGCGTCAAGACCCCAACACCATCCTCGTAGGTGAGATTCGTGATGCCGAGACCGCAAACATCGCCATCAAGGCCGCGTTGACCGGTCACCTCGTTCTTTCAACGCTGCACACCAACGACGCCCCGTCGACGATCAATCGCATGATCGACATGGGAGTGGAGCGTTTCCTGGTGTCGTCGTCGGTGCAGTTAGTAGTGGCGCAACGGCTCGCCCGTCGGCTGTGCAAGAAGTGCCGCGAGGTGTCGACCCCGGATCCGGAGGCGCTGGTCGAGATCGGCCTTTCGCCAGAGGAGGCGATGACCGTCACGGTGTTCCATCCGGTCGGTTGTGACGCCTGCAACGGAACCGGCTACAAGGGTCGGATAGCGCTGTTCGAGGTGATGCGGATCAGCGCTCGGTTGCGTGAGATGATTGTCAACGGTGCCAACAACGAGGAGCTCCGAGCCGAGTCGCGGAGTGCCGGGATGATCACGCTGAGAGAAAGTGGGCTGGTCAAGATCTGGCAAGGTGTCACCTCGATCGAGGAAGTGCTGAGGGAGACAACGTTGTGAAGTACGTGGTGACGGGCGGCGCCGGTTTCATCGGATCGCATATTACCGAGGCACTGTTGCGGCGCGGCCATGACGTGGTCGTCATCGACAACCTGTTCTCAGGAACTCGCGATAACCTCGACGACGCCTGTGCGTCAGCTGGTGCCGGTGCCGGCGATCTGACCCTGTTGACTGCCGACATTCTCGACCAGACTGCCGTCCACACGGCCGTTGAAGGCGCCGAGGGGTTGTTCCACCAAGCGGCGATTGCATCGGTCCCCCGGTCTTTCGATGACCCGACTTCGACGCTCCGCGTCAACGTCGAAGGTACCGCCACGCTTCTCGACGCTTGCCGTCGGCAAGGGGTTGGCACGGTCGTGATGGCCAGTTCCTCGTCCGTGTACGGCGATTCGGCGACCATGCCGAAACACGAGGAAATGCCGCTCGAGCCGCTGTCGCCTTATGCCCTCAGCAAGTGTGCCGGTGAGCGCCTGCTGGCGATATGGGCGCGACACTACGGACTGCGAACGGTCGCGCTGCGATACTTCAACATTTTCGGACCTCGCCAGGACCCGGCCTCCGACTACGCCGCCGTGGTTCCCAGCTTCATCCTGCGGATGCTCGACGGCTTGCCGCCGATCATCAACGGGGACGGCCGTCAGTCGCGCGATTTTACCTTTGTCGAGAATGCCGTCCGGGCCAACTTGCTAGCGGCCGGCATCGACCCTGAGGGTGGCGACGCGGCAACAGACGACGCCCGGGACACAGCCGTGAACATCGGAGTGGGCGATCGCTACACCCTGCTGGAGCTGGTGGACTGCCTGAATGCGATCCTCGGCACCTCGCTGGAGCCGGAGTTCGCGCCGGCGCGCGTTGGTGATGTGCGCGATTCGCAGGCTGCGATCGAGCGTGCTCATGAAACTCTGGGCTATGCGCCGCGAGTCGCGTTTCGGGACGGGCTCGAGCGCACGGTAGCTTGGCACGTGGAGCGCTTCGCTGGGCAGGGGGCCTCGGCCGCACAGGCTGGCTAGCCGGCGCGCTGCGCTTCGGGCGCCGGCGACCGTCTCAACTACTCGAGGCGTAGGTCTGTGGCGTCTCGACCCGAAGGTTGCTTTGCGTACCCTGGCGGACCCTCCGCGTGAGCCACGGGTGATCAATAGTAGATTTAAACTGACTAATAATGATTAATACTATCTATTAATCTATTTATTAGCTGAAAAGGGATTTACAACATTGTATACAATGCAATAAATTCCGTTACAGATGGTATAAGGGTACGGTGTACTTCCAAAGGGTTTCGATGAATCAATCAGACTCCTCGTATGCAGGCGACTCGGCAGCGGCGCCGTTGGCCCCGGTCCCGAACGCCCCGGCAGCGCCCAGCACCGAGAGAGCTGCGGACCTGGCTGAGCTCCTGCGCCAGGTTCTGGAGCTGGACGCTTCAGATCTTCACATCACGCCCGGCGTGCCGCCGCAGGTACGCGTCGATGGGACGCTCAAATCGATGCAGTATGCGGCGCTCGAGCAGCACGAAACGCAGGAGCTCCTGTACTCGGTCATGACCGAGGAGCAGAAATCGAAGCTCGAAGAGGACCTCGAGGTCGACTTCTCGTTCGGGCTCAAGGATATGGCCCGCTTTCGTGCCAACGTCTTCGTGCAGCGGGGCCAGATTGCCGGCGCGCTGCGTCTGATTCCGTGGAGGATTCCGTCCTTCAAGGAGCTCGGCCTGCCGTCGGTCATAGCCGATATCTGCGAGAAGCCGCGCGGCTTGGTATTGGTGACCGGACCGACGGGTTCGGGCAAGAGCACCACGCTCGCCGCGATGATCGATCTCATCAACCGCGAGAAATCGCATCACATCATCACGATCGAGGATCCGATCGAGTACTTGCACGAGCACCGGCGATCGATCGTCAACCAGCGAGAGCTCGGCGCTGACACGCACTCGTTCAGCGCCGCAATGCGCTCGGCACTGCGTGAGGATCCGGATTGCGTGCTCATCGGTGAGATGCGTGACCTGGAGTCTACCGAGCTGGCGTTGAAGCTCGCCGAGACCGGGCACTTGACCTTCGCCACATTGCATACGAACTCGGCCGTTCAGACGATCAACCGCATCATCGATATTTTTCCGACCGGTCAGCAGGCGCAGATTCGCACGCAGCTGTCATTCACGATGGTGGCGGCGATTTCGCAAACCCTGCTGAAGCACGCGTCGGGCAAGGGCCGTGTGCTCGTACAAGAGATCCTGATTCCCAACCCGGCGATCCGGAACCTCATCCGAGAATCAAAGATCCACCAGGTGTATTCGGCGATGCAATCCGGCCAGGCGGAGCACGGCATGAAGACGTTCGCCCAGGACCTTACGCGGCTGGTGGTGGAGAAGAAAATTACCGCCGAGGCGGCACTCGGAGCCTGTGGAGACGAGAAGGAGCTCAGCGCGATGCTCGAGCGCATCGACCATGCGTCGAAGGGACGTACGCGATCCGATCGCGAGATCGCGGCGCACGTTGGCGTGGGCTCGGACAAAGAATCGTCGAAGTCGCTAGTGCGACGCATTGGTCGTAGGAGGTAGTCGTGGCTCAGTATCAGTACAAGGGTGTGGGAAGGGACGGCAAAGCCACCAGCGGCACGGTGGCCGCCAGCTCTGCGGACGACGTCGCGCGGCTGCTGCGCCGGCAGCGCATCCGCGTAACCACGGTCGCGCCAGTCGGCCAACGGCGTACGTTCAAGATGCCGTTCGGTATTGGCAACCGTACCAAGTGACGCAAGAAGAAGTCTCGGTCTTCACGCGACAGTTCTCGGTAATGATCGACGCAGGTCTGCCCGTTGGTCCAATGCTTGGACATCCTCTCGAAGCAGGCCGACAACAAGGCCTTTGGCGAGGTCCTCGCGCAGGTGCGCGGCGAGATGGAGGGCGGCGCCAACCTCGCGCACGCCATGGCCCAGCACGAGAAGATCTTCACCCCTCTTTATTGCAACATGATCGCAGCCGGCGAGGCCGGCGGTATCCTCGATATCATCCTCCGCCGCCTGGCGACCTATATCGAAAAGGCCGTCAAGCTGAAGCGTGCGGTGAAGTCGGCGTCGATCTACCCGGCCGTGATCATCACGGTTGCTTGCACGGTCGTGCTGATCATTCTCTGGAAGGTGATTCCGACGTTCGCCACCCTGTTCGCCGGGCTCGGCGCGCAACTGCCCTTACCCACCCGCATCGTGGTGATGGCATCGAACTTTGTGGCGGCCTACATGCCGGTTCTGGTCATCGGCATCGTCGTCGGTGTGTTCGCCGGCCGTAAGTACTACCGCACCGACAAGGGCGAACTCGTGATCGACTCGATCTTGCTCAAGCTCCCGGTCTTCGGCTTGCTGCTGCGCAAGATCGCCGTGGCGCGTTTCTGCCGCACGTTCGGCACCCTGGTGTCTCGTCTGGCGTGCCGATCCTCGAGGCGCTGCACATCACCGCCGAGACTGCAGGCAATCGTGTCGTCAAAGACGCCATCATGCTGACGCGCAAGAGCATCGAGGCGGGCAAGTCGCTTGCCAAGCCGCTGGCGAGCTCGAAGGCGTTCCCGTCGATGGTCACTCAGATGATCGGTGTCGGTGAGGAAACCGGTGCCCTCGACACGATGCTGAGCAAGATCGCCGACTTTTACGAGGAAGAGGTCGATACCGCAGTCGAGAGCCTCACAGCGCTGCTCGAGCCGGTGATGATCGTCTTCCTGGGTGTCGTTATCGGCGGGATCGTCGTGTCGATGTACCTGCCGATGTTCGATCTGGTCAACAAGATCTGAGGAGTGGCTGATGGATGTGGCGGCGCCACGTGCCGCCGCAAGAGACCGGCAACGCTGCAGTAGTAAGGGAGGCAGCATTCCGGGGCTGGTCGTGAGAGGGGGACGCTCACGGCCAGCCATCGGAGCCGTTCCAAGCCCGTGGAAGCGCTAGCGCGCATAACACGGGTGACCGGGCACAGAGCACGACGGTCCCCAGGCAAGTCATCGTAGCGGGGCGAGAGCTACGCGAAGGGGGCTGCGGCCAGACCGCAGCCCCCTTCTCTCTTGCCTTTCCCCTTCTGCCGCGTGGCGCTCTGATGTCGTCCCGAACCTGCTAGAATCGAATGTCGGGGGCGTAGGGGGTGGAAGCCGGATGACCGCCGATCGGGCCGGGCACGAGCACGAGATCAACCTGCGGCGTCTGCTGCTGTTTCGCGTCGTCACGGCGACGACGTTGTTGTTGCCGGCGCTGTACTCGCAGTTCCTGGTCGGCGCCCAGCGGTCTCTGGCTCCCGTTCACGGAACCATCGCCGCCATCTACGGCGTTTGCCTCCTGTACGTGCTGGCGCAGCGCGCCGGTATGCCACCACGTCGACTACTGTCGCTGCAGCTGACGATCGACGTTGCCCTGGTCACCCTGCTGGTGCACGTGGCCGGTGGTGCCCGTTCGCCACTCGTGTTCCTGTACCTGGTTCTGGCGATCGGAGCCGGCGTCATGACAGGACGCCAGACGGCGCTGGCGATCGCCTGTCTCACCGCCGTCAGCTATGGACTGCTCGTCCATCTCAGGGCGGTGGGCTGGCTGCCGTCTCGCGAGTTGGGTCTCGGGCAGCCCGGGCCGCCGATAGCGGCGCCAGAGATGTACCTCAGAATATTGATGTTGTTGTTTGCCGCGTGCATGATCGTCAGCCTGGCGAGCTCCTACACCGATCGGCTGCGGCGCACCCGCGTAGCGCTGCGCAAGGAGCGTTCCGCCCTCGAGGCGTTGCAGCAGCTCAATCATCAGCTGCTGGCAGGGATGAGCAGCGGCCTGATCGCGGCCGATCCCGCGGGCCGAATAATCGCCTGCAACCGCGCTGCAGAACGCATCACCGAACAACCAGAGCGAGAGCTCGTTGACCTGCCTGCCGTTCACGTCCTGGGTCTCGGTGACGACTTTATGGACGACTTGGAAGCACGCCTGAACGAGCGCCAGATCTACCGAACGGAACGCCAGATTCAAGTTTCCTCAGGGGTGTATCGCACCGTCGGAATGAGCATTACGCGAGTCATCGAGCCCGAAGGCGCCGCCCGACGAGATTCGGAAGAGGACGAATCCGATGCCTCCACCTACTTTCCTACCGGTCCCTGGGCGATAGAGGCCGAGGGCCCGATGGCTGGCGGTTACATCTTCATGTTCCAGGATCTTTCCGACATCAAGCGCATGGAGAGGATGTTCTGGATGCGCGAGCGCATGGCGGTTCTCGGTGAGATGGCCGGGTCGCTGGCGCACGAGATTCGTAACCCGCTTGCCTCGATCTCGGGGTCACTGCAGATGTTGCGTGGAGGCGACATCGGCATCGATACGCCGCGAGCCCAGCGCCTGATGGATATCGTTACCAAGGAGTCAGAGCGTCTTTCAAAGATCATCGAGGACTTCCTCGACTATACGCGCCCCGAGACCCTAGAGGCGGCCAACACCGATCTCGTGATCCTGGCGCGCGACACCGTCGACTTGCTGGAAAACTCTCCGGAGGTGGGTGGGCACCACTCGTTGACCGTCGTGTCGGACGCAACCGCGGTTTACGCGCTCGTAGACCCTGAGCGCGTCAAGCAAGTGTTCTGGAACCTGGCTCGCAACGCGATTCAGGCGATGCCGGATGGCGGTCGCCTGCAAGTCCTCATTCGACGCCGTCCCGGCGGTGCCGAGGTCGTGTTTGACGACGATGGCGTCGGCATGCCCGCAGACCGGGTGGATCGCATCTTCCGCCCCTTCGTATCCGAGAAGCGGGCCGCCTCCCCGGAGACCGGTACCGGGCTGGGCTTGGCGATGGTGTATCGCGTCATGGAGCAGCACGGAGCTCGTATCGAGGTCGAGTCGGAACCCGGCAAAGGCTCGCGCTTCGTCTTGATCTTCGATGACGCAGCTACCTTCGCCAGCGAACAGAACGTCGTCGTGGAGGACCGAACGGAACGCGAGACGCAGCTCTTCGGGCAGTTGAGTCGGGCGGTGCGCGCCGACGGGTGATCGGCGCCTGGGGTCGAGCAGTATCGGACACATCTCTGCATTGGCCGGTGACGCGACCGTCTACGTATATGTTGATGGGACTTGTGGGAACCTCGGTGGCCGCGCTGGCGCCTGAGCGCTCCCCGGCCATCTATCTTCGGAGGACCGCCGCTTGGACCGGGTGCTGATTGTCGACGACGAATCGAGCATGCGCGAGATGCTCTCGATCGCCCTGGGTGACGAAGGGTGGGAGGTGCACTCGGCGCACGACGGTAAGGCTGCGCTCGCTGTCCTCGGCAAGCAGCCTGTCGACGTGGTCGTGTCGGACATCCGCATGCCGGGTATCGATGGCGTGGAGTTGTTGCGCTATGTGCGCGAGCAGGCCCCCGATACTGCGGTGATTTTGATCACCGCTCATGCCAGCACCGACTCGGCGATCGAGGCTGTTCGACTCGGCGCCTACGACTACGTCACCAAGCCCTTCGATATCGAGGAGCTCAAGGTCACCGTTCGACACGCTCTCGAGCAGCAAGCGCTACAGCGCGAGAACGTCCTGCTACGCGACGAGCTCAGCGAGCGACACGGATTCGAGAACCTGATCGGTGACTCGCCGCCGATGCAGCGGGCCTTCGAGCTCATCCGCCGGGTGAAGGACTCGACCTCGACAGTGCTGATCGTCGGCGAGAGCGGCACCGGCAAGGAGTTGGTTGCGCGCGCGATCCACTACAACGGCGAACGTCACGAAGCCCCGTTTGTTGCCGTCAACTGTGCCGCGTTGCCGGCACAACTTCTCGAGAGCGAGCTTTTCGGTCACGTGAAGGGAGCTTTCACCGGTGCCGATCGTCATAAAGAGGGTCTGTTCGAGGCTGCGAACGGCGGAACGATCCTGCTCGATGAAATCGGCGATATGCCGCTCGAGATGCAGCCCAAGCTGCTGCGTGTCCTGGAAGACCGCAAGGTTCGCCAGGTTGGATCAACACGCGACACGCCGGTTGATGTACGCGTCCTGGCAGCCACCAACCAGGATCTACGCGCCGCGTTCGTCGATGGCAGATTTCGGGAGGATCTCTTCTACCGCCTCAACGTGATCCAGATCGACCTGCCACCATTGCGCCGGCGCCCGGAAGACATCTTGCTGCTCGCCGATCACTATGTCGACCGGCTTGCGTCGGAGATTGGCCGCCCGGTCGACGGGTTCGCGCCGGAGACGAGGCAAGCCTTGCGAGCGTACAGCTGGCCAGGCAACGTGCGTGAGCTCGTGAATGCGGTACGCCACGCGATCACAATGGAGCCCACCGAGAGGATCCAGGCGGTGAGCTTGCCGCGGACGGTCACCGGGCGTCCCGATCCGGAGGATATGGACACCCGCCTCGAGCCAGCTGAGAACGAGCTCGTCGCCGGCACCGGTATTCCCGAGGAGGGGTTCGATCTGGAAGCCCATCTGGACCAGATCAAACGCGACTACATGCGAGCGGCGCTCAGCCAGAGTGACGGGGTGCAGACGCGCGCCGCCAAGCTCCTTGGCATGTCGTTTCGCTCGTTCCGCTACTACGCCAAGAAGTTCGTGTTCGACCAGTACGGCCTTGAGTGACATGAATTGTCACCTTCGAGCGCCATTTCCTGACACCTCGACATTATCTGTTATCAATTCTCTTCGTAACTTTAGAAAACATTCAATATAAGATTGAAAGTGTCTATTAATCACTATTGATCAGATCAAGATAATAGAATGTCTAATTGCTTTTAATTCAACAAGTTATATACTGCGCGATTATGTTCAATACTAGTTTTTGAAGCTTATTTATATGGATTATAGCTAATTAATGACTTTTGGCACGTCCGTTGCTTAATCATCGGGCACAGATGATTAGGAAGGGTTCAAGAGGTAGGCACGGCAGATGCCGACCTTGGGGCCCGCAACGGGGTGCAGCCCCAGGAGGAACACCATGAACCTCAAGCGCAACGAAGCAGGCTTCTCGCTGATCGAGTTGCTGATCGTTGTCGCGATCATCGGCATCATCGCCACGATCGCGGTTCCGCAGTTGCTTGATGCTATCGACCGTGGCCGCCAGCGCCGCACGATGGCTGACATGCGCAACATCGCTACCGCCAACGGTACCTACCGTGTGGACCAGGGTGCTTACGCTTCGGCCCTTGCCGACCTGCAGCCCACCTACATGCAGGTCGTCCCGACGAACGATGCTTGGGCGAACGCGTTCCAGTACAGCACCTCCAGCGGTTCGTACAGCCTCGAGTCGTATGCTTCTGACGCCGCAGACGGCCCGGCCGCGCCGAGCCCGTGGATCAACGATCCCTACGACGTCGACCTGGAGCTGACCAACGGCCAGTTCACTCAGGCCCCGACCGGTCAGTAATCGCCAAACAAGTTAGGCGCTAGGCCAACCGAGCCCTCGTCGGAACACCGACGGGGGCTCGGTTTTTTCGTTGGTGGTTTGATAACCTCTGAATGGGTGGAAGGTGGCTGCGGATCACGAGGGGCGCCAAAGGTGTGTCCGCAGTAGCACGATGGCTGCCTGCCGCGTGATGGGGTGATCCCGATGCCGATCGTACGGTTCGACGCCGTAGCCAAGTCGCTTCCGCATGGCTTTTGGCTACGCCACCAGCCCGTGCTACGCGACGTCTCCCTGCAGGTCGAGCGCGGCGAGATCTACGGCTTCCTGGGGCCTAACGGCGCCGGCAAGACTACCTCCATGAAGTGTCTGCTCGGGCTACTGACCCCCGATCGCGGCAACATTCAGATTTTCGGGCGCGATGGGTCGGTGCCCGAAGCGCGACAGAAACTCGGCTACCTGCCGGAGCAACCCTACTTCTATGCCCATCTCACCGGTCGTGAGCTCGTCGACTACTTCGGCAGGCTCTTCGGAGTGCCCACAGCATTGCGGCGTCAGCGCACCGCGGAGCTGCTCGAACGAGTTGGGATGGGCGCCAAGGCCGACACCCCGATCAGGCAGTATTCCAAGGGGATGCTGCAGCGCATCGGTTTTGCCCAGGCGTTGATCAACGACCCCGAGCTCGTCATCCTGGATGAGCCGATGTCCGGGCTCGATCCCATCGGGCGGCGTGATATCAGGGACATCATTCTGGGGCTCAGGGAAAAAGGAACAACGGTCTTCTTCTCGAGCCATATCCTGGGTGACGCCGAAGCGCTGTGTGACCGGATCGGACTGCTGTTCGACGGTCGAATCCTCAGCGAGAGCTCCGTACAGGAGCTTCTCGAGGACCGGGTGCGGTACTGGGATACAGCCTGTGAGGGGACACCCGGCGATGCGCTTGACGGCTTCGACTGCCGGAGCCGGCAAGGCGGACGCTTGAACTTCCGCTTCGACGACGCACGCCAACTCGATCGTTGGGTTGATGCCGTTCGCGCATCCGGCGGTCGCGTTGTCCAGGTGGCACCGCACCGCGCCACGCTCGAGGAGAATTTCGTAGCGACGGTAGGCGATCGGCAGCCGCTGGTGACCGCGGAGTCGTCGGAGCCTAAGGTACGGTCCGAGCCGCCGTCCGTCCCCGATGCTTGCCAAGCAGACCCGAGCGTCGAGTCGACGCGATCGGTAGCCGGCGGCGCCCGATGATCGATCGCGTTGCGGCGATCGCCCTGAACACCTGCCGGGAGGCGATCCGCGATCGCATATTGGTCATGTTCATGGCCTTCGCACTGCTGATGATGGCCTCGTCGACCGTCCTGTCGCTACTCACGGTGGGTAGCGAGTTGAAGATCGTCACGGATCTGGGGCTCGCCGCGTTGGCTTTGTTCGGCACCGTGATCGCCGTCTTCATCGGCATCATGCTGGTGCACAAAGAAGTAGAGAAACGCACCATCTACGCGGTTCTGGCCAAGCCTGTTCCGCGATGGCAGTTCCTTGTCGGCAAGTACTTCGGGTTGATGCTTACACTTGCCGCGGTTGTCGGTTTGATGGCGTTGTTCTATCTGGCGCTAGTTTGGTGGAAGAGCGGTAGCTTTCCGTCGCATCTGCTCCCGGCGGTGTTGCTGAGCTACCTGGAGCTATCCATCATCACCGCAGTCGCCCTGGTCTTCTCGAGCTTCACCACGCCGATGCTGGCGGCTCTGTTCACCGTGGCGGTATACGTCGTCGGCCATCTGTCGTGGGCGTTCAACACCCTCCTCGACTTCGTACCCGGCGCCGCGGCACGCATCCTCGTGAACGCGCTGTACTACACGCTTCCGGATCTAGAGACCTTTAACGTTCGTAGCCGCGTGGTCCATGAGTTGCCTGTCAGTGGCGACTATCTGCTAGATGCGCTCGGCTACGCTGCCGCCTACACCATCGGCATGCTCGTCTTGGCAGCCCTGTTGTTCCGCCGCCGCGATCTGATATGAGCCGGCGTGAGTCCCTACGCACGGCCGGCCTGTGGGCGCTGCTGCTGGCATGTCTTGGTGGTTGGGTCATGCCACAGGTGTCGATCGACTACCGCCGTGCTCGCTGGTCGGAGCCGGAGGCACTCCTCTTCCTCCCGACTGGCCAATATCTCAATGCTGCCAGTCTCGGATTCCAAGCGGCGCTCGCCGACGCACTTTATCTGTGGAGTATTCAGTACTACGGACATCATCGAAGCGAAGAAGGGCGGCAGTATCTGTGGCGCATCTACGATGTGATCACCGATCTCGACCCGCGATACCAGGACGCGTACCTGACGGGGGCGCTGGTCATGGCAGTCGACATGGGCGACGCTGAGCTGGCGCTGCGGCTGCTGGACAAAGGTGCCGAGGCGAACCCCGACGACTGGATCTACCTGGTGGAGGCGGGGCACTACGCCTGGATCTCGCTGGACGACTACGTGCGCGCCGCCGGCTATTTCGATCGCGCTCTGGAGATCCCCGGTACGCCGCCACTGCTGGGCCGCATCCGCGCCGGCATGGCGGAGCTCTCGGGCGATCGGCATGCTGCACTGGCGCTCTGGGTGGACTTGCACGGCCGAGCGGTCACCACCGGCGACGAAGAGATCGCGGCCACCTCCTGGCAGCACGTGTACGACCTCAAGATCGAGCTCGATCTTGAGGATCTGCACCGCGCTGTCGCCCGTTTCCGTGGCGATCGCGGCAGACCACCGCGAGTTCTCGACGCACTAGAGAGCCAGGGATACATGGTGTCGGTGCCATCGTCACCTACAGGTGAGCCGTACATCTATGACCCGGTGACAGGAACCGTCAGCGATCCGCGAGAAGGTTCTTCGCGGGCTGGCCGGTAGCACTGCCACGCGAGACCGGAAAGAGGGGTGGAGATGCGACCAGAGGCCTTCGATACGGGGGTTGCGTTTGTTCTCGGCTTGGCCTTCGGATCGTTCCTCAACGCGTTCGTGCACCGGATACCGATCGGCGTCGACTTACTGCGACGATCGTTCTGCCCACAATGCGCGGCGCCGATCCACTGGTATCAAAACCTCCCGCTAGTGTCGTACCTGGTGTTGCGCGGCAAGTGTTCCACCTGCGCCAAACCGATCCCTTGGCGCTATCCGATGGTCGAGTTGCTCGGCGGCGTTATCCTGGCCTCCTCGATCTGGTATTGGGGCCTCACCACCAGCGCTGCCGCGACTGCGTTGTTCGCGTACGTGATGCTGGCGCTAGCGTTGATCGACGTCGATCATCGAATCCTGCCCAACGTGATCACCATCCCTGGCGCCGTTGCCGGGTTCCTCCTGTCTTTCATCGATCCGCGGGTGGCGTGGTATGACTCCCTGATAGGTGCTCTGGCCGGCGCCGGCCTGCTCTATCTCGTTGCTTTCGTCTATCTGAAGGCGCGGGGCCGTGAGGGGATGGGCATGGGCGATGTCAAAATGATGCTTCTCGTCGGTGCGTTTCTCGGCTGGCAAGGGGCGCTGATGACGATCTTCATCGGATCCCTTATGGGGAGCGTCGTCGGGGCGCTGTTCATCACGTTCTCGCGCAAGGGCTGGGAGTACGCTCTCCCGTTCGGGACCTTCCTGGCCGCCGCTGCCGTGCTGGTCAGCTACCGGGGCGCCGAGATCTTCGCCTGGTATTGGCGGACCTTCGGCGTAGAGCCGTAGCGTCGCGCCCGCTCCCTATCGGCCGCACGACTCGCTCGCCTGGCCTGATCGATGGCCGCGGCTGGCCATCGATGTCGACGGGCGACCCAGCGAGGACGGCGCTAGCCACGGTCACCTGTCGCTTCCGCGCCTGTGGCGAGCCTGACCGGCGACATCCACGCAGGGCCGCGAACGGGCTGCGGAGTCAGCGCATCCCATCCCTAGACTTCGCCCTATCAAGAAGACCAGGAGCGAGTCGTCCGGGGGACCGGGTCTCGCGTCGATCTCTCAGGGAGGGGTAGCGGACGATGGGAATATCACGCGCAGCGCATCGTAGGCGGCGGGGCGAGAGCGGCTTCTCGCTTATCGAGCTCAGTGTGACCATGGCGGTGGTCGGGCTCATGGCAATGATCGGCCTACCAACCATGCAGGAGTGGCTCGAGCGCTACCGGGTACGAACGGCCGCCCAGGAGATCGCTGCGGCGGTACAGCTGCAGCGCATGCGCGCAGTCAGCCAGAACACCGACTTTTCGATCGGCTTCGACGCCGGAGCCGGCACGTACGGGCTCTATCAGGGCACGCCGGGCTCCGGGACGCTCATCGATCCGCAGGCGCGCGATCTGCCGATGGGCGTGGTCTACTCAGGTGAAACCGATCCGATCGACATGCCCGACGACGAGCTCATCTTCCACTCCGACGGTAGCCTCAACGACAGCACGGCGAACGACGACCAGATCTACTTGTCCAACTCGCTCGGAGACGTGTTCACCGTGACCGTCAATCGGGCCACCGGCAGGGTGCAGGTAGCTCACCACAGCTACGCGTACTAGTGCGTTAGCGGGTCGTGGAGCCCGACGGTGGCGCACCCTCCTGTCGTCGTCGGGCCCACGAGCCACTACCACCCGGGCTACCCTTCGTCCACTTCGGGAGCGCCTGCTGGTACCCGCATTGTTGATCGATGCACGGAGGGGCGACGGTCCCTTTCCCCGGCGTGGTGGAGCTCCCGTGCCGGGGCAGTACCTCGCTCAGGAGCCGGCGCCGAAGACCGGAAAGCCGCACTGACGCGTCCGTCTCACGCATGCATGAGTCGGAGTTCTCACGCTGGCGGGTTCAGCCTGGTCGAAGTCATGGTCGCCCTTCTGGTGCTGGCCATTGCCATGCTCGGCATCGTTCGCGTTCTCGCCGCCGGGGTGGAGGTAATCGGAGAGGCCGACAACCATCGCACCGCGCTCGAAGCGGTCAGCGCTGTGGCGCAGACCGCGGCGCCGGGCGTCCTGTATCCGACCGGTAGGCAGGCGGTGTCGACACCCGGCCCCGACGGAATCCCGGGTACCGCAGACGACCCTGCGGTGGCGCCACGATGCGAACGGCAGGTCGAAGTGCTCACCGGTGGCGTACCAGAGTGGCTCTGGGTTCGTGCTTGGTGCGGGGCGCAAGCCAACGAGGCTCGCGGGGCGTCCGCCAGTGCGAGGCTACTGGTGGCTCGGTGAAGCGCGACGGGGGGCATGCGCTCGTTGAGCTGCTGGTGGCCTCTTCGTGTACGGGCCTTCTGGCTGCAGGCGTGCTCGGCCTGATGGTGAACAGTGCCGGGATCGTCCGCGATCGGATGTCGCGTCTCGATGCTGCGATGCGTGTCGACCGTTGCGCACACGAGCTGGCGCGGGATCTGCGCCGTGCAGGCCGCGGCCTGGAATCCAGTGGCCCCCTGCGTGGCGCCGCCGGCCTGGTCGGGGTGATCGAGCCGGCGGCCGGCGGCGTGGGCGTGATGCTGGCGCTAGGCCCTCCGATAGAGGTGGACGAGCTAGTGCCCGGCACCTATAGGATCGAGTACGTTGGAGCTTTGGTGCCGGGCACTCGAGTGGCCGCCGTCGGTCTTGCGGATACGGCGCCCGCAATACCGCTGGCCACGCTGGTCAGGTCGGCGCGAGTTGCCTCCGAGAAGATCGTCGAGGTGGGATGGGATGCTAGCCAGCTCCGCATTCTCGAGCAGCACGGACCGGTGAGAGCTCTGCTTCCCTTGTCGCTGCGCGCCTACGAGACGCGGCTTCGAGCGCCGGGCATCGAGCTGCGACGCCGCGACGATGGCGGCAGCTGGCAGCCGGTGGCGGGCGGGCTGGCCAACATCGAGATCTCCTTCGGGCTGGCCACGGCCGCAGCGGACCACCGGCCGCTCAGCACCGCGACATCGCTGGTGCTGCCGGCAGACATCTCGATCGCGCGGATCGATTGTGTCGCCGATACCGCCATCACCGCCGTGCGGGCAGTGCAGTGGGCCGCCATTGGGCAACGATGAGGGAGGTCTCCGATCGCGGCGCCGCGCTGCTCGTGGTCACGGGTGTGACGGCGGTACTGGCGCCGCTTGCCGCGTTGATGCTGACGGCAGCACTGGCCTCGTATGAGGCTAGGTCCTATCGCGCCGACCTGGCGCAGGCGCGCGCTCTGGCCGATTCGGTGGTGCGTCAGGTAGTCGTCGCCCTGGGTGACGGCCGGCTGCCTCGGCCGACTGCCGCGCGCCCGGTGCAGGTACGCAATGGGGTCCTCGAGGCCTCGGGGACCGCCGTGCAGGTTGCTGTTTTTCCGACTCCTCCGTGGAGCGGCTGGCCGCCGACGGAGGGTGCGGCCGCTATGCCGGAGGCCAGTGTCCTGGGTCTGGGCGCCTTCGCCCGCCTGTCACGAGTCGTCGGACCGCGCGGCGAGACGAGAGCTCACGGGGACCCTCCCGGCGATCTGATCGACGTCGATGTGACTGTCTGGTTTCGCCGCGCGCGCGTGCAGCATCGCGCCCGGTTGGCGGTCGTCGCGGGAGAGGCCCGTCGGCTCGATTGACGCGCTGACTCCGACGGCCGAGAATCCGGCTCCGATTCCCATTTCCCGAATCTCGGCCAGGAGCATTGGCGTCGTGAAGGCGAAGTCTCGTCGAACGATCTTCGACAACCGATTAACCCTATTGACCGAGAGCATCCCGACAGTGCGATCGGCATCGATCGGCATCTGGGTCAAGCGTGGCTCGCGTGACGAGCCGCGGCAGCACAACGGTGTGGCGCATTTTGTCGAACACATGTTGTTCAAGGGCACCTCGACTCGCAGCGCTCGCGATATCGCCGTCGAGATCGATGGCATGGGTGGGCAGCTCGACGCTTTCACGTCGCACGAGTTGGCCGGCTATTACGCCCAAGTGCTCGACGAGCGACTGGCCGATGCTTTCGATCTGCTGGCTGATCTGATCTGCAATCCGAGCTTCGATAGCGAGGAAATGGAGCGCGAGCGGGGCGTCATTCTCGAGGAGATTGCCTCGGCACAGGATGATCCGGAGGATGTGCTCTTCGAATCGTTCCACCGCGGTTTCTGGGCCGGGAGTCCGATGGGCCGGCCGATTCTGGGCACTCCCGAGACCGTCGGCCGGCTGCAGGCGGATGACCTGCGCAGCTTCGTCGATACCATCGGAGCCGCCGACATCGTCGTGACCGCGGCTGGCAACCTTGAACACACACAAGTGCAGCAACTCATCGACGAGCGCCTGACGCTACGCAGCACCGACACTCCGGCCACCCGGCGTGTCCAGCCTAGCGGGTGCACCCACGTGCATGTGCTGGAGCGTCAACAACTGGAGCAAGTGCACCTATATGTGGCTTGCGAGGCACCGTCGGGATGCCACGCCGATCGCTTCGGCACCCAGGCTCTCAACGCGCTTCTCGGGGGGACGGTTTCGTCGCGTCTCTTCCAGTCGATCCGAGAGGAGCGCGGCCTCGCCTATAGCGTCTACTCGATGGTCGCAGCGTATTCTGACACCGGATACCTGCTGGTTTCGGCGGCTACGCGACCGCAACACGTTGAACAGGTCGTGAGCTTGATCCTCGAGGAAACGCGCTGCTTGCTGGAGGAACCGGTTTCGGATGATGAGCTCGGACGCGTGAAGGCGCACCTCAAAGGTAGCCTCGTGCTGTCGCTCGAAGGCACCTCGGGCCGCATGGCGGCGCTGGCCCGAGCCGAGATCAACTTCGGACGTGTGTTCGATCTGGAGCGAGTCCTCGAAGGGATCGATGCTGTCGTGCCGGAAGACCTGCAGCGAATCGCTGGGCGACTCTTTGGGGGTCAGTTATCGCTCGGCTTCATCGCCCGTCGTGACGCCGCCGAGCGGTTGCGCGAGAGGTACGGATCCGGCGGACCAGTGATCGCCGCCACAGCTGACTCGCCCGGGTCCGATTCCACGGGCGCGGTTACCGAATGATCCGCGGCGGTACCGTCAACGCCGGGGTGTGGGGCTATTCGTCACATCAAGGCGTCGCCCGAATGCGCCAGCTACGATCCTTCCAACCGGATCTGGTGACGATCAGCTTCGGTTCCAATGATGCACGCCGCGTCCGCATTGCCGATGCCGACTTCTTGCAGGGGCTGCGCGATCCGCGCTGGAGCGCGTCGCTGAGTGGCTGTCGATCGGGCAGATCGTGCTGTTCGCGCGCGATGCGCTCGCCACGATCGGATCAGCAGAGCTGCGTCCGCGCGTCGACTTGGACGAGTATGCCGACAACCTGCGATCGATGGTGACCGAGGCGCGCGGCGCCGGCAGCGCCGTGGTGCTGATGACTCGACCGTACGTCGGCATGAGCACCAGCCCGCTCTGGTGGAAGAACTTCGCACCGGCCTACAACCGAATGACCATGGTGGTGGCCGAGGAGCTCGATGTGCCGCATATCGATCTCTACACGTCGTTCAGGGGCCGCGACGAGCTCTTCGCCGACGAGTCGCATTTCACCGCCGCCGGACATCGCCGCGCCGCCACGCTGGTGCTCGAGCGCATCCGCCCGCTGCTGCCGCCGGCGGATAGCCCGTGACCTTTGGCCCACCGCCAGCCAGGTCGCGCGAGCTTTGGAGATCGACGGGCTTCGGCTGCCGAGCTGCCGAATCAAGGCCCCTCAAGGCCGCCGCCCCAACCTGCTAAAATGGCGATGCCCGACCCGACTCCGTTGTCCTGCCGTCTTCCCTGGAACTGGCCCACCGAGGGCCATGCGGACCGATGATCTCTCGGTACACTCGACCCGAGATGGGGCGGCTCTGGGACGATGCGGCCCTCTACGCGAGCTGGTTAGAGGTCGAGCTCGCGGCGGCCGAATCGATGGCATCGCGCGGCATCGTTCCGGAGGACGCGATGGAACAGCTGCGGAGGGTCGTGCCGCCCGATCCTGAGCGCGTGGCCGAGATCGAACGCCGCACCCATCACGACGTGATCGCGTTCCTGGAGGTCATCGAGGAGCAGGTCGGACCGGCGGCGCGCTACCTGCACCTTGGGATGACATCGTCGGATGTCCTCGACACTGCCCTTGCGCTGCGCTGCACTCGGGCGCTGGACCTGATTCTCGACGGCTGGGGATCGCTGCTCGACCTCGCCACGCGGCGGGCGTCGGAGTTCAAGGACCTGCCATGCATCGGTCGCAGCCACGGAATCCATGCCGAGCCGATGACGTTCGGGCTCAAGATACTCGGATGGCAGCAGGAACTGGCGCGCGGCCAAGAACGGCTGCGGCGCGCTCGAGAGGTCGTCGCGTTCGGCCAGATCTCCGGCGCAGTCGGTACCTACAATACTGTCGATCCGGAGGTGGAGTCGGACGCGATGACCGCTCTCGGGTTGCAGGTCGAGCCGGTGTCCACCCAGATCATCCCGCGCGACCGTCACGCCGAGCTTCTGGGTCACCTCGCCGTCGCCGCCGCCGCGATCGAGCGGATCGCCGTCGAGATTCGCAGCCTCCAACGTACTGAGGTTCGCGAGGTGGAGGAACCGTTCGGGTCGAAGCAGAAGGGATCCTCGGTGATGCCCCACAAACGCAATCCCATTAAGTGCGAGAACCTCGTGGGGCTGGCGCGGCTCGTACGAGCATACGCCGGAACCGGGTTGGAGAACGTGGCGCTCTGGCACGAGCGCGATATCTCGCACTCATCGGCGGAGCGTGTGGCATTGGCAGACGCCTGCATCCTCGTCGACTTCATGTCTCACCGGATGTGTGCCGTGATAGAAGGCATGTCCGTGTATCCCGAGAACATGCAGCGCAACCTCGAGCTGACCAACGGGTTGGTCTTCTCTAGCAGAGTGCTCGAGCGTCTGATCTCCGCCGGCATCGTGCGGTCCGAGGCATACCTGATCATCCAGCGCAATGCGATGCGCTGCTGGGAGACCGGCGAGTCCTTCCAGGCGCTGCTCGTCGCCGACGACGAGCTTACGGCGTATCTCGACGAGGCCCACATCGCCGAGTGCTTCGATCTGCGCCACGTCTTGCGTCACGTCGACCGGATTTTCGCGCGCGTCCTCGGCGAGGCCGCTGGCACCGAACAGGACGTCGGCTCGAGAGTCGACGAGGAGAGTGTGGTGACATGAAAGGGCAAGTGGTGGTGCGTCTCCGAGACGAGGTTCTCGACCCCCAAGGGGTCACGATCGGGAAGGCGTTGGCCAACCTCGGCTACGACAGCGTAGCGTCCTTGCGGCAGGGGAAGATCTTCGACGTTGAGCTGGCCACCGATGATCCGCAAGAGGCGGAACGTGAGCTAACCGCGATGGCCAAGCAGCTACTCGCCAACCCGGTGATCGAGACTTTCGAGGTGCATGTGGGGTCGAAGGCGTAATGCGCGTCGGGGTTGTCTACTTTCCTGGCAGCAACTGCGAGCAGGACGCTGCGTACGCATGCCGGCAGGTCGGACTCGAGGCGGAGCACGTCTGGCACAAAGAGTCGCGGGTCGATGACTTCGATGCCCTCATCCTCGCGGGTGGGTTCTCCTACGGCGATCATCTCCGGTGCGGCGCCATTGCCTGCTCGTCGCCCATCATGCCGGCGGTCGAGCGTTTCGCCGCCGACGCAGGCTTCGTACTCGGAATCTGCAACGGCTTCCAGATTCTCGTCGAGATGGGAATGCTCCCTGGCGCGTTGCTGGCGAACGACGGGCTCAAGTTCCGATGCCAGGACACCGTCATGCGCGTCGAACGCATTGACTCGCCGTTCACGAACGCCTGTGAGGTAGGCCAGGTGCTGCGCCTGAACATGGCGCACTACGAAGGCAATTACTTTGCCGAGCCCGACACGTTGCAGAGACTCGAAGCCAATGGCCAGATCGTCATGCGCTTCGGCGGCAACGCAGGAACGCCCGACGCCAACTTCAACCCGAATGGGTCGATTGCCCACGTTGCGGCGATCAGCAACGAGGGCGGCAACGTCATGGGCCTGATGCCACATCCGGAGCGCGCCATGCAGCCGGCTCTCGGCTCGACCGATGGCCGCTTCGTGTTCGAGTCATTGCGCCGGGCGATCGAAGCGCGCAGCGGTCAAACCAGAGCGCCAGAGCTGGCGCAGGAGCCGGCAGGTGTCTGAGGCACTCGAACGTACGCTTCCGGCCGGGGCAGTGGCTGACGAAAAGACGGCCGTTGATCACGGTATGACGGCCGACGAGTATGCTCGCGTGGTCGAGATACTGGGCCGAGCGCCGACGCTTACAGAGCTCGGTATGTACTCGGTGATGTGGTCCGAGCACTGCTCCTACAAGAGCTCGCGGGTCCATCTGCGCAAGCTCCCGAGCACCGGGCCTGCAGTCCTGCAGGGGCCCGGGGAGAACGCTGGTGCGGTCGATCTCGGCGATGGGCTGGCGGGCGTTTTCAAAGTGGAGAGCCACAACCACCCGTCGTACATCGAGCCGTATCAGGGCGCGGCGACAGGCGTGGGAGGCATCCTGCGTGACATCTTCACGATGGGTGCGCGGCCGCTGGCGCTGCTCGACTCGCTTCGCTTCGGCAGGTTGCAAGGCGGCAAGAACCGCCATCTGCTCGACGGCGTAGTCGGCGGTATCGCCGGCTACGGCAATTGCATGGGAATCCCGACGGTAGGTGGCGAGATCTGTTTCGACTCCAGCTACGACCGCAATCCGCTGGTCAACGTCATGTGTTTCGGGGTAGCCCCGGCCGACCGCATTATCCGCGCTCGGGCAGACGGGCCCGGCAACCTCGTTGTCTACGTCGGCGCCCGCACGGGCCGCGACGGTATCTATGGCGTTAGCTTGCTTGCATCCGCCACTTTCGACGCCGAGGCCGAGGAGAAGCGGCCGGCGGTCCAGGTCGGGGATCCGTTTACCGAGAAGCTCTTGATGGAGGCTTGCCTGGAGCTCGTCGACCAGGAGTTGCTCGTCGGCATGCAGGATCTGGGTGGTGCGGGTCTGACCTGCGCCAGCGCCGAGCTGGCGTCCAACTCCAGAACCGGCATGCGCATCGATATCGCCAAGGTGCCGCGACGCGAGTCGGGATTAACGCCCTACGAGGTCATGCTCTCCGAGTCACAGGAACGCATGATGCTGGTGGTGACCTCCGAGCAGCTCGCTGACGTGATGGCGGTGTTCGACAAGTGGGATCTCAACGCCGTGGTCGTCGGGGAGATCACCGACGACGGCTTCGTGCAAGTGTTCGATGACGGGGAGCTGGTCGCCGATGTGCCGGCGCGGTCGCTGGCCGAGGATGGGCCGCGCTACGAGCGCCCGTTTATTATGCCGAGCCCGCCGCCTCCCATCGGTGGCGGCGAGTTGAAGTGCGACGAGCATGTGCATGACGTGCTGTTCCGGCTGCTACGCGATCCGACCGTGGCGTCCAAGCGATGGGTGTTTCAGCAATACGACCAGACGGTTCGCTTCAACACCGTGCAACGTCCTGGCGGGGAGGCGGCGGTAACCTGGCTGAAGGAGTTCGGTAGCGATGCCGCGGTGGCGCTGGCGATCGACGGGAACCCATGGTTCTCAGGCCTCGATGCAAAGCAGGGTGCCTGCCTTGCCGTTGCCGAGGCCTGCCGCAATATCGCTTGCACCGGCGCCAAGCCGCTCGGCATCACCAACTGTCTGAACTTCGGCAATCCGGAGATTGAGCTTCGAATGGGCGAGTTCACCGCTGCCGTCGAGGGGATGTCGGAGGCTTCGCGGGCGCTCGATGTTCCGGTGACGGGCGGCAACGTATCGTTCTACAACGAGACCGATGGACAGTCGATCTTGCCAACTCCGGTGGTCGGCGCGGTGGGCCGTCTCGAGCGCTACGATCGCAGTGTAGGTGCAGGATTCCAGCGAGCCGGGGACAAGGTCTTGCTGATCGGCGACGTCAGCGGCGATGAGCTCGGGCTCGGTGGAAGCGCTTACGTGCGCGTTGTTCACGCCTCGCACCCGGGTGCGCCGCCGAATATCGATCTCGATCTAGAGTCGCGCCTGCAACGGATGCTGGTCGACGCGGCCACCTCGGAGCTCCTACGAAGCGCCAAGGACTGCAGTGACGGCGGCCTGGCGGTGGCGCTGGTCGAGGCGTGCTTCGCGACCGCCGACGGTAACCGTGCCGATCGGGGGCAGGCTTCTGGTGAAGGTCCGATCGAAGGACTGCTCGGCGCGTCCGTCGATCTCGCGACCCGGTCGGGCGTTGATGATCATGCCGCGTTGTTCGGCGAGGCGCCCAGTCGGGTCTTTGTGTCCGTATGTCCCGACCATGCTGATCGCCTGGTCGAGCTTGGCTCGGTCTACGAAGTTCCGGTGCGCCTGATGGGTGAGGTGACCACGGTGCCGAAGCTCGTCGTGACGATGGACGACCGGACCGTGATCGAGCTCGGGGTGGAGTTGCTGTACGGCGCCTGGGCAGGTGCGCTGGCGACGGCGATGGAGCGCGCATAGTGTGCGGCGTCTTCGGTATCACCGGACACTCCGAGGCCAGTCGCATTGCCTACCTGGGCCTGTACGCGCTTCAGCATCGCGGGCAGGAGAGCGTCGGGATTGCTTCGGTCGACGGGGGCGCGATGTTCGTCGAACGCGGCATGGGCCACGTTGCCGATGTGCTCGACGAGGCGAGTCTCGACCGACTCCCCGGTCGGGCGGCTATTGGCCACGTCCGCTATTCAACCGCCGGCTCAAGCAAGCTTCAGAACGCGCAGCCGATTCGCATCGGATCGCGTCACGGTGCCATAGCGGTGGGCCACAACGGCAACCTCGTCAACGCCGACCTGTTGCGCACGGCGCTCGAAGACGGCGGCGCGATCTTCACGTCCACTAGCGACACCGAGGTCATCCTCCATCTGTTCGCGCGCAGTGAGCAGGACGACGTGGAGTCGGCCCTGATCGATGCCCTCGGTCGGGTCGAGGGAGCGTACAGTCTCACGGCCCTCACGCCTTCGCAGTTGATCGGGGTGCGCGACCCGCTTGGCGTTCGACCACTGTCGATCGGTCACCTGGAGGGGGCGCTGGTCCTGGCGTCGGAAACCGCCGTCTTCGACCTCATCGGCGGCCAGTACCTGCGCGACATAGCTCCTGGCGAGATGGTCGTGTTGTCTCAGGAAGTGCGTGCCGAAGGCTCGGTGATCGACATGATCGCGGCAGGTCCGGGCGGCGCCGCCGCCGGCTATGTTTCACATCTGCCGTGGCCGTCGGTTCCGCACGCGCGGCACTGCATCTTCGAACACGTCTACTTCGCCCGCCCGGACGGATTGCTCAACGGCGAGTCGGTAATGCGGGCGCGCAAGCAGATGGGCCGGTTTCTCGGTGCCCAGGCTCCGGTCGAAGCCGACGTAGTAGTACCGGTTCCTGACGGCGGCGTCTACGCGGCCCAGGGATACTCCGAGGCCACCGGCATTCCGCTCGAGCTGGCGCTGATTCGTAACCACTACGTCGGCCGCACGTTCATCGAGCCACGACAGTCGATCCGACATTTTGGCGTCAAGGTGAAGCTCAACCCTGTGCGGGAGATGATTGCCGGCAAGCGAGTCGTCCTGATCGACGATTCGATCGTGCGAGGCACGACCAGCGCCAAGATCGTCGAGATGATGCGCAACGCCGGTGCCGACGAAGTCCATTTCCGCGTCTCGTCCCCACCCTACGTATCACCTTGTTTCTACGGCATCGATACGCCGCACAAGCAGGACTTGATCGCCGCCAACCATTCTCTTGACGAGGTGCGGCGGCGGATCGCAGCCGACTCGCTGGCGTACCTACGTCTCGACGGCCTACGGGAGTCCGTCGCCGGGGGCGGCGACAAATACTGTGTCGCATGCTTCACGGGCGAGTACCCGACGCCGCTGAGCGCCGAACTGGCCTCGCGGCTGGAACGCTTCGATCCGGCTGGGAACGGCCCGGCAGTTCCCACGTCGCGCGGCGACGCCGGTTTGCTTTGATCTCGGCCTCCGTATCGACGTGCGATCGAGAGCGCTAAGGTGACCGACTCTCCGCGCCTGACGTACCGCGACGCCGGTGTCGACCGAGCTGCCGCGGACAGTGCCAAGCGAAGGATCTCCGAGCTCGCTCGCAGCACGCACACCGATGGCGTGATCGGAGATTTCGGGGCCTTCGGAGGGTGTTTTCGGATCGAGGCGGATGCCGACTGCGCCGTGCTCGTAGCCTCTGCCGACGGCGTAGGGACCAAGCTCAAGGTCGCCGTGATGGCGGGGGTACATGACACCGTGGGCTACGACCTAGTGGCGCACTGTGCCGACGACATTCTGGCGCAGGGCGCCCTACCGCTGTTCTTCCTCGACTACTTGGCGCTTGGCGAGATGGAGCCCGACGTGGTCGAACAGGTGGTCGCCGGCGTGGCGCGGGCGTGTCGAGACGTTGGCTGCGCCCTGCTTGGCGGTGAGACCGCCGAGATGCCCGATATGTACGCTGCCGGCGAGTACGATCTGGCGGGTTTCATCGTCGGGCGAGCGGTGCACCCGGAGCCACTCGAAGGGGGCGGCGTTCGTCCCGGCGATAAGCTTTTGGGATTGGCCTCGAACGGACTCCATACCAACGGCTACTCACTGGTCCGTCGGATCCTGTTCGAAACTGCCGCCATGGACATCCACGCGCAGGTCCCGCAGTGGGGCCAGACGGTGGCCGAAGAGTTGCTGCGTCCGCATCGCTCGTACGTTTCGTCCCTTCGGCCGTCACTCGAGCGGTGCGACCTGCAGGGATTGGCTCACATTACCGGCGGCGGCATCCCGGGTAATCTGCCGCGTGCCTTGCCGCGTGGCTGCGGCGCGCGCCTGGATGCCACTGCGTGGGAGGTGCCGGCGGTGTTCACGACGCTCGCAGACCTCGGCGGCGTTCCCGACGATGACATGTGGCATACGTTCAACATGGGGATCGGTATGATCGCGATCGTGCGGCCGGGGCGTGCCGAATCACTGCTGGCCGAATGGCGCGAAGCAGGCGAGGCGGTCTTCGAGATCGGTGAGGTGGTTACCGGGGAAGGTGTCGAGCGTTGAACCTCGGCGTGCTCATCTCCGGTCGAGGCTCGAACATGATCGCGATCGCGTCCGCGTGCGCGTCGGCCGACTACCCGGCTCGAGTCGCCATCGTCGTTTCCAACCGGCCCGGTGCCGCGGGGCTGCAACGGGCGGCTGAGATGGGGTTGAAGACGGCGGTCGTCGATCACGATCGCTACGATGATCGCGGGTGCTTCGAGACCGCACTTGCCGAGTTGTTGCACGCCGAGCAGGTCGATCTGGTCTGTCTGGCGGGGTTCATGCGGTTGCTGACCCCGCAGTTCGTCGATGCGTTCCCGCAGCGCATTCTCAATGTGCATCCGTCGCTGTTGCCGGCCTTCCCGGGTCTGGATGCCCAACGGCAGGCCTTCGATTACGGTGTGCGTTTCTCGGGCTGTACGGTTCACCTGGTCAACGACGAGCTCGATGCCGGACCGATCATCTGCCAGAGTGCGGTGGCGATCGAGCCCGGCGACACGGAGAACGTCCTCGGCGCGAGAATCCTGCAGCAGGAACATCGACTCTATCCGGAGGCGATACGCTTGTTCGCGGAAGATCGAATTCGCGTCGTAGGCCGCCGTGTCGAGATCCGGCCCCGGAGGTAGCGTCCGACAGGGCTCGCGCGGCGGACCACTCCCAGTGGGGGGAGCCGGCTTGCTCCCCTGTCGACCCGGCAACTTGCAACGAACCTCGGCTACAGGACACTAACGTGCCGTTTCAGTCCGTGAACGCGCAGATGGACGCGCTTCGCCAGGGCGTCGTGGATCTGGTCAGCGAGGAGGAGCTCGCCGCGAAGATCGAGCGCTCGCGGCAGCACGGAAAACCGCTGGTGGTCAAAGTCGGGTTCGATCCGTCCGCGCCGGACATTCATCTTGGCCACACGGTGGTCATACGGAAGATGAAACAGTTCCAGGATCTCGGCCACGAGGTGGTGTTCGTGGTGGGGGATTTCACCGGTATGATCGGTGACCCGTCGGGGCGGTCAAAGACACGACCGCAGCTGACGCCGACGGAGATCAAGGCCAACGCCGACACCTACCGCAGGCAGGCCTTCCGCATTCTCGACGCCGAGCGTTCCCGCACCGAGTTTAACTCCAGCTGGCTGGGCGAGCTCGGATCCACTGGGATCATCCGCTTGGCGGCGAAGTACACGGTGGCACGCATGATGGAGCGCGACGATTTCAAGAAGCGCTACGCGAGCCAGCAGCCAATCGCAATCCACGAGTTCCTCTATCCACTCGCTCAGGCTTACGATTCGGTGGCTCTGGAGGCCGACGTGGAGATGGGCGGCACCGACCAGCTCTTCAACCTCCTCGTGGGGCGCGACATCATGCGTGAGCACGGCCAGGAACCGCAGGTGGTCATTACGATGCCGCTGCTAGTCGGCACCGACGGCGTCGACAAGATGAGCAAGTCATTGGGCAACTACATCGCCATCGAGGACACACCGGACGAGATGTACGGGAAGGTGATGTCGCTGTCCGACGACACCATGTGGACCTACTGGCAGCTTTGCACCTCGCTCGGCGACG
>CBDAMQ010000034.1:430000-671881 GCA_965197275.1 Acidobacteriota bacterium
TGCCCGGTGCCGGAAGGTTAAAGGGAGAGGTTAGTCAATCTTCGGAGAAGCGAAGCTTTGAACTGAAGCCCCGGTAAACGGCGGCCGTAACTATAACGGTCCTAAGGTAGCGAAATTCCTTGTCGGGTAAGTTCCGACCCGCACGAATGGCGCAACGATCTGGGCACTGTCTCGGCCAGTGGCTCGGCGAAACTGAAGCACCGGTGAAGATGCCGGTTACCCGCGGCTGGACAGAAAGACCCCGGCACCTTTACTACAGCCTAGTACTGGGTTTGGATGTGTGGTGTGCAGGATAGGTGGGAGGCTTTGAAGCTGGGTCGCTAGACTCGGTGGAGCCACCGGTGAGATACCACCCTCCTCATATCAAAACTCTAACCCAGGTCCGTTATCCGGATCGGGGACAGTGCTAGGTGGGTAGTTTAACTGGGGCGGTTGCCTCCCAAAGAGTAACGGAGGCGCCCAAAGGTTCCCTCAGGCTGTTTGGAAATCAGCCGAAGAGTGTAAAGGCATAAGGGAGCTTGACTGCGAGACATACAGGTCGAGCAGGTGCGAAAGCAGGGCTTAGTGATCCGGCGGTTCCGCATGGAAGGGCCGTCGCTCAACGAATAAAAGGTACGCCGGGGATAACAGGCTTATCTCCCCCAAGAGTTCACATCGACGGGGAGGTTTGGCACCTCGATGTCGGCTCATCGCATCCTGGGGCTGAAGCAGGTCCCAAGGGTTCGGCTGTTCGCCGATTAAAGCGGTACGCGAGCTGGGTTTAGAACGTCGTGAGACAGTTCGGTCCTTATCCGCCGTGGGCGTAGGAGACTTGAGGGATGCCATCCCTAGTACGAGAGGACCGGGATGGCTGGAGCTCTCGTGTATCAGTTGTTCCGCCAGGAGCACTGCTGAGTAGCGATCTCCGGATGGGATAACCGCTGAAAGCATCTAAGCGGGAAGCCTGCCCCAAGATGAGGTCTCCCGGGGAGTTAATCCCCCTGAAGGGCCCTGAGAGACGATCAGGTTGATAGGCCGCAGGTGTAAGTGCAGCAATGCACTCAGCCGAGCGGTACTAATCGCCCGTGTGGCTTGGCCATATCATTCACCGCGCGCAGATGTGTCTGTACGACACTGCTGACATATCAGTGCGACGCGTATGTTCATTCATACAACTGCACTGACTGTCGATGCGCGGTGAGCACGCTCGACCGATTCATTTCGGCATCACGTCGCAGTGCGACGTGCACAACGGAGCGTAGACGCGCAACTCACCTTGTCTATTCGAATTTTCTCGGTGACTGTAGCGGAGAGGTCACACCCGTTCCCATTCCGAACACGGTAGTTAAGCTCTCTAGCGCCGATGGTACTGCATGGGTGACTGTGTGGGAGAGTAGGTCGTTGCCGAGTTATTCTTGAAGCCCCGGGGCATCGAGATGCCCCGGGGTTTTCTTGTATTGACCGCCGGGCAGGAGGGCGCCCGCGTCTGTCTTGTGGCTCCATACACCGTGTTAGCATCGGTGGATTCGACACCAACGCGGTGGAGCGTCGAGAACATGTCGGGGCATTCCAAGTGGGCCACCATCAAGCGCAAGAAGGCGGCCACGGACTCGGTTCGCGGCAAGATCTTCTCCCGCCTGGTGAAGGAGATTACGGTTGCCGCCAAGATGGGCGGCGGGGAGCCCGACTCTAATCCGCGCCTGCGCGGTGCCATCGACGCGGCGAAGCGCGACAACATGCCGGTCGCCAACATCGAGCGCGCCATCCAGCGCGGCACCGGCGAGCTTCCTGGCGTCACCTACGAAGAGGTGACGTACGAGGGTTTCGGTCCCGGCGGCGTCGCCATCCTGGTGCAAACCACCACCGACAATCGGCGCCGCACCGTTGCTGAGATCCGCAAGCTTTTCGAGCGACGAGGTGGCAACCTGGGCGAGCCGAACACCGTCGCCTGGATGTTCAAGCAGGCGGGCTACTTTCTCGTCGACGCAGCCAAGGTCGACGAGGACGCGCTGCTGGACGTGGCCTTGGAGGCGGGGGCGGACGACGTTGCCCCCCAGGAGGGTGTGTACGAGGTCACCACCGCGCCGACCGAGTTCCATACCGTCATGAAGGCTCTCGAGCAGGCCGGCATCGCTTGCGACACGCAGGAGCTGGCGATGCTGCCGCAGACCCTCGTTGCCCTCGAGGGGCGCGACGCCGAGCGCTGCCTGCAGTTGATGGAAGTGCTCGATGATCACGACGACGTCCAGAATGTCTGGTCGAACGCCGATCTCGACGAGGCGATCGTCGAGCAGATAGCAGCTGGCTAACGGCGGCATGGCCGGACGGCGTGGCGCCCGCATCCTGGGCATCGATCCGGGTTCTCGTGCCGCCGGGTACGGCGTCGTCGATGCTTACGGCCAGCGGGTGGATGTAGTCGATCATGGCGTCATCCGGGTGCCGGCTCACTTGCCACTGCCGCGTCGACTGAGCCTTCTGCACAGCGAGCTCGCCACCATCGTCGAACGGCATCAACCGGACGAAGCGGTTATCGAGGAGGTCTTCAGTGCTCACAACGTGCGCTCAGCTCTGGTCCTCGGTCAGGCACGCGGTGTCCTGATGCTCGCGGCGGCGGATCGTTGCGAGGTGTTCGAGTACAGCGCTCGGGCAGTCAAGAAGGCGGTCGTCGGGTACGGTCAGGCCGACAAGAAACAGGTCGGACAGATGATCAAGACGCTGCTCGGCCTCCCCAAGGTCCCTGCCCAGGACGCCGCCGACGCGCTGGCCATCGCGCTGTGCCATGCCAACAGCCGCGGCGTTCGTCGTCGTCTCGAGGCCGCCGTGGCTGCGGGCTGCTGAGCGACGAATGATCGGTTCCCTCCGCGGCCAGCTGGCCCGAAAGGCTACCGACGGGATCATCATCGACGTCGGTGGCGTCGGCTATTCGGTCATCGTCCCGCTATCCACCTTCTACGAGCTTCCCGACGCCAACCACGACGTCAGCTTGCGGGTGCACACCTACGTGCGTGACGACGCGATTGAGCTCTACGGTTTCAATACCAGTGCCGAGTTGGCGCTATTCCAGTCACTCATCAGCGTTTCCGGAATCGGTCCCAAGCTCGCCGTCACGATTCTCTCCGGCATGGAGAGCGATACGCTGGTCTCATCGATCGCCGATAGCGACATTGCGCGCCTCACCAGCATTCCGGGCGTTGGCCGCAAGACCGCCGAGCGCATGGCCCTGGAGCTCAAGGAGAAGGTGCTCGACGTGATGCCGGCGGCCCGCGAGACCAGCGTCACGGGTGTGCGCGACGATGTGCTCTCGGCGTTGCTGAATCTGGGGTACCGTCGCCGAGATGCGGAGACGGCACTGAAGCGGGTCGAGCAACCTGCCGAGGACTTCGAGACACTGCTGCGGCAGACGTTGAGGATGCTGGCGAAGTGAGCGAACGACTGGTGATGCCCGCCTCGCTCTCCGACGAGGAGCGCTATGACGTTGCGCTCCGTCCGCGCTCGCTCGACCGCTACGTCGGGCAAACTCGAATTGTCGACAACCTCAAGGTGTTCATTACCGCCGCCAGGCAACGCGGTGAGCCGCTCGACCACGTACTGCTGTTCGGTCCACCTGGACTCGGCAAGACCACGCTGGCGAACATCATCGCCCACGAGATGCAGGTCGACTTGCGGTCGACGTCGGGGCCGGTGATTGAGAAGGTCGGCGATCTGGCCGCCATCCTGACCAACCTCGAAGATGACGCGCTACTGTTTATCGATGAGATCCACCGCATGTCGGCAGCGATCGAGGAAGTGCTCTATCCGGCGATGGAGGATTACCAGATCGATATCGTCATCGGCGAGGGGCCCAGCGCTCGTTCGGTGAAGCTACCGTTGCCGAGGTTCACGCTGGTGGGTTCTACGACCCGCGCAGCGCTACTGACGTCGCCGTTGCGCGGACGATTCGGTATCGTGTTCCGGCTCGACTACTACAGCGTGGACGAGCTGGCACAGATCGTGGCGAACTCAGCCGAGATCCTCGGCGTGGAAGTAACGCCTGAAGGCGGGCTCGAGATCGCCCGCCGGTCGCGTGGCACTCCCCGGGTCGCCAATCGGCTGCTCCGTCGAGTACGGGACTACGCGCAAGTTCAAGGTGATCCGCGTATCGAGCAGGACGTGGCCCAGAATGCGCTCGCCCGGCTCGAGGTCGACGAGATCGGATTCGACGAGATTGATCGCCGCTTGCTCCTGGCGGTCATCAACGACTTCTCCGGTGGGCCGGTGGGGCTGAGCACGATCGCCGCGTCGATCGGCGAGGACAAGTCGGCGATCGAAGACATGTACGAGCCGTATCTGATCCAGCTGGGCTTCTTGCAACGCACCCATCGGGGTCGGGTAGCCACTGCCAAAGCCTACCGGCACTTCGGCATCGTGCAGCGGTCGGGCAGTGACGGTCAGCCGCCGCTCTGGTAGCCGCCATATCGTCCCGGCTTCCGGCCGGTCCCGGGTCGAACCGCTGAAGCAGCGAACCGTCGAGACGACATGGAAGTAGCTGCGTTCGACTACGAGTTGCCGCCGGAGCGGATCGCCCAACGCCCCGCCGAGCGCCGCGATCACAGCCGGCTGATGGTTCTCCGAGGGGTCCGCGGCGCGCATCCGGGAGCGCTACTCGATCCGGGTCGTGAGCCGGGTCTCGAGCCAGTGAACGCCGACCTCGAGCCAGCGAATACCGTCCTCGATCACCGACGCTTTTGTGAACTGGCGGAGATTCTGCAGCCGGGTGATCTGCTGGTGGTCAACGACGCGCGCGTCGTTCCGGCTAGACTGGAAGCGAAGCGTGCCACCGGCGGTGCCGTGGGGCTGCTCATGCTGCGCCCATCGAGTCCGGGCTCGACTCGGTGGTACGCGCTGGCGCGCCCGGCACGTCGCCTGCACGTCGGGGATGCGCTCGATCTCGCCGACGGAACCTCGTTGCGCGTCGTGGACGTCGGCACCGACGGCGAACGCATTGTCGAGGCGCCGGTCGGCGTGGACATGGCGGCGCTGATCGGTCGGCTCGGACGCATGCCGTTACCGCCGTACATTCGTGCCGGCCACAACGAAGCGCGGACGCGCCTTGATCGGGAGCGCTACCAGACAATCTACGCGGCCGCGCCGGGGGCGGTCGCTGCTCCGACCGCCGGCCTGCACTTCACTGCTGATCTCCTGGCAGCGCTCCGCCGCCGCGACGTCGAGCTGTCGACGGTGACGTTGCACGTAGGCACGGGGACTTTCCGGCCGATCACCAGCGAGCGCATCGAGGACCACGTGATGCAGCCCGAGGCCTACGAGATCCCGGCAGTGACAGCTGCGGCCGTGAAGCGTGCCCGGGAGCAGGGCAGGCGCGTCGTCGCGGTGGGAACAACGAGTGTTCGAACGCTCGAGCACGCCGCCAGAAAAGACGGCGTTGTCGTCGCTGGGGTCGGCAACGCGGATCTGTACGTCCGACCCGGGTATCGCTTTCGGGTGGTCGATGCGATGATCACGAACTTCCATCTTCCGCGGTCGACGCCGCTGATGATGGTCGCCGCGATGATTGGCCGCACACGGCTGCTGGATGCCTACGCGAACGCAATCGCTTGCGGCTATCGGTTCTATTCCTACGGCGATGCCATGTTGTTGCTGCCATGAGCTTTCAACGGGTCGGCACCGGGTTGCCCGGTCTCCTATCGGGCTGGACCGATGATCCGGAGTTGCGCTGGAAGATCGTCGAGCGTGCCTGGAGGGCGGCGGCAGGTGATGCCGTATCGCGGCATGCCTCGGCCCGATCGATCGAAGACGGTGTGCTGACAGTAGAGGTCGATGACACTGGATGGCGCAACAGCCTGATTGAACTGGAGCCGGAGATTCTCGCGAAGCTGCACCGCGCCCTCGGGAAAGATTCAGTACGGCGCATCGATTGGATCTGAGCGCGCCCGATCGCGGCTGGGCGCGGGGCAAGAGACGCTTGCGGGATAGCTGCTGGTGAGCAGAATCCGGACGGCGCTACTGTCTGTCTATGACAAGACCGGCCTGGTCGACTTCGCCAGCGGCCTGGTCGGCCATGGTGTGCGCTTGATCTCCACCGGGGGTACGGCTCGACATTTGACCGACGCCGGACTGGAAGTGACATCGTTGGAAGAGCTTACCGGCCAGGGCGAGATGCTCGGCGGGCGCGTGAAGACGCTGCAGCCGGCGGTTTTCGCCGGTATTCTGGCGCGGCGAGAAGATGCCTCCCAGATGCAGGAGATCGCTGCCGCCGGCATCGATCCGATCGATCTGGTTGTCGTCAACCTCTACCCGTTCCGCTCCACGATATCGGCGCCGGACCACCGGCTCATCGACGCGCTCGAGCAGACCGATATCGGTGGCGTGAGTCTGCTGCGAGCCGCCTATAAGAACTTCCCCGGCGTTGTCGTGACGGTCGATCCGCGCGACTACGACTCCGTGTTAGAGGCCATTGACGTGCCGGACATCGCGCTGGCGCAGCGGCTCGGTTGGGCTCGCAAAGCAGTCGAGCACACAGCCAGTTACGAGGCCGCGATATGCAACTATCTGTGCGCCATCGACGCGGACGCCGTGGACCTCGAATCGTCGTCCGCGCGCACCCTACACCCGGGCGCCCTGGCTCTCGTCTACCGGCGTCGGGCCACTCTGCGGTACGGCGAGAACCCACACCAGGCGGCGACTGTGTACGCCGAATCGAGCCCGATCGGTGGTGGCATTCTGGTGTCGGAACAGCTGCAGGGGAAGGATTTGTCCTTCAACAACTACCTGGATGCGGATACTGCGTGGCAGCTCTCATGGTCGCTGCCGTCGCCTGGGGTGGCGATCATCAAGCATGCGAACCCGTGTGGTGCGGCGATCGCTGAGACACCGAGCGGGGCTTATTCGCGCGCCCGCGCAACCGATCCGACCTCCGCCTTCGGCGGCATTGTCGGACTCAACTGTAGCGTTGATGCCGCGACCGCCTCGGAGATCGTGACGACGTTCATCGAGGTAGTCGTCGCGCCGCGATTCGATGACGAAGCGTTGCGCCTACTCGGTTCCAAGCCGGACCTACGTTTGCTGCGGGCGCCAGGGCCGGGCGACGATCTCGCCAGGCTTCCCGAGCTTCGTCAGATATCCGGCGGCCTGCTGGTGCAAGGGCGCGATACGACGCTGGCCGATCGCTGGGAGGTTGTTAGCCAGCGACAGCCCACATCCGAGCAGGATGCGGATCTGCGTTTCTTGTGGGGTCTAGTGCCGGCGGTAAAATCCAACGCGATTGTCGTCGGACGGTCCGGCCAGCTACTCGGCGTTGGGGCCGGACAGATGAGCCGTGTCGATTCGTGCCGCATCGCCGTTTGCAAGGCCGCAGCGGCTGGCCACGACCTAGCTGGCGCCACCGCGGCTTCCGACGCCTTCTTTCCGTTTGCCGACGGTTTCGAGGCGCTTGCCGAAGCCGGCGTCGAGGCGATCGTCCAGCCGGGTGGCTCGAGACGCGACGACGAGGTGATCGCTGCCGCCGACGACCACGACCTGGTGCTCGTTCACACAGGCACGCGCCACTTCCGTCACTAGCCGGCGCCAGAAGAACTGTGGTGAGCCTGGCGACTCCGGGTCCTGCCGGCGGAAGACCCCGCTAGAGGCCGGCTAGGCTTTCACCACGCGCGTGCCGCTGACCCGATCGTGCAGGGCGCGATGCTCTGCATCCTTGAGCGCCGGGACCAGCCCCAGCCCCACCGGGAGCATCGTCGCCGCGTAGGTCAACGTGCGCACGGTTGCCTTCGCATATCCCACCCGGAACCGGTTTGACCCGATGACCCGGATTCGCATCGCCATCTTGCCAAGCGTTTGGCCGCAGGTGCCGACAAAGAAGATGCCGTAGCAGAGACCGAAGATCAGCCACACGGCTGCGAACGGTACGGGTGCCGCCTGAACGAACAACACGGCGCCGGTGCCCGCCACATTCGCCCCGCCGACCATCAGTATTACGGCGATCGTCGTCAGCACCAGCGCGTCTGCGAGGGCCGAGAATACGCGATCTGACATCGGTGCCGTCGGGTCCATCGGATCGCGCTGGGCGTCGAGGATTGTGTCCGGGTCGGAAGGTGCTTCCAGGTCCCATTCCATTGCCGTATCCGTCACGGGTTGCGGTTCCGGCTCCGCGCTCGGGTCGTCCGCCTCGATCGGCCCGACCTCGGGTATCGGTGGGGTCTCGGCAGCATCGAACAGCCCGGGGAACCGTCGCCCATCGTCGTACTCAGCGTCGGCCTGCGACGACATCGAAACCCCCGGCTCGACATCGGTTTCCGCCGCTGGCGCTGGGTCAGATTCGAGCCCCGCGCCCCACTCCGCGGCGGGCACATCCGGTTCGCGATCGTACTCCGTCGGATCAGTCGTAGAGGTACCCGATTCCGCTGCCGGAGGACGGCTCTGGATCTCGGTGGGGGCCGGAGCCGGTGTGCTATCGGCAGCAGGCGGCTGCGCCGCCTCGGCCGGATCTTCGACGCTCGATTCCGGTGCTGGAGACGTCCCGGTGGAGTACTCACCGACGAGGTGGATGTCTCGAAGCGCAAGGTGGTCTGCTGGCGCCGCGCTTGGGGGCGTCTCCGAGGCCGATGGGGATGGCACGGGGCGCGAGTCAGGCGCCGCTTCGACCTCAACCTTCGTGCGTGGGCGCGGCTCTCGCGCCGGCGCGGCTCGTTCCAGGGGGTCACCGGCGAGCAGTGCCTCGGCGTTGAGCTGCCCGGGAGTGTCGGGGGCGTGAGCTCCACCCGCCTGGTCGTCGCGCTGACGAGGCAGCGCCCAGGACGGGATGTCGACCTCGGAGAGCTCGTTCGGGATCGCAGAAAGATCTGGTGGCGGAGGAGGTTGGATGGTCGCTAGCGCGGGCTCGTCCGGGGTCTCTAGTTTTGCCCAGCTCGGCATCTCGGTGCGGAAGCCGTCGAGCGGCGGTGTCACCTGCTTGTCCGCGACGGACTCTGTCCGCGGCGCCTCCGTAGGCGTTTCGACGACCTCGCTCAGGGGGTTGTCGTCGATGAGCCTCGCCTCATCCTGGAACAGCGGTACGGCATCCTCGTCTGGCGGTGCAGGCACCTCGTCATAGAGATCGACAGTTAGCGTTTCCTCGCTCTCCTCGTCGTCGTCGAACCCGGAGAGTTCCGTGCCCTCCCCGCTCACCTGCGCGGACGGAGCTGACTGCGCAGAGTGGGCAGCGGCAACGCTCGTCGGTGTGACAGGGAGCTCGTCGATTGACTCCGGTTCCCTGTTGCCTTCCCCCTCGGCCGGTTCCTCAGCGTCCTGTTGCGCGGCGGCGTTGGCTGGTGGCCCGATTAGCGGCTCGAGCCCTTCGGGGGGATTCAGGAGTACCTCCATGAGGCTCGTGAGATCGTCCGGCTCCCGAGCGGCCTCGCCGGGAGGCGGACTCGGAGCGATCGTTTCGTCGTTGTTCGTCGCCGCATGTTGGCGCGCGGTCTGGAGCTTCTCGTCACGCGCAGCGTCGGCGGGCGTGCTCAAGCCGCCGGTCTCGCGCTCGATCGGCCGCTTGTCCACCAGCTTGCGGGCGCGGATCTCCCGCACTCGGTCGCGCAGTTGCTCACGCCAATCGCCGAAGGGCGGACCACCACCGGTCGCAGCACCGGAAAACGAGCCGGTCGATGACAACTCGGCCCCCTCATTAGCCTGCTCAGCGGTGGACGTGACGGCTGGCGTCGAGTTGCCTGTTCCGCGGTCAGAATCGGTCCGTGACACCGGGACCCCTCCTTCGCATTGGCTTCGTCAGTCCGACGTCCGGCCCGCCGTGACGGGCTCCGCGACGGGATTCTCGATTCCTGGTTCGTACCATCCCGGCAGCACCGGATCGACCGCTTCGGCGATCAGGTCCGGCCGCCGTCTCCGTCTGGCCTGGCTGGCACGCATCATACGCTTCTTGAGCGACTGAGCGTCCCGGTGGTGGGCATCCACCGCAGCGTCCGCAGCCGGTGTCGGCGCCAAGCGCGACACCGTGACTCCGCGGTCGGCTGCGGCTGCAAAGGCGCGTCGCCGCTCGGCTGCCGCCAGCTGACCCAGGCTCGGATGGCCTTCCTCGCTAGGAGCCGTGTCGGGCGCTGTGGCTGTCGCCGCGAAGGCGGGTGGTTGCGGTGGTGTTATCGGGGCTGCCGGCTCAAGGGTCGTTGCCGCGGCCTCGAGCTCAGGCGAGTGCTCCACTGGTACCAAGGCGCCGGATTCAGCAGAGACCGCCGACTCTGATGAGCAGGCGACCGGTGCCGCAACCGCCGACTCTGATGCGCCGGCGACCGGTTCCGCAACGCCCGCCGGTTCCAATGCGCCGGCGACCGGTTCCGCAACGCCCGCCGGTTCCAATACGCCGGCGACCGGTTCCGCTATGCCCGCCGGCTCTGATTCCAAGCCGACCGGCTCTGGCGCGGCTGCTGGCTGTGGTACGAGGGCGACCGGTTCGGCCACTATGGCCGGCTCTGATGCGAAAGCGGGCGGCTCGGGCACGACCTCGGGATGGGGGACTGCAGCCACCAACGGCAACTGTTGTGCGCCAGGGAGTCTTACGTCCTGAAGCTGAGGTCCGGTCGTCGACCCTTTCACTTCGACGGCGGCGGTGTCCTGATCTGGTGGCGGCGAAACCGGTAGATAGATCGGTCGCGACGGATCGCGGCGCCGCCGGGTCAGTGCGCGGTTCAGCCGAAAAGAGGCACTACACGACGGGCATCGCGGCAAGTGATCGAACGTGACCAGGTCACATTTCGGACATTTCAACGGGTCACGCTCCACCCCGAGCGTTCGCCTCCCGCTAACAAGATGTCCGCCCCATAGAGGATGCTAGCAATAGTAGCGCGGTACGGTCAACGCACAGGTGCGCATTGTTGCGCAAAACAGCGTTTGTGAGCGCAGCGGTTGGATCGCACTCAGCCGCCGCCTCAGAGGCCGCAGTTGGCCTCATCCACCGTTGACGGCCTCCGTCGGGTCGATTCCGTAGGCCTTGAGCTTGCGATACAGGTGGCTGCGCTCGATACCGAGCGCGCCGGCAGCCTGACGCACGCTGCCGCCGAACTCGCGCAGCTTCGCCACGATCAATCGCCGCTCGAAGATCTCGCGTGCCGCTCGCAGCGACAAGTCCTGATCAAGCGCCGACGATGCCGTGAGCGGTGCCTCCACCATGGTCGAGAAGTCCGATTCCGAGATCACCTCCGTCGTCGCCATGATCACGGCGCGCTCACAGACGTTGCGCAGCTCCCGAACATTGCCCGGCCACCGATGGCCCACCAGCAGCGCAACCGCCCCTTGACTCAGGCGCTTCGGACTCTGTTGATACTCCGCCCCCAGATCTCGCAGGAAGCGGTCAGCCAGCAGCGGGATGTCGTCACGCCGGGCGCGCAACGGCGGCACTTGGAACGGTATGACGTTGAGACGGTAGTAGAGGTCTTCCCGGAATGAGCCATCAACGATCGCTGCACTGAGGTCTTTGTTGGTTGCAGCGATGACTCGCACGTCGACATCGAGTGTCGCATTCGAGCCCACGGGCTGAAAACGCTGTTCCTCGAGCACCCGAAGCACCTTGGCCTGGGTCTTGAGGCTCATGTCGCCGACCTCGTCGAGAAACAACGTGCCACCATCGGCAAGCTCGAACTTCCCAGCCTTGTCGGCGACCGCTCCGGTGAACGCGCCTTTCACATGGCCGAAGAGCTCGCTCTCGATAAGATCGTCCGGGATAGCGGCACAGTTCACCTCGACGAACGGTCCGACGCGCCGGGTCGAAAGCGCGTGGATTCGCCGGGCCACGAGTTCTTTTCCTGTGCCGTTCTCGCCGAAGATTAGGACGCGTCCGTTGCTCGGTGCGGCACGATCTACTTGCCGCCGTAGCGCCACGATCTGCTCACTCTCGCCGACGATATCGACTCGCCCGCTGACCTGTGCTCGCAGCTGCAGGTTCTCGCGTACCAGTCGCCGTTGCCGCACCGCGTTCGCGACCACCACGAGTACCCGATCGAGCGACAGCGGCTTCTCGATAAAGTCGAACGCGCCGAGCTTGGTCGACTTGACCGCGGCGTCGATGCTTCCGTGCCCCGAGATCATCACGACCTCGCACTCGGTGCCAGTGGCGCCTATCTTCTCGAGAACCTCGAGCCCGTCCATCGCGGGCAGCCAGATGTCGAGCAGAACAAGATCGTAATCTCCTCGCTGCAGTTCCTCGAGGCCGTCCTCGCCGCTGTCTACCGAGACCACCTCATAGCCTTCGTCGACGAGCACGCCCTCTAGCGTCGCGCGCACGTTGCGCTCATCGTCGACAACCAGAATCCGACCGGACTCGCTCACCGTCGCAACTCAGCCGGTCGGCAACTCAACGACAAAGGTGGCACCGTGCGGCACGTTGTCGACGACGCGTATGTAGCCGCGGTGATCCGAGACGATCTGTCGCACGATCGCCAGGCCCAATCCGGTCCCGTCGCTCTTGCGCGAGAAGTAGGGCACGAACAGCCGGTCCTTGTCCTCCGGCCGGATCCCTGGACCGTTGTCGGCGACCTCGACCCGTACTACTTCCAGCTCGGTGTCGAAGACCGTGGTAACGCTCAAACGTCCATTGCCCGCCATCGCCTTGACCGCATTGTCATACAGGTTGGCGAACGCTCGACGCATCTGGTCCGGATCCAGCTGCAAAGTGGGTACGTCGACAGCGAAGCGACGTCTGATCTCGAGCTCCGGGTGAAGCTCGGGATACGGAAGCAAGCTGTCATCTAGGATCCGGTGAAGGTCGGAAGCCACCGGGTTGGCCGATGGCATGCGCGCGAAGCGGCTGAACTCTTCAACCAGGGCTTTCAACGTGCCGACTTCCTGGAGGATCGTGCGCGTGCCCTCGTCAATGACGGCGTACTCATCCTCGGCTCCGGCGGCGCGCTTGTATCGCCGCGCGATCCGCTGCGCCGATAGTTGGATCGGTGTCAACGGGTTGCGGATCTCGTGGGCGATCCGGCGGGCCACCTCGCGCCATGCGGCGACTTTCTGAGCTCGAATCCGGCCGGTGAGGTCGTCGAGCACCACGACCGTTCCGAGGTACTCGCTCGACTTGTCGCGCAGGCTCGAGCAATGCACCGCGAGCGTCAGACGCTGGCCGGCGGCCTCGACCGTCAGCTCCTCTTCGAGCGCCGCCAAGCGTGGACGAGCGTGACGCATGAGCGTTCGCAGCTCGGCGAAGTTGTCGCCGGCAAACACCTCTCCATACGGCCTGCCGATGGCCGCCTGGGCGTCGATGCCGAGCATGTCGGCGGCCGCCCGATTGAATGTCGTGATGTGACCGTCGGCGTTCATCGAGGCCACGCCGGTGGCAATGTTCGCCAGCACGGATTCCATGTAGCCGCGGCGCTCCTCGAGCTCGCCGATGCTGCCCTCCAACTCGGTCCGAGACTGCTCCAGATTGTGCTGGCTGACCGCGAGATCCCCGGTCATGCGGTTGAACGACTCCACCAACGCGCCGAGCTCGTCGTTGGTCTCGACCTGGACTCGATAGTCGAGATTGCCAGCGGCAACTGCACGGGTGCCCTCGGAGAGGCTTCGTATCGGGCCCGTTACCCCTTTTGCGAGGTAAAGCCCCAGCCAGACGGCCCCGAAAACGATCAGCAGGCTGAGCAGCAGGAAGGTGAGTATGTAGGCGTTGGTGATGGGCTCCTTCTCCTCGATGCCCTGTGTGTAGTCCGCATAGATATCGAGGACCGAAGCAAGCTCGGCCGCCAGGGCCCCATCGATCACTCGCGCCACGATCAGCACGCCATCGACTTGGCGGTCCGTGGGGGCGTAGATGGGTACACCAGCGAGGATCAGTCGGTTGCCCCCTTCGATCTCGGTGTCGTGGCGGAACGGTTGCCCGGACATGCCCATCAGAATCGAGCTGTCAGGTATATCCAAGAGGTATTCACGCCCCTGCAGGAAGCTGTCGCCCCGGAGCACCGGGGCGTGCGGTTGCTCTCTGCCTCGATAGACGGCCACAGCGTCGATGTCGAGGTATTGGAGCTCGAGCTTACGGCCCATTTCGCGGCTCAGAAGCTGCCAGGCTTCGTTCGGAAACAGGCGTCCGGTGGTTATCTCGTCGGCCAGAGCAGCGCCGAGGTCGAGCATTTGCTGCTGCTGGATCTCGGAGGCCTCACGGACGAGGTCGCGGGCGCGCTGATGAACGGAGGTAACCTCCTTGGAAAACCAGCGATCGACGCTCTTCTGGATAAAATCGCTGCCCACGAGAAAGAGGATGATCGTGGGCACGAGCGAGAGCCCGACGTACGTCGCCATGAGCTTGGTCTGGAATCTGGATCCCAGCTTCCGGTGGCGGCGATCAACGTAGAGCTTGATTAGGTTTCGGCCCAGCACCAGCAGAAGGACCAGCACCAGAACGATGTTGATCACCGTGATGGCGTGGATCAGCACCGTGTTCGATACCGGCAGCCAGCTGTCCGTGGACTGCTGCAGCGCGATCTCGATGGCGATGAACGTCGCCACCACTAGCACGAGGCCGATGACGATCAGCGTGCGATGGCGCGCGCGGCGTTGTTGTTCGGCTGGTGTGCTATGGATCATCGCGTGGTGGGACCTGGAGCGGAGCGCGAGGTTCCCCGGCTACGGGGAGAAAGGTGGGGCACTCTTACCTGGCAATGCTAGCAGGCCACACTTCCACCGTGGCCTGCTAAGCGCCTGCGAGATGTACTTTGGGGAGGCGTGCCGCTCAGGCCGGGGCGGCCACCGCGACCGGTCGCCGTGCCGCCAGGCTGTAGACGATGTCGTCCCAGGTGACGACCTGTGACGCCGACGGCGTGGTGCGGATCTTGTCCACCAGTGCGGCATGTAAACCGTGTCCGGCGCGATACGCGACTACGTGGCCAAGTAGGGGCCGACCCAGAAGAGTGAGGTCGCCGATCACGTCCAGGATCTTGTGACGTACGAACTCGTCCGGGAACCGCAACTGTGGGTTGAGGATCGAGTTTTCGCCAACGACGACGGCATTCTCGATCGAGCCACCCAACGCGAGGCCAAGGCTGCGCATCGTCTCCACGTCTTTCAGGAAACCGAAGGTACGGGCCGGCGCGATCTGCTCGGTGAAGGCACGTGGTGTGATAACGAAAGTCTCTCGTTGCACACCGATGAGGGGGTGATCGAAGTCGATCGTATACGAGACCTTCAGCCGCTCCGCCGGGTAAATGGCGATGAACTTGTCGTCCTCGTCGACCCGCAGTGGCTCAACGATCTTGATGAACTTGCGCGCCGCTTGCTGTCGCCGGAGACCCGCCTCATGCAACAAGTAGACGAACGGCGCCGCCGATCCGTCCATGATGGGGACCTCCTCGCCCGCTACTTCAACGACGAGGTTGTCTACCCCCAGCCCGCTGGCCGCCGACAGCAAATGCTCGACGGTATTGATCGACGTGTCGCTGAGGCTCAGCTGGGTGGCGAAGCTCGTTCGGTGTAGGTTGTCGATCGTCACCGGAATCTCGAGCGAGTCCAGGTCTACGCGTCGAAAACGAACGCCGGTGTTCGGTGCGGCCGGCAGCAAACGCATTTCCACGCGCTTGCCACAGTGCAGTCCGATACCAGCGCAACTCACCTCGCAGCGAATCGTCTTTTGAGTCAGAGTCATCAACGTTTCTCGAGTGGATCCCTGACAACGTACAAGCAAGCGCTGTGCCGCAATCACGCTGATCAATCGAAGCTCTTTGTTTTCAGTTAGTTCGAACGGAATCCCGAGATTGAGTCGAGCCGATTTGTGGCGTTTGTGCCACTTTTGGACCCTCATAGCTGTGGTTTTTCTGCAACAATCGCCGCGGCGGAGGAGCTGCTGGCGACCTTCGTCGACGAGGCGCAACGCCGATATCGCCCGCAACTGCCCATCCGTTCGCGGGATGACGGCGAAATCGGCCCGTCTGCGGCGTTGCTCCTCCTCCGATCCCACCTGCGATATGCAACGGTCATCTGTTACAGGCCACTAGCGTGCGAGCCCTCGTAGTTACTTCCGACGTGCCGCTGGTCGAGGGGGGCCACCGTGTCATCGCCCGTTCGCTGGCTCGTGCGCTGCGCGATCAGGGGCATGTCGCCGAGGTGCTGACGACACCGCAGAACCGCTTCGGACGTCAGCTCTCGGCCTACCTGGCCACCTGGCTGACCGACGTCGGTGTAACCGGCGACGGCCAGCCGATCGATGTGGTCGTCAGCCTGCGCTTTCCGTCCTATGCCGTTCGGCACCCGCATCACGTGGTGTGGCTGAACCATCGGATGCGCGAGTACTACGACCTGTGGGAGGGCTTTCGGGCGAATCTGGGGATGCGGGGCCGCCTGGTCGAAGGCACACGACGGCGACTCCTGCACCGTCTCGACAGGCGTTTTCTCGGCGCCGCCCGGAGAGTCTTCGCACAGTCCGACACCATACGCCGCCGTCTCGAACGATGGGGCGGCACGGAGGCCGAGGTTCTCCATCCCCCGGCCCCTCAGCGGCCGTATCGCTGCGACGGCTACGACGGCGCAATCTTGTCGGTGGCGCGCCTCCAGCCGCTCAAGCGCAACGCGCTGTTGCTTCGGGCAGTCGCCGAAGCTCCGGACGCCGCGATACGCATTGCCGGTGAGGGGCCGGAAGAGGCGCGCCTGCGTGGGCTGGCGGAGTCGTTGCGGATCAGCGAGCGGGTCGAGTTCCTCGGTCGCCTCACCGAGGCAGAGCTCGTCGATGAGTACGCCCGCTGCTCGGCAGTCTGGTACGGCGCTCAGGCCGAGGACTATGGCCTGGTGACGCTGGAGGCGTTCAGCTCTGCCAAGCCCGTGATCACGTGTGCCGATTCCGGCGGTCCTGCAGAGCTAGTAGTCGACGGCGAGAGCGGATTCGTGGTGCCGCCGGAGCCTGCCAAGGTGGCTACCGCGCTGCGGCGTGCGGCACGGTCGGATGTGGCGCCGGCGCTGGGCGAGGCAGGCCTCGGGGTCGCGCGCCGGCATTCCTGGGAGCGTGCTGTCGAGCGTTTGCTCAGTGGTGCGGGCGTCGTCTGAGCGCACTTCTGCGCAGCAAACGCAACTCCTGTCCGCTCGATCGCGTTCGCGTCGAGGGTGGGAAACATTCTGGATTGCTGTGGGTAATCCGATTCCCATAGGTTGATTCACGACCGACTGGCCCTCCGTTCGGGGCCGGCCGATTTCCGTCAGCCCAGCACCTGGGAGGTCGGCGTGACCCGCGACCCCAAGAAGATCTTGCTTGTCGATGGCAGCTCCAGCGGTGCCCGCCTACGGGCGACGCTGAACGGGAGCGGATATCGTGCCGTCGCTGCCGGCAGCCTCGACGAGGCGATGGATGTGCTGCGCAACGGCTTCCGACCGCAGGCACTCGTGATGGGTGACGAGCAGGATGGGTCGGTGAAGGAGGCCCTCGATGCGCTGCACACCGTTGGCCGATCGATTCCGGTGCTGTTGCTGTACGACGACCTCAACGGCGATACCGCCGGGCTGATGGACCGTCAGGGAGTGGCCGGGTTACCTCGCGACCGGGCGCCCGAGACAATCGATGCGGCACTGGTCCGACTCCTGGAGTCAACCCGCGGTATCGGCGACGACGAGCTGGTTGTGGGTTCGGCGCCCATGCGCGCGATACGCGACCTGGTACGACAGGTGGCCGATACCGACGTGCCGGTGCTGATCACCGGTGACAGCGGTGTGGGCAAGGAAGTCGTAGCTCGTCAGCTACACAGCTTCTCCGGCCGTTCGAACGGGGCGTTCGTGAAGATCAACTGTGCGGCGCTGCCGGATCAGCTGCTGGAGTCGGAGCTGTTCGGGTACGAGCGTGGCGCGTTTACCGGCGCCGATCGCGATAAGCCGGGAAAGTTCGAGCTCGCCAACGGCGGTACCATCTTGCTCGACGAGATCGGCGAGATCGCCGGCGGCACGCAGGCGAAGTTGCTTCAGGTACTGCAGGACGGTAGCTACTATCGACTCGGTGGCAAGTGCGAGATAAGCATCGACGCGCGGGTCGTCGCCTCGACGAACCGTGACCTGGAGCAGGAGATGTTCGAGGGCTCCTTCCGCAAGGATCTCTTCTACCGTTTGAACGTTGTTCGCGTCGAGGTTCCGCCGCTGCGACAGCGGAGCGACGAGATTCCGCTGCTGGCACAGCACTTCGTGCGCCGCTATGAGCGCGAATACGAACGTAACCTGGGGCTGCTATCACAGCCCACGCTAGACGCCCTTTCACGGCACGACTGGCCGGGCAACGTACGCGAGCTACAGAACCTGATCCGGCGCATGGTGGTTCTCGAGGACATCGAGGGCAGCATGGAGTCGTTGGTGTCACGTCGTGATCCGGCCGGCAGCCGATTCGACGTCGATGCCCTGATCGGAGCTGACGGTACTATCCCGCCGCTTAAAGAAGTGTCTCGGTTGGCGGCTCTGGAGGTCGAGGGCGAGCTCATTCGACGGGCGCTGGAGCAGACGCGCTGGAACCGGCGTAAGGCGGCGGAGTTGCTGCACATCAGCTACAAGGCGCTGCTCTACAAGATTCGCGACTGCGGCATCACTGCGGCCTGACTCCCGCGCCCCGTGGCTCCCACGTTGTCGCGGGCACCCTGTGGCCCCGTGTCGGCGATGTGGTGTGCTGCCAGGAGCGGAACGGCGCTGGCTGTCGTTACGCCGTGTACCCAAAGCGGGAAAACTCTTTCCCTGATTCGGCTCCGACGCTCGACATACGTCCGCTGACTCGCGCGGACAGGAGTCGCCAGGACGCGACCACGACTGCGTAAACGGCGCACTGCAACGCCTCGGGCTTCGCAGCTGGCCGTGGCATATCGCTTGCACTACAGCGGTCGTATGGGTTCCCCGATAGATGTCCCTAGCGCCGCCTATCCGACACCGCCCGGTTCTCGCTTGGCGCGAACAATCGATCGGTTGGCAGACGTTTCGGTTGCGGTGCTCTTCAGCGGCGAGCCGGAAGGAGGGCGTCGCTGGATCGCATCGACCCTGCATCTGGCCAGAGGATCTCGGACGCCGCTAGTCGAGATCGACGGGAGGTCAATCGGCGAGCGCTCCGCGGCAGAGCAGCACGGGGAGCTTGACGCCGCCTGCGAACGGGCCGCCTTCGGGTCGCTACTGATTCAGGAACCTGGTCAGCTGGCGGCGTCGGTGCAACTCGAGGCGGCGGAGAGGATTGATCTTCCATCACCACGTGCCACGCGCATCCTCGCGGTGAGCTCTGGATGTGGCGATTCGCTGCAGCGCGCTTTGAGTGATCGGCTGATTGCGGTGGACCTACCGCCGCTGCGCACCCGAGACGCGGACCTGGAGCCCTTGCTCGAGTACTACCTCGAACAGCATACCCACCAAAGCGGCATCGAGATGCCCTGGGGCGTCGAACGAGCGCTCGCCTATCTGCGTGGTTATCGGTGGCCAGCGGCGCTCGGCGACATCAACTCCTTCGCCGCCGCCGCGGTGCGCCAGCGCGATGCGCGGGTGGCCGCTCGCCACGAGGTGCGCCGACTCACCGGCGCGGTGGCCGGCGATTGGGCGCGTCAACCGAAGACAGCTGCCCTCGAGGCGCTCGAACAGGGCCGCCCGGTGCGACTCAAGGAGATCCGCCGACTGGTGGTTCGCGACGCCGAACGCTCGTGGCTTGTGCGCACGCTCGAATCGGTAGCGGGCGATCGACATCGGGCCGCTGCGCTTCTCGGTATCAGCTACAAGGCGCTGTCCACAAAGCTGCGAGGCCTGGCGCCGCTGCATCCATCAGGGTGAGTGATGGAACTTCTTTTCCCACCGCTCGGAAGCGTTTTTCCCTGGCGCCGGATCTCTGTCGGCGCGGGTTCCGTTGAGCTCTCATGCCGTTCGCACCGATATCAGAAAAGTTCAATGAACAAAGAGACTTGCGTGTTTCGACCGGCCTCTCGCCGGGCTTCGGGCTGCCGTTCGAGATGGCATGACGATTGCACATGGGAAGCGTGCTTGAACCCGAGCCTTAACGGGGCGCCGCCGGCAGGCGCGTCCACGGAGACATCGATGCACGTCGAACGTCGAGTTGGCGGCGCTGTCGCAGTACTGAGCCTCATCGGCCTGATCATGGCGCCGGGCGCGGCCACAGCGCAGCAGGTGGCCCATCCGAGGGCGTCACAGTCTCGAATTCCGGTGCGTATCGTGGCGTCGCAGAGCTCGATACCAGTGCGCGTGGCTGATGTTCCGGTTCACGCTTCGACCACGGCGGACGACGATCGAGTCTTCATAACCAACACACCCGGGTCGCCGTTGGTGACGAGTGTTTCCGGGCGCTCGACGTCCATTACCGTGGACCGAAATGATGCCGGTCTGGGATCCGACGTCGGCGGTGATCCGAGCTGGATGGCCGATGACGGCGTAGCGTGGCTACCGCAGCGTGACCCCCCATTGGTCAGCAACGCAGCGTGACCCCCAGCTGTCAGCAACGCAGCGTGACCGCCAGTGGTTACCAACACCGGAGCGGCCGGCGATCTCGCAGCAGGGTTCGGCTGGTGTCGCCGGGCTTGCCGGCGTTCGCGCTTACCTCGCGAGCGCCGTACGCGACCAGGCGGATACGCCGACGGCAGTGGATCTCCCCCCCGCAACGCCGATCGTACGGAGACGGCTTCCGCGCCAGGCCTCGTTCGATGGCATGGCCCGGAGCCGGAGACAGGTTCCATCAAACCAGAGACAGATGTCGGGGAGCGCGCCGGCACCTCGGACGCCGCCATACGCCCCGACTAACGGCTTCGTCGCCGGATTCGGACCATCGCTCGACCGGCCGTCGATAGGTTCCCGGTCGTTTGGAAGCGGGGACTATCGGCTCGGTCCCGGTGACCAGGTCGACGTCTTCGTTTGGCGCAACGAGGAGCTGAGCCGGCAGGTCCCCGTACGACCCGATGGCTACATCTCGCTTCCCCTTGTGGGCGAGCTGATGGCCGCTGGGAAGACCGCAGCGCAACTCGAGGCAGAGATCACCGACGCACTGCTCGACTTCGTTCAGGTACCCAACGTGACGGTCACCGTCACCGACATCAAGAGCCTGGTCGTCTATGTGCTTGGCCGCGTGGGCCAGCCCGGCCCAGTCTCGCTCGATCGCAACATAAACGTGCTGCAGGCGATCTCGATGGCGGGCGGCACTACCGAGTTCGCCAACCAGAACGGCATCACGATACTGCGTACCGTCGGTAACCAGCGCGTACGTATTCCGTATCGCTACGGCGACGTCATGAAGGGTCGCGCCGATGCGGGCGAGCTCGTGTTGCACGCCGGAGACGTCATTCATGTGCCCTAGGGAAGGCTCGCCGCCCTGCCGCCGTATGCCCGGTTCGCCGCTGTGCGCCGTGCTCCTCGCGGTGGGTGCTCACGGTAGGCTCGTCGGTGCTGGCAGTGGCCCAGTCAACGACGCCAAGCTCACAGCCGGGAACGGTTGGAGTGGACAATCGCTCGACTTTCGCGCCCTCGCTGACGATTCTGGGTAGCCTCAGCAGCAACCCCCTGCGGTTGGCCGGTGACCCTCGCGAGTCGGGGCTGGTGGCAGTAAGCGCTGATCTGCCGTTCCAACTCCGCGGCCCTCGATGGAGCGCAGACTTCAACTACACGCCCGGCTATCAGCGCTACAACGATCGTCAGGTGGCGAGCAGTTTCGAACAGTCGGGTCGAGTGTCGATTACCGGTCAGCTGTCGCCCCGAACGCGATTGCTGCTGAACGGCGATGCGTACGTTTCGAATGAGCTACGAGGACTCGATGCTACCGAGATCGTCGTGCCGTGATCGCGGCAGGCCCGCGCCGACATCGACGCGGCGCTCGTGCACCAGCTAACGCCTCGTGACAGCGTTTCGCTAACGGCTCGATACCGGCGTGTGCGCTTCCCGGATCAGGAGGCAGTCGAGCAGGCGCTTGCCGGCAGCGACGACTACTCGTTGTCGGTCGGGTACGGTCGCGGACTGACCGAGCGCGTCTCGTTGTTCGCCGGTGCGAGCGCTAGCCTGGGTCGCTTCGACAGCGGATCGAAGGCACGCACAGCCTCGGCTAGCGCCGGCATTGACTACCGCGTGGCACAACAAACTCGACTCCGTCTTCGAGGCGGGGTGTTGTGGTTGCAGGAGTTGCAGAGCATTGACGCGCCCGCATTCGCTGAGACGCCCGGTTCGCCGGGATACGTTGCCAGCGCGCGGCTGAGCCATGCGGTGGATCGCCGGCCCTCGGATTGCTGGCAGAGCGCGACGTCGGGTTCACAACCGGGCTCGGGCGCGCAACGATTCGCGACCGCGCGACCGCCAGTGTCGGCACAGAGACGGCGCGCTGGAGCTTGATCGGGCACTTCGGGTTCGCACGCAACCATCCGCTCAGCTCTGCTGGTGCCTCGCCCGGGTTCTCTTCGCCGGATGCCATCGACACATGGACGACGTGTGTCGGAGGTGGCGTGCGGATCGCCGACGGAGTGTCGGTGGTGGCTATGGGCCTCCAGGCGCACCAACTCGGAGGAGGATCGCTCGAGAGCGAGGGCGTGGATACGTATCGCATCGCGGTCGGCGTTCGCTTGCAAATGAACCCGGACCCAATTGGCTCGCCGAGCACACATGGCCTGAATCCCCTCAGCATTGCCAGGAGCGCCCGTGCTACGTGCTGAGGATCTCCAGCCAGCGGATCTGCTCCAGGTTCTGTGGCGCCGCCGTTTCATGGCTCTCGCTTGCGCGCTGGTCGTCGGAGCGTTGGCGTACGCCCATTCGTTGTTCATTCCCGACCACTACACCGCGTCTACGCTGGTCCTGGTCGAGGAATTCGACCTGCCGGCCGATTACGTTGCGTCAACGTCGACCGTCAACCTGCGCGCCCAGCTGAAGACGCTTAGCGAGCAGACTCTCAGCCGTACTCGGATCGAACGGCTCATCGGTGAGTTCGATCTTTACAGCACGCCCGGCGATGCCACCCCGTGGGAGACAAGGCTGGTCAGCGTCCGCGGTCGGATCGGCGTCGAGGTAATCGGCACGGAGGCGTTTCGCCTCTCGTACACGCATCAAGACCCCAAGAAGGCCGCTACCGTGGCCAACGCGCTGGCCGGGTTCTTCATGGCCGACAGCACCGGGGCCGTAGAGCGACAGGTTCAGAACACATCGAGCGAGATCCGGGATCAGCTCGACAGCATCCGCCTGCAGCTGGCGAGCAAGGAGCGCCAGATCCGCGAATTCAAAGCCGCCAGCATGGGGAAGTTGCCGGAGCAACTGGCCAGCAATGTCAGCACGTTGGCCGGGCTGAACCAGCAGCTGCGCGATAACGCCGGGCGCTTGACCTTGGCCCGCGGTCAGCAGCGGCAGGAGGAAGCGCTGGCAGGGCTCGCTCCCGGCCAGGCCGCCAGCCTGTCGGCGCTGGACCGCGCGCGCCAGCTCGTCGCCTCGAGTCCCGCTGCTGAGCTCGGCTCTCGGCTTGCTAGCGAACAACCCCTGGTGCGCTTGGAGGCTTTGAGACTCCGCCGAGACTCGCTGTTGCAGCGATACACAGCTCGTCATCCCGACGTGGTATCGCTGGATGCAGAGATCGAACGCGCCGAGCGTGCAGTTGCTTCCGGACCCGCGTACGTCACCCAGACGGGGACGGCAACTGGGGCGGGCGGTTCCGAATCGCACCCTGCGATCTCGACAGCGCGACAGCAGGTCAGGAGTCTCGAGTCGAACCGCGCCGCGCTGCGAGCGCAGATCGCGGAATACGAGCAGCGCGTTGTCGGATCACCAGCTGTCGAGGAGACTCTGCGGGAGCTCGAGCGTGACCACGGCGGTCTCTCGGCGATGTACCAGGACCTCTCCGGGCGTACCATCGAAGCAGAGCTGGCGGGCAATCTGCAGCGCAACGGTAGCCCGTTCGCCAGGTTCCGGATCCTCGATCCAGCGGCAGTGCCACAGGTTCCTGGATCCCCTAGCCGGATTCTCTACTTGCTTGGCGGCTTCTTCGCCGGCCTGACGCTCACCTGTGTCGCGGTCGTTTTGCGGGAGATGCTCCGCGAGCCACTGAATTCGGCCGATGAGGTGGAGCGCTACGCCGCGATCGACGTGCTGGCAAGCATACCTGTGGTCGAGACCGACCACCTCGTTTGGCGCCGCCGCGTCTGGCAGCTGGTTTCTGCTTCCACGGTCGGCAGCGTGCTCACGGTCGTTCTCATTCTGCGCCTGTTGATGCGCTCCTAGGAGGATTGGCTTGGACGGTGGATCTACGAGCTCGCTGCGGCGGCAAGCACCGATCGGCGCCGAGCGAGAGCCCGACAACGTACGCAACGTTGCCGACGAAGTAGTCGCTTCGTTGACCGACCGCGAGGGCATGTTTCTGGTGGAGGTAGAGGACGGCCTGGGCTCGGCAAGGTTGCTCGATGCCATCGGCCGCCGACTGCCCGCCGGATTCCGCTGGAGCCGGGTGCGTGGTCCGCAACGGGCCTCGCTGGTCTGGACAACGCTGCTCGAGACGGCAGCCGCCGGCACACGCGAAGGGCGCATGAGCCTGAGCAACTGCCTGCGCGAGCGCGCCCAAGGCGGTGTCTGGACTGTGCTTGCGGTGGACGAAGCCGACCGTGTTCCGGCGGAGGTCTTCGAGATGCTCGACGAGGTGGCCGGCCTCGAGCCCATGTTGCAGGTAGTGCTCATTGGCCGCGAGGGCTTCCTGGACACGTCGCGCTATGCCGAGGCCACACGCCTGCGACTTCGCGTCCGACGCTCCAAGACGCTGCGCGTCGAGCCGTCGACAGAAGCGCAGACAATCGACCAAGGAACGGTAGAGCACATTCCAGTCGAATCGGCACCTGTCGAGACCCTCCGAGTAGAGGCCGCTGCGGCGGAGCCAAACCTGGCCGATCCACCGTCGGAGGATGCACGCCAGAGAGCCGATGCGCCTCCGGCGCGTCAGGCACATGACGACGAAGCCGAGCCCTCGCTTGTAAGCCTGCTCGAGCAGCCCGGTACGCACCCCCCTGGGCCCCAAGCGGCGTCCGCTACAGCTCCACCTCGTGTTGCCGACGGAAGCGTGAATGGAACGCGTCGCCCACGCGATCACGATCCGTTTCGCGAAGCAATGAGCGCGTTGACGCTCGATACGCCGAAGCTTCTACCGGTGCTGAGCGACCCGCATAGCGTCCACGCCGAGTGGTTCCGCGTCCTACGCATGCGCGTCGAAGACTGGCTGCGTGAGCGCGTCGAAGGCTCGAAGTCCATCATGGTCACCGGATCAGAGGTGTCGGCGGGGAAGACCTTCGTCTCCGTAAACCTGGCGCTCTTGTGGGCCGCGAGCACCGGCGACCGCGTCCTCGTTGTCGACGGTGATCTGCGTCGACCACAGTTCCACACCCTGTTCGAGGTTCCACGCAGCCCGGGGTTCGCCGATCTGCTCTCGCGCCGTGCGCGGCTCGAAGAAAGCACCGCCTTCGTGTCGGAGGTGGGTCTGCATGTCATGTCTGCCGGCCGCCCGGGTAACCCACGTCACCTGGTGAACGCTGATCGCGTACGGCAGGCACTCGACAGCATGCGGGCAGCGTTTGACATCGTGATCTTCGACAGCCCCCCACTCAGCGGCATTGTCGACTCGCGGTCGTTTGCCGCCGCTGTCGACGGCGTGTTGATGGTGGTGCGTGCCGGCGAGACGCGACTGCCGTCACTGAACAAGGCAATCGAGTGTCTTCCGAGCAACAACCTGATCGGCGCGGTGGTCAATGCCGCGACTGCGGGCGTGGACAGTGCGTACTCTCAATACCAGCGCGCGGCCAGACGATAGGTCGGTGTCGCCAACCGATAGCAGCCCGGCGCCGTCCGACTACCGGCGCCTGGCCAAGCATTCGTCGATCTATGCTCTCGGCAGCGTGCTGAACCGCGTCGGAGCCTTCCTGCTCCTGCCGGTCTATACGAGCTACCTGACGCTCGGCGAATACGGTCGGCTCGAGCTCTTCTACGCGGTGCTGGCAGTGGCTTCGACGTTGCTGTGCGCCGGGCTTGCCCACGCGACGCTGCGCTTTTACTTCGAGTACGAGGACGAGGTTGACCGCCGCGCCGTGGTCAGCACGAACCTCGTGGCCGCGACCACGTTGGCGTTCGTCGGCGCGCTGCTAATCGGTTGGTTTCGGGCCGATGTGTCGAGGCTGTTCTTCGGGTCACCCGACTTCTCATTCGGAATCTCGATCATCCTGGCGACGATGGTCCTCGAGCTGTCCACTCAGATCGGCCAGGCGTATCTGCGCGCCACAGAGAGGTCGATTTACTTTCTGATAGTGGTTTTCGTTCGCCTGATCGTGCAGGTCGCGGTAAACGGCTACTTGGTTGTCTTTGCGGGCGCCGGGGTGAACGGTGTGCTGGCTGGCACTGTCGGTCGCTTTCGGCTGGCTGCTTGCCGCCGGCTTCGTTGTGCGCCACTGCGGCTTGCGGTTCGACCGCCGAAAGGCCGTGCCGGTGCTGCGCTACAGCTTGCCGTTCTTGCTCAGCATGTTGGTGGGCATGGTGGCTTCGAACGTCGACCGCATCTTCATCCGGTCGTTGCTGAGCTTCGAAGCGCTCGGTCTGTTCGCGCTGGCGACAAAGTTCAGCCGCCTCCTGCAGGAGCTCATCGGTGAGCCCTTCAGCCGCGCCTACGGGTCGTTCCGCTTCTCGGTGATGCACCAGGACAACGCCGCGGAGATCCAGGCTCGGGTGGTGAGGTTCCTGTTGGCTGGCTCGCTCCTGGCGGCGTTGGGCATCTACTTGTTTGCCGCCGATGTGCTGTCCGTAATGTCCGACGAGGCCTTCCACGGCGCTGCCGCCCTTCTACCGCTGCTGCTGGTGGCCTCGATCGCGCGCGTGCTGACGTATCCACTGCAGACCGGAATCCTGGTCCAGAAGCAGACCCGACATATCTTCTGGATCAACTTGGCGGACGCGGCCCTGTACGTGGGCACCAGCCTCGCGCTGATCCTCGCCTGGGGCATCATCGGCGCAGTAGCGGCGATGGCGCTGACCTCGACCGCCACCATGTTGTTGACCGGCTGGCTCGCACAACGGTACTTCGCGGTCGACTACCAGCTGGACAAGGCAGCGCGCATTGTGCTCATCGCGCTGGCGTTCTTCTTCCTGGGGACGCCGTTGTTTTCGCTTCCAATGGTCGTCGGCGTCCCGGCCAAAGCCGTGTTGCTCGCCGTCTTCGCCGTCGCGACGTTCTACTCGGCGGCATTCGGCGACGACGAGCGACGAGTGGTCTCCGATTGGGCCGCCAGTCGGTTGCCCGGGTGGCGACAGCAGGCGCGGCTTACTCCCGCCGAGGGGAGCAACGCATGACCACGCGTATGGGTAAGCGCGAGCGACTCGCCGAGATCATGGATCGGCTTGCGGTGTTAAGGCCGCTGGGAGCGATGCGCGCTCGCTGGCAGCGCGACCTGCCGATTCTCGCCTACCATCGCGTCCTCGACATCGGCGCCGAAGACGACTTCGCGTTCGATCCCGAGCTGGTGAGTGCGTCACCGGCGCAGTTCCAGGCGCAGATGGAATACGTCCGCGCTCACTACGATCCGATCACCTTCTCGGATCTGCTGTCCGCCCTGGACGGCCGCGCGTCATTGCCGGCGCAGCCGTTGATAGTCACTTTCGATGACGGCTATATCGATAACTATACGAACGCCTTTCCTATTCTGCGCGACTTGCAGATGCCGGCGACGATCTTCGTTTCGACCGGCTACATCGGCGCAGCCGATACCTTCTGGTACGACCAGGTAGCTCATGCGCTCTTCCGGGCTCCCGCCGGGGAGATTGCCGTGCCGGGGCTCGGACCTCGGATGCTGCTCGGCGACGTGGCCTCACGCCGCCAGGCGGCGAAGATCGTCGTGCACCACCTGTGCCGCATGCCCGATGCCGAGCGACGGCGCCGAATCGAACAGTTGGCCACGGTGATCGACTTCGACATCGCCGCCGCCGACCGTTCCTCGAGTCAGCCGATGACCTGGGCGCAGCTACGCGAGATGCTGGCTGCCGGCATCGAGTTCGGTGCCCACACGGTTAGCCATCCGGTTCTGTCGCGATGCGACGACGAAGCGCTGCGGCGTGAGTTGGTCGATTCCAAGCAACGGCTGGAGTGCGAAACCGGCGCTCAGGTGCAGGTGATGTCGTACCCGTTCGGGTACGCGGACGACTACGATGCTCGTACCCCGATAGCGGCACGACTGGCCGGCTTCCGGCTCGCGGCTTCCTACCTACCGGGGCCCAACGACCTGCGGCGTCCCCGCCATTTCGACCTGCGGCGGCTGCACATCGAGCGCTACACCTCGATGGCGGGCTTCACGTCGATGCTGGCGCTTCCACAGCTCTTTGCAAGGGCCTGAGCGATGCCGGTTGCCGTTGTTTGGGTGGTGCTGGCGAGCTCCGTCGGACTCGTAGTGTTCCACTTTGTCGCCTACCCGATGCTGGTGATCGGTTTGGCACAGCTGTGCCGCCGGCGCACCATTCCGCCGCCCGTATCAGCCGACGAGCTGCCGAGCGTGTCGCTGGTGATTGCCGCCTATAACGAGGAGGCGGTCATCGAGCGTAAGATCGTCAACTCGCTGGCGCTCGACTACCCGCGCGACCGCCTTCAGGTGATCGTGGTCTCCGACGGGTCCGACGATCGCACCCACGCGATCGCCTCGGCGCACGCCGCGCGTGGCGTGGTGGCCTTGCACGCGCCTCCCAGGCGGGGCAAGTCGGCGGCGTTGAACCGTGGGGTGACGGCGGCGTGCGGCGACATCGTGCTGTTCTCCGACGCCAACAACGATTTCGATCCTGCCGTTGTCCGTACCCTCGTACGGCATTTCGCGGATCCCGCCGTCGGCGGCGCCTGCGGGCGCAAGTGCATCCGTCCGTCCAGCGAGCGCGAATCGTCACAGGGCGACAGCTTGTACTGGCGCTACGAAACAGCGATCAAGACGGCCGAGAGCACGCTGGGCGTGATGACGAACGCGGACGGCGAGATCTTCGCGATACGCCGGAGGCTCTTTGATCCGATTGCGGCCGGAGTCATCAACGATGACGCCGAGATCACTTTCAGCCTGGTAGGCCAGGGATACCGGATCGTGTACGAGCCCGCGGCGGTATCAACGGAGCTCGCTTCGTCGGTGCTCGAAGACGACTTCCGCGTCAAGGTCAGAATGATTGCCGGGGGCTTCCAGACCGTTCGCCGGCCCTGGCGCGCGCTGGTGCCGCCGACGACCCCCTTCGCGTTCGCGTTCCTGGCTCACAAGCTGCTGCGTTGGCTAGTGCCGTTGGCTTTGCTACTCGTGCTCGGTTCCACCGTGCTGCTAGCGGATCGTCCGACTGCGGCCGCGCTGCTGGTAGCCCAGGTGGCCTTCTACGGCGTCGCGCTGCTGGGCTGGGACGGCTCGTCGGAGGGGCCGGCTCCCGATCTGGAAATACGTGCCGTTGTATTTCAGCCTGATGAACATCGCCGCGCTGGTGGGAATGCGACGGTTCCTCACCGGCGATGGCGTTACGGCCGTGTGGCAGAAGGCCTCGCGATGATGCCGCGAAATGCCAACCTCTGGCTTCCGGCGTGGGCCTGGCGCGAGCTTACCCGCGTTCGGCCTACCGCCGGCGTGCGTGACTTCTATGTTTGCGTCGCAGATCACTACGAGCCCGTACTGGCAGGGCGCCACCGCCGAACAGGCGCGCAACCGAGTACGAGCCTGGCAGGCAACCTATCCAGAGCTCGCGGCCAGGCATTGCGACAGCCAAGGCCGGGCGCCGCAGCACACGTTCTTCTACCCCGAGGAGGAGTACGACAGCGAGATCCTCGACCTGTTGGCGGACCTGGCTGACCGCCGTCTCGGCGACGTCGAGGTTCATCTGCATCACGATCACGACACCACGGACTCGCTGCGGGCGAAACTGCGTGCGTTCACCGAGACTCTGCACCTGCGCCATGGTCTTCTGCGGCGTGACTCGGAGTCCGGCGAAATCGTCTACGCGTTCGTTCACGGTAACTGGGCGCTGGATAACTCGAGGCCGGACGGGCGTTGGTGCGGCGTCGACAACGAGCTGGCAGTGCTTGCCGAGACCGGCTGCCGCGCCGATATGACCATGCCGTCAGCCCCGAGCTCCACGCAGACCCGAAAGGTGAACTCGATCTACTGCGCCAAGGGCCGCCCTGGGCAACGTAAGTCGCACGACGGTGGGCGCGACGTGGCGACCGGAGATTGGCGTCGCCCCGACGAGATCGTCCTCATTCAGGGGCCGCTGACACTCAACTGGCGTCGGCGGAAGTTTGGTCTCCTGCCGCGGATCGAGAACGGCGAGGTGGCTCCCGATTGCCCGCCAACGGCCGACCGTGTTCGCCTGTGGGGCGACGTCGGCGTCAGTGTTCTGGGCGCCGAGTCGCACATATTCGTCAAGCTCCACACCCACGGCGCGCAGCCATCGTGCCAGCACATGCTGTTCAACGGAGGCTTCGAGACGCTGTGGACGGAGCTCGAACGTCAGTATCGGGACGTCCAGGGCTGTCGGCTGCACTACGTGACCGCCTGGGAGATGTACGCCAAGGTGCGTGAGCTTGCGAGCGTGCCGCGACGCCGGGAGCGAGCGGCGTGAAGCCAGCGGTCTTGCAGGTGCTGGAGACGCTCGAACACGGCGGCGCCGAGCGCGTCGTCGCCGGGCTTGCCAACAACCTTGTCCCCGGCGCGCGCTCGGCCATCTGTTGCGTGAAACGGCGCGGGGAGCTTGTCGCTGGGCTCGACCCGCGCGTCGACTGTTTTCTGCTCGACAAGGGTGAGGGGAACGATGCGAACGTCCCGTTCAGGCTGGCGCGCCTGGTGCGGCGCGACCGATACGAGGTCATCCACACGCATGCGTGGGGTGTGTTCCTCGAAGGTGCTCTGGCCGCCTGGATGACGGGCGCGAGCCACGTGCATACGGCCCACGGACCCTATCTGATACACGGCCGCGGGCTCGTGCAGCGTGCCAAGGCGCGCTTGCGGCGGATCCTCGAGCGGCTGGCTGCTCGGCGGTGCCACCGGCTCGTAGGAGTCTCCGACGCGATCGCGAAGGACATGCGCGAGGTGATGCGTCTGCCGGCGGCCCGTATTGCGACGGTTCATAACGGCGTCGACTCGAGCCAGCGTGGCGTCGAGCTGGCGTCCCCGTTTGCCGACGCCGGCGGTCCGAGGTTGATCACCGTCGGCCGCCTCGACGGCATCAAGCAACAGCAGCTGATGCTGGAGGCGCTGGCCAGACTGCGTGACCGTTTTCCGGGAGCGCGACTGGTAATCGTCGGCGACGGCCCCGAGCGGCCGCACCTCGAACGCCGTGTTCGGGAGCTGCGGCTAGCGTCGATGGTGTGCTTCCTGGGCTTCAGAAACGACGTCGCTCGGCTGCTCGCGGAGGCCGACGTATTTCTCCTGAGCTCACGCTACGAGGGGATCTCGATCGCCTTGCTGGAGGCGCTGCGGGCGGGCGTTCCTGTGATCGCCACGCGCGTCGGTGGTGTTCCTGAGACGGTCGACGACGGCGACAGCGCGCTGCTGTTTGAAACAGGTGACGTTGCCGGCTTGGCGGCAGCGATCGAGCGACTGGCCGTCTCTCCGGATCTGGTCGCGAAGCTGGTTATCAACGGCCGTGACCGCGTTCGAGATCACTTCTCGACCGAGGTCATGGTCGGCGCCTACGAGCGGATCTACGGTGAGGTGGCGGATCGAAGCCCAGTCCTCGGTGCCCGGCGTTTCGCGGACGAGAGGTCGAGCCCGGGAAGACTTCGGATCCTCTACCACCACCGCACGCAAGGTCGCGGGGCCGAGAGCGTGCACATTGGCAGCATCGTGCGCGCTTTCGAGGCGATGGGTCATGAGGTCACCGTCGTTGGACCTCCGGCGGTCGATGCACGGGCCACCGAAGGAATGGCGCCGGTCGACAAGTCATCGGTGGTTACGCGCGGACTCAGCTCGTTCTGGAAGTGGGTCAGCCGCTACCTGCCCGATCCGTTCTTCGAGCTGGCGGAGATTGCGTACAACCTCGTGGCGTGGTGGCGTCTGCGCCAGGTCCTGGGGGCGCAACAATATGACCTGATCTACGAACGCTACGCCTTCTATCTGATTGTCGGAGCATGGATGGCGCGGCGTCGCGGCATTCGCTTCGTGCTCGAGGCCAACGAGGTCAATGGCATCGAACAACGCGCGAGATTGCAGGTATTTCCACGACTCTGCGGCTGCTTCGAGCGTTTCCTGTTCGCTCGATGTGATGCGATTCTGCCGGTCAACTCCTATCTCGCACACATGGTCCAACAGCAGGGTGTGGCGGCTGATCGTGTGCGAGTGGTTCCCAATGCGATCGATTCACAGCTGCTTCAGTCCCGCGCACGCCGCCCGGATCTGCTCGCCAAGTACGGCCTGAGCGGACGAACCGTCGTCGGCTTCGCAGGCTGGTTCGATCACTGGGATCGACTGGAGATGCTTCTGCACGCCGTGTACCGCCTGAAGCCTGTGCACCCCGGGTTGGCAGCGTTGCTGATCGGCGACGGGCCGATGGCCGGCGACCTACGCGCCAAGGCGCATGAGCTGGATCTGGACAACGATGTGGTCTTTACCGGCGCGGTGCAGAGTGCCGAGGTTCACGATCATCTCGCGTTGCTCGATATCGCAGTGCTGCCACACTCGAACGTATTCGGATCGCCGATCATCCTGTTCGAGTTGATGGCCCGCCAGGTCCCGGTGGTGGCGCCGCGCTTGCCGGGGATCCGAGATGTGCTGGTGGACGATGTCAGCGTCCTACTCTTCGATCCACTCGACGGGAGCGCATTGATACAGGCCCTCGATCGCATGCTGTCAGCCCCGTTCCTGCGCCGCCGCCTGGCCGGCGTGGCCTACGATCAGCTGGTGCGGCGCCACACCTGGAGCCACAATGCCGAGCGGATTCTCGATGCCGCCGGTCTCGAGCGCGTGGCTCAACAGCCTCCGGAGATCCGCCGTGCCTCCTAGTGGGCTCTCGAGCAACCGCGCTCCAACGCTGCCGCTGCTGGTCTTGTCAGCTGCGCTTGTCGGATCGACCGGGATCGGCGCCATACGCCTGCCGCCGATAGGCGTGGCGCGCGCATGCGCCCCGGTCGAGGTGCTGTGCGTAGACAGTACCCGGACGATCGGGATCGAGTTCAGCGACATCCAGTCGGCCGTCGATCGCGCCGGCCCAGGGGACACCGTCCTGGTTTTCGACGGTGACTACGCTGGCTTTCGGATTTCCCACGGTGGGTCCGCTGGCCGACAGTTGCGGGTCAAGGCCGTCGACCGCGGGGCGCGCGTGGTGAGTGTGGCCCCGGGTCTGGAGGAGAGCATCTACATCGAGAATGTCAGCTACGTAACCCTCGAGGGCTTTGTGGTCGAACGTCGGGGTGCGCGCGGATTCGGAATCGGCGCGCGCGACGCCAGCGCCGACAGCCCGATGCTTGGCCTGGAGATCCGCAACAACGTGGTCGCCGACTCCGGCGACGTGAACATCTACCTGTCGCACGTTGCCGACTCGATCGTAGAGGGCAACGTCACCACCGGGTCTCGCACCGCCCATGGCATCTATTTGACCAACGCAGGTTCCGACAACACGGTGCTGCGCGGCAACAACGCGCACCACAACTTTCTCAACGGCATTCACTTCAACGGCGACGGCCGGTTCGGTGGCGACGGCGTCCAGACGGGTCTGCTGATCGACGGCAACATCCTGCACCATAATGGTCAGAGCGGACTCAACATGGACGGCGTGCAGGAGTCCGAGATACGAAACAACCTCGTGTTCGCCAACCGTCGCCATGCCATGCGTGGCTATGCGATCGATGCTGACGCCGGCCCGGCCGGACTCGTGATCGTCAACAACACGTTCGTTGGCAACGGCGGCTGGGCCGTGAAGCTCACCGACGACAGTGGCGGTCACACGATGTTCAACAACATCCTCCTGTCGCACAGCGGGAGTATCGCCGTCGGACATCCGGATCTGGCCAGCAACGGCAACGTCGTGGTCTCGGAATTCTCTTTCGATGGCGAGGAGACCACGGTTAGTCTCGATGATTGGCAGCGGGCCGGCTACGACGCCGGTTCTCGGCGGTTGCTCGCGGCCGACCTGTTCACTGCTCCCGCGAACGACGATTTTCGCCTCCGCCCCACCTCGCCCCGCACGTGGCCTCGGGCTGCGGGCTCTCAACGGTCACCGCGCTCCACAGTTCGATCTTTCGGGCCGCTCCCGTGCTGCCGGCCAGGCGCCGGGACGCCGGGGCGTTGGTTGCCGCCGGGATTGAGCTCGCGGCGCCGTCAGGCTGTGTGTGGGTGCGATTGCCGCATGCTGTCGAGTGCTTCGCGACGGCTCTCCGATTCCTCCCTGGAGCTCTGTTTTGGCTTCTTCCAAGCCTCGCGAAACGGGTACATTCACTGCAGGAGAAGCTCCGCATCGGCCTGCCGGCACAGGAGAAAAGCGCCATGAGTGCGTGCACGAGCGCACCGACACACGGACTGCGGCTGGCGCTCGCCTTGGCGCTGGTTGCCACGTCCGCGCGGGCGTACTCACTGGCTGCCGAAAGCGTGAATTGCGGTCGCACCGACACCCTTTGTGTGGACGTGGTCGCCGGCGAGACCCAGGAGTTCACCACCATTCAAGATGCCGTCAACAAGGCCCGCCGAGGCCGCACGGTAGTGGTCTTCCCGGGTGACTACGACGGTTTCCGGGTAACCAAGCGCGGTACGGCCAAGAAGCGCATCACCATCGTCGGGATGCCTGGGGCGCGCATCACCGGCACCGAAGCGAAGAGCGACGAAGGCGTCTACCTGTCGCGTACCTCCTACGTGACCATCGAAGGATTCGAGATCGACGCCCGCGGGATGAAGCGCGGTATCGGCAGCCACGATTCGTCGGCTGCCAGCCCTAGCCGGGACTCCAGATCCTGAACAACCGTGTCTACGGAGCAGACCAGACGAACATCTACTTGTCTCATGCGCGAGATGCGCTGATCGCCGGCAACATGGCGTACAACTCGATCGAAGCTCATGGCATCTATCTGACCAACGCCGGCTCCGACGACACCGTACTGCGGGGAAACGAGTGCTTCGACAACTTTCTGAACGGCATCCATTTCAACGGCGATGCACGCTTCGGAGGCGACGGGGTGCACACCGGCCTTCTCATCGAGGCCAACCGGTTGCACGACAACGGGCAGAACGGCCTCGACATGGATGGGGTGCGCGAGTCGACGCTGCGCAACAACGTTATCTACCCGGAACGTGCGCCACGGGCTACGTGCTTTCGCCATTGATTCTGCCGCCGGCCCGGCCGACCTGGTGATCGCCAACAACAGTTTCTCTGCCAACGGCGGCTGGGCGGTCAAGCTCACCCAGGATGACGGCGGTCACACCATCTTCAACAACGTGCTGCTGTCAGACGTCGGCAGCGTGGCGGTGGAGCACGCTGTCTTCGGCAGCGACAGCAATATTGTCGGCAACGTGTTCTCGCTCGACGGCGAGACAACCGTCATCGCGTTTCCGCCTGGCGAGCTGCTGGCCTGGGGGGTGCTTCGCAGAAGTCGACCGACAAGAGGGTGTATCGCCGACCTCGTCGGCGCGACTATCGCCTGAAGGCCGGGTCCCGGCGATCGATGCGGGCGTTTTGGCGTTGCAGGGCACGTCAGCCCCGGCGACGGATATCGACGGCGCGGCGCGACCGCACGGGGCCGGGATCGATGCCGGCGCCTACGAGCGTGGATCGTCACCGACGCCGCGTGGGCCGACAACCGGGAAGTGCCATGACGCTGAGCTCGAGGGGTGACTCGTGAGGCTGACCGGATACCTTGGGCGTGCGGTCGCTCGGGCGATGTGGCCAACGCAGGTCATCTCTCGCCTACCGGCTGGCCGCGATGCCCGCGTATGCCTGACCTTCGACGACGGGCCGCATCGTGAGCACACGCCGAGGATCCTCGAAATCCTGCGGCGCAACGAGGTCCAAGCGACGTTTTTCTTCACCGGTTTCGAGGCCGAGGAGATGCCCGAGCTGGTGCGCGCTGCGCACGACCAGGGCCACGATGTTGCCAACCACGGATACCGCCATTTCCGTCTGAGCGAGATCTCCCACGATGATTTCATGGTCAACGTCCAGCGCGGCCAAGAGGTGCTCGAGCAGATCCTGGGCGACTCCCTGCCGCGTGTGTTTCGTCCGCCATACGGCGCCGTCGGCTTGCGCGAGCTACTGGCTCTGCGCCGGGCAGGACACCGCATCGTTCTGTGGACTGTGGACAGTACCGACAGTTGGTTGAGCGATCCGGATGAGGTCGTGGCGGCGGTGCTTGACGGACCGTTGCGAACCGATCCATCGTGCTGTTGCACGAGGACTACGAGTGGACAGTTCGGGCGCTGCCGCGTCTGGTGCGGGATATCCGCGAGCGCGGATTCCGTCTCGTGCCCTTGCTGGGTAGCGGGCATCCGATGGTGACCGCTGACGATGAACCTCGGTTACTCGGTGGACGGAGCAGTCGACGATGCGCGTGAGTACCGGTTCGACAGAAACGCAGCCGACCTCGGCGGGGACACCGCTTCGATTGGCATTGATTGCCGAGTTCCCACTCCACTAGCTCGAGCTCACCAGGCGCCACCTCAAGCCTGTACCACGCTCGCAGCCACGATGGTTGGAAGTACCTGCTGCCGGTGGGTGCTAACCGTCGGGTTGCGTGTGTTGACGGTGCTTCGGCGCGTACGACGCTGGCGTTGTCCGACCTGTGCGACGAGATTATTGCTGTGCCCCTTGTGCCGGCGGCTGCGGCTGGTATCCGCGCGCAGGTGGAAGCGGCCGGTTGTACCAACGTCAGGATCGCTGAGCCCGTGGGTGTTTGGTGCCCCGACGCCGAGCCGTTGGACGGGTTGGTGATGACGGTGGGCGGTGCAAGTGGCTGTCCTGGTGACGCTCCCACGCAAGTTCCCAGGCGCCACCTAGTGGATATCCTGCGCCGCGCCCATGGTGCGCTTACGGACACCGGATTCATCTTCGCTTCCGCCGCCAACCTGCTGGCGTACAACGGCATGTGGTCGGGTGCCGACCACGCCAACAACGCGCTGCGCACCGCCGGGGCGCCGGCGCTGGCGCGTCTCGTGCGCCGTGCCGGCTATTGTCACGCCCGCGTCTTTCCGCTGCTCACCTGGCATGACCGGCAGGTAGTTCAAGTTCTCATGCCAGCGGGGTATCGATCGTTCACCGATGTGGGCGGCCACCGGGAGCGGCTTCGCGAGCTCCTGCTGGGCCGGATCGGTAGCCGTGTGTGGGCTCCGGAGTACGGCGTGCTGGCGTACAAGGGAGACGCGCGAGCCAGTCTGTTCGAGGCGCTGGTGGAACGCAGCAACGAGCAAACCGAGGGCGTCGGCGCGCCGTCTTCCGTCAAGCGCTATGTGGTGCTGGCAGACAAGATTGTCCTTTCGCTCGGCGGAGCCGGCGGGTCGCAAGGCGACCGCGTCATCGTGATGCCTCGTACCGAGGCTGGTGCGCGCCAGCGTCACCACGAGGCAAAGATCCTGCAGCAGGCTCGTAGGCTGCCGGAGGAGCTGCGCGCCCACGTACCGCGATGGCTCGGCTCCGGGAAGTTCCTCAAGACGTCGTTCGTCGTTATAGAGGAGCTTCGCGGTCAATGCATCGATGCGCCGGTACGTGATCTGGAACAGGTCTGTACCGCGGCCGCAGACTTCCTGCTACGACTTCATTGTCACAGTCGCGCCGAGGTGCTGATGGACGAGGCGGCGTGGGAGGAGCTTTGCGAAGCGCTGTTCCGCCAGGCGGCGCGGCGACACTCGGCGGCGCGACCGTTGCTTGACCGGATCGAGGCCCATGTGCGTACGGCGCTCATCGGAGCCTCGGTCCCTACCGTATGGGTGCATGGTGACTTCAAGATCGAGAACGTGGTTGTCGATCGCACCACGCGTCGGCCGACGGGGGTGATCGACTGGGAGCTGTCTCAGCTTCGAGGCCTGCCGCTGATCGACCCGCTCTACCTGCTGACCTACAACCACATGCTGCGCCGCGGAAGTGGATTCCATCAGGTCTTCTGCGAGGTCGCGCTTGACGGCGACTGGACACCCTGGGAGTTGGGCCTGCTCCAAAACTACCTGGACCAGCTGGCGATCGACCCGAGCTTGATGGATGCCATGGTGGCAATGCTGCCGGTGCACGCTCTGGCACGGCGGCTAACGTATGACATGAGCTCGGCCCACGATCGGCGTGCTGCGCTCGGCATGCTCGAGGCGTTGATCGAACGCCTCGATGCAACCGCGGCCAGACGTAGTGGAACGGCACCTACCGGCACTTACGGCTGAGAATGGCGAGATGATATCGGCGAGACCAGAGTTGATGAGGTATCGGCTCCCCGGCGGGGCGACCTACGTTGTCTTCCAGGATGCGTCGGCTATCGAGTCGCTGAGCGCTGACTGGGCACGGCTATAGTCACGCCAGCGGCGTCCGTCGCCGATGCTGGAGCTCGAGTGGGTACGCAAGTGGTGGGCGCGACACGGCCACATGGGCGATGCGCTCGTTGTTGGCGTCTACGAGGACGACGAGCTTATCGGACTAGCGCCGCTGTACGTACGTCACCGTGGCCGTGGCCTGCGCGGCATGCTCCGAACGGTGCATTTCATCGGCACGGGAGAGCCCGAGATAGAGGAAGTCTGCGGCGAGAACCTCGGTTGGCTCGCCGTCGAGGGCGCCGTCCCGGTGGTGACCGACGCCGTAGCCCGCGTGCTACTTCGACATCGGGCCGCTTGGGATCGAATCGCCCTGCAATGCATGGGCCCGGAGACCCCGCCTGCGGTCGACCTCCAGAACCGGCTCCGGCCGGCATTGCTCGAATCGTCGGTGGTTAGCCACCGCAACAGCGTGGTCAACGTTTCGCGGCTCGATGATTATCTGGGCGGGCTCGATTCGAGCAGCCGCCGGGCGCGTTTCCGACGCTGGCTACGCCGCGGGGAACAAGCGAACGTCGAGGTCGTTAAAGCGCAAACCGCCGAAGAGGCGCTGCGCATGTTCGACGAGTTGGTGCGCCTTCACCAGTCGCACTGGGAGGGCCGCGGTGAGCCTGGCGCGTGTTCGAGCGCCTCGTTCCGAGACTTCCATCGGGCGATGATCCGCCACTACGCTGCCAGTGGTCGCCTCTGGGTCTTCGGGCTCAAGCACGAAGACCGCTGGATCGCGCTGCACTACGACATCGAAGCGGGTGACACTCTGTACTACTACCTGTCCGGGATCGACCCGCAGAGCTCACCGAAGCTCTCGCCGGGGAATCTGATCCTGCTGCATGCGGTGGACCTCGCCGCCCGGTGTGGTCTCGAGCGCCTCGATCTCATGGCCGGTGACTACGCCTTCAAGCGCCACCTGTCCAACGATGCTGGCGAGATGGTGACACTCGAAGGGCTCGGCAAGAGCGCGATAGGGCGTGTATGGCGCCGGGTAAGGGACGCGCGGCGGCTGGCGCGCCGCCAGACGGCCTGATCTCAGGCGAGTGCAGCTTCGTCGGTCGCAGTGCGGCGATGATGATCAAGCTGTAAGGCTGCGTCGACGGAGGTGAACGCGAAGGCGCTCAGCAGGCGCTCGAGGCGCTCTTCAATACGCCCGAGCCCGATGTTGTGTCGCAATCGGTTGGCCGGAGTTGCCGCCATCAGCGGCTGGTCCGGGTCGAGCTCCCAGGGGTGCAGATACACGACTGCGGGGCGACGCTCCACATGATTGATGCGCCGAATGGCCCACTCCGTGAGCCACATGGGATACGCGCGCAGGTAGCCGCCACCGGCAACAGGCAGGTTGCGACCGAACAGCTGCACCGCTGGCGGCGGCACCTCGATGAGCCCCTCGTGCCGGGAGTCGGGGTCGACGATTTGGTGGATCTCACGAGGCGCGGTCGGCACCCCGTAGCGCTGGCGCCGGATTGGATAGACGCTGGAGTCGTACAGGTAGCCACTGGTCGCCAGGACGTCGAGCGCCCACCAGCTGGCCTCGACGATGCTGAAGCTCGGAGCGCGGCAGCCGATCACCGCGTCGCCGATCAGATCCTCGAGAGTGTGCTTGGCTCGGACCACATCCTGCTCGAACTGTTCCGGTGTCATCCGGTAGACGAGCTCGTGCCCCCAGCCATGCGATGCGACCTCATGACCCGTGTCGTGGATCTCCTGCACGAGAGCCGGGTAGCGTTTGGCGATCCATCCAAGGACAAAGAACGTGGCTCGAACCCCGTGTCGGTCGATCACGCGCAGCAAGCGGCGCGTGTTGTACTCCACGCGACCGGGGAGCACATCCCAGCGGTCCCGCGTCGCAGTGCCGCCTAGTCCAGTGGCGTGGAAGTAGTCCTCCACTTCGACGGTCAACAGGTTGGTTAGCGGCGCCGGGCTCATCGTGCGCCCTTGCCGGTCAGCATCACGCGCACGGTCTCGAACATGATCGAGATATCGAAGGCGGTTGAGCTGTGCTTGATGTAATAGAGATCGTACTCGAGCTTGTCCTCGGTCTCCTCGATGCTGGCGCCGTACGGATACTTGACCTGCGCCCAACCGGTGAGGCCGGGGCGAATCACGTGCCGTTGGTCGTAATAGGGGATCCGATCTCGCAGCATCCTCACGAGTTTCGGCTGCTCTGGGCGCGGACCCACGAAGCTCATCTGTCCGAGCAGGATGTTCCAGAGCTGCGGCAACTCGTCAAGCCGAGCGGTGCGAAGAAAGCGTCCGATCGAGGTGATGCGGTCATCGTTCTCGGTTGCCCAGCGGGCACCTTCGCGCTCGGAGTCGACGCGCATGGTCCTGAACTTGAGGATGGTGAACGGCAGTCCTGCGAGGCCGGTGCGCTCCTGTCGGAACAGCACCGGACCGCGAGAGGTCAGGGCCACGGCAATCGCGACCAACATCTGGATCGGCGCGCTGATCGCCAACAGCGCCAACGCTGCGACCACGTCCAAGCAGCGTTTCGCGGCACGGGTAAGGCGACTGGGGGCGAACCCCTCAGAGAAAATGATCGTGCTGGGTCGCATTCGCGACACCAGCAGCCTGCCTGTAAGCCGCTCATAGAACTTGATGGCATCGAACACCGCGATCCCGCGTAACTTGGCCTGGATCAGCGCCGCCGGCGGTAGCTTGCCGCGCCGGTCATTCAGGGCCACCACCACCGTGTGGACATCGCGCTGGTCGAGAATCTCGTCGAGATCCTGCAATCGGCCCAACGACGGCGCGTCGATTCGCAACGGAACCGGAAAGGGCAGGACACCAGAGTCGGTGGCGAGGGTCTGAGCGCCACCATCGGTACGCGTCTCGCGCGTCTCGCGCGTCACGGCGGCGGCCCGCGGTCGGTCATCGGCGGAATCTTCCACCGGTACGTAGCCGATCAGGCGGAAGCCCCATGGGGCGGCCTTGCCGATGCGGTCAGCCACCTGGTAGGCGAGCGCACCATCGCCGATCAAGAGGATGTTCTCTGCGAGCGTGTCTTCGCTGACGATGTTCGGTGCCACGCTGTGCCACGCAACCATCATCAGGGCCATCAGGCCGAGTCCGGCTCCCGCGACCTCCCAGCCCAGTGCGACCGACGGCACGAACGTGTAGAGCAAGGCCAGCGTGGCGGCAGACAGTGGAACCGCTTGAACAAGGCGCGGAACGAAGGTCGCGGTGCTCAGGTGGTGCCGGCGCTCGAAGTACCCAGTCAAATAGAAGACCACCACCAGGGTGGCCACCGTCGTCAACGTACGTCCCAGGCGTAGGCCCGCCAGCGACGGCAGCGTCGGATCGAGCTGCGCATACCATGCTACCTGGATCACGAATGTGAACGCCGTCAGGCACAGCAGGCTCTGGACGAGAAAATGAACGACGCTGCTGTAGGGTACGTAGCGCTGGAATAGCTGGACCATCATGCCTCGGGGCTGGCTGCTGCCGGCTGAGCAGCAGATACGCAGCTACCCCGAATCGGAGCAATGTGTGTGCCAGCGAGAGGTAGAGGTCCAACACCATGGAGGCTCGAACCAGCCCTCCGGTGTCCGCTTCTGACCAGCCGGGATCAGACCCTGGTCGGGCACCGTGGGTAATTCTCTTCCTCTACTGCGAAGGGCTTTTCCCACCCCCCGGCCGCGTCCACGTCCCGCTGCGTCCACCGGTCTTCTCCTCGAGGCGAAGATCGACGACACGCATACCTTTCTCGATCCCCTTGCACATGTCGTAGAGCGTAAGAAGAGACACCGCGGCGGCGGTCAGCGCCTCCATCTCCACCCCGGTGGTTGCGGTGGTGGCAGCCGTGGCGACGACGCGCAGCCCATCGGTCTCCGCATCCACTTCGATGCCAACGTGCGACAGCGGGAGAGTGTGGCAAAGTGGGATAAGCTCAGCGGTGCGCTTCGCTGCCTGAATCCCGGCGATGCGGGCAACCTCCACGACGTTGCCCTTGGGTGCCGCGCCGGCGAGCACTCGATCCAGCGTGCTAGCCGACATGAGCAGACGGCCGGATGCCGTCGCCCGTCGCTCGGTGGCCGGTTTGTTGCCGACGTCCACCATCCGAGCTCGACCTTGGTCATCCAAATGTGTGAGGTCTTCGTTGCCCATCGGCGCAATCGTAGCAGGCCGTGCACCCACTCAGGCGAGGGGAAGATCGGGGGTAACCCACGCTGCCAGCAACTCGACCCGACGCTGTGCCGGTGCCGGAGCGTATAATCCTCAATTGCTCCATCTTGCTGTGCCAACTCAACCTGCTCGGTTTCCAATGACCCGTCGATGCGTTTTGCTCACCCTCCTGCTGGCAGCCGCGCTGGCGACACCGCAACGGGCGTTCGCCCAGCGTGTCGACCTCAGCGATTTCCCGAAGTACGACGTTGACGAGATCAGCGAAGAGCATCGGAAATGGGTCGAGGAAGAGGTCGTCTGGATCATCACCAAGGACGAGCGCGAGGTCTTCCTGCGGCTCGACAGCGATGGCCGCCGCGACCGGTTCATCGAGGAGTTCTGGGCCAATCGCGACCCCAGTCCGGGCACGAAAGACAACGAGTACTTCGATCTGATCTACGAGCGCCTGGAGTATGTTGCCAGGCACATCGGCCGGGATACGCCGGGGCCGGGTTGGCGGACGGATCAGGGTCGCATGTACGTGCTGTTGGGCAAGCCGCAGGGTCGCACGCAGCTGCCCAACACAGACGCCTCGGTACCCGCCGAGGTTTGGTTCTACAGCATCGACCCAGGGCTCATACCGACGCCGTTCTTCTATTTGGTCTTCTTCAAGGAGCGCGGCTTCGGCGCCTATCGATTGTGGAGCCCGGCTCTGGATGGCGTCGTCAAGCTGCTCAACCCGGCGGTTCAGTCGCAGGTCCTTTCCGGTTCTACGGACCGCCACCAGGGCCGGGGCGGGATAGCATCGACCGAGGACAACCTAGCGCTGCGAATGTTGCGGGACGTCCATCCGGAACTGGCCAGCGCCGCCCGCAGTCTGGTGCCGGGGGAGAGTCTCGGCGGGGTGGTATCGCCGTTGCGATCCGAGATGTTGCTCCAGCAGGTGTTCGAGATCCCCGACAAGATAATGCCCAGGGCGACGTGGGCATACAACGTGCTCACCGGCGTTACCGAATCCGACGTGCGCTTCGAGACCCTGCCGCTGCGAGCCATTGCGGCTGTTCTCATTGATCCCTCGGGGCTGCCCTTCGTTCACTTCGCCTTCCGCACCCAGGGCGAACGCCTCAACCTCAACAACTACGAAGACAAGTACTACTTCACGTTCGAGATCGGTAGCATCCTCAGGGACGAACAATCGCGGTTAGTGCACGATCGTGAGCCGCGCGCCATGCAGGCCGATATAGACATCGACACTGCCCGCCGTTTGCGCGACGGGCCGGTCGCATACATGGAGCGACTGCCGGTCGTCAGCGGCGAGCACACTCTCGGGCTGATGGTCGAGAACAACCTCACCCGCGAGTTCGGGCGCGCCGAGATCCAGCTCACGTACCCCAAAGTTCCCAAGGATCAGCTTACCGTCGGTGAGCCGCTACTCGTACGTCAGGTGACACGGGCGCCGGATACCTACAATGCATTCAACGCCCAGTACGCTTTCCAGGTCGGCTTGCACAGCCTGATTCCCGCCATCGACAACGACTTCCCGGTCGACGGCACACTGACCGTCTTCCGTCAGCTGTTCGTGCCGCCGACCCGAGTCGCATCGGTAGTGGTACGCACGGAAATCCTCGGAGCCGATGGTGCCAAGCTGGTCGAGAAGGTGGATCGAGTCAATCCATCCGAGCGCGATGACTACGGTGTATTGAACTATTTCGCGGAGATCAGTCTGCGGCAGCTACCTGTGGGAACGTACTCAGTCGTAACCGAGGTGGAAGATATCGAACGACGCTCGACGCTGCCGATACGCATTGTCAGTGCCGGCTCGTACAAGCGGCCTCATATCCATTCCCTGCCCAACCCGCCCGCCACCAGCCCTCTCGTGCGGGTTGCCAGAGCACGGCAACTCCGTACGGTGGGCCGCACCGATGAGGCGATCTCGGAGCTGGCGTACGCCCTCCGACGAGAGCCTGACCTGGGTTCGGCGGTGGAGCTGCAGATCGAGCTCCTCCGGGACTCCGGTCGATACAGTGAGCTCAACGCGTTGCTGACTCCGCGGGTGGCGAGCGACCCCAACAACAGCGAGCTGCTGATGTTGCTCGGAGAGGTCAACGCCCAGCTCGCGGAGCACTACGACGCGATCCGGTTCTACGAGCGCGCGCGAATCTCCGGAGCAGAGGAGACTCCGGAGCTGCTCAATGCCCTGGCTTCCGAGTACTACGCTGACGGTCGCGTCGACCGAACCCGTGAGCTGCTGACACGCTCGCTCGAGATCGACCCCGACCAACCGCAAATACAGCGCCTCCTCGAAGTGGTCACTTCGGGCGAGAATCGCTAGCTGGCCTTCAGGTTCCGTTCCCGGGTGCCGGCGGGCGCGCGGCGATGATTCCGCGACCCTCCTGGATCACGTAGAAGCGTCCGGCGTCGACGTCGGCGATAACTTCGGTCGTGCCTCCTGGCCAGCGCACGGACAGGGTCACCATGGTGGCCGCTCCGAGCCCGATGTGCATCGTTGCCGGTCCTGAGCTGCAATAGGAAGATCCGATGCGCAGCTCTCGGACCAGTGGCCGCTCAGGGCCTACGGAAACGACCACCCGTGCTCCGGCGCCAGTGCGGTTGGCCTGTCTGCCCACCAGGCGTAGCTGAATCCAGTTGCCTGCCTCGTGGCCCCGGTCATTGCGTAGATAGTCCGCCGCCTGGTCGTTGTTGGTGACGATCAGATCGAGATCGCCATCGTTGTCGAAATCACCGGTTGCGGAGCCGCGCGACACCTTGACGATCTCGAGACCGGGGCCGGCGCCGGCGCTTCGCTCGGTGAACGTGCCCTCCCCATCGTTAACGTACAGATGGTTTGGCTGCGCGTGGGTGATGCTGTCGCGGAACTCGGCAATGTTATCGATGATGTGGCCGTTGGCGATGAACAGATCGAGGTCGGCGTCGTTGTCGAAATCGTCCCAGTTCGCCCCGAATCCCACGTGTCGCAGACTGGGCTCGCCGAGACCCTGAGCAAATGTGACATCGGAGAAAACCCCGTCGCCGAGGTTGCGGTACAGCGAGTTGGTTTCCAGATCGAGGTTCGTGACCACTACATCCAGGCGCTGGTCGCCATCGAAGTCTCCCCAGTCGGTACCCATCCCGGCTTCGGCTTGTCCGTCGGCGCTGAAGGCCACCCCCGCCAGGAGCCCGTCTTCGAGGAACACGCCGGTGCCGTCGTTGGTGTAGAGGAAGTTCCGCGTCGAGTCATTGGCGACGTACAGGTCGACGTCGCCGTCATCGTCGTGGTCGCCGAAAACGACTCCGAGCCCCTTGCCGTCAACTGCATCGGCGACCCCAGCTTCGGCGGCAACGTTGGAGAACTTGCCGTCTCCCAGATTCCGGTACAGGCGATCGGCGACCGCCCTATAGACGTCGGGATGACAATATGCGCGCAAGTTACGTCGCGGGTTGCCGCAGAACTTGTGGTTGTCCCAGTCGAAGTCGACGTAGTTGGTGACGTACAGGTCAAGCCAGCCGTCGTTGTCGATGTCGCCCCACGCCGCCGAGGCCCCCCACATCGGGTCGTCGACCTCGGCGCCAACGCCTGTTTCGCTGAAGCTGCCGTCGCCGTTGTTGCGGAAGAGCTGATTGCGGCCAAAGTTCGTGACGTAGATGTCGGTGTGCCCATCGGCGTCATAGTCGGCGGCTGCAATTCCCATCGACCAGGCCTCGCTCTCGATCCCTGCCGAGGCAGGCGTGGGGACGAAGCGACCCGACGGGTGGCCTCGCAGCATCACATTGCCGCCCACCGGCGGTGCGTCTCCACCGGGCGATAGCCCGCCCTGGGCGAAATACAAGTCAAGCCAGCCGTCGGCATCGATATCGGTGGCAGCTACGCCCCCGCCCATGGTCTCGATCATGTAACGCTCACCAAAGCCTCCGTTCTGATGGTAGAAGTGCACCCCGGCCTCGTCGGTTGCGTCAGTGAACGACAGCGGCAACGGTGCTTGCGCGCCAAGTCCGGAGGGCAGCACCAAGGCGATCAGTATGCCGACGGTCGCCCGTCCTGGGCTGGCGCACGACCATACGCTCATGGCCGGGTCACCGCGCGCAGTACCGGCGTATCCGATCCCTCGAAGACGAGCACCACGTGGTCGGCCGGCAGGCTCGTGAAGCGTTGTGTGGCTCCGCCCGGCCAGACGATCTCGACGTCGGCAGCGGCGCTGCTGGCGAGCCCGAAGTAAAGGTCGCCAGCGTTCTGGGAGCAATAGGATGAAGCTGAGCGAACTTCGGCGACCTGATCGAATCCCGCCGCCCCGTCGACGATCGCGTCGCCGCCGGCCGGCCGCACGCTGACGCGAGCTCCCAGCGCGGCGCGATTCGAGCGCCGTCCGCGCAGTCGGACGATCATGCGGTGGTTGCTGAGGTCGCTTTCGTTGCGCAGCAGCCGCGCCGGTCCTCCCGAATTCACGATCACCAGATCGGGACGACCGTCACCGTCGGCGTCGCCACTGGCGATGCCGCGGCTCACGTGCTCGGCAGCGAGACCGCCTCCCGTTGCGGCGGCAACCTGTCTGAACAAGCCTCCGGCCGGCCTCCATCCAGCGGAGCCGCCAGTCGGGAGCTCCGGCGAGAGGGCGCCGGTACGCAGAGCCTGGCGCCGGAGGTCGGTCAGCAGGTTGTCGAACAGATGGTTGGGCTGCGCGTACGTCGTGTTGTCTTGCACATCCTCGACGTTGTCGAGGATGTGTCCGTTCGCCACCGCGATTTCGCGATCACCATCGCCGTCGGCGTCGAAGGCGACGATCCCGAAGGACAGGCTGGCGACGCCCGGGCCCGCGAATCCGAGTGCCGAGGCATCATCAAGATAGGTGCCCGGAGCGAGGGGTCGATAGAGATTGTTGGACTCCAACGCGAAGTTCGTCACCAGGAGCTCGGCAGCCCCATCGCCGTCGATGTCCGCCATCTCCACACCCATCCCGGCCTGCGCCTTGCCATCGCCGCCGTAGCCTAGTCCCGAAAACAATCCGAGTTCCTCGAAGGTCCAGTTACCTCGGTTGGCATAGAAGAAATTCTGCTGAGTGTCGTTGGCGACGACGATGTCAGTCGACCCGTCTTCGTCGACGTCGCCCATGACCACACCCAGCCCCTTGCCGCGGAGGGAACCGGCGATGCCGGCCTGTGCTGCCACATCTACGAAGCGCCCGTCGCCGACATTGCGGTACAAGGCGTCGGCTTCACCGTCATAAAGGTCAATGTGGCAGTAGGAGCGCATAGCGAGCTGTTGCTCACCACACGAAGGAGCCTCGTCGAGGTCGTAGACGACGTACTTGGCGACGAACAAATCGGGCAAGCCGTCGGAGTCGAGATCGCCCCATGCCGAGCTCACCGACCATCGGTCGTCGTCGGCAATTCCGCTATGTGTCTCGCTGTAGGTACCGTCGCCATTGTTGCGGAACAGCGCGTCGGGACCGAGGTTGGCGACGAAAACGTCGATCCATCCGTCGCCGTCGAAGTCGGCCGCACTTACTCCCATTCCGTAGCCCCGGTGCTCTAGCCCGGACGAAACGATGCTGAACCTTCCGTCCCCGCGGTTGCTGTAGAGCACGTTGCCGATGTCCTGGGTAGTGGCGCCTACAGCAGCGTCCTGGGTAGTGCCTAAGGCGCCACTCTGGACGATATAGAGGTCGTTGTCGCCGTCGTTGTCGAAGTCGATCCAGGCCGCCCCGGACCCCATCGTTTCCGGTAGATGCTTACGTCCTTCGGCGCCTCGTTCATGCGCGAAGGCGATGCCGGAAGCGTTCGTCACATCGGCGAACCTCAACTGGCCGTGGGGTAGCGAAACCGGGGCCGTCTGTACGAGGCTGGAGCACATCAGGGCTGCGAGCAGGCCTCGCCCAGCACGAGCCAGGGCGCTGCACCGTATCGGCGACGGGTCAAGGAGCATGGACTATACTCGGGGTCTGCCGCGCGCTGGCGCGGCTCGGCGTGATCTTACCGCCCTTCCGAGGCCCCCCGAGTCGATGAGCAGGCCGCAGTTTCTCTGCATCACGCGGCGCATCTGTCTCGTGCTGCTGTTCACGCATCCGATCGGCGTCCAGGGCGCCGCGGCTCAGGAGCCGGTAGCGCTGGGCGAGTACGATGAGCTCATCGAGCCTCTCATGTCGGAGTCTGAGGCGCTCGCTTGGGAAAGACTGCGTACCGATGCCGAGCGGCAGACGTTCGTCGATCGCTTCTGGGAGGCGCGCGATCCGACACCCGGTACCGAGGCCAATGAGGTCCGCCGGGTATTCGAGCTGCGTGCCGAGCGCGCCTCCCGGCTGTTCGCCGAGGGTGACGTTCCCGGCCACCGGACCGATCGCGGTCGGGTGATGATCGTGTTCGGCCTGCCGGACTCACAGGAGATGCGCGCCTTGCCCGCCGAAGGCGACCCGGAGCTGGTCTGGTCGTATTACCGTGAACCGCTCAACGACGACGTCCGGTTCGAGCGGTGTGATGTGGGCTACGAGCTGTCTTCCGAGCTCGATCTGGACAATCGGATGTTCTTGGCAAGCGTCGAGTCCGAGCTGCGCATGCAGTTGGCCCGGGCCGCCGGCGGTCGTGAAGACGCCATTGCGAATCCCGAAGAGGACCCCGAGGAGGATCCCGAAGACGAGCCGGAGGAGGATCTCGAACCGGGGGGCGAAGCCGGAGACCAAACCGACGTTGAGTTGGCTGATCAGCCGGGGGCTGGGACCATCGATGCGGACGACGCTGACGAAGGACCGGCTCCGGTGCGGGTGTCACCCGAGGTTCAGGTATGGATGCAGTTGGTCTTCGGCGGCATTGGTCGTGACGAGCTCGAGTTGCGGCATCGCTTTCACTACTTCCCGGCTTCGGACGCCACCTACGCGGTGCTGTCATTCAAAATCGGCAAGGAAGCGATGACGTTCGTTACAGAGGAGGACGACGGAGACGAAGACAGCGCCGAGGACGAGGACGAGGCGCAACCGGAAGATTCTGAGGGCGCGGAGCAGACCGATGACCCCGCTGCCGACGACCTTGGCGGCGACGTCGTGCCCGACGTTTTGGACATCGAACAGGCCACCGAGGAAGCGTCGACTGCCGACGACGTCCCCGGCGATGCCGCTGTGGACGATGAAGCCCCAGAGGAGGACGCCGCGCAAGAGGACGCCGGTGAGGATGATGCCGCCGGCGGTGACGATGATGCGGTTGACGATGATACGAACGACGAGGCGGAGGAACCCGAAGCTCACCTGAAAATATTCGGCGCGGTGCTCCAGGGAGAGCGGGGCCACGAAGACACGATCCACCGGTTCATCGTTCCGTACCGCCTGCGCGAATCGGAGGGTGATGAACAGGAGAGCCCGACGCTCTCCTTGGGCGTGAGCCTGTATCCGGGTCCGTACCGGCTGGCGTGGGGGATCCTCGACGAGACCACCGGCAACGCCGTGACACACGACCAGACCTTCGAGGTTCCCGACTTTGCGGTCGATGGGCTCACGCTCACGCGTCCGCTTGTCGCGCGGCCCCCGCATGTCACCGACGAGACGGCGATTGATCCCCGCACGATCTATGAGGGAATGCGGCTCGGCCGCATGGTGGTGCAGGACGACCTGAATCGCACCTTTGGCCGTAACGATATCGTCGATGTGATCTTGCTCGCGAGCGGCTGGAGCTCGGATCCGGGAGCGCCTGGCAAGCCGAGACTCGAGGTTCAGTACCGGCTCCTGGTGGGCCTTGAAGGCACCCGGTCGCTGGCAACGATCCCGCTGCAGGTGCTCGACTTCAATGTGCTCGGTCAGCAGATTCCACTCGCCCAAATCAACCGCCTCGAACCGGGCGGCGACTATCGGATCGAGGTCACGGTCAAGGATCTGGTGAGTGGCATTGTGCGCGTCGTCGAGGCACCGTTCCACCTGGAGGCAGTCGACGATGGCGGTGATTCACGATAGTCGAACAGCTGCCGCGTCGGCGGGTTGCAGCGGCTTGGCGGCCGCCGTGGCGCCGGGTCGCTCCGGCGCGTTAACCTGATCCGATCCGCCGCAATGGCGGCGCATCCCCAGAGGGTTCTTCCGATGCCAGATAGGCGTTACGCCTCGAGCATCGCCAGGCGTACGCTCCTGAGGCCCGGCGCGTCGCTGGCCGTCGCGACGATGCTGCTGCTCGTTGGCTGCGCGAACAGCAAGCGTATGGCCTACTCGCCGCACGATCTCAAGACGGCGGTTGCGGCGCGCGTCGGAGGCGACCGGGTCGGTGACATTGTAGTGCCCTTCCAGCCCACACCCGAGATCGTCGCCCGCGCGCTGAAGTACATCGACGGGTCGACGAGCGACTACGGACGTGCCGATCTGCTGTCGCGGGCGATCACCAATCGGACCCAGTTCGGTCTGACCTACGAACGAGTAAAGACGACCGCGGCGCCGGAGACCGTGGCCAACGGTCATGGCAATTGCCTGTCCCTGACTTCGTTGTACGTCGGTCTCGCCCGCGCCGTCGGGCTCACGGCTTACTACGTCGATGCGTCGGATCGCGTAAACGATCTGCTGCGGCAGGACGAGCTGATCGTTGATACGGGCCATATCGCCGCGACGGTGCACACCGCGCGCGGATGGTCTCTCGTCGACTTTACCGGCGAGATCTCCAACTACCGCACCTTCCGGATCATCGACGACCTCGAGGCGCTGGCTCACTTCTACAACAACCGCGGCTACGAGACGATCAGCGCTGCCAAGGGAGCCGGCACCGAGGTTCCATGGGAGAGGGCCCTGCGCGACTTCGAGATGTCGACTCAGGTCCTGCCGGGTTTCGCCCGCGCCGAGAACAATCGTGGCGTTGCTACAAGCCGGCTCGGCGACGATGATGGGGCCGCGAACGCCTACGAGGCGGCAATCGCGTCTGACGCAGAGTTCGCAGCTCCGCATCACAACCTGGGCAACCTGTACCTGCGTCGCGACGAGTTCGATCTTGCGGCGCAGTGGTACGCACGCGCCATCGCGCTGCAAAAGAACAATCCTTACGCCCACTATCACCTGGGCCTGGCGAAGTACCAGTCGGGTGATTTCGATGGTTCGATCGAGTCTTTCGAGCGTGCCATCGCCCTCAAGCACGACTACGCGGAGCCGCGTTACTTGCTGGCACGGGCCTACCGGGCCCAGGGGCGACTCGAAGAGGCGGAGCGCGTGCGCCTGGCGGGCAGGTCGAAGAACGGCATCAGCTGATCGGCGCCTGGGCGTTCTCGATTGGTGTAGCGGCAAGAGACGGGAGGCAAGTCGACCTTGCGGCACTTCGACCTGTCACGATTCGCGCGGGTGTGCACGGCGGTCGCGATGACATGCAGTGTGGCGTTGGGCATACCGGCGCGCTCGGACCAGGCTGTTGCGGCGCCGGGCACACAGCACCAGGACGCCTCCCCCAGCTCCATTGCGCCGCTGCGTGACTTCACCGTTCGCCTTACAGCACCGGCGGCAGGCGAGCAGGTTCTCGGGCGCGTCGAGCTGCGTGCGGAGGTTGATGCCGACCGTCCCGAGGAGGTGCTCTTCGTGGAGTTCGAGGTCGACGGCAGGTTGCTGTTTTCCGACGCGACGGCGCCGTATGAGCTCGTTTGGAGAACCCGGGAGCTGGCCCCACATCGGATTGTGGCCCGCGCCTACGGGCCATCAGGAGCGATCGTCGAGGCAGCCGTAGAGACTGCCGCCCCGCCTGGCATCGGCCCCACGAGCGCCTTTACCAGCAGGGTGGAGCGCGTCGAGATGTACGTACACGTGGACCGGAAGCGCCTGCCCGAGCGGCCGTTGGACTCGAGCGAGTTCCTGGTCACGGAGGAGGGCATCGAACAACCGATCCTCGAGGTCGAGCACAGCAGCGATCTGCCCCTTTCGATCGGCCTTCTGGTCGACTGCAGCGGCAGCATGGTCGAGCGTCTGGGGTACGCCCTCGAGACTGCCGGTGGTTTCATCGACGGGCTGATGCAACAGCAACACGACAAGGCATTCGTGATGTCGTTCTCGGATCTTCCGTCCGTGCTGCAAGAATTCACCGACGATGTTGACCGGCTGTCAGCGTCGCTCGATCTGATCACCGCCGGTCGTTACACGCGTCTCTACGACTCGATAATTGCCGCAACGCACGAGTTCGAAGGCCACACCGGGAGGCGCGCACTGGTCGTGCTGACGGACGGACACGATGCCAACAGCATCGCCGACCTGGCCGACGCGATCCTTGCCGCTCAGCAGGCTGAGGTCGCCGTCTATCCCATCGGGGTCGGTGTAGGCGCCCGCTACTTTTTCGAACGCTGGGTGCTCAAGCGGCTGGCCGACGCCACCGGCGGTCGAGTGTTGCACTTGAGCACGATGGGCGATCCGCGCAAGGTCTACGACACCATCACCGATGATCTTCGGCAGCAGTATCGGCTCACCTATGAGCCACGATCTGCAGGTGGCTCCGGCGAATGGAGGGAGGTGAAAATCCATATCGCGGTTCGCGGGTCGGGAAAGAAGCAGCAGGCCAGGTCGCGCCCGGGATACTTCGCAGAATAGGGCGACCGGAGTGGTCAGCAGGGGATCAAATGAAGTCAGAGCAGGTCGGGCACGACGTCCGGATTCGCCCGGCGTACGGCTAGAAACGGCCGATCGTGGGTGTTCGGGCTGCTGCCGTCGGATGCCTCGTTGTTGACAGTGTTTTCAACTACGTGCTAAAAGCTCGGGCCAATCCCACGCAGACCCAGTGTTTGGCCGTCGGTGAAGCGCCGAGACGGCTACTGCGAAATCCTCGGGGCGAATCGCCAAAGATCAGCTCGCCACGCGCTCTTGTTGCGGGCCACTTGAAGTCTCTTAACGGGAGGAAGCTGACGTGAGTTTCACTGCGGGAAACCTGTTCCGCCTATACAACCAGGGCGGCCCGTTCATGCACGTGTTGCTCTTGTTCTCGCTGGTCGGCTTGGTGTTCGTCATCGAGCGCTTCTACGCCATGTGGAAGGCGCGCGTGAACACTCAGGAGTTCATCGGTAGGATCCGGACGGCGCTCCTCAAGCGGCGCAACGTGAAGGAAGCGATCACGGTCTGTGAGGAATACCAGGGCCCGATCGCCAACATCATGAAAGCGGGTCTGATTAAGCACGGACGTCCTCAAGAGGAGATTGAGCGCACTATCGAGTCGGCCTCAGCGCACGAGCTGCATCGCCTCGAGCGTGGCCTCGGCGTGCTGGCAACGGTGGCCAATACGGCGCCGCTCGTTGGCTTCCTCGGTACTGTGTCGGGTATGATCAACTCGTTCGATGCACTGGCTCGCGCCGGTCTGTCGAACCCGGGTTTGGTCGCCAAGGGTATTTCCGAGGCGTTGATCACCACCGCGGGCGGTCTGGTGGTTGCCGTGCCCGTGCTGATCGCGTTCAACTACTTCACGGGTGTGGTTGGCAAGTTCGTGCTCGAGATGGAGACGGCAGCAAACGTCTTGCTCGAGACGTACGCCGAGATGGACTCGGAGTAGCTCCGACTCCTAGGTAGCGCTTCCCCTCAGGCGCGACGGAGTTAAGGTGGCCCTATGCGACTAAAACAGCCGAAGCGGTCGAACTCCATGATTCCGACTGCATCGATGGCGGATATCGCCTTCCTGCTGATCGTGTTCTTCATGATCACGACGAGCATCACCGTCGACCGAACCGCCGTAGCTCTACCGACGAGCCTCGAACGGACCGAGGTTCCCAAGGACGCTGCGGTTGTCGCGGTCGAAAGGGATGGCGTGGTGCACTTCTCTGACGGCACTGAGCAGAGCCACGTGATCAACATGAGCGACGTGCTGCCAGCAGCCGCTTTCGTGATCGAGAAGAACTCACTCATGTGGTTCATCGTCAAGGCCGACGGCGACGCGCAGTACCAGTTCGTCGACCAGGTGATGGAGCAGCTGCGACAAGCGTCCGTTCGCAACATCGCCATGCTGACGCAGCAAGAAGGCGTTGACTAAAGGGGGGATGTGATGAAGCTCAAGAAAAAGGGAAGCGACGTCGAGATCCCGACCGCTTCGATGGCAGATATCGCCTTCCTGCTGATCGTGTTCTTCATGATCACGTCGGTGTTCTCAGTGACGCGCGGCCTCGAGTTCCAGTTGCCGAAGAACCAGGACACGCCGCCCGATTCGAGTCAGGAGGAAGCGATCCATATCCATGTGATCCCTGCGGGCGCTGACTGCGTCTACGAAGTTGACCGGGAGCAGATGGGTCTCGACGAGATCCAGATCTACATCGAGCCGAAACTGGCCAGGAATCCGAACAAGTTCGTCATCATCGATCCGGATCCTGAGGCTCCGTACAAGTGCATGGTCAATGCATTCGACGAGCTCAAGCAGGCGCAGGTGAAGAACATCTCTATCCCCACCGCGGCCGAGAAGGCCTCGTGGGGCAACGCGCTCTGAGCGGGGGTGATGACGATGGCAGACGAAGGCAACACGCCTGAAAAAGCCAAAGGGCCCGAAGCATCCGGCGATGTCCCGCTGAGCTCGATGGCGCTCGAAGCGTCGATCCAGAAGGACTCGGCGCAGCCGTTGAAGATGGCCTGGATAGGCGCGCTGGTAGTCCACTTCTTGTTGTTCGTCGTGGTCTTTCCGGAGTTTGGTGGGAGCGAGGCGACCGAACAGCAGCGCGAAGCAGTCGTTATCAAGCGCTACAAGCCGCCAGAGCCCCCGAAGCAGCAACCTGAGAAGAAGGTCGTCAAGAAGAAGACCGCGCGCGTGCCGATTCCCGATCCGACGCCTGATGATCCTGAGCCGATCGTCGAGGCCGAGGTCGAGTACATCGAGATGGAGGAGGAGCGCGTAGATACGGACTTCATGGTCGGCGGGCCGGTGGGAGGTCCACCGGTGATCGATCAGGGCCCGATGCGCGTTGGAGGTGATATCCAGGCACCGGAGCGCATCCACTACATCTCGCCGGAGTACCCCGAACTGGCGCGTCGTGCGCGCCTCGCCGGCGTGGTCATTCTCGAAGCGACGATCGACCGCGAAGGATCAGTAACGAACGTGAGCGTGCTGCGTGGGCTCGGCCTCGGCCTCGATGAGGCAGCGGTCAAGGCAGTGTCCGAGTGGCTGTACACACCAACGTTCTACAATGGCCGTCCGGTAGAGATTCTGCTAACGGTAACGGTGCAGTTCCAGCTCCAATAGCCGCGCCAGGCGAGCGGCTTCCCTGGCTAGGTACACGGGCTCCCCGCTACAATGGAACCCTCGTAGCGAGGAGCCCGACCGTTAACAGGTGACCCATGAAGACTCGAAGAATCTCGCAAATCCTGCCGTTGCTGATGATCGTGACCGCGTTGGCGTGGCCCTCCACGGCGCTGGCACAGGACCCCGACGCGCTTTGGCGCGCCGGACAGCAATCTCTCCAGAGCGGAGACTTCCGCGGCTGCGTCGACAACATGCGCAGTGCCCTCTCCGCCGGTGGTGAAGCCTACGACCGCTGGGGCTGGTTGCATATGGTCCTCGGTGTCTGTCTTGGCCAGCGTGGCCAGCGTGACGAGGCGATCTCCGAGCTCCAGACTGCCCTCGAGCTGATCTCCGAGGATTCGGAACGGTGGTCTGCCAACAACAGCCTGGCACAGGTGTACGTCGCCCGCGGTAACTCCGGTGACTACGACCGCGCCATCGCCGCCGAGAATGAGGCCGGGAAATACGCCACCAACGCGAGCCAGCGCGCCGTCCACGCCAAGACGCTCGGGCAGGCGTACTATTTCAAAGAGGATTGGCGCAACGCCATTCGACATCTGGGCGACGCTGCGACAGCTCGGAACACCGATGCCGACGTTGCCGGCAAGCTCGGCCGCGCCTACATGGAATCAGGCGATGCCGGGCAGGCCAGGACGTGGTTTGAAAAAACACTCACGCTCGACCGTGCCAACGTCAGCGCCATCACCAACCTCGGGCGCCTTTATCTGAACGAGGCCAATTGGCCGCAGGCGGTGCGGTACCTCGAGCAGGCCGTTCAACGTGATCCGCAGAACATGCAGATCCGCAACATGATGGGCCGCGCCTACCTCGGGTCGAGCCGCTACAACGATGCGATCGCACAGCTGACCCAGGTCGTCCAGTCGCGCGGCTCGGACGGTAACGCGCACTACAACCTAGGTCAGGCGTACGGGGCCGCCGGGAACGACTCCCAGTCGATCTCGTCGTACAGCAATGCTCTCAGGTATCTCACAGACGGCAGCCCGACCCGCGCCGATTGCCTGTACGACCTCGGATTCATGTACGAGAAGGTCGGTAGCTTCGAGGATGCGCTTGCTGCTCTGGAGGATTCGGCCGCAATTTCGGCGCAGGCGAAGACGACGGAGGCGATCGATCGCGTCAAGGAACGCATCCGCCGCCAGCAGGCCGGGAGCTAGCCCAACCTCGAGCAGCGACGACGTCGCTACTTTGGGTCACTGGCTCGAGCATCGCTAGCGGGAGTTCGGCTAGGCGAGCAAGTCGGTCAGGAAGCGGTCGTAACCGGAGGCGATGGCCTCCCATGAGTAGTTGTCGCGGGTGTACTGTGCCCCCTGCCGCGCCAACGACGACCGCAGATCCGGATCTCCGATTAACAGGTCGAGCGCTTCGCTGAACTCCTCGTAGCTCCGGTACCAAAGGCCACCGCCGCCGCGCTGGCAATGTTCTACGTAGGCACCGCTGCCGCCATTGGCCAGCACCGGGGTGCCGGCGGCGCTCGCCTCCAGCAGCACGATGCCGAAGCTCTCGAGGGCCGACGGTGCCACCAGCACAGTGGCTTCGGCGAGTCGCCGACGCTTCTCTTCGTTGGACACGAAGCCCAGGGCCTTGATCCAGGGCTCGTCCGGCAATCGCATTGCCGTCTCGCCCATCAGCCACAGCGTCGGCGAGGCCCCAGTGTCCTTTCTGTATCGACGTACGTGGGCGATCAGCTGGCCGACGCCTTTCCCCTCCTCGATGCGCCCGGCGTATAGCAGCGCCGGAGCGTCCGGGGATGGTTCGGCCGCTTGCTGTGCAGCCTCCAGGAGCGCGAGATCCTCTACGCCGACGCCGATAACCCGCCTCTTGGCCTGAGCGTCCGGAAACCGTCGTCTGACGAGCTCAGCCTCAGACTCGGTATTGAACGCCAGCCCGGCAGGGAGCCTGAAAACTGCCTCGTAGCTGTCGAGATACAAGGGCGCCTCGTCGTGGGCAGTGGGTACCAGAACGCTCCGCTCCGGGGCAGCATGGACACCATGCACGGTCGGATAGTAGAGGTAAGTGAAAAACAATAGAGCGTCGGCCTCACCGCTGCGGGCATGCAGGTGGTCGACGAGCGTCGGCACGAACGGCCCCTGTGCATCGATCCAGGCGAGCTCGTCGGCCGGCGTAGGCGTACCCGAAAAAAGGTGCTCCGAAAGGGCATTGAAGTCCGCCATATGGCGTTCGCACTCGGTGCGGAAACGATGCACGCGCACGCCGTTGAGGGTCTCTTTCCCGGCCGCATAGTGGTTCGCCCAGGTACGGTAGGACGTGGCACAGGAGGTCAGTACCTGTACGTCGTGCTGCTGCGCCACAAGCCCCTCCGCGACACCGCGACACAACCGCTCGGCGCCGCCGACAACGTCGATGCCGTAGCGCTGCACGATCAGGATCAGCTTCACGGCACCGCCTCTGGCGCGCCCGAAGGCGCAGTGGCCTGCAGCCCGGCGAGCCCGGCGAGTGTCCTCGTCCAGCGTGGGATCACGGCGTCCGGCGCGAAATGCTCAATCCGCCGTTTCGCGTTCCGTCGCAGTTGCGTGCGCAGTATCTGATCATCGGCCAGCACCGAGAGCGCCTCGGCGACACCCGCCGGATCATCGCCGGTGTAGGTTACGCCTGCATCTCCGAGGGTTTCCGGAATCGCCGCTGCGTGGCGAGCCAGAATCGGCACGCCGAAGTGCATCGCCTCGATGAGCGGTGCACAGAAGCCCTCGTGTGCGCTAGTGCACAGGTAGGCGTCCGCGGCACGGTACAGCGTCACTAGGTCCCGATGGGACACGCGTCCGAGCAACACGACGCGGTTGTTGAGCTCGAGTTGGCGGAACAGATCCACCAACGCCGTTGTGTACGCGCCCATGCCCTTCCCGCCGCCGGCGACATAGAAACGCGACGATGGATGTATGAAGCGAGTGTAGTAGGCGGCGACGCGGAGGAAGTCCTCGATACGTTTGTTCGGTGACAGTCGCCCAACCGTGATGAAGACCTGGCCGGGCCAGGCGAGCTGTTCTGCCAGGACGGGTCCCGAATCCACGTCATAGCGTGCTAGGTCTATGGGTAGCGGCAGCGTCGTCGTGCGCGAGAATCCCACGCTGCGAAGGTCGGCGGTGTTGTAGTTGGAAACCCCGATCGCGAGATCGACACGGTCGGAACGCGCCAGCTCGATGAGCTGATCGCGACCTACCTTGGTCAGGCGCGCCACCTCAGGACACAGTGGAAGCAACAGTTCCGGCGGTGTGAGGTTGTGATAGACGATCACGCGCTTACCGGCGCATTCGAGTAGCTTGCTGTCCAGCGGCGAGGCCAGCGCATAGTGGAGGATTGTCACGTCGCTGGTTCCAGGTGGCTCGAACGCGCGAAGCGGCAGCACGCGTCCGGCAAGCTCACGGTCGATGGTCAGCGCGTAGATTCCGGCGTCGAACCCGGCGCGCTCGAGACCAGCAGCGAGATGGAGCGCTGCGTCGCCGGTAGCGTCTCGCACGTGTGCCGCGGGGAGCAACTGATCAACGCGGATTCGCCGGGCGGTCATACGTCGATGCCGATCCCGTTGAGCAGCGCGAACAGGGTCGCGAGTCCACGGTGCGATTCGAACTGTGCGAGGAGCTTTCGTTGCCGCGCCAGAAGCTGTTGCCGCAGTACGTCGTTGGTGAGGATGCTGGAAACGGCCTCGCTGACGATGGCGGGATCCTTGTCCTCGAGAAGGAGGACGCCGCCACCGGTCGAGAACGGGATTGCCGCTGCCGAGAACGCGACGACCGGTATGTCGCGGTGGATAGCTTCGAACAGCGGCACACAGAACCCCTCGTGCTCGGAGAGGCAAACGAACACATCGGCTACCCGATAGTAGGCGCGAAGCTCTTCCTCGGACACATGTCCCGTGAAGCGAACCCCGTTGGTGCGAAGCTCCCCCATGAGTCGCTGTAGGGCGTGGTGGTAGGTGGCGAACGGCCCGTGATCGCCAACGATCAGCAGTTGGGCACGGTGGTCGACATATCGCTGGTAGTAGGTGAAGGCGCAGATGAGATCCTCGATGCGCTTGTTGGGAACAATGCGCCCAACGAACAGCCAGGTGGTGCGATCTTCCTGGTGAAGCTCGAGCACCATCCGATCGGCGTGCTCGGAGAGGCTCTCGAGGTCGAGCAACAGCGGTAGAACGCCAGTGGGCTCGAAGCCGAGCTCCTCGAGCTCGTGGCGGTTGTACTCCGAGTCGCCGAGTGCGAGCGAAGTTCGCTGACGCAGGGAGGCCAGCTGCAGCCGCCCCGCTGCGCACGACTGCGCAATCCCCAGTTCGTAGGGGATGAACCACTCGGCCGGCGTGATGTTGTGGTAGATGAGCACGAGTCGATCGTCGATTTCGCGGGCCAGCGTCGACACGGCGGATGCCATCGAGTAGTGAAGCAACACGACGTTCTCCGTTGCTGCGACGTCGCGGTACTCGCGATAGTGCCGCACGTCGAGGCCCATGCGAGGGTCTATCAGCTCCACGAAGATCTCCGACTCGTGGCCAGCGATACGGAGTGCGTCGCGGATCTGGAGAGCCTCGTTGCCAATGGCATCGCCGTAGGCAGCAGAGACCGAGAGCTGGTGAATCGCCGCCGGCTTCATGTTGAGACTCCGCGCGGCCTCGTTACAATCATGCCTCGACGCCGATGTCCCGCAGGTGGGCGAACAGCGACTGCACGACGCTGTCGGTGGCGAGCTCGCCCAGCACGCGTCGCTGCCGCGCTAGCAGACGGGCGCGCAGCTCGCTGTCCTCGAGGACGCGTGCGACCGTCTCGGCGATGAGCGCCGGGTCCTTGTCTTCCACCATCAGAACACCGCCCCCGGTGGAGTAGGGGATGCCCGCTGCCGCGAACGCGATCGCCGGCAACTCGCTCTGGATGGCCTCGAACAACGGCACGCAGAATCCCTCGTGCTCGGAGAGACAAATCAGGATGTCAGCAACCCGATAGTAGGCGTTGAGCTCCGCATCCGAGACATGGCCTACGAAGTGGACGTCGGTGGCGTTGACCTCTCCGACGAACCGCTGCAGGTCGTAGTAGTAGGGAAGGATGTGCCGGTGCTCCCCGACGATCAGCAGCCGGGCACCATCGTTGACGTAGCGCTGGAAATAGGCGAACGCCCGGATCACGTCCTCGACACATTTGTTCGGCGCCACGCGCCCAACCGCGAGCCACGTCGGGCGATCGTCATCGTAGCGGCCAAGCACGCGGCTGCTCGCGGATCCATCGATTGCCGCCAGGTCGAGCAGCAGCGGGACGACCCCAGTGCGCTCGAAGCCGATCTCCTCAAGCTCGCGACGATTGTACTCGGACACTCCGAGGGCCAGCGACGTGCGCGATCGCAGCTTGGTGAGCTGCAGTCGGCCGGCCGCACAGTTGCGGGCAATCCCCGGTGAGTATGGCGCGAACCACTCCGGCGGGGTGATGTTGTGGTAGATCAAGACGAGAAGGTCGTCGAGCTCAGCAGCCATGCTCGACACCGGAGAGGCCATCGAGTAGTGCAGCAGCACGACGTTGTCCTCCGAAGCGATGTCCCGATACTCTCGGTAGGGGTGCACGTGCTCGCCCATACTCGGGTCCAGCAGCTCGACGAAGATCTCCGATTCGTGCCCGGCAGCGCGGAGCGCTGTACGTATCTGGCGCATGTCGTTACCGATGGCGTCGCCCTGCGCCGCGGAGATCGAAAGCTGGTGAATGCCTCGGGGCTTCATGCGATGCTCTTGGCTGTGGTCGCTGATCGGTCCATGTCAGCCGTGTCGTTCGTCTGGATCTCGCCGCGTCGAGTCATCCGCCCGGAGCCCGGCCAGCACGGCCTCATACTTGCCGACGATCGTCGGCCAAGTGTAGTTCGCCCGGTAGTAGGCGTGCCCACGCTCGCCGAGAGCAGTTCCGAGGCGTGGGTCGCGGACGAGCCAACGCACGCATTCTGCGAACTCAGCGCTGTTGCGATACCACAATCCGCCGTTGCTGCGCTCTGACTGGCCTTGGATCACGTCACAATGAGCGTTCACCACCACTGGCCGCGACAGTGCCCACGCCTCCAGCAACACCATCGACAGGCTCTCATAAAAGGACGGCATCACGAGCGCCGTCGACGCGGCCAGGGCGTCATATTTCTCTTGCTCGCTGACCCGTCCGAGGTGCACGATGCCCGGGTGTTCGGGAATCGGCATCACGGCGCTGCCGGCGAGCACTAGCCGAGGCGGCTGCAGGCCTTCATCACGGAGGCGATCGTAGGTTCGCAGGAAAAAGTCGAACAGCTGAGCGCAACCCTTGTTGCGGTCGATACGGCCGATGTAGAGCAGAAACGGACCTTCGACATCGCGTGTGGCGCGGAACCGAGGTGCGTCGACCGGCGGCGGCTCGACGATTCCGACCCCGACCACCACCCCGGGCACAGACTCGTTGCCGGCGTGACGATGGATCATCGCGCGTTCCTCTTGCGAGTTGTACATGATCGCCCTCGCCGACCGGAACACGGGGTGGAACAGGGGTAGCTCGATCGCCGGGTCCGGCTCCGCCGTGGGAACCAGCACGCCCTTTCCGTCGACCGCTTGCATCGCTCGCCAGGTAGTCCAGTAGCGATACGAGAAGCAGATGAAGTAGTCGAAGCTGTCGCGATGGCGTTCAATCCACTTCAGCATCCTCGGCGAGTAGGGTCCCTGCGAATCCATCCAGGCGAGGGCGTCGCGCTCATCGTGTTGACGATGGAAGACGCGTTCCTGCAATCGGCCGAAGCGCTGAGGATCTCGGGGCCTTCGAACCGGGAATCGGTAGATCGGAATGCCGTCGAGGCTCGAGAGCCCACGCGGGTACTGATTGCGCCACGTCACGTAGTCTGCCGCGCAGGTTGTCACGACGACGAGCTCGTGTCGGCGGGCGAGTTGCTGTGCGATCAGCCGCGCATGGAGCTCGGCGCCGCCCGAGAGCTGTTCGCCGTATCGCTGAACAACGAGGGCGAGGCGCAATAGCTCAGCAACGTTCGCCGGCAGAGGCGCCGTCGCTGCGATCCCTGAGCTCATCGACGTGTGTCGATAGCTCGTGCACACGGTGGCGCAAAGCCGCGTTCTCGAGCGTCAGCTCATGGATAGCGTTCGCCAGCCCGAGGTTGATCTTGAACTGTTTGTGTAGCGGCGCGTCAAGGTTGACGGCCACCTTCACGAAAGGGCGAAGTAGGAGTCGGACAGCGGTGATGATCGCCCCGATCAAGCCGTCGTGTGACGTTCGAAGGTCTGCAGGAGTGATGTTCCAGTCGCCCTGCAGGCGCAGTTCCTGTTGCAGCTCGTAGGGGCGTTCGTCATCCAGATCAACGGCTTCCCGCAGCCGCCTCAGTTGGTCGCTCTCCGCCGCGGCGGGCTCCTCGCTGCTACGTCCTGCCGCGCGTGCCTGCACCTGGTCCATCAGTCGCTTGACGTCGATGTCCTGGTAATCGATCTCGTAGCCGTGGTTGTCGGACATTGGTGCTCGCCAGGAAACGCTGCGGCTCGCGAAGAGATTCAGAGTGCAGCGTAATCTTAGCAGCGGGTGCCGTGGCCGGCTCAGCGTATGTAGAGGACGGCGCAGACAGCCGCACCCCAGAGGAACACCGCCGCCATCATGCTGCGATCACGGCTGCGACCGGGTCGCTGATCTCAGCGCGGTTCGCCGCCAGGTGAAGGAACCGCAAGAACGCGCACAACAAAGGGAATGGTCAGCGGCATCAACGGCGAGCCCAATCGATCGGCGGTTCCTTGATCGGCGGTGTAGAGCGCGTATGAGATCACGCCGACAGCGGACGAGCAGGTTCTTGGTCCACTGTTGGGGGCGCAGCGAGCGCAGCAGATCGGGCGTTCGATGGCCAGCAGCAGCCCGTAACGGCGACGCGGTTCTACATTTCCGGTGCGAAATTGAAGATCAACAGAATTGCGATCAACAGCGCGTAGATGGCCAACGACTCGATGAGCACGAGGCCGAAGATCATCGACGCCCTGATCGGGCCCGCAGCACTGGGGTTCCTTGCGATGCCCTCGAGGGCGGCGGCGATGGCGCGGCTCTGGGCGATGCCGCAACCAGCAGCTGCGATTGCCATGCCGAGGCCCGCCCCCAGCGCGACCGACCAGCCAACGTCGTAGTTGTTAGCGGCTTCCTGCGCCATGGCGAGGTTAGGGGTCAGTAATGCGAACGCGGTGGTCGCGACGAGGGCGAGCCGCTTGGACATCGGAGTGCTCCTTTCCAGAGGGGCCGAGGCCGAACGAGCCTGGCGGCCTAGTGGCCTGTAACAGATGAACGTTGCATATCGCAGATGGGATTTGCGGGTGAGATCAAGGCGCGGGGAGGCAGGCGATGCAATGGGCATCGTTGACGAGGCGCAACGCTGATATCGCCCGCAACTGCCCATCTGTCCGGAAGATGATGGCGAAATCGGCCCGTCTGCGGCGTTGCCCCTCCTCGAAGATGGGCAAACATCGTCTCGTCGGTGCGCCTGGCATCCGGACCCATTTCGTCATCACGATATCCAACGATCATCTGCTACAGGCCATTAGTGTCCGTGCTCCAGCGAGCCGGCGATGTAGAGCATCGACAGCATCACGAAGACGAAGGTCTGCATGAACGACACGAAAACGCCCAATGGCGCAAAGATTACCGGCAGGCCGATCGGTAGCAGGAAGAAGAAGACACCGGCGAGCGTATGCTCGGCGAACATGTTCCCGAACAGCCGGATCGACAGCGAGATGGGTCGCGATAAATGGCTGAGGATCTCGATGGGGATCATCAGGGGGGATAGCCATACGGGGTCGGCGATGAACTGCTGCAGGTATCGTGACCCCTGGGCGCGAATGCCGATGAAATTATAAATCAGGAACGAGGAGACCCCCAGCGCAGCTGTCGTGTTGAGATCCGACGTGGGTGGCTGTAGTCCCGGCACGAAGCCGACCAGGTTCGAGAGCAAGATGAACAGGGCGATCGGGCCCATGACCCTGGCGTACTTGCGACCGTTCTCGCCGATAAACGAATCGCACATCGTGTTGATCGACGCCACGCCGATCTCGAGCATTTGCTGCGCCGGGCCGGGCTCGTACACCGAGAAGCGCCGGGCAACCAACGGCAGGGTCGCCAGCGACAGCGCCACGACGAACCACGCCATGACGACCTGGTCGGTGATGAACCCGGCGCCGAAGACGGCGTCAAGGCCCCCGTGCAACCAGCTGTAGAGGGCAGAGACCTCGTGCTCCATGACCGTTTCTTGGGCGAATTAGGAGCGGCGATCGGCGCCGGCGGAGAGGTAGAGAATCGCTTCCAGAAGGACCGCGATAACGAGAATCGAGAGCCCCAGGGCGACCGGAATCGGCCCCACCCCTGGCAGCAGGACGATAGCACAGAGCCCAATACCCAGCAACACATAGCGGCTCAGCAGAAGCAGCGCCTGGCGACCCCCCGGGGGGTCTTGGTCGGCCCCGACGATGCCCTTGGCTGTCGCTACTAACTCCTTGAAATTCAATAACATGAGGACTCCCGAGAGCAGCAGCCCGGCGACCTGGGTGAGCGACCATGTAGCGCCGCCGACGACGACCGTCAGGGCGACGAGAGCTCCGATCGAATTGCGTTTCAGACGTCGGACCAGATCGTCCGTTTCGTCCGTGGCTGCCGGGTCATGCATGGGCGTATGGGTGCTTCGGCCGTCGGTCGGCGATGTCCGGTGAACTACCACTGCTACGGGACACTAGAAGCGCGCTGCAATGGTGTCGAGGAACTCGACCTGCCGCTGCTCCGCCAGGGCCCGCGTCTTGCCGAAGGTGATCACATCGAGCTTACCGGCCGGCTCGAGGCATCCGACGTTCAGCACGATGGCCCATCCGCTGCCGGAACGGGCATCGAAGAGCACGTCCGGGAGCCGTCGTACGAACTCCTCGAGGCCGATGCCCTCGAGGCAATCGTCGTGTAGCACGCCGGCGATGTACGGTTTCTTCCGGTAGTCACCGAAGAGTCGATTCATCAGGCTCATCGGCGTGCTCGCTCCTCCCCATCGTCCGTTGCACTCGGTGAACTTGATAGTGGCGTCCACCAAACTCGAGCCGCAAAGGACGGTGTCGAACGAGCAGCGCCCAACGTAGTTGAGTAGCTGGAAGAGCCTCCCCATGAGCAAGCCGGCGGCGCCGATACGCTCTTGCAGAGCGCCGGGCAATCGACTGCGTACGCTGCCTTGAAAAACGTGCTCCTGGCCGGGATAGAAGCGCTGATCGAACACCCCCTCCAGCAGCGGCGGTCCGTTGCCCAGCGGCGGGATCCAGAGCTGAATGCTGGGCGATCCTGCGATCTCTGTGATCCACGGCTCGACCGATACGGGCGGCGAGCCGACATGCCAGCCGTGATCAGCGAGCCAATCGGTAACGAATGTCACGAGCGATTCCGACGATCGATTCAGTATCGTTTCCCGATCGATAATCTCTGTGCCCATTCCGGAAGCGCTGTCGGCGAGCTTGATTGCCACCCGCTGCGCGTCGGCCGCGATCCGAGAGAGGTGGCCGGCCACCTCCGACGCCGTGTTTCCAGTGCGCGATTCCAGCGCCCACTCCGCGCCGAGAACTCGCTCTACAGCCGATCGGAACCACACCTTGTTGTTGGAGAGCTCGGTCAGCCCGGGCGGCGGGGCTAGTACCTGCACCCGGCGTCCACTGCGGACGGCAAGCCGTCTACCGAGCTTCCACGCCGCCTCGAGTCCCATGTACGGATGCAGCCAGAAGTCGCCCCGCGCCTCCTGGGCCGCAGTCAGGATGCTCTCCTGTGCGACCTCGTCGTTCAGGAGCGCCTCGAAAGCGGCGTACGTCAGCGCACCGGGTGCAGGGAGCGCTTGAACGTACTGTGACCGACCTAGCCCGAGGTGCTGTGCGAGATAGTCGGCGTAGCCGTGAATCGGCGGGAACGTCCCGGCGACGAGATCGCCGTCCTGTTGACGGACGAATGCCCGGCTCGGGTAGTAGTCGATACCCGCGATACCGCGTAGATGCGTTATCAACGAGAAGTCGTCGACGTGCAGTGTGCAGGCGTCGTCATCCGGGAGTACGTCCGCCACTTGATCCCGAAAACGATGGCCGTCGGTCATCAATCGGTCGTCACCGCGGCCGAGGGCTCCGGCGATGCGTTTGAGCCGTCGATCGGCTTCCTTGCTGACCCTCATGGGTCTGACCGGGGTGAGGGCGATCATCGATCCCTGGCTGTTGTAGGGTGGTGCACGTTACCGCAATGGTGCCGGGAGCCTGGCCTGAAACCAAGCGTTTCGACGCTACCTGGCGCCTCGATTGGCGATGGTGCGCGGCGTTCTGGCGATCTGAGAATCGGGGAAGAACATGGGCGCGAGGATCCTGGTCCTGATAACGTCGGCGACCCTTTTGCTCACCGGGGCGGTGGAGGACCGTCCTAGGCGTCGTCCGATTCTTCGCTGGCGGCGGTCTGCTCGGTGGTTTCGAGAGCTGCGAGCGAGCGCAGCAGATTGCGCATCGCGGCGACGACCCCGAGTGCGAAACCCAGCAGCGCCAGCCAGGGTGCCGTGCCGAACCGTCCATCGAGCCAGTAGCCGCCCATGAACCCGAGGCCGATAGCCACCGGAAACATCGCGCCTACGTGCCCCAAGAGTGCCAGCTGCTGCGCCCAGCCACGCGCGTCAGCTTGCTCCGCGTCGGGCTGCTCCGGGTCGCGCGGTGCACTCATTGCGAACTAGTGGCCTGTAACAGATGAACGTTGCCTATCGTGGTGGCGAAATGGGCCCGGATGCCAGGCGCACCGACGAGACGGTGTTGGCACATCTTGGAGGAGGCGCAACGGGGTAGACGGGCCGATTGCGCCACTGTTCTCTTGATTGGCCTGCGGACAGATGGGCAGTTGCGGGCGATATCGGCGTTGCGCCTCCTCGACGATGCCCCAGCAGGCCGTGGTGAGAGTGTGATGGGTCTGGCAAGTGGGACTTGCGGGCGAGGGCAAGGATCGACAACGATGCGATGCCGGCCTCATCGTGGAGGAGGAGAGACGCCGCCATCGCCCGTAACTCCCACTTGCCCGAACCAGACCCATCACACTCTCACCACGGCCTGCTCACATCGCCTTCCTCGCCGCGCCTGGATCTCACCCGCAAATCCCAGCTGCGATAGGCAACGCTCATCTGTTACAGGCCGCTAGCCAGGCGGGGTCAGAACTGCAGGGCGGCGCGCTGTACCCAATCGACCAACGGTGTGGCCCAGATGATGCCGACCACTGTGATCGAAGCACAGATACCGAGCGTCATCTGTAGCGGCATCGAGTGGGCGAGCGTCACCTCGTCCTGCGCGTCGCTCATGAACATGGCCTTGGCGATGCGCAGGTAGTAGAAGAGCGATATGGCAGCGTTGATAGCGCCCATGACGGCCAGCCAGCCGTATCCGGCATCGATGGCGGCGCCGAAGACGTACCACTTCCCGAGGAAGCCTATCGTCGGCGGAATGCCTCCCAGCGACAGCAAGAAGATCAGCATGGCTACGGTAGCGCCGCCAGAGCGATGCACCAGACCGTTGAGGTCGTCGACGCGTTCACCAGCAAGACCCTTGCGGCGCAGTGTGATCACCATCGCCCAGGCGCCCACATTCATGAACGTGTAGGCGAACAGGTAGTACATCGTGGCGGCGATTCCGTACGCAGTGCCGGCAGCCACTCCGACGAGCGCGTATCCCGCGTGGGCGACGCTCGAGTATGCGAACATCCGCTTGACGTTGTCCTGCGACAGCGCTGCAACGTTGCCGAACGTCATCGTGACGACTGCCAGCAGCGCCAGCAACGATGTCCACGAATCCGTCATCGAGCCGAAGGCCACGAACAGGATGCGGATCATCATGGCGAACGCAGCCGCCTTGGAGGCCACCGAGATGAACAGCGTCACCGGCGTCGCGGCGCCGGTGTAGGCGTCGGGCGCCCACAGGTGAAACGGAACCGCGGCGACTTTGAACCCCAGCGACGCGATCATCAGGATCAGCCCGAGAAGCAAGATCGGGTCGCCCGTCAGCGTGCCCTCACCGAGGGTGGCGCCGATCGCCGTCAGATTCGTCGTCCCGACGACGGCGTAGATCAACGACAGCGCGTATATGAAGATGCCGGAGGACAGGCCGCCGAGGATGAAATACTTGAGGCTTCCCTCATTCGCGCGCCGGTCCCGCTTCAGGTAGCCGACCAACACATAGACCGATAGCGCCTGCAGCTCGAGACCCACGAAGATACTGATCAGGTCGGCGCCGCGGGCCATGATCATCATCCCGACGAGCGCCACCAGCATGAAGAAGTAGTACTCGGGATCGTGCGCCTCCTCGTCCTCCAGAAAGCGGACCGAGGCGGCGATAGTGAGCGCCGCAGTTACCAGGAACAGCACCGCGAAGAAGCTCCCGTAAGCATCCACCGCCAGCTGGCCGGCGAACGCCGTCGATACGCCGCGCTCGATCTGAGGCGGCAGCCCGTAGAGCACACCCGCGAGAGCCGCGAGCACGGTGATCAGCGTGACCCAGGCGAATAGCCTCCCGGTACCCCGCGTTCGAGCTGCGAACGCACCCCATACCAGCACCACCAGGGAGCCGATCGTAAGGGTGATCTCGGCGTTCAGCGACGCCAGATCCGCGCTCGAGATCGGGAAGCTGTCCATGGGCACTATCGTTTCTCGCTCACGGCCTGGGCGAGGGGCCCGTCGATCGGATTTGTTTCCTCTGCTGTGCGTAAAGCGGCGAGGCTGGGCAGTGTGGGCGTCGGAATCCCGCTGTCTTCAAAATAGCCGGGCTGGACGCGCTCGACGATCGCGTTGACCGGTGGCTCGAGCGTATCGAGCACCGGTGTCGGGTACAGGCCCATCCAGACGGCTAGCAGGACGAGGGGCACCAGCGTGGCCACTTCGCGCATGTTGAGATCGGTGAGAGCGGCGATCTTGTCGTCTTTGACGTCCCCGAACATGACTCGCTGGAAGAGCCACAGCAGATAGGCTGCTGCGAGCACGATGCCCCAGACCGACCAGTAGGCGTAGACCGGGTTCCACTCGAACGCGCCGATGAGGATCAGGAATTCGCCGACGAAGCCGTTGAGCCCCGGAAGCCCCATCGACGACAGCGCGATGATGGCGAACAACACGGTGAACACCGGCATGACCTTGGCCAACCCGGAGAAGGCGGCGATCTCGCGGGTGTGCATGCGCTCGTAGATCAATCCCACGATGAGGAACAAGCCGCCGGTCGACACTCCGTGATTAAGCATCTGCAGGACGCTGCCCTGTACGCCGATCGGGTTCAACACGAAGATCCCCAGCGTGATGAATCCCATGTGCGAGACCGACGAGTAGGCCACCAGGCTCTTCCAGTCGGTCTGCATCAGCGCCACGAGCGCACCGTAGATGATGGCGATGATCGACAGCACCGCGATCATCGGCGCGAACTGGATCGACGCCTCCGGCATGATCGGCAGCGACAGGCGCACGAACCCGTAGGCACCCATCTTTAGCAGCACGGCGGCCAGAATCACCGATGCTGCGGTGGGTGCTTGGACATGCGCGTCCGGAAGCCAGGTGTGGAACGGCCACATCGGCACCTTGATGGCGAACGCGAGGAAGAAGCCCAGGAAGATCCACCACTGCATGTCGGCGGGGACCGACAGCTGGTAGTAGGCGAGGATGTTTGTGCTCCATTCGCCGGTGACGCTGTGGTTATGGAAGTACAGCGCCAGAATCCCGACCAGCATCAGCACCGAGCCGGCCAACGTGTACAGGAAGAACTTGATGGCGGCGTAGAGTCGGTTCTTGTCGCCCCAAATACCGATGAGGAAGTACATCGGCACCAGCATCACTTCCCAGAAGATGTAGAAGAGGAAGAAGTCGAAGGCGACGAACACCCCCAGCATGCCGGTCTGCAGCGCCATCAAATAGACGTAGTACTCCTTGTTGCGCGTCTGGATGTAGGTCCACGACGACAAGCAAGCAATCGAGCCGAGCAGGGTCGTCATCAGAATCAGACACAGGGAAATACCGTCGATGCCGGTGAAATACTCCACACCGATCGAGGGGATCCACGATGCTCGCGTCACATGCTGCAGCTCGGCGGTACCGAAATCGAAGCCCCGCAGGAGTACAAGCGAGAGCAGGAAATCGACGAACAGGACGATGTTCGCGGTCCACTTGATGGCGTTGTCGCGCTCCTTGCCGAGCAGCAGCGCGATCGCGAGCGCGCCCACCGCCGGCAGGAAGACGACCAGGGTGAGGAGGTTTCCGCTCATGGGTGCCTCGTTCTCTACAAGAACATGTAAGCGCTGATCAGCACGAACAGCCCGAGGGCGATGACCAGCGCGTAGTTCTGGACGTAACCGGTTTGCAGGGCGCGGAAGATCCACGAGCCTGCCCAAAACGTGCTCCCGACTCCGTTGACCGTTCCATCGACGACCCGGTCGTCGAACTCGGTCGACGCGGTTGCAGCCTGTTTCGTTGACTCGGCGACCCCGTTTACCGTGCCGTCGACGATAGCGTCATCGAACAGCCACAAGCCGGTACCGAGGTCCTTGGTGCGGTTGACGAACACCGCGTCGTACAGCTCGTCGACCCAGTACTTGTTCCAAAGCGCGCGGTGGATCCCAGAGAAGCGCGCCAGTGGCTCCGAGCTCACACCGGCTCCGTATGTTCGGTACGCGAGCCCCATCCCGCCCAGCGCCACGGCGACTGAAGCGAGCATCAAGGTCCACTCGAGCTGCGTGTGATCCTCGCCGTCCTCGGCCGCCACGAGGCGCGCCGAAGCTGGCGCGGGCTCGCTCAACGCGACATTCGCCGCAACGATGCCGCCCTCTGCCGGCAGCGCTCCGAGCATCGGCGGCACGGCCTTCGCCATCGCTGCGGCGTGCTCGGCCGCGTCGGTGTCGTCGGCGTGGCCTGCCTCGCCGTGGCCACCGGTGATTGGCTCGAGCCAGCTAACAATGTCGACACGGTCGTGAAGCGCCTTGAGCGGCCCGACCTGCAAGTTGGCCGGGATGCCCACGTAGCCGCCGATCACCGACAGCACCGCCAGTACGATCAACGGCGCAGTCATCACCCGCGGGTTCTCGTGCGCGTGCGCCTCGACCTGCTCGTCCATGCGCGATTCGCCGTAGAACGTCACCAGCAACATGCGGGTCATGTAGAACGCCGTCATGCCGGCGACGAGCGTGCCGACAGCCCACAGCCACGGGGAGCCGTTCGGACCGGTCCAGGCATACCACAGCACTTCGTCCTTGGAGAAGAACCCGGCCAACCCCGGTATCCCCGCAATCGCCAGCGTGCCCACCAGGAACGTCTTGTGGGTAACCGGCATGTACTTGCGAACATTGCCCATCTTCCACATATCCAGCTCGCCATGCAGCGCGTGCATGACCGAGCCCGCGGCGAGGAACAGCAACGCTTTGAAGAAAGCGTGAGTCATCAGGTGGAACACGCCCACCGCGTAGGCCCCGACGCCGCAGGCCAGGAACATGTAGCCGAGCTGGCTGACTGTCGAGTACGCCAGGACGCGCTTGATGTCGTTCTGCACCATCGCGATCGAGGCAGCGAACACCGCGGTCAGCGCGCCAATGACAGCGACGATGGTCATGACCGTGGGCGACATCGAGAACAGGACGTTGGAGCGCACCACCATGTACACGCCCGCGGTCACCATCGTGGCGGCGTGGATCAGTGCCGAAACCGGCGTCGGACCCTCCATGGCGTCGGGTAACCAGGTGTATAGCGGGATCTGCGCGCTCTTGCCGGTGGCGCCGACGAACAGCATCAGGGTGATGAACGTGATCACCCCGGCGCCGACCTCGTAGTTGGCGGCCGCGAGGTCGAAGACCTGGTCGTAGTCGAGCGTGCCGAAGGTAAAGAAGATGGTGAACATGCCGAGCAGGAACGCGGCATCACCGACGCGGTTGACCACGAACGCCTTCTTGGCGGCGTCGCCGGCAGATTTCTTGGTGTAGTAGTAGCCGATCAGTAGATACGAGCACAGCCCGACGCCCTCCCAGCCGATGAACATCATGGCGTAGGAGTTGCCGAGCACGAGCACCAGCATGAAGGCGGCGAACAGGTTCAAGTAGGTGAAGAACCTGTAGAACCCGGGATCCGGCGGATCGTGCGCCATGTAGCCGATGGCGTACACGTGGATCAAGAAGCCGACCCCGGTGATGATCAGCACCATGATGGCTGACAGCGGGTCGAACTGGAGCCCGAAGGGCACCACGAACCGGGCCATCTCGACGCTGGCGTCGTTATCGTGCATCTGGCCCCACGAAGCGTCGATCCAGTCGTACAGAACGACTTCTACGTGGCGGTCCTCGGGCGTCATGCCGGCGAGACCGAGGAAAGAGCCGGCGCCGATGATGAACGCCATCAGCATGCACAGGCTGGCGAGTCCGCCGGTGATCTGCTCCGAGCGGATGAAGCGCGAGCCCAGCAGCCCGTTCACCAGCATGCCGACCAGCGGCAGCAGCGGGATGAGCCAGAAATACTCGATCACGGCGCGGCTATCCCTCCAGCAGGTGTACGTCGTCGACGTTCACCGTCTCCGCATTGCGGAACATGGCGATCACCAGGCCCAGGCCGATTGCCACCTCGGCGGCGGCGACCGTGATCGTGAAGATCGTGAAGATCTGTCCAGCGAGATCGGGTCGATAGCGCGCCACTGCTACCAGGTTGATGTTGGCGGCGTTGAAGATCAGCTCGAGACACATCAAGACCATGATCACGTTGCGGCGGACCAGCACGCCGATCACTCCGATGCCGAACAACACTGCCGATAACAACAAGTAGTGGCCTAGTCCCAGCGCGCCCACGTCAGACTCGCTTCTGGGCCAGGTAGATGGCGCCGATCATCGCCACCAGCAGCAGCATTGACGCGATCTCGAATGGCAACAGGTAGTCGGTGTACAGCGTCATCCCGACGGTCTCTGTGTTGCCTTGTGAGACCGCGCGCAAGACGGTCTCGGCCTCTTCCGGAGCGGTCGCGAGGGAGCCGGCGTTGCCCCAGAGCAGGTAGCCGATCTCCGCTACCAGGACTAGCAGCATGGCTCCGGCAGGCACCCACTGGCGGTGCAGGTACTCGACCTGATTGATCTCGTTGAGGTTCACCAGCATGACGACGAATAGAAAAAGCACCACGATGCCGCCGGCGTACACCAGGATCTGCACCGCCGCGACGAACTCTGCCTGCAACAGGATGAACAGCGCCCCGACCGCGATGAAGGACACGACCATGTAGACGATGGAGTGCACCAGCTGCCGACTGGTCACCATGAGCAACGCGCTCACGATGATGATCGAGCCGATGATGTAGAAAGCGATGCTCTCCATTAGCGCTCGTAGTGGATGATGTGGTGGCCGCTGTCGAGGACACGCAGATCGTGGATCGAGTCGGCGCGGTTGTAGACCGCGGCCTCGAACTCGTTGCTGTGGTAGATCGAGTCGACCGGGCACACCTCTTCGCACAGACCGCAGAAGAGGCAACGCCCATGGTCGAGGTAGAAGAAAGTGGCGTACTTGCCGCCTTTGCCCTTGGTGTAGCCACGCTCGCCGTCGAGGATGATGCAGTTGTCCGGGCAGATCTTCTCGCACAGGTAGCAGGCGATGCAGGTGGACTCGTCGACGCGCAGCATGCCGCGGTAGTTGGGATGAACAGCTTCGCGTTCCAGTGGGTACTGCACGGTCACCTTGGGGCGGAATGTGTACTTGAGCGTGAGCCACATCCCTTTAAGCAGCTCCAGCAGCAGAAAGCTGCTCAGTAGACCCTTCTTCGGTGCCGACGACATGGTTGCAGCCTGTGACGAATCGTGAGCGCGCATCAGCCTACCAGAAGCATAACGAGCCCGGTCACGAGCACGTTTGCAATCGCCAACGGGATCAGCGACTTCCAGTTCAGCCGCATTAGCTGATCGTAGCGATAGCGTGGGAAAGTGCCGCGTATCCAGATGTAGACGAACAGGAAGGTAGCCACCTTGAGGATGAACCAGGCGCCGCTGGGAACCAGATCGAGGAAGGCGAGTGCCTCGACACTGGGGAACGGCCGTAGCCATCCGCCCCAGAAAAGCGTCACGTTGATCGCTGCCATCACCAGCATCGCGGTGTACTCACCGAGGAAGAACAGCGCCCACCGCATGCCGGCGTACTCGGTGAAGAACCCGGCCACCAGCTCCGATTCCGCTTCGGGCATGTCGAACGGTGCGCGGTTGGTCTCGGCCACCATAGCGATGGTGAAGATCCCCCATGCCACCGGCTGCAGGAACACGAACCAGACTCCCATGTCGCGCTGTGCTTCGACGATCCCGACCATCGAAAGCGTTCCGGCTACCATGAGCCCCGACAGCACCGCGAAGGTGAGCGCTACTTCGTACGACACCATCTGTGCCGCCGCACGTAGTGCTCCCAACAACGGGTATTTCGAGTTGCTCGACCAACCGCCGAGGATGATGCCGTAGGTGGTCAGACCGCTGATTCCGAGAATCAGCAGGATGCCGACGTTCACGTCGGCGATTACGCCCGGTATGTGGTAGCCGAAGAGCGTGATGCCCTCACCGAACGGCACCAGCGCCAGGGTCGTGAAGGCGGTCACCACGACGATGACTGGCGAGATCAGGAAAACCGCGCGGCTCACCCCGCTGGGGATCAGGTCTTCTTTCGTGATCAGCTTGACGACGTCGGCGATTGGCTGCAGCAGACCGTGTGGTCCGACCCGCATCGGCCCCAGACGACTCTGGATGAACGCCAGGATCTTGCGCTCGGCGAGAACGATGTAGCCGGCGGCAAGGCCGAGGATCCCGAGCAGGACGCCGATCTGAAACAGCGGGATGAGCACGTTGACGATCAGGAAGTCGCTCATCGGTCGACGTCTCCGAGCACGATATCGACGCTGCCGATAATGGTGACGACATCGGCGATCAGGTGCCCCTTGCTCAGCGGCGCGATCGCTTGCAGATTGCAGAAGCTCGGCGCCCGGATCTTGCACTTATAGGGCGTGTCGCCGTTGCCGCCGATGATGTAATAGCCGAGCTCGCCGCGCGGGCTCTCGACGATGTGGTACGCCTCTACCGGCTCCTTGATCCGGATCGACTTCGGCACCTTCGCCGTGATCGGCCCCTCGGGCATCTTGTCGAGCGCCTGCTGGATGATGCGCACCGACTGCCGCATCTCTTCCATGCGCACCAGATAGCGGGCGTAGGAGTCGCCGTCCGGAAAGACGACCATATCGAAGTTGACCTGGTCGTAGCCGCCGTAGGGAAGCGCCTTGCGTATGTCGTAGGCGACGCCGGAGCCCCTGATCATCGGTCCTGACAACCCCAGCGCCGCGGCCTCTTCGCCGCTGATCACGCCCACGCCGACCGTGCGCTCGAGCCAGATACGGTTGGTGTCCAGCAGCGTCTCGTACTCTTCTATCCGCTGCGGGAAGCTGCCGCAGAAGTCGAGCACCGCATCGGCCCAGCCTTCCGGAAGGTCGCGGCGTAGACCGCCGGGACGGAACGCCGACGTGGTGAGGCGATCACCTAGGGCGGCCTCGAAAAAGTCGAGGATCACCTCGCGCTCGCGCGTACACCAGAACAGCATCGTCTGGGCGCCGATATCGAGTGCGTGGGTGGCGAGCCAGAACAGGTGGCTGGCGATACGGCTAAGCTCGACGATCGCGAGGCGGGCGAACAACGCCCGCTCCGATACTTCCCAGCCGCCAAGGCGTTCCACGGTCTCGACGTAGCCGAGGTTGTTGTAGGGCGCGGCCAGGTAGTCGGTGCGGTCGGTGAACGGCACGTTCTTGTAGTAGCTACGGGTCTCGCAGAGCTTCTCGGTGCCGCGATGCAGGTAGCCCATGACGGTTTCGACGTCGGTGATGGTCTCGCCGTCGAGGTACAGCACCAATCGCAGCACTCCGTGGGTGGACGGGTGCTGGGGCCCCATGTTGAGCTCGAATTCCTTCGTCTGCAGCATGGGTCAGTCGGACCCCGCTTCGCTGTCGGGCCCCGGCTCGGGATCCTCGGGTTGTTCCGGTTCTGGCGTCCAGAGCGCCCCGACGATGCCCGGGCCAGCCATCTCGCGCTCCTGCTCGTTGATCTCGTACTCACCTCGAATGCGGTCGAAGCGACCGCCGCGGAACGCTGCTTGCTGGCGCGTTAACAGCTCGAGGTTCGGTCCCTCGAGCGGGTAGTCCTTGCGCAGTGGAAAGCCTTCCCAATCTTCAGGCATGAAGATGCGTCGCAGGTCCGGGTGGCCGAGAAACTCGATGCCGTACAGGTCGTAGGTTTCGCGCTCCAGCCAGTTGGCCGCCGGCCAAACGTCGACCGCGCTGGGAACACCCTCGCCGTCCGCACAGCCCGTCTTGACGGTCAGGCGATGGTTCTTTCCTATCGAGTAGACGTGAAGCACGACGTCGAAGCGTGGGTCGCGTTCGGTCCAGTCAACGGCTGTGACGCTCGACAGAAAGTCGAAATCCATCGCCTCGTCGTCGCGCAGCCAGGTCAGTACCTCGCCGAGGTCGCCGGCATCGGCCCGAGCGATCGGTGATCCGAGTTGGTCGGCACCTTCGTCGATGATGCGGTCGCCGAAGCGCGCCGAGAGTGCCGCCATGATCGGGGTTCGGGCTCTGGCTCGGGTTCGGGCTCTGGCTCGGGTTCGGGCTCTGGCTCTGGCGCGGACTCGGCCTTTGGCACGGACTCGGCCTGCGGCTCGGGCTCCGGCGCTGCCTCCGGTTCGGACTCGACCAGCGGCTCGGGCTCCGGTTCGGACTCGGCCTTCGGCTGAACCTCCGGCGTCTCTTCCGGAGTCGTGCCTTCGGTGTCGAGCGGGTCGTCTGCCATCGGGTGGAGTCTCGCGTCGGTTGGTCGCGGCTTACTTCCGCACCACCTTCATCTCGTCGATCTTGTCCTGCAATCGCAAAAGGCCGTACAGCAGCGCCTCCGGCCGCGGCGGACAGCCCGGCACGTATACGTCAACCGGAACGATTCGATCGACGCCCTGGAGCACGCTATAAGTCGGGTAGGGGCCGCCGCAGGTGGCGCACGATCCCATCGACATCACCCACTTCGGATCCGGCATCTGATCGTAAAGTCGCTTGATCACAGGTGCCATCTTCAAGGTCACCGTGCCCGCGACGATCATGAGGTCGGCCTGGCGCGGCGTAGCGCGGAACACCTCGGCGCCGAAGCGAGCCATATCGAACCGCGAACAGGTGGTGACGATCATCTCGATGGCGCAGCACGCGAGACCGAACGTTAGTGGCCAGATCGCCGATTTGCGCCCCCAGTTGATGATGCTGTCGACGGTCGTGGTCAGGACGTTGTCCGGAAGGGTGTGCTCGACTAGACCCATTCCAGTGCCCCCCGTTTCCAGGCGTACACATAGCCCAGGATCAGAATCGCCAGGAAGATGAGCATCTCGATAAACCCGAACAGCGCCAAGGCGCGGTACTGCACCGCCCAAGGGAACATGAACACCGTTTCGACATCGAAGATCAGGAACAGCATGGCCACGATGTAAAAGCGGATCGGGAAGCGCTTGTGAGCGTCACGGATCGGCTCGACGCCGCACTCGTAGGGCGCCAGCTTGCCCTCGCTGCCCGGCGGAGTCGGTCGCACGAGGCGGCCGACGATAAGCGGAATCACCGCGAAGACGATCGCGACCGCCAGAAAAATCGCTATCGGAAGGTAGACGACCATGCAGCCTTGACCCGGGGTTTCCGCCGCTGTGCCCGCCGATGCGCAGGCGAGGTCATTTCTATCCGCTGGCCTGGGGGCTGTCAAACTGTCGGCTCTATCCGATGGCACCACCGGGGGCACGGTGCCCACCGGCGGCGGCGACGCCGCCGCGGCGGAGGCTGACGACTAGAACCGTAGCGACCACAGAAGAGGCAGCCAGAGCTCCATGACGAGCGGTAACCGGCGCCCATCGACGCGCACATCGACGCTCCGGTCCGGGTTGGATCGAATCAGCGTGAACAGCTGAAAGAGAGGCTCGATCTGGTCGAGCGCGTAGGTCGCCTCATGACGTGGCTCGTCGTTGACATCGCGTGCGTCCGTAGTGACCTCGAACAACTCCGCTAGCGCCGTGTGCTCGCTCGCCAGCTCTGCATCGTCGCCTTCGAGCGGGGCATACATCAGCGTGATCCGGGTACGCTCATGGAAGCGCTCCGGGAACAGTAGCCGCAGCGTCTCTTCGTCGAGACCGCTCAGCAGCTCGTCTTCGAAGTCATTCGACATTTGTCAGTGGGGAAGCGGCGCAGCCCCCAATGCCTGCGTCGCAAGCTAGGATGCTAGCAGGTCGTGGTGAACGTGTGGTGGACCTGTTGACAGGCTGACCGGCCGCCGACGAATAACTTCGTAGGTCGTCAGCAGGGTCCTTGCCCACCCTGTGGTGAACGAGTGCGATGAGCCAAGCGGATGCTCTGTTCCGTCGTCTGCCGCGCATGAACGAGATCCTCGAGGATCCCGACGTGCTGCGGTGGATCGAGGCCGAAGGCCTGAGCCGGGACTTCGCCCGTCGAGCGGCGGATGCGTACCTGGGCCACCTCCGGGAAGCGATCACTGCCGGACAGCTCGACGCACCACAGCTCGAGGCGCAGTTGAGTCCGATCGTCGACGGGCTCGCTCGAGCCGGTGTCGAGATGCTCCGCACGCGCTTGCAGAGAGTGGTGAACGGTACTGGTGTCGTCGTCCACACCAACTTGGGTCGATCGCCTTGGAGCACGGCGGCGACTGCTCGTGTTGCCGACCTGGCGACGGCCTACATGAACCTCGAGTACGACCTGGGCGACGGGGCGCGTGGCGGCAGGGACCGCCCCGTGGCCGGCCTGATCGAGCGCCTCCTGCCGGGCGTCGACACCGCGGTGGTAAACAACAACGCCGCCGCCGTGCTGCTGGCGCTCAACACGTTCGCGCAGGGTCGGGAGGTGGTGGTCTCGCGTGGCCAGCTGGTCGAGATCGGCGGTTCGTTCCGGATTCCGGAGGTCATGGAGAAGGGGTTTTGTCGCTTGCGTGAGGTAGGGACGACGAATCGTACGCGGATCGACGATTTCCGTCGGGCGATCGGCCCTGATACCGGGCTCCTGCTGGCGGTGCACCCGAGCAACTATCGTGTGGTGGGCTTCACCGAGAGCGTGCCGCTCGAGGAGCTGGTCGAGCTGGGTCGCGAAGCCGGCGTTCCGGTGGTCGAGGATCTTGGAAGCGGCAACCTCATCGACCTCGGCGACCATGGGGTCGATGACGACCCCACCGTCGGTCAGCGTCTGGCAACCGGCGTCGATCTGGTGACCTTCTCGGGCGACAAGCTGCTCGGTGGTCCGCAGGCGGGGCTCATTGCCGGGCATCCCGAAGCCGTGGCCCGGGTGCGGGACAACCCGTTGTACCGGGCGCTTCGACTCGACAAAGTGACCCTCCTGGCTCTCGAGGCGACGCTGATCGAATACCTCGCGGGTCGATTCGACGCCATACCGACGCTGGCCATGCTGCGTTGCCAACCGGCGCAGCTAAGGAGGCGATCCGAGTCGCTGGCGAAGCTGGTAGAGGCGATCGAAGGCGTCGGTGCCGAGGTGATCGAGCTCGAGTCGCGTGTCGGCGGCGGAGCCGCCCCGGGTGCCGCGCTGCCGTCATGGGGCATTGCGGTTGCCACGCCGCTGACACCCGATCGACTGGCGCAGCGCCTGCGGTGCACCGCGCCCGCCATCGTCGGCCGCGTGGTCGATGATCGACTCGTCTTCGATGTCCGTACGTTGCTGGAGGGCGACGAGGCGCGCATCGTCGTCGCCGTGCGGCAGGCACTCGGCGTCTGTCCGCCCGCCGGCGGCGACGGTTCGGTCGCGTAGGTCGATTCGCTTCGCTAGAAGCCGAACCCTAAGAGCAGGTATACGGCCGTTTGCTCGTCGCTCCGGGCTCCGTAGATCCGGACAGCATTGGTCAGGTTCCACGGCGCCCACCAGAGCCCGCCACCGTAGCCGCAGTGCCAGGTGTCGGAATCCTCTCCGGGGAGCCACACACGACCGGCGTCGGAGCGCACAAAGATGCCCCAGCGTCCGGGCACGACGATTCCCAGGCTCCCGATACGCGCCAATACCTCTATGTTTCCGTATGCCGAGGATTCGCCGGCAAAGCGATTAGCTCGCAGGCCGCGCACGGTGCTGCCGCCGATGAACGCCGCGTCGTAGTAGGGGAAGGTGCCGAAGTTCTGTTGCCCACCGATCCGGAAACCGATTCCGAGCCCTTGGCTCGGTAACCAGAACGAGGCGGTCGCCGCTCCGCGCACCACCGTGTATTCGTCGATGAGATCGCCGATTCGGGGGTAGTAGGTCGCGTCGACGTCGAGTGTGTAGCCGGGCCCGACGGGGGCCGGACCCCAGCGCAGCGTGTCGTCGGTCGCGTCGACTGTGCGGGTCCCCGGGTAAAGCCGAGTATTGACGCTGAATCCGGCCACCCAGCCGACCTGGGCGGTATTCTCTACGCCGTAGGGGCGCTGGCGTGAAATCACCCGATCGTCGTTGAGATCGGTTGTTGTAAAGCGGGCCACCGGTCCCGTAGACAGATGCGCGTTGCCTCCGAGCCGGAGCACCAGCCGCGACTCGACCATGGCGGCGGCTTGCTGAACGCGCCGAAGCTCGTCGTCCTCGACGTTCGGTGTCTCGTTGCCGAAGCCGTAGAAGTTGAGTGTCTCGATTCCTGAGATCAAGGCGCGAACGCTCCAGTAGTGGCTACGGTTTTCTGGGCGGAACTCGGCGTCGTAGTCGAGCCGAGGACGCATCGCTCCGGTGCTGAAGCCGAGACGGATCTGGTGCCGGGATGCGTACGGGCGCTTGCGGAAGCTGAAACTCTCGATGGCGACGCCCGAGCCGATGAAGACTCCCAAATCGGGTCCGTAGCCGAACCATGGAGTGCGATAGCTGGTGCTACCCCAATCGCGGCGAGCGTCGGCAGCGGCGCCCTGACCCTCTTCCGGCGTGCCAGTGGTCTCGATTGACTCCGATGGAGCCAGGCGTAGTCCGTCAGCCAGCCTCAGGCCCCGACCCGGCCGGCCTTCGCTGGAACCATCGAATTCGACTCGTCGCTCGACGCCTGGGCCACATACCGTGTTGCTGCCAGCGCCGCCGATGAGCACAATCGAGATGTCGTCGCTCGGCGGCCCCGACACGACGACAGGGTCGTCGCCGCCGCCGGTGTAGATGCGCAGCTGCTCGGTCTCGGTGGGCTCGAAGCGACGCGTGAAGAACGCGTCGCCGGTAGTCGTCGGTGCCTCGCACGGGCCGTCGCCGGGAGACACCCTCGTGGTGACGGATCCGCCGATGTGTCGCTCGATGCTGATCACATCGGCATCGTTGGTTGTGTAGATGTTCACCAACTTGGACAGAAAGAGATAGAAACGTCGTGCCTGTGCCGGCAGCGCATCACGGCGGTCACTCAGCTTTCCGATGAGCTTGGCGCCGTGCAGCTCGAAGTACGCCGCCGGCATACGCCGCGCCGCCGCCTCGATGACCTCATCCGTGAGCCGACTCTGCACGTCGCGTGCGGCACGCTCCCACATCGGCCAGCCGAGTCCTGACAGCAGCCGGCGATCCAGCGATCGCGCGTTCCATGCGAGCCCCTCCAGCCCTTGATAGCTGCTCTGGAACGAATCGAGCTTGGGCTCGCGGTCACGCGCGATACTCAGGGCGAGGCCTTCGTATCGGGAGAACGCTTGGTCACGGTCCTCAGCGATCGGTTGTAGACCGGCGATGCCCGGTATGCTCGCCCAGCGCCATTGTTCGACATGCCGGTCCCAGTCGCCGAGCAGCAGATCGACCAGCCGGGCCCTCAGGAACGCCTCGGCATCGATGACCGTGGCCGAGCTGCGCGTGATGTGCTCGAAGAGCTCGCGTCCGGCGATGATCTCTGTGGCGCCGAAAGTGCCCCCTTCAACGGCCGCGGTCGGAAACTCTTCGATGGTGCCCAGCAGACCGCGTAACTCCTCTCTAAACGCGCCCAGGCGCGGATCGTCGGGCATGACGACGAGCCGTGGTTGGGACTGTAAAACCCCCGCGGCCCGCGCCAGCGGCGCGGCGATGACCGAGCCGGCCGGAAAGCTCGCCGATATCTGGTCTTGCGCGATGTCCGCGATAGGCGTGTCCTGAAGCTCTTCCGGCAGAATCAGCGTCGGGTCCTTGGCGACGCCGCGGAACGTGTAACTCCGTCCGTCCGCGCCAACCAGCGCCAAGCCGGCGGTTTGAAGACCACCAACGCGTCTGACCGGTTCGAGTCCACCGGCCTCTTGCGCCAGGTCGTGCACCTCGACCGAGATTGGAAGAGTCCAGATGTCACGATAGGCGTTGCCTAAGATGAGCTTCTTGAAGGCGCCGGCGGCGTAGTTCGCGCCAGCGACCCGAGTCCGTGTCTGCTTGGCGGACGGTGGCTGTGTCTCCTGTGCCCACATCGTGCCGGGGCAAAGTGCGAGCACCAGCGCGATGCCGGCGCAGCTGACCCCGAACCGAGAGCATGTTGACGCCATCATTGTGTGAGCCCCTCCACGGCGTGGAGCACAACGGCTGATGCCGAGATCCTACCAGGCGGTTCGAGGGGTCGGTAACGAGCGGACCGATTGACTCGCGGCTGCCGCGGCGGCGACCGATCGCCCTGCGGTGGCCGAGCCGCAGGGCTAGAGGTTCGCTACTTCGAACTGCTCCTGGTGCAGCATTTGGTCGGCGACCACGTTCACCGGTGCCTGCACGATCTCGCGCATGCCCTGCAGAACCGAGCGGTTGTCTCCACGGAGCGCGCGGCCGATCACCGGATTGGCTCGCACGACCACGTCCCGCCCGCGTAGCTGTTTCCGCAACCGGTTGACCTCGCGCAGGATTTCCAGGCAGACGGTGTCGACGGATTTCACGCGACCGCTGGAGTGGCAATACGGGCATTCCTGCGTCAGGGTGTTCTCGAGGCTTTGTTTGACACGCTGGCGAGTGAGCTCGACGAGGCCGAACTCGGAGATCTGCAACAGCTGGGTCTTGGCGCGGTCCTTCTCGAGCTCCTCCTGGAGCACCTCGACCACCTTGCGTCGGTTCGCCGTCTCCTCCATGTCGATGAAGTCGATGACGATGATGCCGCCCAGGTCGCGGAGGCGGATCTGCCGAACGATCTCGCGTACCGCCTCGACGTTCGTCTGCAGTACCGTGTCTTCGAGCCGCCGCTTGCCGACGTATTTGCCGGTGTTGATGTCGATCGCTACCAACGCCTCGGTTTGGTTGATGACCAAGTAGGCGCCGGACTTGAGCCAGACCTTCGACTCGAGTGCCTTTTGGATCTGCGGCTCGATCTCGAATTGGTCGAAGATCGGACGATCGGATCGGTGATGCTGAACACGATCCGCCACGTCGGGGTTGATCGCCTGCAGAAATCGCTTGGCGCGCTCGTACTCCGTTTCGTCATCGATCACGACGCGACTGTATTCCTTGGTGAAGAGATCGCGCAGCAGCCGCAGTAGCACCGACAGGTCACGGTGGATGACGGCGGGCGCTTGTGCCTGCTCGCTGCGACGCTTGAGCTCTTCCCAGAGCTCGTGCAGGAACCGCATGTCGTCAGCGAAGTCCTGTTGGCTGCGGCCCACACCGGCGGTACGCACAATGAAGCCGCCCATCCCCTTCTGGCGTGCCTTCTGCGTAATGCGCTTCAGTCGGTGGCGCTCGGCACGATCCTCGATCTTGCGCGACACGCCGACGTGATCGACCGATGGCATGTAGACGAGATAGCGGCCCGGCAACGAGACGTTGGTGGTGATGCGCGCGCCCTTGGTGCCAAGCGGCGCCTTGGAGATCTGCACCAGGATCTCGTCACCACGGCTCAGCAGCTTGTCGATCTTCTGCGACTCGCGCGAACGGCGGCTCTGGCGCCGTTGCGGCTTCGGAGTGCCATCGTCGCTGGCGTCGTCGTCATCCAGCCACGAGGTGTACGCGTCGATGTCGGGCAGAACATCTGAAACGTACAGGAAACCGTCGCGCGTCAACCCGATGTTGACGAAAGCCGACTGCATACCGGGTAGAACCCGGTTCACTCGTCCCTTATAGATATTGCCGGCGGTGCCGCGGGTGCTCTCCCGCTCGATGAATACTTCCTGAAGTTGTCCGTCTTCGAGTATCGCCACGCGGGTTTCGTTGTCCCCGCAGTTGGCGATGATCTCTTTGCGTGGCATGGAATACTCCCCTGCGCGCGCCCGGGCTCGAAGGAGCCGACCAATGGTCGTTCGGACGCTGCGGCGGGATGGGCGCTCGCGGAGCGGCCCGGCGGATCAGCCCGAGGCTGTCCCACCGGATCTCCGGCTGTGGTTCTGTGAACTGGGCACCCATCAGCGGTTTCCTGACGACGCCGCCGCGTACGGCGGCGCCTAAAGGTCGTGTTACCGAACTCTCGAAAAACTCTTCGCCCGTGCCGGTTGGCGGCGCTTCCGTCGCGCCGCGCGTTCAACCGTTTTGCCCCCTGGGAAACCGCTGGTCCGGTGCGGGCCGTATCGGCGCCGGCGAGAAGGGCCGGCAGCACGATAATTGATCGGTTTCCCCGGGATGGGCCGGGGTCGTCTGCATCCTGACGTCAGGACGTTTCGTATGCTACCGGAATTGTACCAGGGTCACGAACCAGGCCGGAGCCGTGTTTGATCGGCCGGGTTGGCCAGGCCACTAGACCGAGAAGCGTCGACTTCGTACCGAGATCACGAGTCCGATCGCGATGCAGGTCGCCAGTGCCGAGGAGCCACCGTACGACAGGAGGGGGAGCGGGATGCCGGTGATCGGTAGATAGCCGATCACCATGCCGGCGTTGACTGCCAGGTGGAACGTGAGCAGTCCCGCAACCCCGGCGCAGATATAGGCGCCAGCTCGATCCCGCGCCACGTGGGCGCCACGCAACAGTCGCAGAATCAACGTCAGGTAGAGCAGGAGCACGGTAGCGACCCCCAGGAATCCGATCTCCTCACCGAGCAGCGCGACGATGAAATCGTTCTCTTGCTCCGGCAGGAAGTTCAGCTGACTCTGCGTGCCGGAGAACAAACCCTTTCCCAGAAGGCCGCCGGATCCGACCGCGATCTTGCTCTGCACGAGCTGATAGCCGGCGCCGAGAGGATCGGCCTCAGGAGCCAAGAAACTCGTCAGACGGGCACGTTGATAGGGGTGCAGGCTCAGATACCAGAGCGGTATGGCGGCCAGCGTTGTAGCGCCGATCACCGCGATCGTTCGCATCTGCAGGCCGGCGGCCCAGGCGGTCGCCGCGAGTATGGGCAGGTAGGTCATCGCCGTGCCCTGATCCGGTTGCAGGGCGGTGAGCCCGAACGGAATGGCAACGACAACTACGGGCATGATGAGGCCACGCAGACCGAACGGACGTGGCTCACGATCAGCGAACAAGCGCGCCAACGCCAGTATGATCGCGACCTTGGCGAGCTCGGAGGGCTGGATCCCGAACGCCCCGACCCGCAACCACGATCGCGCCCCGGAGATCTGCGGACCGAACACCAGCACGACAACCAGCATGGCGACGCAGGCTCCCCACAGCACGTAGGCGTTGTCGGTGAGATGGCGGTAGTTGAGGAACCCCAGCGCTATCGCCAGCAGAAGGCCGACAGCGACCCAGACGCCCTGGCGCTTTTCTAGCTCGAGATCCTCGCCGGCGGAGGCCGACGCCACCAGCAGCATCCCGATGCCCAGAAGCGCGGCGAGCGTGAGCAGGGTAACGAGATCGAACCAGCGCACCAGACGGCGATCGAATAGCGTCATCGGTCGCCCTCGGGATCGTCACCGGTGGTGGTCTCCGTGTTTGCGTCCGGTTCGACGAACGGCAGCTGCTGGTAGTCGCGCTCGTCTAGCTGCTTGCCGAAGTAGCTCGCCAGAATCTGGCCGCCGATGGGCGCCGCCTCCGCGCCGCCCGATCCGCCGTGTTCGAGATACACCGCGACCGCGACTTCGGGGTTGTCGATCGGAGCCGCGGCGACGAACCATGCGTGGTTGCGGAGGTGCTCGGGGCGATCCTCGTCGTTCTCTGCCACCCGGGTTGCCGAAGCCACCTGTGCGGTGCCGGTCTTGCCACCGACGGCGACCGTCGGCAGACGGGCGCGCCACGATGATCCGTAAGCCACCGAGCCCGCCATGCCACGTGCAACCAGATCACGAACGGCGCTGCTGAACGGAGCCGGCCGCTGTTCGTTGGGGTACGAGCGGGTCCCGCCGCCGCTGGCGCCCTCGATGCGGAGAAGTAGACGCGGCTGGCGCACGAACCCGGTGGCGGCAGTAGCGGCGACGTTGGCGAGCTGCAACGGGCTGACGGCCAGCGGTCCCTGACCGATCGACAGCGAGACGGTCTCGCCGGGGTAGTAGCGTCTGCCGTTGGACGCTAGCCAGTCGTCGCTCGGAACGATGCCGCCTTCCTCCTCAGTCAGGTCGATTCCGGTGGTGGCGCCGAGTCCGAAACGCTGCGCCCAGCGCACGATGCGCTCCCGACCCAGCTTGACACCGAGCTCGTAGAAGAAGCTGTTGCACGACTGGGCCAGAGCTTGCACGACGTTGACGTTGCCGTGTTGGCCCAAGCAACGGAAGAAGCGGCCGTAGTACGTCTTCCCTCCGGGACAAAAGTAGGTCGTGTTCGACGAGATGATGCCTTCCTCGAGCCCCGCTGTGGCAAGCACGAGCTTGAAGATGGAGCCCGGGGGCTGGCCGGCGCGCACGCCGCGGTTGTGGAGCGGCTTGGCTGGGTCGCGGAGCAGAGACTCCCACTGCTCTACCGAGAAGCGGTCGGCAAAGGCGTTCGGGTTGAACGCCGGCGAGCTCGCGAGTGCCAAGACACCGCCGCTCGTCGTGTCGAGTATGACCGCAGCACCGCGGCGGTCGCGCAGGAGCTCTTCGAGCCGTTCCTGCAGAGCAACATCAATCGTGAGGACGACGGTCTCCCCAGGCTGGGGAGCATCCTCGCTCTCCAGTCGAATCTCGCGACCCACCGAGTTCACCACTACCAGTCGGTTGCCGGCATATCCGGCGAGGTCATCGTTGTAGACCGACTCGACACCGAGCTTTCCGACGATATCGCCCAGGCTGAACTGTTCGCCCCAGGAGTCGAGTTGTTGCGGTGAGATCTCGCCCACGTAGCCGAGCACGTGGGCGGCGGTTTCGCCGCGCGGATAGAACCGTCGCGCGTGTACCTGGACGACGACACCCGGATGCTCGAGACGCCGGGCCTCGATTCGGACGACGTGTTCCTTGGGAACCCCTGACGCTACTACTACCGGACGAAATCGAGCTGTACTTCGCTGCCGATCGAGCCGCTGACGAAGAACTTCCTGCGGTTCCTCGAGCACCGTGCTCAGCCAGCGGAGCACCTCTCCTTCATCGTCGACCAGCTCTCGGACGAGGGCGACTTCGTATGATGGTCGGTTGGTCGCCAGAATCTCGCCGTTCCGATCGAGGATGAGCCCGCGGGTGGGACGCACGCGCGAGCGCTTCCACAAGTTGTCCTCGGCCAGGCTGGCGTATTCCGCCCCGTGGATGACTTGGGTCTGCCAAAAGCCCAGCAGCAGCGCGACGACGAGCACGGCGGCGATCACCTCGAGCACCCGCACCCGGTCGGTAATACGCTGGCGATCAGCGGCGGTCTCCAGGGCTCGCGGCCCCAGCAAGAGAGCACGATGAACCGAACGCGCTGGAGGCGGCTTCAAAGCGACCCGACCGTCGTCGTCGGGGCGCCACGGACCCGTCTTCACGCTCCCTCCTGGTCTGCGGTTGGTTGCCGGCACACTCGGCCGATCATCGTCGCCACGATGACAGATGAGGCCGCCTTCGTCTGCTGCGCCAACCCGCAACGAGGCGCGGCCCACCGACGGTGATTATCCCGCAAGCGAGCGCTGTGGCTCCGCTGCGGGCGGCTATCGTCGGCAGCGTCTCCAAGCCAGGCCAGGCGAAGAAACCGAGCAGACCGACGACTATCAAGCTCTCTATCGCCGCGGCTGCTCCGACGACGATCGCTTCGGCCAGCTGCCCTCGAACAACGATGACGCTGCCCAGCGAAGTGATCAGCGCTGCTACAACCGTCTTCGAGAAGGCGTGGAGACCGACGATGCCTCCGGACAGGCTGTCTTGAATGAAGCCGGCTAGCGCGCCGATGAGTACCGAGGCGTGGAAGGATCGCCGAAGCGCCAGCAGCCCTACCGCGACCAACAGCCCATCGACCAGGCCCAACGGCGGCACCATCTGTGTCAGGGTTGTCTGTGCGGTGCCAACCGCGAGCATCAGGACGACGATCTGGACAACAGATCTCATCATTCACGTCGGGATCAGGATTGGGGCTCGCGGTGCAAGACCAGCACGTCCTCGAGACGCATCATGTCGACGTGCGGTCGAACCTCGATCTGCATGAACAGCGCGGTCTCGTCGCGCGAAAGCGGAACCGGTGGTGTGCCGGGCGCTGCCGGTCCGACACCGGCTCGGGTCACCTGCCCGACCGGTATCCCGGCTGGATAGATTCCATCCTCACCCGAGGTTTCGACGCTCTCGCCCACGGTCGCGTCGTCGAGGGTCCGGATGAAGCGCAGCTCGAGCGACGGTCCGTCTGCACCTGCCAGGAGCCCGCTGGCGCGAGAGTCGCCGAGGCGAGCGCCCACACCGCTCAGAGCATCGGTTACCAGCTGAACGGCACAGGTCCACCGCGAGACTTGAATCACGCGCCCGACGAGTGCGCCTTCGGGCGAGACCACCGCGTCGTCGACGCCGATACCGTCAGCCGAGCCTCGGTCCAGGTGCATTGATTGATAACGATGTGCGAGATCTCGACCGACGACCCGCGCCGCGATCCACGTGCCCGGCGTCGACCTGGTGACGCGGAGCATCGCTCGCAGGCGTCTGTTCTCGTGTCCAGCTGCCGCCGCCGTGGCAAGTTGCCGTTGCAACTCGGCGTTGGCTTCACGCAGACGGTCGAGCTCATCTGCCGAGCCGAGGAGCCCCAGGTACCTAGTCCAGGTCGATCGCACTCCGCCGACCGCAGAAGTCGCGATTCGCTGAAAGGGCGATACGACACCGGTCACGGCACCGCGGGCGGTCGCCAACGTACGGGTACGGTTGACCTGGTATGACATCAAGAGGAAGAAAAAGGCCAGCAAGCCGAAAACGAGCGCCGTGCTGCGCGCAGTTCGCATCATCGCCTCTTTGCCACTCCTTGATGTCGTTTCGAATGCGCTCGAACATAAGCGCGATCGGGAAATCCGGTCGAGCTAGTGCACTACGGCAGACAGACCCGTCGCAAGAGGTCCATATCATCGAGCACGTGCCCGACACCGAGCACGACGGTCGACAGCGGATCCTCGGTAATCGCAACCGGGACCCCGGTCTCCTCGCGCAGTCGCACGTCCAGATTGCGAATCAGCGCGCCGCCGCCGGTCAGCACCAGCCCCCGGTCGACGAAATCGGCCGATAGCTCCGGTGGCGTCCGCTCCAGCGCCATGCGCACGGCTTCGACGATCGTCCCGACCGGCTCGCTCAGCGCCTCGCGGATCTCGCGGTCCGTGATGCTGATCGTCTTCGGTATTCCCTCGACCAGGTCGCGCCCCTTGATCTCCATCGTCAGCTCTTCGTCGAGCGGATAGGCGGAACCGATCTCCATCTTGATGGTCTCGGCCGTTCGCTCGCCGATCAACAAGTTGTAGTTGCGCTTGACGTAGTTGATGATCGCCTCGTCGAGCTCGTTGCCACCGATGCGGATCGAGCGCGAATAGACAATTCCGGCCATCGAGATCACCGCGACGTCGGTGGTGCCGCCGCCGATATCGACGATGAGGTTGCCGGACGGCTCGGTGATGGGTAGCCCGGCGCCGATCGCGGCCGACATCGCCTCTTCGATCAGATAGACCTCGGACGCCTTGGCGCGGTAGGCAGTGTCGCGCACGGCGCGCTCCTCGACCTTTGTAATCCCGCTCGGCACACCAATGACGATGCGTGGCCTTACGAGGAAGCGTCGATTGTGGACCCGACGGATGAAGTAGGAGAGCATCTGTTCGGTGACTTCGAAGTCAGCGATGACGCCGTCTTTCAGAGGGCGTACCGCGACGATGTGGCCCGGCGTCCGCCCAAGCATTTCCTTGGCCTCTTTGCCGACTGCCTCGACCTTGTTGGTGTTCTTGTTGATGGCCACGATCGAGGGTTCGCGCACCACCACCCCTTTGTTGCGCATGAACACCAGCGTGTTCGATGTGCCGAGGTCGATGGCGATGTCGTTGGAGAAGGCTGAGAACACGAAGAAATACTCGATTTCCTGACGGCTGGGTCACGACAGCGGAGGCCGATGTCGCGCCGGCAGGCGGCAGGACATACGGGAGGTATCGGTGCGATCCATGCGCGCCACGGGGAGGCCGGGGCCAGCGGCAAGCCGTCGCCACTTGCCGAGCGCAGCGCCCACTGATGGTATCACGGGGTCGAACCTTGTCGGGGCGCGTCGCCGGCAGGTACCATATCTTCTCCCCGTCAACGACGAACGGAAACCACAACGCCCGCCGCGCCCAACGCTGCCGCATGCACTCCGCGGCCCAGAACCGTCGGCGACCCCTCGGAGTAATTCATCGTGCTGGATACCCTGCGCCGAAACGTGCGCCGCCTGTCGTGGACGCTGTGGCTGGTCATCGTGGCGTTCATCGCCTTGTACCTGCCCGCCTTGTTCACCAGTGGGGCTGCCAACGTCGTGGCGCGGGTCAACGGCGAGCCGATCGAGGCGGCCGAGTTTCAGCGCGCCATGAACGAGCAGATGCAATACTACCGTGGACTGAACCAGGGCGAGCTGCCGGACAACTTCATCCAGCAGATGCAGCTCCAGAGCGTCGTTCTGGAGCAGCTCATCCGACGCCGGTTGATCGTCGCCGCGGCCCAAGATCAGGGCTTCGCGATCGCCCGGCAGGAGCTCAAGGATCGAATGATGCAGTATCCGGCGTTCCGTCGTGAGGACGGGCGCTGGATCGGCGACGAAGAGTATCGAACGATACTCCAGCGTAACGGTCTCGACGTGGTGTCGTTCGAACAGTCCATCATGGACGATCTCCTCGTCGAGCGGGTGACCGGGCTGATCACCGAAGGCGTGACGGTCAACGATCGTGAGGTCCAGGCTGCCTATCAGCGCCAGAGCGAGAAGGTGCGCTTCGATTTCGTTCAGATACGCCCGACGGCGTATCGCTTCGAGGTCGACGACGAGGTTACCGACGAGGACGTTCAGGCTGCCTACGAGGCAGAACCCGACACCTATCGACTTCCCGAGCAGCGTCGTGTGTCGTACGCGCTGTTGGATACGGAAGCGCTGCGCAACAGCGTCGAGGTCGAGGCCGATGCGCTGTTGGCCGAGTACGAGGCCAGCCTCGCAGAGTTCACCATAGAGGAGCAGATCAAGGCACGGCAGATCATGCTGCGGGTGCCACCGACGGCCAGCGACGAAGACAAAGCCGGTGTTCGAGGTCGCGCTGAGGAAGTGCTCCAGCGCCTGAGTGCCGGAGCGGATTTTGGCGAGCTGGCCGAAGAGCTCTCGGATGACCCCACCTCAGCGACCGGGGGCGATCTGGGGTGGGTCACACGCGGGCGCCAGGTCGAGGGTTTCGACGAGGCCGCGTTCGCGTTACAGGCCGGCGAAACGTCGGGTATCGTCGAGACCTCGTTCGGCTTTCATATCGTCCGCGTCGAAGAGCGGCGCGACGAACGTGCGCAGCCGCTCGACGAGGTGCGTGGTCAGCTCGAGCAACGGCTTGCCTGGGATCAGGCCGAGGCGCAAGCCGAGAGCACGTCGGAGCAGATCCGTCGCGACGTGCTGAGCGGTACCGACCTTGAAGAGGTCGCCGAGCAGCATGGCCTGACGGTCGAGATCAGCCCGCTGTTCGCGCAGGACGCCGGATTCGGGGAGTTCACCGACATCGACCTTATGAGCAGGATCTTCTCGCTCGGCACCGGTCGCGTTGCCGAGCCGATCCGCGTACGGCGGGGTTATCTGGTTTTTCGCGTCGACGAGATCGCGGCCCCGCATACCCCGGAGCTCGACGTCGTGGCCACTGTGGTGCGCTCCGACGTGATCGATCGACGTGCCGCGGAACGCGCTGCCGAGCGTGCACGCGAGTATAGCGAGCGGCTCTTGGCCGGCGACGAGCTGGAGACCATCGCCCAGGAAGCCGGCGCCACCGTCGATTCGAGCGAGCTGATTGCCCGTGAAGACATCGTTCCCGCATTAGGCCGCGCACCGAGTCTGATGCAGGCCGTCTTCGAACTCGTCGGTGGCCAGACTGGTGGTCCGGTGAAGATCGACGATCGGTTTGTCGTGTTTCGAGTAGCCGAGCATGTTCAGCCAGACTGGACGCTGTTCGCCGAGCAGAAGGAGCAGTTGCGCGAGCAGGAGGCGGTCGAGCGCCGCAACCGTCTCTTCGAGGCCTATCTCCAATCGCTGCGCGAGAGCTACTCAGTGACCGTCGATCAAGCGGCCATCGATACGATCGTCAGCTGACCCGGTCGGCCCGCCAGTTCGACCTCGGCCTGCTAGCATTCGGGGATGAACGCTGAGCAGGTCGCGGATCATCTTGTCGCCTGGCTGCAGGCCGAAGCCGAGTCCGCCGGGGCGCGGGGCGTGGTATTCGGCCTATCCGGAGGCGTGGACTCGGCGGTGGTGGCGCAGCTCGGGCGCCGGGCGTTCCCGGAGACGCACCTGGCATTGATTCTGCCGGCGCACTCCGACCAGCAGGATATCGACCACGCGCTTCTGGTGGTCAACGAGTTCCGGCTCAACTCGAAGCTGATCGAGTTGGATTCCGTGTACGGGCGCTTTGCCCGCTTGCTGGGAGCCAACCCCGGCCCCGACGAGCCGCCCGACTTGCCGCTCGCCAACCTCAAGGCTCGACTCTGGATGTCAGCTCTCTACTATCACGCCAACAAGTTCCGCTACCTGGTCGCCGGGACCGGCAATCGCTCGGAGATGTCTCTCGGCTACTTCACGAAATACGGTGACGGTGGGGTTGATCTGTTGCCCTTGGGGCATCTGGTCAAGAGCGAGGTGTTGGCCCTGGCGCAGCAACTACAGGTCCCGGAGGAGATTATCGACAAGCCGCCTTCGGCAGGAATCTGGCGTGGCCAGACCGACGAGAAGGAGCTCGGGTTCAGCTACGAGCAGCTGGAAGAGTACGTTCTCGGGGGCTTGGATGATCAAGACCTCCGCCAGCGGGTAGAGTCCCGTCGTCGCTCCAACGCTCACAAGCTCCGCCCACCCCGGCTGCCGCCTCCGCCATCCGCGATGTGACGATGAGCGCCGCCCAGACGCCCGCGCCGCTGGATCCCGACGAGTACCTGGCCGACTGTTTTCGTCTCGCCAAGAAGATCTGGGACGATGGGTATCGGCCCGATTTCCTGGTCGCACTGTGGCGCGGAGGCACCCCACCCGGGATCGCGATCCACGAGCTGTTCCGCTGCCAGGGGCACGACTTCTATCACACGGCGATTCGAACGCAATCGCTGGAGGGAGTGGGGCAGGGGAACGGATACGACATTCGCGGTCTCAAGCACGTGATCGACGACGTGGAATCTGTGCATCAGATGTTGATCGTCGATGATCTGTTCGACAGCGGACGGACGATGTACGAGGTGATCGAATATCTGCGGCGTCGTGCGCGGCGCAATACGCCGCAAATCCGCGTTGCTGCGGTGTACTACCGCCCGGAGCACCGTGCTTTCGTGGTCGGTCCGCACTACTACCTCCATAGCGTCTCGGAAAGACCAGTCTTTCCACATCAACTGACCGCGCTGGCGCCGGAACGGCTGGCGGAGACCGACGCCGAGCTGTACCAGGCGATCTGGGGTGAGGCGCCGGCGGAACCCGTGGTGCCCGGCGACTCTCGGTGAGGCGTCCCACCAGCCTCGTGCCGATGGTGCTCCTGACCGCGGTGGCCTGTGCGGTCAATCCGGTGACCGGCAATCGCGAGCTGATGCTGCTGTCTGAAGCGCAGGAGATACAGCTGGGGCGCGAGAACGACACCCTCGTCGTTGCCGAGTATGGCCTTTATGACGAACCCGAGCTGGCGGAGTGGATGGAGCGCACGGCGCGCTTGATGGCGGCCGCGAGTGAGCGACCGCAGCTGCCCTGGGAGTTTCGTGTCCTCGACGACACGATCGTCAACGCCTTCGCGCTCCCCGGCGGCTACATCTACATGACCCGCGGAATCCTCGCCTACATGAACTCGGAGGCCGAGGTGGTGGGGGTGCTCGGGCACGAGATCGGTCATGTCACCGCGCGCCATGGAGCGCAGCGCTACACGAGCGCGTCACTGGGGCGCAGATCGGCTTGGGAGTCGGCGGTGTTCTGTCATCAGAGGTACGCGCCCTGGGCGGCATTCTTCAGACGGGCGTTGGGCTGCTGTTTCTCAAGTTCGGTCGCGACGATGAGCTGCAGGCGGATCAGCTAGGTGTTCGCTATGCCGTCGGCGTCGGGTACGACCCGCGTCGCCTGGCGGCGTTCTTCCGAACCATCTCGGCGATGTCGGATGCCGGCGGCGGGCGGCTCCCCGCCTGGTTGTCTACGCACCCGGACCCCGAAAACCGTATCGAGCGTGTTCTGCATAGCTCGGAACCACTCATCGCCGCCGCGACGATCTGCGGATCGGCCGTGACGCCCACCTGCGCCGTGTCGATGGAATCGTCTTCGGCCCGAATCCGCGGCAGGGTGTAGTCGTGAACGGGACTTTCAAGCACCCCGACCTGCTGTTCCAGATCGATTTTCCTGACGGCTGGGCACTGGAGCGGTGGTTGCGGCCCCGGAGAGCGGCGATGTGATTGCCGGGCTGACAGCCGGGCCGATGCAGGGCGAGCATCTGGAGGCGCATGTCAACGCGGCGATGCGGGCGCGATCAGCGACCTCGGTAACCGGGGCGACAACATCCGTGCGCGGGATGCCGGCGTACCGGGTGCGCTACGAAGCCACGAGCAACGAGATCGCCGTGCGCGCCACTGACGTCTTCGTGCAGCTCGGGGAACTCGTCTACGATCTGATCGGATACAGTCGCATCACGGATTTCGACCGTCACGCGGCAACGATCGACCTTTGGCAGCGTAGCTTCCGGCGTTTGCCACCAAGCGAGGCAGACGATTACCGACCAGACCGGCTCGAGGTGTTCGCGGCGCCGCGGTCTGCTGCGCTCGCCTCGTTGGTGGATGCGGGGCCTGCGGCCAGCATGGACACGTTGCTGTTGTTGAACGGCGTCGACGCCGGCACTCGCGTAGAGCGCGGCACGCTGATCAAACGCGTCCGTGCCGGGTATCGTCGCTAGTGGCCTGATTACAGGACACTTGTGCGGCCTTAGTCGAGTGCGTCTTCGAGCTCGCGCTGCTGCTCTTCGAACCACTCCACCAGGCGTTCTTTCTTGAACCGCCACTGGCCGGCGACTTTGTTGCCCGGGAGCTTTCCCTCGCGAGCCATCCGGTAGACGGTCGACTTGTGCAGGCGGAGGTACCGGGCGACCTCATCCAGCGTCATGATCGTCGGACGCGTTTCGCGTTCGGCCATCGTGTCCCTCCTCAGATTCCCCCTACGGGCCCCGTACTATCAATCCGGAGCCACGTAGCGGTCAGCGCCGGCCAAGCCTCGCCAGAACTAGCGAATCCTGATTCAGCGTAGTCAACGATGATCACTCTACGCGCTGCGGGACAGACTGTCAAGGCGGTACGCTGCGCAATTCTGCGCGCTGCTGCCTTAGCATCCCCGGGGCAGCTGCTGTCTTGACGTCTCGGATGCAGCTGCTACCTTCACGGCGTCGCAGAAGCAGTCATCCGCACTGGTCGGTGCGGCGCGCCGTCCCGGCTGTTGCCTACAGGCCCGGGAGTCCGACTAGAAGAAGACGCGGTCCTCGCCGACGATCTCTGTGCCACTGGCAGTCCGAAACACCAGGCGCACGAGACCCTCATCGCCGATTGGTTCCTGATCGAAGATCGAGTAGTGGATCGGCCCGAGCGTCACTGCCGGCGGTGTGTAGTCGTTGTTCTTGAATCCGATCTGCCGGTTGGAATAGTCGCGCCCGCCAACATCGAAGCGTCGTGCGTAGAGTGTGTTTAACGGGCGTTGCATCCCACCGCCCGCGAAGGCGGCGCGGGGGCGCTCGCGCTCCACGACATACAGGTCGAGGACGCCGGAGGCGGTTACGGGACGACCTTCCCAATCCTCTAGCACGAAGAAGACCTCGAGTCGCTGCAGCCCGTCTACGAAGGCAGCCACGGTACGGAACTTGTACGGCTCATCTGCCCACCATGCTGACGGTGCACCGCGAGCTTCCGCCACCAGATCGAGCGAAGCAACGTCGATAGACCCGGCCTGCTGAAGCACAGCGTCCGAGTTGGGACCGATCTGTCCGCTGACCCAGTCTTCGTGGACCGTCTGTCCTTGTGCGTCTACGAAATCGAGCTTTACCTTCACTACGACCGGGCGCGAGTTCGGGTTGGATACGCGAGTGCTCCAGTCGTAAGGGACGCTGCCGATGGTGTCTTGTCCCCAGTTGATCACCGGGGTTGTAACGCTGACCTGGGGGCCGCCGTCCGTGAACGTACCGTCCTGCGCCAATGCGCCGATGGCGGCTGGCAGCGGCTGGGACTGTGCCTCGGGGGTGTTGCCGACAGTTCCGGCCGTCAACATGACGATCCAACAGAGTGTCAAGGCAGCGTTCTTTCGCATGATGGTCTCTCGAACGGTCGGGAAGGCACTGGATGCTGAGATGGTAGTAAGCCCGCACATGACGAGTCAGCACGAAAACGTCCTGTCATGCGTTTTACAATGAATTCCTGGTCAAACGTGTCCTGAACAGAGCTACAGCGAGGGTCAAGAGCGTTTTAGCTTCGACGGTAACTCGGGTCTCGCTAGAATCGAGCCAGTCGGTTCTGTACCCATCCTTCCGTTGTCTCGGAGCAACGAATGCTCGATCTTTGGCGGCGCGTCAGCAACCGCGTCGGGCGCCGAAAAGCCCGCAAGCCCCATCTGCGTTTGGCGGTGGCACTGCCGTTCGTTACCGCCCTGCTGGCGCTCGGTGTCGGTCTCTATGCCTTCGAAGTCGGGCGCACCGATGCCACGCATCTGATGTCGCCGCACGATGCGGCCCGTGTTTGGGCGACGCCGCCGGGGTCATGGTTTTGGCTACTCGGGTTGACGATCTTCGGTGGTTGCATCGGCCTGTCGATCGCCATGGCGTTTACCCGTCAGCTACGCACGCTCGCCGAGCGGACCGAGTTTCTCGCCCGCCGCAACTTCAGCTTCCCGGTGGAGCTAGAGGCCGATGGCGAGGTGGCGCCGCTGGTGAGTGCCATCAACGACTTGCTGGAATCCGTACGCGACTACGCTCGGAGCTCCGTAGTAGAAGGCCTGATCTCCTTCGCACGCGACGGACGCGTGCTGTCGATCAACCCGCGTGCCGCCGTGGCGCTGGGTGTGGATGCCGACCTGATGATCGGCTGCGAGTTCTCGGCGCTGATCCCTGACGTCGCCGACAACGCCGAGCTGACCTTGGCGCTTGTCGGAGCCCTCGAGCGCAGCGAGCCGTTCGACCTGCGAGGCCTCGTCTGGGTAAATCGCCGTGGACAGCGACTTACGGTCGATCTCCAGGGAACCGTGCTCGCGGGCGATGAGTCGATCATATCGGTACTCGTCTTGTTCGAACGCGCAGCTGATACCGAGAAGGTTCAGCGTGAAGTCAGCCGTGCGCATCGCCTGATGGTCATCGGTGGGTTCGCAGCTGAGCTGGCGCACGAGATTCGCAACCCTTTGAGCTCGGTGCTCGGTCTGGTGCAGCTGCTGCACGAGCGCCTACCCCCAGGCGACGAGGGTCATCGTCATCTGGATGTTCTGTCGCGTGCGTCGCAGCGCATCGAGCGCCTGGTCGGACAGCTCCTGGATCTGGTTCCTACCGAGATCCACGACCTGGAACAACGCGACCTCAACTCATTGATCCACGACACCGTCGCCTTCGTGGGGATGGGCCGACCGGAGTCCGACGACGTGGTTGTCGTCGAGGACTACGAACACTCGCTGCCGCCTTGCATGGTCGATCCGGAGCGCCTCGGCCGCGCCGTCGAAAATCTGTTGCGCAATGCCTATACCCACACCCCGGCGGAGGGGCGCATCGAGGTAGCGACGCGGGTCCGCGACGCCCTTGTGGAGGTCAGGGTTGCGAACATAGGGTCTTTCGTAGCGCCGGAGGACCGCGAGCGGATCTTCCAGCCGTTTGTCTCAGGACGTGGTGGCACCGGTCTCGGCTTGGCTATCGCGCAGCAGATCGTCTACGCCCACGGCGGCTCGATAGACGTCCACAGCACACCGGAGCGCGGTACCGTCTTCGTGTTGCAATTCCCCGTCGGCGACGCCGACCTCGTTGCTCCGATTCGTGTCGCGGTCGACGAGCCGCTAGCGGCGGGAGCGGCGTAAATGGCCGATATCAAACGTCTGCTCATCGTCGATGACGACCCGGAGGTGCGGTACACGCTTCTTGCGGCGTTGGCCTCCGAAGACCTGACGATCGATGAGGCGGAGACCGCCGCCGAGGGTCTGGAGCGGCTAGCCGATCCAGAGGTCGGATACGACTTCGTGCTGCTCGATCATCGCCTACCGGATGCTAAGGGCCTCGACATCCTGGAGCAGGTGCGACGACTGCAACCGGATGTGCTGGTGGTGATGATGACCGCCTACGGCAGTCGCCGGACGGCGGCACGCGCAGTGGATCGGGGAGCGTACGACTTCTTCACAAAACCGATCCAGATCGACGAGCTGCGCGTGGTCATGGCGCGCGCTCTGGAGCGCCGCACGCTGGCGCGAGAGGGCACTAGGCTTCGCAGTCAGGGCGGAGGCCACACCGGCTTCGGCAACATGCTCGGCAAGTCGAGGGCGATGGGGCAGGTCTTTGAAACGCTCGGCAAGGTCGTGCAGTCGGACACCACGGTGTTGGTGCTCGGCGAGAGCGGTACCGGCAAGGAGCTCGTCGCCGAGGCCATTCATTTCAAGAGCAAACGCGCCGAAGGCCCGTTCGTGAAGCTGAACTGCGTGGCGATCCCGCAAACGCTTCTGGAGAGCGAGCTCTTCGGACACGAGCGTGGTTCCTTCACCGGTGCGCACCAGCGCAAGATCGGGAAGTTCGAGCTCGCCGATGGTGGCACGATCTTGCTCGATGAGATCGGCGACATGAGCATGGAGACGCAGGCCAAGATCCTGCGCGTACTCCAGGAGCGCGAGTTCGAGCGCGTTGGCGGGGTCGCCCCGGTGCAAGTGGACGTCCGAGTGGTGGCGGCCACGAACCGCAACCTGGCTCTCGAAGTCCGCGAGGGACGATTCCGCGAGGACCTCTATTTTCGGCTGAATGTCGTCACCGTGACCCTGCCGCCATTACGCGAGCGTCTGGACGACATCCCATTGCTGACAGAGCATTTCATCCACCAGGCCAACGACGCGCACAGCAAGCGTCTGAGACGCATCTCACCGGAGGCGCTCGACGCTGTCGTGGGCTACGGCTGGCCGGGGAACGTACGACAGTTGCGTCACGCCATCGAGCGCGCCGTGATCTGGAGCGATGACGACGAGCTCCGGCGTCAGGACCTACCGGCCGAGGTCATCCGCGGATCGCTGGTCGCCGAGCGGGCGGCACGCACCGGAACCGACGACAGCCTGCCGATCACCATGTACCGGATCGAGCGTCAGATACTGATCGACGCCCTCCGCAGCGCCAGCGGTGTCCAGGCAACGGCGGCGCGGCGACTGGGAATCTCCGAGCGCTCGATGTGGCACAAGGTCAAGAAGCACGGGATCGACGTGGAACGGCTGAAAGGCTGAGTCCCCGGTCTGCGCTACTGCGCTCGCGCCCGCAATTGGGCCGGGTTTGCTGTCGCAATTGCCGTGTGGCGGTGCTTTCTGCGCCGTGCTGGCGAGCCAACGCAACTTCTGGCCGCGCCGGTCCGCCGGCGCCTGCGAGCGTACCCACCTGGCGCCTGTCGACCCCGCCTGTCCTCGGCGGCCCCCGAAACCGTGTAGGAGTTGCTACATGTTCTGTAGGGCAGCTTCTAACTGTATTCATGTCAATGGTTTACGGTCGATTAGTCAGGCGGGATCGGCAGCCAGCACGGACGGACGGGGGAGACGCTACCAGCACCGTGGTGGCCGAAGCTGGCCGGATCGGCACTTTCGGTTCCTGACGCTGAATTGATAAGACTATGAAATTCAATCACTTACGGCCGTTGGCAGCGTATTCCCGTAGCGCCCCGAGCAAGCCGCGGCCGCGTTTGGCACGGCGGTTGCTCTCTCCCCGGGTGTCGAGTTCGGCTCGGCGCCTACCAAGCCCCGGTGATTACCGACAACAGGGGAGTACGCAACCGTGCAAAAGCTGTACACGACCGAGACGCTCGCAGAGCTGCTCCAGGTCTCGCCGCGGACCATCCGCCGCGAGCGCAAGGAGGGCCGCTTGCCGTTCGTACGCGTCCGCGGACAGATTCGCTATCGCGAAAGTGACGTCCGCTCCTACCTCGAGCGCAACGCCAGCATGTCGATGGATACCGACGCTTTTGCTTCGCAGGCCAACTGGGGTGAGCGCTAGTTCCTGACCGGAGCTATCGCCACACCTCGATTGACCTAAGCCCCGCTTCTGGCGGGGAACACGGAGGCAAACAATGCTGGGTCTTTACACCACCGAGTCCCTGGCTGAGTACCTGCAGGTCTCGCCACACACCGTCCGGCGAGAGCGTGAGGCAGGTCGGCTGCCCTATATCCGTATCCGCGACCTCGTCAGGTATCGACCCGAGGACGTGGAGACGTATCTGCAGAGCCAGTCGCAGGATCGCTACAACGCGAGCCCCCTGTTTGAAGAGCGTATCGCGGCGATCCGCTGAAGATGACCTGTGCTTTGGAACGCCGTGCACGCGCCCGAAGTTCGTGGCCGTGCCGCGCACCACGCCTGGAGAGCTCCTTGAGCCGTAGCGCTGGCATGACGATGGTCGAAATCACGGTGATTCTCGCCGTGCTCGGCTTGCTAGTGGGCCTAGTGGCGACCGCCGCCGGTGACCTGCTGGAACAATCGCACGCCGTCCGCACGCGAGAGGAAGTCGACCGTATCGGGCGCGCGATCGTGGAGTTCAATGCCGACACCGGCTACTTCCCGCGCACCAACGATACGCTCGACGGCCGGCCCGGGGTTCAGGAGGTCGGTGCACTCATCAGCGCCGCTCCATTGCCGGGGAGCACCGAGTCGACCGGATTCTGGGTCGAGTCGGATCTTGGATTACTGGCAGAGCACCTGACGTACAACGGCAAGAGCTACCGTGCGCGCAGCCCGATCGACAGTCGTGGCTGGGCCGGGCCCTACCTGCCGCAGGCGGTGGGCGAGGACGGCTGGGGCCACGCGTACATCGTCAACGTCTTCTGGCTCGATGCCAGGAACGTCGTCCAGGAGGTCGACGGCACGCGCCTCGGCGCCGTGTGGGTGCTGTCGGCCGGGCCGAACGGAATCATCGAAACTCCCTACTACCAGGCGCGTGACAATGCTCGCCTGTACGGGGACGACATCGGTTTTCGATTGCAATGAGACGCATGAGTGGCTTTCGAGAGAGTCGTGGCTTCACGCTGGTGGAAGTGTCGATCATCCTCATCGTCGTCGTTGTCCTGTCGGCCGCGATCGCACCGGTGCTGACCGGCGCGGTACGCAACGCACGGCTGACCACAGCGCGCGCCGAGATGATCGCCATCGGCCGAGCGCTGCAGTAGTTCATTGAAGACATCGGGAGCGTCTTCGTGCCGCAGAACGAGGCCTATCAGTCCTCCTCGAGCCTGGCTAGCACACGACGCACCAGCGGTCGTAGTCGAAGAGCGGCCAGCAGCGTAGTCGTTGCTCCGGTCGCGACGCCACCGGTGCTGCCGCCTGCCGGCGGCACGTTGGAGGGCGGCCGCGTCAACACGAAGGCGCTCGAGGTCGGGTGTGGCAACCCGGACCTGTGCTATGGCGACGCAGTCGAGATTCTGGTTACCGCCGGCGACATCCCGGCGATGGGACCCGAGGGCGGCGAGCGCTGGGCAGAGCCGGTCGACGGTACATGGGTCGACTTCTTCGAGTACTACCTGATCTCCAATACACCGGGAAACGATCCCGGCCGCGCATTCGCGAACCTGGCTGAGTGTGGCGATCCGGTCGCCGAAACCCTCTCGCAGCTGCACGCCTGGGGCGGGGCCTACCTCAACCTCGGTCAAGGCGACCCGTGGGGCAACCGTTACGCCGCCAACGTCTACTTCCTGAGTCAAACGGAAGGCATCGACGTGGTGGTCTTGTCGGCGGGCCCTGACCAGGAGATCGATTCGAGCTTTGAAATAGACGGGTTCGTTCCGGGGGACGACGACATCGCGATGTTGTTCTCGACCGGGCCCGACAGCGTGCCGGGACGATGACCATGTGTCGAGCCGGCGACGCCCGCAAACGCAGGGAGACGACGATGACGAAACTGGGCCAGGGACGGCGTCGGAGGGACGTCAGTGAACGCGGTTTCACGCTGGTCGAGGTGTCGATCATCGTGATGGCACTGGCGATCCTGTCGGCTATCTTGCTGCCGCAGGTTGGTGTGTTCCTACGCGACGCGCGCTTTGCTCGCGTGCGCGAGGACGTTGCCGCCATCGGTGCCGCCATGATGCACATGCTCAAGGACACCGGTGAGAGCTCGTTCCACTCCAAGCCCATGGGGAGCTCGAGCTGGCGCTCGCCCGAGCGTTACTCGGAGCACGGCGATGCGCCGCCTGTCGGACTGCTGATCGGCGACGGTGATACGCCCGACGGTGGCAGCGAGTTCTACGACTGGCGCGAGCCGCTGGGCTCGACCGTGGCTGACGCCGGCACCGATTTTCCTGATGTGCGGCTGAGCGGCGGTATCGTCGACACGTTTGCCAATCACCTGATCCAGAACTACCCCGGGGACAGCAGCGGTGGTACCGGACCGGAGTGGAAGCGTTATCGGACACCGGCCGACATGGTCTCCGGTGACCATAGCTCGGGCGTTCCCGGCGGGCTGCAGTTCGATGGCAGCGGCGGCCAGGGTTTCAACTCCGAGTTCGCCTGGCGCGGTCCCTACCTCGACGGGCTGCGTCCGGATCCCTGGGGCAACCGCTACATGTCCAACGTCGCCTGGCTCACTATCCCTCAGGGCGGTGACTCGGTCGGTTTCATCCGGCCGGTGATCGTGCTGTCGGCCGGCCCCGACGAGGAGGTCGACACGCCGTTCGCGTCGGTCGGCGGCTTCGTGCTCGGCGACGACGACATCGCCTTCCCAGTCTCTTATGGCTCATTGCGCTGAAGAGATCTCGATGACCCGCACTCACCTCAAGGCGACCCGCACCGCAAGGGTGCGACGGAACCAGGTAAGCGAAGGTGGCTTCACCCTGGTGGAAGTCACCATCATTCTCATGGTGCTGACGGTCCTGAGCCTCATCCTGCTGCCGAGCATCGGGAACTACCTGCGCGACGCACGTCTGGCCCGCGCCCGACAAGATATCGGCACGATTCACCAAGCCATCCTGGTATTCATGCGCGACACCGGCGAGGGCGTTTTCCGTTGCCTGGGCAAGGCCAACAGAGATACGTCTTCGGGAGAGGACTACGAGCCCTCGAACCCTGACCCGTTCTTCACCGTCGGCATGCTCATCAGCGACGGCGACACGCCGGACGAGGGCGACGTCGATGACGCGTGGCTCTGGCGGCGTCCGTATGACGGGCACGTGGTCGATACACTCGCGAACCATCTGGTGCAGAACACGCCGGGCGACGAGCCCTCTGCCAGCTACCGGACTCCAGAGGATCTGATCGCTGAGGTTCCGTCGCGAACGGCGGCGTTCGCCAGTCAGCAAGGATTCGGGGCGCGTTTCGCCTGGCGTGGGCCCTATGTCTCGGCGCCGGTGAGCTCTGACCCCTGGGGGAACCGCTATGCGGTGAACGTGCTGTATCTCGACCCCATCGCTGACAGTGCTACAGAGGACAACGCCGGCTATCGCTACGACGTCTTCGTGATGTCGGCGGGCCCGGACGAGGAAGTCGATACGGCGTACGAGATCGACGGTGTGGTGCCCGGCGATGACGACTTGGTTCGTGTGGTTTCGGGGGCCAGCCGATGAAGCGATTGTCGGCAGCCGGTGGCAGCCGCGAGCGAGCAGACTGCGCGCGCGGCTTCACCCTGCTTGAGATCACGATCATCCTGGCGGTGATCGCCATTCTCGGCCTTATCCTGGCGCCGTCGGTGTTCAACTTCCTGAACCAGTCGCGGCTCGCGCGGGCGCAAAACGATGTGCGGATCCTGGCCGACTCGGTGTTCGAGTTCTTTCGCGACAACGGGTTCCACGCCCAGTTTGCCGATGGCCGTCGAGACGCCGGCATCGCGCTGCTGGTCTCGCCGGGCGCCGTCGGTGAGGCACGTCCTGGCGCTGAGCCCTGGCTGGCAACGGACGCTGGCGTGATCGACTTGATCTCCAACCAGCTGGTGAACAACCGGCCGTCGTCGGGGAACATCGGCTATCCGTTGAAAACTGCGCTGAGCGGCTCGGGCTGGAACGGTCCCTACCTCAACGCTCACATGCAGAGCGATCCATGGGGAAACCGGTATGTCATCAACGTGGAGCACCTGTCGGTGAACCCGGGAGCGTTCGAGGCCGGCGGCGAGCAACAGAAGCGCGCCGTGTGGGCCCTGTCGGCGGGACCTGATGGCGTCTTCGACACCCTGTACCCGTCGGCCGACGGGCAGTTGCTCGGCGACGCAACTGCCAGTCCCCTCGACATCAGCGCCCGGATCCAGTGAGGGCGACGCCTGCGGGTCCCCGCCACGCCCGCCAGCTCGATGTTCCTGACCACGGCTGTCGATGCCCTGGGGAGAAAGCACGCCTTCGTCGGACAGGGCCGGTCACCGTACGGTTACGTCGATTGCGCGCTTTGGTACGGAATTGTAGGGTCGACCACCATACGCAGAGACCGTTCGAATGAGCTGCAGCATCGGATCGACACAGATGTCGGATACCAACCTGTTCACCACCTTCTCGCTGGCCGAGTATCTGCAGGTCAGTCCGAGAACCGTGCAGCGCGAAGTGGCACGCGGCAAACTGCCTTTCGTGAAGGTCGGCGGACGCCGGCGCTATCGGAAAGCCGACGTCGAGTCGTATTTGCGCTCCCGCCTGCAGCGATCCAGATTCCGTGTGATCCAGGGCGGTCGGAGCCGACAAGCTCACTCCGCTCTCTGAGGTCCGGACGCGCTACGCCGTAGGACAAAGCGGCGCGCAGCGCCTGATCCGTTCACATCGCCGTAGGCGCTCGCCGCCACCCGTTTGACGCTTGTTCCCGAGAGTCGGCGGTCGGCCGCGGCCAACGGCGGCCGCTATCTGTTGCGAGCGAGTCTTGCTGCCTGCATCCTCTGCGTTCAGATAGATGACACGTCTCTGACCCTGGCTAGAAGCAATGAAGCGGCAGCGCCTCGAGACCGTCGAAACTTTGGCCGAACGCTTCGGCCTACCGCGCCGTACCATCGAGCGCGAGGTTCTGCGTTGTCGCCTTCCCTACGTCAGCATCGCGGGGAACTGGCGATTTCGCGAGCGCGACGTCGAGCTGTGGATGGAGCGTGTCGGCGGATTGCCCCGGCTGCAACTGCTGAGGGGAGGGCGCTCCGAGCGGCCTCCTGCCGCCCAACGGTCGACTGACGTCGAAGGCGGCATCAGCTGAATCGATCGGACAGGAGCGGCCAACTGCGGCCACACGTCGTTGAGCTGCGGCGATGGCGGGAATACGCTCCAACCAATCGTTCACCAAGCCTGGACAAGTTGGGGTTCTCACGTGAGAAACAGCATTCGCGTAGAGACAGTCGCGACCCTGGCCCTACGCCTCGAGATGACACGCGACGCCGTGGTGCGCGAGGTGGTCGAGGGCCGGCTACCGTATGTCAACGTTGGCGGCCACTGGCGATTCCGCGACGTGGACATCGAGTACTGGCAGAAGAACCACGGTCGCGACACCGGTTTGACGCTGATCGAACGCGATTCCGGCTGACTCCTGGAGAGTCGCCGCACGGCGCTCCCGCCGCTCGCGGCGACACCGGTGCGCGTTCGAGTCCGCTGGTGACTGGCACCGCGAACCGTGGGCGGCCCCGGCACGCTATCGCCAGGCGGTGGCCGGCAAGCGCGATCTGAGCCGGTAATCTGCAGGAGCTGGCGCGGCCTGTCTGCGCTTGCCAGCGTCCTCGAAGCGGGCCGGACAGCGGCCGGCCAGGCGCGGCCTCTGGGCGCGATTGGGTTTGGTCAGGCCCTCCTGGTGGCTCTACATTGGACGTCTACGTAAGACGACGTGGCGCACGTCGCCCAGCTCTCGGCATTGCCGGCAAGACGCGGTCGCCGGCAGGTCGCTCCATAACAGCGATCCCCGAGGCAGACGACGTGGCCCCAACGAGGCCCATGCGAATGGTTCCACCGAAGGTCGCGCAGCCGCAAACGACACCCGAAGTTACATCGGAACGAGGGTTCACCCTGGTCGAGGTGACCGTCATCCTGCTCGTTCTGGTGATCCTGAGCACCATCATGCTGCCGCAGATCGGCGGCTATAACCGGCTTGCTCGTTTCGTCCGTGTCAAGGAGGATCTCGGCGCCATTTGCTCGGTCATCAAGGCGATGCTCGACGACGTTGGTGAGGGCGCCGTCTTCGAGGAGGCGGGCTACGATCATCCCCCGGTCCGCACCTGGGCCACCGGCCTGCTGATCGGCGAAGGTGACAAGCCCAGTGGCCCGGATGGCGAGTCGGACGAACGATCCAAGTGGCGGCTCGACTTCTTCGACATGTTCGACGTCGAAACCGCCACCGGCGAGGAGATCTCGTTTCAGGTCGACATGCTCGGCAACCACCTGATCTCGAACACGCCGATGGCTGATGGCGGCAACCGCTGGCGCACTCCCAACGACATGGAACAGGGATTCAACAGCCTGTTCGCCTGGCGTGGTCCCTACATGAACGACGAGATCTCGCCCGACCCCTGGGGCAACCGCTATGCGGTGAACGTGTTCGCCCTCTATAGCCCACCGGAAGTGGGGCCGCTCGATCGGTTCAGCTCTGCGGTGGTGTGCTTGAGCGCCGGGCCCGACGGCAACGTCGACACGAACTTCAACCAGCCCTACGGCTGGACTACCGGGGATGACGATCTCACCGCGCTGCTACATGGCGGAGGGCCGATGTAGCTCGCGGCCTCGATACGCGTGCCAAAGGGAAGATCGATCGCCACACCGCGCGACCATTGGCGTCGATCTTCCAGAACGAGGGCGAGGTGCTCAGGTGCCTCGCTCTTGGCTCGTCTGCTAGCGACGGCGACGCCGGTCTGGAGCAAGCACTGCCGGAGTCTCGCGTACCGGGGCCTGGACCGGCGCCGCTCCTTGCTTCGACTGGACGCGCCTGGCCTCCGCAGCTATTTCTGGAGCCCGTTCGCACGGCCCCGGCTGGCGCTGGCTACGGCTGCCACGGGTGCACACGGAAACGCAGTTCGAGGGTGACAACGGCGGCCAGCAACGGGTCGGGCAGGTTGGGGGTGACTGCGCCGATTCCCTACGATTCCCCTACGACACGTGCTCGGGCGTCGACCCCGGAGGCCCCGCACTACAGGGAGGCCCACAACGATGCAGCTACGCGACGAGAATCGCGGCTTTACCCTCATCGAGGTCACCATCATCCTGCTGGTGCTGGTGATCTTGTCGACGATCATGTTGCCGCAGCTCGGCAACTTCAATCGACTCGCCCGCTTCGTCAAGGTTACGGAAGACCTCGGTTCGATCTGCTCGGGCATGAAGAAGATGCTCGATGAGGTGATGTTGGGCGGCTTCTACGGCGAGCCCAAGTGGCGCGAGCAGCCCATCGGCCTGCTCGTCGGACCCGGACGGTCGCCGCTAGGCGGCTCCTCGGGCGGCAACAGCAACTGGCTTGAGAACCCCGGCGCCAGCTTCAGCGAGGAAACCGATGTCCTCGGCACCGAGGTCTACTTCAAGGTCGACCGCTTCGAGAACCATCTGCAGCAGAATAACCCGCTCGAAGGCGGCAATCAGGATCCGTCGTTCCGCTACAAGAACCCGATCGACAATCCACAGCGCTGGGCGTCCGGGGCCTTCTTCGGGTGGCGCGGGCCCTACTTCGACAAGTTCACTACTGACGCCTGGGGCAACCGCTACGCCGTCAACGTCATCGCGCTGCACCGCGAAAAGGAGGCTGACGAAGGGCGCGGCCTGTTTACATCGGCCGTGGTCTGTTTGTCGGCCGGTCCCGATGGCGCCGTCGACACCAGCTTCAACCAGCCTATGAACGACAACGATGGCGACGGTTACAACGGCTGGCGCACGGCCGATGACGATATGTCGGTGATTCTCAGCGCCGGGGGTCCGTTCTAGGGATTCAACACGTGTCGTTTGGCGGCTGCCCGGCCCGGCAGTCGCTGCCTCCCCGAGGAAGCCCGGTCATCGAGCGATGGCCGGGCTTCCTTGTCTTGTTGGGACGGCGGCGCTGCGGGGCTCGAAGCTGCTTACCGGGCTTGTCGGCGCCCGGTCAGCCGACGGCCGATCCTGACCCTGGGCGCCTGCACCTGATCGCGCCGGTCCGGTGCGGCAAGCGATGGGACCGCATCGCCTCTCGCCGCGAATCTCGGCCGCCCCTTGGACCGCATTGCCAAGGTGGCGACTTTGGGCCGTCGAAGCCGCGGCAGGCGCGGCCAGCTGGGGCCCGATCTGGTTTGGCGTACGTAGAGCAGACTCTAGAGTGATCCATGTAGATGGAGCGTCGCGCGACCACGGAACCGGCTGGGCCCCATACCGGTCGGAGAAGAGGAGGCGCAATGTGACGCTATGGCCGCTCGTCGAGCTTGGCGCTCGGCGGGCGGCCTTTTCTCTGTGATTGCTCGGGGTTTGATCCGTTCCCACGCCTGGCGACGAGGAACCCGGGCGAGACCTCGACCTACCACGCTCCTGCCCGAGCGTGCTCGGATCCTCGCGTCACCAATGGACTGAACAGCGCACATTCGAGAACGTTCGGTCACCGGCGGACAGGCGCGGCCTGATCCTGGCCAGGGTGGCCAACGGCGCCAATGACGCCGGCGCGGTCACTTTCATTGACTATGTAGGGGACTCAGCATAGCAACTGCGTCCTGAGGGTTTTGACTGTCTACATTGCGTTACTTCACATTGCAGCAATGACTGGGAGACGACCGACGTCTCAAGGCCTAAAGGAGAGATGAGTCATGTTGGTCAATTGCAACACAGTGCGACGTGCACGAGCCGAGCACGGCTTCACACTCATTGAAGTCACCATTATTCTGTTGGTGCTGGTGATTCTCAGCACCATCATTCTGCCGCAGCTGGGCAACTACAACCGCCTGTCGCGGTTCGTGAAGGTCACCGAGGACCTTGTAGTGTACTGCTCGGGTATGAAGAAGATGCTCGACGAAGTCATGGGCAACGCCTTCTGGGAGGACCCGCGCGACAGGGAGTGGGGCATCGGGCTGCTGTTCACCGACGGCCGAGTCCCGCGGTTGAGTCCGATGGTCGAAGGAATGGACCCGACGGCGGTCAACTGGCTGATTCCCGATGTGGGTGGCGAGCTTGACCCGATCTACACCGACTCGCCCGACCAGGTCGAGGGCTTCTTTGCCGCCGATCACTTCATGAACCACTTCCAGATGAACAACCCGCTCGGCGACTACGACTTCCAGCACTACCTGAGCGTCAGGGAAGTCACTCAGGAGTGGTTTGCCTTCGGTTGGCACGGCCCCTACTTCAACAACCTGCTGCCCGATCCGTGGGGCCAGCGCTATGCGGCCAACGTGTTCGCGCTGCACGCCGTCGACGGCAACATCTACACGTCGGCCGTGGTGGTGCTGTCCGCCGGTCCCTACGGGATCATCGATACGAAGTTCGACATGTACTACAAGACGATCCTGAAGTGGGGTGACCGCGGCCCGGGCTACGAGCTCGGCACCGACGACCAGGCATGCGTGCTCAGCGCCGGAGGCCCCTTCTAGGATCCGCTCGAGCCCATACAGTCTGCTTCCTGCCAGCGGGCCTCCCACCTCCTGGCCGGAAGCACCTCAGGCACCATATTGGTGCCGAGCTGCCGCCGCCCGCGATCTCCCAGGCCCGCGGGCGGCGGCTCTGCGTTGTGCCTGATGGCGCCGCCGATCGTCGCACCCGCCTGGGCCGCAGGAGAGGTCAGGAGCGGCCGTGACCATCCGCGGATGAGCCGACAGTCACCAGAACGGTCCACATTGGTTCAATGGTGGACATCAACCGTCCGATGCGCTCGGCAAATCGCATAAGACTTCTTAGTTGTGGATCAGATGGACAATACAGTCCAGCTGCGTCCGCGTGTCTTTGACTGTGCGCATAAGTAGGAACAAAGTGCTCCCTACGGACGGAGACGGCTACCGGCCACAGTGCCTGGGAGGAGGAGCAGCAGTATGTCGGCGATGCGCAATAGCATCAGGCGCGCCAAGGACGGGCGTGGTTTCACCTTGATCGAGCTGACGATCATTCTGCTCGTGCTGGTGATCCTGAGCATGATCATGTTGCCGCAGATGGGCAACTTCAACCGCCTGGCGCGGTTCGTGAAGGTAACCGAGGATCTTGTCGTTCTCTGCTCGCAGATGAAGAAGATGCTCGACGAGACCTTCGAGAACGCGTTCTGGATGGATCCCCAAATAAAGGCGGTCCCGGTCGGCACGCTCTTCACGGAGGGTGACAATGCCGCGCTAGGTGCCAATCTAAACGCCGGGGGTACCGACCAAAACTGGCTCCAGTGGAGTTACCCCGTTTCGGTGGACAGTTGAACGCTTGGATTTGAGGTCGTAGCAGTAGTGCGGTGGGAACCTGTGGGAGCCGCGGAGCGGCTTCCAAGTGGCTGTGCGGATCGCGAAGCGATCTGCATGGACACGGCAGTTTCCACCGCCGAAGATCGGGTCTCGGAGTACCTCCTCTCGTAGACGATCGGGGACACGTTGTCGAGCGCGGAGTGGCGACGGCGCGGGTTGTAGAACCCCTCGATGAACTCGAACACTGCCATCCGCGCTTCGGCCTGGCTCTTGAAGCGCTCCCGCCACAGTAATTCCGTCTCGAGCGTCGCGAAGAAGCTCTCGGCCAGGGCGTTGTCGTAGCAGTCGCGAGCTGACCCGGTCGAGGGACGCACGCGGAGTTGACGGCACCGCTTGCCAAAGGCGATCGAGGTGTACTGCGTGCCCTGATCGGAGTGGTGGATGACGCTGTCAGGACGGCGTTGCCAGATCGCCATGTTGAGTGCTTCGAGCACCAACTCGGCGCGCAGGTGATTGGCCATCGACCAGCCCACCACCCGACGACTGAAGGCATCCATCACGATCGCCAGGTACAAGAACCCAGACCATGTCGACACGTACGTGATGTCGGCGACCCAGAGACGATCGGGCGCATCGGCCGTGAAGTCCCGATTCACCAGATCCGGTACTGGCCGTGCATCGGAGCCTCGACGCGTCGTTCGAACACGGCGCCGTCGGCTGACGCCTTCAAGCCCTGCCTGGCTCATCAGACGAGCCACTCGCTTACGTCCCACCCGGACACCGTCGGCTGCCAGTTCGGCATGCACCCGGGGCATGCCGTAGGTGGCACGGCTGGCCTGCTGGATCGTCTCGATGCGAGCTCGCAGCTGAGCGTCACGTCGCGCTCGAGCGCTGATCGGGCGGTCGCGCCACGCGTAGTAGCCGCTGGTGGAGACCTCCAGCACTCGGCACATCGTGGCGATCGGGTAGCAGGCCTGGCGAACTCTCACGAACCCGAAGACTTCTTGGGTACCGTGCCGGTCTCCCGAGACAACCAGGCCGCGGCTTTTGCCAGGATCTCCCGCTCCGTTTTCAACTGGCGGTTCTCTCGGCGTAGCCGTCGTAGTTCTTCTCGGTCCTCGCTCGTCAGCCCGTTGGCACTGAGCCCGTCATCTCGGTCCGCTTGCTTGATCCATGTGCGGATCGTCCAGTACGAGGGCTCGAACTCCTCGGCAAGCTCCTGCACGCTGCGCCCTGCTCGCGCCAGCTCAACGATCTGCCGGCGAAACTCGGGCGGATACGGTGGTCGTGTTCTTCGCATCGCGGACTCCTTTGGCCCTAGCCATAAGGTGTCCACGAAACCGGGTCAACTCCACAGAATACGATCAACGCCAACCTCACACTGAATCCAGAAACGGATTTGCCAGTGGCAAACCAGCACGTTCCCCTCAACCCGTTCAAGGTCGATTCGTTTGCGAACCACTTCTTGATAAACGACCCAGGGAATTTGGGGACCCCAGGCTATGACACCCTCGCGGACTTCACGCTCGAGTGGTTCGCTTTCGGTTGGCACGGACCGTACTTCAACAAGTCCCTGCCCGATCCCTGGGGCAATGCGTACAAGTCGAATGTGTTCGCACTCCACTCGGTAGACCAGCCGCTAACGAACATCAACACGATTTACACCTCCGCGGTGATCGTGCTGTCGGCAGGGCCAAACGAGCGATTCAACACTCCGTACGACATGTACTACATAGACATCACCAAGTCCGGTAACCCCGGTCCGGGCTACACGGTCGGAACCCTCGGGAACGACGATCAGGCCTGTGTCCTGAGCGCTGGAGGTCCCTTCTAAGGCAGATCTCCTCGCAGCATCCGTGGCAAAAAAGGGTGGACGTGGCCGGGGGCGGGAGGCCGCCCCCGGCGTTCCGCCCCTCCGGATGCCGCACTACCTGCCGTACCTCGACGAGCTCTCCCCGGCTCGCTCGATCAGCTCCTGGCGCCAGGGTGGCGCCGAGTACCGCCGTCCGCGTTTCTCCCAGGCTCCGCGGGCGGCGGCCTTTTTCTTTGCGTGGAGCCAGGTAGCCCCGTCTAGCCGGGTGCCGCCGCTGCCGGCGGCTGTGCGGGTTCCGTACGCGGCCAGAGCAAGGTCTTTCGCTCTCTCCTGCCGCCCTGCTGCCGGCTGTTGGCACCTCGAGACACTGTTTCGGCCGCCGGCGACCGCGGTTGTCGGCCAACGGCGGCCAGGCATGTCCACGGCGCGTTGACCGTGGCCAACGTTCGCCGCACAGTGTCGCGCATGGACCCCGCCCGTCAGGAATCCCGCAATAGCTTGGATCTCATCGCCGCGGTGGCGTCGGCGCTCGTCGGCGCCCCGCGGCGCTCCTCCCTCGGTGTCCCCCTCCAGACCGGCCTGACTGTCTCCGTTCCGTTGCAGTAGCCGACTGGCGCAAGGGTCGCCCGAGACGCCGTCGTCCGCGGTTCCCAGCCTGCGGACGGCGGCTTTTCTCATGCGCCTGCCATCGGGGCCAACCGTGGCCAGCCGCGGCCGACGGCCCCCTCGACGGTACTTCCGGACGCTGCCAGGTCACTCCGACGGACAGGAGCGGCCAGGACCGTCCACCGGCCTTTGACCGCGGCCAGGAAAGGAAGGAAGGTGTCACCCAAGGACGGCAACAGCCAACTCACGGGCCTGGGATGGAGCGACGCTACGATGATGGGCAACCGGAAGACGCTTCGGTCCGCCGGCGCCGAGCAGGGATTCACCTTGATCGAGGTGACGATCATCCTGCTGGTGCTGGTCATCCTGAGCACGATAATTCTGCCGCAGCTGGGCAACTTCAACCGGCTGGCGCGGTTCGTCAAGGTAACCGAGGACCTCGTGGTGCTGTGCTCGGGCATGAAGAAGATGCTCGACGAGGTCATGGAGAACGCCTTCTGGGTCGACCCGGTGAGCCACAACATCCCGGTGGGCCTGCTGTTCACCGACGGCGAGATCCCGCCGGTGAATGCCGGCGTGCTGGCGATGGATCCCACTTCGGTCAACTGGCAGATCCCGGACGTCAACGATCCCCTCGGGCCGCAGCCGATCACCGACTATCTGAACCAGGTAGCGGGCAACTTCGTGGCCGATCACTTCATGAACCACTTCTTGATGAACGATCCCATCGGGTTGCTCGGTGGCCAGCGTTACATCGACGTGGTCGACGTCACCACGGAGTGGTGGGCATTCGGCTGGCATGGACCTTACTTCCACAAGCTCATGCCCGACCCGTGGGGCAACCGCTACGTCTCCAACGTGTTCGCCTTGCACTCCATCTCCGGCAACATCTACACGTCGGCCGTGGTGGTGCTTTCGGCGGGGCCGAACGAGGTCATCGATACGAAGTTCGACATGTTCTACAAGTCGATCTTCAAGGGCGGTGGCATCGGGCCCGGGTTCGAGGTCGGGCTCGATGATCAGGTCTGCGTCCTCAGCGGTGGAGGGCCTTTCTAGGCCACACTGACCGGCTCGCTGGCGCTCGGTGAGCGTCAACGCGGGGCCGGCACCCAGGCAATAGACAGCTCGCGGCAGCGGGCTGGTGGCGAGCCAGCTGCCGCACCGCAGTTGCGTCGCGGAGCCGCCGCTTGCGTTCCTTGGGGGAGCGCGGGCGGCGGCTCTTCTTGTTGCGACCGAACGGTGCGGTCAGGTGCCGACGAGTCCGGTCATGAAGCTCCAAAAGCGGCCAGTTGCGGCCGTCGCAGAACTTTGAGCGGTCAGGAGCGGCCAGGAGCGGCCAACGGCGCCCGGGGCGCGTTGCAAAGCGGTCAGCTGGGGACAAGACTGGCCACATAGACCAAGGCCCTGTGGCTGTACCGTCCTTAGCCACCCTGGCCCAGGGATGATTGGTCGATGGTGCTGGCGGCGCCGGGAGACGCCGCCGGCTCCGCTGCTCTCGTCGCTGCAAGGTCTCGGTCCGGATGCGACACCAACCTCGAGCGGGTGTGACGCGAGCCCGCTGGCAAACGGAGGCCGAGATGCAAATCTCCAAGCGGATGCGCACGACCCGACCCGCGGCTCAGGCCGGGTTCACCCTCGCCGAGGTGGCGACGATTCTGCTCGCGCTCGGCGTCATGGCCGGCATGCTGGTGCCGAGCATCGGCCAGTTCAACTCCCGGGCGCGCCAGGTTCGCCTGAGCGAGGACCTTGGCGTGCTGTGCACGGCGCTCAAGATGATGCTAGACGACGTCGGCGAGAGTGCCTTCTGGGGCGTCTAACGACCGCAACTATCAAACCGGCTATGCGGTCACCGGCTACGGCGGCACCAGCAGCGGGCAACTCGCCGTTCAGCAGCACACCGACACCACGAGCATGGAGTGGTGTGAGGACTGCGACATGGCGCCGGGCGACTGTGGCACCTGTGTGGACGACTGTGGCGAGTGGTGTGGCGAGCCCTCCATGCGACAGGTCGGTACCACTACCCAGACGTATTCGTTCACCGGCGGGTACCACGGCGCCGCCGGGTTGCTGGTCGGCGACGGCGACATACCGGCATCGTCGATCGGTGCCACCCAATGGCAGCTGCAGCGCGGAGCCAGCTTCACCGCCGTCTCCGATGCCTACTACCAGGTGGGCATGAGCTTTCTGGTCGATGGCTTTGCCGATCAGCTCATCCACCATGGCGTGTTGACGACGTCCGACGCCGTCGCCGCGGGCGGGTATGGTGGCTACGGAGGTTATGGCGGCGGGTATGGCGGTCCGTACGATCTGGGTCGATACCCGGGCACGGTGGATTCGATGGACATGTTCCACTGGCGCGGGCCCTACATCGCCGACCGCATCAATCCCGATCCGTGGGGCAACCGTTACATGGCAAATGTCTTTGCCCTGCACTTGCCGCCGGCTACGCTATATAACGCGCACGCCTACTGGCGGCGGCACCAGCCGTTCTTCAACTCGGCGGTGGTGTGCTACTCGGCCGGGCCCAACGAGCAGATCGAGACGGCGTTCAACCAGCCGTGGGGCTGGTATACGGGCGGGGATGATCAGACTGTCGTCCTCGCCGGGGTCGGTGGGATTCGTTGAATAGTCACTTGCAGATACTAATGGCCGTTATTGACCTTTCAGGATATGACAAGGACGGCCATGGACGGACAAGCACTGTCAGGGGAATGAAAAAGTTGCTTATGTGATTATGAGCTAGCATCGATCTGTCCGAATTGGCGAAGATTTGGCCGTCGGGAGGCTACGAAAGACCTCTCGCCGGCCTTTCTTGTTTTCCCTTCCGCCCCGGACGTTCGATGATCCACATCGAGAATCTCACCAAGCGCTTCGGCTCGGTCGCCGCCCTGGACCGCATCTCCTTCGACGTCGCTCGCGGCGAGGTCGTCGGGTTGCTCGGACCTAATGGCGCCGGCAAGACCACCACCATGCGCATCCTGACGGGTGCGATGCCCCCTACAGCGGGCCTCGTCGAGGTTGCGGGCCACGACGTGGCGCGCGAGCCCCTACCCGTCAAGCGGCGGGTCGGCTATCTACCCGAGGTTCCGCCGCTGTACCCCGAGATGCGGGTCCGTGCCTACCTCAGGTTCGTGGCGGAGCTCAAGGGCATGCGGCGGTCGGAGCGCGCCGGAGCGGTCGATCGCGCGCTGACCCTTTGCTGGCTCGAGGACCGTGCCGAGCAGCCGATCGAGCAGCTTTCCAAGGGTTATCGCCAGCGTGTCGGATTGGCGCAGGCGATCCTGCACTCGCCGGAGCTACTGGTTCTCGACGAGCCGACCTCCGGGCTCGACCCGCGCCAGATCATCGAGGTGCGACAGCTCATCCGCGAGCTCGCCGGCGAGCACACCGTGATTCTGTCGAGCCACATCCTCAACGAGATCGCCGCGTCGTGCGAGCGCATCATCGTCGTGCACCGGGGCACGGTCGTCGCCACCGATACGGTCGAGGCGCTGACCGAACGGTTCAGCGGCGGTCAGCAGATCGTGCTGCAGGCGCGTGGCGACGTCGACGCGATGCGACGCGCGCTGCAGGCAGTCGTGGGGGCCGACAACGTGGCGCTGGTCGACGATACCGAGCCCGGTTGCTGGCGCTGCGAGGTCAGCGCACCGGCCGACAACGACCTCCGTTCCCAGCTCGCCGCCGCGATCGTCAACGGTGGCTGGGAGCTCCTCGGCATGAGCCGTATCGAGCTCAGCCTCGAACAGATCTTCTTACGACTCACAGAGGAGCCCGATGCTGATGATGACGCCGATGTTCACCCGCGTGTGGCCTAGCGGACAAAGAGAAGGTTGATGCGCGGAGCTTGGGCAATCTGCAAGCGTGAGCTGCACAGTTACTTCGTCTCGCCGGTGGCGTACGCGCTCATGGCGGTTTTCTGGCTCGCCGAATCGGTGTTCTTCGTCGCCATTCTGAACTACTGGGCGGCGCAGGGCCGTAACGCGGATGCTCGCGCCGAGCAACTCGGGCCGGATGGCAATCTGGTCAACGTGCCGGCGATGATCGGCACCAGCTTCCTCGACATCACCGCCTGGTTGCTGGTGTTCATCCTGCCGATCGTGGCGATGGCGCTGCTGGCGGAGGAGAAGCGGCGGCGCACGATGGAGCTGCTGCTCACCTCGCCGGTCTCCAACGCCGGCATCATGTGGGGCAAGTTCTTCGGTGCCTTCCTGTTCCTGGTGGTGCTGCTGGCGCCGACGTTCTGCTTCCAGTACGTGCTGGCGTTCTTCGGCGCCAACGAGCCGGCGGTTTGGGTCACCGGTTACCTCGGATTGCTGCTGCTGGCCGCAGCCATGCTGGCCGCGACCCTTTGGGTTTCAGCGCTCACCGAGAGCCAGGTCGTGGCGGCGTTCGGCGGCTACGGGTTGCTGCTGATCTTCTGGTTCATCGACGCGCCGGCGAATCTACTGCCCACCATGTGGCAGGACGGCGTCCGCTGGCTGTCGTTGCATTACCACTTCGGCGATTTCCGGGTCGGCGTGGTCAGCCTGCCCGACGCCAACTACCTGCTCTGGTTCACCGCCTTCTTCCTGTTCATGACCCACCTGGCGCTCGAGAGCCTGCGGTGGCGAGGAGTGCGCAGCTCATGAGCGACGCTGTTACCCCACGGATGGCGCGGCTTCGGCAGCTACTGGCCACCAGCTTGCGAGTCACCGAGTGGACGTTCGCCGGCCTGCGGCTGGTGCTGTTCCTCGCCTGTGCGTTCCTGGTGAGCTGGGTTGCCACCTACAACCCCTTAGTCTGGGATCTCACCGAAGCGCAGCTGTTCAGCCTGTCGACGCAAAGCCGCTCGGCGCTGCGCACAATCGGTCAGCCGGTCATGCTGACGGCGTTCGTTCAGGGCGCCACGGATGCCACCCTGGAGCGCCTGTTGAAGGCCTACGCCGACAGCTCCACATGGGTCGACTACCGTCTCGTCGATCCCGAGGCCGAGCCGGCGTTGGCGCAAGCGCATCAGGTACGCGCCTACGGGACGCTGATCGTCGAGGTTGGAGACCTCGCTCGCCGGGCCGAGGATCCCAGCGAGCCGGCGATCACCAACGCCATCCTCTCGGCGACGCGAGGCGAGGCAGTGCCCCTCTGTTTCCTGGGCGGACACGGCGAGCGCGTCCCCGCCGACAAGGGCCGCGGTGGGTTCTCGGCGGCGATTACCGCGCTGGCGCAGGTCAACTACGAGCCGCTGCTGCTCAACCTGGCCGCCGGCCAGGCGGCCGCAGGCTGCCAGGTCATCGTTATCGCCGGGCCGAGCACGGACCTTCTTCCGGAGGAGCGCAGCGCTCTCGAGAACTATCTGCAGAATGGCGGCAGGCTAATGGTGTTGCTGGAAAGCAACACCGATGTGCCCGAGATCGTCGCACTTGTCCGCGGCTATGGCCTCGAAGCTAACGCCGATTTCATCATAGACACCGGACGCAACGGACAGGCGTTCGGCCTCGGCGTTCAGGTGCCGATGGTCGACCGCTATGAGGCGCACCCGATCACCAACGGCCTCGGGGCGATGACGCTGTTCAGCATGCCGCGATCGATCACCGTCGGCACGCCGCCGAGCGGCGTCGACGCCCGCGCCCTGGCCAGCAGCACTCCGTCATCCTGGGGCGAGACGGATTTCGCCAGCGCCTCGATGGCGCGCTGGGATGAAGGAGTCGATCATCGGGGCCCGCTACCCATCCTCGTGGCGGTCTCGACATCCGTCGAAGAGACGCCCAGAGCGTTTCGGATCCGCCAACGCAGCGGCGAGCCGGCACCCGTGGGCGAGCCAATCCTGGTCGTCGCCGGTGATGTCGAGGTTGCCACCAACGCCTTCTTCAAGTGGCAGGGCAACGGTGACCTGTTCGTCAACTCGGTCAGCTGGTTGGCCGGGCAACAGGAGCTCATCTCGATCGTGCCGAAGGAAGTGTCGAACAAGCGCGTGGTGCTCACCGAGGGGCAGAAGGCGCTCACCTTCGTGTTGCTGGTGATCCTGCTTCCCGCGGTGCCGGCGATTGCCGGCGTGTTCATGATGGTCAAGAAGGTTAAATAAGGCTTTTAAGCACGTTTTAAAGTGTTAATCTATGAAATAATAACTAATAACGATCAATAGGGGTCAAGACGGCTCCTGCGAGGTCCGAATATGCAGCACGGAGACAAAGAGGGTACCCAAGGTGACTCCAACGGACACCGGCCCGGCGGGCCGGTGTCGGTGCGCCTCGGTGACTACCTCGTCGATCGCCGTCAGCTGACCCGCGAGCAGCTCGATGCCGTGCTCGCGCGGCAGACTGCAGGCGACAGTGCGCTTCTGGGCCAGTTGCTGATCGGTCAGGGCCTGCTCAGCGAGGAGGACCTGGGTCGCGCATTGGCCGAAATGGCCGGCGTGCCCTTTCGCGAGCTGCGTATGAACGAGGTGCAGAACGCCGCCGTACAGGCCGTTCCGCGCGACGTGCCACCGCGCTTCCAGGCCATGCCGGTGGCGATCTCGGGCGACACGTTGCTGGTCGCCTGCTCGGACCCGTTCGACATTCTTGCCATTGACGAAATCCAACGGCGCACGAACCTCGAGGTGAAGCAGTTCTGCGCCACCGAAGGCGATGTTCGCCGCGCCATCGACCGCTTCTACGGTGGCGCCGGAGTGCTCGACGGACTGGTCAGCGAGGCCGTGCAGCGTCAGGACGCGGAGCGTCAGAACGTGGCACGGGGCGGCATATTCGTCTCCGACCCCGGCGCCTCGGCCGACGAGCTCATGGTTCGCCTGGTCGACGAGATTCTCAATCAGGGGCTGCGCCTGCGGGCGACCGATGTGCACATCGACCCGGAAGAGGAAGTCGTACGCGTTCGCTATCGCGTCGACGGGCTCCTGCAGCAGGGATCGTTGCTCCCCAAGCAGATCCAGCACTCGTTGATGTCGCGCATCAAGGTCATCGCCGGTCTCGACATCGCCGAGCAGCGGTTGCCGCAAGAAGGTCACCTCACCTATCACGCTGCCGGTAACGAGATCGATCTTCGCGTCTCCTGCTTTCCGACGGTGTTCGGCGAGAAGATCGCCCTGCGTTTGCTCGAACGGCAGATGTTGTTCCGCGGGTTGGGCGATCTCGGACTCGAGGGCTCTACGCTGGAGCTGCTGGAGGACTCCGTCAAGCGAACCAAGGGCATCGTGCTGCTCACCGGACCCACAGGATCCGGCAAGACGACGACGCTCTACACGATGCTGGCGCACATCAACATGCTCGCCAACAACATCGTTACACTGGAGGATCCGGTCGAGTATCGCGTCCCGGAGATCCGCCAGAGCCAGATCAACAACCGCGCCGGATTCACCTTTGCGGCCGGTATGCGCTCGGTGTTACGGCAGGATCCCGACGTTATTCTGCTCGGTGAGATTCGCGACCCCGAGACCGCGGGGCTGGCCATGCGGGCCGCCCTCACCGGCATCCTGGTGATGTCGACGCTGCACACCAATGAAGCGGCCGGGACATTTCCACGTCTCGTCGACATGGGCCTGGAACCCTATCTGATCGGCTCGACGATGATCTCGACAGTTGCCGAGCGCCTGGTGCGGAAGGTCTGCAAGCACTGCGCCGAGGTCGTGCAGCCGGACGTGGCGATGCTCGTACGACTGGGCCTCGAGGGTGAGCCTCTGGACGGCGAGTGGTTGCGCGGCGCTGGCTGTAGCTATTGCGGCGACAGCGGCTACGTCGGTCGCACCGGCATCTTCGAGATCCTGATGGTCAGCGACGCGATTCGCGAGGCCATCAAGCACCAGGCAGACACGCGCGCGATTCGCGAGGTCGCGGTGCAGGAAGGAATGCGCACATTGATGCAACACGGGCTCGAGCTCGTTCAACGTGGACAGACGACTCTGGAGGAGCTCGCGCGCGTTGCCCGCGAGTAGAGGCATGCCGAGATTCAACTACGTCGCCAAGAACGACACCGGCGCCACGGTCAAGGGGATCGAGAGCGCTGCTTCGCGCGAGCGCCTCGCCGATCAGCTCGCTGGTCGCGGCCTGTATCTGGTGCGCGCCCAGGGCGGCGATCTAACGAGCATCCACATCGAGCGCATCACCAAGAAAGACCTGGTGCTGTTCACCTCGCAGCTCATTCCCATCGTCGCGACGGGCGTGCCGATGCTGACCGGCCTCGAGGATCTCGAGGAGGCGGTGCAAAAACAGAAGCTCAAGAGCGTCGTCCGCGGTCTGCGCGCCGGGCTCGAACGCGGCGAGAGCCTCTCGGGCGCCATGGCCCGGTATCCGAACGTCTTCTCGGACATCTATGTGAACACCGTGCGCGCCGGCGAGGAGTCCGGACAGCTGGAAGCCTCGCTGGTCGAGCTACGCGACTTCCTGGAGTGGAATCTCGACCTGCGGCAGCGCATCCGGAACATTCTCGCGTACCCGTTGCTCGTCGTCGTTGCGCTCATCGCGCTGAACGTCGTTATGGTCACCTTCGCGATCCCGAGATTCCAGCAGCTGTACGCATCGCTGCAGACTAACGAGGACTTCTCGCTACCCCTGCCGACACAGATCGTGATGGCGTATAGCCGGGTGTTCACCGACTTCTTGCCGGCAGTGCTGCTGGTGGTGCTCGGCGCGACGATCGCGTTTCTCATGTGGACCGGCACGCAAGCCGGCCGCATCGGATGGGATCGGCTGAAGCTCCGACTGCCCATTTTCGGTAGCCTGCTGCGCAAGGTCTCCTTTTCGCGCTTCGCGCACCACTTCGGGACCATGCACTCGTCCGGCGTCGGTGTGACTCGCGCCCTCGACGTGGTCAAGGGAGCGGTCGGCAACGAGTACATCGCCGGCGTCGTCGAGTACGTCAACCGCCGCGTGCGCAGCGGCCAGGGGTTGGCGGCTGCGATGCGCGAGACGCACGAGTTCCCGAGCGTCGTGGTGCAGATGGTCTCCACCGCCGAGCGCACCGGGAAGATGCAGGAAGCGCTGGCCAACGTTATTCGTTTCTTCGATCGTGAGGTCGATGCCTCGGTGCGGCGCGTGACCACCTACATGAGTCCGATCCTGCTGACCATTCTGGCGGCGGTGCTGGTGCTCATGGGTACGGCGTTCTACCTGCCACTCCTCCGACTGGTGACCACGATCCAATGAGCATGATCGGACTGAGCGCGAGCATGAGGCGCGACCGGCTTTCGGAGCGCGGCATCAGCATGCTCGAAGTGACGCTGCTGCTGGGCACGTTGGTGATTCTTGCCGCCGCCGTGGCCCCGGCGCTGTTGCGCGTGCTGCAGGACCAGCGACATCAGCAGGTGCTCGAGGAGATGAAGGCCATTCACGTCGCCCTCAACGGTGACGAGTCCGACAAGACCTTCGGCTTCATCGGCGACATCGGCCGGTTCCCGACGCAGCTCGAGGAGCTGGTCGAGGCAGTCGATCTGGAGCTTTTCCGGATCTCGGAAACCACCGCTGTCGGCTATGGCTGGAGCGGACCGTACTTGAATCGCGGCATCGACTCTGACGACTGGGCTATCGACGGCTGGGGCAACATCTACGACATCGGCGCCGTTGGCTATGGCCAGGTTCGCAGCGCCGGCCCCAACGGCGAGTTCGACGACGACGATGACCTCGTCTACCCGCCCCTTCCGGTGAATCCGTTCGGCAACCTCGTGGTCACTATTCGTGGCCATGGCGACGGCGCCATCGTCAGCGACCCCGAAGGGTGTGGCGTCATTCTCTTCTACTCCGAGGAAGGCGAGGAGGGCGAGGCCGTGGACGAGACGGCTCCTTACTCGTTCACCAACGTGCACCGAGGTGTACACGCCGTCTATGTCGCCTGCGATCGATACGACGGTGGGGTGGCCGAGGAGATCGGCATCGTCGCGGTCCGTGGTGGCGGCTCACAGCAAGTGGTCGAGCTGCACGTTCCGCTCGGCGACACCGTGATCGAGAGCGCCGAAACGGCGACCGACACGTCTGAAATAAACGCTGAACTCAACCGGCAGCGGCCGGTCAACGGCCAGAGGTGATCATGAGTTTCATGGACAACTTGCGCGGCGCAGGTCGCGTCGGCATCGAGCTCGGTCGCAGCGTGGCTGCGGCAGAGCTACGCGGCGATCCGCCGCGCGTAGTCGGCGCCGGCCATGCTGCGCATGCCGGCTTCAGTGGCCGCGAGCTCGGCGACTGGGTCCGTCGCTGGCTCGAGACCGTGGGCATCAGCGGCAGGGCGGCGCGGGCCGTCGTCGTCGAGGGCGACGTCTACCACTACCTGGTCAATATGCCCGAGATGTCGGATAGCGAACGCCATTTGGCTGCCGGCGCCGAGGTGCGCAAGCTGGCGCCGGTGCCGGAGAGCCAGCTTTCGTATTCGCACATGGCCGTCGGCTATGTCACCGAGGGTGGCGTCGCCAAGCAGAAGGTGCTGATATCCGCCATCGACAGGTCGACGATGCGCAACGCGGTCGACGCCGTGGAAGCCGCCGGTCTTCGGGTCGACTCGGTGAGCACGGTTCCGGCGGCCCTGGCGCAGGCGATGGAGCTTTTGCCGCCGATCGCCGGCGGCACTGCTATCGCCTACCTGTCCGCCGGGCGCTCCTATCTCCTGGTCTTTCAGGACGGCAATCTCGAGCTGGTGCGCGATTTCACGCTTCGCGGCGATGCGGACTCGACCGCCGATCTGGTAGCCACCGAGCTGCGACGTTCGTTTCTTTACTTTGGTCAGCGTGCCCAGGGTGCAACGGTACAGCGGCTGGTGCTTGCCGGACCCATGGAAGATCTCACCGGCCTGGCGCCGCCGTTGCGGGAGGCGCTCGGGGTCAACGTCGAGCTCTTCGACGTCAGCGATCACGTCGACCTCGCCGACGCCATCGACCCGATCGAGCAACCGGCGCTGGCGGCGGCATTCGGTGCTGCGTCGATGCTCGGTACCGACAGCGGCAACCTGGTATCTCCCGAGCAAGTAAACGAGGGGCGTACAGAGCGGGCGATGTCAATCGGCCGGGTCGCGGCCGCAGCTCTGATGCTCTTCCTGGTCGGTTGGGGGTTGCTGGCGTTGCTGAACTCGGCCGTCAGCAGCAACCGTGTGACTCAGGTACAGGCGCAGGTCGTGCAGCGGCAAGCGGAGCTGCGACAGGCCCGCGCCACGGCGCAGGAGCGCACAAGCTACGCCGCGCGCCGGGCATTGTTGGAGCAACGCTCGCTCGAGACCACGCTCATCGGCGCGGTCCTCCAGCGTCTCGGCCAGCGGGCTCCCGACGAGCTCGTCATCGAGAGAGTTTCGTGGCAACCGGTGGCCGGCCCACGCGGCGAGCGCTACTGGGACGCCGTCGTCGAAGGCCTGGTGCTGGGCGATTCGCGCTCGGGTTCGCAGGCTCTCTTCAACCGCTTCTACAGCATGGTCGTGAGCGACGCGCTGGTGCACGACGTACATCTGATCGAGCCCCTGGTGATCGGTTCCGAGGGCGCCCGCGGCGGCCCGGCGGTATTGCTGCAGGCTGAGCAAATGCGGCAGCGCAATGCTCCGGCCGCCCGTCGCGGCGTATCCCGACGACCGGTGCAACCGGATCGCGGCGTGACGCGCTATGACCGTGACTACACCCTCTGGGCACAACGGGGCTACCTCGCCACCGGAGCGCTGCCGCCGGATCGTGGACGTCCGCGGCAGGAACAAGCCCCGGCACCCGTACGCACGACGCTGGACGACCTGCCGGCATTCGGACCGACGGCTACGTCGGTCGGCTTCAAGGTAGCCGTGCAGCTCAAGTCGATCGCCGGAGGCGGACAATGAGTTGGTCGGATCTGCAACCCGAGGTTCGCGCTGCCATTCTCGGCATGGCGGTCCTGTTCACGGCGCTGCTGTTGTGGCTGTGGTTCGTACAACCGATGCGCGCCCGAGAGGCATCGGCTGCCGCCGAGATCGGGGCCGCCGAGTCGCAGCTCGACCAGATGGAGCGTGAGATCGAGAGCATTCCGCAGGCGGCGCCGGCCGAGCGCGCCGCCTGGCAGAGCTCCGTCGACGAGTTGCTCAGCCGACTCGGACCCGAGTCGGAGCTCACATTGTTGATCGAGTCGCTCGTAAGGCTCGCCGAGGCCGAGGGTGTGGAGCTGTTCATCACCAGCGAAAGCGCCTCACTTGTCGTCGCGGCCAGCGACACGCCGCCGGAGTCGGCGCGCGTGATCGGCGCTGTGCCGGGTGCCAGCCTGGTGCCGCTCAACTGCCGTTTGTTCGGCGACTTCGTTGCCACCAGCCGCTTCATCGCCCAGGTCGGACGCCTCGGGTGGGTTGCCGAGGTGGCGGGTTTGGACATGCAACGCGTGTTTCCGGAGGTGGTGACCGATCTCCGACTGCTCGTCTACTTCCGCCCCAGTGCCAGCGACGCTTCGTCCGGCAACGGGGCGCCAAGCCGCTCACGGCAGTCCGTCGGAGCGCAGGGAGGCGGCAATGGGTAGCCGGAACGTTTTGACGCTGCTGATCATCGTCTTCGTGGCGGTGTTGCTGTACAACGCGCTCTACTTCACCGGCGTGGTGGGGAACTTCGGAGTCAGCACCGATCTCGGGCCGCTGCCGCAGGATCCCAGCCTGACGCCGCCCGGGTACGACACGCCGGGTGGGGTGTCCGCCCGACGACCGGTACCGAGCGCGCCGCAGGCCCAGGTCCGGCCGGTCGAGCCCCGAGGTGAGATCACTGCCGCCGACCTGACGCTCGACTCCAGCTGGGGGCGCAATCCGTTCTTCACGCCGCGCGAGATCTGGGCGCTCGACAACTTCGCCCCGGTCTACGTCAACACCGACAGCGGGCTGGACGGGGGCCTTTACCTTTCGGCCATCGTCACCGACAGCACCGGTCGTCGGGTGGCGGTGATCAACAACGACATCGTGACCGTCGGTGACCATATCGGCGGTATGCAGGTAGTGGAAGTGACCGATGAGACCGTGGTCTTTGCCTCGGGCGGCGGACAACGGCACGTCTTGAGAATGGTTGACGCCGCGATCGGTCTGAGCTCGCGCAGCGGCACCGTCGGGAGGTACTGATGAGCCCGCTGAGAGCTGGATTGAGGAGGTCTGGGATGAGTAACCGAAACGTACGAACGCCCCGCTGGAAGTTGGCTGCTGCCTTGCTGCTCGCCGTCGGCATGATTCCGGGTTGTGTGTCGCGCGGCGACAACAGCGGCCAGCCCGGGCCGGCCACAACGGCAGCTGCAGCCCCGTCGCCGCCGAGCTGGGAGGATCCCGGGCGCCCGTCGTTCGACGACTTCGGTCCGCAGGGGGCCATCGCGGAGGCTCCGGCAACGTCGATCGAGGAGTCGCTGGACGACACCGGCTACGATCCCGGCCGCTCTTATAGCTTGAGGGTGCGTGAGACCGACGTGCGCGCCGTCCTGCTGGCGATCGCCCGCGAATCCGACCTGTCGATCGTCATCGAGCCCGACGTGGCCGGCGTGGTGACGCAGGACATCGTCGGCGTGACGCTGCCGGTCTTGCTGGACAGCTTGCTGACTCCGATCGGCCTCGAGTATCGCGTCGAGCACCAGGTGCTGAAGATCCGCCCGCGGCAGATGGAAACACGCTTCTTCTTCCTCGACATCGTGCAGACCGACCGCAATGGCTCTCGCACAATCGGCGTGAGCACCGGGAGCCAGGGCGGCGCCGGGACTGGCGGCTTCAACGGCGGCGGTGGTGGCGTCGGTGGTGGTGGCGTCGGTGGTGGTGGTGGTGGTGCTGCTGCTGGTGCTGGTGGTGGTGGCTCTGCCTCCGTGCAGTCCACCGATCCGAGCTTCGTCTGGGACGACCTCACCCAGGGTGTCTCCTTTCTCATGGGTGCCGGATACGGCGGTGTGCTCGGGGGCATCGGTGGCGGCTTCGATCCACTCGATCGCGACGGTCAGCAGTTTCGCGGCGGTCTCGGTGGCTTCGGCGGCGGGGGCGGCGCCGAGGGTCCCGCGCTGCATGTGAATCGCAGCGCCGGCACGATCATGGTGCGCCACTATCCGGACGTGCTCGACGAGATCGGTGCGTACCTGGAGTCGGTCGAGGAGATCGCCCAGCGCCAGGTGCTGATCGAGGCGAAGATCGTCGAGGTGCTGATGCACACGGAGTTCGCCGCCGGTGTCGACTGGAATGCGGTGTTCACCGACCTCGGCCTGACCGCAGGTCAGACTGTGGGCGCCAGCGGCCTGAACATCTTCCAGGCAGGCATTCAGCGCCAGAACTTCAACGCCGTCTTGGGCGCGATGTCCAACCAGGGCGATGTCGACGTGCTGTCGTCGCCGTCCGTGGTGACGATGAACAACCAGGTAGCGTTGCTGAGCGTCGGCACCCAGGAGGTGTTCTTCACGTCGCAGACCACGTTCAACAACCAGGGTGGGCTGGCGCAAACGGTCACCAGCCCCGGAACCGTAACCAACGGCGTCATCCTCTCGGTCACACCGCAGGTGTCGGCTGACGGCTGGGTGACGATGAGCATCCAGCCGGCGATCACCAGCCTGGCCGGCGAAGCGATCTCGCCCAACGGTGATCGCTTCCCGATCATGGACGTGAGGGTGACCGACAACGTCATCCGGGTGCGCGAAGGCGAAACCATCTTCATTGGCGGTTTGCTCGAGGATGTGACGCGCGAGAGCGTGTCCAAGACCCCGTTGCTCGGCGACATCCCTCTCCTGGGCTCATTATTCCAGCGTAAGGATCGCAGCAGCCGTAAGTCAGACCTTGTCGTGATGATCACCCCGACGGTGCTCAACGGCGACCGTGTACGCGAGCTCATGCGCGACCAATTGCAGCGCCTCGAGATGCGTCGCCGGTCGCGTACGGGCGCCCGCCGCGGCCAGTGAAGGATCCCGGAGGCCAACGATGTACCTAGACTTCCACGGGCTCATCGAAAAGCCCTTCAGCCTGACGCCGGACCCGAAGTACTTCTTCGCCTCGGGATGCCATGCGGAGGCACGCGACCTGCTGCGCTACGGCGTGCGCGAGCGCGAGGGCTTCATGTGCTTCGTTGGCGCTGCCGGCACCGGCAAGACGACGCTCTTGCGTACTGTCCTCGATGGGTTCGGCGATGACATCGTTACGGCGATCGTTCTGAATCCGTATCTGTCCGAAGAAGACTTGTTGCGCATTATCTTGCAGAACTTCGGCGTTGCCACACGGGCCGAATTCGAGGGCGGCGCCGGCCAGCAAACGAGCAAGCAGGAGCTCGTGGATCGGCTCAACGACTATCTCATCGGCCTCAGCATGCAGGGCCGTGCGGCGGTGCTGGTGGTGGACGAGGCACAGAACCTGCCGCTACCTGTGATGGAGCAGATCCGTCTGCTGTCGAACCTCGAGACCTCGAAGCAGAAGCTGCTGCAGATCGTACTTGCCGGGCAGCTCGGCCTGCGTCGATTGCTCGCCGCCCCGGAGCTCAGCCAGCTGGCGCAACGGGTTTCGGTGCGCTATACGCTGCAGCCATTCGGGCGTGAGGAGATCGGTCGCTATATCGATCATCGACTTCGTATCGCCGGCAGCGATGGTGACGTCGTGTTCGACGACGCCGCGCTCGACCGGCTGCACCGCTACACCGAGGGTGTGCCGCGCCTGGTGAACCTGCTGGGTGATCGCGCGCTGCTGGCCGGTTATGCGCAGCAGACTCGAACGATCGACGCTGGCATCATCGACCGGGCCGCGACCACCCTCGATCTGGCCGAGACGGGCGAGGCGCCGATCGAGCGGCCGGAGCCGATACTGGGTCATGGTCAGATGCCGATCGTATCGAGCCCACAGGCCCCTGCTAAGTCGGCGAAGCCGATGCAGGCGCTCGCAGGAATCGTGCTGGCTGCCGCGGTCAGCGCCGGAGGTTACACGGCCTGGACGGCGAATCGTTCCGCTGCCCTCGTCGATCCGTCGCCGACGCGCGCCGAGGGTAGCCTCAGCGCCGCACCGAACAACGAGAGCTTCGGCAGCGGCAACGTCGCGGTCGACCTGACGATGCCGGACAAGCCCTTCACCGTGTATCTGAGCTCATTCCGGCAGGCCGACGACGACTACCTTCTCGAGCTGCGCGGACGTTTGAACGAAGCCGGATACGTCAGCTTCCTGATCGGAGCGGATGTCCCCGGCATGGGCACGATGTATCGACTCACCGTAGGTGAATTCGACGATCAGGCAGCGGCGCACGTGATTGCCTCGAAGTTGAAGGAATCGGGGCTGGCGCACGCCGAAGCGGTCGCGGTCGCCGACGCCACCGGGAGCTAGGGAAAGCCAATGAGCGTCATCCTCGATGCGTTGAAGCGAGTGCAGGACGAGAACCGTCGTCGCGGCGCCTCACCGGTGACGCCAGAGCCGGGTCCGATGCATGGCTCGAATGCGCTGCTGCGGCGATTGAGCGCACCCGCATCAGACGCCCCGCGGGCGACGGCACGCCGACAGGCCGGACCGGCGGTCTGGATCGGATCCCTCGCCGCTGTCGGCATCGCGGTCGTGGCGACGGTGTTGTGGTGGATGCAACCGAGCTTCTCCGGTCCGCGAGCTAATGACGGACGGGCGCTGCTGACTGACCTGACGGCCGATCCGCGAGATGCGGTCCGTTTCCCGCCGGCGAGCCCGCAAGCCGGAGCTTTCGCCCCAGAGGCTGGTCTGGAGTCGCGGCGGCTGTCAACGGGGGCGGATCCGGTATCGGACGCGGATGCTAACGGCGAGCTGAGCGACCTCTCCGGCAACCTGCCTGCGGTGCCCGATACGTCGTCGGCGACGGCAGCCGGCGGGCGCCAGCCGGAGCCCGGCTTCAGCCTCGAGGTGGAGAACACGGCAGCCGCACCGAGTGGCGGTAGCGGTATCGACCTGACTTCCGACCGACCGTCGGCGCCGAGCGCCCGACGCCCGGCGCCCGTCCGCACCGTCGAGTCGGATGGCGGGAACGTGACTGCCGACCGCGCTCGAGGCGTGCCCGCCGCCAGCGGAACGCTGGTCGATCCGGGGGTGCGTACTGCCTTCGAGGAGGGCGTACGGGCGCAAAAGGAGGGCCAGCACTCCCGCGCTGAAGAAGCCTACAGACGGGCGCTGCGCCACGATCCGCACAATGCCAAGGTCAACGCCAACCTGGGCGTCCTCTATGAGCGACTGGGACGTCTCGAGGACGCCGAGCGACATCTGCGCCAGGCCAGTTCGGTCGAGCCCAACAACGCCTCGGTGCACAACAACCTCGGCGTGGTGCTGTATCGGATGGGCAACTACGACGGCGCCATGATCGAGTTCAACCGCACCCTGTCGCTCGACGCGGAACGCCTCGATGCGTACACCAACAAGGGCCTGATCTTCACGCGCTGGGGACGTTACGAAGACGCCCAGCGTGCCTTCATGCAGGTGTTGGCCTTCAGCCCCAACGATCCGCTGGCGAACTACAACCTGGGTCTGGTCTACGAGGAAGTCGACAACATCGATCGCGCCGTCGACCATTATTACCGCTTCCTCGAGTCGGGCGGCAACGACCATCCGCAGATAACCAAGTACCTGACGCAGCACCTCACCTGGCTCGAGGCTCGCCTGGATGGCGGCGCCAGTCGCTAGCCGCGTCGGCAGGCTCGTCTGTCTGGTGACGCTGGTCGTCTGTTCGACGCCGGTAGCCGCCCGGGCTCAAGGGTTGAACGAGATCTGTGTCTATACCGCCGACGATGGCGTCATGGTCATCACCGACGGCGCCGCCGACGCTAGCTGTGCCGACCTACGGCATCGCTCGGAGTTCCGGCCCCCGGGTCGCCTGCGCCTGACCTTCGCGGTTGCCGAGCTGATCTCGCTAGCGCATGACGTCGCTCAGCGCGGTGGCGTAGACCACCGGCTGGTCGAGTCGCTGGTCGAGATGGAGTCTGGATTCAACCCGCGGGCAGTCTCTCGAAAGGGCGCCATGGGGCTCATGCAGCTGATGCCGGAAGTAGCTCGCGAGTACGGCGTCGATGCGCCGTTCGATCCGTGGCAGAACCTGGATGCCGGCGTGCGCCACCTGCGCGGCCTGCTGCAACAGTACGATGGAGATCTGGAGCGCTCGCTTGCGGCCTACAACGCCGGCGCCGGGGCGGTGCGCCGCTACGGCGGCATACCGCCGTACGCCGAAACGCAGAACTACGTGCGCCGCGTTCTCTACCGATACCGGCAGCGCGTCGAGGGCGTTCGCCTGCACTAGTGGCCTGCACGATCACCGGTTCGTTGCTGGGAGAGCGACCGGAGTCAGGCGCTCGCGGTCAGAAGCTGCCGCGCCGTAGGCGCAGCGCGTTGCCGACGACGGTCAACGAAGAGAGCGCCATCGCCAGCTCGGCCAGCACCGGGTGCAGCAGTCCGAGGATCGCGACGGGGATGGCCACGACGTTGTAGAAGAAGGCCCAGAACAGGTTCTGGCGGATGATCGCGAACGTTCGGCACGCGATGCGCACCGCGCGGGCGACCGATTCGAGGTCGCCGCGTACCACCGTGACGTCCGCGGCTTCGATGGCAATGTCGGTGCCTGTGCCGATGGCGACGCCGACGTCGGCCTGGGTTAGGGCGGGAGCGTCATTGATGCCGTCGCCCACCATGACAACCTTCTTGCCGTCCTCCTGATGGCGGCGAATCCGTTCGAGCTTGGTGCCGGGCATGAGGCCGGCCTCGACTTCCACAATACCGACGCGCTCGGCGACTGCACGGGCGGTGCGCTCGTTGTCGCCGGTGAGCATCAGCGGCTCGAGACCTAGCTCGCGAAGCTGTTTGACTGCGGCAGCGGAATCGTCCTTCAGCGGGTCGCTAATCGCCAGCACTGCGCGAGCCTCTCCATCGATGGCGACGACGATCGCCGTCTCGGCGGCTCGTTCCACTCGTGTTGCCTCGGCGTCCAGCGCCCCGAGCCCGATGTCCTGCTCGCCCATCATCGCCGGGCTCCCCACGATGACGTGCCGACCCTGCACCCGCGCTATCACGCCACGCCCGACGACGGCCTCGAACTCCTCGGCGACGGGCAGATCGAGGCCGCGGATACGCGCCGCTTCGACGACGGCCGTGGCAAGCGGATGCTCGGAGGCATCCTCTACCGCCGCCGCCATCCGCAGCACCTCGGTCTCGTTGCCGCCGGCTGCGACCGTCACGCCGGTCAACTGCGTTCGGCCGGCAGTCAGCGTGCCGGTCTTGTCGAGAGCGATGACGTCCGCGTCCACGAGTGTTTGAAGCGCCGCTCCGGATCGGAAGAGAATGCCGCTTTCTGCGGCGCGCCCGGTGCCCACCATCAACGCCGTCGGAGTGGCGAGGCCGAGGGCGCAGGGGCAGGCGATCACGAGTACGGCGACGGCGGCGAACACTGCCAGGGAGACCGTACCCAGGTCCGGGTTTACCCAGGGGAGCACGGTTGCCGCCGTGTGCGCCACGGCGCCGAGGGCGTTGGGGGCCACCACCCAGCCGACGAATGTCAGCGACGCGATCAACAGCGACGTGGGGACGAAGACGGCGGTAACGCGATCGGCGAGCAGCTGAATCGGCACCCGTGTCGATTGACATTGTTCGACCAGCTGGATCACCTGTGCCAGGAAGGTGTCGTTGCCGATCCGTGTTGCCCGCACCCGTAGCCGGCCGCGCTGGTTGAGCGTCGCGCCGATGACCTCATCGCCGGGCTGCTTGGCGACCGGAAGCGGCTCGCCAGTCGCCATCGATTCGTCGATGGCACTGCTTCCCTCCACGACGACGCCGTCGGTGGGGACGCGCTCGCCTGGCCTGACGACCATGACGTCGCCGACTCCGACGTCCTCGATGCCTACCTCACGTTCCTCTCCGTCGACCTCCACGCGGGCGCTCTTGGCCCCGAGCTCGACCAGCCGGCGTATGGCATCAGAGGCGCGGCCACGGGCCTTGGTCTCGATGTAGCGACCGGTCAGGTGGAAGGCCATGATCATCGCCGCGATACCGGAGAAGCTGGCGATCGGCGTGAACAGCGCCAGCAACCCACTGCCGTACGCCGCCAAGGTGCCGAGGGCAATGAGCACGTCCATGTTGGGGCTGCGGCGGCGCACGGCCGCTGCGGCGCTGGACAGGGTCTCGTTGCCGACCACAAACAGTACCGGAAACGCCAACACGAGCATCAGCAGCTGGTGCAGCAGCGGATCAGGCCATGGGCTCCCGAACGCCCAGCTGCTCGCCATGATCAGCATGATCGGCAGGGTGAACAGCCAGGCGAAGAACACGCGTCCCTGGGCCTCGCGTAGCGCCCCACGACCGTTGGCCTCGGCCGCCGTTGGTGCCGCGCGAGGGGTCTCCATAACGAGTTCGAACCCGGCCGACGACACCGCCTCGGCCAGAGCCGCGAGCTCGACGCTGCCGGAGTCGAACTCCACGCGCACCCTCTCGGTCGCCAGGTTGACGGTGGCGTCCTCCACGCCTGGAAGCGCTTGTAGTGCTCGCGCGACGCTGCCAGCGCAGGAGGCACAGTGCATGCCGCGCACCGGCAAGCTACGGACTGTCGCCACCGCGGCGCTCAACGCCCGCGCTCCAGCACCTGCATGACCTCGTGGACGCGCTCGTCCCGGACGCGTGCGCTGCCAGTGGCGGCCGCCTCCATGACGCAATGCAGCAGGTGCCGCTCGAGGATCGAGTCGTTGACCCGCTGCAGGGCGCGCTGTGCTGACCGCATCTGCGTGAGTATGTCGATGCAATACCGATCGTCCTCGATCATGCGCTGCAGACCTCGGATCTGTCCTTCGATGCGACGCAGACGGCGGATCTCGTCGTGATGCGGTGTTCCCTGGAGGGGGCGACTCATTTCGGGTCCCGAGTGTTGGGTTGTGGTCAGGCGCTTATACTATAGGGGGGTATGGTATATAAGGCGACATAGGCGCGCAAGAACATGGGTACTTGGAGTCGCGAGGCAGACGTGGAGCGCGGGTGCGGTCAGGAAACGGTGGCGTCGATTTGGCCGAAGCGCCGGAAGATCTCCGCCTCTTGCTCCTCGCTGAGAAAACGGTCGGCGACCAGGAAGAGAATCTCGTCTTCCTTCAGCAAGTGCTCCAGCACGAGGTGGACGATGTAGAGGCCGTAGCCCCTCAACATCTGCGCCGCGAAGTGGTCGTTGGCGCCGCGACATTCTTCGAGCGTGCGCTTGAACTTACCGCTCATGATCTTGAGGTCTTCGTGGTCGGCGATGCGACCGTCGAGGTGAAGATCTTCATCGAGGTACTGCGCCAGCAGCGGGAAGAGCCCCTCTTCTTCCTTTCGATGATGCGCTGCCATCTCCCGATCGATGTACTGCGCCACCTCTTCGATCCGGTCCAGGATCTCGGGGTCCGATCCTTGGGCGCCGAGTGACTTGAGGGCCGACGACAGCACCTCGAGGCGCTCCTCGATCTGTCGGTGCTCATGTTTGAGCACGTCTGTGGGTCGCAACTTGCGCGGGTGCTGGGTAGGCGCAGAGTCCATCGGTGCGAGGGTTCGGCAAGGTTGGAGGGCCGGATAGGCGAATAAGCATAAGGAGGTCGCCGAAAGGGTGCAAATGGTCGAGCTCGTCTGTTGCCAAGCGTCGATTGCAGCGATAGCGTGGTGGAGTCGGTTGGGGGCAACCGTCATCGGGTGGGAGCAACACCATGACTCTCTGGCGCGTCGATCAGGCGGCCGATTTCCTGGGCATACGGCCCAAGACGCTGTACGAGTGGGTGCGGACGGGCAAGGTGCCGCATCGGAAGCTGGGCTTCAACGTTCGATTCGATCGTCAGGAGCTCGAGCGCTGGGTAGCGTCGCAGCCGGGGAGCGGTGGCGCTGAGCCGGCGGCGAACGGAGCTTTGCCGATTGGCGAGCTTGCCGCTACGGCTGCTGACGCCGCGATGATGTTGCTTCGCGTCGAGTCGGATCTGGGGCAGCATCTGAGCTTTCCGCAACGGCGAGACATCAAGAAGCTGGCCCATCGACTGCAGGCTGCGGCGGAAAGCGACGGTTGAATCTGTTCGTCTACGGCGAGCTATGTCGGGCGGAGACGATCGTCGGCGTGCTCGGCCGCATGCCTGTATGTGTTCCGGCGCTTCTACCGGATCACGTGCGCGAGCTCGACCCAGCGACCGGGTACTACATGGCCCGCCCAGCTGCGGGAAAGCAGATCGTCGGGCTGCTTTTCGGCGAAATCAGCGCCGTCGAGATCGGGCTGCTCGACGAGTTCGAGGAAGTCGCTCAGGGCCTTTACCAGCGAGTCGAGCGTCAAGCGCAATCGGTTGGCAGGGCCGATCGCCAGTTCGCAGCGCAGGTATACCTACGCCCAGGGTCTGACACTCACAGTGGTGTGGAGCCGGTGCCTGCGTCGCCAGGCCGGGAGGAGACTACCTAGCAGCTAGGGCTCACGATCGAGCTTCGATAGGATCTCTTCCATGTGCCACTGGACCACGCGATCGTAGTGCTGTTTGATGAGATCCATACGGATCTGCCGCTGGTCGGGGTCAGTGGCTTGGCGGTACTGGGTGATTGCGCCACGAAGCTCGGTGCCGAGATTCTCGACTGAAGCTACGATTTCGGGACGATTCGTCGCTGACCACTCGCGAAACTCGTGCCAGCGAGAAAGATAGTTGTCGATCTTCATGTGCCTCCCTTTCACGGGAGATCATAGCATCGGATCCCGAGGCGACAGAAGTGGCCTGAACCGGCTTTTGCGCCCCCAAGCGGGTCCAACCCGTTCCTTGCTGGTAGCGTTGGCGTTGGTCGGCAGCGGTGTCTGGGGCTGCGCCGGAGCAGGCGCCGGGATCAACAGCACGGCGATTATCGTCGAGCCCGAGATCCGCGCGCTCCTCGACGCTGACGAGATCACCGTGGCACTGACGCGGGCGATTTCGTACGAGCGGCGCTCGCCGGGCCCTGCGTCCTGGAACCTGCTCGGCCGCGCGTTGTGGCGCTCGGGTGAGCTGCTCGAAGCCGAGAGCTTCCACCGACGGGCAGCGAGATCGAACACCTCAGAGGGGTTTCTCGGGCTGGCACGCGCCGCGGCCGCTCGTGGGCGACTCGACGAGGCGAGATCGCTGGCGGATCAGGCCGTATCGGACGAGCAGACACGAGCGCGAGCGCTACGGTTGCTGGCCGCCCTCGTGTGGCGTCAGGGAGATCCTGTCAGTGCGGCCAGCTACTTGAGTGACGCAGCAGAGTCCTCGCATGACGTCGCTGCTCGCACCTACCTGGCAGGCGCCGCTGCGGCGGCCGCAATGGTGCCATCGAACGCCGGCGCGGCGCCGATCCTGTGGCGCGGTGCCGGGGGCACGCTGCCGCTGGAACGGGGCGCAGCGGGCGAACCGATCGTCGTCGCCCGCATTGGCGCCGCCACGGCTCGTCTGAGGCTATCGTTAAGGTCGTCGAGATCGACGCTGTCACCGCGGCTGGTGGATCGGGTCGGCCTGGTTGTCCACGGCGACCCGGCCGATGGCGGCCAGACGGTGGCCCGGGTCGGGCTGGGTCGCTTGGCAACCGTTGCCGTTCCGTTCGTGTTGCAACCGGTGGAGGGCGCCGACGGCGAGCTCGGCTTCGACGTCCTGTCGACACTCGGTTGGGAGCTTTGGCTAAGGGACCAGCGGTTGGTGGTCAGGATACCGCGCCAAGAATCAGCGGTGAGCCCCTATGGTCTACGGCCGATCGAGCCCGCCGAGCGCCCCACATACTGGATCGACGTCCGCCTTCCGGTGGACGGACTGCAGACGCAACTACTGCTGTTACCCCGTCTGTCGTCGGTGGCGGTAGCAGCAGCGGTCGACCTGTGGGGGCCGTCGCGCATCAGTCACGGCGGTCTGGCCCTGGCAACGGTCCATGATCCCGAGCCGATGGCTCGCCAGGCGGAAGATAGCGTCGTACTCGCGACGCGACTCGGTGGCCTCGGAGCGGACTATGCCTATCGAATCGAACCCCGGTTCGACGCGCTCTCCAACCCAGGACCGGTGTCGCCCCAATCCGTGCTGGGCGTAGACTTCGCTCTCGCGTGGGGTTTGCGATGGTCGCCGGAGCTACGGCAACTGGAGCTTCTGGAGCTTGACGAAGCGACGCGCTGAGCCGTTTCTGTCGCCGGGATAGAATGACCGCATGTCGACAACCGATACGCTGTCGCGCGACATCCTGCAGAAGGTATGCCTCGAGGCTTACCCCAGCGATCAAGTGCTCGAGCCTGTCCTGGCGGATTTCGTTGACGTCGCCAAGACGCTTACGGAGAGCGACTACGGCTCCATCTTCGTAATGGAGAACGAAGACGGTGACGTTCGGCTGGTCGCCCACCGCGAGGAAGGGGAGCTGCTCGCCGACCTTCCCAACCTGCTCGAGCTGGATACTCAGTCGCCCGGCATCATCACGTGGGTCTACCACAATAACCAGACCTACATGAGCAACGATGTCAGCGAGGATCCGTACTACTTTCCGGCGTTCAAGGACGTCCAGGCCGATCTCGTGGTTCCGATCCGGCTGCAAGGCGAGGCGATCGGAGTGCTGTCGGTGGAGTCTCGCGAACGCGACCACTACAACCGCGAGCATCAAGAGCGGCTGGAAGAGTTCGCCGAGGCGATCTCGATGGTCATCGGTCGTCTGTGGCTGACGCGGTACTCACGCCGACGCGGCTACAACGTTGAGATCGTCGGTGTCTCGAAGCAGATTCGAAGCATCGAAGCGCTCGTCAAGCGCGTCGCGCCCACCAAGGAGCCGGTGCTGGTTACAGGAGAGAGCGGTGTCGGCAAGGAGTTGCTGGCACACGCGGTGCACTACTTCTCGCCGCGCCGCGACCGCGAGTTGATGATCGTCAACTGTGGCGCATTCGCAGAGGAGCTACTCGCTTCCGAGCTGTTCGGTCACGTCCGCGGATCGTTCACCGGCGCCCATCGTGACAAGGCCGGCAAGATGGAGCTTGCCGATGGCGGCACCCTTTTCCTCGACGAGGTAGAGGCGATGAGCCCACGTCTACAGGTGATGCTCCTGCGGGCGCTTGAGTATGGCGAGATCCAGAAGGTGGGCGAGGATCGCGCCGCGCGTCGGGTCGACGTGCGTTTCATCGCGGCCAGCAACCAGAACCTGCGCGTTCTGGTCGACGACGGTTCCTTCCGAGAGGATCTGTACTATCGCTTCAACGTCTTCGGCCTGCGGGTGCCGGCACTGCGCGAGCGCCGCGAGGACATCCCGCTGCTTGCCGAGCACTTCCGCCGCGACTTCGTAGAGGAGAACGGCGGTGGTCCTACCGGGTTCAGCGATGAGGCCGCCGCTGCGCTGGGGGGCTTCGACTGGCCGGGCAACGTCCGCGAGCTACGGAACGCAGTTCGCAGGGCCGCGGTGTTGTCGGAGACCAATCGAATCCTCGTCGAGGATCTGCCTCCGGCGATCGGAGCGTCGATGAGCGGCGTCGGGCCGCCTGTAACCGCGACGCGTGCGGAGCTGTCGGAGGCGGATTTGGGCCACGCGAAGCTCGATAGCGTCGTGGCGGCGCACATCAGGCGTGTGCTCGCGGCGGTGAAGGGTAACAAAACGCGCGCCGCCGACGTTCTCGGAATCCCACGTACTTCGCTGTACCACAAGCTGCGCCGGCACGGCATCGACGCGCCAGATGAAGAAACGTCGGTGGATCGACGCTGACCACATCACGTCGTCGGTCGGCCGTCGAAACTTCGGATTGGCCGCCGCCCTGGCTAGGCTGCGTGGCCGCCGCCGCGATTGGTTCGATCTCGGCCGTCTGCACCGAACCTGCTGACAACAAGGGACTTTCCGGCGCCCAGGGGGACTCGAGCAGCCTCCGTGGGCTGGCTGACGGCAGTTTGGCATCCTCCTTGCTCTTAGGCAGAGCAAGAGGCCGCCGGGCATCAGTCGGGCTGGCTCGCGGAACCGGGACAACGTCGGACGGAAGGGGAAACAGGGGACCCTCGCTCTGAACCCGGTGAGCTAGCCCGGCAGGTGCCCGGCGGTTTCGCCATTTGGGAGCGACCGTGTCACGGGGCCACAGCCCACTAGAGCTGGAACGCCAGAAAGCCGCCGATACGACGCAACGAGAAAATGCGGTCGAACAGGTTGCCGCTACCGGTCGTGATAGCGCGCATCTCCCGATAGTCGGCACGGAACGAGACCGATTCTGACAGGTAGAAACGAAACCCGAGGCCGAAAGCGATCAGCGCCCCGGTCTCGAGCTCTTCCTTCGGCTCGATGCCGAATATCGGTAGCGCGTCGGCCACCCGACCGCGCAGGCTCTCGTTGGCGTGGTAGACGCCGCCGCCGACGGCCAAGTACGGGGCCAGCTTGCTGGATCGGCCGCCGGACTGGAAGATCAAGCTGAGCAACCCATGGTTGATCTGCCCGTTAGGGCCGCGGCTGACCGCCGCCTCGAGCTCTATTCCGACGTTGCCGGTGGAGCGCTTGAAGTAGCTGAACGCGACACCGACATGGCCGGAAGCCGAGCCACGCATCTGCACTCCACCCATGATGGCGATCTGAAATCCGCCCACCGGGTCGGAAGGCGGTCGATCGGCGCGTCGCGTGGTCTGCTGCAGGCCGAACGAGCCGACCGTCCCACCCGTGCTCGACTCGTTCTCGTCACCTGATCGCGCCGCTGCTTGCGCTTGCGCCGGTGCAAGCGCGAGCGCCGTCAACAGCACAACTGCGGCAAGCGCGCGCTGGTTCAAACGGGACTCCTAGAAAAGGACGGCTGTGCCGGCCGGGAACGAATCAGCGCGATTGATCAGCGGGACGATTGTCCCTGGCGTCACGCCAATCGGTACGAATCCCTCCAGAACCACCAGTTGCGATCGGCGAGCGAAGTCGTTCGTCCTGCCCTCGAGGCTCACGGTGATACGGGCGCCCGCAAGATCGGCGGGGAAGGCCACGCCGTCGGGCGGGTTGACCAGCAGGTCCTCGCCGGGCCCGCTAGGCGGGGGAGCAACATCGGCGCAGAAGCGGCAGAAGTCGTCAGCTCGGTCGGGGCGATCGAACCGGCCGACATTCAACGAGTGGCCATCGAAGTCGACAAATGTCTCGTAGACCAGCGCCGCGGTTGTATCGGGCAAGTTGACCAAGGGGTCGCCGTTGGGATTGACCATCCAGAAACCCGAAGTCTCGTTGGTGTTCGGCCCGTCAGTTGGAGTGAATATGCTTACGCTACCGTTGCCGCTGGTGATCGCTGACGAGATCGGTACCGTGAGCGTCGCCACTCCCTCGATGAACGTACCGGAGAGGACCTGCATACCGCTCGGTGACTCCGGAGCGGCGGCCTCGGCCTCGATCGTAATGAGCATCCCAAGTGTCTTGCGCAGCTGGAACTGATCCGAGCGGAACTCACGCTGAGTGGCGCCCGAGGTATCGACGATCTGACCGCTGGCGCCGACGTTGAACGCTCCCAGGCTGCGTGACTCGTTACGCTCGAGTAGGGCCCAGAGGTAATAGATGCCCTCGGTCGCAGGGTCCAGGGGCTTCAGCGAGCTCACATCCACCAACACCGCCTGGATCTCGCCGACAGCGCGCGGCAACGGCGTGATCTCCGTTGGCGTCTGATTGCAGGCTGGCAACAGCGCGGCACAGAGGAGGAGCAGGAGGCGGAGCGCCCCGATTCGTTTCCAGGACATTATGTGCGTCCCTGCGCGTCCTTCTCGAGGTGCTCGATGATCAGGGTATAAAGCGATTCTCGGTCGCTGAGACCATCCTCCATCCCTGCCTTGAGCGCCTTCGCCAGCTGCGCAGGGGTGACTCCACGATCCACGAGCCAGACTCGCGCGTCCTCCCAAGTCGGGAGCCACGCGAAGCCAGTCGCCAGCGCCTCGTCGCCGCCGGCTTCGGCTGCAGTCTGATTCGGGCTGGTAATCAGGTACACGCTGGACTGGAACGGTGATCCGGCCTTCATGACACCGTCAATATCAAAGACGTAGTGGCCCGGCTGCGGATCCCATTGAAGCCCGGCACCGCGCAGACGGGCTGCCATCGCGATCTCAGACTCCGTGAAACGCATAGCCCTTCCTCCAGACGAGATTGTAACAACCTGACAAACCCCGTGCCCATCACTCCACCGCATTGAATGGGTCAGCGTCGGCCAACGTACGGGGTCTTGCCGTCGGGCGGGTGCTCGGAGCCGCAGCCGGTCTGCGAATCGGTGCGTTACGAGACCTGGGGTCCGTCGGTGCGCATCAGCGAGCGAGGGTCACCCCGACCCCGTGGCTGAACACAGCGGTGCCGCCGAGATAGGCAGTGACGGCTAGCGCACCGGCGCCGATCAGCGCCAACAGCCAGTAGACGCTGGCACCCCGCACCGGCAGCTGTCCGCCGGACATGAGTCGCCAAACGGCCAGCGGTGCGAATGTCAGCAGCACGACCCAGCCGCCGTAGCGATGGCGGATCACCGCCACGTCAGCGGCCCCGGATGGTGATGCGGCGCTGTGAGCCGCGTATCCCGATAGCACCGCGAACGCCGCCGCCAGGGCGCCGAATATCAGTGTCCAGGAGGCGACGATACGAAGCTCCTTCTCGTCGACGGTGCTCGCCAGCAGGTCGCAGACGACCGACGTAGCCAGCAGGGCCACCGCGAAGTCGACAACCACGGTGTGCGGTACCAATTAGTGCACTAGCCTGCGTCGAGTGCGGCCGCGGCGCCTTGCGGGTCGGCCACCTTGAACACGCAAAGCGCCCGAGACATTCCGGATACGGCGGTGGCGTATGCGTATTCGACGTTGATGCCGGTCTCTGCCAACCGCACAGCGACCTTTCCCAGTGCCCCGGGCTCGTCGGATACCTCCAGCGCCAGCACTTCAACAGTCGAGAATGGCAGGTCGGCGGCGCGAAGGACGTCCTCGGCTGCATCGACGTCGTCTACGAGCATCCTGACGACCCCGTAGTCGCTACCCTCCGAGGTTGCCATCGCTCGGAGATCGATGCCGCTCGACTCCAGCGTGTTGCAGAGGGTTGCCAGCCGGCCGGGGACGTTCTCCAGGAACACGCTGATCTGTCGCAAGACGGGCATCTGTGAAGACCTTGTCGCTCGTTGGGGTGCTCGAACAGAACCTCGTTGCGGAGAGTCTATCCCGAGACCCGTTCCACGAATACGCCGCGGGCGGCCGCCTGGCCCAGGTGACAGAGCCGGTCGCCAACCCGCACGGTGACCGTGTCGCCGTTGGCGCCGCGCTCAACGAGCTCCAGGTCGACGTCGGGCCGAACACCGAGCTCACCGAGGTAGCGGAGAAGGTCCGCGTCGCTATCGGTTACGCGCCGCACGGTCGCTGCCTCGCCGATCTCGAGCTCCGACAGCGGCGGGTACTCGGACTCCTCCATCGAGCCGTCGCTGGCCGGAATCGGATCTCCATGTGGATCCGTCCCAGGGTTCTCGAGCAGTCGGTCGAGGGCAGCGACGAACCGCTGGCTCACGGCGTGCTCGAGGCGCTCTGCCTCAGCGTGGACCTCTTCCCAGGGGTAGTCGAGATATTCGCTCAAGAAGCGCTCGATCAATCGATGTCGCCGAATCATCCGTCGGGCGAGGCGTTCTCCATCATCCGTCAGGATCACGCCGCGATAGGGCTCGTGCTCGACCAGGCCGAGCTTCGACAGGCGTCGCAACATGTTGCTTACCGACGCTGGCCGTACCTCGAGCCGCTCGGCGATCGCCGATGTCTGTACCGGACCATCGGCGCTGCCGAGCTGAAAGATCGCCTTGATGTAATCCTCGATCGACTGAGTCGACATCGTCTCATCCTTGCTCAGGCGTCGCAGGAGTCTGCGAAGAGCACCGGTTGATCATCCCATCCGCCAACCGCCAGGTCTTCTCCGATGGCCTTTACAGTCACCGTGTTCGTTGTCCCGGGGCCGCCGACGGGGAATCCGGCGGTGATGACCACGAGGTCGCCCTCATGCAACAGGCCTTCATCCAGCGCCGTCGCTTCCGCCTCTGCGAGCATGGCCTCGTGGGTCGGGACCTCGGTGCCCAACAGAGGTATCACACCCCAGATGAGCGTCAGCCTGCCAACCGTCGACGGATGCGTGCTGATGGCGAGGATCGGCTGTTGCGGGCGGAACTCGGACATTTTGATCGCGGTGCTGCCGGTCCTCGTCGGTACCAAGATCGCGGCCACACCGAGAAGACGCGCGACGAGGGCCGCTGCCGCCGCTACAACGTCGGGGACCGAGTCGCGACGCTCGGCCAGCAAGCGCCGGTCGGCAGCGTCACTCTCCATGTCACGCTCTGTGGCCAGGCAAATGCGACGCATGATGTTGAGCGCCCCCACCGGGTTGGAGCCGACGGCGGTCTCCTCCGACAGCATCACGGCGTCGGTTCCGTCATAGAGCGCGTTGGCGACGTCGGTGGTCTCGGCCCGCGTCGGTCGGGTGGCCGATACCATCGATCGCAGCATCTGCGTCGCCGTGATGACCGGCTTTCCAGCGGCGTTGGCACTCCGAATGATGCGTTTCTGCGCCCGCGGAACCTCCTCTAGTGGTATCTCCACCGCCAGATCGCCCCGCGCCACCAGCAGGCCGTCAGACCGCTCGATGATCTCCTCCAGATTCTGCATGGCCTCATGCTTCTCGATCTTGGAGATCACCGGCAGGTTGCCGCCGTACTCCAGAATCACGCCTCGTGCCAGTTCGATATCCGCCGCCGTGCGTACGAACGACAGCGCCACGAAATCGACTCCGAGCTCCACGCCGAGTTGAATCGCGGCGCGGTCAGCAGCGGTGATGGTGGGTATCGACAGGGTCCTGGTGGGAAAGTTCATACCCTTGTGGCTGGAGACCGGCCCGCCGGAGACCACGCGGCAATTGACCTCCTGTTCGTTGATCGACTCGACCTCTAGCTCGACATCTCCGTCGCCGACGAAGATCCGATCGCCGAGCTCGATCTCGTCTGCCAGCGGCGCGTAGTTGACCGAGATCTCGCGGGCATTTCCGGGTGCGTCACCATGGACCAGACGGATCACTGAGCCGCTGTCCAGGAACACGGGCCCGTCGGGGATCTCACCTATCCGGAGCTTGGGGCCGGGAACATCCAGCATGACGCCGATGGGACGTCTTCGCTCGGAAGAGATCCGCCGGATGAGCTCGATCGTACGGCGATGCCATTCGGGCTCGCCATGCGAGAAGTTCAGACGTGCCAAGTTCATACCGGCGTCAATGAGCGCCGCTAGCTGGTCTCGCTCCTGGGTCGCCGGACCGATAGTGCAGACGATCTTGGTTCGGCGCGGCTGCCCGACTGGCCGGTTCACTAGCAGGTCTCCCAAGGCGGGTTCGGCGATCTCGCGGCGTCGCGAATCGGCCGTTGGCTGGGGACGCTGGGCGCGCGCTTCATCGCTGTTGAGCCTACTCCGTCTCGACGGCGGCGGCTAACAATCAAGCTCGCCCACCCAGTTCGGACAACACGGTGGCCGAGGTTCTGCGGGCGCTGGCTAGGGTAGGTCCCACGGCTCGATCGCGTCCACCAGCTGCACCTTGAAGCGACGCGGATAGTCGATCGGAAGGCGCAGCCAGACGGCCACCATTTGCGGCCGGCCCTCCTGGACATCGACGAGACGCACCTGTCCATCGAAGAACCGCTGACCATCGCGGTGCGATTGCAGCTCGTCCCAGACGGTTTGGCCCAGGGTCTCGATCCAAAGCCGCTGGATCTCGCTGATCACGCCCTTCAGGTTGAGGACCGTTTCGGGCAGCAGTCGACATGGGCAAGAGCGGATCGTATAGCCGCATACCACGTCTTCGCGCACGAGCGCCTCGATGCGCGCGTAGGTGCGTCTACTGACTGGCTCCAGCATCTCTCGCATCACTGATCGCCTGGGGACACCCCGAGTAGAGCTGCGAGCTCGTCGATGCTCGCTACGGTGTGACTCGGTCGATCCCTCTCCGTTTGCGGCTGTAGGTGGCGGAACTCGCCGCGTCGCACCCAGATCGTGGTCATCCCGAGCTCGTTGCCGTCACGAATCTCGCCGACCAACCGATCGCCGACGCAGACGCAATGCTGCGGTGCGAGAGCATGGCGTGCAAGCAGCTCCGCGAAGGCGTCGTACTTGCGCTCACCAGCGATCGTTGACAACAGCCGCACGTCACGGAAGAGCTCGCCGATCGCGAGTCGTTCGATTTTCCGCCGCTGGGTCATAGGATCCCCAGCCGTGACCAGGAACAGCGTATGCCGTGAGGAGAGCGACTCTAGCAAACGTCGCGCCCCGGGTAGCAGCCGTATCGCCGCTACATCGGTTTTGAAGTAGGTGCGCTGGCCGATCGCCGCGATCACCGCGTTGTCGCCTGACGTCGATCCGAATCGATCCAGTGCGCTGCCGAAGTAATCGGCTCCCTCGCCTTGGTCGGCCAGCCGACACATGAAATCTGCTGCCGTTTCAGGATCGGTGTCGAGTCCGCTGGGGACCATGCGCTCGGCGGCGTGCCGCAGCGCCGGCCCGACCAAGGTGCCGAGTGTGTCGGCCAAGGTGTCGTCGAGATCCAAGAAAACAGCCGCGGCGCTCTGGAGTTCGATTGGCATACGGATAGGATGGACGAGCCCCCACGAGCACGGCAAACTTCGCCTCCCCGAACCGAACAACCTGATGGAGGCCGCATGTCCGGCCGGCGCACGTCGCGTGTCACCCCGCTGCTCCTGTTGGCGATGCTGCCCGTGCTGGAGACCGCCGGCCTCGTGGCCCAGGACGAGCCGATGGCGCTACGGCTGCTCGAGCTCGCCGACTACCACGAGCTGGTTCGTACGGGAGATATCGACGTCAGCCTCGACGGCAGCCGCGTCGTGTTTTCACGCACCGGCATCGATGGCGTCGCCGACGTGCGGGTTACTTCGCTGTGGGAGATGAGCCCCACCGGCAGCGGCACACGCCGCCTGGTGGAACGTGGATCTCATCCGCGCTTGTCGCCCGATGGCGCCTGGCTGGCTTATTTGCGGGATGGTCAGATCTGGTTGCTTCCGTCGCGTAGTGGCGAGCCCCGGCAGCTGACCTTCATTCCGGGTGGGGTCACCGATCTCGCATGGAGTCCTTCCGGTGATCGCATTGTCCTGGTGAGTCGCGACCCGTCGACGGCGGAGCGGCCCGGGCGGCCGAAAGTCGTGACCAGGCTGCAGTCGCGAGCCAACGGTGCAGGGTACTCGAGCGCGCGCCACTACCACCTCTTCATCGTCGAGCTCTCAGATTCGTCGTCATCATCGCCACCTCGTAGAGTGACAGACGGCGCCTGGGACGATGCCTCACCCGCCTGGTCGGCCGACGGCCGATGGATCGCCTTTGTCTCGAACCGTCCCAGGGCCATCTCCGACGCCGGCGGCAATTCCGAGATCTGGCTCGTCAGCCCGGAAGGCGAAGAGCCGGTTCAGATCACCAGCAGCAGCGGGTCCGAGGCGGCTCCCGCGTGGTCGCCCGATAGCCGCTTTCTGGCGTACCGGTTCACCCCGGACAACCCGCCAGTATACGCCAGCAGCAGGTTACGCATGGTTTCCTTGTACCCGCCGCAGGGCGAGGATGACGAATCACCGCCGGCAGAGCTACAGATCGGTGAGGCGCAGGAGCTGACGGCCGAGCTCGATCGATCGCTGGCATCGGCTCCGGTCTGGTCGCCCGATCGGGCGACAATCTACGTGACGATTCAGGACCGTGGAACAGTGCCTCTGCTACAGGTGTCAACCGGCCTGACCCGTATCGGCGAGCGGCGCCGCGGCTTTCTCGGTATCGGCCGCCGACGGCGCGCGCCAGCCGTTCCCGCGGGCACTGCCGGGGCGATCATCGCCGGACCGCGTGTAGTCGGCGCATTTTCGCTCACCGCCGATGGATCCCAGGTCCTGGCCGAGCTCTCTTGGGGAACCGAGCCACCTGAAATCTATGCTGTCGCCACGGACGCACAGCGGACGGCCGTGCCGCTGCGCGATCCGAACGCCCATATGCAGCCCACTGCGTTGCCGCCGACATTCGATCTGGTGCGGCTTACGCAGCTCAACCAACGCTGGCGTCGCACGATGCGACTCGCGGAGCCTGAGCCGTTGCGCTTTTCCAGTGCCGAGGACGCCGTCATCGAGGGCTGGCTCATGCGGCCGCTGGATGCCGTCGACGGCGCCCGTCACCCGATCATCGTACGTCTCCCGGGGGCCCCGGCAGATCAGCTCACCTGGGCTTTCTCATGGGAGCGTCAGTGGCTCGTTGCGCAGGGGTACGCACTGCTTTTTCTGAATCCACGTGGCTCGTCCGGATACGGCCAGGCGTTCGCGGAACGTGTGTGGAACGTGTGGGGAGGGCCGGACCTCGACGACGTGCTTGCCGGGCTGGACCATCTACAGCAGCGTGGCGTGATCGACCCCGATCGGATCGGCATCGGCGGCTCGTCATACGGCGGCATCCTGACCAACCACTTGATTACCAAGAGCGGGCGTTTCGGTGCCGCCATCTCCGGCGCTTCCGATAGTGGGCACTTCGCGTGCTGCGGCACCGACGAGCTCCGGCGCTGGCGGGAGCGAGAGCTGGGACTCCCGTACGAGCCCGCTGTCCGAGAGGTTTACGAGCGAATGGCGCCGGCCTTCGTCGTCGGGGACATCGTCGCGCCCACCATGTTCATGCTCGGCGAGAACGAGTGGTACGCGCCAGCGTCCATGAGCGAGGGCATGTTCGTGCGGCTGCGACGGCGAATGAGAGATGGTGGGCCGGAGGCGGCAATGATCGTCTATCCGGACAACGGCGATCCGATTGGCCGACCCTCCCACGACATCGATCGATGGCGTCGTTACAAGGCATGGTTCGATCGCCACTTGCTTGGCGACCCGGAGGCCGATCCGTTCTTTGGCGCGGCAGCCTGGTAACGGCGGCGTTGAATTGGCCGCAGCGGACCTTCCACCCAGGCGCGTTCCGGTCAGGCGTGTGCTGGCAGAGCGCGAGTCTGAGCTTCCGGGGCATTGGCCTCGAACGTCTGCACCAGATGGCGGTGGCAGGTGAACGCCAGAATCTGGTGTCCTTCGCTGGCGTAGAGATCGAGCAGCGCGGCTGTGGCTCGCGCCCGGTCGTCGTCGAAGTTCACCAGGATGTCGTCGGCCACGAGGGGTAGAGGTACCGCCTGGTTGCCGTAGACTTTCGCCAACGCCAGGCGCATGGCCAGGTAAAGCTGTTCGCCGGTGCCGCGCGACAGGGCGGCGGGCGGTAGCCGGTCGCCGCGGTCCTGTTCGACCTCCAGCCGGTTCTCCCCCAAAGGTGCGATGACGCGCGTGTAGCGGCCATCGGTCATCATCTGGAAATACCTGCTCGCGAGGCGCACGACCTCTGGCTGTCGCTCGGCCTCGTACTTGCGCTTGGCCTCGTCATACAGTGCCGCACAGACAGCGTGGCCGGCCCATTCTTGCAGCTGTTCGATCAGATCGGTACGTTGCGTCTCGCGCGACTGCAGCAGGTTGGCCAGCTCGACGTCGTTCTCCAGGTCGCCGCTCTGCTGTCGGAGTCCGCCGAGACTCTCGTTGATCGCGTCACGATCTGCCCGAGCCGAGGCCAAGAAGCCCTGCGCCTCGCCTAGCGCGCGTGCGAGGCTCTCGGGGTTGGTGGCCTCTAGGCGCTGCTGGAACGCCGCCGCTCCTTCCTCGCCGGCGAGCGCCCGCAGACCCGCGCGAGCTCGCGCGTACTCGTCGAGAACCCGTCGAATGCGCTCGCGATTCTCCTCCACCGCCTCGACTTCAGCCTGCAGCTCTCCGATGGTGCTCAGCAATGGGTCGACCATCTTGAGGGTGTCGTAGCGGAGGTCCATCGCCTGCCGATCGAGCTGATCGAGAGCGGATAGCACCGTCATGCAAGCTCGTTGTAGCTCGGCCATGGCGGTATCGACGGTTGTTTCCGCGGCTTGCGCGCGTCGATCTTTGTCCTGGCTCTGACGCAATCGATCCAGCAGGTCAAGAGCACCCTGCGAGCTGAGCTCCGACGGCATGCGCTGGCCGCCCAGCCAGTCCTTCCATTCGTCGGTCACCGTCGCCAGGGCGGCGTTGGCGGCGTCGTGTCGCTGCCACAACTCGGCCTCACGTTGCGCGGCGATCGCTCGGTCGGAGCGCCGGTGCGTCAGGCCGCGCCGGTACAGCCAGGTCATCAGGACCCCCAGCAGCAGACCGACGGAGAGGATTCCCAGGCTGCTTGTCAGCCGCGCCGGCGCCGGCACCAGAATCGCCGTTGCCGTGACCGCACCGGCGATCAGTCCCCAGGTGGTCAGCAGGGTCCCGCGACTGATCTGCTCGCGATTCTCGAGCATCGCTTGGTAGACGAGGTTGGCATCGGCGGCGCGCGCGTCCGCGGTTCGAATCTGCGCCTCGGCCTCCTGGAAGCGTTCGCTCCATTGCCGAATCTCATCGCGCACGGTCACGTCGGTTCGCACCGCCCGGACGCGATCCAGGGACCACTCACCGCCCATTTCCTCAAGGTCGTTGAACAGCGCGTGGCGCAGGTGACGAGACTCACGCTGGCGCGCATCAACGGTGGCGTGGAGCTCCCGCAGCCGTTCGGCGTTGCTCGTCAAGCCACGAATACGGCTCGCCTGTGTGAGCAGCGTGCGCTGTGCGGCCGACATCAGATCGAGTGCTGATAGCTTCTCGTCGGCTACTGCTCCGAGCGCCGCCTCCTCGACCGCGACCCGCGTGCCAACGGCCATGTCCGAAGCGTTGACGGCGGCCTCTGCCCCGGCGGCGTGCGCTGCGCTCAGACGCCTCGGGGCGACGCCCACGGCCTCGAGGGTTGCCTCGGACTCCAGCAGCTTCTCGTATTGCGGCCACGCGATTTCCAGTCGCTTGAGGTCTTCGTACTCCTCCTGGCGCCGCCGCAAGGTGGCGGCGTGCTGTTCGCGACGCTCGTTGAGCCTCTTGCGCCGCCGGGCTAGCTCAGCGTGCAGATCGGTCTTTTGGCGCCGGTTTTCGAGACGGTCCTGCGTTGCCTCGATGTCGCTCAACAGACGCGAGATCGTCGGCTTCTTGCCGCGTGGCCGGTAAAACCCCTCTAGTGCCTCCTGAATCTGCTGCCGGAAGGCGACCGGGTTGAGCGTTCCGGAACCCATGCCAGCGCTGTATATATGCCCGGCGACGTCCTCGGTCTGTAGCGTGTCGAGGCGTTGGAGCTCTTCGAGGCCGAAGGCGAATACGTTCTCGTAAAGTGTCTCGGTGGTGCTGCGCAGCAATGTGTCGAGCTTCCCGGCTTCGAATTTTCTGCCGTCGTCACCGGTCACGATCGCGTCGCCCCGCGAGGTACCGTCGTCCAGGCGCGCAACTCTGTATCCCGCGCCCTCTGTCTCGAAACCGATGAAGCCGCCGTGCTGACCGCCGCGTAGGGGCTCGTATCGATGCGGGTCGCTGCGTCGCTTGAAGCCGAACAACACGGCGCGAATGAAGGCCATCAAGGTCGACTTGCCGCCCTCATTGGGAGCCAGGAACACATTCAGCCCCGGCCCCAGCTCGGAGAGGTCAAGGTCGCGCCACACCCCGAAGCCATCTACGTGTAGCCGGCGGAAGATCACCGTCAGTGGGCCTCGGTTGGCGCCAGGTGCTCGATGGCGAGCGCCTCGGCGTGGGCGACGATCTCTTCCCACCGCAGGGTGAGCCACGGATCGGACCCGAGTGCGCGCATCAGGCGCGGGTTGTCGAGCAGCTCGGCGAGGTCGTTGCGCACGCTGGCGCCGACGCCTTGCGGGTCGACGGCCGGTGGACGCTCGTCGCCGATGGTCGCGGCGCTCGGTGCGGGCCGCGCCGCGCGAATTTCCGTTGCCAGGCGCAGCATGTCCCCTAGATAGTCCTGCTGACTGCGGAGGCGTTCCATATCGTGGGTCGCGCTCGCGGTGACATCGAGACGCTCGAGCCACACGGGATCACCGTCGGCGCGTATCGCCTGCGCGGCTCGCAGCACATGGCAAAGATCCGTCTCCGTCGCCGGCCGGCTGAGCTCTGCGTGTAGTGGGCCGCTGCCGGTGAGGGTCCAGCGAACCAGGTGGATCCGATTCGGCGCGGAGCCGCGGATCGAACCCGACAGCTCCGCGAACGCGCCGATGAGCTCGTCGATCGCTTCCAGCCCTTCGATTGATGTACGCACTCGGTGCCAGCGAGCGATATCGCTCCAGATCGGCTCGAGCTCTGCCCGCCCGTTCTCATCGATCGCGACGAGCGTCGCACCACGGGCGCCGGGCTCGCGCGTGTGAAGCCCTTGCGGATTGCCGGGATAGTGAACGACCGGCGCCCTCGCGTGCAGCGTGGTGCGCGTGTGAACGTGTCCGAGCGCCCAATAGTCGAACCCGGTTTTGGTGAGGTCGCCAAGCTGACACGGAGCGTACGGATCGTGCCCCGCCAGGTCGCCGACGTTGGTGTGGAGCACGCCGATGGCGAAGTCTCCGTCGGGGTTGCGCGGGAAGGCAGCCGCGAGGTTCTCGTAGGTGGCTGACTTCGTATAGGAGATGCCGTATATCCGCGCTATCTCGGTGCCGTCTCGAAGCAACGGCACCGACTCCACTTCAGATCCGAAGACGTAGGTCGACTCCGGCAGCCGTACCCCGGGCGATAGGGCGCCGATCGGGTCGTGATTGCCGGCGGCGATGAAGCTCGGGATACCGGCGTCGTCGAGCTGCTGGAGCTGTTCGCGCAACTCCGCGTGGGCGCGGAGATTCCGGTCATCAGCATCGAATAGATCGCCCGCTACAATGACCGCATCGACCTCGCGGTTGATAGCGGTAGCTACCAGGCGGGCGAGCGCCTCGGTCGGTGCATCGCGGAGGCGCTCGCGAAGCCGCGCCGGGAGCCTGCCAAGGCCACGCACCGGTGCCCCCAGATGAACATCGGCGCAATGCAGAAACGAGAATGCCTGCATGCGGACCACCCCATTGGGCTCCGGACCACCACGCCCCCGTTACGGGCCCAAGAGCCGTTCGCTAGAATGTCGGCCAGTCATCCTGAACACCCGACACACCCACTCGAGTCAGATAATAGTCCGAGTATGTCCGGGGAGGTACCCGTGGAGAGGTTGTCGCACTGCCCGCTCGATTGCCCGGACGCATGCAGTCTGACCGTCGAGGTTGAAGGTGACCGCGTGGTCGCGGTCGACGGCGACCACCGCAACCCCCTCACCGACGGCTTCATTTGCAGCAAAGTGCGCGCCCTTCCCGATCACCTATACGGTAGCGAGCGGCTGTTGGAACCCGGGATTCGCGTCGGGCCGAAGGGCGAGGGCCGCTTTCGCTCGGCGACCTGGGACGAGGCGCTGGACCTGATCGCACGGCGCATCGATGCCGCCGCATCCGAGTTCGGTGGCGAGGCGATCCTTCCGCTCAGCTACGGCGGCTCGAACGGTGCCCTGACCCAGGACACGACCGACGCCAGGTTGTTCCGTCGGCTGGGGGCGTCGAATATCGCGCGCAACGTTTGCGCCGTTCCGACCGGTATGGCGCTGATGGGAATGTACGGCAAGATGCCTGGCGTGTCGTTCTCCGATTTCGAGCACGCACAGCTGATCGTCATCTGGGGCTGCAACCCGAACGTTACCGGGATCCACCTGCTGTCCCACGTGCAGGAGGCGCGCCGACGCGGCGCCAAGTTGGTGGTTGTCGACCCACGTCGTAACCGGTTGGCGCATCAGGCTGACTTGCATCTGGCCGTCCGACCCGGAACCGACGTGGCGGTGGCGCTGGCGGTGGCCAACTGGTTGTTCGAGAACGATCGGGCCGATCTGGAGTTCCTGTCTGAAAACGCGCGTCAGGTCGAGGAGTTTCGCCGCCGCGCTTCCGATTGGCCGCTGGATCGCGCTGCCTCTGTAGCTGGGGTTACCGGTGCCGAGATCGAGGCGTTGGCGAGCCTGTATGCCGACTCCAGCCCGGCGGTGATCCGCGCCGGTTGGGGAATGGAGCGCAATCGCAATGGATGCTCGTCGGTGGCTGCAGTGCTGGCGCTCCCCGCGGTGGCGGGCAAGTTCGGGGTCCTCGGCGGCGGCTACCTGCTGAGCAACGGTGGGGCCTTGCCGCTCGACGCGACGCGCGCTGCCAACGCCGCACCGACCGCCGCCCGCACCATCAACCTGAACCGTATTGGACGGGCATTGCTGGAGACCGACGATCCGCCGGTCAAGGTCCTGTTCGTATACAACTGCAACCCGGCGTCGATTCTCCCGGATCAGGAGCGCGTGCTCGAAGGCTTGCGGCGCGAAGATCTCTTCACCGTGGTTTTCGAGCAGGTGATGACCGACAGTGCCTTGTACGCCGACGTGGTGTTACCTGCCACTGTTTTTCTGGAGCACACCGAGCTCCGCAGCGGGTACGGGGCGCTGGTCGTCCAGCAAGCTGACGCCGTCGTCCGTGCGGCCGGGGAGGCACGCCCGAACTACGAGGTCTTCGATCAGCTGTGCGAACGGCTGGACCTGAGTCGCGACGATGATCCGCACAGTCCCGACGAGCTCTCGGCTGCGATCCTGGACGACAGTGCTCTCCGCGAGCCGATCGCGAGGGCGGGTATCGCGATTCTCGATTGCAACACCGGGGCGGTGCAGTTCGGGGATCTCTCGCCGCGCACGCCGGATGGCAAGGTGCATCTGGTTCCCGAGTCCCTCGACGACGCCGCCCCAGGGGGGCTCTATGCGTTCCGACCCGACCCTGGTACCGAGGCGCATCCGCTGGCGTTGGTATCTCCCGCCACCAGCCGCCGCATGAGCTCTACGTTCGGCCAGTTGCACCGCGGACAGGTGGCGCTCAGCATCCACCCGGACGACGCGGCATCGCGCGGCATCATCGATGGCATGCCCCTGCGGGTGTACAACCAGATCGGCGAGATGCACTGCCTGGCGAAGATCACCGGCCGGGTCCGCGCCGGCGTTGTGTTCATGCCCAAGGGGCTGTGGAAGCACAACACCCTGAACGGGCGCACTACCAACGCGCTCGTGCCCGACGACTACAGCGATGTTGGCGACGGCGCCTGCTTCAATGACGCGAGAGTCGAGGTGGCGCCGCTCGAAGCCTAAAGCGGCGGCTCAGTTGACCGATAGCTCGTCGAAGATCGGATCCAGGGAGGCGTTGCTGACGCCGTTGTCGTCGGCGATCTCCTTTACCGCTGGCGCGTTTGCCGCGTAGCTCTCCAGACGGCTCTCGATACGGGTCGCGAAGGTGCTGACGGCGCGGTTCTCGAAAAACAGGCCAGTGGGAATACTGTCGCCCCAGCGCTGCGACATCTCCATGAAGTCGCGTGTGTGCTCCCAGCGCTCGTCTTCCGACATCTCAGGCTCGATCACCGGATCGTAGTCGTCCGGCAGTGGCTGAACGCGAGGTCGCACCTCCTCGAGATCCTTGCCGGCGAACCATTCCTTGGTGTGGAGGTTGTTGTAGGTCGGACAGGGCTGCAGGACGTCCAGAAACGACAGTCCGGGGTGCGAGATCGCCTGAACGAGTAGCTCCACCAGCTGTTTGACGTTGAACGAGTAGCCGCGTCCGATCCACGTGAATCCGCTGGCATACGCCATCATCAGCGGGTTGAGCTTCATCTGAATATTGGGCTCGGGAAGGCTCTTGGTCTGTATGCCCATCGCCATCGTCGGCGCAGCCTGTCCTTTCGTTAGCCCATAGACCTCGTTGTTGAACATCACGTACGTGAGATCGACGTTGCGACGCCCCACGTTGACGAAGTGGCCCGCACCGATGCCGAGGCCGTCGCCGTCGCCGCCGGCGATCATCACGGTGAGCTCCGGATTCGCCAGCTTGATTCCCGTGGCATACGGGATCGGACGACCATGCAACGTATGTACGCCGTATGTACCCATGTAGTACGGGGCCTTACCGGAACATCCGATACCGCCGACGGCCACGACCTTGGAGGGATCGAGCCCGAGCTTCGCGGATGCCTGGTGCATGGCGTTGAGGATGCCGAAATCGCCACAGCCCGGGCACCAATCGTTGGGGCTCGCCTGCTGGAAATCCTTCGCCTTGTATGTCGTTTCGGTCGCGGTGGTCATGGCAGCCTGCCTATTGGAGCGGGTTGCGAAGCACGATGCGCGGCGACGCGTCGCCGGCGCGAACGTCATTGACGGCCCTGACCAGCTCCTCGGCCGAGATCGGCCGGCCGTTGTATTTCAGGATGAGGTGATCGGGCTGGATTCCGGTGTGCTGGCGCAGCAGTTGCGCGAACTGGCCGGAGAAATTCGACTCGACGATGACCAGCGGCTCGGCGTTCTCGAGCATCTCGCTGAACTCGTCGGCAGGGAACGGCAACATCAGGCGTGCCTGAATGAAGCGCGCCGCCACTCCCGCCTCCTCGAGCACATCGAGCGTCTCCAGGATGGCTCCTTTGTTGGAGCCCCAGCTGAGCATCGTAAGGGCGGCATCGCGATCACCGAAGACCTTGATCTTCTCCTCGAGCGGGATCTCCCGTGCCGCCAGCTCCATCTTGCGGGCGCGCTTCTCGATCTGCAGCTCACGGACGACCGGATCCTCGGTCACCCGACCCTCTGGTGTGTGCTCGCCACCGGTCATCCAGTGGGCGTTGCCGGATTGCCCCAGCAGCGTGCGGGGTGACACACCGGACTCCGTTACCTGGAAGCGCGGGAACGCCGTGCCGTCACTTTCCCCGCGAGGCTCGGCAATGGCGCCACGATCGATTGTGATCTGATCGAGGTCGAAGTAGGGCAGCGTCCGCGACGAGCTCGACAGCGCCTTGTCGACGATGTGCACCACGACGGTCTGATAACGGTCTGCGTAGTTGAAGCATTCGGCGGCGTCGTAGAACGCCTCGATGATGTCGCCCGAAGCAACGACCATGAGTGGGAAGTCGCCGTGTGCGCCGGCGGTGGCAATCCGGAGATCGCCCTGCTCGTTGCGTGTCGGCATGCCGGTGGAAGGCCCGCCTCGCTGCCACAGCGTGATCACGAGAGGGACCTCGTTGATGCATGCCCACCCCAGGCCCTCGCACATGAGGGCGAAGCCAGGTCCCGACGTTGCCGTTGCCGACCGCGCTCCGGTGAGCGCCGCACCGGCTGCCATGGTGATCGCCGAGATCTCGTCCTCCGTCTGAACCACGAGCACGTTGGTGGTGTCGCCGTCACGCGTACCGAATTCCTCGTGCGCCTCCAAGAACGTGCTTTCGTCGGTCGCTGGCGAGATCGGGTAGTAGCTCTGCACCGCGATCCCACCGGCGAGCTTTCCGAGCGCCACGGCCTGATTGCCGTTGATGATCATGCGTTTCTCGGTCGTCTCGGCAGGGTTCAGATCGATCGAGAAGTCGCTACGGTCGAACTTTTCATCGACGAAGTTGTACGTCAGCTCCACTGCCTCGACGTTCAGATCGATGATCTTCTGGCGCCCCGGCCAGGTGCGCTCGAGCGCTTTCTTGACGAAGTCGCGTCGGAAATCGAGCAGCGCCGTCGATACCGCTACTGCAAGCGTGTTTCTCGTTCGGGCGGCGATCGCCGGTGGAACCTCGAGCCGCTCTGCCAGCTGGTTGACGATGTCGTCGAAGTTAACCTCGAAGCATTGCACGCCTCGATTACGTGCATCTTCGAGCAGCCCCGCGCTGCTCGCCGGATGCCCGCGCTCCTCGAGATAGGTACTCAGATCGTCGGTGAGCCGTCCGTCCAGAAACGTGATGTTCTTCAACGGAACGTCGGCATCAGCCGCGGTGTAGATGACGCCGCCGCCTTTGCGGACCGCGAGGACGTGCCGGACCAGCGTCTCGGCTTCGAAGGTGGTCAGCAGGTCTACGGTGTCGCGATGCGCCGTGCGCGGGAGCTCTGAGGCGCGGACGTCATAGTAGCTGTGCCGCCCCATGATGTTGGAGTAGTACTCCCGGCGCCCATACAGATGCAGGCCCGCGATACCGCATGCGCGCTGGAAGATGAGCGCCGCGGTGTCGACACCACTGCCCTGAGCGCCCCCGACTCGCCAGGCAAGATCCTGGGTCGTTCGGGCACCGGTTCCGTTGTGGGAGTGGGAGGCCACTGAATGTCTTTCTCCGAGGTTTGCCTGGCCGAACGTCCGGGTCAGGCGCAGCACGAGCACGGATGAACCTGTGGAGTTCCGGGCGTCCGCCCGCTCGTAGATCAGCGAGCTTGGCGAGGTTTGATCTTTGCCGCTACTCCTGCGCGAATGCGCGCCCCGACCGAGCAGTGGAAGTGACGCAAGCATAACCTGTGGATGCCACAGCGAGTGAGCGCCCATGCAAGCTTCCGCAACCTGGATTCGTGGCGCTGATCGCTGTGGCCGCGGATCTTTCTTCCCGGGCTACCATCACCGCTATTGACCGGTGCTCTCGGGCCTTGCTAACGTCCGCCGTACCAAGGGACACGAGGTGTAGAAGTGGATAACAGTGGAGCCGTTACCGACGCGCGTCAGCCGGTGCCTGAGCTGCGCAGAAAAGGCGCGGTGGTCCCGTCAGCTGTACTCCTTCTTATCGGCCCCATCGGCTACCTCGGCATTGTAACGACGCCGAGGGAAGCGGGGGCTGCCGACTAGACGCCGAAGACACCGAGGCGAATCGCGGCTCCCGCAGGGCGCGGGGGCCTTTTTTGTAGCTCCGTAGTGTTATGAGCGGAACCGGAGGCCAGACGGCCCGATGAGATCTGACCGCATCAAGCAGGGATTCGAACGAGCTCCGCACCGAGCCCTCCTGAAAGCGACCGGTGTGACCGACGCCGATATGCGCAAGCCGTTCATTGCGGTATGCAACAGCTATATCGACATCATTCCCGGGCACAGGCACCTGCAGGAGTTCGCGGTGCTCGTCAAGGATGAGATTCGCGAGGCCGGCGGGGTCCCGTTCGAGTTCAACACGATTGGCGTGGACGACGGCATCGCCATGGGTCACGCGGGGATGAACTACTCGTTGCCCAGCCGGGAGCTGATTGCCGATTCCGTCGAGACCGTCGTGGCGGCGCATGCCTTCGATGGCATGGTGTGTATCCCCAATTGCGACAAGATCGTCCCGGGCATGTTGATGGGGGCGGTGCGGGTCGACATACCTACCGTATTCGTCAGCGGCGGGCCGATGGCAACCGGGGTCACGCCGGACGGCCGCAACATCGACCTGGTCAGCGTCTTCGAAGGAGTGGGTGCCTACCAGGCGGGGAAGATCGACGAGGCCGAGCTCAAGACACTCGAGGATTTCGGTTGCCCGACCTGCGGATCTTGCTCGGGTATGTTCACCGCCAACAGCATGAACTGCCTCTGCGAAGGCATCGGGATCGCCCTGCCGTACAATGGCAGCGCTCTGGCCGGTACCGAGCAGCGCGAGGAGCTCGCCCGGCGGGCCGGCCGGCAGGTGCTCGAGCTGATAGAGGTCGATCTCACCGCTCGGCAGATCATCACGCGCGAAGCTATTGACGATGCCTTCGCGCTCGACATGGCGATGGGCGGAAGCACCAACACCGTGCTGCACACCCTGGCGATAGCGCGAGAGGCCGGTATCGACTATCCGCTCGAGCGTGTCGACCAGGTGGCCCAACGGGTGCCCAACATCTGCAAGGTAAGCCCGGCAAGCGACTGGCACATGGACGACGTGCACCGTGCCGGTGGAGTGCCCGGCATTCTCAAAGAGCTGGCGCGGCTCGACGGGTTGCTGCACCTGGATCGCCCGACGGTGACCGGCAGCACGCTGGGCGAGAACCTAGCAGACGCTGCCGTCCAGGATCGTGAAGTCATTCTGTCGTGCGACGAGCCGCACGCGGCCACCGGCGGGCTCTCGGTGTTGTTCGGGACGCTGGCCCCCGAGGGGGCCATCATCAAGAGTGCCGGCGTGGACGGTGACGGGCGCTGTCGCGGTCCGGCGAAGGTGTTCGAGAGCGAGGAAGACGCAAGCCGCGCCATCCTCGGCGGCCTGGTTGTCGAGGGCGACGTGGTGGTGATCCGCTACGAGGGACCTCGTGGTGGCCCCGGCATGCAGGAGATGCTGGGGCCGACGGCACAGATCCAGGGGATGGGCCTGGGGTCAACGGTTGCCCTGGTCACCGACGGCCGTTTCTCGGGCGGTAGCCGCGGACTCAGCGTTGGCCACGTGAGCCCTGAAGCTGCGGCGGGCGGTCCACTGGCCGCAGTTCGCAACGGCGACATCATCAGCATCGACCTGGGAGAGCGACGTATCGACCTCGACGTTCCGAGCGACGAGGTCGAGCGCCGCCTCGCCGATATCTCCGAGTTCCGCTGCACGTTCCCGAGCAAATGGCTCCGCCGCTACTCGAGCATGGTCAGCAGCGCCAGCGATGGCGCCGTGCTGCTCGAATAGGAGGTTTTGTCTGATGAAGCTCACCGGTGCCGAGATCGTCTGGGAGTGTCTGGCTCGTGAGGGTGCCGACATCGTGTTCGGCTATCCTGGCGGCGCGATCCTGCCGACGTACGATGCCCACAGCAAGTATCCGCAGGTCCATCATGTGCTGACGCGGCACGAGCAGGGCGCAGCACACATGGCCGACGGCTACGCTCGTGCCAGCGGCAAGGTAGGCGTCGCGATCGGCACCAGCGGCCCCGGGGCCACGAACCTGGTGACCGGGATCGCTACGGCGATGATGGACTCGTCGCCGGTGGTGTTCATTACTGGCCAGGTCCCGCAGCACCTGATGGGTACGGACGGGTTCCAGGAGACCGACATCATCGGCATCACGTTGCCGATTACCAAGCACAGCTTCCTGGTACGCGACGTGGCCGACCTCGGACAGGCGATCCACGAGGCTTTCCATATCGCTCGCAGTGGGCGGCCGGGGCCCGTGCTGGTGGATATCCCGAAAGACGTCCAGCTCGAGATCACCGAGCTCGGACCGCAGCCCGTCTACCCCGATGAGCCGACGACCATCCCCGACGGTGATCTGGACCGCGCTCACGAGCTGCTGCGGGCCTGCGAGCGACCGGTCATCCTGGCCGGGCACGGCGTATTGCTTTCCGGCGCTCACAACGAGCTCTTGGCGTTGGCTGAGACGCTCCACATTCCGGTGACTCAGACACTCCTTGGCAAGGGCGGATTCCCACAAGCGCATGCGTTGTCGCTCGGCATGATGGGCATGCACGGTGAAGCGGCTGCGAACCACGCCATCCAAGAAGCCGATTTGTTGCTGGCACTCGGGATGCGCTTCGACGACCGCGTCACCGGGAAGCTGGCGGACTACTCACCGCACTCCAAGAAGATCCACGTCGATATCGACGCGGCGGAAATCAACAAGCTGATACGCGTCGAGGTCGGCACCGTTGCCGACGTCGGCGACTGGATCCGGGCGATGGCGTCGGGGCTCGAGCCTGCCGATCACCAGCCCTGGATCGACAGGATCCGCTCCTGGCAGAACGACGACTCGGAGCGCGACATCCTCACACACCCGCCAGATCCCGACAGCTTCCTGGCGGCGCACGCAATCCACGAGCTGTGGCGCAGCACCGGCGGCGACGCCATCTCGGTAACCGATGTCGGTCAGCATCAAATGTGGGAGGCGCAGTACTACCCCCACGATCGTCCCGGGACGCTCATCACGAGCGGCGGCATGGGGACGATGGGCTTCGCGCTACCCGCGGCGATCGGCGCGAAGATGGCCCGACCGGAGGAGGAGGTGTGGGCGATCGTCGGCGACGGCGGCTTTCAGATGACCATGCCCGAGCTGGCGACTGCGGTGCAGGAAAGTGTCGAGGTCAAGATCGCCATTATCAACAATGGCTATCTGGGCATGGTCCGCCAGTGGCAGGAGCTGTTCCACGAACGCCGTTACAACGCCACGCCGATGTTCCACCCGGACTTTCGCCGACTGGCGGGCGCCTTCGGGATTCCGGCCTGTCGGGTGACGGAGAGCGACGATGTCGATGTTGCCGTGCGGCGTGCGCGAGCCCATAGAGGCTCGCCCTTCTTGATCGAGTTCGTCGTCGAGCAACACGACGTGGTCTACCCGATGGTGGCGGCGGGCGCCGCACTGAACACCATGATCCGCCGCGAGCACAGGCCGACGCAGAAGGTCGAGTCGTAAGTGGCCAGTACCTCGTCGGATCGTCAGACCCTCGTCCTTATGGTGCGTCCCGGGCAGGACGTCGTGGGGCGCGTAACCGGCCTGCTACGCAGTCGCCAGGTGCTGCTGGAGAGCATCAGCGTGTCGCGCACTGCCGACGCCGGCAACGTACAGTTGACGTTAGTGATCTACGGGGATGCCGAGGTTGCTGGACGGGCCGTCAAGCAGCTTGGCCGGTTGATCCCCGTTCTACACGTAGAGAACATAAGCAGTCGACCGCACGTCGCCCGCGACCTGGCGCTGATCAAGCTGGTAGGGGCCGGCGACCATCGCCCGCGTATAAGCGAGATTTGCAGCGAGTATGGGGCGCACGTTATCGATGAGTCGTCGGGTACCCTGATCGTAGAGGTGAGCGGCGTAGCCGACGAGATTGACAGCCTGGCCGAGAAGCTCGAGCCGCTCGGGGTTCTCGAGATCGCCCGCAATGGCCCCATCGCCATGGGTACGGGCGAAACGACATTACAGGAAGCTATACAGGTCAAGCCCGCTTAGGCGGGGCGAGGAGCAGCCATGGCACGCATCTACTATGACAAGGACGCCGACACCGCCGACATCATCAACAGCACGGTGGCGATCATCGGCTACGGGAGCCAGGGGCATGCGCACGCCCTCAACCTTCACGATTCGGGGGTACGGGTCATCGTCGGCCTCCGGCCCGGCAGCGCTAGCCGCGAAGAAGCGACCGCTGCAGGGCTCACGGTGACCAGCATCGAAGAGGCCGCACAGCAGGCCAACGTGGTGATGATTCTGGCGCCAGACACCTGTCAGGCAGATATTTACGAGAACCAGATCGCGCCGTTCATGAAGCCTGGTGACACCCTCATGTTCGCGCACGGTTTCAATATTCGGTACGGCCTGATCGACCCCGGCGAGGGGATCGACGTGTCGATGGTGGCGCCGAAGTCGCCCGGGCATCGGGTTCGCGAGCTCTTTCAGGAGGGCGCCGGAACCCCGGCGCTGGTGGCGGTCGAGCGTGATTCCAGCGGCCGGGCGCTGCGAAACGCGCTTGCCTACTCGGCTGCGATCGGTTGTGCCCGCGCCGGCGTCGTGGAGACCACGTTCGCCGAGGAGACCGAGACCGATTTGTTCGGTGAGCAGGCGGTGCTATGTGGGGGAGTCTCGGCTCTCGTCCGTAGCGGCTTCGAAACCCTCGTCGAGGCGGGGTATCAGCCCGAGATCGCGTATTTCGAGTGCCTGCACGAGCTCAAGTTGATCGTCGACCTGATGTACCAGGGCGGTCTCACGTACATGTGGCACAGCGTTTCCGATACCGCCGAGCACGGCGGTTATCAGGGTGGCTCGCGCCTGGTTACGGACGAAACACGCGCCGAGATGCGGCGCATACTGGCCGATGTTCGCGACGGCAAGTACGCTCGTGGCTGGGTGGAGGAGAACCGTAGCGGCCTGGCCGAGTTCAGCGCCCGGCGCGCCAGCGAGCATGAGCATCCGATCGAGGAGGTAGGCGCTCGCCTGCGGCGCGAGATCCCCTTCCTCGAGGCCAAGGAGATCGGCGGCGCCGACGCGGACGAGGCCGCCGAGATCCCGGAACCGGTGGCGGCCGCCAAGGAGTGACAGGATGCTAGGCATCGTAGGTCTTCTGGGGCTGCTGGTTGGAGTGGGTGTCTGGCTCGTCGGGATCTACAACCGGCTGGTGCGGCTCAAGGTGCTTTGCCAGGACGGTTGGGCCTCGATCGACGTGCAGCTCAAGCGGCGCTACGACCTCATTCCGAACCTGATCGAGACCGTGAAGGGATACGCCAGCCACGAGCGCGAGACCTTCGAAGCGGTGGTGCAGGCTCGGCAGGCCGGGATCGACGCCGGCACGGTAGCGGAACAGGCGCAAGCCGAGAACATGATTACCGGTGCTCTGCGGCAGTTGTTTGCACTGTCCGAGGCGTATCCCGACCTGAAGGCGAACGAGAACTTCGGCCAGCTCCAGGAAGAGCTCTCGTCGACCGAAAACAAGATCGCTTTCGCACGCCAGCACTACAACGACAACGTGCGCCAGTACAACACGCGCGTGGAGAGCTTCCCGGACAACATTTTCGCCGGCATGTTCGGATTCCAGCGGCGAGATTTCTTCGAGCTCGAGGAAGCGGAGCAGCGGGAGGCTCCGCAGGTCAAGTTCTAGCGCAGCCGAAGCAAGTTCTAGCGCAGCCGAAGCACGGGCGGGCAACGGCCCAAGCAGGGTGCGGGTGACCTATCACGATCTGATTGCCCGGAACCGTCGCAACAGCGCCCTGCTGGTCATCACGTTCGTGCTCTTCATCGGCCTGCTGGTGGGCGTCCTGGGGGCCGGGTTGCTCGGCGCAGGTCCGAGCGAGGCGCTGATGCTCTCCGGGGTCGCCAGCGTCGGCGGGGTGCTGGTCGCGACCTGGAGCTACTACGGCGGAGGCGCGGCGATCCTGGGGATGAGCCGCGCTCGGAGGGCCACGCGCGACGAGGATGTGCAACTGCACAACGTCGTCAACGAGCTGGCGATCGCCGCCGGCGTTCCGCCGCCGGACGTGTACCTGATCGACGACACGGCGCTCAACGCGTTCGCCACCGGTCGCGACCCGGAGCACGCCGCGGTCGCGATCACCACGGGGCTGCGGCAGCGACTGTCGCGCGACGAGTTGCAGGCGGTGTTGGCGCACGAGATCTCCCACGTGCGTCACTTCGACATCCGCTTGGCAATGCTCCTGGCGACGCTGGTCGGGGCGGTAGTTCTGATCACAGATTTCTCGTGGCGGGGCATGCGTTTTCGCGGTGCTTCGCGCGGCTCGCGCGGAGGGGGGTCCCGCGACGGCGGTGGCGGTGCCGCGTTGCTCATCGTGGCCGTCCTGCTGTCGCTCGCGGCGCCGATGCTGGCCAGGCTTATCCAGCTGGCGGCGTCGCGTGAGCGTGAGTACCTTGCCGATGCCGGTGCAGTCGAGCTCACCCGTAACCCCGACGCGATGATCGCGGCGCTGCGTCAGCTCGGGGGAGATCGCGAGGTACTCGAGGTGGCCAATCGGGCCACCGCGCACCTGTATATTGTGCAGCCGATCAAGCGTTGGGAGAAACGAGCAAAGGGGCTGTTTTCGACCCATCCGCCCATCGAGGATCGAATTCGTCGAATCGAGCAGCTGGTGATCTGAGTCGGCGCGTCCGACTCGGTTGCGGGTCTCGACGCGGGACGACCGCCAAGCGATGAGCAGCGAAGCGCAGAAGCGAAGGGTGGCCGAGGCCGCCCTGGAGTTTGTTCAGCCCGGTGAAGTGCTCGGCGTTGGCAGTGGCTCGACAGTCGATCTGTTTGTAGCTGCTCTGGCGCCGACCGCCGATCAGGTTCCTGCGGCCGTGTGTGCGTCCGAGGTCAGCTCGGAGCGCCTGCGAGCGATCGGAGTGGAGGTCGTCGACCTCAATCAGGTAGAGCGGCTGGCGGTCTACGTCGACGGGGCGGATGAATTCGATCCCGGTCTGTCGTTGATCAAGGGGGGTGGGGCGGCGTTGACCGGCGAGAAGATCGTGCTCTCGGTCGCCGACACGTTCGTCTGCATCGTCGATGCTTCCAAGCGGGTCGACGTGCTCGGCGAGTTTCCGGTTCCGCTCGAGGTCGTTCCGATGGCCGTGGAGGCGGTTTGTCGCCGGGTCCGCGAGCTCGGGGGCGATCCGCTGCTGCGGCCCGGAACGGTCACCGACCACGGCAACCCGATCGTCGATGTCCGGGGGCTGCACATCGTCGACCCGGTGGCGCTCGAGCTCGAGCTCGAGACCATCGCGGGAGTCGTCACCTGCGGGATTTTTGCGCGTCGCGGAGCCGACAAAGTGCTGATGGCGTCAGATCAGGGAGTGCAGCGCTTCGGGTAGGAGGTCCATCCGTCGGATCGCCGCGCCACGGCTCAACCGCTGGCGAGCTCGGCGCTGGCGGCACGCGAATACGCCTCGCTGGCGGCCGAGCTGAACAGCACCATTCTCACCAGCGTCAGACCGGAACCGGGAAGCTCCTCGGCCAGCGTGCGCAGTGCGATCGGTGCCGCGAGCTCGAACGGATACCCGTAGGCCCCGGTCGACAAAGACGGGAAGGCAACGCTGCGGATGGCGAGCTCGGTGGCTCGCGCAACGCACGCTCGATAAGCGCTCGCTAGCAGCGCCGGCTCGTCGTGCTCGCCGCCATCCCACACTGGGCCGACCGCGTGGATTACGAACCGCGCCTGCAGGTCGCCAGCGCCTGTGACAACGGCGTCGCCGGTCGAGCAACCGCCGATCTCGCGGCATGCGGCCATGATCGACGAGCCCCCGACGCGGTGGATCGCACCGTCGACGCCCCCACCGCCGCGCAAGCCGCTGTTTGCGGCATTGACGATCGCGTCGACGCGTTGCTGCGTGATGTCGCCTGCGGCGAGTTCGAGTCGCGTGCTGCCGACCGGATAGAATTGCGCCGCTTCCGAACTTTGCACCATCCGTTCTCCGGGGTTGCCATGAATCCTAGCCCTAGCGTCGTACCGCCCGGTATCAGGCTCTGCCGTGCCACCGGCGTTCTGTGTATCGTCGCGGTCGGGGTGCTCGGTTTGCCCATTCGGGCGCCGGGCGTCGGCATTGTGCCGCAGCCCGCGGCGCGCACGTCGGTGGTGCAGACCACGGCTCGCGCCCACGTTCGTGTCGTTGCCACCGGGGGAACCATTGCCGGCCGTGGCGAGCCCGGGAGCGTCTCCGGCTATCGATCGGGTGCGATTCCGATCGAGGAGCTGTTGGCTGCCATCCCGGCCTTGGATACGGTTGCCGACGTTAGCTCCGAGCAGTTCCGCAACGTAGGCTCCACCTCGCTGGCGCCGGCTGACTGGCTGGTGCTAGCGCAGCGAGTAAACGCCATCTTGCTCGGCGGCGTCGACAACCGAGAGGTCGACGGCGTGGTGGTGACACATGGCACCGACGCCCTCGAGGAGACGGCGTATTTTCTGAACCTCACAGTGAGAAGCCCCAAGCCGGTCGTCATCGTCGGGGCGATGCGCCCGGCGACCGCCACCTCGGCGGATGGTCCGCTGAACCTGCTGAACGCCGTACAGGTGGCGGCGCACCCAGATTCTCGTGGCCGTGGCGCGCTCGTGGTGCTCAATCAGGAGATCAACGCGGCGCGCGATGCCACCAAGACACACGCAAACCGGGTACAGACCTTCCGCTCACGTAGCTGGGGGGCGCTTGGCAGCGTCGAATCCGCCGGGCCGATCTTCCACCGACGGGCGGAGCGTCGGCACACTTTCCGCAGTGAGTTCGATCTGGCTGACAAGACCGCTGACGATCTGCCACGGGTCGACATCTCGTACACGTACAACGGCGCCGACGGCACCGATATTCGCGCCTTCGCGGCGGCCGGCGCCCGCGGCCTCGTGCTCGCTGCGTCAGGTGCCGGGTCAACGACCCCCGGCCAAGGCGCAGTAGCCTGCGAGGTGGCCGAGACGGGGGTTTTCGTCGTCAGATCGAGCCACACCGGTGCGGGACGAGTTGGCTCCGGTCGTTGCGGCATGATCGCCGGCTACGACCTTCTGCCGCAGAAAGCGCGCGTTCTCCTGTTGGTTGCTTTGCTGCACACGGACGACCTGGATGAGCTGCGGCGGATATTCGCCGAGTACTAGTGGTTACAGGCCACGAGGGTCCGCGAAGGGCTTCTCTTTTGCGGCCTGCTAGCCGTGATCAGTTGGATGGCACGACTGCCAGCACGCGGGCTGGTCCGCCCGTCCCGTCGGCGATCTTTATCGGCAGCGCCAGCAAGGTCGCGCCGTTCTCGGGGAGCTCATCGAGCTGCATGAGGTTCTCGAGGTTGAAGATGTTCGCTGCCGCAAGAACCCGGTGCGCCGGAAACGCCGTGTTGTTGCCCGGATCGATGCTGGCGGTGTCGATCCCGACACCGACCACGCCGCGCTCGACGATCGCCGCGGCCGCCGCGGCTGAGACGCCTGGGAAATGCAATGAGGTAGTGTCGAATGGGTCATCGCTGCCGTAGTACTCGGTCCAGTTGGGCCAGCGCGCTGACCAGCGTGTACGTACCAGCAGGATCGAACCAACGGGGATGGCTCCGTGGCGCGCCTCCCAGGTCTCCAGATCGGCCGGCTGTAGCGTCGCATCTGGCGCCCCCTCGGCGCGCTCACTGATGTCCACCACCACGGCGGCGCCGAGGAACCGTTCGGCAGGGATCTCGGCGCTCGTCCATCCTCCGGCGGCGAAGTGGATCGGGGCGTCCAGATGCGTGCCGAGATGTTCTGGGGTGGAGAATCGGGCCATGGCGTACCAGTTACCGTCGGCGTCGAACTCCCAGCCCTGCCGTTCGTGCTCGAACGGGTCGCCGTTGGGCCAGTACAGGCTGTCGGGGCTCAACGCGTGCGTCAGATCGACGAGGCGCCATCCGTCCGGGTTGCGCAGATCGATCCCGACGTCGAGATTCGGACCGCCGACCACGGGATCTTCGCGGCCGGAGATCGTTATCGTTGCGAGAGCGCCGGCAATGAGTCCGGTTACGGCGGCTACGGCGACGTATCGTGAGCTCGAGGCGGGTTGCATGGCGTCTCTCGGGTTGGCGTTGTGAGGCTCAGGCAACTTGCGTCCCGGCGGTCAGCGAGCCGCGCACGGACTGCCTCATTCCTCAGGCAGGATCTCGATAGCGTCGGGTAGGTTGGGGACCATGCACAGGAACTCGAACGGCTCCTCGAGCACCTCGTACGAGTGCGGCGTCCCCGCCGGGATGTAGACCGCGTCATCGGCCTTCACCTCATGGACAACGTCGCCGATTGTGACGCGCGCTCGACCCTTCAAGACGTACTGCTCGTGCTCGACGGCATTGGTGTGCCGCGGCATGCCGCCTCCGGCGCCCATTACGAAGCGGCGCATGGCGAAATTCGGAGCCCCATCCTCGTCGCCTATCAGCACCTGTGTGCGAGTCGCCGTGCCGGCCGGCACAGCGTGCAGTGCTACCTCGGCGCTGGGCCGTACTCGGCCGGTTTCCGACTCAGTCATCGACAGCTCCCTTCCCCGGGTCCACTGGGGCCTGACGGATATAGAGGTCCCGCTTCGGGTAGGGGATCTCGATGCCTGCGGCATCGAAGCGGAGCTTCACCTGTTCGGTAATCCAGTCCTCGACGGTGCGACGCTGGCGGCCGTCCTTGAGCCAGACGCGCAGCTCGAGGTCAACGGAAGAGGCGCCGAACGCGCGCAGGATGCAAACCGGCGCTGGCGAATCCTCGACCTGGTCTGAAGCTGCCGCCACCTCCAGGCACATCGCCTTGGCCTGTTCCAGATCCGCTTCATAGCCGATGCCGATGGGAATCCGTAGCCGGATTGTCGGCCCCGAAGCGGTGTAGTTGATGATGTCGCGTTGCATGATCTGGTTGTTCGGAATGATGATCAGGATGTTGTCCGGGGTGCGTATCTTGGTGGCGCGGATGCCGATCTCGGTGACATCTCCCCAGGTCGATTGCCGCGCCGGGGCGCTCCACAGCTCGATGCGGTCGCCGACCTCGAAGGGGCGGTCGAGAATCAATAGCACGCCGGCGATGAGGTTCGACAGCGTGTCCTTGGCGGCGAACGAGATCGCCACCCCCGCGACGCTCGCCCCGGCGAGCAACGGCGTGATGTTGATGTTCATGTTGTGGAGCGCCAGCATGACACCCGTGCCGACGATCACCCAAGAGGCAATGCGGTTGATCCAGGGCAGCGCCGTGTCGTCCAGCTTGGTGTCCGTCTTCGAGACCACTTCACGCTCGAAGATCTCCACGATGTCCCGTAGCGAGCGACTTATGGCGACGCTGAGTCCGATGATCCAGGCGCCCCCGATGACCGACGCCAGCGTCGGCAGATCCCAGATATACGCCACGCGCCAGGCGGCCCAGAATCCGACGGACAACAGCACCAGGCGACGCAAGAGCTCTACCGCTATGTCGTCGAACAGGGTCTCGGTAGACGACGCCAGGCGCGCGAACAGCCGCTGCAGAACCCAGCGCGCCAGATAGTAGGCGATGACCGCAGCCATAAGCTGCAGGATGGTCTGCACCAAGCGGGGCAATGCAAACTGCATCATCGAATCGAGCCAAGCCTGATAGTCGAGACTGGCAAAGTCGAACCCGAGAAAGTCGCTCATCGGCCCCACAGCTGAGGAAAGGTCGCGATCGTGGGGCCACGTTGCAGCATCGTCGGTACGCGTGCAAGTGGCTGCGGTGGCGCCTGGCCTCAACTACCCTGCCCGCATGGCCACGCCCGCCCTGCTCCGTACCGCGGAACGCCACCTGAGTCGCATCGACCCGGTCATGGAGTCGGTTATCGAGGAGATCGGACCGTGCGGTCTGGACAGCTACTGGCGACGGCAAGCGCTGCCGGCGCTCCTCCAGACGATCATCGGTCAGCAGATCTCGGTGCAGGCAGCGCGGAGCATCCATCGCCGGTTCCGGGCACTGTACGGCGGCCGGGATCCCTCCGCCCGCCGGCTGCTGTTGACCTCCGAAGAGGATCTCCGAGCCGCGGGTCTGTCGCGCCCCAAGATCGCCTATCTACGCGACCTCGCCGCCCGCATCACGACCCGGCAGCTCAGCCTGGGCGCGCTCGAGCGCCTTCCCGACGAAGCAGTGATCGAGGCCCTCGTGCAGGTCAAGGGGATCGGCCGCTGGACTGCCGAAGTGTTCATGATCTTCCGACTTGCCCGACTGGATATGCTTCCGGTCGACGACATAGGGCTGCTCGACGGGGCGCAGGTCCTGTACGGTTTGCCCCGGCGTCCGCAGGCTGACGAGCTGCGCCGGATCGGCGAACCTTGGCGTCCCTACCGTTCTGTCGGATGCTGGTTCTTGTGGCAGGGCCGCCGGCGAGCCAGGGGGATCGAGCTTCGATGACGTGCAACGGTGCGATCAATCAGTTGTCCGTTCTGGCTCGCCCAGACGAATCTCCGGCCTGGCGTGGCGGCGAGCAACGGCTTCGGTTGCGCGTCACCATCGTGCTGCTCGCCGTCGCTGTCGCATTGGCACTAGCGCAAACGATGAGCGCCGGCGCCACCGAGGCCTCAACGCCGGCGGGCGGACGGTTGCCGATCGCCGCTAGCAGCTGGGGGTATCAGCTACAGGAGTTCAACCTGTCGGCGCTCGCCGCATCCGCCTTCGACCTCCTGGTCATCGACTACTCGAGAACCGGCGACGAATCTGGCGAGCTGACGCCAGCGCAGATCGATGCGCTGCGCACCGGGCCCTGTGGCGAACGAGCAGTGCTCGCCTATCTGAGCATCGGCGAGGCGGAGAGCTATCGCTACTACTTCGACGCCAGTTGGCTCGACGCCGATGGCGATCCGGGTGCTGGCGCGCCGACGTTTCTCGGCCCCACCAACCCCGACTGGGAAGGCAACTACAAGGCACGTTACTGGTTGCGAGCCTGGCAGCGGCTTCTGTTCGGTAACGCCACGGCGCCCGACAAGAGTTACCTCGACCGTGTCATCGACGCCGGCTTCGATGGCGTCTACCTCGACATCGTCGATGCGTACGAGTTCTGGGGTCCATCGGAGATCGGTGGCAACGACGAGCGCCGCCGGGCGCCAGCCGACATGGTCAAGCTTGTACGTCGGCTGGCCAAGTACGCCCGCAAGACCCGGGGAGCGGCAGGGTTCCTGGTTGTGCCACAGAACGGCGCCGGCATCATCGACCCCGAGTCCTACCCTGACGCCGCCAACCCCGACAAGGAGGCCGATCGCCAGCAACGCGCGTACTTCAAGTCGATCGACGGTATCGGTGCCGAGGACACCTTCTACTTCGGCAACCGCGACGAGAACAACGGCCTCGATCCGCAGCAGTTCACCATCGACCTACTCGACGTCTTTGCGGCGGCGGACAAGACGGTCCTGGCGATCGACTACCTCACGCAGCAGAGCAAGATCGATCGGTTCTGGGAGCTGGCGTCCGATCGCGGCTACGTACCGTATGTCTCGCGGCGCGAGCTCGACCGGTTGACAATCCGCGCCGGTCACGCCCCGGCGTGTGGCTGATGGCCGGCCGTTCTAAGGCCGAGTTGCCCGCGCCTCATTGTCAGAGATAGTTGTGAGCGCCGCTGACTGGACGAAGCTCGACGCCGAGATCGTCGAGTGTCGCCTCTGCCCGCGCCTCGTCGAGCATCGCGAGCGCATGGCGCGCGACAAGCGCGCAGCCTACCGCGACCAGGAGTACTGGGGCCGCCCGGTGCCAGGGTTTGGTGATCGGCGGGCCCGACTGGTGCTCGTCGGCCTCGCACCCGGAGCACACGGCTCCAACCGCACTGGCCGGATGTTCACCGGCGACCGCTCTGGCGACTGGCTATACCGAGCGCTGTACGAGACCGGTTTCGCCAGCCAGCCGGACGCCGTCGACGTGTCGGACGGTCTCGAGCTCCACGATTGCTTCATAACTGCTGCCAACCGCTGCGCGCCACCGGGAAACAAACCCACGCCGGCGGAGCGTGACGCCTGTCGTCCGTTTTTGGAGCGCGAGCTCGACCTGTTGGATGTGAAAGGACCTGGGATCCGAGCCGTCGTGGCGCTAGGGCAGTTCGCCTACGATCATTCAATGCGACTGTTTCGCGATCGTGGCGCCGCCGTGCCGCGTCCCAAGCCGCGCTTCGGCCACGGTCGCCGAGTCGTCCTCGCCGGAGCGAATACTGTCGGCCGGTTCCCGCGCTGCGATGTCGAGTTGATCGCCTCGTACCACCCTAGCCAGCAGAATACTTTCACCGGCAAGCTGACGCTCGAGATGCTGATAGCCGTGTTTCAGGCGGCGCGCAGCGCGGTCGAAGCAGGACGGTAACGGTTTGCCTGGCCGGTGCTTCTAGACGCCCTTGAAGCCGCCGTTGCGGTCGTGATCGGCCGAACCACCCGCAGGCACCCCTACCGTCGCCTCGGGGCGGGTCGAAGACCACAGCCCCATGCCGATGCCGGACAGCATGATGGCTCCTCCGATGAGCTGCGCCAGCATCGGTACCTCGCCGAGGATCGCGAATGCTGCCAAAACGGCGACGACCGGGCTCACTGACGAGGCTATGGAGACCTGCAGCGTCGAGCTGCTCCGCAGCCCTGAAAACCAGAAGAGCTGTCCACCGGTGACCACGATGCCGCCGTAGAGCAGCATCCAAGCCCACAGTTGTGGCGCGAAGATGTCGACGAAATGCGCCGGTCCGAATAGCGTCAACACCACGATGGCGAATACCACCGTGCCGACGACCATGCGCGTCCCTGCGAAGATCCCTAGCGGCACCTTGCCCAAACGGGCCTTGGCGAGGACGGTGCCCACCGCCAGGCAGGCGGCGCCCATTAGTGCGAACGCCTCGCCGCGGCCGAACGTCAGCCCGTCCATCATCGGCTGCAGCAGCAACGACGCGGCGACCCCGGCCAGAACCGTGAGCGCGCCGATCACGCCCCAGCGGCTGAGCCGGTCGCCGAGGACGAGGGCCCCGAGCGCCAGAACGAGCGGCGGCTCGATGCGTCCCAGGAGCACGACGCTGGTAACGCTGGTCCGCTCCAGGGCGGTGAAAATGAGCGCCGGTGCCAGCGCCACGGAGAGCATCGCGACTCCCAGCATGCTCACCCATTCGTCGCGAGCCACCTTTGCCAGGTTGGCACGCGACCACTCGCGCCGATGCCCTACCAGGATCAAAGCTAGCGCCACCACGTTGCCGGCGAACAGCACGTTGCAGAACGAGATCGGGTTGCGCCCATCGATGGGGTTGGCGGCCCCGATCTCGGCCAACTTGCGAACTACCGCGCTGCCGCTGGCGAGGATCGCTACCGCTACCCACAGGTGGAGCCGCTTCATCAGTCGTCCGCGTCGCTGCGCAGAACCGACAGGAACGCCTCCTGCGGGATCTCCACCTGGCCGAACATTCGAGCCCGCTTCTTGCCTGCCTTCTGACGCTCGAGCAGCTTGCGCTTGCGCGTGATGTCGCCGCCGTAGCACTTGGCGGTGACATCCTTGCGGAAGGCGTTGATGTTCTTTCGGGCGATGATGTCGCGACCGATGGTGCCCTGGATGGGGATCTTGAAATTGTGGCGCGGGATTGTCTTCGACAGCTGGTCGCAAGCGTGGAGGGCGCGGCCGCGCGCCTTTTCGCGGTGCACCAGCATGGCGAGCGCGTCGACGCGTTCAGCGTTCACCAGGATGTCCACCTTCACCAGGTCTGTGGGTCGATAGTCCGTCACTTCGTAGTCGAACGAGCCGTAGCCTTGGGTCATCGACTTGAGGCGGTCGTAGAAGTCGAACAGCACCTCGGCCAGCGGCAGGTCGGCGGTGACGTCGACGCGGCCAACCGCCAGATAATCGAACTTGATGTTCTCGCCGCGTTTGTCGCGCAGCAGCTCCATGACCGCGCCGAGATAGCGATCCGGCATCAGGATCGATGCCTTGATGAACGGTTCCTCGACGCTCTCGATCGACCCGGGGTCGGGATATTCGGCCGGGTTCTCGACCACCAGCGCCTCCCCGGCAGCGGTGCGCACGTGGAACTCTACCGACGGCGCCGTGAGCAGCAGCGACAGCCCGTACTCGCGCGTCAGCCGCTCCTGCACGATCTCCAGATGCAACATGCCGAGGAAGCCACACCGGTAGCCGAAGCCCAGCGCGCTGGATGAGTCCTTCTGAAAGGTCAGCGAGGCGTCGTTGAGCTTCAGCTTGTCGAGCGCCTTGCTGAGGTCCTCGTACTCGTCGGCCTGCATCGGGTATAGCGACGAGAACACCACGGGCTTCGCTGGAACGTATCCGGGCAGTGGCTCGGAAGCCGGCGTCTCGACGTGCGTCAGCGTGTCACCCACCTCGATATCACTGACCGATTTGACTCCGGCGATGACGTAGCCGACGGTACCGGCGTCGAGCTCGGTGCCCTTCTCACGGCCGAGCTTCAGCAGACCGACCTCCTCGATCTCGTACTCGGCCTCGCCGTGCATCAGGCGCACTCGATCGCCGCGCCGCAGTGTGCCGTCCACGACTCGGGCCAGCATGATCACCCCACGGTACGCATCGTAAGTTGCATCGAAGATCAAGGCCTTCAGTGGCGCATCAGCATCGCCGGTCGGCGCCGGCAACTTGTGCACGATGGCCTCGAGCACGTCGTGGATGCCGGTTCCTTCCTTGGCCGAGGCCAGCACGACCTCGAACGGATCGAGCCCCAGGTCGGCGTCGATCTGCTCGCGTACGCGCTCAGGGTCGGCGGCCGGAAGGTCGATCTTGTTGATCACCGGGACGATCTCCAGATCGTGTTCCAGTGCCAGGTAGAGGTTGGCGACCGTCTGTGCCTCGACACCCTGGGCGGCGTCGATCAGCAGTAGCGCCCCTTCGCACGACATCAGCGAGCGCCGTACCTCGTGCGAGAAGTCGACGTGCCCCGGTGTGTCGATCAAGTTCAGGTCGAATGTCGCGCCATCATCGGCTGTGTAGGCGAGGGTGATCGTGTTGCTCTTGATGGTGATTCCTCGCTCCTGCTCGAGGTCCATCGTGTCGAGCATCTGATCGTGGAACTCGCGCTCCGACACTGCGCCGCACGCCTGCAACAACCGATCGGCAAGCGTCGATTTGCCATGGTCGATGTGCGCGATGATGCAGAAATTGCGTAGGTGTGAAAGGTCGGTCATCGGTCGAGCGATTGTACCGGGGTTGAACTACGCCGGTCGCCAGGCACATATTCAACGGGCAGTGATACCCGCCCCAGCGAGGAGGCCATCGTGAGCGTAGGTCGCAACGATCCCTGCCCATGCGGCAGCGGTGAGAAGTACAAGCGTTGTTGCGAGGGCAAGGCGACGAGTAGCCAGAAGCTCTGGCGCGGTGTTGCCGTGCTCATCGCTGTGCTCGTCATCCTGGTGACCGTCGGTATTATCCGCGGCGGCTCCGGGGCCGAGGACGTGCCGCCCGGTCGCGTCTGGTCACCGGAACACGGCCACTGGCACGACGCCACCGACACCGCGCCGCAGTAGGTAAGATCTGCCGGGACCGGGCGTCAGAAACCGGTGCCTCAGTAACCGGGGCCCCAGGAACACACCGTTCAGGAACAGCAGGTTGAGCCCGCTAAAGTAGGCCTCGTCCTCGTTGGAACAGACTCCGGGGTCACCCGAGAGGGCGACGAGCGCCATTCTTCTACGCACCCGACACGGTAGCTAGCCGTAGCGCGGTCGGTGGTAGATTGCGGACATGCACAAGCGTTCCCTGATTCTTGCGATGGTCTTTGCCGCGCTCAGCTCGCCCGACGTCACGGGTGGGGCTGCGGGGTCGCCGCTGCCGCAAGCATCGTTGCCGACCCCCGAATCGGTGCTCGGGTTCCGTGTTGGCGACGATTTCAAGCTCGCCGACTACGACGACTCGATCGCCTACTTCCGTACTCTTGCGGCCGCCAGCGATCGCATCGAGCTGCGCGAAGTGGGGCGCAGCTCGGAAGGCCGCCGCTGGTACATGGCGCTGATATCCAGTCCCGAGAATCTGGCTCGCGTCGAAGAGTACCGTGATAACCCGCATCGACTCGGGACGTTCCGGGCGCTGTTCAACGCCTTGCTGGCTGGTGGCATCGAGGTCGACGTGGAGGAAGCGTCCACCTTGCCCCCCAAATGAGCGACGGCCCCGAGGCGTTCTCCGGCGGCCGGCTCCTGGACTGGGGTTGGAGCGACGATGTAGAGGTTGCCCTCGAGCCCGGCTCCAGCTTGGCGCCGGCGCGCGTGATCGCACAGCATCGCGGTGAGTATCGGCTCATCACACCGTGGGGTGAGGCCACCGGCGTGGCCCCGGGACGCATGCTCTACCGCGCTTCGGGCCGGCGCGAGTTGCCGGCGGTAGGCGATTGGGTGCTGATCGAGGCTGAGGCCGACGGGCCGGCGACCATCACCGAGATCCTGCCCCGCAGCACCCAGTTCGTGCGCCGCAAGTCCGGTACCGAAAGCCAGGAACAGGTAGTGGCTGCGAATGTCGACGTTGTCTTTCTGGTGACCTCGCTCAACCAGGAGCTCAGCCCGCGCCGCATCGAGCGCTACCTCGTGGCCGCCTGGGAAAGCGGCGCCCAGCCGGTCGTCGTGTTGACCAAGCTGGACCAGTGCGATGACCTCGAGGCGCGGCTGACCGAGGTTCGCCCGGCGGCGGCCGGCGCGCCAATACTGGCTGTGAGCGCGGTCACCGGGGAGGGCATCGAGGAGTTACAGGCGTACTTGAGCCCTGGGAAGACGGTGGTACTGCTGGGATCGTCGGGGGTTGGCAAGTCGACGCTGGTGAACATACTTGCCGGCAGCGAGCTACTCCGCACCCAGGAGATTCGCGCCATCGACGACAAGGGGCGGCACACAACCACTCACCGCGAGATCTTCCGACTGCCGGGCGGTGCGCTGGTGCTCGATACGCCGGGCATGCGCGAGCTCGGCCTCGTCGACGCCGATGAGGGTCTGGAAGAGACCTTCGACGACGTCGCAGCGGTGATTGACGGCTGCCGGTTCCGGGACTGCACGCACGCCGACGAGCCGGGGTGTGCGGTGCGCGAGGCGGTCCAGTCCGGCGCGATCACGGCGGAGCGCTGGGCGAGCTACGAGAAGTTGCAGAAGGAGCTCGCGTACGAGGAGCGCCGACGGGATCTAGGCGCTGCGCTGGCCCAGAAACGCAAGTGGAAGCAGATCCACCGCAACTATCGCAAGCACTACAAGAAAAACCGCTGAGCCGACGAGCGTCGCGCTCACCGCGAAGCGGCTCGACGCCGTGTCGTTATCGGCGGCGTCGACTCCCCAGCCATTCGTTGCGAAACTGCCGCTGCGCAGCGCTCGAGGAGCCGCCCGCCCGCTCGATCGGCGTGATCCGAACGCCCGGAGCCTCGGACAACGTAACTTGGCGCTCCTCCTCGGTCCCGTCGCGGCGCCGGAAGCGTATCTTCACTGCGGCACCCGGTGAATGGTCAGCGACCACCCGCCGTAGGGTGTCGATATCACGCAGGCTCGTGCCGGCGAGCTCGAGCACCACGTCACCGCGATCGAGGCCGGCGCGATAGGCCGGTGAGCCGAACTCGGTAGGCGCCGAGATCCGGAGCTCACCGCCGTCGTCGTCGACCGAGGCGTCGAGGTAGGCCTGGCCCGGGCTCGACGGGAGCAGCGTCAGGCCGGCGCGATCAAGCAGCGGAGCGTAGTCGATGACCTCGTTGCCGAGGATGTGGCGGGCGAAGAAAGTCTCTGCGAAGACACGATCGCCGCTGATGTCGGCGAGCACCTGCTGGGCATCTGCAACCGTGTACGGACGGCTGACGGAGGGTGGCTGCGCGCCGCCACCGCCATCCTTGCCGAATCGTTGCCACATCGCGCGCATGAACGTATCGAGCGTGACGGCTCCGTCGCTGCGATCGCGCAGGGTCAGGTCGAGGCCGAGCCCGAGCGCCGCACCGAAGGTGTAGTAGGACAGGAAGGTATTGTTCCAGTAGGTGGGATCGACTGGCCGCGCAGCGTCGACGAACGGCGCCAGCCGGCTCATCTGGATCGCGGAGCGCAGACGTACTCCGGGACTCTGACGCACGGCGTTCACATAGCTACCGAGGGTGCCGAAGAACCGTTCGGTCTCGATGACTCCGGCGCGTGCCATCACCAGGTTGCCGTAGTAGCTGGTGAAGCCTTCGGCCATCCAGAGCTCGTCGGACATGTTGGCGCCCTCGAAGTCGAACGGCTCCAGCGATGCGGGGCGGATGCGCTCCACGTTCCAGGCGTGGAAGAATTCGTGCGACACGGTCCCGAGCAGCGGGACGCGCCCCCGCGCCAGGCTCCCCTGCGACGACAGGACGGTACTGTTGCGATGCTCCATGCCGTCGCCGCTGGCCCAGGGAAGGTAGTCGGCGATGAAGGTGTACGTGCCGCCGTCAAAACGCGGGTACTCGCCGTACACCGAGCGCATCTCACGCACGATCGACTCGACGCCCGCTACGTACTCGAGGGCCTCGTCATCGCCGCCCGTGTGGTGCAGGGCGACGCGGATCGTCTGTCCGTCCTCGATGTCGAACTCCCAGATGCGCGTCTCACCGAACTCGATCGGGCTGTCTAGCAAGTAGCGCAGGTTCGGGGCGCTGAAGGTGTTCGGGTCGTCGGTCGGGAACAGCTGCGTCGCCACCACCCAGTCCTCGCCCTCCGGGGCATCGAGTCGAACCCGGATCGGCCGTTCGGCGAGCTCGCCTCGTGGCCACATGAACGTTGCCGGCGCGTTCATGTGCGCGTGCGACGTGTCGACCTGCATGTACGTCCCATCGGCGCGGTCGCCGTAGATACGGTAGCGAACGACCAGCTGGCCATCGTGGCCGTGGATGTTCCACTGATGCGGATTCGGGCGTTCGATCGACAGTGCGTTGCCGGCGCCGTCGACGGCGTGCACGTCGAAGACGTTCTTGGCGAACTCGTGGAGCGCGTAGCGACCAGGGGAGGACCGGCTCATGCGCAGCTCGACCGGGCCGACCGGTAGATCGACCAGGGTGAGCTCGATCTGCAGCCAATGATGCTCCGGCGCGGGTATGCTCACCGTGTACTCGTTGATCGGCCCCTGCGCCGACCCTACGAAGCCCGGCGAAGTGATCGATGCCACGGAAATCAATGTCGATGCCAGGATCCGGCCGTTCATGGATAGATCTCCTGGTGCGTTGAGCTCGGGTGGTCGGCCGGCGGATCGGATGCCCTGGAGGGTGCCAAGCAGCCGCGGACCAAGCGAGATGCCATTCAACAACGTCGGCGGGCACGATGCAGGTCATCCTCCGCCACCTGCATGCTTGCGGAACCTGGGCCGGTGTCGGTTGACAGGCTAGATAAAACTTTATATAAATAATTAGCTATAATCTTACCTAGCAAGGTCCGGAATGAGCCTCGAACACATCCTGCTCGGCATGCTGCGCAGCCCGTCGACCGGGTACGACCTAGGCAAGCAGTTCAGCGCGGCGGCGGCCCACTTTTGGTTTGCCGAGCGTAGCCAGATCTATCCGGCGCTCAAGCGGATGGAGGCAGACGGCCTTCTGCACCGTACCGAGGCGCCATCGGAGCGTGGCCCGCGACGGCAGGTCTACGAAACCACACCGGCCGGGCGGGACGCTTTGCGTGCCTGGCTGCGTGAAGGACCGAGAATCGGTCGTGAGCGTCTCGCCTACGTGGCGCAGACGTTCTTCCTGGGAGAGCTCGACGACTTCGAGGAGTCGTTGCGAATGGTCCGCCGTATGCGGCGCGAATGGGCTCATAAGGTCACGATACTGGAGCAGGCCGATCTCCAGATTCGCGACGAGTATGGCGATCTCACGCAGCTCGACGCGGATGGATTCCACTACCACGCCGCGTTGCGGATGGGCCTGCACGCCCACCGAGCGCGGATCGCCTGGTGCGACGAGACGATTGAGCGGCTCAACGAACGAATCGCCGTGGCCCACCCGGAGCCTGTCGGCGCGGAGGAACGATGATGGAAGGATTGATTCAAGTGCTCAGGTGGAGCCACATTGCGCTGGGATTCGTAGGCCTCGCGGCCTGGTGGGTGCCGATCCTGAGCAAGAAGGGCGGTAAGCGTCACGTGCTGTTCGGGAAGGTGTTCGCGGTGTGCGCCTTCGTCGTGGGTGGCTCCGCTATGCTCACGCCGCCGCTGCGCATCGGCCGGGCGCTGGCCGCTGGCTCCTCGATCGCCGACAACGCCATCAACTTCGGGTTCCTGATCTTTCTGTTCTATCTGGGCTGCGCCACGATCGCCCTGACGTTCCACGCGATCCAGGCGGTGCGCACCCGGCGCGAGCCGGACACCATTCGCACTCCGCTATATCGCACGCTGATGGTCTTGCCGGCTGTCGGCAGCGCCGTCGTTATCTCCTGGGCGCTGTTCTTCTGGTCAGGCGTCTCGATCATCATGCTGGCTCTCTCTCCGGTCGGCCTGCTGACCACCCACGGGATGTACCAGTACGCCTACCGGCGGCCGCCGGAGAAGATGACCTGGTTCTACGAGCACATGGGAGCGCTGTTGGGAGCCGGCATCGCGTTCCACACGGCGTTCTTGGTCTTCGGTTCGAGAATGGTGCTCGATCTGTCGATCCTCGGGCAGTTCAACTGGGTTCCGTGGGTGGCTCCCGGCGTCATCGGGACGGTCGCGGGTCGCTACTGGGAGCGCTACTACCGCCGTAAGTTCGGCGATCTGCCAGCGGCGCGAAGCGAGGCCGAAGCGAGCGCCTGACAGGCGGATTTCCGACGCTGCAAGTAAAATCGCAGTGATGGGAGAGCGGGTCGAACCTTACAAGCCGGAGCACCACGTGCGCGTGGTGACCGCCGCCTCGCTGTTTGATGGCCACGACGTGGCCATCAACATCATGCGGCGCATTCTCCAGGCTTCGGGCGCCGAGGTCATTCATCTCGGCCACAACCGGTCTGTGGCAGCGATCGTCGACTGCGCCATCCAGGAAGACGCGCAGGCGATCGCCGTGACGTCCTACCAGGGCGGCCACATCGAGTACTTCAAGTACATGGTCGACCTGCTACGCGATCGCGGCGCCGGGCACATCAAGGTGTTCTGCGGTGGCGGCGGCACGATCCATCCCGCCGAGATCAAGGAGCTCCACGAGTACGGAGTTGCGCGGGTCTATTCGCCGGATGACGGGCGCGAGCTCGGGTTGCAGGGAATGGTGAACGACCTTCTTCGACAGAGCGACTTCCCGACCGTGAGCTCGACGCCGAACGGGCATCTTACCGGGTTGGCGGAGCGTAGCCCGCGACTGATCGGTCAGCTCATCACCATGGTGGAGAACTATCCGGAGGCCGTCAGCGAGCTGCAGCCTCAACTGCAGGCGATGGCAAAGGACGGCTCCGTGCCGGTGCTGGGTATCACGGGCCCGGGCGGTGCCGGCAAGTCGTCGCTCGTCGACGAGCTCGTGCGTCGGTTTTTGCTCGAATCCGATGACACCACCGTCGCGGTAATCTCCGTCGATCCGTCGAAGCGCCGCACCGGTGGCGCACTGCTTGGCGATCGCATCCGAATGAACGCCATCGACAGCGATCGCGCCTACATGCGCTCGCTGGCCACGCGGCAGTCGAACCTGGCGCTGTCGAAGCACGTACGGCACGCGCTCGACATCTGCCGGGCGGCGGACTTCGACCTCATCATCCTCGAGACCTCCGGGATCGGGCAATCGGACACCGAGATCACCGATCACGCCGACGTCTCGGTGTACGTCATGACCGCCGAGTACGGCGCCGCGACGCAACTCGAGAAGATCGACATGCTCGACTTCGCGGACGTCATTGCGATCAACAAGTTCGACAAGCGCGGCTCGCTCGACGCCTTACGCGACGTGCGCAAGCAGTACCGGCGCAACCACGAGCTCTTCGACGCGGAGGACGACGAGCTGCCGGTGTACTCGACGATTGCCTCGCAGTTCAACGACCCGGGCATGACCCGCCTGTATCGCGCGTTGATGGACAGGCTGGCGGATCGCGGCGACGAGTCCGTACCGGGTCCACGAGGCGCGGATGAGAGCGCTGCCACGACGCTGGTGATTCCGCCCGAGAGGGTCCGCTACCTCGCCGAGATCGCCGAGGACAGCGATGCCTACGCTGCCTTCGTCGACGAGCAGGCGGCGCTGAGCAGCAAGCTGTATCAGTTGAATGGCGCCATCGAGCAGCTGCGCACGGCCGAGTCCGAGGCACCGTCGGAGCTGCTCGAGCGCTATCAAGATCTCGAGGATCGACTGGATCCCGGTTGCCGGCGGCTGCTGCGCGAGTGGCCCGCTACCCAGGAGCGGTTCAGCGCGGACGTGTACCGGTATGAGGTCCGCGACCGGGTGATCGAGCGTTCGCTGTTCACCGAGTCGTTGTCCCACCTGCGCATTCCCAAGGTGGTGCTGCCGCGCTATCTCGACTGGGGCGACATATTGCGCTGGTTGCTGACCGAGAACGTCCCCGGAGAGTTTCCGTACGCCGCCGGCGTGTTCCCCCTCAAGCGCACCGAGACCGAGGACCCGGCGCGGATGTTTGCCGGCGAGGGCGGGCCCGAACGCACCAACCACCGCTTCCACTACCTGTCCCACGGGATGCCGGCACGGCGCCTGTCGACGGCTTTCGACTCCGTCACCCTGTACGGCGAGGATCCGGATCCCCGGCCTGATATCTACGGCAAGGTGGGCAACTCCGGGGTGAGCGTCTGTTCGGTCGACGACGCTAAGAAGCTTTACTCGGGATTCGATCTTCTCGACCCGTCAACCTCGGTCTCGATGACCATCAACGGCCCGGCGCCGATGCTGCTGGCGTTTTTTCTCAACGCCGCGATCGATCAACAGTGTGAGCTGTACATCCAGCGTGAGGGGCTCGCCTCCGAAGTCGAGGCGAAGATCGATGCCATCTACGCTGCCAAGGGTGCGGAGCGGCCCGCGTATCAGGGGGCACCGCCGGCGCACGGCGACGGTCTCGGGCTGGCGCTTCTCGGCGTCAGCGGCGACGAAGTGCTGGACCGGGAGGTCTACGAGCGCCTCAAAGCGGAGACGCTGCGTGGCGTTCGCGGCACCGTGCAGGCGGACATCCTCAAGGAGGACCAGGCGCAGAACACCTGCATCTTCTCCACCGAGTTCGCGCTGCGGATGATGGGCGACATCCAGCAGTACTTCATCGATCACCAGGTGCGGAACTTCTACTCGGTGTCGATCTCCGGGTACCACATGGCCGAGGCCGGGGCGAACCCGATCAGCCAGCTGGCGTTCACGCTGGCGAACGGCTTTACCTTCGTCGAGTACTACCTGTCGCGCGGTATGGCGATCGACGACTTCGCCCCTAACCTGTCGTTCTTCTTCTCCAACGGCATGGATCCCGAGTACTCGGTCATGGGGCGGGTAGCGCGGCGAATCTGGGCCAAAGCGATCAAGCGCAAGTACGGCGGCAACGCGCGGTCGCAGAAGCTCAAGTACCACATCCAGACGTCGGGCCGATCGCTGCACGCCCAGGAGATCGCCTTCAACGACATCCGCACCACGCTGCAGGCGCTCTATGCCATCTACGACAACTGCAACTCCCTGCACACCAACGCTTACGACGAGGCGCTGACCACGCCGACCGAGGAGAGCGTGCGCCGGGCGCTGGCCATCCAGCTGATCATCAACAAGGAGCTCGGGCTGGCGCGCAATGAGAATCCGCTACAGGGCTCGTTCATCATCGAGGAGCTCACCGAGCTCGTAGAGCAGGCCGTTCTGCAGGAATTTCGCAGCATCTCCGAGCGCGGCGGAGTGCTGGGCGCCATGGAGCGCATGTACCAGCGCTCGCGCATCCAGGAGGAGTCCCACTACTACGAGAGCCTCAAGCACACCGGCGAGCTACCGATCGTGGGCGTCAACACGTTCCTTGACGAGGAGGGCTCACCGACGATCATCCCCGATGACGTCTTCCGCTCCACCACCGAGGAGAAGGAGTACGCCATCGCCTCGCGCGAGGCCTTCCAGGAGCGCAATCGCGCCGTCGCCGGCGATGCGCTCGAGCGCCTGCAGCGTACCGCGGTCGACAACGGCAACACGTTCGAAGCGTTGATGGAGGCGGCCAAGATGTGCAGCCTGCGTCAAATCTCGGGGGCGCTGTACGACGTCGGCGGGCAATACCGTCGGAATATGTAGCGACGCGACCGGGTCTGCGAGTGCGTCGAACGTGACGGCGCCCTCGACGGCACGCCAGTTGACCGAAACGGTCGATGCTACGTCGCGCTGCGCCTACCAGATCGTCGGCACGGGATAGCGGCGGATCGCGTCGTCCGGCGTCGCCAGCGTCAAGCCATGGGCGATTGCCTGACACACCAGCATGCGGTCGAACGGGTCGCGGTGGTGCTCAGGCAGCCGGTGCACATGCAAGGTTGCCGCTTCCTCCAAAGGGAGCGATTCGATCGCGTAGGCCTCGCGGATCGCGGGCAGCAAGGTCTCGGGTCGCTCCGGCAGGGGCAGGCGACCGAGCTGGTACTTGATTGCGATCTCCCATGCCGACACGGCGCTCAGGAAGATTGCGTTGTCTGCCTCGAGCACCACGTTGCGGACACGCTTCGACAGCACGGACGCGTCCGTCGCCAGCCATAGAAACGGTGCGGTATCCAGGAGCAGCCTCATTCCGCGCTGCCGGGTACGCCCTCGAAGGCGTCGAGTAGCTCATCGGGGAGGGGAGCAGAGAAATCGGCCGGCACCTCGATGGTGCCCTGCCAGCGGCCAGGTTCCGCGATCTGGCGTCGCGGCGGACTCAGCTGTCGGATCTCCGCCACCGGCACGTTGCGGCGGCAGACAACGATGGTCTCGCCGTCACGCAACTCGGCCAGGTAGCGCGACAGGTTCGTCTTGGCGTCGTGCATATTGACCTTCATATTAGTTCAATACTAAACTAACTAATTAGGTTGAATCAATGGACGCAAGGAGGAGTCTCGATAGTGTCTGGTGAGACGCCCGCGCTGCGGCTCGTTTCCTTCAACATGCGAGCCGGGGGGGTCACTGAACCACTGGCAGGAAATGATCCATCGGCTGGCCCCCGATATCGCGCTGGTGCAGGAGACGCGTGATCCGCGCGACTTCGCCAAGGAGCTCGGGATTGCGCGCGGCCGCCTCGTGTGGGCACCTGTGGAACATGGCAAATGGGGCTCGGCGCTCTTGTTGCCGCGGCGACCGCGGTCGCTCCTGCCGGTTCCGCGGTTTCGACGGGTGGATGGTCGGGGCGGTGGTGACCGCCTGGCCGCGACGGCCGCCATGGCACGTGTACAGCGTGCACGTGCCGGCCCGGCGGCGCAGCTACGTGCGCGAGGCCAACGCCATGCTCGACGGCATCGCAGCACAGTCGGCGGGTACCAAGCTGGTTCTCGGCGGCGACTTCAACCTGACCGTGGCGCACCGCGCGCCGGGTGAGGAGCGCACCAACAGCCGCGGCGAGCAGCGTTTCCTGGAGCGCACCGAGACCGAGGTCGGCCTGGTCAACGCCTGGCGTGCGTTGCACCCGGGGGTGCCGCTGTCACAGACACTGCGCTGGACGCGCGACCCCGTGACGCCCTACCACTGCGACGAGATCCTGGTACCGGCGCGCTGGGCTCGCTCGATACGGTCGGCCGAGGTGCACGGGGGCGAACCGTGGGAGCGCCTCAGCGACCACAACCCGATTAGCGTCGAAGTCGCCTCTCCCTCGGGCGGGCGGAGCAAGCGAACTGGTTGAAGGTTCGAGCCCGCGCCGTCGGGCGTGTCTACGCCAGCCGCACGATGCCGTCGAGTGCGTCGAAGTGCGCGTCGAAGCTGAACACCTGGGCCACGTCGTTGTGCAGCATGATCGCGGCGTGCAGCGCGTCTCTCGCGGACACCTCGCCGTTGGCCTCGATCAGACCGCGTGCGGCCTCCACGTCAGCGAGCTCGATAGGAAAGGTCTCATCTACCAGAGCTTCGAGAACTTGCCACGCCGCGCTGATTGCGTCGGGCCTCCGGATTGAGGTGTAGCGATGCAGGATCTCCTGGTAGACCTCGGCGTCGGTTACCAGCCGGTCTTCCTGCCTCACCAGCTGCGTCAGGACTTTCTGCGCCCGTCTCTTGTTGGGATGGGCCGCCCCGATCAGGTACATCGGGATGTTGGAATCGACGAAGATCACTCGTCGGAGCCGTCGCGGCCACGGGCGATCTGGCTCAGCATCTCGTCGATGTCTGCGGTGGGGAAACCGTGGCAACTGGCCTGCTCCAGGGCGGCCAGCTTGGCCTCGGCCGGTCGCGTCGGCTCGCGTCGCCTGGCGTCACGCAGCGCCTGGCGCACCCATGAGGAGACCGTCATCCGATGTCGCTCCGCAACGGTACGGATCTCCTCGAGCTCGGCGTCGTCCAGCACTACTTGCAATCTCGTACTCATCTGATGAGTATAACAAGCTGAGCATATGATCATCACCTTGAGAGTCTAATCGGTGCCGTTTGGCGAGAAGCCGTAGATCGCCGTAGCCTCGATCCGCCGTTGACAGCGCACCGAGCCCGGTGGAAGCATGCGGATGCCGCAGTCGGGCACCCTTGAGTCTTGCTTCCGCACCGAGACGAGGAGACCGCCATGGAGGTCGATCGCAGAGCATTCCTGGCCACACTGGGCGTGGGAACACTCGAGCTGATGTCGCCGGAGGATAAAGCCGAAGAGCTCGAGCACTACATGATGGAGGAGCTCGACCTCGCGGTCGCCGCCCGCGATGGAGTCGAACCGGTGCTTTATATGCCCGACGGCGAGGCGGTGGCGGTCGCCGAGCTCCAGCAGCAGGACGAGGCCCGGGCGCCGCGAGGTACAGGCAGCCTGTTCATGCCGCGCGCGGAAGCGTTCGCACCCATGTCCGACAAGCCGACGCTGGCGGAATTCTTCGAGAAGCGCTTCGCCCCCGCCAACCATGTCCTGCAGAGTGCCACCCATGCGCTCAAGACCGGGCAGCCGGAGCACACGGTCCTCGCGTGCCTGCTCCATGACGTGGTGCTGAACCTGATCAAGGTCGATCACGGCTGGTGGGGGGCGCAGCTCATGGAGCCCTACGTCGACGAGCGCATCAGCTGGGGCATTCGCTATCACGCGCCGCTGCGCTTTTATCCCGATGACAGCGTCGGCTACGAGTACCCGGAGATGTACAACCGGATCTTCGGCGAGGACTACGTCCCCGAGCCGTATATCAAGGCGGCATACGAGTACGCACGTGCGCACCCGCTGTACATGGATGCCCGTCTGATCACGGTCAACGACACTTACGCATTCGATCGCGATGCCGAGGTCTCGATCGAGCCTTTCATCGATATCATCGGACGACATTTCAAGCAGCCAAAGGAAGGCTTGGGGTACGACAACAGCCCGGTCGCCCACATGTGGCGCACGATCACCTACCCGAACCGACCGCTGTAGCGCGGGCGACCGAGGGCGACTGGTGGACATTGCCAGGGGGTTGCGCGAGATAGCGGTGTGCGTGGCTGCGCATCAGGCGGACCGGGCCAGCTAGCCCTTCACCCTCAGCGATCGCGGCTGATGTAAGTTTTCCGCCGCGATTCGCGAGGCTACCTGTGGAACCGACACCGAGAGGCCTGTATGGGCGTCAACAAGAAATTCACCGGCTATAGATCGTTCGACTACCTGGAGACCACGCGCGATTTCCGCGAGTTCGAGCTCGTCGAGGGCCACTGCAAGGGTGAGCCGTACCTGCTGCCGTTGACCGATGAGCAGGAGGCACGGGTCGTCGACCTCGCCGAGCGTCTGCTGATGATCTCGCTGCACGAGCATCCGCACTACTTCCCGGCCGCGCTCGACGAGATGATGGCGTACGACCGCGAGGCCCGCGTGTTCACCGCTTACGAGGCGCTGGGCGATTCGTACTGGGATTGCGTCTTCGACAACTTCCTCGACGGCAGCGCCATCATCACCTCCAAGAGCGGCTGGAAGTGGGACGACGTCATCTACGACATGGGCATGCGTCTGTGCGATCTCGCCCATCAGGACTTCATCATCCGCTGCGAGGTGGTCGACGATATCCACCGCGCGCACCGCGAGGGGCGCATCGCGCTGGTGCCGGCGCAGGAAGGTGCGGCGATGATCGAGAACGAGCTCGATCGCATCGAGATCCTCTACGGCTTCGGGCTGCGCGTGCTCGGCATCTGCTACAGCGAGTCCAACGCCCTCGGCACCGGCCTCAAGGAGATCCGCGACGGTGGCCTCACCTCCTTCGGCAAGAAGTCGGTCGCGCGCATGAACGAGATCGGCATGGCGATCGACTGCGCCCACGCTTCGGACCAAACGACGCTCGATACGGTGGAGGCCAGCAGCAAGCCGATCTTCCTGACCCACACGGGGGCGCGGGCGCTGTGGAACATCAAGCGGCTGGCGCCTGACGAGGTCATCAAGGCGGTCGCCGGCAAGGGCGGGGTGATCGGCATCGAGGCAGCGCCACACACGACGATCACCGAGAAGCACCCGCTGCACGACATCGAGTCGTTCATGGAGCACTTCGAGTACGTCCGCGACCTGGTCGGGATCGACCACGTCGCCTTCGGGCCCGACACGCTCTGGGGCGATCACGTCGGCGTGCACAAGGTGTACGCCGGACTGTTGTCGATCGACGCGTCCCAAGAGGGCGGCGGCAAGAAGTCCGGCCCCGGCCACGAGATGGTCGAGTACGTGCGCGGCATCGAGAACCCGACCGAGGGCTCCAAGAACATCCTGCGCTGGCTGGTGCAGCACGACTATTCCGAGGAGGACATTGCCAAGGTGATGGCCGGGAACATCATGCGCGTGCTCGACGAGGCCTGGCAGTGAGCCAGCCGGGCGGCGACGAGCCCACGATCGCGCAGGCCGGGGGGCCGGAGCTAGGCGCGCCAAAGCAGACTACCGTGCAGGCTCCGCGACTGCCGCGCGTCTCGATCGCGCTGATGGCGTTCTTTCTCGTTGGTGGCAGCCTCGGGCTGCTGGTCGAGTGGCCGGCGGGTCCCGCCAATCTCGACTGGGGAGTGTGGATCCTGGTCTACGGCGGCTACGTGTACGTGATCGCGGCGGCGATGTACTACGTCAAGACCGGTCGTTAGCAGGCCGTGACATGAGCATCACCGCCCAGTACACGCTGATCCTGATCGGGTACTTCGCCGGCTTGATGGGCCTCGGCATATGGTCGAATCGTCGAACGCAGTCGCGCGGCGACTATTTTCTGGCTCGCGGCAAGCTCGGTCCCGGCACCATCGGATTCTCCTACTCGGCCACCCAGATGAGCGGCAGCTCATACATGGGGGGTATCGGATCGGAGCGCTTGCTGGGCTACAACTTTTCTCCCGCCGGGGTCACCTCGGCTGCCGCTCCCTGGTTCACTTACGTGCTGGTCGGCGATCGGCTGCAACGAATCGCCAGCCGCATCAAGTGCACCACGATCATCGACGTATTCGAGGCGCGTTACTACGGCAAGGCGGTCGGACTGACGGCGACCGGGATCATGCTGGTCGCCTTCGTGCCGATCGTGGCGGCCCAGCTGAAGGCGGCAGGCAACGTCTTCGAAGTATTCCTCGGCATGCCCTATCTCGCCGGTCTGTTCGTCTTCGGCGGCATCGTGGTCCTCTACACGGTGGTTGGAGGTATGCAGGCGGTGGCGTGGACCGACCTGATCCAGGGCTTGATCATGGTCGTCGGCTTCGCCGTCCTATCGCCACTGGCGGTGAGCGCCTCCGGCGGCTTCTCGGAGATGCATCGGCAGTACGGCGAGATCAACCCGGAGGCGATCTCGTTTCTCGGTGCCATGCCGGCGTTGTGGGTGGTGTCGTCGTTCCTGGTCTGGGGCTTCTTCCAGATCGGCGGGGCGCCCGCCGCGGTGACACGGTTCCTGATTCCCGAGGACAACCGCGCGCTCCGGCGCGCCATGGTCTACTCGGTGACCTTCTCGTGCTTCATCTACGTCAACGCTACGCTCATCGCCATCGCCTCGGGCGTGTTGTTGCCGACGCTGGAGCAGCCGGATCTGGCGCTGCCGCTGCTGGTGTCGAACCTGCTGCCGCCGATCGTCGGCGGGGTCATCGTCGCCGCGGTGCTCGGGGCCACCATGTCGACCATTGACTCGGTGCTGCTGCTGGCCGGATCCTTGGTAGTCGAGAACGTCTACATTCCTCTCTCGCGCCGTGACGTCGATTCGGCGCAGGGGTTGAAGGTGGCGCGCATCGCAACCCTGGCCCTCGGCGTCATCGCTCTGCTGATGGCGATCGAGCCGCCGGCAGCGATCCTATGGATCGTCACCATGGGCTTCAGCCTGATGGCCTCGGCGTTCACCTTCCCGTTGCTGCTGGGGCTCTGGTGGCCACGCGCCACGCGCGAGGGCGCGCTCTCGGGCATGATCGGTGGCTCGATCGTCTGCGTGCTCTGGTACCTCGCCGGCTACGCGGTGCACGGTTCGTTCAACAACTGGATCGGCGGGCTGTGGCCGGCGCTGATCGGTCCGATGGCATCGCTGTTGCTCATGATGGTCGTCAGCCGCTTGACGCCACCACCGCCGGACCGGGTGCAGCAGCGGTTCTTCGCCGACGATGAAGACGTAGCTGCCGCCTAGGCACCGACAAGTGAGCGCCCTGTGCTGCGTGAGCTGCGTGCCGCCGACGCAGCTAGTCAGCTTGCAGTGCTCGCACGGGGTCCACGCGGGCAGCCCGTCGGGCCGGGAGCCAGCTCGCGGCCATCGCCGCGATAACGACGACGGCGACCACGGCCGCGGTTGCGGTCGGATCGGTCGGTGACACCTCGAAGAGCAGGCTGCGTAGTGCGTTCGACAACGCGTAGGCGCCGATGAGCCCGAAGACGGCGCCGACACCTACCAACCGGAGGCCTTCGGCCAGCACCAGGCGGCGCACCGCCCTCTGCTCGGCGCCGAGAGCCTGACGAATCCCGAGCTCTCGAGTACGCCGGCTGACACCGAGCGATACCACGCCGTAGATTCCGAGCGCCGCCAATGCCAGCGCGACGATCGCGAATGTGCTGACCAGGCGCGACTGGAACCGCTGACCGGCTGCCTGATCGTCGAGCAGTTGCTCCATGGCGACGACCGGACCGAGCGGCAGCGACGGTTCCGCGCTCCAGATCGCTCGCCGCACGAGCGGCGCGATGTGCACCAGGTCGGCGTCGGCAGCGACGAGCAGCTGCACTCCGTGCGTTGCCATCTGGGCGAACGGAAAGTAGAGCGCTGGGTGCGGGTCTCGAGTCAGCTCGGCGATGACGTCGCCGACGACCCCGACGATCTCGAACGTCGTCCCGGCGCTTCGCCACGGGAGCTCGAATGTCTGACCGACTGTTTCCGCGGTGCCGAAGTATGCGCGCACGAAAGCCTGGTTCACGATTGCCACGCCGGCGTCGGTTCCGCCGTCGTTGGATGTGAACACGCGACCGGCCTGCAGCGGTATGCCGGCAGTGTCGAAGTAGCTCGGGCTGATCATCCTCACTACCGTGTTCGGCGCCACCGCCCCGATCGGCTCGGGCAACCCTGCAGGCTCGAACACACGTAGGTTGATTCCGAGCGGTTCGAGCGGGTGCGTCCGGCCAATCGCGGTCGACTTCACTCCCGGCAGAGCGGCGACGCGTTCGCGGACGCGCTCGTAGAGCGCCAGCGGATCCTCGTCTTCGAGCGAGTCGGGCACGTCGACCCGTACGCTGAGTACGCCGGCCGGCGCGAAGCCGCGATCGAGCCTGACGAGCTCATCGAAGCTCCTCAACAAGAGCGCAGCACCTACTGTGAGGATCACCGCCGTGGTGATTTCGACGACAACCAGAGCACGCTGTCCGCGGGTGCCGGGATTGCTCCCGCGACGCCCGGCGAAACCGAGGCCGCGGCGAACGTCGGGCAGGGAACCGTGGATCGCTGGAACCAAACCGAACAGCAGACCGGTCAATACCGTCGCCGCGGCACACACGACTACGACGCGAGCGTCGAGCCCGATCGCTGCCGCGCGGGGCAGCTCAGCAGGTGCGGTCGCAAGGATCAGTCTCAGAAACACCCCACCAGCAATCGTCCCCGCGGCTCCGCCAATTCCGGCCAGCACGAATGACTCGGCGAGTGCCTGCCGGATCATGCGCGCGCGCGTCGCGCCGAGCGCCGAGCGCACCGACATCTCGTGTTGTCGTTGTGCAGCGCGCGCCAGCAGCAACGCGGCTACGTTGACGCAGGCGGCCAGCAACACCAGGCTCACCGCTCCCAACAGCATGAGCAGGGGCATGCGCACATTACGCACCGTCGTGGCTCGGAAAGGTTCGACCCAGGCGCCGAGGCCGGCGTTGGCATCGGGCCGCTCGATGGCCAGCTCCGCCGCGATGACGCCGAGCTCACGGTCCGCACCGATCAGGTCGACCTCGCTCCTGAGCCGACCAATCACGATCAACTCACGATCATCGTCCTCATAGCCGAGCTCGTCACGGTCGAACGGACGCCACACCTGCACCTGCGGTGGGTAGCTCCAGGCGCGCGGCACAACCCCGACGACCGTGTAGGGTGACTCGTCGAGCAGAATGGTCGATCCGACCGCGCCAGCGTTGCCTCTGTAGCGTTGGTGCCAATGCTCCTGCGACAGCATGGCAACGGCGGCACCGGCGGCATGTTCCTCGGGTGTGAAGCCGCGCCCCAGCTGTGGCCTCGCGCCGATCGTCGCCAAGAAGTCCGCGGCAACGCGTCCGACGACTACATGGGTCGGGCTGCCATGCTCGTCCGCCAGTGGCCGGCGTACCGTCGAGAATGCCGTGATTCGCTCGAGTGAGCGGGCGCGCTCGGCGAAATCGAAGAAATCCTGGCTCGAAGCCTCCAGGTACCGCTCTCCGTCGACCTCATCGCTGCTCCACACGCGAACCAGGCGATCCGCGTCGAGTAGTTCGAGGGGTCGAACCAGCACTGCGTTGACGACGCTGTACATCGCGGCGTTGAGGCCGATCCCGATTGCCAGCGTGCCGATGATGAAGGCGCTGAACCCAGGCTGCATCCGTACCGATCTGAGCGCGCAACGAGCATCCTGGAGAAACCGGTCGGACATCGGCGATCGGTCGGCGGGTAGGCGACGGCTCGTCGGGTTGCGGGCGAGGCGGGTGAGACGTCGCAATCGGACCGCGGCGTACCAGCGCGCTAGCGATCGGCACTCGCGGCGATACCAGCCGCCGAGCGCTTGGTCTCCGTCCGAAAGCCTCTCGAGCAACTCTTTGTCGAGCTCCGCGAGCAGCGCGGCGGCGCGTGCCCCGGCGGCGACTCTTACCAGCAGGCGATGAAGCGCGGCGAGGCCGCCGATGGGGATCGGGGATTGGGACCGGCCCAGACGCATCTCAGCGTTCTCCGATGATCGACTCTAGGCCGGACCACAGCGCCCGCACGGCGGCGGCTGCGGTCTGCAGCGCAACAATCCCTTCGCGAGTGACCGAGTAGAAGCGCTTGTGCGAGTCGCCTTCCTCGGGGCTGCCCAGCCGCGAGGCGAGGACGTTCTTGTCCACCAGACGGTCGAGCGTGGTGTAGACGGCCCCGCGCGCCACTGTACGGCCGGTGCATCGCTCGATCTCGCGTCTGATTGTGACCCCGTAAGCGTTGTCCTGCAGGCGCAAGACCGAGAGCAACACGAGCTGCTCGAATTCCCCGACCGGTCCCTGACGTGCCACGGTAGCCTCGCTCGTGAGTCCTACAATGTAGTCATAATGTCTACATTGTAGGTAGAACGCAGTGAACTTGCAAGCAGTCGGCGGCAGTTTGGTGAGTGCGGGACGTTAGCCGGCGCCCGGAAGTGTCAGAATCGTGCACCATAAGGTGCAGAATCGAAGAGCCAGGAGCGTCGATGCCCGAGCGTGGGCCGAAGTCAGTCTTCACGGCCGAGGACCTCGAAGCCGTCGATCACCTCGGCAGCCTGCCCGGTGAATCGCCATACGTGCGCGGCCCCTACGCGTCGATGTACGGCGAGCGACCCTGGACGATACGCCAATACTCCGGGTTTTCGACGGCGGAGGAATCGAACGCTTTCTACCGGCGCAATCTAGCTGCCGGACAGAAAGGCCTGTCGATTGCCTTCGACCTGGCGACGCATCGTGGCTACGACTCCGACCATCCGCGAGTGGCCGGCGATGTTGGCATGGCCGGCGTGGCGGTCGACTCGATCTTCGACACCCGCGTCCTCTTCGAGGGCATACCGCTCGACGAGATGAGCGTATCGATGACGATGAACGGCGCCGTCCTGCCGGTGCTGGCGCTCTACATTGTCGCCGGGGAAGAGCAGGGCGTCGCACAGGACCAGCTCACCGGGACGATCCAGAACGATGTGCTCAAGGAGTTCATGGTTCGCAACACCTACATCTATCCGCCGACAGCGTCGATGCGAATCGTGGCCGACATCTTTCGCTACACGTCGGAGCACATGCCGCAATTCAACAGCATCTCGGTGTCCGGTTACCACATGCAGGAGGCCGGGGCGACGGCCGACATCGAGCTTGCCTACACGCTAGCAGACGGGATCGAGTACGTCCGTGCCGGGATCGCCGCCGGACTCGATGTCGATGCGTTCGCGCCCCGCATCTCGTTCTTCTTCGGCATCGGAATGAGCTACCACACCGAGGTCGCCAAGCTGCGCGCCGCCCGCCTGCTGTGGCATCGGCTCATGGCGCAGTTCGAACCTCAGGATCCACGTTCGTCGCGCTTGCGCACCCACTGCCAGACCTCGGGTTGGTCGCTGACGGCCCAGGATCCGTACAACAACATCGTGCGCACGGCGATCGAGGCCATGGCGGCGGTGCACGGCGGCACCCAGTCGCTGCACACCAATGCGTTTGACGAGGCGCTCGGTCTGCCCACCGACCTGTCGGCTCGCGTTGCCCGCAACACGCAGCTCATGCTGCAGCTGGAGACCGGCATCTGCGACGTCGTCGATCCGTGGGGCGGAAGTTACTTCATGGAGAACCTGACTCGGGAGCTGGCGGAACAGGCGATGCTGCATATCGAGGAGGTCGAGGAGCTCGGCGGCATGACGCAAGCGATCGAGGCGGGGCTGCCGAAGTTACGTATCGAGGAATCAGCGGCTCGTACGCAGGCGCGTATCGACTCCGGGCAGCAGAAGATCGTTGGCGTCAACACCCATGTGACCGACGCTGAAAGTGCCATCGACGTGCGCTCGATCGATAACCGCGAGGTCCTACGAGCTCAGATCGAACGGCTGCAGGTGCTGCGCGCCGAACGCGACGCCGGTGCGTGCGAGCGTGCCCTAGGCGAGCTGACGCGGGTCGCCGAAACGCAAGACGGGAATCTGCTGGCTGCGACCATCGACGCTGCACGAGCGCGCGCCACGGTCGGCGAGATGGCAGCTGCGTTGGAGAAGGTGTTCACTCGCCATCAGGCCACCGTACGCTCTTTCTCTGGCGTATACAGTGGCGCCATGGGCGAGGCTTCCGGGGACGTCGGGGCGGTGCGCGCGCGGGCGGAGGAGTTCTCCAGCCGCCACGGGCGTAGACCTCGAGTGCTGGTCGCCAAGCTCGGGCAGGACGGTCACGACCGCGGACAGAAGGTCATTGCGACGGCGCTCTCCGACCTCGGCTTCGACATCGATATCGGCCCTCTGTTCCAGACGCCGGAGGAAGTAGCCCGCCAAGCGGTCGAGAACGACGTCCACATTATCGGTGTGAGCACGCTGGCCGCCGGGCACCTGACGCTGGTGCCCGAGCTGCGCGGCCAGCTGGCGAGCCTCGGTCGTCCCGACATTCTGGTGGTCGTCGGCGGTGTCGTGCCGCCGCAGGACCATCCGGCGGTCATGGAAGCCGGCGCGGCGGCCATCTTCGGTCCGGGAACCGTGGTCACCACGGCCGCCATGCAGCTACTGGACCGACTTCAGGTCGCCGCCGACGGCGCTGCCGAGTCCGGCTGAGTGTCGCGCATGCCGACGATAGAGTTGGCAACGAACATCCGCGCCGGCGAGCGGTCATCGCTGGCGCGCGGTATTACCCTGATCGAGAGCGCCCGTGCCGATGACCAGCAGCTCGCGGAGGAGCTGCTCGAAGAGCTCGCACCAGACACCGGCAGCGCCTGGCGCGTCGGCATCAGCGGTGTTCCCGGGGTGGGCAAGAGCACGCTCATCGACGCGCTGGGCTGCTGGCTGGTCGAGCAAGGCCACTGCGTCGCGGTGCTGGCGATCGATCCGTCGTCGACGTTGTCTGGTGGCAGCATCATGGGCGACAAAACGCAGATGGCGCGCCTGTCGAAGCTCGACAACGCCTACGTACGTCCTACTCCATCGGCGCAGACCCTGGGCGGCGTGGCATCGCGGACGCGCGAGGCGATGCTGCTTTGCGATGCTGCCGGGTTTGACGTGGTGATCATCGAGACCGTCGGCGTAGGCCAATCCGAAACCGTAGTTGCGGACATGGTCGACTGCTTCGTCGTGCTCATGCTTCCGGGGGCCGGCGATGAGCTGCAGGGAATCAAGAAGGGCATCCTCGAGCTGGCCGACATCGTGGCGGTCAACAAGGCCGACGGCGACAACGTCGGACCGGCGCGCGAGGCGGTGGCCGAGTACAGCGCCGCGCTCCGTTACCCACGTGTCGAGCCCAGCGCCTGGCGCCGCCGCGCCGCCATGACAAGCGCAGTCACCGGTGCCGGCATCCCGGAGATCTGGGCGCTGGTCGAGGAGCATCGCGCCACCCTCACTGAAAGTGGAGAGCTCGCCGAGCGTCGCCGCCGCCAGCGGATCAGGTGGATGTGGGGCATCGTCGAGGAAACTCTGATCCGCGACTTCCGGTCGCGGGCGGAATCCTCCGAGCAGGTGGCCACGACCGAGCGGTTGCTGCTTGATGGTGAGGTCACTCCACGCCGCGCTTCGCGCCAGCTCATCGCACAGCTCGCCGGTGAACCGGATTCCCACTGAACGTGTGGAAATCCCTGTGGAAGAGGGCGGCCGCTTGGCTTACCGGCGCCCGGCCGGCGGCAACTTCACCGGTTTGCACCACCCACGGTGCAGCTCACCGTTTGCCGTTTCGGCCGGCAGCTTGTTAGCTATGCGACGGTCCCGGCCCGTGAGATTCAGAACATCGAGGTGTGAAACATGAGCAAGAAGACGACCCGCCCCGTTTGCCGCGCCGTCGTCCGTGCCGCGCTACTCGTTTCGTTGGCCACCTTCATCTCTTCTCCGTCCATCGCCCAGGAAGACGGGCAGGCGGCAGGTGCCAACCGTGAGCTGGCAGCCCGGTTCACTCAGGACAAGATGGACCGGATGATTTTCGACACCCGGGTGCAGCCGCACTGGCTCGAGGGCAGCGATCAGTTCTGGTACGCCTGGGAGAGCTCGGACGGCAAGAGGTTCTGGCTGGTCGATCCGACACGGCGCAGCAAGACACCGGTATTCGACAACGACGACATGGCGGCGCAGCTCACCATGCTCACCCGCGACCCATACGACGCCAAGCATCTGCCAATCGAGAAGATCCGCTGGGTGAGCGACAACACCGCCATACAGTTCGACGTCGTGAGCTCGCAGGATGAAGAGCGCGCCGAGTCGGAAGGCGACGAGCAAGAAGAGGACGCCGGGCGGGAGCCGAGCAAGCCGAAGAAGAAAGTGCATCACTTCGAGTACGACCTCGGCTCGCGCCAGGTGCGTGAGCTCAGCGACTTCGAGGCTCCCGCCGACCATCCCGAGTGGGCGGCGCTTTCTCCCGACAAGCGGTGGGTGGTGTTCGGCCGCGCCTACGATCTGTACATGATGGACGCCGCTAACTACGAGGAGTACCTCGAGAAAGAGAAGGCCAAGGAGGACGCCGGCGAGTCGCAGGAGGAAGAGGATGACGCGAGCGACGATGACGAAGAATCCGACGTCGATCCAGATATCGAGGAGGTTCGCCTGACCACGGACGGCGAGGAACACTACTCATACACGCGACGGCAGCGCGGTATGACCGACAAGGAGCGCGCCAAGAAGCTCGGCCGCCGACAACCTGTCAGCCTTACCTGGTCGCGCGACTCGGCGAAGTTCGCACTGGTGCGCTCCGATCGGCGCGAGGTCGATGAGCTGTGGGTGATCAACGCCGTTGCCGAACCGCGCCCGACGCTGGAGACCTATCGCTACGAGATGCCCGGTGAGGAAGGGGTGACCCAAAGCGAGGTCTGGGTGTTCGATATCGCTGCCAGGCAAGGGAGCAAGGTGAATACCGACCATTTCGCCGATCAGACTGTGAACATCCTCAGCGCGCGCCAGTTTCCTCGGCCCGACGCCGAAGAGCCGATCCCGTCGCTGTGGCTGTCCGAGAGCTCCGACGAGCTGTACTTCGGCCGTATCAGCCGCGACCTCAAGCGCTACGACGTCGGCATGGTCGACCTTGCCTCCGGCAGCACCCGGGTGCTGATCGAGGAACGTCTCAACACCTACATCGAGACGCAGCGGGTCGAGCTGCTCGGCACCGGCGAGCTCGTCTGGTGGTCAGAGCGCGATGGTTGGGGCCACTACTACCTCTTTGGCGCCGATGGCAGCTTGCGTAACCGCATCACCTCGGGACCGTTCTCCACCCGGCGCATCGAGGGCATCGACGAGACCAACAGGGTGCTGTATTTCACTGCCAACGCCCACGAGGAGGGCGAGGACCCGTATTACACGCACTTGTACCGTGTCCGCCTCGACGGCACCGGCATGACGCTGCTCAATCCTGGCGACGCCAACCACCAGACCAGCATCAGCGAGAGCAACGGCTACTTCGTGGACAACTCGTCGCGTATCGACACCGTGCCGATGTCCGTGCTACGCGACGGCGACGGCGAGGCGGTCATGGAGCTCGAGCAGGCCGACCTGTCGCTCTTGATGGAGGCCGGCTACGAGTTTCCGGAGCCGTTCATGGCGAAGGCCGACGATGGGGTGACCAATCTCTTCGGCGTGATGTACAAGCCGTTTGACTTCGATGAAGAGCGCCGCTATCCGATCATCGCCTATGTGTATCCGGGACCGCAGACCGAAGCGGTCACCAAGTCGTTCAACACCCGGGCCCAGAACGTCCATCTCGCGCAGCTCGGCTTCGTGGTCATTGAGGTGGGAAACCGCGGCGGCCATCCAGCGCGCTCGAAGTGGTACCACAACTACGGTTACGGTGACCTGCGCGACTATGGCCTGGCCGACAAGAAGACGGCTGTCGAGCAGCTCGCCCTCCGACACGACTATGTCGACATCGACCGAGTGGGGATCTTCGGACATTCGGGCGGTGGGTTCATGTCCACCGCCGCGATGCTCGTCTATCCCGACTTCTTCAAGGTGGCGGTGTCCTCGTCCGGCAACCACGAGAATCAAATCTACAATCGCTGGTGGAGCGAGAAGCACCACGGTGTGACCGAGGTCACCGATGACGAGGGCAACGTCAGCTTCGAGTACGACATCGAGACCAACTCGCAGCTGGCCAAGAACCTGAAGGGCAAGCTGTTGCTCACCACCGGGGACATCGACAATAATGTCCACCCGTCGCTGACCTACCGGATGGCGCACGCGCTCATCAAGGCGAACAAGCGCTTCGATTTCTTTGTCTTCCCGGGGGAACGCCACGGCTATCGCGAGACCGCCGATTACTGGGCGTGGCTGCGGGCGGAGTACTTCAGCGAGCACTTGCTTGGAGACCGGCCGGGCAGCGTCGATATCGAGGTGCTGAATCGCGAGATCGAGATGACCGGGGAGGGGCCGCGGAGACGCTAGCTCCTAGTGGCCTGTAACAGATGAACGTTGCCTATCGTGGTGGCGAAACGGGCCCGGATGCCAGGCGCACCGACGAGACGATGTTGGCACATCTTGGAGGAGGCGCAACGGGACAGACGGGCCGATTGCGCCACTGTTCTCTTGATTGGCCTACGGACAGATGGGCAGTTGCGGGCGATATCGGCGTTGCGCCTCCTCGACGATGCTCACTGCATCGCCTTCCTCCCCGCGCCTGGATCTCACCCGCAAATCCCATCTGCGATAGGCAACGTTCATCTGTTACAGGCCACTAGGTCGAGCCGGGCAGGGTGACGTGCGGCGAGTCTCGACGGATTCGGGTTCGCGAACCCTGTTACAAGGTCGCTAGTCCCCGCCGAGCGCTTCGGCGAGGCCGCCTTTCCACTCCACGCAGCGGTAAAAGGCGTACCCCGCGACGCCGAACAGGATCGTCAGCCCGGCAACCATGCTGGATGCGTACCAGGCGGTGAAGTCCAGCGTCGGCAGGGTGCTGGTAAGCAACGCCGACGTGGTCGACATAGCGAGGAAGACCAGGAGACCGAGGCGGAAGAGCACGTACAACCAGAGCGCCCAGACCAACACCCAGAATACCGATGACAGCAGGGTGATCGCCGGCCGACCGCCGTTGATCGTCAGTCCAGGGAGGAAGCCCATGCCCCCGAGGAAGAACAGCCAGGCGGCATAGGCGACCCAGGGCCGGCGCCCGAACATCAGGAACGAAAGCCCGTACAAAAAGGACATCCCGAGGCCCAAAAGCACCGCGCCCGTCGCATCGGACGTCAGCGACCTGAGCAGCGCGAGGATCGATGAGTGCGGCAACGCGATGTTGTTCTCGATGGTGTCGGGGCGTTCGGCGAGTGCCTGGGGGATCGTTACCAGCAGACGGCTCAGGACCCCGGCGCCGGTCCCGATCAGCAGGTCGCGCCCCACGAGCGGGTCGGCCCAGCGGCCGTCGATGAACCGTGTCCATCCGATCAGGGCCTCAGGTGACTGTCGCCGCATGAAAGGCTCGACCGCCAGATAGAGCGCCCACGTGAGGCTGCCACTTGCGGACACGAAGATCAGCATCTCGATCAAGGCGTTGATGTCGGCGGGCGTGAACGTGTGCTCCGAGAACAGCCACGCAGTGCCGATCGCGACAGCGATAGCGAGGCCGAGCCGGCGGGCGCCACGGCCGTCGCCGCGGCCGGAGCGGATGTTGCGCTGGGCCACGTAGAAGCCGCCGAAGATCACAGTCAATACCATCAGCAGGACGATCAGGATGATGGCGACGGTTGTTGCGGTCGCGAATCCCGAGACGGGGCTCGACCCCGTAGTGGCGGCAGGCTCGAGTGGGCGCGCCGGCGTGAACACGCGAAGCGATGTAGCGCGACCTCTATGGGAAGCGACCTCGATGCGCATCGTCGCGTTCGGATCCTCCGGGAACGGCCCCTCCCAGGCGGCACGCTCGTCCGCGAAGTGATCGGGCGACAGGCGTGGCGGCACCGGGCGGAACGCCGACATGTCCAGGTCCATGAGCTCGAACACGCGTTGCCAGTCTGTTGCTCCGGTGATCGCTGCGTCGTCTTCGCTCAGCCGGTCGGGGATGGCATCCAGCCATAAGAGCCGGCCCTGCGAATCGAGCTGCAGCGAGACCATCCCGGGCCGAGTGCGCGGTGGGTCTGCCAGGCTCGCCCCGGCCGACAAGCCGGCGCCGGTGGATCCGTTCGGAACGAGCGCCCGCGGTGAACCACGCCACCAGTACACGATCGAGGCCGCGCGGCCGCTGCCGATTGTCGCCAACCGTTCATCCGTTGCCCCTTCGCGCCGGACCCAAGCGAGATAGCGACGATCCACGTCGTACTGCGACGCGGTATCCACGTAGTCGGTCGGATGTCCGAGCTCTTCGAGCACGTCGAGCGCTCGCAGGTCGAGCTGCGCCGGTGACATGTCGAACGGAACCCAGCCCACCAGGCTGCGACCAGATTGCAGCAGGCCCACTGCCAGGGCGCCGGCGATCACAAAGAACAGCAGCGGCAAAGCGACGGCGACGGACAATCGGCCTTCACCGCCCGCCTCGGCCACCATCTCGGGCGAGGGGGTCTCGCCGGCGGCGAGCGCCGCCGCAAGTGGGTCGGCACCGGGCAACCCGGCGGCGACTGCCAGCGCCGACTGAGGACGCTTGTCGGGATCCTTCTCCAGGCAGCGGTGGATGACACGATCGATCGACGGGTCGAGTTGAGAAGTGGACGTGAACGAGGTCGTCATGGCGCTGTCGTGCAGGCGCGAGAGCTCGTCGAAGCTGTCTGCCTCGAAGACGCGCTTGCCGGTGAACAGCTCGTGGAGAACGATGCCGAGCGAGTAGATGTCGCTCCGCACTGAGACCTCCGTCCCAGCGAGCTGCTCGGGAGCCATGTAGATCGGCGTGCCGGCGCGCACCTCGGCCACCGCTGCCAGACCGAAGTCGGTGAGCTTCACACGGCCACGACCATCCAACATGATGTTGGCCGGCTTCAGGTCGCGGTGCAGAACGCCCTCGTCGTGAGCTGCGGCCAGTGCTGCGCCGAGTTGGCGGGCGATCTCAACCGCCTTGTCCTCGGGCAATCGACCAATGCGGCGGAGCAGCGAACCGAGGTCCTCGCCGTCGACGTATTCCATCGACACGTAGTGCTGCCCGTCGGTCTCGCCGACGTCCCAGACCCGACAGACGTTGGGGTGCGACACTTTGCGCGCCATGCGTACTTCGTCGAAGAGGCGTCGGACGTGGTCATCGTCGGCGACCATGTGGGGGGGCAGGAACTTCAGCGCCACTTGCTGGTCGAGCTTCAGGTCGTCGGCGCGGTAGACCTCCCCCATGCCGCCGCGGCCGAGCAAACCGACGATTCGGTAGCGGCCGGCCACCGTCGTTCCGGGTAGGAAGCGTCCGTGCTGGCCGCTGTCCGAACCGGACAGTCCTGGCGTCGATTCCCCGGGTTCGACGGACGTCGGCGCTTCGCCCGACGGCCCGCTATGGGCCCAGAGCGATGTGACGGCGTCGTCGGGCGTCGAATCCGATCCCGCAGCCGATGTACCTGTCGCCGGGCTCGGTGACGCTTCTACCGGGGCTCCGCACGACGGACATTCGACACTCGTCTCCGGAATCGTCTTCGAACATCGTGAGCACTGCATGGCGCAATACTCTCTCACGATGGACTCGGCAACATCCTTGGAGACGGGCCCAACACTGCCTGAAACAGAGGCCTAGGGGATGCTCCGCGCTGGCTACGCTCAGCCAGCGACTGCCTTAGCGGCTCGGCGGCGATCGTTTTCCTTCAGATGCCGCTTGCGCAGCCGCAGGTTCGCGGGAGTCACCTCGACCAGCTCGTCGTCTTCGATGAACTCCAGCGCCTGCTCGAGCGTCATCCGCCGCGGCGGCGTCAGCACGATGTTGTCGTCGCGCCCGGCGGCGCGCATGTTGGTGAGCTTTTTGCCCTTCAGCGGGTTGACCGGCAGATCTGCGAGGCGTGAGTTCAGTCCCACCACCTGTCCCTCGTAGACTTGCTCCCCAGGGCCGATGAACAGCTGGCCACGCTCCTGCAGGTTGTTCAACGAGAACCCCAGCGAGGTGCCCTCGGCCATCGAGATCAGCACGCCATTGGGACGTCGCTGGCGAGCGATCTTTCGAACCGGACCGTAGTGGTCGAAGCTGTGCACCATGATGCCGCTGCCTGAGGTGGTGGTGCGGAAATCGGTCTGGAACCCGATCAGCCCGCGCGACGGGATCACGTAGTCGAGCCGTACGCGCCCCTGGCCGTCGGGGCGCATGTCTTGCAGATTGCCGCCGCGCTCACCCAGCGCCTCCATGATCGCGCCCTGATGCCGATCCTCGACATCGACGCTCAGCTGCTCGAAGGGCTCGTGGCGCTGACCGTCGATCTCGCGCACGATGACACGCGGGCGCGATACTGCCAGCTCGTATCCCTCCCGCCGCATGTTCTCCAGCAGGATCGACAGGTGCAGCTCGCCCCGGCCACAAACCCGGAACTTGTCGGGATCCGCGGTTTCGTCCACCTCCAGGGCGACGTTATGTAGGGTCTCGCGACCCAGGCGCTCGCGCAGCTGGCGACTGGTAACGTACTTGCCTTCCTTGCCGGCGAACGGCGAGGTGTTGGTTTCGAAGGTCATCGCGATGGTCGGTTGGTCTACGACCAGAGCTGGCAGCGGCTCGACATGGTCCGGGTCACACAGGGTGTCGGAGATGCGCGGATGCTCGACGCCACTGAAAGCGACAATATCGCCAGCACTCGCCGCCTCCATCTCGGTGCGCTCGAGGCCATGGAAGCCGAGCACTTGCAGCACGCGCTCCTGGCGTTCGGCTCCGGCGGCGTCGACGACGGTCACTCGGGCGTTGCGCCGCAACGTACCGCGGGCAATACGCCCGATGCCAATCGCCCCGACGTAGCTCGAATAGTCGAGTGAGCTGACCTGGAGCTGCAATGGTCCTTCAGGGTCGACGTCGGGGGCCGGGACGTGTTCGACCACGGTCTCGAACAGCGGCGTCATGTCGTTGCCTGGATGTGCCACGTCGTGGGTCGCGGTGCCGTGGACGGCCGAGGTGTAGATCACCGGGAAGTCGAGCTGCTCGTCGGTCGCGCCGAGCCTGATGAACAGCTCGAAGGTCTGATCCAACGCCCAATCCGATCGTGCTGCATCCCGGTCGATCTTGTTGATCACGACGATCGGACGCAGCCCGTGGGCGAATGCCTTCTGCGTCACGAAGCGCGTCTGCGGCATCGGTCCATCGACCGCATCGACGAGCAGGAGCACCGAGTCGACCATCGACAGGACCCGCTCCACCTCGCCGCCGAAGTCGGCGTGACCCGGGGTATCAACGATGTTGATGCTGTACTCCTTCCACCGGATCGCGGTGTTCTTCGACAGGATCGTGATGCCCCGCTCGCGCTCCAGATCATCGGAGTCCAGCAGGCGCTCACGGTGCTCGGTACGGGCGTCGAGGGTGCCGGATTGCTTCAGCAGCTCGTCGACCAGGGTCGTCTTGCCGTGGTCGACGTGCGCGATGATGGCGATGTTGCGCAGGTTTTGGATCATCGTCGCGGGAACACGGACGCCGAGCGTCGGTAGCGTTCGGGAGGCGGTAGCGCCGGAACAGCGCCACGCAAGGACCATTGTAGCCGGGCACCGGCTTTCCCGTGGGCCCGCTTGACCCGCACTGGCTGGAAACCAGCGGCGCGCTTGGCGCCAACTATCCCGTGACTGCTACAGTGACCCACAAGCTACGAGCGCATTCACCTAAGGGCGGCGAGGAGCGGCCATGTTGATCAGAAAGCGGCGCGGCTGGGAGATACCGGAGCGCGAGGTTACCCCCGAGAGCATCTACCTGAACCGTCGCAAGATCTTGCAGGGCATGGGATTGGCGGCCATTGGCGCGGGCGGGGCGTACGGCGCCTCGAAAGCGCTCGCAAATGGCCTGCCGATGATGCAGGGGCCAGTCCCGATGCCCGATTCGGTGGTCTACCCGAGCGGGCCGGCGGCCGATCTGTACCCGGCGGCTCCGCACCCGCGCTTGACGCTCGAGGACGCCGGCCGGCCGTTGACGGATCCGGCGCTGACCCACGCGTACAACAACTTCTACGAGTTCGAGACCCCAAAGCAGGGTGTGTGGCGCAACGTCGACAAGTTCGAGACCGAGCCCTGGACCTTCGAGGTGAGCGGGCTGGTCAGCAAGCCGGGCACGTACGACCTCGAAGAGGTGATGCGCAAGATGCCGCTCGAGGAGCGCGTTTGCCGCTTCCGTTGCGTCGAGCGCTGGGCGGCGGTGGTGCCCTGGTCCGGGTTCCCGTTCCGGTCGTTGCTCGAGCTCGTCGAACCGCAGCCGCAGGCCAAGTACGTGGCCATGAAGACAGCGTACCGGCCCGACCAGATGCCAGGCATCCCGTCGCAGTCGTGGTACCCGTGGCCGTACTTCGATGGCCTGACGATGGAGGAGGCGAACAACGAGCTGGCGTTCCTGGTCACGGGCTCCTACGGCAAGCCGAACCCGAAACAGAACGGCGCGCCGCTGCGCTTCATCACACCCTGGAAGTACGGCTTCAAACAGGTGAAATCGATCGTCAGCTTCGAATTCGTCGAGCGCCAGCCGCGCACGTTCTGGAACGATCTGCAGCCGAGCGAATACGGATTCTGGGCCAACATCAACCCGCGCATTCCGCACCCGCGCTGGTCGCAGGCAGAGGAACGGTTGATCAACAACAACGAGCGCTACGACACGCAGATCTACAACGGCTACGGCGAATGGGTGGCCGACATGTACGCGCCGATGGAGAAAGAGCTCGGGCTCTGGCTCTATCGCTGATCAGCTCTCGCCGATGATCGTGTCGAGATCGGTGGTCGGAGCCTCGCACGCGTAGTCGCGGCAGGCGAAGTACAGCGGCCGTGCGCTCTCGGCAACCGACGCCTTGCCCGCTAGCAGCGGCAGCGCGGTTTCCAGCTCCTCCAGATCCGCCGCCTGCGGATCGAGGCGGACGACGATCTCGTGGGGTGCGAAACGGCGCCAGAGCCTCCCGAGCGCCGCGTTGGTGGCCGCGTCGTCGACCCCCCCGAGCACGACAATCTCGCGGTGCTCGGCGAGCCGGGCGTCGAGCGCCAGGTTCATCTGGGCGAATGCCGATGGCATGCGCTCCATGAAGGAGGCGAAAGCGTCCAGCGTCTGATGGGCTGCTTCGGCGTAGCGATCCTCGCCGGTTAGCCGCGCTAGCCGCTGCAGCCAGATGGCGGCGACGGCGTTGCCGGACGGCGTGGCGCCGTCGTGACCGGCCTTGGAGGTCGTGAGCAACTCCTCGTGGTCGGTGCCGGTGAAGGCGAAACCACCGGCGTCGTCGGCGAACAGCTCGATCAGCCCGTCGGCCAGCTCGCGCGCATGCGCCAGCCATCGTGGTGAGAAGGTTGCCTCGAACAGCTCGATGCAGGCCCAGAGCATGTTGGCGTAGCCATCGAGGTAGGCGAGCAGCTTCGTGGTGCCGGCGCGGTGGGTGTGCAGCAGGCGTCCGTCGCGGCGCATCGTCTGGAGGACGAAATCCGCCGCTCTGATACCGGAATCGAGGTATCGGACATCGTCGAGCGCTCGATAGCCGCGTGCCATGGCGGCGATCATCAGACCGTTCCAATCGCTCAGGATCTTGTCGTCGAGCCCCGGACGCGCGCGGTTCTCTCGCGCCTCGTACAGGCGCTCGCGGCATTGTCGCAGGCGGGCGCCGAGAGCCTCGGGGGACTCGCCGAGCTCACGCGCCACGTGGTCCAGCGAGCGGGGAAGATGCAGGATGTTGGTGCCCTCCCAGTTGCCAATGGGGGTGACACCGTAGGCGACCCCGAACACCTCGGCATCGTCACCCAACAGGACCTGGAGCTCCTGCTGGTCCCAGACGTAGTACTTGCCTTCCACGCCTTCGCTGTCGGCGTCGAGGGTGGAGTAGTAGCCGCCATCGCTCGATTGCATCTCGCGTGCTACCCAGTCGAGCGTCTCCGAGACAGTGTCGGCGAGGCGGCGGTTGCCGGTGATCTGGTAGGCCTCGAGGTAGGTCGTGGCCAGCAGCGCGTTGTCGTAAAGCATCTTCTCGAAGTGCGGAATCAACCATGCAGCGTCGGTAGCGTAGCGATGGAAGCCGCCGCCCACCAGATCGTAGATGCCGCCCGCCGCCATCTGATCGAGGGTGAATTCCGCCTCCTGCAACAGGTCGGCGTCCTGGCGCGCTGTCGCGTAGCGCAAGAGAAGCGAGATCGACATGCTGTTGGGGAATTTCGGCGCCGCTCCAAAGCCGCCGTAGTTCGGGTCGAAGCGCTCGTGCAGCTCCGTCGCGGCGCGCTGCATGACGGTGTGATCGAGCGCCGCCTGCGCCCGGCTCGATCGCGGCGCCTGCAAGTGTTCCAGTAGCTGCGCGCCGGTCGCGTCGATCTCGTCCCGTCGCGTGGTGTAGGCCTCGGCAATACCCTGCAACACCTGGGCGAAGCTCGGCATTCCGTGGCGTGGCTCCGGCGGATAGTAGGTGCCGCCGAAGAAGGGGCGTAGATCCGGCGCCAGGAACGCGGTCAGCGGCCAGCCGCCGCGTCCGGTCATCATCTGCACGGCGCGCATGTAGATGTCGTCGATATCAGGCCGTTCCTCACGATCGACCTTGATGCAGACGAAGTGCTCGTTCATGAGCTCGGCGATCGCCGGGTTCTCGAACGATTCACGCTCCATTACGTGACACCAGTGGCAGGCGGCATAGCCGACACTCAACAGAATCGGCTTGTCCTCGGCATTGGCCCGGTCGATGGCTTCCTTGCCCCACGGATACCAGTCGACCGGGTTCGAGGCGTGCTGTAGCAGGTAGGGGCTGGTCTCGTCGCCCAGGCGGTTGCTGCTACGGGACATGCGCGATGGGCTCCAGCTTGGGTTGCGGTCGTGGTGGGTGGGCCGGTCGGCGCAATTGAGCAAGCGAAATCGGAGCTACGGCGCAAAACTGGCTTTGAAAAGGCACTAAAACATGCCTAAAGTTGATAAAACACAGTTCACGCCGTCTTTGGCCAGATTACCCATGATCACATTCCCTGCAACAGACGCTCTCGAGAGTCGCGATGCGCCGGGCTTCAGCCTGGTCGAGACTCTGCTTGTCGTGGCGTTGCTGGGCGTCCTGACGACGTTGATGGTGCCCCAACTGCTTGAAGCTGGCGATCGGAGCCGCCAGCGTAAGACCCTGGCTGACATGCGCTCGATCGCGCTCGCCAACGGCCTCTATAGGACCGAGAAAGGCACCTATGCCGCCACCTTAGACGATCTGGACCCCGACTACATCTTCCTGCCGGAAGGTGACGGCTGGGGCGAGCCGTTTACCTACGCCAATACCTCCGACAGTTACACGCTCACCTGCTTGGGCAAGGACGCCGCCACTGGGCCACCTCCTCCAGCCGACTGGTACGACGTTCCCTTCGAGCCTGACCTCGTCGTTGTCGACGGGGCCTTCACTCAGGCGCCGGCCCCGAAACGCTGAGCGCGCTCGAGCCTCGGCGCGAAGCAACCCGTCGGCTCAATTTCGAAACGCCGAGGCTCGTTCGCGGGTTGATCGCCTGCGGGCGGGTTTGCGGGTGCTGCCCGCCGTTCGCTACCTTGTGGGTATGACCCCGCGACAACACTCACTCTCTCGTGCGCCCGCACCGGCTGTGCTCGCGATGGCACTGGCCGTCGGGGTCGCTGACGCTCAACAGGAACCGGCCTTCACCACCTCGGTCGACGTCGTACGGCACAGCGTTGCCGTGCTCGACTCTCGGGGCGAACCGGTCTCCGGATTGCAGGCGTCTGACTTCCGGATCAACGAAGACGATGTGGCTCAGGAGATCAGCGTGTTTCTGGCCCCCGGCTCGACACCTCTAGACATCGCGCTGGTGCTGGATTCGAGCACCAGCCTGCTGCACTGGTCGCGCGTCGTGCGTAACGCTGCCAAGACGTTCCTGCGACGGCTCGATGTGCGCGATTGTGTGTACCTGCTGCCGTTCAACGACGTCGTCGGACCGGCTCGTTGGGCGCGCTCGCTCGAGCCGGCGCTCGCTGCCCGGGTAGATGGCATCTACATGGAGGGAGGCACGGCACTGCACGATGCTCTGATAGACGGGCTGAGCACGGTTTACTCGATGAGCACCGGTAGCCCGCACATCGAGCTCGACGCGCGCGCCGGTGAGGTGGCCGACAGGGGGTCGTGCGCCGCACGGTCCGATTCTGAAGCCGGGTTCATTCCAACGCGCCGCGCCGCCCTGGTGCTGTTGACCGATGGCGACGACCACGACAGCGAGCGCCGGTTCGACCAGGTAATCGACGCGGCCCGCGAAACTGCCGTTCCAGTCTTTCCGATGATCCTCGGAGCGGCGCTTCGCGACGAGCTGCTGCGTGAGAAGCTCAGCCGACTCGCCGGCGAGACCGGGGGGACGATCATCGACGCGATCCGGCCCGATGAGCTCGAGAGCGCCTACGACGATGTCGTGATCATGCTGCGGGCGTCGTACCTGCTTGGCTACCGTCCAAGGAGCCCGGCGGCGCAGCCTGCTCGTCAGCGCGATATTTCGGTGCGCTCCCTCCGACCGAGCTACCGGCTGGTGTTCCGTGAGCACTACTACCGCTAGTGACCTGTACCAGCTGATCGCTGCATATCGTGATGACGAAATGGGTGCGTATGAAATGGGTGCGTAAGCCAGGCGTTCCGACGTGTTTCGGGCGCGAGCTAGCGACCGACGCGGACCGGTCGCTGCGACGGAGGCTTGCCGGCAACCTCCGGATAGCGGAAACAGTCCACGGTGTGATCGTTCACCAGGCCGGCTGCCTGCATGAACGCGTAGCAGATAGTGGGGCCGACGAACCGAAAGCCGTGTCGCCGCAGATCCTTGCTCATGGCCTCGGAGGTCGGCGTCTGTGTCGGTATCTCGCTCAGTGCGGTCCAGGAATTCTGTACCGGAACGCCATCCACGAAGCTCCATATGTAGTTCTCAAAGGACTTGTTTGCGTCCCGGAGTCGCAGGAACGAACGCGCGTTGTCGATCGCTGCCGTTACCTTGAGGCGGTTGCGCACGATCCCCGGATCCCGTAGCAGGCGCTCTACAGAACGGCTGTTGAAGCGCGCAATCCGTTCCGCATCGAAGTTGGCGAAAGCGTTCCGATAGCCATGGCGCTTTTTCAAGATCGTTGACCAGGAGAGCCCCGCCTGCGCTCCCTCGAGAATCAGAAACTCGAACAGCCGGCGATCGTCGCGAACCGGTACGCCCCACTCGACGTCGTGGTACTCGATATCGAGCCGTCCGCCGGACCGGGCCCACTCGCAACGCGTCCTGCTCATGGGCGCGGATCGTAGCAGCCGAAAGCCTGCGATTCAGCGCCATGCACGATCGCAGGCAGTCGGCGGATCAGTGATCCTGCTGCCGGCGGCGTTGCTGCTGGTTGCGCCGCATCTCGTCGAGAATCACGTGCTGGTCCGGAGTCAGGAGGTTTTTGACGCGAACCAGCATGAGGAGCTGCGCGCGCTTGATCTCGCGTTCCAGATCGAGCACGTGATCAAGCTGGGCCAGAATCCGCTCCTCGTCGACCGGGTGCTGTACGGCGAGCGCGCCGATGGAGGTCATGGCGTTGCCGAGCTCGAAGCGCTGCCGGCGAAACTGGACTTGTGATGCCTCCCAAAGCTCACGCAGTTGCTGGCGCTGGTCGCGGCTGAGACCGATCCGGTCGGCGCCCGCCATCACGATTCGCGGGTGGAAGAAGAACTGGTTGATCTCGGTGGCGGGGTTACCGGGAATCGCCGGAGTCTGGGCGTGCGCTGGTTGCGCTCCGAGCGCGATGCAGGTGACCGCCAGCAACAGGATTGCCGCGATGAATCGAAGTCGGCTCACAGATCGCGCTCCTCGGCGAGCTCGCCCATCGCCGTCTCGATCAGCCCGTCGGTCGGAGAGTCCCAGTCGAACGGCTCGACCGGCATGCTCGTCAACAGCGTCGCGTCGCTCAGGTCGAGGAACTCGCTTGCCTCGAGTCCGAGGAAGCTCGTCGACGGGGCTGTCCAGGCGCTGATCGCCGCCTCGCCAACGCCGCTGTCGAGGCTCGTACCCTCGGTGCCGACCCAGAGGAAAAGGAACGTTGCGGTGGCCGCAGTAGCGGCGAGTCCGAGCGGTAGCGGCCTTAGCCAGCCGGTCCAGACCGGTGAGCGCTCTGACGTGACCTCTTTGTCCAGCGCCGCCGACCAGGTGGAGATGAACGAAGGCGACGATCGAGCGTCCTCCTCACGCAGCTGCGCGAACAGGTTTCGGAGCTGTTTGTCTTCCTGCTCAGATTTCAACGTCGTGCTCCTGCATCCACACGCGCAGATGCTGCTTGCCGCGATGGTAATGCGTGCGGGCCGATCCCAGTGATATTCCCATGATTTCGGCAGCCTCTCTAAGGGAATTGTCGTGATAGAAGACCAGCTGTATGACCTCACGCTGGCGTTTTGGGAGCTCGGCGAGCGCGGCGCGCAGCTGGTCGGTTCGTTGCTGCCGCTCGATCGCCTCGGTAGGCTCCGCCGCTCTAGGCGTCGGCTCGTGGTGAGTAGCTTCGCGTAAACGCCCCAGCCCGGTCCAGCGAATCGCGTAACGCCGTCGCTGGTCGGCAGCAGTCAGCCGGATGACCGAGAACAGCCAGGTCTTGAACGTGGACCTGCCAGCGAAGCGCGCCTTGCCGGAAAGCACCTTGAGATAGCTGGTCTGCAGTACCTCCTCGGCATCCTCGCGCCGACCGGCGCAGCAGCTCAGGGCCCAGCCGAAGCTGTCGCTGTGCAGCCCTTCGAGCTGTTGACGGAGCTGAGCCTGATCCATACGAGTCCCGACATGCGCGCGCAACCTACCAATCGGTCGCCGGAGCGTCCCCAGGATATGACGCCGGCGAGCACACCCCGAGATCCAAGTGAGACGCCTTGCTTCGCGGTGGTTATTCGGCGCGCAGTGCGTCCACCGGGTCGAGCGATGCGGCACGCCGCGCCGGGAGCACCCCAGAAGCGAGCCCCGTAGCGAAGCTCACGCTCAGCGCGGCGATGACGAACTCGGTGGGGATATGGACCGGCAGCCCGGGCACCGCTGCACGTGCCAGCATCGCCAGACCGAAGCCCAGGCCGACTCCGAGGGCGCCGCCGGCCAGGGAAAGGGCGCCCGATTCGGCCAGGAACAGCAGTTGCACCTGCGTCGATGTCGCGCCCAGCGCCTTGAGCAAACCGATCTCTGACGTCCGCTCGCCCACGGCGATCCACATAACGGTGAGGATACCGATCGCGCCGACCAGCAACGAGATGCCGCCGATGGCGGCGACGCCGGCGGTGATCATGTTCATGACATTGCCGAAGACGGCGAGCATCTGGGTCTGCGTGGTGACGGTGAAATCCTCACGCCCGTGGCGCTCCGTTAGCGCGGATCGCACAGACGCTTCCACCTGCTGCTCGAGCCCACCGTGCGAGAAGATGACGTCGATCTCGAAAAGCTCGTCCTCGTTGAACAACTTCAGCCCCTGCGCCACCGGTATGTAAACGACGTCGTCGATGTCCATGCCGAGAATCTGGCCCTTCGGCTCCATGATGCCGATGACGCGGAAACGCTGACCTCCGACACGCACGAACTTGCCGAGCGCATTGAGCTCGCCAAAGAGCTCCCTTTTCAGCGTTGGCCCCAGCACCGCCACCGAAGCACCGCGCCTCGGGTCCCCCACCGGTAGGAAGCTGCCCTGCCGCGCTCTGAACTTGAGAACGTCGGTGAGCGCGTCGGTGGTGCCGTAGATGAACACCGAGCGCCCGCGGCCTTCGGCTTCGACCCTTCCGGAGCCGAGCGAGAACATTGCCACCCGCTCCACTCCCGGCAGCCTGGCCAGCGCCTCCGCGTCGTCGATCGTGAGCTTCTTCGTCGTGCCGCCGAGCACTCCCGGAATGCCGATGGTCTCCTGTTTACCGGGGTTGATGGCGATGATGTTGGTGCCGAACTGGGTGAATTGGTCGAGCACGTAACGGCGAGTTCCCTCACCGATGGAAGTCAGCAGGATCACCGCGCACACGCCGATGGCGATCCCCAGCATCGACAGGAACGTGCGCAGCCGATGGCCGCGCAGCGCTCCCCCGGCCAGTCGCACGAGGTCGCTTGTCGCCATGGTTCAGCCTCTCAGTGCCGCGATCGGGTCAAGCCGCGTCGCGGTGCGCGCCGGTAGCACGCCGAAGATGGCCCCGACGCCGATTGACACGATCAGTGCGGCGGCAACGGCCCAGATCGGTGGCGTCGCGTCGAGCGCTGGAAGGGCGGTGACCAGACCCTGCAATGAGGCGGCGGCGATCCCCAGGCCGACCACCCCGCCGGCGGTGCTCAGCAGCACTGCCTCGGTCAGAAAGGCCATGAGAATCTGGCGTGGATGGGCACCGACTGCCTTGAGCAGCCCGATCTCATGCGTGCGCTCGGACACCGAGACCAGCATGACGTTCATGATACCGATGCCGGCGACACTTAGCGATATTGCGGCGATCCCGGCGAGCGCCGCGGTCAGCGCAGCGAAGATTTGCGAGAACGCCGACATCACGGCGTCCTGGGTGATGAGGGTGAAGTCCTCTTCGTCGTGACGATCGACGAGAATCCGGGTGATGTTCGCCCGGATGCGCTCGACATCGGCCCGCGGATCGTGCTGCAGCATCACGCGGAAAAGCGAGCTGCGGTTGAACAGACGCATCCCGGTTGCAAGCGGCACCAGCACGATCTGATCGAAATCAATCCCCAGGGTGACGCCGCGCGACGCCATGACGCCGATCACACGCATGCGGAAGTCGCCAATGCGCACCACCCGGCCGACGGCCCCGATGCCTGGAAAGAGCTCCCGAGCGATGCCGCTGCCGAGGACGGCGACCGATGCACCACGCTCCCAGTCGTCGTCGGGTAAGAAACGCCCGGTGCGCATCTCGATGTTACGAACATCGCGCATCTCGGTCGTGCATCCGAGGATCAACACCTGCTTGCTCCGCCCGCCGGCAGAGACGGTCTCGTTGCCGTTCGACACGGGCGCCACGTTGGTGATGGCGCGGACGTCTCGGGCCAGGGCTTCGGCGTCGGCGATGGTCAGGTCGTTCGGTACCCCACCGATTCCCGGTAACCCGCCGGTGGTCTCGGTACGACCGGGTACGACGATGAGAATGTTGGTGCCGAGCGAGGCGAACTGGTCGAGGGCATAGGAGCGTGCGCCTTCGCCGAGCGAGGTGAGGATGATGACCGAAGCCACTCCGATGGCTACACCGGTCATGCTGAGTGCGGTGCGCAGGCCGTGTCCGCGCAGCGCGCGCACCGCGAAACGAAGCGTGTCGAGCGTGCTCACGAGGTCGCTTGGGCGCTGGTGGCGCCGACGGTCGCCGGTGGGCCGTCTTCGGTGTCCTCCACCGCGGCGATGTAGGGGTTCACGTCGCCCAGGTCGGCGCCGCTCATTCTCGAGACGATGCGGCCGTCCACCAGCGTGATGACGCGATCGGCGCGCCGCGCCACGCCGGGATCGTGGGTGACGAGCACCAGCGTGAGCCCCCGCTCCGTGAACCTCTCGAGAAGGTCGAGCACCAGACGGCCCGAACGCGTATCCAGGTTGCCGGTGGGCTCGTCGGCAAGCATCACGCGGGGTTTCATCGTGATCGCGCGCGCGATGGCGACGCGCTGACGCTCGCCGCCGGATAGCTGGTCGGGGCGATGGTCGGCGCGGTCCTCCATGTCGACCGAGCTCAGCGCTTCGCGTGCGAGCTTGCGCCGCTCGCGCCGTCCAATGCCGGCAAACATCATGGGCAGCTCCACATTGCCCAGTGAAGTTAGCCGTGGCACGAGGTGAAACGACTGGAAGACGAACCCGATCAAGTCGCGGCGGATCGCGGTTAGCTGGGATTCGTTGAGCTCGGCCACTTCCCGACCATCTAGCTCATAGGAGCCTCTGGTCGGGTGATCAAGGCACCCCAGGAGATTGAGCAGCGTCGACTTCCCGGAGCCCGAGGGGCCCATGATGGCGACGTGTTCTCCCGCCTCGATGTCCTCGCTAATCTCGCACAGGGCGTGTAGCGGACGGCCGCCGACATCGTAGGTGCGCCAGATATCGTGCAGCCGGATCATGTCAACCTGCGCTGCTGTCCCCGGCAACGACTACCTCGGCCCCGGGCTGTACCTCCGCCCGATCGAGCGACGTGACCACCCGATCGGTGGCTCCGAGGCCGGCGAGGATCTCCGTGAAGTCCCAGTTTCGCAGCCCGATCTGCACTTCACGACGCACGAGCTTGCCGTCCTCAACGACCATTACCGCACCGCCCTCGAGCAAGGTCGCCGTGGGCAGACGCAGCGCGTCGTCGTGTGTCTCCAGGATCACCTCGACGTCCGCGGAGGTGCCCGGTAGGAGTGACGAGGCGAGCAGCGGATCGTCCAGCTGCACCTCGATCTCCACAGTGCGATTCTGTGCCTCGACGTCGAGAACGTAGGGGGCCACTCGCGCAACGACGCCAGGGAAGCTCTCGCCGGGATACGAGTCGATGGTGGCGCGCACCAGCTGCCCGGCGGTGATGCGCGCCGAGTCGACTTCGTCCATCGGCGCGCTGACGAAGATAGAGGTGGTGTCGATGACTTCCATCACCGGGGGTATGGGCAATCCCGGCGGCGACGGAGTGGTGAACTCGCCGAGCTCGATCGACAGCTCCGATACGATGCCGCTAAACGGTGCCCGCAGCACCGTCTTGCTGAGCTCGCTCTCGATCAGGCCGATGGCGGCACCAGCGCTGGCGACCGCCGCATCGGCAGCCTGGCAACCGGCCGCGGAGGTCTGTGCCCGACTCTGGAGCTGATCGAGCAGATTCTGTGACACGATCCGCCGGTCGGCCAGCTCGCGGTGACGCTCATATTCCCGCTGTGCGTGATCAGCCGCCAGACAGGCCTCACGATGGCGCGCCTCCGCCGTGGCAACGTCGCGCCTCGCCTTCTCCAGCTGGGCGCGGTTTGTCGAGTCGTCGAGCCGCATCAGCACCTGGCCGCTTCGGACCTCTGAGCCGGCGCGTACCGGGAGGTCGACAACGCGGCCGCCGATCTCGGGCGAGAGGCTCGCCCGCCGCCGCGCTTTCACGGTGCCGGCCTTCGAGTTCGTGATCGTCGACTCGACCCGACCGCGCGTCGGTTGGAGCACGCTCACCTCGATCGGCTGTGACACGAATACCGCGAATCGGAGGTAGTAGATCAGCCCCACGAGCGCGGCCAACAAGACGATGCGGACGATCCATTTGACCATAAGGAAACTCTAGCACCGACGCCATTCGGCCAACGGTCGCGCCGGCCGCTGGAGGACCTTCCTGGGCAATGTCGACCTGCCCTCGGATAGGGGCGATTCTCTAGTGGGCCACGGCCGCGGCTGACAGCCGTTCGAGCACTGCAGAGCCTGCCGTCGCGGTGTCGACGGCGTTCGCGGGATGCAGATCGCGGGTCAAGAACCCGTCGCTCACCGCGGCCTCGACTGCCGTCTCTACTGCGGTGGCCTCGGTCTCGAGCCCGAGCGAGTGCCGCAGCAACATCGCCAGGCTCAGGATCGCCGCGTATGGGTTGGCCACGCCCTGGCCGGTGAGATCGGGTGCCGATCCGTGCACCGGCTCGTACAGGCCCCACCGGCCGGCGCCTAGTGAGGCAGAGGGAAGCATGCCGAGCGATCCCGCCAGCACCGCGGCCTCATCAGACAGGATGTCGCCGAACATGTTCTCGGTGACGATCACATCGAACTGTGCCGGGCGCGCTATCAGATGCATTGCCATGGAGTCGACCAGACCGTGCTCCAGAGTGATCTGGGGGAACTCCTTGCTGGCGATCGTGCTGGCCGTTTCGCGCCACAACCGTGATGTATCGAGCACGTTCGCCTTGTCGACCGAGGTCACCAGCCGCCGCCGGCCGCCGGCCATCTCGCAGGCGATCCGAACCACGCGTGCGATCTCGGCCCGGGTGTACACACAGGTATCGAACGCTCGATCGGCTTCGCGGCCGCGCTCGCCGTAGTAGAGGCCGCCGGTGAGCTCACGGACGATCACCAGATCCACGCCTTCCAGGTACTCGGGCCGTAGCGGTGAGGCGTCGGCAAGTGCCGCGTACGTACGGATTGGTCGAATATTGGCGAACAGAGCCAGCTCGCTGCGAAGCTTCAACAGGCCGGCTTCGGGTCGCGGCAGCTGGCCGTCGAAGCGTGGGTGGCCGACAGCGCCCAACAGCGCCGCGTCGGCCTCGCGGCAAAGCTCGACTGTGTCCTCCGGGAGAGGGTCGCCGACTGCGTCGATCGCTTCCCCGCCAATAGCCGCGTGTCGCAACTCGAACGTGTGGTCATAGAGCCGGCCGAGTTTCTCGAGCACTCGCAGCGCCTGCCCGCAGACCTCGGGACCGACCCCATCGCCGTCGAGTACGGCGATCAACGCGTTCATCGTGGAGGCGCGGAACGGCGCTCGTACGCGCCGATAGCGGCGTCCCGGGAGAGCAGGAATCCGAGCTCGTCGATCCCCTCCAGCAGGCAGCGGCGCGCGAACGGGTCGATCTCGAAAGCTACCTGCGTTCCGTCGGGCATGAGGATCCGACGTTCCGCCAGGTCGATGGTGACCGTGCCGAATCCGGCCGCCAGCAACTCCTCCAGGTGCACGGGCGGGACGTCGATAGCCAGCAGCCCGTTCTTGAGCGCGTTGGCGCGGAAGATGTCGGCGATGCGCGTGCTGATCACCGCCCGGAATCCGTTGTCTACCAGCGCCCACGGGGCGTGCTCACGCGACGATCCGCAGCCGAAGTTCTCGCCCGCCACCAATACCTGGGCGCCACGCGCCTCGTCGCGGTTGAGTGGGAAGTCGCGTCGCGGGCTGCCGTGTTCGTCTAGGCGCCAGTCGACGAACAGACCCTCCGCCAGGCCGGTGCGATCCGTTACCGTCAGGAAACGGGCCGGGATGATCCGATCGGTGTCGATGTCCGGCGTGGGGAGGGCGACGTAGCTCGAGGTCAACACGGTGAATGGCTCGAAGCTCACGTCAGCAACTCCCGCGGCTCGGCGACCGGCAGCAACTCCCGCGGATCGGCGACGGTGCCGGCTACGGCACTCGCGGCGGCGGTGAGGGGGCTGGCTAGAAAGGTGCGCCCACCGCGTCCCTGGCGTCCCTCGAAGTTCCGGTTGCTGGTGCTGACGCAATACTGCCCGGGCTCCAGGGCATCGCCGTTCATCGCGATGCACATAGAGCAGCCGGAATCTCGCCACTCGGCACCGGCCTCGCGGAACACCTGATCGAGTCCTTCGGATTCGGCCTGCTGCTTGACGGCGGCCGATCCCGGCACGACGACCATGTGCACGCCGTCCGCGACTCTTCTGGCCTTCAAGATGCTCGCCGCCGAGCGCAGGTCGGAGATGCGCGAGTTCGTGCAGCTGCCGACGAACACGACGTCGATCGGATGACCGAGCAGCGGTGCTCCCGGCTCCAACCCCATATAGCTCAGGGCGCGCTCGACGGCCGGGTCACTGTTCGGCAGCGGGATAGCGCCGCTCATCGGGATGCTCATGCCGGGGTTGGTGCCGTAGGTGACCATCGGCTCGATCTCTCCGGCGGCCATCGCCACCTCCCGGTCGAAGCTCGCGTCGGCGTCGCTACTGAAGCCGCGCCATCGCGCCACCGTCTGTTCCCAGCCGTCGGCGCTGGGGGCGTTTGGGCGGCCGAAGAGATACTCGAACGTCGTGTCGTCGGGGGCTATCAAGCCAGCGCGTCCCCCGGCCTCGATGGACATGTTGCAGACGGTCATGCGGCCCTCCATCGACAGGGCCCGAATTGCCTCGCCGGCGTATTCGATCACGTGCCCGGTGGCGCCGCCGACGCCGATCTGACCGATCAGCGCGAGCACGAGATCTTTCGCCGTCACACCCTCCCGCAGGGTGCCGTTTACCGACACGCGCATCGTCTTGGACTTGCGCTGCAGCAGGCACTGCGTCGCCAGCACATGGCCCACCTGGCTGGTGCCGATGCCGAACGCCAAGGCGCCGAAAGCCCCATGGGTGCTGGTGTGGCTGTCGCCGCAAACAATGGTCATACCGGGCTGCGTGAGCCCGAGCTCCGGCCCGATGACGTGAACGATGCCTTGCTCCGGGGCGCCGAGCTCGTAGAGCCGGACGTTGTGCGCGGCGCAGTTGTCCGCCAACCGCTCCACCTGTGTGCGCGCCTGGTCGTTGGCGTACAGGAAGTTACCGCTGCCGTCGCGCCGAGTGGGCGTCGAATGGTCCATCGTGGCCACGGTCAGATCCGGCCGGCGCACGGCAAGCCCGTCGGCGTTCAGGCGGTCGAACGCCTGCGGCGAGGTGACCTCGTGGATCAGATGCAGGTCGACGTACAGGACACCCGGCGTAGCCTCTCTTTCCGGTTCGACCAGGTGGGAGTCCCAGAGCTTGTCGTACAGCGTCGCCGGCATGGTGTCAGCGCGCGTCGGCATGCCCGCGCGAGCGCAGCGGCTCGGCGATCTCTTCCGAGGATGGCGTCGAGAGCGTCGGTATCTCGTCAGCGAGCACCTGATTCACCAGGCTCATGTAGGCCGACGCACCCGCTTCGATGATATCGGTGCTCACGGCGCGACCACGGTACAGACGCCCGTTGCGCATCGTCTCTACCGTAACTTCGCCCTGAGCGTCCTTTCCCTGCGTCACACTGCGCACCTGATAGTCGTGCAGCTCGACGCGCATTCTGGTGGCGCGGTCAATCGCCTGGAAGAGCGAGTCCACCGGTCCGTCGCCGCACGCGGCCTCCTGCCGCTCGTCGCCGTCGCGATGCTCGAGCCGTACTTCCGCCACGTGCTGGATGCCTTTGCCGGCGATGGTCTGAAAGCCGACGATGCTCCAGAGGTGCGGCGTCTTCTGCAGGCTGCCGTCGATCAACGCGCGGATGTCGGCGTCGTAGACGGTGCGCTTCAAATCGGCGAGCTTCTTGAACTCGGCGAATACCTCCACCAGATGGTCCTCGTCGAGCTCGAACCCCATCGCCTGGACGTGGCTACGGAAGGCGTGGCGGCCGCTGTGCTTGCCGAGCACCAGGTTGCTGGCGCCTACACCGACATCCTCGGGGCGCATGATCTCGTACGTCGAGTGATGCATGAGCATGCCGTGCTGGTGGATACCAGCTTCATGAGCGAAGGCGTTGTCGCCCACGATCGCCTTGTTTCGCTGTACCGCCAGGCCGGTGATGTTCGAGAGCAGCTGGCTGGTGGGGTAGAGCTTGGTGGCGTCGATTTCGGTATCGAGCTCGAAGAAGTCGTTGCGCGTGCGCAGCGCCATGACGACCTCTTCGAGGGAGCAGTTGCCGGCGCGCTCACCGATACCGTTGATGGTGCACTCCACCTGACGAGCACCGGCACGCAAGGCCGCGACCGTGTTGGCCACAGCGAGGCCGAGATCATTGTGGCAGTGGACGCTTATGACGACGTCGGCGAGCTCGGCGACGCGTTCCCGAAGTCCGGCAATGCGCTCGCCGAACTCGTTCGGCACGGCGTAGCCCACCGTGTCGGGGATATTGATCGTCGTGGCGCCAGCCCGGATGGCGCAGCGCACGACCTCGTCGAGGAAATCGGGCTCGGTGCGCGAGGCATCCTCGGGGGAGAACTCCACATCGTCGCAGAGGCTGCGAGCGAGCTCGACGGACTCTGCCGTACGCCGCAGGATTTCCTCCTTGGCCATCTTGAGCTTGTGCTCTCGATGGATGGCGCTGGTGGCCAGGAAGACGTGCAGCCGTGGCCGCTTCGACTCCTGCACCGCCTCCCAGGCGCGCTCGATGTCCTGGCGGTCACAACGCGCCAGCCCGGCGATGGTCGGCCCGTCGATGTTCCGGGCCACTGCGCGCACCGCTTCGAAGTCGCCCGGTGAGGCGATCGGGAAGCCCGCCTCGATGATGTCGACACCGAGGTCGGCCAGTGCCTCGGCCATCCGCAGCTTTTCGGGGATATTCATGCTGGCGCCGGGAGATTGCTCTCCGTCGCGCAGCGTCGTATCGAAGATCAGAACGCGTCCGCTCATGGTGCTCCCTCACATCGGAGGTCGGCCAGAATATGTAGTTAATGAACAGCGATTACCGGGGCATAAGAAAAGCCCCGTCCTGGATCAGGGACGGGGCGTCGATCGAACTGCTGGCTAGCTGGATCGAGCGCCCCTCCCTAGAAGGAGGAGCGGCCTAAGAGCGAGAGCATCCGGGCTATTGCCGTGGCTCGGAAACAGGTGGTGCATGGGTTCGATCCGCCAGTAGGGGTGCCAGCGAGCAGTGATAGGGGCAGATGCTCGCACGGCGAACTGCAAGTCTGCGAAGTATGGTGCGCCGCAGGTGGCCGCGTCAACAGATTGCCGCCGCTAGCCGCTGGAAGCCCTCGAACGTGAGCGATTGGGCGCCATCGCTGCGCGCCTCGTCGGGCCGCGGGTGCATCTCCACCATCACACCCTGGGCACCGGCAGCCAGCGCCGCCCGCGCCAGCGGCGCCACCCATCGTCGCACGCCGGCGGCGTGGGATGGATCGACGATCACCGGCAGGTGGGTACGCTCGCGCACCACCGGAATCGCGGTGAGATCGAGCGTCCCTCGGGTGGCGGTCTCGAAGGTCCGAATGCCGCGCTCGCACAGGATCACGTCCTGGTTGCCCTGCGCCAGGATGTACTCGGCGGCGGCGATCCACTCGTCGATCGACGACATCATTCCGCGCTTCAGCAACACCGGCCGCTGCGTCAGCCCCACCTCGCGCAGCAGCGCGAAGTTCTGCATATTGCGGGCACCGATCTGCAGCACGTCAGCGCGCTCGGCGACGCGCTGGACATCGGAGGTGTGGAGCACTTCCGTGACGATCGGTAGCCCCTGTTCGTGGCCGGCTTCGACCAGCAGATCGAGACCGTCATAACCGAGCCCCTGGAACGAGTACGGCGACGTGCGCGGCTTGAAGCACCCGCCACGCAACATCATGCCGCCTGCCTCGCGGACGGCGGCGGCGCAGGAATTGATTTGCTCGCGCGATTCGACCGAGCAAGGACCGCCGATCAGCACCGGCTGGGGGCCGCCGACAGCCACCTCGCCAATGTGCACCACGGTGTCCTCGGTCCTCGTCGCCCGCGAGGCTAGCCGATAGGGCTTCTTCTCCAGCTGCGCGATGATCGCGGCCTGCTCGTCGTCGGCTGACGGCTCGACCGCGGCAGCGCTGGGCTCAGGCTGCGCCGGCTCGTCGACCTTGGTCTTGGTCTTGATCGCCGCGTACGCCGGGTACGAGCCGAGGACCTTCAGAAAGCGCGTCTGCGCCGCCACCGCCGTCAGCGCGCTCTGCACGTTGTCGTCGGCGATGTTGCCCTCGAAGTCCAGGTAGAACAGATACTCCCAGGGAGATCGTCGTCGCGGGCGCGATTCGAGCTTCGTGAGGTTGAGGTCATGCTCGGCGAGCACCTTGAGGCACTGCGCCAGCGCACCGTGCTCGTGTCGGGTCGCGAGCATCAGCGATGTCTTGCACGGGATGCGCGAATCACACAGCAACGGTTCCCGCGCCACCACCATGAACCGGGTGTAGTTCTCGGCGACGTTGGCAATATCGCGACGGATAACGGTTAGCCCGTGGAGTCGGGCAGCCTCGTCGCTGGCGATCGCCGCCTGCGACAGATCACGCTCGCGCACGATTCGCTCGACTGCCATCGCGGTGTCGGTGAAGGACTCCGCCTGGCATCTCGGCAACGAATCGACGAACTCGCTGCATTGGGCCAGAGCCTGCGGGTGCGACACGATCCGGCGAATGCTCTCGATCGGTACAGCCTCTACTGCTACCAGGCAATGCTCGATGCGCAGTACCTCTTCGCCGACGGCCGACAATGAAGAGCTCCCAAGCGCGTCATAGGCCTCGTTGACCGAACCCGCCGTACTGTTTTCCACCGGCAACATGGCGTAACGGGCGCGACCGTCCTGTACTGCGTCGAGCGTCTCCGCGAAGCTCGGGAATCCGATGAACTGCAGCTCTCCGGGCCGTTCGGCGAAGTGATGTTGGCCGGCGATCTGACTGTAGGCGCCGGCGCTTCCCTGATAGCTGACGCAAAGTGCCTCACCGCGCGTGTCTGGATCGGCAAGCTCGACGAGATGCGACGTCTGGTGTCGTACCGATTGCTCCAGAATGCGATGGAAGACGGCGGTGACGTAGCCCGCGTCCAGCCCATGTCGAGCCCCCTCTTCGGTCAACGCGCTGAGTAGCCGTCGCTCGCGTTCCGGGTCGCGCGGTGACGCGCCGGTTGCTGCCTTGGATGCGGCCGCTTCGGCGATCACTTGCTGGCGCTCGGCCAGCGCGGCAACCAGTCGTCGGTCGATCTTGTCGAGTTCGCCCCGTATTCGATCCAGGTCGGTTCCCATCGTTTGCTCCTAGTCGTGGCTTCGGGCCACAAAAAAACCCGCCGAGTCGCCCCGGCGGGTCGCGGCCGATGATGCGATTTCGGCTACACGACCCGCAGGCTCCCGCGGGTAAACGAAAAGAACGCGCCATCCAGAGCAGGCACTGCCGCGCCGACCACACTGTGGGTCGCTGGAGCGCGGAGTGTTCGGTGGGCAACGTTCTTGAACATGGCCCGACCATCCGTCATCTTCCGGTTCGCTGTCAAGTGGGCCGCCGGTTGTCCTCTTGATCCGGAAGTCAAACCCGGACAGCGTTCCGATCCCGAGTCGCCCCGGTGACGCCGTCGGGACGACTACGTAGTCTAGGTCGGAACGACCCGTAGCTCGGGTCCGAACGACCGTGGAGCGTCGGTCGGCTTGCATAGGCTGAATGCCTTCTTCAACATCTGATCGATGACCGACAACACGGGGCGAGACGGAACTCTGGTCGCCATCTGGATCAAGCGCGCCGCCGCCGGCCCCATGGACGCCGCCGATGCGGCGCGCATGGTCAAGGGCCGCGGCATGGTCGGAAACGCCGACCAGGGCGGTCGGCGACAGGTGACGGTGCTGGCAGCCGAGGCGTGGAGCAGTGTATGCGCCGACCTGGGGTTGGAGGTGGATGCCGGCCCCGGGCCGGTGGCCCGTAGGGCCAACCTGCTCACCACCGGCATCGATCTGGCGCACAGTCGCGGTCGTGTGTTGCGGATCGGCGGAGTGCGTGTCCGCCTGTACGGCGAGACAGTGCCGTGTCGCTTGATGGAGGAGACGCATGCCGGCCTCCAGGAGGCGCTGCGTCCCGACTGGCGGGGCGGTGCGTTCGGCGAGGTGCTCGACGACGGCGAGATCGCGATCGGCGATCCCGTGGAGTGGGTCGACGCAACGTGATTCGCGCTGCCGTCTTCGATATGGATGGCTTGTTGATCGACTCCGAGCCGTTCTGGCAGCAAGCCGAGCTGGAGAGTTTCGCTGCGGCTGGTCTGACCCTGTCGCAAAGCGATCTCTGTCAGACGGTGGGCATGCGCGTCGACGAGGTCGTTACTCACTGGCTCGATCGACGCCCGTGGGACATCGACAGGCATCCTCCGGGAGGTTTGCAGGACCGTATCGTGGAACGCGTCATTCGCTTCGTCGAGGAACGCGGTGAGCCGATGCCGGGCGTGCTATCGGCCCTGACGCTGTGTGAGGAGCTCGATCTGCGGCTGGCTGTTGCCTCTTCGTCGTCGATGCGGATTATCGAGGCGGTGTTGGGCCGTCTGGGGCTGCGCCAGCGGTTCGAGGTGGTGCAGTCTGCCGAGCATGAACCGCGCGGAAAGCCCGATCCGGCGGTGTTCTTGAGCGCCGCTGGCGCGCTCGGGCTACCCCCGGCGAGCTGCGTTGTGTTGGAGGACTCGATCATGGGACTGCGGGCGGCACGCGCCGCCGGCATGCGGTGCATCATCGTGCCCGATCCGCGACTTCGCGCCGACCCGGCGCTGGCGGAAGCCGACCTGATGCTCGATACGCTGGCTGAGCTCGATGCCGACGTGCTGGGCGTCGGGGTAGCCGGCTCGAGCTAGCGACGGTTCATCCGCCTCGACGACCGCGTCGCCGTCGATGACTGCGCGTCGCCGCAACGATCGCGCCGCATGTCGAGCCTGCCCCCTATTCTTTCCGAAGTGCGGCAACCGGCTCGACGCGCGTGGCGCGCGTCGCCGGGATCAAGCACGCCAGTGCTGCCACAACGAGTAGGACCAGTGCCACCGAAAGATAGGTGATCGGATCGGTGGGTGACACCGCATAGAGCATGCTGGCGATCAGCCGCGTCAGGCCGAAGGCCGCCGCCACTCCCAGCGCCACGCCGGCGAGTACCACGAACATGCCCTGGCGCAGGACCATCGCCCGTACCGAGCCGTGGCTGGCGCCGAGCGCCATGCGCACACCGATCTCGCCGGTGCGCTGACCGACCGAGAACGAGATCACTCCATAGATGCCAAGGGCGGACAGCAACAGCGCGACGGCCGCGAAGGAGCCCAGGAGCATGGAGTTGAAGCGCGGCGCCGCGACGGCGTCGGAGACGCGCTCACGCATGGTGGCGAAGTCCGAGATCGGCTGGTCCGGATCGATATCCCATACCTGCTGTCGAACCGCCGCGGCGATCGAGGACGGATCTCCGTCGGTCCGTACGGTGAGGTGCATGCCGAAGCGCGGTGACTGCGGCATCGGGGCGTAGAACTGCTCGCGACCGTCGGCGGAGAGGTTGCGACTGCGTGCGTGGCGCACCACGCCCACGACCTCCGACCAGTAGACCTCAGCGATGCCATGTCCCTCGGGATCCATCGCCCAGTTCACCGCGACACGCTGCCCGACTGCCTCGCCGGTGCCCCAGAAGCGGCGCGCGAAGGTCTCGTCGACGATCGCCACGCGAGCCGCGTCGCCGTTGTCGGCCTCGGTGAAGAAGCGTCCGCCGACAAGCTCGGTGCCCATGGTCTCGAAATAGCCCGCCGAGACGAATCGACGATCTGCCTCGATGTACCGGTAGCCGCCGAACTCGTCAACGCTTTCCGATTCCGAGTGCTCTGCGATCGTGGTACCGGAGCCGCCCCAGCCTGATAGCGGCAGGCCGTTGGTGGAGCCGGCGCTTAGCACGCCTGGTTGCGCCCGCACGCGACTCAGCAACTCCTGGTGGAAGGCGGTCGCGGAGTCGGCGTCGTACTTCGGCTGTGGGAGGCTCACCCGGAACGTCAGCAAGGACTCCGTGCGGTAACCGGGATCGGTGTTGAGCAGTCCGGAGAACGAGCGCAGCATCAGGCCCGCGCCCACCAGCAGCACGAGCGCGAGAGCGACTTCCGCCACCACCAGCGCGGTGCGAATGCGGTTGCCGGCGCGGCCGGCCGATGCCGCACGACCTCCCTCCTTGAGCGTGTCCGCCAGGTTGGTCCGGGCCACGAAGACCCCCGGGACGACGCCGAAAAGGAGCGCCGTGAGGAGCGTGATGATCCCGGCAAAGAAGAGAACGCTCGGATCGAGCGCGATGGCGTCGGCGCGCGGTAGGCCGGGCGGAGCCGCCAACACCAGAGCTTCGATGAGCCACAACGCCAGGCCCAGGCCGACGACTGCTCCCAGGGCGGCCAGAACCAGCGACTCCGTGAGCAGCTGCTGCATGAGGCGTCGGGCGCCGGCTCCGAGGGCCGTGCGCAGGGCGATCTCACGGCCGCGCCCGGCGGCGCGTGTCAACTGCAGGTTGGCCACGTTCACGCAGGCGATCAGCAGCACGAATCCCACCGCCCCGAGCAACACCACCAGCGCGCCGGAGGTGCTCTCCACCAGGTCGCCGTGCAGCGAGTACGTCGTCAGGCCCCAGCCCTCGAAGTCGTAGTTACCCAGCTCCGCCATGCGGACGGCGACCGCGTCGAGGTCGGCCTGTACCTGCGGCACCGTCACGCCCGGGCTCATGCGTCCGATCCCGATCATGAAGTGGGAGCCACGGTTGAGCTCCTCATAGGTGGTTCCGTAGGTCGGTTGCATCGGCGCGAACAGCGTCACGGCGGCGGGATTGCTCACGTTCGGGTGATGCACCTTGAAACCAGGCGGCAGGATGCCGATCACCTCGAACGGCATGTCGTCGAGCAGCAGCGTGGAGCCGACCGCGTCGGTGCGGCCGCCCATGCGGCCGCGCCAGAACTCGTCGGTGATCACTGCCACCGTCTGCTCGCCGTCGTCCTCCGCGGTGCCGAACAGGCGACCTGCCTGCGGCTGTACCTTCAGAACATCGAAGAACGGGCCGGACACGGTTCCCTGCAGTATCTGCACCGGCTCACCGCCGTCTCCGGTGAGCGCGGCGGTGTCGGTCGAAAGGACGGTGAAGCTCTCGAGCGTCGTGTTGAGATCGGAGATCTCCACGTACTCCGGCCCGGAGATCCAGTTCTGCGGTAGATCTCGACCGAAGTTCGTCCACACCACTACCAGGTCCTCGGGATCCTCGTAGGGGAGCGGTTGTAGCAGCACGGTATTGACCACCGAGAACACGGCGGTATTGGCACCAATCCCGAGGGCGAGCGTGAGCACTGCAACCGCGGTGAACACCGGGCTCTGGCGCAGGGTGCGGAAGGTGTAGCGGACGTCCTGAAGGATGCTGTCGAACATATTCGTCAACCAAGGGATGGGAGATCGTGGCTCGGGCTCGCCGACGGCGGTCGTCGAGCGTGTCATGAACGGTGAGGTGCGCGGCTTGGCGCGCAGTGGAAGAAGATGCCGGTGTTCCCGCCGCAGTGCGCGCCGCTCCGAATAGGCGGTCGACAGAAGGCAACGCAGCTCGCGTGTCAGGACTCTGGCGCGGGCCCGATGCGAAAAAGCCCTGGCTTCCTCGTACAGATCGAGAAAAGCCTCGTTGATGTCGCGTCCGTGTGTCGCCACGAGCTCGGCGGGCAGGAGCCGCTGGCTGAGGAAGCAAAAGCAGCGCACTACCAGCGCCAGGCGGTTGTTTGCCACTAGCGCTCCTCGGCCCCCGGGGCTTCAGAGACGGGGTTGCCAAGGACAGCTTCGACGGATTCCATCGCGCGGCGCAGTCGGCGGGCTTCCTCGTGCACCTGGCCCCGCCCGGCGTCGGTGATGCAGTAGTAGCGCCGCGGTGGCCCTTTGGTCTCTTGGGCCGGCATATCACCCGCGTCCTCGATCAACCCGTCACGCAGGAGCCGGCGGATGATGGCGTAAAGAGACGACGTGCCGATCACGACGTCGCCGTTCGTGCGTCGACGAACGTCGGAGATGATCCCGTAGCCGTGAGACGACCGGCGGAGGAGTGAAAGCAGCACTTCCAGTGAGGCGCTGGCCATCGAATCCTGGGGTTCAGAGAGATATCTATTACACACAATGTAATACACAGGTTGTGTTAGCGCACTGCGGCTACTCCGATCCCCTGCTGGACGCTAGGAGCTTCGCCGCCAGGCAAGTGGCGCGTATCATCGCCATGAGGGGGTGCTGTGCGCTTCGAGTTCCAGGCCGGTCTGCTGATCCGGCCCGTGTTGGTGCCATTCGGTGCGACGCGGGCGCGGCGGTTCGCGGATCTCCAAGACCAATCACTGCACGTACGACTGGGCTGGCTGTTCGACGACACGATCGATCTGGCGACCGTCGATGCCGTCGAACGCTCTCGGTGGCCCCTGTACCGGGGATTGGGTTGCCGCATCGGCCTTGGCGGGGAGTACGGTGTGCTGGTGTCGACGAGAAACGTCGTGCGAGTGCGGTTCCGAAAACAGCAGGCGATGCCGTTGCTCGGTCGCTTCAAGTTCCAGGCCACATCGTTCTACCTGGCGCTCGAGGAGCCGGATCGGTTCATCAACGAGATCCGCCGGCGCGTCTTGTCGTGATCAGTCGAGGGCAGGTCGGCAAGAAGGCGGGGCGCGGTAGCGTGATCATGCTGCTGCTGTTCGCCCTGCCGTTCGCGGGCGGGGGCACGTTCGTCGGCTACCTGGTCGGTTCCAGGGTGGTGAGCTGGACGAGCGCACAATCGTGGGAGGAGGTGCCAGCACGCATCCGCAGCGCTGACCTGGCGGTGAGCCGTGGCAGCGACACCACCACGTACCGCGTCGACGCAGTCTACGAGTATACCTACCACGGTGAGCTCTACACTTCCGACGTTGTCGGCTTCGGGTTCGGATCCGACAACGTCGGCTCCTTTCACCAGGACAAGCACGCCGAGCTGCGGACCTATGTCGATTCCGGGCGTAGTTTCCGCTGCTTCGTCAACCCCAGCGATCCGACCCAGTCTGTTCTGTATCGCGAGATGCGCTGGGGGATGCTCGGGCTTATGACGATCTTCGCGCTGGTGTTTGGCCTTGTTGGTTACGGGCTCATGTTCGCGCCCGTCTATGGCGGTCGCCTGGTCGCCGAAGCGGGCAAGCTGAAGGACGACTATCCCACCGAACCGTGGCGCTGGGAGCAAGACTGGGCCGACGGACGCGTTTCGGCAGGGGCGAAGGGCTCGATGATCGGCGGCGCCATCTTCGCGATTCTCTGGAACTTGATTTCCGCCCCTGTTCTCTTCCTCCTTCCAGGCGAGCTCGCCGATGGCAACCGTCTGGCGCTGATCGCGCTCGTCTTTCCTGTCACCGGGCTACTCTTGTTGGCTTGGGCAGTGCGGGCGTTCTTGCGTTGGCGCAAGTTCGGCAACGCCACGTTCGAGCTGCTCACCAATCCGGGCGTCCTGGGCGGCTACCTCGAGGGACTGGTTCATACCAATATCCGCGGCCCGCTGGACGAGGGCTTCGAGGTCACGCTCACGTGCACCCGCACGGTTACGACTGGAAGCGGCGACAACCGCAGCAGCCGCGATGATGTCCTCTGGCAGGATGCCGCGGTTGTGCGGCGCGGCGCGCTCGGTCTCGGAGCTGAAGGGATCACGGTGCCGGTTCGATTCGCGATTCCGATGCACGCGGCACCGGCCAGCGACCCGGACTCCGACGAGCCGATCCACTGGAAGCTCGCTGCCGAGGCCGAGATGACCGGCGTCGATTTCGCCGCCGAGTTCAAGGTGCCGGTGTTCAAGACCGACAGCAGCGACCCCGAGCTGCAGATCGAGGCGGCCGAGGCATACCACGCGAATCCGCACGACTGGGCGGCCGAGCTCGCCGTGCTGGGGATCGCGAGCGAGAGAACCGCCGACGGTGGGCGCCGGTACGTTTTTCACCGTGCCCGGCACAAGGGCGTGGCCCTCGGAGTGACTGCTTTCGCTGCGGTCCGGTGCGGGTTCATCTGGATGATGGTGTCGCTCGGTGCGCCGATCCTGTTTCCGATCGCGTTCGGGCTCTTCGCCGTCATCCTGATCTGGTTCGTGCTCGACCTCTGGCTCATCGAGATCCGCGTTGAGATCGGCAACGGCGCCCTGGCATTCACCAAGCGTATGCTCGGGCCCGGCAGATCCAAGAGCTTCTTGCGAGATCAGATCACTGCCATCCGACCGACCCCCGGCATGCAGGCCAACAACAAGCTCTACTACCGCATCGAGATCGCGACACGCGGAGACGACGAGCACATCATCGCCACCCAGCTCGACAGCCAGCGTCTCGCTCGCCGCCTGATCGGCGAGATGCAAGAGGTACTCGAGACTTGAAGCCGCGATCGGAGTGTTCGGCGCCTAGCCGGCCGTGGTGAAAGTGTGGTGGGTCTGGCGACAGGGTCTTGCGAGGCGCAGGCCAGGAGAGAGGAGGAGGCGATGGTTACCCCATCGTTGACGACAAACGACGCAGCATGTGCGCGCAACCCCCAGTCGCCCGAAGGGTTACGGCGATTTGGGGCCATCTGCGACGTTGACCTTCCTCGACGATGGCTAGGGCATCGTGTGCGTCAGGCCGCCTTGCAACTGGCCCCAACTCGCCGTAACCAGACCCACCACACTTCCACCACGGCCTGCTAGCCGGCCGCTGCCTGGTAGGCGCTGGCGATCGCAATCAGCGCCAGGATATAGAGCAGGAACATCAGCGCCAGGTAGGTCTTTGCCCTGCCGTCGGCACCGTCGAACTCGTTCCACACGAAGGGGTCAGCGGGATAGGCTAGGGCGCGCCCCCGCCGATACGACTGAACAGGTTGGCTCGTTGTTCGACTCCTTCCGTTACGGGATCGCGCTCCTGTGTGTGCTGACGCTCCCGTTCGCCTTCGGCTACTGGTTCCTCGTGCATCCGTTCGTCGGGTTCTGGCGTGCTCTCGGGACCCGGATCAGCTACATCATCCTGATCGGGATGTTCTGGGTCGTGGGAGCGGCCACGTGGCCGTTCCGTGGTCGGCTGCTGGCAGTCGAGTTCGGAACCGGACCCACGCTCTGGCCACTCGCGGCGCTGGCCAACGGAACGGCGCTGTTCAGCAACTATCTGGCGAGCTGGATCCTGCTCGTCATCACCGTTCCCGCCCTTTTGCTAAGCGTTCACTTCGAAGAGCGCGAGCTGCGCGACCGGTTCGGGAATGCGTACGTCGAGTATGCCCGTCGTGTTCCCCGGTTCGTGCCGCGTTCGACTGCCTGAGGCCGCGTCGCTACGGCGACGGGGTAATCCAAACACCGAGGACAATCATGCGCACCATCAGACCACTGGCAACCTTGATCGCTCTCCTCGTGCTCGCAGTTCCCGCCGTTGGATCGGCCGGCCAGGCCCTGCCCGCGGCTGGCCAGGGGGCGTTGCTGGAGCACGATGGCGACGACCGCGTTGTGCTACCACCCTGGATGCACGGCGTTCCTGTCGATCCGATCACCGGTTACCCCTACGGGTACATCGTCATCGGACAGGACGAGGAAGGCGACGACGAGGAGGGTGACGACGATGCAGAAGAGTCCGCCGACGACTGGGACAAGAAAGACCTGCCGCTGAAGCCCGAGCGCACGGTGGAGTTCACTGCCACCGAGGGTTCGTGGCTGTCGCTGGACGTCAGCCCCGACGGTGCGGCGGTCGTCTTCGACCTGCTCGGCGATCTCTACACCGTGCCGATCGCCGGCGGTGAGGCCGCGCGCATCACCGATGGGATGGGCTTCGACAGCATGCCGAGCTACAGCCCCGACGGAACGCAGGTGCTGTTCGTTTCGGACCGCAGCGGGTCGGAGAACTTGTGGGTGGTGACGCTCGACGAGGAGGACGAAGACGAGCGCTTCCGCCAGGTAACGGAGGGCAAGAGCAGCAACTTCGCCTCGTCCGAGTGGACCCCCGACGGCGACTACATCGTCGCGTCGCGAGCCGGGGCGGGGTTCCGGTCGCAGAACCTGTTCTTGATCCACGCCGACAAGGGCGGCGCCGGCATCCAGATCGGCGAGGCCAGCAGCACCCGACGCCAGATGGGGCCCGCGTTCGGCGCCGACGAGCGCTGGATCTGGTTCGCCACCCGCACCGGACCCTGGCAGTACAACGCCATTTTCCCCCAGTACCAGCTAGCGGTTTATGATCGCCAGACGGGCGAGGTGACCCGGCGGAGCTCGCGCTACGGCTCGGCGTTCCGGCCAGCCCTGTCGCCGGACGGAAAGTGGTTGGTTTACGGGACGCGGCACGAGGACAAGACGGGGCTGCGGCTACGGGATCTGCGAACCGGCGATGAGAGCTGGCTGGCGTATCCGGTGCAGCGCGACGATCAGGAGTCGATCGCGTCGCGCGATGTGCTCCCCGGGATGTCGTTCACGCCCGACTCATCGGCGTTGGTAGCGTCGTACGGTGGCAAGATCTGGCGCATTCCGATCGACGGTGCCGACGCAGTGGAGATTCCGTTCACCGCCGAGGTGAAGATCGAGGCCGGCGCCAAGCTCGACTTCGACTACCCGGTGGACGATCGCCCCGAGTTCGAGGTCCGTCAGATTCGCGATGCGGTGCCGTCTCCCGACGGCCGCAAGCTCGCGTTCACCGCGCTGGATCGTCTCTACGTCATGGACTGGCCCGATGGCGAGCCGCGACGGCTGACAGACTCCACCGACGTCGAGGCAATGCCCGCCTGGTCGCCTGACGGCAGCACCCTAGCGTACGTCACCTGGGACCAGACAGACGGCGGCCACATCTCCTCCATACTCGCGGCCGGTGGATCGTCGCGCCGGCTCACGACCATGAACGGCACCTACATGCAGGTGGCGTGGTCGCCGGACGGAGAGCGCATCGTGGCGGTGCGTGGACCCGCGCGTGACTACCAGGAGGCCACCGGCCCGTCGTTCGGTGGCGGCGCGGCGGCCGACCTGGTCTGGATTCCCGCCGCCGGCGGCGACTGGACTCGCATCGCTCCGATGACCGGCCGCACGACACCGCACTTCGGCACCGACTCCGACCGCATCTACCTGTACGCCGGCCGCGCCGGTCTGGTATCGCTGCGCTGGGACGGCACCGACCTCAAGGAACACCTGAAGGTCACCGGGCCGCCGTTCCCGGGCTCAGAAGGACCTCCGCCGCCGGCCAACCTGGTGAAGATTGCCCCCACCGGCGACAAGGCCCTGGCGCGCGTCGGCATGGACCTCTATGCCATCGGTGCGATTCCGCTCGTCGGAGCCAAGGCACCGACGATCTCGGCGGCGAACCCGTCGGGTGCTCCGGTTCCGGTGCGCAAGCTAACCGACATCGGCGGCGAGTTTCCAGCATGGAGTGCCGATGGCAACACCGTGCACTGGTCGATCGGCAACGCGCACGTGGTCTACGACCTCGAGGAGGCCGAGCGTGTCGACGAGGAAATCGACGCGGAGAAGAAGCGCAAGGCGAAGGAAGAGAAGGAGAAAGCCGAGAAGGAGGCCGACGACGAAGAGGACCCGGAAGCCAGCGGCGAGGAGGGCGAAGAAGGCGACGACCACGACGGTGATGAGGACCACGACGGCGACGACGAAGACGGGGACGGCGAGGATGACGACGCCGACGAGGAGGAGGACAAGAGCTACAAGCCGTTCGAGAAACGCGTCGTCGTCATGGCGACCCGGGATCTCTCGACCAGCTCCGTGGTGTTGCGGCGCGCGCGGGTGATCACGATGAACGGCGACGAGGTGATCGACAACGCCGACATCGTCGTCGAGGGCAACCGCATCAAGGCGGTCGGTCGGCGTGGCCGCGTGCAGCTACCCGACGGGGCCGAGCGCATCGACCTGCGAGGCAAGACCATCGTGCCGGGCTTCGTCGATACCCACGCCCACATGTGGCCGAACTGGGGTCTGCACAAGCAACAGGCGTGGATGTACCTCGCCAACCTGGCCTACGGCGTTACCACCACACGCGACCCGCAGACGGCCACCACCGACGTGCTGACGTACTCCGACAAGGTTGAGACCGGCGAGCTCATCGGCCCGCGTGTCTACTCGACCGGCCCCGGGGTGTTCTCGGGCGAGCGCTGGCGTGACGCCGACCACGCCCGCGATGTGCTCAAGCGCTATTCCGAGTACTACCAGACCAACACCATCAAGATGTACATGTCGGGCAACCGCCAGACGCGCCAGTGGATCATCAACGCGGCGCGCGAGCAGGAGCTCATGCCGACCACCGAAGGCGGGCTCGACCTCGAGTACAACCTGACGATGGCGATCGACGGCTATCCGGGACAGGAGCACTCGCTGCCGATCTATCCGCTGTACGAGGACGTCGTGCAGCTGTTCGCGCAGACCGGAATCACCTACTCGCCAACGCTCATCGTGAGCTACGGAGGGCCGTTCGGCGAGAACTACTTCTACACCAACGAGAACCCGTACAACGATCCCAAGATCCAGCGCTTCTACCCTTACTCGGTTCTGGCACCCAAGGCGCGCAGGCGCGGCACGGGCGGTGGCGGCAGCCCAGGCCCGGGCGGCTGGTTCATGGACAATGAGTACGCCTTCGAAGGGCACGCGGAGGTGCTCAAGCGCATCGTCGAGGCCGGCGGGCGCGGCGGTGTGGGCAGCCACGGGCAGTTCGATGGCCTCGGCTACCACTGGGAGCTGTGGATGATCGCCTCGGGCGGCATGTCCAACCACGACGCGCTCCGGGTGGCAACGATCCACGGCGCCGAAGGTATCGGCGTCGAGAACGACCTGGGCACGATCGAGGCCGGAAAGATCGCCGATCTGATCGTGCTCGACGCCGATCCCTTGCAGAACATCCGCAACACCGCGCTGGTGCATCGCGTCATGAAGGATGGACGCTTGTACGACGGCGCGACGCTGTCGGAGATCTACCCCCGTCAGCGCCAGGTGGAGGGGATGTACTGGTCGGATAGCTACCGTCCCTCGTCACCGGCAGGGCTGCGTTAGCAGGCCGGTAGAGTCGGCCGAGACACGCCGTCCGACGAATCGACACTCGTCTGTCCGTCTCCGAAGGGCCGTCGGTCTCGCACCGGCGGCCCGTTCTCTGCCCAGGGTGCGTGTGGGTGTGTGCCGCTTGGGCATGCGCCTATGACGCCGATCGATCAAGATCAGAGATAAGCCTTAGCATGCCAGTAGCATCAAGAAACTCTCCATCACAGCTGTTTATTGTCATAAAAGCCATTGATAAGTATTTAATTCTTTTTCCGCTCAACTCTTGACTTAGATATGGTTAATTAACTATTTCTAATCAAAACAAACTATTAATGACATTTAATATGACTCGCCATGATCACCGAGCAACGAGCCAATCCGATCCGATCAATCCCCAGGGCGGCGCCCAAACGTGTCCAGGTCGACGACCTGCGCTTGACGCAGTCGTTCGTGAACACGCTGTCGTCGGCATACACCGGCCTGTGGGTCTTCGAGCGCTCGCTCTGTCGGCTCGAGCCTGAAGTCGATCGTGACGACGAGCTCGCCCAGGCGGAACATGCCCTGCGGCGCATCCAGGCGTGGGAGCGCGAGACGCTGCGGGGTGAAACGCTCTTCGAGCTTTCAGAACGCCCCCTCCTCAGCGACGAAGCCTCGCGTGCCTGGCGTCTTCTGCACGTCGCCGAGGGGCGTCTGCGCTCCCTGCTCGGCGAGCTCATCCAGTCGAGCGACCTGAGGGCGCTAGTCGACGATTCGTTCGCTCGCAGCGTGCGCCTGGCGGTGCAGTGTGAGGCGGCCTACGCGGCCGAGGCAAGAGTTCTCGGCATGCTGCGCTGGACAGAGGTCCACGCGCCGCTGGAAGCGGGACGCTGGCGTCACCGTCTGTTGAGCTGTCGCCGCCAGATCGACGAGGCAGATGCGCTTATGGAACGGTTCAGCGATCGTGAGGTCGAGCCCGACGATCGCGACCTGGAACGCCTGCTCGACTCGTCGCTGCTGCTGCCAGCCGATCTCGCCGAGCGGGTTGTCGAGATCTGCCATGTCTTCAGCCTCTACACCGGCGTGTTCGAGTACGCCGACGTTGGTATCCCCGAAGCGCAGAACGTTGTTTGGGAGACTGCCGGTTTCGGTCCCTATGCTGCCGGTCGCTGGTTCGCCGCCGGGTTGAACGCTCGTCGGGCGATCGACTGGATGGATGTCGGCGCCGAGGACCCGCTGGTGGCGGCCGGCTTCATGTGGCGGGGTTTCACGCCCGAGGAAGCCGAGCCGTGGCTGTCGGCCTACATCGGTGGCCGCATCGCAGCCACCTGGGCGTCCGCGGGCAGCGACCCGCAGGAAGCGCGCGAGTGGATAGCGCTCGGCGTGCGCGATCCCGCCGAGGTGGCGCGCTGGAACGGCACAAGCCGCTTCATGTAGGTCTGCGGTAGCATCTGCCAACTACCTTGTAGTTGTCAGATGCCGAGCCGGTGATTTCCTTCGCCGCTCGCACGGAGGCCTTAACGATGAATGACGACCCCGCTTTCGAAGGCGGTTGCTTCTGCGGCGCAGTGCGCTACCGAGGCCGAGGCTCTCTTGGCGTCGCGATCTGTCATTGCCGCGACTGCCAGCACGTGAGCGGTGCACCGCTCGTCGCCTGGATCGAGGTCGCCCGTGAAGATCTCGAATGGACCAAGGGAGCACCAAGCTACTACGACCACACCTCGGATTGGCCCACGCCGGTACGACGCAGCTTCTGCAGCCAATGCGGTGCCTCGTTGACCTACGATCGCGAGGGGTCCCCAGAGCTCGACATAACGGTGGCGAGCATGGACGCGCCGGAATCCGTGCGGCCCGACATGCAGGTCTACGTCAGCAGCCGGGTGCCCTGGGTGCATGTCGACGACGACATAACGCCGTACGAACGCATGCCCAAGAGTCCACCCGCCTAGCCGGTGGGACGAGCAGTCGGTTCCGGAGGAAGCCTGTGGTGCGCGTCAAGATCTGCTGCATCTCGTCGGTCGCCGAGGCACGAACGGCCGTTGCTGCGGGTGCATCGGCGCTTGGCCTCGTATCGGCTATGCCCACCGGTCCCGGGGTGATCCAAGAGGGGGAGATTGCGGCGATCGCGGCGGGTGTACCGCCCGCCCTTGGCACGTTCCTGCTCACCTCGCTGCAGTCGGCCGGGGCGATCATCGCGCAGCAGCGGCGTTGCCGCACGAACACGGTGCAGATCGTCGACCGGCTCCGGGATGGAACCTACGATGAGCTGCGCGCCCGCATGCCCGGAGTGTCCATCGTCCAGGTTGTCCACGTGGCCGGGCTCGAATCGATCGCCGAGGCCGAGGCGGTCGCCGCGCAGGTCGACGCCGTGCTCCTCGATTCGGGCAACCCGACGCTCGCGGCCAAGGAGCTCGGCGGGACGGGACGAGTGCACGATTGGGCGATCAGTCGACAGATCCGCGAAAGCCTGGATGTGCCGGTGTTTCTCGCCGGCGGTCTGCGGCCCGACAACGTGACCGCGGCGATCGAGACGGTTCGCCCCTACGGCGTCGACGTGTGCAGCGGGGTCCGCTCTGAGGACCGTCTTGACGCCGCCAAGCTCGAGGCTTTCATGGGCGCGGTCGCCGCGGCCTGAGTCAACGGCGCCCGGCCGGGTTGAAGCGCACGTGGAGCTCCACATCGAATCCCTTCCACTCCAGCTGACTCTCGAAGCTCATCCCGAGCTTGCGCATGACGTTGATCGACGCGCTGTTCTCCGGCACCGCGATGGCCACCACTCGCTCCAGACCGATGTCCTCGAAGCCATGATGCAGGGCTCTGGTGGCGGCTTCGGTCGCCAGGCCCCGGCCCCAGTAGGGCTCGTCGAGCAGCCAGCCGATCTCCACCTCTCCGGTGTCGCCGAGCGGCTGCAGGCCGACGTATCCGGCCGCCTTCGTCTCGCCGCGGGGCTCGACCGCCCAGAGGCAGTAGCCGAGCTCGCTCAAGTGTCGCTGCTGTCGGGTGATGAACTCCGTCACCCTGTCGTCGGTCCAGAAACGTCCGCCGCCGACGTGCCGCACCACGCTGTCCTTGTTGGTAATGGCGCGCAGCTCGATGCTGTCGTCGCTACGCCATGGTCGCAGCGACAGCCTGTCTGTGGTCAACACGATGTCATTCACGGGACGATGCCTCTGCTCGGTAGCGTATCCTTGCCGCGGCTACCGCACGCTCCCCCGCTTGTGGCGGACCCTTCAGCCGCCAGGAGGCGCTGATGGACCGACCGCGGATGGATCGCCCGCGCGACGTAAAGGGGACCCCGTTCACTCGTGAGGCCGGTCGCCTGCTCAAGGCCGGCCTGCTGATCACCGCCGTGGTTCTGGTGGTGGGCTCGCTGCCGGTGATCTTGCTGTGGTTCTGGGCTGATGACCTGGAGCAACCGGCCGGCGGCCTGGCGTATGTCGACGAAGAGCTGACCTTTCGCAACGGTGACGTGGAGTTGGCGGCACAATTGCGCCTGCCGGCCTTCGGTGGGCCGCATCCGGCATTGGTCGTGGCCCATGGATCCGGGCGCGCCACGCGCGACGACTATGCACGCATCTCCGAGCTCCTGGCGATCAATGGCTATGCGCTGCTGACCTACGACAAGCGCGGCGTCGGCGATTCTGGCGGCACCTACACGGGGATCGGTCCCGCCAACAGCGAGCAGGCCCTCGGGCAGCTGGCCGATGACATCGTCGCCGGCGTCGAGGCCCTCAAGGAGCGACCCGACATTCTCGCCGATCGCATCGGCATCTACGGGATCAGCCAGGGAGGTTGGATCGCACCGCTTACCGCTTCCAAATCGCCCGACGTCGCGTTCATGGTGATCATCTCCGGCCCCGCGGTGACGGTCGGAGAGGAGATCTACTACAGCGAGCTCACCGGCGAACGTGAGGGCGCGCAGGACGACAGCCCTGGCAGCGATCTTTCCGAGCGACTGGCTGCCTACGACGGACCGCGTGGCTTCGATCCGGTGATCTCGCTGGAGGCCATCGACATACCAGGCCTGTGGGTGCTCGGCGACGCCGATCGCAGCATTCCGATTCCCGAGACGGTGGCGATCCTCGACCGATTGGCGGCCTCAGGGAAGCCCTACACGCATCGGCTGCTGGCGGGCGTAGGGCACGGCATGCGCGATGTACGCAGTGGCGAGAGCGCCCCGGTCTTTGCGCATGTATTCCCATGGCTGGTGGAGCACGCCGGGGCCGACTGACCGGGTGTCGTCTAGCGCTCGGCAATCTGGCAATAGAGTGCCCGCGTCCCGACCATCACCCGAGTGGCCGATAGCGGTGGAATCGAAGGGCTTGACCGGGCCTTGGTGATGGCCGCCGTTCGGGGCCGACCTGGTGCCACCCGTCCATAGCTTTGGGTCCACCCAGTCGGATGTGCCTTGTCGACCCTTCAACATCGGCGATACTTGTGTAGAGTCGCTGCGCAGTTTGCCCACACCGTCGAGGTTGAACGATGTCCGATACCCGGCCGCGCGTTCCCAGGCTGATCTTGGGTCTCTGGGGTTTCTTCCTCGCCGTGATCGTCGCGGTGCGCTATGTCATGGATGTCGAGGTGGGCATCATGAACGGCATCACGCTGGCCGTGCTGTTCTTCCTCGCCCTCCCGGTCACCGTCGTGTGGTTCGTTTTTCTTTCCGGGTGGTCGCGGGCGGTCCGCTACGGCACGGGAGGCGCGCTCGTCCTCGGTTGGCTCGCGTTCTCAACGCTCTACGAGTTCGCCGGATTCCGTGGCGACATGATGCCGATCTTCGAATTGGGTTCAACCGCCCGCGTCGATCGTGTTCCCGAGGTCGCGGCAGCGGGGTCGATGCCAATCGACGTGCTGAGCACGACACCCTACGATTTCCCCGGCTTCCTGGGAGCCAACCGCGATCTACGGGTCGACAACGTCGTGCTGGACACGGACTGGGAGGCGCGGCCGCCAGAGCTTGTGTGGCGACAGCAGATTGGCGCCGGCTGGAGCGGATTCGCGGTGGTGAACGGGTTCGCCGCCACGCTCGAGGAGCGCGAGGGGCGTGAGGTCATAACCCTCTACGACGTGCTCACCGGGGCCCAGCTGTGGGAACGGCACATCGGCGGCGAGTACTTCAACCTGATGGGCGGCCGCGGGCCGCGCAGCACGCCCACTATCGACGGAGGCACGGTCTACGTGCTCGGGGTGTCGGGTAATCTCGTCGCCCTGGACGGCGCAACGGGCGACCTGCTCTGGGAACACGACCTACTGGCGGAGTATGCCGTCTCTGCCGAGGAAGAGATGGCCGCGATGACGCACGGTCGCTCGGGTTCGCCGTTGATCGTGCGCGATATGTTGATCATCGGGGTCGGTGGATCGCGTGCTCGACGCGTCTCCGTCGCAGCGTTCGACAAGCATACCGGCGCGCTGCTCTGGGAGGCCGGTGACCACCAGGTAGGCATGGCATCGCCGCGGCTGGCGCAGCTGGGCGGGCGTGAGCAGGTTCTTGTGGTGAACCAAAACGTGGTCAGTGGGCACGATCCGGATACCGGAGCGGTGCTGTGGGAGTTCGATTGGCCGGGGATCTCGTCCGCTGACTCCAACGTCTCGCAGGCAGTGCCGGTAGGGTCGAACCGCGTGTTCATCTCCAAGGGCTACGGCGGCGGCGCGGCGCTGTACGAGCTCGACCCAGTGGCCGGGGGCACGTTCAACGCCCGCCAGCTCTGGCACCAGGCGCGCGTGTTGCGTACCAAGCTCACCAACGTCGCCATGCGCAACGGCTACGCCTACGGTCTGTCGGAGGGCATCCTCGAATGCGTCGAGCTGGCCACCGGCGAGCGCGCTTGGAAGGCGGGTCGTTACTACCACGGCCAGATCCTCATGGTCGGCGAGGTGCTGCTGGTGCTCACCGAGGACGGCGAGATGGTCATGGTCGAGGTGTCACCCGAGAATCGCAACAACGTCCTCGGGCGCTTCCAGGCGATCAACGGGCACACCTGGAACAACTTCGCCCTCTACGGCGACGTCCTGCTGGTGCGCAACGGTCAGGAGGCGGCGGCGTATCGATTGCCGATCGTCGGCGAGCTGGATCTGATCGCTGCGTCGAGATGAGCTAGCCGCAACGCTAGCGGGCCCCCTTTCCGGCCATTAACTCGGCGGGCGTCAAGATTTGGACGCCCGACCGTTGTGGAAAATGTCTCGCGTTACCGGTCACGAGCGCGTCCGCGTTCCCCGTCAGCGCGACCTCCAGAAACGGCTGGTCTCCCGGATCGGTAGTCCGGAGCCGACTGGCTGCCGCGGGAATCAGCTCGCCGCTGTCACGAACGAACTCGAGCAGTACTCCGATCGCCCTGGCGTCGAACGCGAAACGAGGACGGGCGAGCACGGTGGTGTACTCATTCAGTATCCGATCGTCGAAGAGCAATCGGTACGAACCGGCCAGCACGCCGTCCAGGATCCGGCCAGGGGGTCCGACGGGGCTCAGCAGCCCCGACACGAGAACGTTCGTGTCAATGACCAGCCTCAAGCTCCGCGAGCCCGCTTGATCTCACGATCTATCTCCTTCGGTGAGAGCTCGCTTGTTCCGCCGCCGCGAACCTCGGCGCGCAACCGGGATACCGCGGCTGCGGCACGAGCCTGGCGCACGACTCC